>NZ_FNAV01000049.1 GCF_900102075.1 Salipiger thiooxidans | reverse complement strand
CCCCCCATGCCCCGGATGGCCGGAGGCGCAGGCCTTCGCGACGCCGGGCGAAAGAGTCCAAGCACGATGTCGGGTGCCGGCATCTGCAACGCGAGCGCAGCATTCTTCCGCGCCTCACGCGCGAGTTCTGCCGAAAGCTGCGTGTTGGTCAGCTTCAACAACCCGATCGCGCGCCGCAACTCGGGCGTCATCGCGATATCCGATGCCTGTCTGGCGACGATCTGCGGAGATGTGAGCATGCATATTCCTAGGCCCGCGCCTGTCGACAGGCAAGCCGCACAAGCGCTGACCGCAAGCCGGCCAAGGTCAGGTCCTGAAAGTGGCGCATCTGTCAGCATCCCGGGCCGTGGTCGCACGCAAGCACACGCGCCGCCGCGCCTTTCAGAAAGCCAACAGCAGCGCGCTCATCAGGCCGATGGCCAAGCTCGCATAACCACCATCCAGCATGGTCAGGCGGGGAATTGTCACGTTAACACGGGTCCGTTGGCAGCGTTGGATATTTTTCGTAGTTGCTACGCATGAGTACGACTGTCAGCTACAAGCGCCACCGTTTTCCGCCAGAGATCATCACGCACGCGGTTTGGCTTTATGTGCGTTTCAACCTCTCCCTACGCGAGGTCGAGGAAATGCTCCTGAACCGTGGCGTCGACGTTTCCTATGAGACGATCCGGCGTTGGGCGGCGAAATTTGCCCCTCAAATTGCCCGGAATTTGCGTCGACGCCAGGCCCGTCCCGGCGATATCTGGCATCTCGATGAGGTTGTGGTAACGATATCGAGGCGGAAGTTCTGGCTCTGGCGCGCGGTCGATCAGAACGGGCTTGTTCTGGAGGAAATCCTGCAATCCAGACGCGACAAGCGTGCCGCAAAGCGTCTTTTGAAGGCGCTGATCAAGCGGTTTGGCTTGCCCAAACGGATCGTCACAGACAAGCTGCGATCCTACGGAGCGGCCAAACGTGAAGTCGCATCCGGTCTCGAACATCGTTCCCACAAGGGCTTGAACAACAGGGCGGAAAACAGCCATCTACCGTTTCGAAAACGAGAGCGTTGCATGCAAGGATTTCGCTCTCCGGGCGGGTTGCAACGGTTTGTAGCCTGCCACACTGCCGTCCGAAACCGTTTCTCAGTTCCCGCCAGCCGCCGTTCCGCAAACGCAACACGCTATCATCGAATCGAAGCCTTCGACGCTTGGAAGGGCGCCGCGAGCATCTGACGCTCCAAAACAGGCCATTTCCTCGGCGCCAGCGAGTTAAGTTGACAACGCCAGTTGCCGCATTCTGATCCGATCCTCGAGAGCACGCAGCGCATGCATGGCGCTTCGCCGGCCGACATGATGGAGTTGCGCGTCCTGCTGGAGCCCTCTGCTGCGGCATTTGCTGCCATAAATGCGAGCGCGGGTGATCTGGAGAAGATCCGGCAGGTCCATGAGCATGGTGTCGCGGCCGCCACAATGCTCGAGTTCGAGGAGTGGGATGCTGCCTTGCATCGGCTTATCCTCTCCTGCACCCGCAACAGTCTGCTACGTGAGATTCACGCAATTCTCGGCACGCTCAGGGAGCAGCCGTCATGGTACGAGTTGAAGCAAAGATCTTTCTCACCAGAGAGGCGGCAGATCTATTGCGAGCAGCATCAAGAGATTATTCGAGCTCTCGAGCGGCGCCTCGCTGATGACGCAGAGGCGGCAATGCGCACCCATCTCAGAACGGTACAGATGAACATGATCGCTCGGTGAACTTACGCGATTGGATCCTGAGCAACGCATGTGCAGGTAGAAGGGCTCAAGGCTTCATCTTCCACCACTCTATCCTCAAGCGCACACCAAATCTGATTTCGACCGCCGTGGCGGGATGTCGGCGACAGCCGCCGCTCCAAGGGCGACAAAATCCACCGTTTTTGCCCCACAGCTTCTGGCAGGGGGTTTGTGTCCGGTGTGCGGACGAAGCTGACGTTGCAGCTCAGAGGTCCTTCCAGGCAATTAACGCGCCGATGGACACGGATACGGCTGCCACGGTGGTGACGCCTGCGAACCCCAAAGCGGCATAGACGGGCCCCATGAACGCTGGCCCCGCGAAAACAGCCGAGTAGGTGACAGCGCTGTTGAGACCCATCACTGCGCCGCGCGCGGCTTGCGCCTTCCGGTTCAGGGAAATCACAAGGGCGTTCAGGCCCAGTTGATTCAACCCGCCCCAAACAATGGCAGCCAAAAACGCCAGAACCGGAGATGTCAGTGCGGAGCGCCATCCACCGTAGCTCAGCGCAAGGCAGACAAAGATCGAGAGCACATAGCCTCTGGAAATTCGTGGTGCCAAAACGCCCAACCCGATACCGGCGGCACCGAAACCAAGTCCGTAGGCCAGAACGAACAGGCCGGCGCCTTGGGCGTTGATGCCAAAGGCTTGGCGCAAGCCCTCGCCGTAGAATGCGAAGCTGCCGTAGAATGCCGTCATGTAGGCGAACATGATCACCAGCAACGTCGGCACCCCCGGGAGTTTGGCAGCCTCCAAGGGGCCGATCGGGCCAGACATCGCATTGTGTACACGGGGCAATGTCATGAAGAGACACCCCGCCGTTGCCAAGGATGTCCCACATAGCAAGGCGTAGACCATCCGCCACCCCGATTGCTCTGCGACGAATGCCGCCGTCGGCACTGCCAGCACCAGAGAGATCGCCCATCCTGTCAGCACGAAGCCAAGCCGGGCGGGTGCCCGACCCTCGGGCGCGGTCGCGGCGGTGGTCGCATAGGCACCGGGCAGCAGGACGCCGGTTGCCAGACCGGCAATGGCCTGCGCGACGCAGAGCCAGACCCACCCGGAACTCAAGCCGCTCAGAGCCTGCGCCAAGGCCAGAACGAGCGCCCCGCCAGCGAGAACCTGACCGGCGGGCCATCTGTCGATCACCGTGCCAAAGGCAAGCGCGGAGAGAGCGGTGGCCGCACCAAAAGCAGAAATCGCCCAAGCCACCTGCGCGGGATATGCATCGAGATCGGCCGCAACGTTGGAAAGGATTGGGCTGAGAACGAAGGAGTTCGCCCCCACCATCATCACCCCCATCAGGAGGGATGGAACGCGGAGGCCAAGTAGAATTCTGTTCTGCATTTTCCAATTTTCTATGTATGACATACGGTATAGTCAGATTGAGCTGTCGTATATTCAAGACGTTGTGGGGATTGGCGTGACAGAAACGAACAATATTCGAAGGCCGGCCTCTCATCCTTCCGGCCTCGACCGGGTCGACCGAATGCTATTAAGGCTCTTGGCTGAGCGCGCGGATCGCTCGTATGCACAGCTTGCCGAGGCGGTTCATCTGTCTCCGCCCGCGGTGCATGAGCGCGTAAAGCGTCTTCGGCGCGATGGCATCATCCGCCGAACCGTCGCGCAGCTCAATGGCGAAAAGATCGGATGCCCGCTGCTTAGCTTCGTTCATGTCATGACCGAGGGTTGGGGCATGACGGCTCCGATCGAAGCACTGCGCGATCTGGCGGATGTAGAGGAGATTCATACAGTTGCCGGGAACACCAGTCTGATCCTGAAGCTCCGTTGCAATGGTCCCGCGGGTCTGGAACAGCTCCTCTTGCGAATACAGGACATCGAGGGAGTGCGTTCGACCCACAGCTATGTCGTCCTCGGCACCTACCTCGAACGAGGTCCCATGCCAGAGCTACCCGAGCCCGCCATGCCATCGAATGAGTAGAAAGGGCTCGAACCGGACCTTCTCCGCAAAGCAGCATACGCCAAAACTCAACGTTTCTGTCACCGGCGGAAACGACCGTTTTAGACTTACATTCCGTCACTTGCTCCAGATCAACTCCCGTGGTGTCCAACTGGTCTAGACCATTCCCGACATAGCAACGGACCAAAGCCGTGGTTCATCTTGTGAAGGGGGTCTCCAATGGATCTTGCACGTCGCCTATTCATGGCGCAGGCCGCGCGGATCACCGCGGGTGCAGCCTTCGTGCCGCTGGCCAGTGTTGCGCAGGCCGGTATCAACGACCAGCCGCCGCGCCGGGATGGGGATGCCGCCAAACGCTATGCCATGCTGATCGATCTGCGCCAGTGCATCGGCTGTCAGGCCTGCACTGTGTCGTGTCATATCGAAAACGAAGCGCCTCTAGGCAAGTTTCGCACCATCGTGTCGCAATACGAGGTCGAAAACGAGGAGACTGGCGATCTGGCACAATTCATGCTGCCGCGGCTGTGCAACCATTGCGACAACCCGCCTTGCGTGCCGGTCTGCCCGGTGCAGGCCACGTTCCAGCGCGAGGATGGCATCGTCGTCGTGGATGCCGACCGCTGTGTCGGCTGCGCCTATTGCGTACAGGCCTGTCCCTATGACGCGCGGTTCATCAACGACCGCACACAGGTCGCCGACAAATGCACTTTCTGCGCCCATCGGCTTGAGGCGGGGTTGTTGCCCGCCTGTGTCGAATCCTGCGTCGGCGGTGCGCGGATTATCGGCGACATCATGGATCCCGACAGCCAGATCAGCCGGATGATCGAAGAGCACCGCGACGAATTGAAGGTACTGCAACCGGACAAGAACACGGTGCCGCATGTGTTTTATCTCGGCATGGATGAACGGTTCATCGACCGGCCGCAAGCGGCGCCGGGCCTTTGGGATGTGCGCGACAGCGCAGGGGCAGAACTGGGGTATGAATATGGAGAGCATTGAGATCATCGCACCGCGTTACGGCATCGCCTGGTATCCGCGCGCGGTCGAGTATTTCTTCCTTGTGGCGCTGGCCTACACTTCGCTCTGGCTGGCACTGCCCGGCGCGGTCTTTGGGGTGAACCGCTGGAAACCCATAGCGCGGCTGGCGCTGGTGGGGGCGGTTACGACCGCCATCGCAGCCCCTGTGTCGCTACTCGCGGATTTGCATCAGCCGCTACGGTTCTGGCATTTCTACGCCCATTTCACGCCTTGGTCCTGGATGTCGATCGGATCGCTGATCCTGCCAGTTTTCGTGGTACTGACCATCGGGCTGGCCTGGCTGGTCTGGCGTGAACCCATGCAGGATTGGCGCGGCGAACGGGGTATCGTTGGTTGGGTGGCGCGTGTAGCGACGCTGGGCCATTGGGACAGCCCGCGCTGGCTGATCGTGCTGACGGGGCTGGGTGCCTTCGCCGCGTCGCTGGGAATGGCGCTCTATACCGGTTACGAGATCGCCGTTCTGAAGGGTCGTCCGCTCTGGCACACCGATTTCCTGCCGGTGATGTTTGTGGCGACGGGTCTGATCGGATCGGTTGGTATGCTGCTGGTTCTGGACCGGTTTTCCGGCATGCGTGCCGCAGAACTGGCAACGGCACCCCAGACGCCCGTCGTATCCCCCAGCCGCGCGGTGTCGCGTCAGTTGCTTGGTGTTTTGCTAGTGGCCTGCATCTTGGCGGGCATCACCGCGGCGCTGTGGTTCGCGGTAGGGCTGACCCAAGCCGACCCATCTGTTGCGGCCGCATTGGACTCGGTCAAGGGTAACCCCGATTGGCGCGCGATGACCTTCCGCGCGGTGGCCACGGGGGGCGTACTGTTCCTCGGTGTGTTGGCACTGCTGATGCGGCCGGGCATTCGGGGCCTGGGGTGGGTCTTCGGCCTGCTTGCCCTGCATACCGCGTGGATGTTCCGCTGGGCCGTTCTGATGAACGTGCAGACGGTGCAGCGCCAGACCGCGGGTTTCAGCGAATACCAGTTGGGCATGGGGTCGATGGGCCTTTTGGGGATCATCGGTGCCTTTGCCCTGTGGCTGACGGTGCTGATGCTGATCGAGATATTCGTGCCTTGGCGGGCGGCCCTTGACGGGCCCTCTACCGTCCCCGTTTCCAAACCTTCAGACGGAGTGCCTTCTCATGGATAAGACGCGTCGCAGACTGTTGCAGGGCGGCGTTGCCGTCGCCGGGGCCACCACCTTTGCCGCCGGTTATTCCGAGCCGCTGGCGCGTATGGCGCGGGGCATCACAGGCAGTGCGGGCGAAAAGCCCGCGCATCCCATCTATGGCAACGCACCCACGCCGGAATACCGCGTGGACCCGGCCAGCGGCGATCTGGAGATCAACGAGGATCAGCGCCTGGCCTTTACCGTCTGCTATGGCTGTACGACCAAATGCGGGATCCGCGTGCGGATCGACAATGCTACCGACACCGTGCTGAACGTGCGCGGCAACCCCTATCATCCGCTGTCCTCGGACGCGCATCTGGATCAGGAAGTGCCGGTAGCCGATGCCCTGCGGTTTGTTTCTCGGCTGAACGAGAACGGGCAAAAGCACCGCTCGACCGCCTGTGCGCGGGGCAACGCGATGATTGCACAGATCACCAGCCCCCACCGCGTTCTGAACGTGTTGAAACGGGTCGGGCCGCGCGGGTCGGGCGAATGGCGCAGCGTCCCCTTCGAACAGGCCATCGAGGAGATCTGCGAAGGCGGCGATCTGTTCGGCGAAGGGACCGTCGAAGGTCTGCGCGCGCTCAACGATTACGATACGCCGCTTGACCCAGAGGCACCCGAACTGGGGCCAAAGACCAACCAGCTGCTGGTGATGGAGGCCACGGATTACGGGCGTTCCGCCCTGCTCAAACGCTTTGCCTTCAACGCCTTCGGCACGCGCAACTATGGCCACCACGGCAGCTATTGCGGCCTGGCCTTTCGCATGGGCGCGGGCGCGGTGATGAACGATTTGGAAAAGAACGCCCATACCAAGCCTGATTTCGCCAACGCCGAATTCGCGTTGTTCATCGGCACCGCGCCTAGCCAGGCGGGCAACCCCTTCAAACGGCAGGGTCGCATGATCGCCGATGCCCGCGCCAAGGGTCTGGATTACGTGGTGGTGGACCCGGCGCTGAACGCCTCCGTCACCAATTCGGCCGGCGGGTCGAACTGGGTGCCGGTGCGCCCCGGCACGGATTCCGCGCTGGCCATGGCGCTGATCCGCTGGCTGCTGGAAAACGATGGCTTTGCCGCCGATTTTCTGGCCCTGCCGTCGCAGGCCGCGGCCGATGCGGCGGGCGAGGTGGGCCATACCAACGCAACGCACCTGGTCATCACCGAGGAGGGTCACGAAGGACAGGGCCGTTTCCTGCGCAAGTCCGACCTGGGCCTTGCCGAACCGGAAACGCCACAGGATGGTCCGATGGTCATGGCGCAGGGCATGCTGACCGCAGCTGACACCACGGGGCGGGGCGATCTGTTCGTCGATGACACGGTCACACTTCCCGATGGCACTGAAATTGCCGTCCGGTCCAGTCTTTTGATCCTGCGCGAAGCGGCGCAGGAGCATTCGCTGGCTGATCTGGCTGCGGAATGCGGCATACCGCAGGCGCGGATCGTCGATATCGCGCAGCGCTTCAAGGCCGCAGGCCGACGCGGCGTGGTCGATTGCCATGGCGGCATGATGTCGGCCACCGGGTTCCACGCGGCCTTCGGCATCCAGATCCTGAACCTTCTGGCTGGCTCCATGAACCACAAGGGCGGCGCGGCCCATGGCGGCGGCAGCTTCAACGGCTTCGGCGACGGGCCGCGTTATGACCTGGCCAAATTCGACGGCATGCGCAAACCCAAGGGCGTATTCCTGTCGCGCTCGCGCTTTCCTTACGAAAAATCGTCGGAATACAAGCGCCGTGTCGCGGCAGGCGAGAACCCCTACCCATCCAACGCTCCGTGGCGCAAGCTGGCCCCGCCGGTGCTGACCGAACATCTGGCCTCGGCGCTCGATGGCTATCCCTATCCGATCAAGGCGGTGATCGGCGTCATGGCAAACCCGCTATATGGACAGGCCGGGCTCAACAACCTGATCGCCGACAAGCTGGCCGATCCGAAACGCTTGGGGCTTTACGTGTCGATCGACGGGTTCATCAACGAAACCAATCGCTACGCCGACTATATCTTCCCGGACTCTGTGATGTACGAGGTCTGGGGTTTTACCGGGGCGTGGTCGGGCAACCTGACCAAGATGACGACCGCCTGTTGGCCCGTGGTCGAGCCGCGCCAGGCCAGAACCGCCGAGGGCGATCCGGTGAGCATGGAAAGCTTCTTTATTGCCGTGGCCAAACGGCTGAACCTTGCCGGTTTCGGTGCAGGCACAATCCAGGGGGCGGATGGTCTCGCCCATGACCTGAACCGGGCCGAGGATTTCTTCCTTCGCGCCGCGGCCAACGTGGCCTATCAGGGTGAAAGGCTGCCCGATGCCAGCACGGAGGACATAGCGCTTGGCGGCATTGCCCGTCTGATGCCCGAAATCGACGCCACGCTGCCGGTCGAGGAACGCGGCGCGGTCGCGCATCTTTATTCGCGCGGCGGGCGGTTCCAGACCTTCGATCAGGCTTATGACGGCCAAAAGCTCGGCAATCGCTGGGCGCGGACGCTGTGCCTTTACAATGAGGATGTCGGCACCGCCATCGACAGCGAAACCGGGCGGCGCCACCGCGGTGTGCCCGAATTCCGCCGCGCCGCACTGTCGGACGGCACACCGATGCGCGACGTGTTCACCGAGGATGACTGGCCGCTGCTGGCGTTCTCGTTCAAGTCGAACATGATGAACTCCTATTCGGCGGGGCTGGACCGGCTGCGGATGATCAAGCCAAACAACCCGGTGATGGTGAACACCCACGACGCACGCCGTGCGGGCGTGGCCCATGGCGATACCATCGAAATCGAAAGCCCCGGCGGCCGCGTCATCGGCGTGGCGCTGGTCAGCGAGGGGGTGATGCGCGGTGCGCTGGGGATCGAACACGGGTTCGGTCACAGCGAACTGGGCGCGGGCAAGCATGTGATCGACGGGCAATCCTATGGGGGCAACCCTTGGGTCGGCGCCGGCGTGAACCTGAACGCGCTCGGCTTTGCCGACCCCACGCGCCGCGTTGCCGGAACCTGGCTGGAGCCGATCAGCGGCGCCAGCATCCGTCAGGGCCTGCCGACGCGCATCAGAAAGGTGCAACAGGCCGTCGCCTGAGGCACAAGAGCCAGCCGTGACATCATCGCGGCTGGTCAAGGTTTCCGATCTCGATGCTGCACCGATTTTGTTGGGAACGATTCTGCTTCTGTGAAATTGCGTTCCAGAGCAGTTCCCACAATCAGATTGCCAAACAGAACCGCTGCCAATAGCGAGCATTCGTTGATCCGTGAAGGCTTTGCATAAGCTGAGCCAAAAAGTATCGTTCTAAAACCACCGTTTCTGACAAGAAAGATGCCGCGACTATTCATGCATCAGATTTTTTTTTGTGCTTCATAATCAGGTAACCAGACGGCGCGTGTGAGTGCTTCTAAGGTCTTCGTCATGCCGACGCGCAACCGCTTAGAAAACGCAATCTACTTGTAACGGCCTGCAATCATCCTGAGTTCGGCTTGCAAACATCGTGATTTTTGGCCCGGATTATTTGCGTCTATCCTGGGTGCCGAACCCGCATTA
>NZ_FNAV01000021.1 GCF_900102075.1 Salipiger thiooxidans | reverse complement strand
ACACCGCGCTCGGCATACCCGTCACGGAAGCTGTAGGATAAGTCCGTCTGGGAAAAGGGGAACCTCGGCGTTCAGCCGATTGGTGCAACAGAGCCTACACAGAGAATTGAGCACGTAATTGCCCCGTTCATAGTCGAGGCGCAAACACTTGGGCACGCATGCGCGACAGGTCGACCGTTCAGGGCACCCAAACAGCCGCGGGGGCCGCAGGTGCCATTTCGGCAATGTAGCGGCTGGCTTGTAGCATCGCTGTTCCGTAGTTGACGTAGGCGGGCGCGATGCCCGCGTTCATCGCGGTGGCGAGCGGCATTTCTTGGGAATAGGGCAGAATCAGCGTCCCCGGCTTTCCGTTGGCGGGATCTGCCTTCACGCGGGTGATGCCCACGAAGAATAGTCTGCGTTGTTCCTCGTCGTAGTGCTGCCGTTCTACCGGCGTGAGAGTCCCTTTTGGCGCTCGCGGCAGAAGGCCGTTCACGCATCCCGCAATGATCGTAACCGGCGAACTCAAGCCCTTGCTCTCGTGCAGGCTCATGATGCGCACTTCCTGAATGTCGGTGGGTATTTCCGGCTGGGTAACCGTGTGTGCGAGGCACAGGAACGGGCGCCCCCTTTCGATCCGCTACGAGGGATGCCCACAGGTCCTCTCGCTCAATCCGCTCGCCGCAGCCCTCATCCCTCGCTCCGAAGATCGGGGCACCAAGAAGGTCGCGCGCAAGCGACACGTGGGATGCCGCCGTGAGCAGGCGGGAATCCTTGACAACCTGTGCGGGCAAACCGCAGCTTCGGCGAAGCTCTCCCGGAGGAGCTTCGCCGCCGTGCGGAGTGTGGAGGGCCAAATTTGGGAGGAAGTCATGAAAACGAAGCAACTCGTTTCGAGTTTACTATTGTCTACCGTCCTGGTGACGCCTGCGCTGGCGCAGGACAACATGGACAAGCTGTCCAACATGCAGCGGACCGACGCCACCTTCACCTTCATCGACCAGGAAGGCGAGCGGGCCGATGCGCTCAAGGGCATCCTGCCGCATATCAACGTGCCCGACGGCTTCGAGGTCAGCCTCTACGCGGTGGTTCCGGATGCGCGCTCGATGGCGGTCGCGCCGCAGGGCACCGTGGTCTTCGCCGGCACCCGCAAGGACAAGGTCTGGTCGATCGTCGACCGCGACCGCAATCGCGTGGCGGACGAGGTGAAGGACTTCGCGCCTTCGATCACCTTCGACGTGCCCAACGGGCCGTGCTTCTCGTCCGACGGATTTCTCTACATCGCCGAACGCAACCGGGTGCTCGTCTTCCCCGCGGCGGAGTTCTTCTTCGAGGGGCCCGATCCCGCCGTGGGCGAGGTGATCGCCAAGGGCGAGCTGATCCCGGCCGAGGAGGAGAGCTTCAACCACACCGCGCGGGTCTGCCGCGTCGGGCCCGATGGCAAGCTCTACGTCTCGCTGGGCCAGCCGCACAACATCCAGCCCAAGGACAAGCTCGAGATGTACGACAAGCTCGGCATCGGCGGCATCATCCGCGTCAATACCGACGGGTCCGGGCGCGAGGTCTACACCCGCGGCATCCGCAACTCGGTCGGGCATGACTTTAACCCCGCCGACGGCTCGCTCTGGTTCACCGACAACCAGGTCGACGGCATGGGCGACGACGTCCCGCCGGGCGAGCTGAACCGCCAGACCGAGGCCGGGCAGCACTTCGGCTTCCCCTGGACCAACGGCGGCACCGAGATCCCCGACTACAAGGACGTCGAGCGCCCCGAGGGCGTGACCTTCGTCGAGCCGCAGGTCAACATGCAGGCGCATGCGGCGGATCTGGGGATGAGCTTCTACAGCGGCAGCTCCTTCCCCGAGAAGTACCAGGGCGGGATCTTCTCGGCGCAGCATGGCTCGTGGAACCGTGTCACCCCGGTCGGCGCGCGGGTGATGTTCACCGCGCTCGACGAAGAGGGCAACGCCGCCTCGACCGAGGTCTTCGCCGACGGCTGGCTCGACGAGGAGACCGGCGAGTATCGCGGCCGCCCGATGGACATCGCCTTCCTGCGCGACGGCTCGATGCTGGTGTCGGACGATTTCGCCGGCGCCATCTGGCGCATCGCCTACGCGCCCAAGGCATCCGAATGAGGGCTGCGGCCCTGATCATCCTCGGCGGGCTGACGCTCGCCGGGGGGACCCCGCTCTCCGCCGGCGATCCGGCGGAGGGGCGCAAGGTCGCCAACATGTGCCGCACCTGCCACGGCATCGACGGGTTGGCGCAGATCCCCATCGCGCCCAACATCGGCGGCGAGCCCGAGGCTTATCTCGAGAGCCAGCTCATGGCCTTCAAGACCGGCGCGCGCGAGCACGAAATGATGTCGGTCGTGGCGGCGGGTCTTTCGGCGCAGCAGATCTCGGACGTCGCCGCCTGGTATGGCGCGCATGTCGCCAGCGCCCGCCTGCCGGACGGGGTGAGCGAGGCCGATGCGCCCGACGCCTGCGTGTCCTGCCACGGCGCCGACGGCATCGCGCTTTTGCCGGAGGCGCCGAACCTCGCAGGCGAGGTCAACATCTACATCGACACCCAGCTCAAGGCGTTCCGCACCGGAAAGCGCAGGCACGACATCATGTCCTCCATCGCCGCCGAGATGACCGACGAGGAGATCCGTGCCGTGGCCGACTGGTACGCGGCGGTCCAGCTGGAGATCACCGGCCCGGAGTGAGCTCCGGGACGGCGCTGAGCGGCAGGGCCCGGCGCCGCGCCCCGAGGGCCAGTGCGGGGCGCATTCGGTCAGGTCGAAGGCAGGCTGTGCATCTGCGTTCAGCTCGGATCGCTCATGGGGCACAGCTTCGAAATGGCGGGTGCCTCATCTGCGCGGCATCTGGAATGGGCCCGAGCGCCTCCGTTCTCACGCTTGGCGAATAGCTGCTTGTAATCACGTGCGACCCGATGCCGGGGCGCAGCTGGGCGGCGACGTGCTCAAACGCAGTGCGCTGTCGCGAAGCGAGCTCGATACGCGCGCGGCGACAGGGAGAAACGGCGGCGCAAGACCTTGCGCATCTCCTCGTCCGACCCTCGCGACGGGTCCAGACCGCTCGCGACGGCATGAGGACCCACGCCCTTCACAGTCGCCCGCACCGCAGCCGGCCCGGAGCTAGGGCGTAGGCCATGCGTCTTCGTGGATCACGCTGTCGAGCTCGAGCCGCGCGCGCCAGCCGCGGGCCTCGAGTTCGGGTTTAGGGTAAAGCTCGTCGACGTGGCCCGCGCAGAGATAGGCGACGATCTCCACGTGGTCCGGGATGCCGAGCAACTCGCGCAGGTCGTTCGAGCGGAAGATCGAGACCCAGCCGATGCCCACGCCTTCGGCCCGGGCGGCCAGCCAGAGGTTCTGCACGGCGCAGACAGTCGAGTAGAGATCCATGTCGCGGTTGTGGGTCCGCCCCAGCACGACCTCTCCGCCTCGGGTGCGGTCGCAGGTCACGCAGATGTTCAGCGGAGCGGTCAGGATGCCCTCGAGCTTCAGCGACCGGTAGAGGGCCCTGCGGTCTTCGCCGAACATCTGCTCGGCCTCGGCATTGGCGCGAAGGAAGGCCGCATGGATTGCGGCGCGCCGGTCGGGATCGCGGATCAGGAGGAAATCCCAGGGCTGCATGAACCCGACGGAGGGCGCGGCATGGGCGGCCGCGAGAATGCGCCGGAGGGTGGCAGGATCGACCGGATCGGGCAGGAACTCGTTCCGCACGTCGCGCCGGGCGTCGATGATGTCGTAGAGCGCCTGGCGTTCGAACTCGTCGAACCGGCGGGCGGGTTGCGGGAAGACGGTCTGGACGGTGGTATCGTGGGGCATCACGGGCCTCGCATGGTTCACGGCGCCGCGGGCTCCACCCCGAAGCGCGATGATGCCAGGCCGGTCTTCTGGCTCCGGATCCTCTCGTCCCGGCGCCTTCCCGGGGATACCCCAGTGGCCTCTGCCGAACGATCCCCGATACAGCGGCGGGCCCGCGCCGGACTTTCACCGGCTTCCCGATTCTCCCCGCAAGGGGCACCTGACGATGCCCTTATCTCCTGATGCGGTGCGGCAGGCAAACGGACATTCCGACCCGAAAGCCGACCCAAAAGCACGGGGTCCAGCTTGGGCGGGGACCGTGTTCGACCTCGTCCCGAGGGCGGCGCCTTCCTTCCGGTCCGGGCCCGTCGGCGCGGCGCATCGTGCCGGGGACGGGCCGGATCCGACGTTCAGGAGACAACATGGCGGCGGAAGACACGTCTCAGGAACCGGCCATGTGCGGCGACCACGCGCGATTCCCCGCCGCCTCGTCGTGCGCGCCAGCCGGCCGCATCGGAGCAATGCCAGCTGCGCGTCTCCGCCGGCCAGGCGCAACGGCACTCAGGCGCAAACGGCCTCTCGCCTTGCGACCCCCCGCGCGATGGCCTAGGGGGCCACAACCCCAGAGATCAGGACGACCGAGATGACCATCAGCACCCTTGTTACCCATTCCGGCGGCTTCCATGCGGACGAAGTGCTGTCCACCGTCATCCTCAGCCGTCTTTATCCCGAAGCGGAGGTCGTGCGCAGCCGGTCCTCCGCGTGGATCACGCCGGCGGATGGCCGCCTGATCTACGACGTCGGCGGCGCCTATGATCCCGAGGCCGGGATCTTCGATCACCACCAGCGCGAGAGCCCGCTGCGCGAGGACGAAACGCCCTACAGCTCGTTCGGGCTGGTCTGGAAGCACTTCGGCATGGCGTTCCTGCGCAGCTTCGACATCCCCGAAACCGAGCTCGAGACCATCCACGCCTCGTTCGACCGCAGCTTCGTACTGCCAGTCGACCAGGTCGACAACGGCACCGTGAGCGTCTCCGAGGCCGGGCCGCTGTCGTCGATGACGCTGCCCGGGCTGATCGAGACGCTGAAACCTGTCTTCGACGACACCGACCCCGAGAGCGAGACCCGGGCGTTCCATGCGGCGGTCGGCATCGCGCGGCAGTTTGTCGAGGCCCGCGTCAACCGCAGCGCCGCCAAGCGGCGCGCCGAGGTTCTGGCGGCGGAGGCCGTCCGTGCCGCCGGAGAGAGCCCGATCCTCGAGCTGCCCATGGGGATGCCGTTCCGGCCCGCCGTCATCGAGGCGGGCGCCGATCACCTGCTCTTCGTGGTGACCCCGCGCGGGGATGGCGAGTGGACGCTGGGCGGCATCCGCAAGCACGAGCAGGGCTTCGAACAACGCGCCGACCTGCCGGCGGCCTGGGCCGGGCTGTCGGGCTCGGAGCTGGAGCAGGTCTCGGGCGTGACCGGCGCGAAGTTCTGCCACAAGGCACGCTTCATCGCCGCGGCCTCGAACCGGGATGCCATCCTGAAGATGGCGGAACTGGCCGTGCAGGAGGTCCGCCGCCTCGATGCCGGGGGCGAGAGCGGAGAGGGGCAGGCCGCCGCGACCTGAATCGGTCGGACCGCCTGTGCGGTGACAAAGCGCCCGATGCGTGTCGGGCAGGTGTCCTGTCGTCGCGTGAGGCGATGACGGTGGAGCGGCGCCTTGTGCTTCTGACGACGCCCAAAGCCCTTTGCGCCGGGATGGCTAATCTCTGCGTCCGGGCGGGCATGGCAGCGCTTCCCGATGAGGCGACGTGTTCGCAACGAAGGGTGAGCCCGCGCCACCGCCAGCTTCTTTCGCAGCCACAGCAGGCCGCCGAAAACGATCCCGGACTGTCGTTCGCGTCGCCGTTGCCGGCCCTCAAGCGCGACCGGTGTTCGTGAGCGAGACGCGAGACTCCGGGACGTGACGTCGGTTCGGGTCCAGGGCACGATGCCGCGCGCCTGTCAGCAGCCGGTCGGCCGCAACCAGCCTTCCGAAGCTTCATTCCACCAGGAACCGTGACCGCCTGGCGCTGCCGTCAGGCAGGTCGACGTGGCGGGCACACTCCCCTTGTGGCAACCGGTTCCCATGGGGCTGGGCGCGACGATTGTTCCTCATGGATTTGGCCCATCGGAGCCGATTGCCGCCAATGACTGCGCGGCCGAGGTGCCGGCGGCGTTGGCTCAGTCGCCGGGATCCAGCCGCTTCGACGGCAGGCGCGCGCCTGGAACGGATCCCCCGAGTGGGGCCGTCGGAACTGCCGGCAAAAGCCCCGGCGTTTTTGCCTCCCGGGCCGGGAACCCCGGGTCTTGAGACGCCTCCGACCGTTGAATATCCACGAAATTCGGAACATCGCGACGGGTTCACGGTTGAGTGACAACGCTCACGCAAGGGGGACCTGTTTATTGGAACAACTAGCGCGCCGTCTCGGGCTCCGCACGGATCCGACAATCTTTTTCATTTCCGCGGGGTTCATGATCGTTTTCGTGATCGCCCTCGTGCTGTTTCCCGATGCCATCGGTGACGCCTTCGCCGCCGGGCGCTCGTGGATCGTGACCAAGCTCGGCTGGTTCTTCATCCTCGGCGTGAACGTCTGGCTGGGCTTCCTCGTGTGGGCGGCGCTGTCGCGGCACGGGCACATCCGTCTCGGGCCAAAGGGCTCGCGCCCCGAGTACACCAACCTGTCGTGGTTCACGATGCTCTTCGCCGGCGGGATCGGTACGGTGCTCATGTTCTGGGGCGTGGCCGAGCCGATCAGCCATTTTTCGACGCCGCCGTTTCCGGGGGTCGAGCCCTTCACCGAGGAGGCGGCAAGGGACGCCATCTCGATCTCGATCTACCACCTCGGCCTGCACACCTGGGCGATCTTCACGCTGCCGGGGCTGGCATTCGCCTATTTCATCAACCGCTACGACCTGCCGGTGCGGGTGAGTTCGGTCTTCTACCCGCTGCTGCGCGAGGGCATCCACGGCCCCGTCGGCAAGGCCATCGACATCGCCTCCATCCTCGGTACGCTCTTCGGCGTCGCGGTCTCGCTCGGGCTTGGCTCCAGCCAGATCGCGGCGGGGCTCGACGCGCTCTTCGGGACCGGCGACGGCACCGTCGTGCAGGTCTGCATCCTCAGCGTGCTGACGGTGGTGGCGATCGGGTCGATCGTTGCGGGGCTCGACAAGGGGGTGAAGCTGCTGTCGAACCTCAACATCGGCATGGCGGTGGCGCTCCTGGTCTTCGTGGTGGTCACGGGCTCCACGCTCTTCCTGCTGCGCGGCGTGGTCGAAACCTTCGGGCTCTACTTCGAGAACCTCCCGCGGCTCGCGTTCTGGAACGACATGCTGGCCGACGAGAACCCGAGCAACGACGACTGGGGCTGGCAGGGCAGCTGGACGGTCTTCTACTGGGCGTGGACGGTAACTTGGTCGCCCTTCATCGGGCTCTTCGTGGCGCGGATCTCGCGCGGGCGCACCATCCGCGAGTTCGTCTTCGGCGTGCTCGGCGCCCCGTCGCTCTTCACCCTGATCTGGTTCTCCATCTTCGGCTGGCAGGCGATGGAATTCGACGGGCTCGGGCTCGCCGCGCGCGAGGCGATGGGCGATACCGCCGGCCAGATCAGCGCCGCCGTGTCCGAGAGCGTGCCGCTGGCGATGTTCGCCTTCTTCGAGCACTTCCCCTTCACCGCATTCATCCAAGGCTTTGCGGTGGTGATCGTGGCGATCTTCTTCGCCACCTCGTCGGACTCGGCCTCGCTTGTGGTCGACATGCTCTGCACCGGCACGCCCACGCCCGGCCCGACGCACCAGCGCGTGTTCTGGGGCGCAGCCGAAGGCGTGGTCGCCGCCATGCTGATCGTGCTGGCAGGGGAGGCGGGCCTCACCGCGCTGCAACAGGTGATCACGGTGGTGGGTCTGCCGATCTTCCTCCTGTGCAGCATGATGATCCCCTCGCTGATCCGGGGCTTCGCGCAGGAGGATATCGACCACGTGAGCGTCGGCAAGCGGCCGGAGCTCGACAGCTTCTGACGCCCTAGAGGTCATTAGTTATAAGGGCCGTCCGGCAAGCGACGGGCGGTCCCGGCAGGAGAGGGGGGCGCGGCGCCCGGCAAGGCTGCCGGAGGACCTGCATTCTGGGGTTCGCGGCGGTCGGACACCGGCGCTCCGGGCCGCTTGCGACCTCATGCAGCGGGCGCCCGCCCGACCATCCTCGGGACCTCGGATCCCTCCGTCATTGCCTCCAGTCGCGCGCCGGGTAACGCGACCACGCAGGGCACCGCGACCAAGCGACGAAGACACCGCAATCCCGCAACGAAAAACGCGGCCGGCATGGCCGACCGCGTCCTGTCATTCCTTGAGGAAAGCGCTCAGGCGTTCCAGGGGCGGTCGCCCATGTCGTCCTTGATGCGCGTGGGCAGGCCGATCCGGTCGAGGATCGTGAAGAAGGGCTTCGGATCGAGCTCCTCGACGTTCTTCATGGTGCCCGCGTCCCACTCGCCGCTGGCGATCAGCATGGCGGCTGCCACGGGCGGCACGCCCGCGGTGTAGGAGATGCCCTGCGAGCCCACTTCCTCGTAGGCGTCCTTGTGGTCGGCGACGTTGTAGACGAAGATCTCGGTCTCCTTGCCGTCCTTGATGCCCTTCACGAGATCGCCGATGCAGGTCTTGCCGGTGTAGTCCGGCGCCAGCGAGGCGGGGTCGGGCAGGACCGCCTTCACCACCTTGAGCGGCACGACTTCCTGCCCCTCGGCGGTGGTCACCGGCTGCTCGGAGAGCAGGCCCAGCGACTGCAGCACGGTGAAGACGTTGATGTAGTGCTCGCCGAAGCCCATCCAGAAGCGCACGTCCGCCTGCGGGTAGTTGGTCGCCAGCGAGTGCACCTCGTCATGGCCCGACTGGTAGGCGCGCTGGGTGCCCACCACCGGAAGATCCCAGTCGCGGCCCGAGGCGAACATGCTGGTTTCCTTCCACTGCTGGTCTTCCCAGTAGTAGACGGTGCCGGTGAATTCGCGGAAGTTGATCTCGGGGTCGAAGTTGGTGGCGAAATACTTGCCATGCGACCCGGCGTTGATGTCCACGATGTCGATGGATTTCACTTCGTCCAGACGGTCGATGGCGAACCGCGCGAAGGCGTTGACCACGCCCGGGTCGAAGCCCGCGCCGAGGATCGCGGTGACGCCCTTCTCGGCGCAGAGATCGCGCTTCTTCCACTCGTAATTGCCGTACCACGGCGGGGTTTCGCAGATCTTCGCCGGATCCTCGTGGATCGCGGTGTCGATGTAGGCGGCGCCGGTCTCGATGCAGGCGTCGAGCACGGTCATGTTCACGAAGGCCGAGCCCACGTTGATCACGATCTGCGCGCCGGTCTCCCGGATCAGGGCGGCCACCGCCGCGCTGTCCATCGCGTCGACCTGGTGGGCCGCGAGAACGCCCTCGACCTTCATCGCGTCTTTCTCGCGGACCGTCTCAAGGATCGCTTCGCATTTGGAAAGCGTCCGGCTGGCGATATGGATCGCGCCAAGCACATCGTTGTTCTGAGCGCATTTGTGCGCCACGACCTGAGCGACGCCGCCAGCGCCGATGATGAGAACGTCTCGTTTCAACTCAAGGGACCTCCGTTATGTCCTTGGGTGGGGGTTGTGTGCTCCGTCACGGAGCAGGGTGATCGGCGGTCAGGAAAGCGCCGCCGCGAAATCCTCGTAGGTGAAATCGCGCACGAGGCGCTCGGTCCCGTCCAGCTCGCGGATCGCGATGGAGGGCATTTTCACCCCGTTGAACCAGTTTTTCTTGACCATTGTGTAACCGGCCGCGTCCTGGATGCTGATCCGGTCGCCGGCCTTGAGCGGGGTGGGGAAGCGGAACTCGCCGAAAATGTCCCCGGCGAGGCAGGACTTGCCGCAGACCATCCACTCCTGATCGCCCGACTGCTCCATGCGCGCGGATTCGCGGTAGATCAGCAGGTCCAGCATGTGGGCCTCGATCGAGCTGTCCACGATGGCGAGGTTCTTGCCGTTGAAGAGCGTGTCGAGCACCGTGACCTCGAGCGTGGTCGATTTGGTGATCGCCGCCTCGCCGGGCTCGAGGTAGACCTGCACCTCGTTCTCGCCGGCAAAGCGCCTGAGCCGCTCCGCGAGGCGCTCGAGCGGGTAGCCCTCGCCGGTGAAATGGATGCCGCCGCCGAGCGAGATCCATTTCATCTCGCGGATCAGGTGGCCGAAGCGCTGCTCGATGGCGCCGAGCATGGCGTCGAAACGCTCGAAATCGGCGTTCTCGCAGTTGTTGTGGAACATGAAACCGCTGATCTGGTCGAGCACCGGCGCGATCACCTCGGGGTCATGCTCGCCCAGCCGCGAGAAGGGGCGGGCGGGGTCGGCCAGATCGAAGCTCGAGGTCGAAACGCCGGGGTTCACCCGCAGCCCGCGGGTGTGGCCGCGGCTGACCTCCTCGAAGCGCGCGAGCTGGCCCACGGTGTTGAAGATGATCTTGTCCGAGCTCGCCAGCACCTCGTCGATCTCGTCATCGGCCCATGCCACCGAATAGGCGTGGGTCTCGCCCGGGAACTTCTCGCGCCCGAGCTTCACCTCGAAGAGCGACGACGAGGTGGTGCCGTCCATGTACTCGCTCATCAGGTCGAAGACCGACCACGTGGCGAAACACTTCAGCGCCAGCAGGGCCTTGGCCCCCGAAAGCTCACGCAGGCGGGCGACCTTTTCCATGTTGGCAAGAAGGCGGGACTTGTCGATCAGGTAATAGGGGGTCTGCATGGGCTGTCTGCTCCCAAGGGATTGGTCACATGAAGTCCGTCCCCATATAGGCCTGATCGGTGCGATACAACGCCTGATGGGACTTTTGTCTGAACCTCTGCGCCCGCTTTTCGCAGGTGGTGACGTGTTTTGCGCGGGGTCCGGCGACTTGGCGTGGGCGCAAGCGCGGCCCCGTCGACAGGGACGCACTTCCGCAAGGGCACCCCGGGCGCCGCGCCTGCGGCCCATTGCGCAGGCACCGGCCCCCGGCCACCCGCGACGAGGCGAGCGGCCGGGTATTGTCGCGACGCCGGTCCCTTACGGCCAGACCGGCGCGCCCTCGAGCCCGGCGGTCTCGGGCAGGCCTGAGATCAGGTTGGCGTTCTGAACCGCGTGCCCGGCGGCGCCCTTGCCGAGGTTGTCCACCACCCCCATCGCGATCACGAGGTTGCGGTCCGGATCGGCGGCATAGCTCATGAACGAGAGGTTCGACCCGCTCGCCCACTTGGTCTGCGGCGGCCGGTCGGTCACCCGGACGAACGGGCGATCGGCGTAGAACTCGCGCGCCGCGTCGAGGCATTGCGCGGTGGAGGCGCTGCCACGGCAGTAGATGGTGACGAGCAGGCCGCGGGTCATCGGCACGAGATGCGGCGTGAACACCAGCCCCGCGGCGCTGCCGCCGCCCAGCTGCTCGATGGTGGTCTCCATCTCGGGCATGTGGACGTGCTGCAGCAGGCCATAGGGCTGCAGGTTCTCGTTGGTCTCGGCATAGCCGAAGCGGCTGTCGCCCCCGCCGCGCCCGGCACCCGAAATCCCGGTCTTGGCGTCGATCACGATGTTGCCGGGCTCGATCAGCCCCGCCGCGAGCAGCGGCGCCAGCGTGTTGAGCGTGGCCACCGGGAAGCAGCCGGGGTTGGCGACGCGACGGCTGCCCCGGATCCGGTCCGGCCAGATGTCGGCAAGCCCGTAGACCCAGCCCTCGACGTGGCGATGGTCGCCACCGATGTCGACGATCTTCACTGTCTCGGGGACCCGCGCCAGCGCCTCGGCAGAGGTGCCGGTGGGCAGCGAGGCGAACAGCAGGTCGAGATCGGGCAGGGCGGCCGGATCCCATTTCTCGATCACCAGCCCGGCAAGCCTGTGCGGCACGCCGGGGAAGCGGTCGACCAGACGGCTGCCCGCGCTGCCCTCTCCGGCGGCGTAGACGAGTTCGAAGGCGGGGTGGGCCGCGATCAGGCGCAGCGCTTCGCCGCCGCCGAAACCGCTGATGCCGACAATGCCGACGCGAATGCTCATGAGGATGTCCTTCCTTGGTTCGGGAAAAAGAAAGCCCCCGGAGCCGGGGGCTGCGGGGGGTCAGGGACGCGGATCGGAGGGGCTCCGTCGGTGGTATCTACGAAAGGCTGGATACCGTGCCGGAGGCCAGTGATCGACGCGCAGCCCGAAGCGCCGCCGCAGGGCTGCGGCGTCGGCGTTGATCGGCAAGGGTCCGGGTCTTGAACATGGTGCAGGAGATGTCGGCAACGGTGCCGTCCGTCAAGCGCAATGTCGCCTGGGAGCACCGGGTCGACGTCGGTCTTCCACAACGCGCTGCCGTTGGTCGTCCGCGTCTCGCGACCTGATCCCGCCCGCGCGCTTGCTGCCAAAACACTTGCCCGGCAGGCGCTTGCCGTGCCTACTCGGCCCGTTCCAGAACCGGAGAGGGGCCGCTTTGACGTTTATGATCGAGAACCCGTGGCGCGGAAAGGGGCTCGACCCCGAGGGGCTGATGCCGGTCGCCGAGGCCACCGACGTGGCGGCGCTGCTCGGCCTGTGCCCCGCCCACAGGGAGACCCCGCTCCGCGACGCGCCCGGGCTGGCGCGGCTGGCGGGGGTGGCGGAGCTCCGCATCAAGGACGAGCGCGGGCGCATGGGGCTCGGCAGCTTCAAGGCGCTCGGCGCGGCCCATGCCATCGCGCGCGAGGCGGTGGCGCAGGCGGGCCGCGATCCCGAGGCGCTGCGGCAGGCGCTGGCCGGGCGGACCTACGTGGCCGCAAGCGCCGGGAACCACGGGCTCTCGGTGGCGGCGGGGGCACGGATCTTCGGCGCGCGGGCGGTGATCTTCCTGTCCCGGACTGTGCCCGAGCCCTTCGCGCAACGGCTCGCGGCCCATGGCGCCGAGGTCGTCCGGGCGGGCGCGGATTACGAGGCGAGCATGGCCGCCGCCACCGAGGCCGCCGGGGAACAGGGCTGGACGCTGCTGTCCGACAGCTCGTGGCCCGGCTACACCGAGCTGCCGCTGCGGGTGATGGAGGGTTACACGCAGCTCGCCGCCGAGGCGGTCGCGCAGATGGACGCGCCCCCGACCCATGTGCTGTTGCAGGCCGGGGTCGGCGGGCTCGCTGCCGCGGTGGCCGCACACCTCCGCCTTGCCTGGGGCGACGGCCCCCGCATCATCGTCGTTGAACCCGATGCCGCGCCCGCCCTGATCGACAGCATCCGCGCGGGCAGGCTCGTCACCTCCGAGGGGCCGGTCTCGTGCATGGGGCGGCTCGACTGCAAGACGCCGTCGATGATCGCGCTGGCCGGCCTGTCGCGCGACGCCGACGGCTTTGCCACCCTCACCGAGGACGAGGTCCGCGACGGCGTCGCGATCCTTGCCGAGCACGGTTTCGACACCACACCCTCGGGCGGGGCCGGGCTGGCGGCGCTGCTTGCGGGGCTCGAGCCTGGCGCCGATGCCCGGGTTCTCGCCATCCTCAGCGAAGGCCCCGAGGATGGCTGACCGTTCGCTCGTCTTCCCCGCCGACGAGTTCCGCCACCGCGTCGCGCGGCTGCAGGATGAGATGGCGGGTCAGGGGCTCGACGCGCTTTTGCTGACGGCGGCGCCGGACATCTTCTACGTTACCGGGTTCCTGACGCGCTTCTGGGAAAGCCCGGCGCGGCCTTGGTTCCTGATCGTGCCGGCAACCGGCGATCCGGTCGCGGTGATCCCCTCGATCGGGGCCGCGCTGATGGCGCGCACGTGGATCGAGGCAATCCGCACGTGGGACGCGCCGCATCCCGGCGACGACGGGGTGAGCCTGCTGATCGACACGCTCTGCAGCCTGCTGCCCGAACAGGCGCGCGTCGGGGTGCCCATGGGGCTCGAGACCCAGCTGCGGATGCCGCTTGCCGATTACGACCGCGTCGCGGCGGGCATCGCTCCGCGGCGCTTCGTGGATGGCACCGGCGCCGTGCAGCGCGTGCGCGAGGTGAAAAGCGCGGCCGAGGTCGAGGCGATCCGCGCGAGCTGCGCCATCGCCGGGCGAGCCTTCGCGCGGGTGCAAGAGATCGCAGCACCCGGGCGCCCGCTCGAGACCGTGTTCCGCGACTTCCAGGCGATGCTGCTGCAGGAAGGCGCCGACTGGGTGAGCTACCTTGCCGGCGGGGCGGGGCCCGACGGTTATGCCGACGTGATCTCGCCCGCGTCGTCCGACCCGCTGCAGGACGGGGACGTGCTGATGCTCGACACCGGTACCGTTCGCAACGGCTATTTCTGCGACTTCGACCGGAATTACGCGGTTGGCCCCGCGTCGGAGGCGGTGCGAAGGACCCATGCCGCACTGTGGGAGGCGACCGAGGACGCGCTGGCTTCGCTGCGACCGGGGATGCTGGCGCGCGACGCGCACCGCCTGCTGTCCGTGGCGCTGGTCCGGCGCGGCGCAGAGCCCGGTGGCGGGCGGCTGGGGCACGGGCTCGGGATCACCCTGACCGAATGGCCGTCGTTCACGCCGCTGGACGACACGCCCCTGCGCGAGGGCATGGTGCTGACGCTGGAGCCGGGGGCGCTGGTCGCGCCCGGGCGCATGCTGGTCCACGAGGAGAACATCGTCCTGCGCGCCCACGGCCCGGAGCTGCTGTCGCCGCGCGCGCCCCTCGAGATGCCGGAGCTGTAAAGATGTCCGATGTCGCCTACCGGTTGCTCGACCCCACGCGCCCCGCGATGGGGCTGATCGTCCTGCGGGTCGACGAGACCATCGAGCAGGACTTCCGCCGCTACATCCCGCCAGAGGCCGCGCGGCTGCATGTCACCCGTGTTCAGTCCGGCGACAACCTGACCCCCGACACCATCGCCGGGATGGAGGCGGACCTCGGTGCCGCCGCCGGGCTGCTGCCGCCCTCGGCTGGGTTCGACGTGGTGGGCTATGCCTGCACCTCCGGCACCGCGCAGATCGGGCCGGACCGGGTGCGGGCGCTGGTCGCGGCGGGAACGCCGACGCGGCACGTGACCAACCCGCTTTCGGCCGCGCTTGCCGCCTTCGCGGATCGGGGTCTGGGGCGGGTCGGCATCGTGTCACCCTACGTGGCCTCGGTGGCGGCCTCGCTGCGCCGCGCCTTCGTGGCAGAGGGGGTCGCGGTGCCCGAGATGCTGTCCTTCGGCGAGGAGGTCGAGGCCCGCGTCGCCCGGATCGACCCGCGCTCCATCGCCGGGGCGGCCCGCGCCCTCGCCGCGCGCGGCGGCATGGACGCGGTGTTCCTGTCCTGCACGAACCTGCAGACCTACGACATCCTACCCGAGCTGGAGGCGGAGCTCGGGCTGCCGGTGCTCAGCTCGAACCGGGTTCTGGCCTGGCACATGTGCCGGCTTGCAGGGATCGCCGCGGTTGCCGACCCCTCACGCTGACGGACAGAGCAGCGGGCCCCGGCCGGAACCCCGGTCAGGCGCTCTCCTTCTGCCGCGACAGGAACACCAGCGCCGCGACCGACATGACGAGGAACACCACCGCCAGCGGAGAGCACGGCGTCGGCCTCGGCAAGCGCTCGTTCATGGAGACCGAACACGGCGCCGCCTACGCCCTGATGCGCCGGCTCAAGACCGCCGTCGACCCGGACGACATCATGAACCCGGGCAAGCTGGTCTGAGGGCCGGTCGCCCGAGGCGAGCCCGGTGGCGGTGCTGGTCAAGACTGCCACGCCGGGCGTCCGCCCCGGCCGGCGCGGCAATTGGTGGCGGAAAGCGAAAGGGGCCGCCTGTGTTCTCGACGACGCCAAGCTTGCCCGGCCCCGGAGCAGGCGCCCTATGCACACAAATGCATGGCCTCATGGCAGTTTCCGCCGCTACACTCCCGATCACCATCCCTCTCTATCCCCAAAACCGGGACGACCGATGATCTGGATCCTCCTTCACTACCTCATCGTGGCAGCCTGCGTCGTGCGCATCGTCCTTCGGCCGCACCGGGACCCCGCGGCGCGGGCGGCGTGGGTGCTGACCACGCTCGCCGTGCCCCTGGTGGGGGTTCTGGCCTACCTGCTCCTCGGGGAGACCAGCATCGGCCGCAGGCGCCTCGCACGGCTCGGGCGGATCGAGAAGCTGCTCCCGGACGCCGCGCATTTCCCGGCAGACGCGATTGCGGCCTGCGCCTCTCCGAGGGTCGATGCGCTCTTCCGGGTCGGAGCCTCGATCAGCGGCTTCGCGCCTTGTCCGGGCAACGTCGCCGAGCTCATGGCGGACAGCGATGCGACCATCGACGCCATCGTCGCCGACATCGATGCGGCGGCGGATCACGTCCACCTGATCTTCTACATCTGGGTCGCGGACGGCAACGGGCGCAAGGTGGCCGAGGCGCTCATGCGGGCGGCGCGGCGCGGGGTCACGTGCCGGGCGATGGCGGATGACATCGGGTCGCGCCGCCTGATCCGCTCGCCGCTCTGGCACGAGATGCAGGAGGCCGGGGTCAGGCTGGCCTCGGCCTACAAGGTCGGCAACCCGCTGCTGCGGATCTTCAACGGTCGCATCGACCTCCGGAACCACCGCAAGATCGTCGTCGTCGATGGCCGCACGACCTACTGCGGCAGCCAGAACTGCGCCGATCCGGCCTTCGTGCAGAAGGCGAAATACGCCCCCTGGGTCGACATCATGCTGCGCATCGAGGGGCCCGTCGTGCAGCAGGCGCAGCGGGTCTTCGCGGCCGACTGGATGGAAGCCGTCGACGAGGACATGTCCGCCTTCGTCGGCACCGAAATTGCGCCGATCCCCGGCGGCTGGCCGGCTCAGGTCGTGGCGACGGGGCCCAGCGTGCGGACCTCGGCCATGCCCGAGATGTTCACCAGCCTGATCTACGCCGCACGGCACGAGCTGGTGGTGACGACGCCCTACTACGTGCCGACCGAGGCGATCCAGTCGGCGATCTGCGCCGCCGCGAACCGGGGCGTGAGGGTGACCCTCGTGCTGCCTGCCCGCAACGACTCGGTCTTCGTCGGCGCGACCGCCCGCAGCTACTATGCGGGCCTGCTCGCCTCCGGGGTCGAGATCCGCGAGTATCTTCCCGGCCTCCTGCACAGCAAGACGCTGGTGGTGGACGGCAGGATCGCCCTGATCGGGTCGGCGAACTTCGACCGGCGGAGCTTCGATCTGAACTACGAGAACAACATCCTGCTGGTGGACGAGGCGACCTGTGCCGCGATCCGGCAGCGACAGGACAGCTACGTAAGCGATGCGCGGGAGGTGACGTCCGAGGAGGTCGCCTCGTGGTCGCTCATACGCCGGCTGGGCCACAACGCGGCGGCGATGATCGGTCCGATCCTCTGAGGCTTGTCTTTGCCGGCGCGGGTGATCGCCGCGACGATGTCCGCGGTCGCTGCGCTGGTTGTGAGCGGCCCCCGGTGCCAGTCCTGGTAGGGCGGGTCTCACGGGAAGCCGTCTCCGGCGACCGGCATCGTGTCGGAGGCGATCGCCCCCACGGCATCGTCAGCCAGTCGACGATGGCCTCCGGCGCCATCTTGCAGACCCGCACAAGCCGCGCCGGGTTCTTCCGGATCGTACCGGCGCGGTCCCGGTTCGAGATTGTGCGGAACTGCACCGCCTTCGACAGGCGCTCGGCGCCCTCGAAGTCGATCTCGACCGTCTCGGCATCGGTCATCCGGAGCGACGGGAACGCCGCCTGGCGTGCGCCGGGATGCCAGGCGCGCCACACCGGTTCCGATTTCAGGGCGAGGGGCATCTTCCGCGCGCGGAAACGGCCTCCGAAGCATGAGCCCTGGCCATCCCGCAAGACGCTGAGTCAGGCAGCGCCTGCGCCTCTTTTCCATTTATAGTTGTGCGACTCGGGCCGCATGCGTATCTTTGCAAGCAATTGAAAACCCGGTCGGAGGCCTTCTCGGGCGCGCTTTCCGGTGATTTTGCCGGCATGAGTTTTCAGGTTTCCGGCCCGTCGGCATTGTCCTTGAATTTATTCCATTGGGGAGACACGCCATGCCCGTGAACCCGACTTATCCCGGCGTCTACATCGAGGAGATCCCCTCCGGCGTGCGCAGCATCCGCGGGGTCGCGACCTCTGTCGCGGCGTTCATCGGCACCTTCGACCGGGGGCCCGAGAACGAGGCGGTGCGGGTGCTGAGCCTCTCGGATTTCGAGCGCGAATACGGCGGTCTGACCCGGGACAGCGAGGCCTCCTACGCGGTGCAGCAGTTCTTCCTGAATGGCGGGTCCGAGGCCTGGATCATCCGGGTCGGGCATCCGGGCGAGGAGGATGCCATCCCCGCGCTCACGGCGGCGACGGCGGCGATTGCCGATCTCGCGGGCGGTACCGACCTGCTCGACGTGGTCGCCGGGCGTCAGATCCGTGGTGAGCCCGCCCGCAATCCCGGCGACTGGGGCAATTTCCTGCGGCTCGAGATCAGCCACAATTCCAATGCCGCCGATGCCACCTTCAACCTCGGGATCAAGGAGGTGCGCGTCGACGGCGACCGCACCAGCGTGGTGCGGCAGGAGGTCTTCCGCAACCTGACGATGGCGCCCAACACCGCGAACAACGCGGTCGAGGTGGTGAACGCGGGGTCGCTTCTGGTCCAGCTCGCGGTCGACGATGCGTTCGGGACCGTGGACGAGGAGGACCTTCCCGAGGTCACCGGCACGCTCGGCGGCGATCTCGCCGCGGCACTGCCTGCGCTGTCGGCGGCAACCGCCGTGACCATCGGGGTAAATTTCGGCGGCGCGATCCCGAATATCGCGCCGGTCGCGGTGGATTTCGACGGTGCCGGGACGCCGGCGAGCCATGCGGCCTTCGCAGCGATCCTGCAAGAGCGGCTGCGGGCCACGGCCACCGATGCCTCGGTGCCGGTGGCGCTCAGGCCCTACCTGTCGGGCATCGTGGTGACGCTGACCGGGGAGGGCACGACCGCGGATCCGCGCCGGTTCCACATCCAGCTGGGGCAGGGCGGACGGCCCCTCGTGCCCGCGGCGGTCTTGGTCTTTGCCGGGGGCGATGCCGGCGCCTTCGGGCTCGACACGCCAACGTTCGAAGGGCCACTGCAGGTCGAGATGGGCGGCGGCAACAATGGCGGCATCGTGGATGCGGACGGCGTCTACCTGATCCCGGTGGCGTCGTTCACCGGCAATGCCGGGGCCCGCACCGGGCTTTATGCGCTCGAGGACGTGGACCTCTTCAACATCCTCTGCATTCCCGACGCGCCGCGGATCGACACGGCGAACAACGGCGCACTGGCGGTCTACAGCGAGGCGCTGGCCTACGTGACCGACCGCCGGGCGATGATGATCGTCGACATCCCCGAGACCGTGACGCGGATCGGGCAGATGGAGACCTGGCTCGGGGAAAACGCCAACCTGCGCTCGCCCAACACCGCCGTCTACTTCCCGCGGACCTTCAACCTCGACGCGCTGAACCAGAACCGGCCACGCTCCTTCGCGTCGTCGGGCACCATCGCCGGGCTCTGGGCGCGCACGGACGCCTCGCGCGGCGTCTGGAAGGCGCCCGCCGGCACCGACGCGCGGCTGAGGGCGGTGCGCGACGTGGTCTACGCGATGACCGATTCCGAGAACGGCGTGCTGAACCCGCTGGGCTGCAACTGCCTGCGCCAGTTCCCGATCTACGGCAGCGTCTGCTGGGGCGCGCGCACCCTCGACGGGGCCGACCAGATCGCCTCGGACTGGAAATACGTGCCGGTGCGCCGGACCACGCTCTTCATCGAGGAAAGTCTCTATCGCGGCACGCAATGGGTGGTGTTCGAGCCCAACGACGAGCCGCTCTGGGCGCAGATCCGGCTCAACGTCGGGGCGTTCATGCACGACCTGTTCCGGCAGGGCGCGTTCCAGGGCACCATGCCGCAGGACGCCTACCGGGTGAAATGCGACGCCGAGACCACCACGCAAAGCGACATCGACAACGGCATCGTCAACATCGAGGTCGCCTTCGCGCCGCTGAAACCGGCGGAATTCGTCATCCTGAAAATCCAACAGATCGCGCGGCGCGCGGATAGCTGAGGGAGGGAAGCCACATGGCCCAGTTCACCGTCAACCCGCGCCGTTTCGATCCCTACAAGGATTTTCGCTTCCGCGTGAAGTGGGACGGCCGCTACGTCGCCGGGATCTCCAAGGTCTCGGCACTGAAACGCACCACCGAGGTGGTCGAGCACCGCGAGGGCGGCGATCCCACGATCAGCCGCAAGTCGCCCGGCCGTTCGAGCTACGAGGCGGTGACGCTGGAGCGCGGCGTGAGCCACGATATCGAGTTCGAGCGCTGGGCCAACAAGGTCTGGAACCTCGAGGCGGCGGCGGGCGGGCAGGTGTCGCTGGCCGATTTCCGCAAGGAGGTGATCCTCGACGTGTTCAACGAGGCGGGGCAGCTGGTGCTGTCCTACCAGATCTTCCGGGCCTGGGTCTCGGAATACCAGGCGCTGCCCGATCTGGACGCCAATGCCAACGCCGTCGCCATCCAGATGCTGAAGCTGGAGAATGAGGGCTGGATCCGCGATGTCTCGGTGGTCGAACCCTCCGAGCCGAGTTTCGATGTCCCGGCATGACACCGGCGCGATCACGGCGGCGCCGGGGCAGCGCGTCACGGTCCCGCTGGCGCCGCCCCGCGGCGTGGCGGTTATGCACCCCCTGACCGGGGGCGACGAGCTCGATCTCTCCGACGCTTTGGGACCGCTGACGCCGGTGGCGGCGGAAACCGCGCTGCTGCTTGCGGGGGGGGCGGAGCTCGACGGGCAGCCGGCCGATGGCGGGGCGCTGGATGCGCTGGTCGCGGGTGACCGCAACCGCCTGCTGCTGGCGCTGCTCTGCGCCAGCTACGGCGCGCCGGGGCATCTCATCATGACCTGCGAGACAGAGGGCTGCGGCGCGGTGCACGAGGTGCCGTTCGAGGCGGCGATGTTCCTCGGCGCCGTGCCCGACGTGTCGGACGGCACGGTCGAGACGGAGGAGGGGCCGCTTGGTCTCAGGCTTCCCACGGGGGCGGACATTGCCGCGAGCGGCGGCTCGGCGGCGCGGCTGCTGGCGCTCTGTGCCGGCGGGCCGGTGGCGTCCGGCGCGGTGGCGCAGGCCGAGGTGTGGCTCGCCACCGCCGACCCATGCGCGGAGATCGCGCTTGCCGCCGAGTGCGACGCCTGCGGGGCGGCGATCGGCGGGCGGCTCGATCCGCTGGAGCTGCTGCGCGCCGAGATGGGCCGCTGGGGCGGGGTGCTGGCGGAGTTCGACCTGCTCGCCCGCCGTTATCACTGGAGCGAGGCGGAATTGCTGGCGATGCCGGCCCACCGCCGCCGCCGCTACGTGCGCATGGTCTGGGCCGAAGGCGGCGCGACCGCGCGGGGGGCGGCATGACCGGGTTGCTCGGCCGCCTCGCAGCCCGCGCGACCGGGCAGAGCCCCGGCGGGCCACCGACCCTGCGCGCCGCGGTCCCCCCGCGCTTCGCCACGCCAGAGGGGCTGGGTGGCGGCATGGGCTTCGGTACGGAGATCATGGCGGAGACCGAGGCGTCCGACGCAGAGGGCGGCGCAACGGCGCGCGGTGAGACCGGGCGCGATGCGGTCCCTCCACCGTCTCCGGAGCGTTCGGGGGAGGCGCCGGGAGCGCGTCGGGCGCCGACCGCCGGAACCGTCGTCACATCGGAAAGGGCGCAGAGGGCAGAGCCGGGCGGAGACCATCGGGCGATGTATCCCGAGGGGGCTAATCCGGCGGTTCCCAGGCAGGACATGCCACAGGCTGGCTTGGCGCAAGGGAGGCGAGACCCCCTGTCAGGCGCAGAGGCAGCGCGGCCCGAAGAGCCGCCGCACCCATCGTCGCCGGAGGGTCGCACCATGCCTGACGGTGCGATCCCGACCGGCACCGCCGAAAGGACGGCCGAGAGCCACACCGACGCCTCCAACCCTGTCTTTGCCCCCGCACCCAACACCGCCCGCAGCGCGCGCAGGGACCAGGGCACAGAGCCCCCAAACCGCCTCACCAGCGGCGAGAGCGCGCATCCGGCCCGAACCACCAGCCCCTCAACCGCCCAGCCCCCCGGTGTCCCGGCATTCCGCCATGAACCCACCGCGCCAGACCAAACGCCCCACGCCGACCTGGCTCCGCCCCCCGTTCTGAGCATCGGCCGCATCGACGTCACCTTCGAGGCCCCGGCACCGCAGCCCTCCGTCCCCCGCCGCAAGGCGCCCGAGCGCACCCGGGGCTTCGAGAAATACGCCCGCGCGCGGCTCGGGCAGCGGGGTTAGGGGGCGGCGATGGCGAGCTATCAGGTCATCGCCGCCGCGACCCGTTCGATCCGGACCCTGCTGCGCGACCGGATGGCCACCGGCGTCGGCGTCACGGTAGCGCCGCCCGACCAGACCGTCACCGGCTTCGATGGCGCGCGGGTGAACCTCTACCTGATCCAGGTGCTCGAGAACGCCAGCCTCAAGAACGACCACGGCCCGCATCGCGGCCCGCCGGGCAGCTACGGCCGTCCGCCGCTATCGCTGAACCTGCGCTACATGCTGACAAGCCATTCCGACAGCGAGGTGATGCCTGAATCCGATCTGACCGCGCAGGAGATCCTTGGCGACGCGCTGCATGTCCTGCACATGTTCGGCGCCCGGATGCACGAGCTGATCCAGGAAAACCTCGTGCCGCCCGCGCTCAACGAGCCGATCCTCGACCCGCTGCTGACGCAGGAACCGGAGCGCTTCAAGCTGACGCTCTATCCCGCCTCGCTCGAGGACGTGACCAAGATCTGGTCCGCGCTCAGCGAGGAGAACTTCCGCCGCTCGGTGATCCTCGAGGGCACCGTCGTGCAGATCGACGTCACCGAGCCGGTGCGGGTCGCGCCGCCGGTGACCGAGCGCCGGATCTTCGCCACGCTCGCCCGGCGTCCCACCATCGAGCGGGTCTTTGTGACCCCGCCGCCGGGCCAGCCCGAGGCCGAGATGCGCGTGGCGGTGGGCGAGGAGATCACCATCGTCGCGCGCGATGCCGCGGCGGCGCGGATCTTCGTGCAGTTCGGCGATCTGCCGCCCCTGCGCGTGGTGCCCGCGCCGGACGGGCGGATCAGGGTGCGGGTACCCGACGCGGTGCTCGACGTAGATTTCGACCCGCCGCTCAGCCAGCCGATCCTTCCCGCGCAGCAGCTCCAGCCCGGCACCCTGCAGATCCGCCTGATCGCCGAGCTGACGGTCGAGGGCGTCGCCGGGGCGCAGGGCCGCGGCACCCGGATCGAGGAGACCCGGCGCGTGCCCTCGAACATCGCGGTGATGCAGCTGGTGCCGCAGATCACCGCGGTGACGCCCGGCAATGGCGATGCGGGCACCGTTCTGACGGTGACCGGCACGCGGCTCTGGCACCCCGGCGCGCACGAGGCGCAGGTGGTGCTGGGCGACGCCGGGATCGAGATCAACCGCCCGCCGCCCAGCCCGCTGCTGCCGCCGGCGCCCGGTTCGGTGCAGGTGCCAGTCGCCGATGCCGGGCTGCCCGCGCAGGCGGGGGGCGACCCCGGCTACCGGGTCGCGGTGCTCGTCGATGGCGTGCGCAGCCGCGACGACGGCTTCACCTTCCACCTGGATCCCTGAGCGATGCCCGAGGCCGTCCACAAGCTGCGCCCCGCGCCCGATGCCGCCACCGAGCTGCCGCAGGTGCTGCGCTGGGTGCGGGGCGTGCTGGCGGGCAGTCCCGACGATGCGCTGCGCGAGGGGCTTTCGCTGCTCGACCCGCTGGCGCGGCAGTTCGCGCTGGCGCCGGTGGACGAGGACCTGCTGCTCTTCGCCCTCGCGCACCGGGTCGACGGCACCGTCGCCGCACTCTGTGCCGAGGTGGCGGGCGACCCGCGCCAGACCTACGTTACGCCGCACCTGCTGACCCGGCTGCGCGGCGGCTCGGCGCCCGAGTTCGCCGCGGCGCTCTTCGACCGGCTGGCCCCGGACGCGCCGCTGCGGCGCTGGGCACTGATCGAGATGCGCGAGACCCACGCGCTGGCGGCGATCTCGCTGCCCGAGGACCTGGCGCTGCGCCTCACCGGCGGCGGCGCGCCGATGTGCCCGCCGGGCTGCCTGCCACTTTCTCCGGTGCCGGGTCTTGCGCGGGTCGACACGCTCGCGGCGGAACTTGCACCGCAGCTCGCCCGGGGCGTCGCCCTGATCGGCCCCGCGGGCAGCGGACGGCGCGCGCTTGTGGCGGCGATGGCGGCGCAGGCGGGCTGCGGAGCGGTGCTGCTCGAGCCCGGGCGCGTGCCCGGGGACGAGGCGGGCCGCGACGCGGTCCTGCGCGCCGTCGCCCGCGAGGCGCGGCTTGACGGGCTGGTCGTCGCGCTCGAGGTCGAGGGCGACGCGGTGGCGCGGCGGTTGCTGCCGGGGGAAGAGGACGGCTCCGCGGCCCGCGCCGGTGTTTCCGGGCGCAGGCTGGCCGAGGCTGCGGCGCGGATCTTCGGCGGCGGGCTCGTGCTGCTGGCCGAGGTGCCGACCGGTCTGCCAGACGGCTTCCTGCGCGAGACCCTGCCGCCCTTCGACGCGCCGGAGCGGCGGGTGCTCTGGCAGGCCGCCCTGCGCGAGCCGGTCTCGGACGGAGAGCTCGACGCGGTGGCCCAGCATTTCCCCTACGGCCCCGCCGAGATCGCCGAGATCGCCGCAAGCCTGAGCCCCGGCGACCCGCCCGGCACGCTCTGGCGGCGCTGCCGCGGGCGCGGTGGCCGCGGGCTCGAGGCGCTGGCCCGCAGGATCGTGCCGCGGGTCGGCTGGAAGGACCTGATCCTGCCCGAGCCGGCGAAGCGCGAGCTGGCCGCCATTGCCGACCAGATCCGCCACCGCGCGCGGGTCTATGACGACTGGGGCTTCGGCGGGCGCATGCCCTCGGGGCGCGGGGTGACGGCGCTTCTGGCCGGGCCCTCGGGCGTGGGCAAGACCATGGCCGCCGAGGTGCTGGCGGGCGAGCTGGGGCTCGATCTCTACAAGGTCGACCTGTCGCGGCTGATCTCGAAATACATCGGCGAGACCGAGAAGAACCTGCGCCGGGTGTTCGATGCCGCCGAGGAGACCGGCGCCTGCCTGTTCCTCGACGAGGCCGACGCCTGCCTCGGCAAACGCTCCGAGGTCAAAGACAGCCACGACCGTCACGCTAATATCGAGGTCAGCTACCTGCTGCAGCGGATCGAAAGCTACAGCGGCCTGTGCCTGCTGGCGACGAACCTCAAGAACAACATCGACACCGCGTTCCTGCGCCGGCTGCGCTTCGTCATCGACCTGCAGCTGCCCGATCAGGGCGAGCGCCTGAGGATCTGGGAACGCGCCTTTCCGCCCGAGACCCCGACGCAGGGGCTCGACATGGTGGCGCTGTCGCGGCTCGACATCAGTGGCGGCTCCATCGTGGTGATCGCGGTCAACGCGGCCTTCCTCGCGGCCTCCGAGTCTCGGCCGGTGACCATGGGCGACATCGCCCGCGCCGCGCGTGGCGAGTACCGCAAGCATGACAGGGCGTTCCGGGCGCCCTGGGTGGAGGGCGCATGAGACCGCCCCCGAAACCGACCCTGAAACCGACCCCGGCCGCCGCCGCACAGAGCGTGCGCCGCGGCGTCGAGCGCGCGGCGGCTGCGCTACCCCCGGGCGTGTCGGGGCATATCCCGCGCCTGCGTCTGCGGGTGCCGCAGGGGGCAGGACCCGAAGAGATCGCGCAGGCGATGCGGAGCGCGCTCTCCCGTGCCCGCCGCGACGGGGAGGGCGGGGCATGACCGGCTGCGCCTGTTCCGTCCTGTCCGGTCGCCAGATCCGCGTCGCCCCGCGCGACAGCCGCGAGGAACGCCGCGCCGAGGCCATGGCCGATGCCGCCATGACAGGCCGTCCGGTTACGCATGGCGCGGGCGGGCGCGTGGACACGGTCTACCGCGCCTGCGCCGCCTGTGCCGCCGGCGGCAAGCCCTGCGCAGATTGCGAGGAAGAGGCGTTGCACCTCTCCCGCGACGGCACGGGCAGGGATGGCTCCGCCGCTGACGGTGCCGCTGCCGCGATCGCGGGCGGGGGAAGCCCCTTGTCCGGCCCCCTGCGGCAGTATTTCGAACCCCGCTTCGGTGCCGATCTGGGGACCGTGCGCGTGCACCGCGACGCCGCCGCCGGGGCCGCCGCGCAGTCGATCGGCGCGCGGGCCTATGCGCACGGCACCCACATCGGCTTCGCCCCCGGAGCGTGGGCGCCCGAGACGCAGGACGGCCGCCACCTGATCGCCCACGAGCTCGCCCACACGCTGGGCGCCGACGGCCAGCTGCACCGCGCCCCCGCCACCGACGAAGAGACGGCGCCGCGCCCGCCGCGCGACATGGTCCGGCCGGTGCCGAACGTGCATTCGGAGTCCTTCGAGGACGATGCGGGCGGCGGCGGCACCTCCTTCGAGGAGATCCTCGAGACCGAGCCCATCCGCGCCGGACACCACGTGCAGGGCAAGGTCCGCCGCCGCGAGATCGCGCCCCGCACCGCCACCGAGGACCGCGAGGTGATTGCCGACCACAAGGCGCTGGTCGATTTCAACACTGACACCTGCGAGGTGCGCCTGCCGTTCCGCTTCGGGTTCAGGCGCTCGGCCGGGGACCCGAACAACCACAATTGCCAGGGCGACCCGATGTCGGGCCGGCCCGACATCGACGCCATCGCCGCGCGCTACATCGCCGCCGTCAACAGCAGCCTCAACGACCAGTTCAAGGTCCGGCTCACCGGCTGCGAGAACGACTGCGCCGGGCGCGACATCCCGATCCGCGTCAGCGTCAGCCGCGACGACACCGACGCCGATAAGACGATCGAGGTGGTGCCGCGCAGTGGCCGGGGCAGTGCGCGCTATCTCTGCGCCGGCAACTTCGAGGAAGGCTTCGCCGCGCACGAGGCCGGGCACCAGGTGCTGGGGCGCGGAGACGAGTACCCCGAGACCGACCCCAAGTCGCTCGAGGCGCATCGCAACCGGCGCCGGACCGAGCGGGTGCGCCGCGACAACAACCGGATGGGCGAACGCCGCCGCTGGGGTCGCTTTGGCATGTTCCACGAGCGCGATTTCCGCCACGTGACGGTGTTCCTCAACCACATCTTCCCCGGCTGCACCGCCGAGCTGGTGCCGATCCGCCCCGTCATCCCGGAATTTCGTCCCTTCCTCCGGGCCGGGCTCGGCAGCCTCGACGGTGCGCTCTCGGGGCAATTGGGGGGCGGTCTCGACGTCGGCCTGCCGGTGACCCGCGACCGGCGCTGGCTGGCGCTGGTCGGGGCCGAGGCCAGCTATCTCGCCTCGCTCGACCTCGACAAGCGGCGCCTCGTGCTGGCGGGGATGCGGCTGGGGTTCGAGCGGCAGGTCCACACCGCCGGTCCCACGCTTCGGCTGTCGGGCATCGGCCAGTTCGGCGTCTCGCACGAGTTTGCCCGCAGCGAGTCCGCGGGCTTCGGGGCCGACATCGACCATCCCGACCGGACAAGCGCCTATGCGGGCGGCGAGCTCGGGTTCGGCATCCAGCCCGGGGCGGGGCTGTCGGTCGACTTGCGCCTGGGCGCGGGCGGCGAGCTCGGCAACGACCCGCGTGCGGCGCACTGGATAAACATCGGTCTCGCGCTCGGAGGGCGGTTCTGATGGCCGCCGCCGCCGCCCCGGCACAGACCAGTGCCGCGCCCGCGGTGCGCATCGCCCCGGCCGACAGCCCGGCCGAGCGCGAGGCCGACCGCATCGCAGACGCGGTGATCCGGGGCGGCAGCGTCTCGGCGCCGCCCGCGGCACCCGGCGGTCCCCCCGCGATCCACCGCAAATGCGCGGCCTGCGCCGCCGGTGGCCCGCCCTGCGCCCATTGCGCCGAGGAGGAGCTGATGCGCAAGGCTGTGGGCACCGCGATGCCCTCCGCCGCCGACGCCTCTGCCGCCGCGGCCGCGATCTCGGGCGGGGGCCAGCCGCTCTCGCCTGCCACGCGCAGCTACTTCGAGCCGCGCTTCGGCGCCGACCTCTCCGGCGTCCGCGTCCACACCGAGGCCCGCGCCGCGCGGGCCGCACGCGGCATCGACGCCAGGGCCTATGCCATGGGGTCGCACGTGGCCTTCGCACCGGGCCGCTACGCGCCGTCCACGGGCGAGGGCCGCCGGCTGCTCGCGCACGAGCTGGCGCATGTGGTGCAGGGCCACGGGACCGCCGGTCACGGGCCGTCGGTCTTCCGCGAGGGCGAGGACGATGCTGCAACCGCCGAGCCCGCCGCGCCGCTGAGCCGGCAGGAAGAGATCGCGCTGTCCCAAAGCTCTCCTGGCCGGGTGACCGCGACGCTGCGCCCGTTCCGCTTCGTGCTCGAGAACTTCGCCATCGACAGCGCAAGGCTCAAGGACGAGCACCGCGCCGTGCTGGCCGAGCTGCGCAGGCTCATCGCCGTAGCGGAGCCCGGCGCGCTGCGGGTCGTGATCGTCGGGCACGCGGACGAATCCGGCCCAGAGCTGCACAACAGCGGCCTCTCGGTGCGCCGGGCCCGCGCGGTGCGGACGGCGCTCGGGCGGGCGTCGGTCGCGGGGATCGCCGGGTTCGGAGAGGCCGCCCCGCTCGATCCCGCCGACAGTGTCGAGGCCCGCAGCCGCAACCGGCGCGTCGAGATCCTGCTGTTGCCCGGGCCCCGGCCTCCGCCGCCGGTGCGGGTCGAGGAGGACCCCCCGGTCGACGACGACACGCCCACACCGGTCGAGATCCGCGACCCTCCGCCGGTCGACGAGAGCTTCTGCGAGCGCTTTCCGCTGATCTGCGCGGCGCTGCTGGCGGGCGGCGGCATCGCCATCGGCGAGCTCCTGCGGCGTCTCCTGTGGAACGCCCTGCGTTCGGCGGCGGCAAGCCTCGCCGCGGGTGGCATCGCGGCGGGGCTCTCGACGCTGGCCACGGCGCTCAGCGGGCTTGGCGGCGCGCTCGCCGCGGCGGTGGGCTCGGCGCTGGCCTATTGCCTCGCGAACCCGTCGGCCTGCCTGCCCGACACCGACGGGCCGGGCGGTGACGACGACAACGATGACGACAACGATGACGACAACGACGAACCGCCCGAGCGCCACGCCTGCGTGGATGTGGTCAACCTGCCCGGCGGGGCGCTTCCGCCGGCGGTTCTGCAGGGCGCGGGCGTCAGGTATTTCCTTCAGCGCAGCTTCAACATGTCGATCATGTTCCGCGACGATCCCGAAACCGGCTGTGACTGCAGTTGCGGCGAGTACCTGCAGAAGGTCAACGGCACCTTCGAGAAGAACCTCGGGGCGGGCTGGGTGCGGATGCGCGCGCCGCCCACGGTGTCGAGTTCGCAGCTGCACCCGACCCGGCCCGAGGAGGACGCCCGGCACGGGCGGCTGCCCTATGGCCACAGGTTCAGCGACGCCGCGCGCAGCAGTGCCCGCGACCCGGAGGATTTCGACCAGTTCCTTCCCACCATGGAGGACGGCTGTCTCTATTCCGGCAGCGACTCGCCGGGGATCACCTTCGTGACCGATCCGCCGCCGGTGCCGGGCACGGAGTACCGGTTCCACCTCGAGTTCGCCGGCGTGCCGGTCGACGGCTGCCACGGGCGGCGCCCGATCCCTGGCCATCGCCACGAATGGACGGTGGACGGCTACGCCCGCATCCCCGAACCGACCGAGGAGCCGCCCGAGGACGACACGCCGGAGCCGGCCCCCGACACCGACGACACCCGGGCCACCGAAACCGCGCCGCCGCCGCGCCACGACGGGCCGACCATCGGCCCCGCGCCCGAGCACGCGGTCCCGGTCCCGACCGATCCGAACGCGTTCTGCGTCAACGACAACATCGCCTGCATCACGGCCGAATACCTCCTCGACCGCCGCCTCGTGCTGACCGAGGCCGAGATCGAGCGCGCCGTCCTGCTCGAGTTCCAGGCCCTGCGAAACCGTTGCCGGGTCCATCGCTGGCGGCCCACGCCGGTTCAGCCGGACCGGCCTCTGATCTGGGACGGCTACGTGCGCAGCCAGGCCCGGGCGCGGGTCCGCCGCTACCTTGCCGCCCGCGGCATGCTGTTCGACAGCGACCCGGGGCCGCTCTGCCCGTTCCCGTGAGCGCGGACACCCGCGGGGTGACGTCAATTTCTGCCAAGCGCCGAGTGACGGGTATGCAACTCAGGCGCGAGATGATAACCTTGGGGTATAGTTAAGAAAGCATTCCTACTTCTCGGCGCGAGCGGTGTCTGGAGGAGCAATGAGTTCGGATTTCCCCCGGTCTCCCCGGGTCATGAAGGGCGGTCTGGTCGCCTATCAGTTGCCAGAGCTGACGCCCACGATCATCGTCTACCAGTACAACCCTGACGAGGTGCAGCGACAGTTGCGGCTGCGCGGGGGCGGCGGTGGCGGCCGCGGCGATTCCAACCGGGTGAACGGCCCTCCGGAAGAGACACTCAGCTTCACGCTCGACATCGACGCGGCGGATCAGCTCGAGGTGCCCTCCGAGAACGCCATCACCGTCAGGAACGGTCTGCACCCGGTGATCGCGGCGCTCGAGGGGCTGCTCTATCCACCCTATCCGCTGGTCATCGCCAACGAGGCGCTGGCGATCGCCGGCACCGCCTTCATCCAGGGCGAGCAGGCCCCGATGGTGCTGCTGGTCTGGGGGCCGAGACGGGTGCTGCCGGTGCAGATCGACAGCCTGTCGATCCGCGAGCAGGCCTTCGACCAGCAGCTCAACCCGATCCGGGTGCAGGTCGAGATGTCGGCCAGCGTCCAGACCTATCGCGACCTCGACATCACCAACCCCGGTTACTGGGTCTACATGTCGTCCTTCACCCAGAAAGAGGTGATGGCGACGCTCAACACCTTCGGCAACCGGACCGGAATCCAGGGGCTGCTGCCCCTCTGAAGGAGACGCCATGTTCTTCCGCGGCTCGCGTTACGACCCGGTCCCAGAGGCCGAACATGTCACGCCGGACGGGCGGGTGCTGCGCTACAAGCGCCGCCGCGTGATCCCGGTCACGCCGGCGCCGCTGGGCACGCTGGTGCGGCCGGGCGACCGTCCCGACCTCGTGGCCTTCCGCACGCTGGGCGACCCCGAGCTGTTCTGGATGCTCTGCGATGCCAACCTGCAACAGCGCCCGGCCGAGCTGACCGCGAAGCCCGGAGACGTGGTCGGAGTGCCCGGGCCGGAAGGCGGGCGGCCATGATCTTTCCGACGTATTTCCGGGTCGAGGTCGGCTTCGCCCCGCTGCCGCCGCCATGGTTCACCGCCCTGCGCGAGATCGAGGTCGAGACCGCGGTCGGACAGGCGTCGATCTTCCGGCTGCATTTCGAGCTCTCGCGCAACGCCTTCGGCGATATCGACGCGCTGGCGCTGGACCTCTTCGCACCGCTGATGCCGGTCTCGATCTCGATTTCTGCCGGGCCGGGCGTGCCGCTGACGATCATCAACGGGCGGGTGGCCGACGGGCAGCTCGGGGTAACCAACACCCCCGGCACCTCGACCTACGAGGTGGTGGGCATGGACGTGCTCGGCACCGCCATGGCCCAGCAGCAGGCGCCGTTTCCCTGGACCAACATGTCCGACGACCAGATCGCGGCCTCGATCTTCGGCAGCCACGGGCTGGTGCCGGTGGTGATCCCGACGCCGCCGCTGCGCATCGACCCCGAGACGGCGACGGTGCAGCGCGGCTCGGACGCCAATTTCCTGCAGCAGCTGGCGCAGCGCAACGGCTACGCGCTCTACGTCCAGCCCGAGCCCGTCAGCGGCCGCGACGTCGGGCATTTCCACCCGCCGCTGACGCCACCGCTGCCGCCACAGGGGGTGCTGTCCATCGACTTCGGCGCACGTACCAACCTCGACAGCCTCAACGTTTCCAACGACATGCTGCAGCCGAGCGGCGTCATGGGCTCGAAGATCGACCCGCGCAGCGGCGTGCCGGTGCCGGTGGTCGCGCCCGCCGCGGCCGAGATGCCGATGGGGATGCAGCCGGCGCTGAGCAGGATCGTTCCGCCGCCGGTCGAGCGGATCCACGACACCGACGCCGACGGACCGGCCGAGGCGCAGTACCAGGCGTTGCAGCGCGCCACCGCGAGCGCCCGGGCGATCCGCGCCACCGCCGAGGTCGACGGGGTGAAATTCGCGCGACCGCTCTTTGCCGGGGTGCCCGTGCTGGTGCGCGGGGCAGGGCGGCAGCACAGCGGGCTCTACTACGTCGAAAGCGTCACGCACCGGATTTCGCGCGACGAGTACAAGCAATCGGTCGGGCTGTGGCGCAATGCCGTGGGGCTGACGGGGGCCGAGGTCTTCGTCGATCCCTTCGCTGTGGCCTGAAGACGCCGCGGCCTGACGGAGGACGACAAGGGAAAGGAGCACGACCATGCCCGACGGAACCCCGCGCGACCTGCGCGAAAGGGTCTACGGCAAGCACCGGGGTATCGTCCTGCGCTCGGACGACCCCGAGCGGCGCGGTCGCCTGACCGCCATGGTGCCCGAGGTGCTGGCGGAGGTCCCGACCGGCTGGGCCGATCCCTGCGTGCCCTATGCCGGGCCCAATGCGGGCTTCCTGTCGCTGCCGCTGCCCGGCGCGGGCGTCTGGATCGAGTTCGAGGGCGGCGATGTCTCGCGCCCGATCTGGACCGGCTGCTACTGGCGCACCGCCGAGGCGCCGATGCCGCCGCCGGCCGGAGCGGGGGGCGAGCAGGCGCAGAAGATCTGGCGCTCGGACCTCGGCTTCACGGTGATGCTGGACGATGGCGCGCAGCTCATGACGGTGACCGACCCCACCGGCCAGAACAAGGTCGAGGTCGACGTGGCCACCGGCACGGTGACGATCAAGGGGCTCGCGAAGGTCGTGCACGATGGCAAGCTCGTGCACATCGGCAGCGCCGCCGCGCGGCATCCGGCGGCCTTCGGTGACGACCTTCTGACCTACCTCAGCCAGCTGGTGACGATCTTCAACGCCCACGTGCACCCCGGCGAGCTGGCGCTGGGGGTCCTGCCGGTCACGCCTGCGCCGCCGGTCGGGCCGATGCCGCCGCCGACCCCCGCCCTGATCTCGACCAAAGTCTTCGTGGAGTAGCGCCGATGCCGAACCTTCGCCCCGGAAACCTGACCGACGTTCCCGCCGACGAGACGCAGTTCACCGGCTCGCTGGCGGATACGATCGAGCAAGAGCTCGACGCGCTCCTGACCCTCGACGGCCTGCCGCAGCTGCCCTCGGACCCGACCGACAGCGAGGTGCGCGCGCGCCGCCGCTTCCTCATCGCCATCGCCCGCGGCGTGGTGCGGCACCTGCACGAAAACCCCGAGGCTTTCGTCGTCACCGTCTCGGGCGGCGATCATCAGGTCGCCATCAACGCGGAGCAGCTCTGATGGCGGTCCTGGCCGATCAGCTCGACTATCCCTACGGCTTCGATCCCCGGGGCCGGTCGCAGCTCACCGGCAAGTCGGACCATGTGCGCGACCTCATCGAACAGGTGCTCTTCACCGCGCCGGGCGAGCGGGTGAACCGCCCGGAGTTCGGCACGCCCATCAAGGATCTGGTGTTCGAGGGCCTCTCGGATACGCTCGTCGCCACCACCGAGCAGATGGTCCACGGCGCGCTGATCCGCTGGCTCGACGCGCTGATCTCGGTGGAAGCGGTCGAGGTCGAGGCGGTGGAGTCGACGCTCACGGTCACCGTCATCTACGCCCTGCGCGGCGACGACGACCGGCGCACCGAGATCTTCGAACGCAGGACGGAGGTCTAGCCATGGTCCTGTCCCCCTCCGGCGAGCTGTGGTGCGAGGACGAGCGGCGCTCCGCGACGCTGCTCGACGCGCAGCACCCGCTGAACGGGCTGGACTACGTCGAATACCGCCGCGACCGCAACGCGCCCGCGGGTCGGCAGTTCTGGCTCGAGGCGACCTTCCTCAAGCCGGCCCCGGCGCTCGATGCACCGGGGGCCACGATCCTCGGCGGTGTGCGCAGCGTTGGCCTGCGCGTCGTGACCGTCGAGCCCGACGCCGCGAACCCGCTGCGCCTGTTGCTCTTTCTCGATGCCGAGGGCGATTTCTCGACCTACGTGCTGGCGCTCGAGCATGGCGATCTGGACCCGGAACGCTCGGAGGCGCGGTTCGGCTTCAAGGCCGGTTGCCCCACCGAGTTCGATTGCCGAGCCGTCGATCTCTGCGTGCCCGACCCGCTCGACGAGCCCGACCTCGACTATCTCGCCAAGGACTACCAGAGCTTCCGCCGGCTGTTCCTCGACCTGATTGCGGTGCGCAATCCCGACTGGACCGAGAGGCTGCCCGCCGATTTCTCGGTCGCGCTGGTCGAGATGCTGGCCTACGTGGGCGACTACCTGTCCTACCTTCAGGACGCGGGCCCCGCGACCGAGAGCTTTTTCGAGACCTGCCTGCACCGGGTGTCGATGCAGCGCCACGCGCGGCTCATCGACTACACCATGCACGACGGGCGCAACGCCGCGACCTTCGTGCAGTTCGATCTCGAACCCGCGCCCGATCCCACCCCCCGCGTGGTGCCTGCCGGCACCCGGCTGGTGACCCGCATCGCCCGCCCGCTCATCGGCGCGACCGGCGCGCCGGGAACGGTGCTGCCGGCGGACGCGGATTTCGACGGCGACCCGGCGCTCGAGGGGGCGAGCGTATTCGAGACCAGCGCGCTCATCGCCACAACCTCGGCCCACAACATGCTGATGGTCCACACTTTCGCGGATGTCGACTGCTGCCTTGCGAAGGGCACGCGCGAGGCGTTTCTCTACGGGCTCGACGGAGACGCGATCTACCGCCCGGCCTTTGCCGGGGGCGACTACCTGCTGATCGAGGAGGCCCGCAGCCCGACCACCGGGGCCGAGGCCGACGCCGACCCGCGCCACCGCCACGTGGTCCGGCTGGACGCGGTTGAAGACACCGACGATCCGGTGTTCTCGGACCGGCTGACCGGGGGCGAGCTGACCGCGCGGCTCGATCCGCTGACGCAGGATCCGCTGCCGCTGCAACGGGTGCGTTGGCGGGTCGAGGACGCGCTGCCCTTCACCGTCTGCCTGTCGAACGAGACCGCGCAGGCGGGGCTGGTGCGGAACGTGAGCGTGGTGCGCGGCAACGTGGCGCCCGCCGATCACGGCCGCACCGTGCGCCGCGACGGGCTGACTGTCGCGCCCGGCACCGGGCGCTGGCCGCTGGCGACGCTGCGCCTGCCGGACGCAGGGCTGACGCGGCACTCCGGCCCCTTCGACCCGGCGCTCTCCGCCGATGGCCGCCCGGTCACCGCCCGCCACGCGCTCGACGCACCGCCGCGGGCAGCCGCGCCGGCGATCCACCTGCGCGCCATCCTGACCAGTGCGGCGCGGCGGTTCTGGACCCCGGTGCCGCATCTCGGCGACAGCGGCGCCTATGACCGGCATTTCGTCGCGGAGACCGACGGCGACGGCAGCACCACGCTGCGCTTCGGCGACGACATCCACGGCCGCGCGCCGCTCAACGTCGAGAGCGTCACCGCCTTCTACCGCGTCGGGTCGGGGCGCCGTGGCAACCTCTCTGCCGGGGCGCTGGTGCACGCGGTCTCGCCCGACCTCGCCTTCTGGGCCGATCCCGGCGTCGCCACCGGCCCGGTCTCGCTCGATCCGGGCGACCCGGGCGCCAATGTGGCCTTCGCCGAGATCGCCCGCGTGCGCCAGCCGCTGCCCGCCACCGGCGGCACCGACCCCGAGACCATCGAGGCGGTGCGCGCACTCGCCCCCGAAGAGGTCAAGGCGATCCAGTTCCGGGCCGTCACCGCCGGGGACTGGCGCGAGATGGCGCTGCGCCACCCCGGCGTCGCCTCGGCCAAGGCCCGGTTCCGCTGGGTCGGGAGCTGGCATTGCGTCTTCGTCGCGATCCATCCCGTGGACACCGGCAACCTCGTCGCGCTGCCCGGCGGCGGGGTGCGGCTGGCGGACGATTTCGCCGCAGAGATCCGCGCGCATCTGGTGAAGTTCAAGCTCGCCGGCACCGATCTCGCCGTGCGCGCCGCGCAATATGTGCCGCTCGAGATCGGGATCCGGCTCTGCATCGAACCCGGCCACTACCGCGGGCAGGTGCTGCAGGCGGTTCACGAGGCGCTGTCGAACCGGGTCCGGCCCGATGGCAGCACCGGCGTCTTCTATCTGCCCGCACAGGATTTCGGCGCCGACGTCTACCTGTCGCGGCTCTACGCGGCGGTCGAGGCGGTCGACGGCGTCGAAAGCGCCGAGGTGCTGGTCTTCAAGCGCTACTGGGAACTGCCGGGCGACGCGCTCGACCGGGGCCGCATCGAGCTTGGCGATTTCGAGATCGCGCGGCTCGACAACGACCCGAACTTTCCCGAATTCGGCGTGCTGCGGCTTTCCGCGGTGGGAGGGGCATGATGGCGGTGCATCCCGATCCCCGCTTCTGCAACTGCTGCACGCCGGGCGTGGTGCCGGCGCCTGCGGTGATCTTCAACCGTCCCGGGCTTGCGCAGATCTCCTATCGCATTGGCACCTTCGGCACCTTCCGCAAGGCGATGCTCGACCAGATCCACCGCCAGCCCGAGCTTGCGGGCCTGTTGACCCGCGAGAGCGACGACCACGCGATCACCCTGCTCGAGCTCATGGCCGCGATGGGCGACGTGCTGACCTTCTACAACGAGCGCATCGGCAACGAGATGTACCTGCGGCAGGCGCTGCACAAGGCCTCGGTCGAGCAGCTGACGGCGCTGGTGGGCTACATTCCGCGCCCGGCGCTTTCGGCCACCACGGCGCTGGCCTTCGAGATCGAGCCCGGCAAGACCACGCGGCTGTGGCAGGGGCTCAGGGTAATGAGCGTGCCGGGTCCGGACGAGACCGCGCAGATCTTCGAGACGCTGGAAGAGATCCGCGGGGCGGGGCGGCTGAACGCGGTGCCGGTGATGGCGCCGTTCCTGCGGTTCAACGCCTTCGCCGAGGCCCGCAGTCGCGCGCCGCTGGCCGCCCCCGGCGGGCCGGCCCCGGGCGACCGATTCGCCATCTTCGGCGACCGTCTCATCGAGGTGAAGGAGGCCGGAGCCACCGAGACCGGACCGCGCGGCAGCTACCTGAACTGGTCGCCGCCGGTGCAGGCGGCAGATCTCGACACGATCTTCCTGCGCGCCGCACCGGTGCTCCGACGGCTGCTGTTCTTCGGCCACAACGCGCCCGACAGCTATACCGCCTACAATCCCGACAGCTCCGAGGCGCCCCAGAACCGCTGGCGGTCGCGGCCCATCGACGTGCATTTCCCGGCCTCGGCGCAGCTCTACCCGCTCTCCGCCAAGGTGGACGACCTCGAGCCCGGCGCCCACCTGCTGCTCGACGCGGGGCCCGGCACCGCGAGTGACGAGCCGCGCCTGCGCACTGCCCGCGTGATCGAGGTGACCGAGGGGCCGGTGCAGCTGCCGACGAGCCCGGTGGGTGATACGCCGCCCGCGATGACCGACACCGTGACCCGGATCCGGGTCCGCCGCACCATCCTTGGCCGGCCCGCGCTGGTGCCGCAGGTCGGCAGCAACCCGTTCATCGTGATGCGCGAGGGCGGCGGCACGCCCGCCCTTGCGGTCGCGGACCCGGGCCCGCAGAGCCTTTTCCCGCCCGCGGCCGTCCTGCCGGCACTGTCCTCGGACGTGGTGGGCGCGGCCCCTCCGGGCGACCTCTTCCTCTTTGCGCGCAACCGGCGGGGCGGGCTGTCCTACACCTCGGTCTCGAACGCGCTGAACTGGCAGGATCTCGGCGGGCTGCTGACGTCGCCCCCGGTGGCGGTGGCGCTCGCCGGTGCCCGGGTGCGGGTCTTCGTGCGCGGCGCCGAGGCGGAGCTCTGGATGTTCGACGTCACCGGCGGCCCGGCGCTGCCGCAGCCGCTGGGCGGCCTCCTCGCCTCGGACCCTACCGCGGTCACCCCGGACGGCATCCGCATCGCCGTCTTCGCCCGCGGCGTCGACGACGCGCTCTGGTGGCGCGAGCATGATGGCGCGGACTGGTCCGGGTGGGAGAGCCTGGGCGGTGCCATCGCAGGGACGCCCGCCGCCACGGCCACCGGGGCCGGGCGTTACGACGTCTTTGCACGCGGCAAGGCGGGCGGCGTGCTGCACTTCCGGCAGGCCTCGGGCGGCTGGCAGCCGCCCCGCGACATCGGCGGAGACCCGGCGGGCGACCCGGCGGCGATCGGAGGCGGCCCGGACTGGGCGCTCTGCGCGGTCCGCAACCGCGACGGCCGGCTCGCCCATCTCTACCGCTCCGCCGAGACGTGGTCCGGCTGGACCGATCAGGGCGGCACGCTGGGCTCGGACCCGTCGCTCGCCGCCTCGGCCTCGCAGCTTCATGTCGCGGCCCGGTTCGCCGACGGCACGCTGGCCACCGCGGTGCTCTCCACCGGCCTGCCGACGTGGGTTCGGCATGGCGAGGGCTGGGGCGGCATCGACGACCGCCGCGAGGCGCGGCTCTACGAGATCGGCGGCAGCGATATCGCCTTCCGCGACTACGACTACCCCGACCGCACCTCGGGCGGCTGGCTGTCGCTGCCGCTGGAGCCGGGCGAAGACCCCGACGACGCGGGCGGTCTCGGGCCGCTCGCCAAGGGGCGCAAGATCATCCTGTCGGACGGCATCCGCCAGCACCGGGCCGAGGTCGTGCAGCGCCTTGCCGTGCCCTCGGCCTTCGGGCGCGGCCCCGATCATCTGGCCGTGGGCATCGCGCCGCCGCTGCCCGGGACCGCGGCGCAGGTCACCCTGATGGGCAACGTGGCCGAGGCGAGCCACGGCGAGACCCGGCGCGAGGAGGCGCTGGGCGGCGGCGACGCGACGGTGCCGTTCCAGTCCTTCCGCGTGCCGCCCGGCGAGATCACCCACCTGCCGCAGGCGACCGAGGTCCGCCCCAGACCGCAGGTCGAGCTGCGCGTCGACGGGGTGCTCTGGCAGGAGGTCCCGCATCTCTATGGTCGCAGCGCAAAAGAACGGGCCTTTACCCTGCGCCTGCCGGCGGACGCCGAGCCCCGGGTGCGCGGCGGCGACGGACTGCGGGCGGGGGCGCGGTTCCCGACCGGGGCGCTGAACGTCCGCCTGACGCGGCGCCTCGGGGCGGGGCTCGCGGGGAACCTCTCTGCCGGGCAGCTCACGGTCGCGCTCGAGAAACCAGTGGGGCTGCGCGGTGTCACCAACCCGCTGGCGGCCTCCGGCGGTGCCCCGGGCGAGACCGCCGAGGACGCACGCACCGCCGCGCCCGACGGGATGCGCACCTTTGGCCGGATCGTCTCTCTGCGGGACTTCGCGGCGCTGGCGCTGGCCTCGGGGCTCGTCGCCAGGGCCGACGAGGCCTGGGTCTGGATGCGGATGCAACGCACCGCGCACCTGACCGTCGCGGGCCCCGGCGGTGCCGCGCTGCCGCCCGAGACGCTGGTGCTGCTGCACGGGATGCTGACCGCGAGCCGCGATCCCAACCGGCCGCTGGTGCTTGCCAACATGGTCCGCATCCCCGTCGCGCTGAACGCCAGGCTGCTGCGCGATCCCGCCTATCGGTCCGAGGACGTGGCCGAGGCCGCGCGCCGCGCCGTGCTCGAGGTATTCGATTTCGGCACCGTGGGCATCGGTCGGCCGGTGCACCTTTCGAACGCGCATGCGCTGCTGCAATCCGTGCCCGGCGTGCTGGCGGTGGACATCGACCTCCTGCAGCTCGCCGATCACGCGGACCTGACGCCCGCCGAGCGCAAGCTCCGCGCCGTCACCGCAGCACCGGTGCAGCCGCACATTCGCCTGTTCCGCGCCCGGCCCACGCCGCAGGACCCGGCCCGGATCGACCGCTACCAGTCCGCCGCCTTCGCTCCCGGCCCGCCGCCGCCGGTGCTGCCCGCCGAGCAGGCCTACATCGCCGATCCGGCGACGGACCTGCAACTGACCGTCGTGGAGGCCCTGTAGATGCCCGCATACAGCCAGGCCGCCGACCACAAGCTCTGGAACCTGCTTCCCTCGATCCTGCGCGAGCGCGACGCCGATCAGGGCTATCCCCTGCGCGCGCTGCTCGACATTGTCGAGGAACAGGCCGATGCGCTCGAGGCCGATATCGAGCAGCTTGGCCGCAATGCCTTTGTCGAAACCTGCGAGCCGTGGGCGACCCCCTACGTGGGCGCGCTGGTGGGCACGACGCTGCTGGCGGGCGACAACCGAGTGCAGGACGCGGCCACCGCCGAGGCGCTGTTCGAGGATCTCGAGGGGCCGTCCTTCGTCACCAGCACCGGGTTGCGCAGCCGCACCGACACGCTCAAGACCGTCTACTACCGCCGCCGCAAGTCGACCCTGCCGATGCTCGAGGAGCTGGCCCGCGACGTCACCGGCTGGGCCGCCCACGCGGTGGAGTTCTTCGAGCGGCTGGTCTGGTCGCAATGGGTGCGCAACCGGCTGCGGATGCACGCGCTGGCGACGCCTGACCTGCGCTCGGTCGAGGTCATGGACCGGATCGAGACCGCCTTCGACACCACCTGCCGCACCGTGGACGTGCGCCCGCCCTCGCAGTTCGGGGGGTGGGAGAACATCCCCAACATCGGCTTCTACCTCTGGCGGCTGCGTTCGCTCGAGCTGCCGCGGATCACCGCGCGGCGGCTCGGTGGGGCGGGCGACTTCCGCTACCACCTGTCGGTGCTCGGCAACGACGCGCCGCTGTTCTCGAAGCTGCGGCGCGAGGGCGACGAGACCGGGCTCGCGACCGAGCTGCACGTGCCGCAGGCGATCCGGCCGGCGAAGTTCTTCGACGACCTGTCCGCCTATTTCGCGCTCCCGCTGCCGCGTCCGGGCTTCACCGCCTTCTACGGGGCGCCCGCAGGCATGGGGGCGCTGCCGCCCGCGCCGGATGCGAGCCTCTTCGTGCTGATCGACGGCGCCGAGGTGCCGCCCGACGACATCCGCTGCCGCAACCTCGAGACATGGGCTCAGCCGCTGGCGAACCAGGTGGCCATCGACGTGGTGCGCGGCCGCATGACGCTGGGCGCGAACCGGGTACCGGCGGAACGCGTCGAGGTCTGGCGCTTCCAGGGCGTCCCGGGCGAGCTGGGCGGCGGCACCTACCGGCGCACCGCGTGGCTGATCTCGGATGACGTGCCCGCCCGGCGGCTGCGGGTGAACGCCTCGGGCGATGCCGACAGCTTCGCGAGCCTCGGCGATGCGCTGGCCGCGTGGGTGGCTGCCGGCCGCCCCGACACGATCATCCGGATCGAGGACAACCGCAGCTACGACGAGAACCCCACCATCCAGATCTCCGGCGCGCAGGGGCGGTTCCTTGCCATTGAGGCGGCGGACGGGGTGCGCCCGCACATCCGCCTCGCCTCGCGCCTGCGGGTGCAGGGGGCGAACCCCGACTTCTCCCTGACCCTCGGCGGGCTGCTGATCGAGGGCGCGGTCGATATCCCCGGCTCGCTCGGGCGGCTGCGGCTGATCCACACCACGCTGGTCCCCGGCGGTTCGATTGCAGAGCCGGACCCGGACACGCCGCCCGCGCCTGCGGGGCCGGTGGTCCCGTCGGTGCGGGCCTCGGCGGTGCTGAACGGCGATCCGGCCAACACCGAGCTCAGGGTCGAGATGGCGTTCTCGATCACCGGCCAGATCCGGGTGCCGGAAAGCGCCGAGGGCATCTTCGCGCTCGACTGCGCCATCGACGGGCAGGGGGCGCAGGCGATCCGCGGGCTCGGCCCCTCGGCCGCTGCTTCCGGCCCTGCGCTGCATCTCGAGCGCTGCACCCTCCGCGGGGATGTGAACGCCCGGCAGATCGACCTTGCCATCGAGACGATCTTCGACGGCGTGGTCACCGTCGAGCGCCGCCAAACCGGCTGCGTGCGTTTCTCCTACGTCACGCCGGGTTCCGGGACCCCGCGCCGCTACCGCTGCCAGCCGGGCCTTGCCGAGCGCGCAGAGATCGCCCGCATCGGCGCCGCAGGCCCGCTCACCGAGGCCGAGCGCGACGCCATCCGCGCGCGGGTCCGGGCCCGGGTGCGGCCCGAATACACCTCCGAGGATTACGGCGACCCCGCCTATCTGCAACTGGCGCTGCTGGGTGCGAAGGAGATCGCGACCGGTGCCGAGGATGGCTCGGAAATGGGCGTCTGGTGCCATCTGAAACAGCCGCAGCGCGCCGACAACCTGCGGACGAGACTGGAAGAATACCTGCCGTTCGGACTGGATCCCGGGATCATCTACGTGACCTGAGCAGCCCGCGCATTTGAAAGGACGACGTGATGAGCGGAGATTATTCGCGCGACACATTCGAAGAGCTCCGGCGCTACGCGGCGCTGCGGATGCAGCAGGGGCGCGTGCTGCTGGACGCCGATTTCAACGAGATGGTCGACATCCTCAAGACCCGCATCGAGAAGCTCTCGCTCGATGCGCTGGGCAACCCCGGCTATTCGCTGCACGTGAGCCCCGGCGCCTTCGAGGTGAGCCTCGTGCCCGGCCCGCAGCCCGATCTCGCTCTGTCACCGGGGCGGGTCTACGTCGACGGCAAGATGGCCGAGATCTTCGAGGGCGAGACGGTCACCTACACCGGCCAGCCCTTCTATCCCGAGCCGCCCGACCTGCCGGTGGGCGATGCGGCGGTCTACCTCGAGCTCTGGGAGGAGGAGCTCACCTGGGTCGAGGCGCCGCTGCTCGACCCGGCGCTCGGCGGGGTCGACACCACGACCCGGCTGCGCACCGACTTCCGCCTGCATGTCGAGGGCGTGCAGGCCGCCGAATGCGGTCTCGACGTGGGCCCGCCGCCCTCGGCCGGACGGCTGACCACCCGCGCCGTCGCGGTGCCCGCTCCGGACGATCCCTGCATCCTGCCCCCGGGCACCGGCTACCGCGCCACCGAGAACCGCTTCTACCGGGTCGAGGTGCACGAGGCCGGTCCGCTCGGCACCGCGCGGTTCAAGTGGTCGCGCGACAACGGATCCATCGTCTCGCCGGTGCGGCTGATGGCCGACAACGGCGGCCAGACCGAGCTTACCGTCGACCGCATCGGACGCGACCCGGTGCTGCGCTTCAGCCCGGGCGACTGGGTCACCGTCACCGACGACCACCGCGAGTGGATGGACGAGCCCGGCGAGATGGCGCGGGTCGCGGGCATCGACGAGGCGGCGGGCACGATCCTGCTCGAAAGCGCGATCCCGCAGGTCGGGACGCGGGCCTTCGGTGCCAACCCCGACGATCTCGAGGCGCGGCACACCCGGATCCAGAAATGGGACCAGACCGGCGCCACCAACACGCTCGACGCCGAGGGGCTGATCCTCACCGGGCCGGGGCCCATTCCCATCGACGACGTGGGCGTGGGCATCGAGATCGAATTCTCGGTCGAGCCCGCCGGCGGCACCTTCCGGCGCGGCGATTACTGGACCTTCTGGGCGCGCACCGCCACCGCCGAGATCCTCGAACTGACCGACGCGCCGCCCGACGGCATCGAGCGCCACTACGTGCAGCTTGCCGCCGCCAGCGATCTCGGCGGGCCGAACCCGGTGCTCAGCAACTGCCGCCCCGTCGAAGAGACCTCGGACGAGGGCTGCTGCACCGTCGTCGTGCATCCCGGCGAGAGTATCCAGGCCGCCATCGACTCGCTGCCGCCGCAGGGGGGATGCGTCTGCATCAAGGCCGGGCAGCACAGCGTGCCGGACACCATCACCATCGCCCGCGCCAACGTCCACATGCACGGCGAGAGCCCCGGCGCCATCCTGCGCGGCGCGGCCCCGCTTCTGCGCATCGACGCGGGCAGCGCCGCGGTGCGCATCGACATGCTCGACTTCGTGGGCCGGGCGCCGATCCAGCAGCTTGTCGGCATCGTCGAGGTGCAGGGCGCGCAGGGCGTCACCATCGCGGATTGCAGGATCGAGGGCTTCACCGACATCGGTGGCGGCGTCGGCATCCTTGCCACCTTCGCCACCCGGCTCACGCTGCTCGAGAACCAGATCGCCCGTACCAACTTCGGCATCGTGGTGCAGGACTACTCGCCGCGCCCGATCATCCGCGGCAACGTCCTGAGCTTCGGCGCGGCGCAGGCAGCGGACACGGCGGATGTGGGCATCTGGGTCGGCGACGTGATCGAGCCGGCGATGATCGACGGCAACACGGTCTCGGGCGCGCATCTGGGCATCGTGGTGAGCCGCAACCCCTTCGGCGCGCCGGTGTCCGTCGCGCGCGGCACCTCGGTCACCGACAACCTGATCCTCACCGGCGCGGGCGCGGGGCAGGGCGACCAGGCGGCGCTCGGCATCGACATGGCGGCCGAATACGGCATCGTGCGCGGCAATGTCGTGATGGTCGCCGCCTCGAACGGGGTGGGCATCCGGGTCGTGGGCTCGGGCTGCCTCGTCAACGGCAACGTCCTGAGCGCTCCGCGCGCGCTCGAGCTGCCCGCCTTCGGCATCCTGCTGGGCTACGACGGCGAGACCGGCAGCGCGGTGGCCGACATCCGGGTCTCGGACAACCAGCTTGACGGTCGCATGCACGGGATCGTCACGCTGCGGGCGGTCTCGCCGAGCATAACGGGCAACACGCTTCTCGCGGTCGAGGGCGTGCCGGTCTTCGGCATCCTCACGCTCGACACCACGCAGGCGACGGTCTCGGACAACCGCATCGAGGGCAGCTTCGTCGCCCTTGGCGGCAACGCGGGCCGCGAGACGCGCATCGCCGGCAACGACGTGTCGCGGGCCGGGGCGGGCGTGCTGCTCTTCAACGACCTGCGGCCCACGGTGTCGGACAACCGCCTGACCGGCTGCACCGCACTGGGCGCGGTCGCGGCGCTCACCCTCGGCCGGACGGAGTTCACCGGCAACCGCGTGGCCAATGCCGGGATCGAGGCGCCGCGCGCCGTCGCCCTCGGGGCCTTCGGGATCTTCGGCGAGTGGCACGTGCAGGGCAACGAGGTGCTGGACACCGGCGTCGCCCCGGACGGAGCGAACCCGCCCAACGAGGCCTGGGGCATCTGGGGCGACCTGATCCTCCAGGCGCGGATCGAGGGCAACCTCGTGACCTACGCCGACCCGTTCTCGCGCGATGTCACCCGCGAGGACCGCGCGCTGCTGATGCGCGGCCTGCTCGAGGTCCGTTTCGTCTTCGGTCCGGGGGAGCGGCTGGTCTTCGGCTATCCCGTTCAGATCCTCGGCAACAATTTCTCCGGAAACGGCGCCGGCGCGCTGGTGCAGCTTCTGGACCTGCCGCTGGCGGACCAGATCAACGCGCGGTTCGAGCGGGTGTTCTTTTCTGACAACTACTGCCTGCACGTGGCGGGCGACAGCAGCGACAACCGCGCGACGGTGGATCTTGTCGGGCGCGGCTGCACCGTGACGGGCAACCAAGTGAAGGCCACCAACCGCGGCTTCTTCTCGTTCAACTTCAACGGGATGCGCGGGCCCTTTGCGGATAACGTGACCTCCGGCGGAACGCTGGGCTACGCGCCCTTCGCCCCGGCACCGGACGGCCAGAACAACTTCATCCTCGTGTGACGGAGCGTGACATGGCACTGGAAGACGCGATTGCGGAACAGCTCAAGCGGATCGGGACGCTGCGCAAGGAGTTCATCGACAAGGGCGCGACCCCCGACACCGCGAAACAGGTGCAGAACCTGCGCGAGGAGCGGGTGGCGCTGCTCACCGGCAGCATCCGCCGGCTCCGGCGCGACCGCGAGGCGGCCATCGCGCGCTTCGACAAGGAGATCGCGGCGCGCGAACGCGAGCTGAAGGAGTTGCAGCGCCCCACCGACCTTGATCTTGTCCGCCGCTCCGGCGGCGGGGAGCCCGCGAAGGGCGGGAAGGACTGAGGTCTACGCAGGGGCTGGCTGGTCGGGCCGGGAGGCGGAGGCACGCGCCTCGACCGCCCGGGCGATGAGGCTGCCGTCGTCGCGGGCGACGAGCGTTTCGCGGCCCGCGCGCAGGACGTGGACCGCGGCGCCGGCGTCGAGATTGCCGAGGTAGACAAGCTCGCGCACCCGGATCGGTGCCGTGCTGCGGGCGGCGGTCTCGATAAGGCGGGTGAAGCTTGGGAAGTAGAGCAGCCCCACCGCGTTGAAGTCGAGGCCGTGGCACGGCTCGATCCGCTGTGCCCCGGCAAGGGGCACGGTCCGGCCCCGCAGCGCGCGGGAGGTGTCGCGGGCGCGGGCGTCGAGCGCCATGAGGTCCGGCTCTGCCATCGGCAGCGCGCAGTTGCGGGCGGGCCGGGCGCGCACGATCCGGCGGTTCGAGCCGGTCTCGTCATGCGCCACGAAGGTCGAGAGCATCCGCAGCGCGCCGATCTCGCGGCCCCGGTGCAGGAACCGGTGCCGCGAGCCGAGCCGCGACGCTCCGGCGGCGGCAAGATCGGAGCGGATCTCGAGCGCTTCGCCAAGCAGCGGGCCGGTGGGCGCGAGCTCGAGCCGGGTGGCGCAGAAAGCGGCGTAGAGCGGGCGGCCGTCGGCGGTGCGGAAGCGCAGGCTCTCCTGCCCGAGCGCGCCCGCGATCAGCCCCCAGTGCAGGTCGCCGCAGAAGCCCAGAAGCCACTGTTCGGAAAGCCCGTGCGGCCCGAGCTGCTGCATCCCGAGCATCTGCCGCGCGACGCGTGTCGTGGCCGCCGAGACGCTGGTCTGCGCGTCAAGCATCGCACACCTGCGTCGCGGCGGCGCCGAGCTGCGCTTCGATCTGGTCGGCGAGGTGGCGGCTGTCTTCCTCGATGCCAAGGAAACGCCCCGAGCCCCAGGTGTTCAGCCAGCCGAGCCCGATGAAATGCAGTCCTGCTTGGGCGGTGACGCCGCGGTCGAAGACCGGCTTGCCGCGCGCGTCGAAGACATCGGCCTCGATCCAGCGATAGTCCGGGCGGAAGCCGATGGCCCAGAGCACCGAGGTGATGCCCGCCTCGGCTAGGTCGATGCGGATACGCTCCTGCTCCGGCGACCAGAGCTTCTCGAAAGGCGGCTCCTCGGGCGCGTCGATGCCCTCGCGGGCGATATAGGCGTCGATCTGGGTGCGGATGCCGACGTAGGAGCGGTCGGCGTCGTCGAGGTTCTTGCCGAGGTCGGGCAGGAAACGCACCTCTGTGCCGTCCATGTCGGCGAGGGAGCCGTAAAGCTCGACTCCATGCTCGAGGTGGAAGCGGCGCAGGTCGATCTCCTTGCCGCCGTCGCGGCCGGACATGTAGTGGTTGGTCTGGGTCTGCGCCTTCACCGGGTCGGGATGCTCGGCGATGGTGACGGCATAGTGGCCGGCGTCGTAGAGCCAGTCGGTGGCGTCGCGACCGCGGTACTTGCGCGGACTGCGCGGGGCGGGACCCACGGCAAGGTGCACGTCGCGCCCGGCGCGGGTGAAATCCTCCATCAGCTGCACGCCCGACTGCCCGGTGCCAACGATCAGCACGCAGCCCTCGGGGAACTGGTCGACGTTGCGGTAATCGACCGAGTGCATCTGGAAGATCTCGGGGTCTAGGTTGCGCGCATAGGCCGGCTCGATCGGCATGTCGTAGCCGCCGGTGGCGATGACCACCTGGTCGCAGGTCCAGTCGCCCGCCGTGGTCTCGACGTCGAAACCACCCTCCGCGCGCGGCGCCACGCGGGTGACGGTGACATGTTCGCGCAGGTTCGGGCGGGTCTTTTCGGCGAAGGCGTCGAGATAGGCGGTGATCTCGTCCCTCAGCATGAAGCCGTCGGGATCGGTGCCGCCGTAGTCGCGCTCGTAGTGGAAATCGGGCAGGCGGCACTGCCAGTTCGGCGTCACGAGGCAGAAGCTGTCCCAGCGGTTGCGGCGCCAGGAGTGGAAGGCGTCGTGGCGCTCGAAGACGGTGCTTTCGATGCCCTTCTGCTTCAGGCACCACGCGGTCGAGAGGCCGGCCTGTCCGCCGCCCACGATGACGACGGGGATATGCGGGGTGTGGGTGTCCTTCATCGGATCGGTCCTCATTGCGAAATGTCCAGGCAGGTAATCTCGGCGCCGTCCCGGCCTTCGAACCCGGCGATGCGCGTCTCGATGCTGTCGAGCTGCGCCATGGCCGAGCTGCAGGCGAAGCCGTACTTGGCGGCGACCCGGTTCGAGGCGCGCTCCATGGCGATGCGGGCGCGGGTCAGGAAGTCGTCGACGGGGTAGCTTCGGCCGGGCTCGAAAAGCTCGGCGACCACCGAGGAGGGGGAGTAGAGCCGCTCTTCGGCGCCGTCGGGCCAGCGGACGGTCCAGTAGGTTTCAGGCATGGTGGCCTCCGAGATCGAGATAGGGGTGGGTGGCGTGGTCCCAGAACAGCGCGCTGCCGCTCTCGTCGCCCAGACGGACGGCGCTGCCGGGGGTGACGGCACCGATGGCGGAGGCCTCGATGCCGCGATGGGCGAAACGCTGGCAGACGGCGCCGGCATCTCCGGGTGCCACCGAAAGCAGGAAGCCGAAGCTCGGGAAGCTGCGCAGCCAGCGGTCGAGCGGGACGCCGGGCGGTGGAGTGATGGCGGTGGTGTCGAGGTCGATGCCCACGCCCGAGCATTCCGCCAGCATGAGCGCGGTGCCCACGATGCCGCCCTGGCTGATGTCCTTGCCGGCGCGCACGAGCCCGTCCTCCGCGAGCTGCGGCAGAAGTTCTAGATCGCCGCGCGGGCGCGGGCCGGGCGCCTCGAGGGCTGCGAAGAAATTGTCGAAGTTGCGGTAGGCGCCGCGGTGGTCGATGGCCGCGACCAGCACGTCGCCGGGCATCGCGTCGACGCTGGTGATGAGCCGCTCGGCCCGGCCGAAGACCGAGGCCGCGATGCTGAGCTGCGGTGCTGCGAAGTTGGTGTGGCCGCCGACCACCGGCACGCCATAGGCGGTGGAGGCGTCGCGCAGCCCCTGCAGCAGCGGCGCGGCAGAGGCCTCGTCCGGGGCCCAGATCTGGTCGACCAGCGCCACCGCGCGCCCGCCCATGGCGGCGATGTCGGAGAGGTTCACCATCAGCGCGCACCAGCCCGCGAACCACGGATCGTCGGCGACGAAGGCGGGGATGAAACCCTCGCCCGCGAGCAGGTCGTAGCCGCCGTCACGCGGCAACGGGGCGGCATCGTCGCCGGGGCGCCCGTCGGAGGACGCGCTGAGCCCGAGCGCCCGGGTCGCGCGCGCGATACCGAGCTTGGAGCGGATCGAGGGATGCGCCCTCAGCGCCTCGGCCAGCGTCGAAAGCGTCATGCCCGGACCCCGCGCAGGCGCGGCCGATGGTACCAGCCGGCGACCGGGTCGGGGCAGGGCGGGTAATGCGGCAGTTCCGCCTCCATGCGCATGTGCGGGGTGCCGTGGATCGTGACCTCGTCCAGCGCGCGCCAGTGCAGGCGGCGGAAAAGCGTCACGTTCTGCATCTGCACGTGCGCGAGGAAGCGGGTGCAGCCGCGGGCGTTGGCGGTGCAGACCGCCAGCCGGATGAGCTCGGCCCCGAGCCGTCCCACGGCGCGGAACTCGCTGTCCACCGCCAGCCGTGAGCCCCACCAGAGGCCCGGCGCCTCTTCGTGGATGCGCACCGTGCCCACCACCTGGTCGGCCTCGTGGGCATAGGTCGAGAGCGCCACGAGATGCGTGGCGATGAGGTCGATCCCGTCGCGGTCGTGGTCGCGGAAGATCCGCTGTTCCGCGACGAAGACCCGGTGGCGCAGGGCCTGCGCGCCCTCGGCCTCGAAGCGTTTCGATGCGGCGCGGATGTAGTAGCCGGGGCTCTGGTAGTTGCGGCGCTCGAACTCTATCATGCGGGCACCTTGAGCTTCTCGTAGGTGGCCAGCGCCGAGCAGGCGCCACACTTGCCGCAGCCTGCCTTCATGTCGCTCGACAGGATGCCGGCACGGGCGATCATCTGGCCGAGCGGGCGCAGGATCCCGGCCATGAAGGCGGCGGAGGGGGCGGGGTGGCTTTCCAGCGGCGTGCCCGAGATCGGCACGAAGGGCACGACGAAGGGATAGACCCCCATGGCGCAGAGCCTTTCCGACATCGCGAGGATCGCCTCGCGCGTGTCGCCGAGGCCCGCGAGGATGTAGGTCGAGACCTGCCCGCGCCCGAAGACCTTCACTGCGGCCTCGAAGCTCGAGAAGTACTTTTCCAGCGGCACCGAGGCCTTGCCGGGCATGATGCGCTGGCGGACCTCGGGCGTGACGGCCTCGAGATGCATCCCCAGCGTGTCGATGCCCGCGTCGAACATGCGCTGGTGCCAGGCGTCGTCCTCGGGCGGTTCGCACTGGCCCTGCAGCGGCAGGTCCACCGCAGCCTTGATCGCCTCGGCGCTCTCGCAAAGCACCTTTGCGCCGCGGTCCTTGCCCGCAGGCGTGCCGGTGGTCAGCACCATGTGGGTGACGCGGTCGAGCTCGACCGCCGCCCTGGCGACCTCGGCCAGCTGTGCGGGCGTCTTGTGGGCGATGGTGCGCCCTGCGGCGAGCGACTGGCCGATCGAGCAGAACTGGCAGGTCTTCTTGCGGCTCTCGTAGCGGATGCAGGTCTGCAGCACGGTCGTGGCGAGCACATCCTTCGAATGCAGCGCGGCGATGTGGCTGTAGGGGATTCCGTCCGCGGTCTTCAGCCGGTAGAACTTCGCCGCCGTCGGAAAGCGCACGCTGGCGACGAAGGCGCCGTCGCGGGTGACCCGTGCCTCGCCGGTGGCGTCGGGCGCCTCGACGAGGAAGGGGCTGTCGAAGCTGGGGGCGGTGTGCACCGGGATCATCACCGTGCGTTCGCCGATGGTGATCGCCTTGTGGTCGGACGGGCCCGCCCCGCCGCGACGGCTCTCGTGACCGGCGCGGGGATCGACAAGCCGCATGCCATGGGTCTGCAGGTCGTTGATGAGCTGGGCGTCAGACATCCTGCTCTTCCTCCTTGGGTTCCGGGAAAACATCGGTGACGTGGCGCGTCGGCGCGGGCCGCGCGTCGTGGTTCAGCGACAGCAGCTCGGGCCGGGCGTAATGGCCGACGCTGTCCATCATGCGCTTGCGCTTGGCGACGAGCTTCATGTCGAGATCGGCGATCAGGATGCCTTCGCCGGACGTCAGCGGCTCGGCGAGGTGGCGGCCTTCGGGCGAGACGATGCAGGTCATGCAGCCCGAGCGCATCGCCTTCTGAAGCTGCGGGTCGGGGTGGATCTGCGCGATCTGCCCTTCGGTCAGCCAGCCGGTGGCGTTGACCACGAAGCAGCCGGATTCCAGCGCGTGGTGGCGCATGGTGACCTCGATCTGGTCGCGGAAGACGTCGCCAACGAGGCTGCCCGGGTAGTGCCCGGCGTGGATTTCCTCGTGCTGGGTCATCAGCGCGTAGCGGGCGAGCGGGTTGTAATGCTCCCAGCAGGCAAGCGCGCCGACGCGGCCGACACGGGTCTCGACGACCTTCAGCCCGGCGCCGTCGCCCTGACCCCAGACCATGCGTTCGTGGTAGGTGGGGGTGATCTTGCGCCGCTTCAGCACCAGCGTGCCGTCGGCGTCGAAGACGAGCTGCGCGTTGTACAGCGAGCCGTGGTCGCGCTCGTTCACGCCCAGCACCACGACCACGCCGCGCTTGCGGGCGGCATCGGCCACCGCCTGCGTCTCGGGCGAGGGCACGACGACCGCCTCCTTCATCAGCTCGAGATGCGGCGCGCCCTGCTGGACCGGGGGCAGAACGAAGCTGAAATAGGGGTAGTAGGGCACGAAGGTCTCGGGGAAGACGATGAACTGCGCGCCCTTGTCCGCGGCTTCGGCGATGGCGTTCAGCACCCGTTCGATCGTGCCCGCGCGGCCCGAGAGGTCAGGGGCGATCTGGACGGCGGCGGCGCGGATGGTATCGGTTCTCATCGTGGCTCCTTGGGTGACGTGACCGGCTTCGGGGAAGGGGCCGGGCCGCGGTCGGGCAGCCCGGCGGCCGGAGGAACGGGGGGCGTCCTCCGGCGGGGTGGCTCAGACCGTCCAGGTGTCGAGGATCACCGCGTTGGCCTTCTTGTGCAGGAGGATGCAGTCGAGCACGTCCTGCGGCGCGATCGGAACGATGCCGGGCAACAGCGAGGGCTCGCCATGACCGTAGAGCGCCTGTAGCGCGAAACGGCAGGCATACACCTTGCCGCCTTCGCCCATGAACTTCTTGAGATTGACTGCAAAGTTCTGGTGGCCGGGGAAGGCCTCGTCGCCCAGCGTCGGGAAGCCGCGCTGGATGCCGAGGGTGACGCCGGGGCCGTAGAGCAGGATCGAGGTCTCGTAGCCCTTGCGGTTCAGGCGGATGGCATTGAGGATGTTGACGAGGCCGATGGAGCCCTCGAAGGCGACGGTGTGGAAGGTGACGAGCGCCTTCTCTCCTTCGTCCGCCTTGACGTCCTCGAAGACCTTCTCTTCGTAGTTGACGAAGACATCCCCGTCCTTGTGCGCTTCCTTGGTGACTTCAGGCATCGTGCCCTCCTTGTTGGTGGTGCCAACAGGGATGGCGCGGGTAAATTGATTGCATCAATAGTCAGTTCAATATACATACAATAAAAGGGGCATTGATTGCTAATCTTTGGCATCAATGCTGGTATTTTGTGCATCTCCGGATGGGTTTCCCGTCGTTTTCACTGGTCCGAACGACATTCCGGGCGGGTGATCCGGTCAATGATTCTGGCGAGGCCATACAATTACCCCTTCAATCTGGGGGCGGGGTGGCATACACATTCCGAAACGCGAAGGCAGGACTGATGATCGACTGGATCCCCGACACCCTCGACAGCGGCAAGCCGCGCTACCAGGCCATCGCCGATGCCATCGCGGGGGACATCCGCAGCGGCAAGCTGGCGGACGGCATGCGCCTGCCGCCGCAGCGGCGGCTCGCGGCGGCGCTGGGCATCGACTTCACCACCGTCTCGCGCGCCTACGCCGAAGCGCAGGCGCGGGGCCATGTCGAAAGCCACGTCGGGCGCGGCACCTTCGTGAAGGGGCGGGTGGTCAGCGACCGCCCCGACCCGTCGCGCAGCAACGAGGCCGACCTGTCGATGAACATGCCGCCCGAGCCGCAGGACCCCGAGCTGCGCCGGCGCATGCAGGAGGGGCTGGGTTACGTCTCGGCCAACCTCATCGACCTGCTGCGCTACCAGTCGGCCACCGGCTCCGAGCGCGACCGTGTCGCGGCGTCGAGCTGGCTCAGCATGCGCGGCATGGTGCCCGCGCTCGAGCGGGTGGCGGTGACGCCCGGCGCCCATGCCACCATGGCGGCGATTCTCGCGCTCATCACCCGCCCCGGCGACACCGTGCTCTGCGAGGCGATCACCTATCCCGGCTTCCGCAACGTGGCGGGGCGGTTCCGGCTGAACCTCATAGGCATCGAGATGGACGGGAGCGGCATCCTCCCCGAGGCGCTGGACGCGGCGATCCGCGAACACGGGCCCAAGGCGCTGTACCTCAACCCGACGCTGCAGAACCCCACGACGCTCACCATCCCCGAGGCGCGGCGCCTCGAGATCGCAGCGGTGCTGCGGCGGCACGAGCTCATGCTGATCGAGGATGACGCCTATGGCTTCATCCCCGCCAAGGCGCCGGCGCCCATCGCGCTCTCGGCCCCCGACCTGACCTGGCACATCGGCGGGCTCGCCAAGTGCATCGGGGCAGGGCTGCGGCTGGCCTTCACCATCGCCCCGACGCCGCGCTGCGCCTATCACCTCGTGCAGTCGATCCGGGCGCTGTCGGTGATGCCCTCGCCTCTGTCGATGGCGCTGGTCACGCAATGGATCGAGGACGGCACCGCCGACGGCATCCGCCGCTTCATCCGCGCCGAGAGCGCCGCCCGGCAGGCCATCGCCGCCGAGGTGCTGACCCACGTGCGCTACCGCGCCGCCGAAAACGCCTTCAACCTGTGGCTCGATCTGCCCGATGGCGTCGGGCGCGCCGACGTGGTCGCGCGCATGGCGCGGCGGCAGCTCGGGCTCATGCCCTCGGACGCCTTCACCGTGCTGGGGAGCCCGGGCGAGCAACTTCGGGTCTGTCTTGGCGGGCCGGCCACGCGCGAGGCACTGCGCGAGAACCTGCATTTCCTCGCCAACGCGCTGGCACCGCACAGCTTCATGGGCTGACGGCGCCGGGTCCCCGCCAAGCAAACGCACACGCGAAAAGTGTACATCGAAAATATAGGCGCACTCGCATAGGTAATGTGAGCGCAACCGCGGGTGAATGTGGTAAGGTCACCCCACTAGGGCGGTCTCGAATCGACCGGAGCATCCTGACTGTTCAGGCCGCGCCCGTTTCGCGATCTCGAGACCCTGTCCAGGAGGCTTCGTGGGGCCGTGTCGGTCGAAGGCCGGTCCCGAATTCTTCCTGTTGAAACATGGATCTGCCGCGAGACGCGCCGATCTCGGAGATTTTTCCGACAGCGCGCCGCGGCAGCGGTCACGAGTGATGTGCCGCGCCGCTTTCCGGTGTTCCGGCCCGACTGATTCCGGTCGGTCGTCACGAATGCCGACCCCGGGCCGGTCCACAGCGCACTGCATCGATATTTCAGAGCAAAGCGATTGAAAGGACCACGTGATGACCGTCGATTTCACCGGGACCTGGGCGTACCGAAGCCTCGTCAACTCTCCCGACCTGACTCTGCCATTCAATGACCTCGCCTTCGGGGCGGGCACGCTCGAGCTGACCGAACCCGCCGCCTGCGACATCGGCGGCACGCTTGGCGGCCCCGGCTGGTCGCTGGTGCTCAGCGGCACCGCGACGCCGGGCGAGCCGCCGCGGCTGCGCTGGCAGGGGCGGGGCACCATCGGCGGCGAGCTCTGGGTCTACGACTACCTCGGCTACCTCGTGCCGCACTGGGAAAACGGCGTCGGCCAGACCGACACCATCGTCGGCAGCATCGTCCGCAGCGTGCCGCATTCCGACGGCCAGGCCGAGGCCGGCGTCACCGCCACCTTCTTTGCCGTGCGCGCCTGACGCGCGGCCCCGCAACCGACCAGCAGAAGGATCCGTGTCATGTCCCAACTCAGAACCCGACAGAACGTCTACAAGCTCGGCAGCGCCTGGGCCGATCCGATCCTGTGGTATGCGCGCGGGGTACAGAAGCTGAAGGAGCGGCCGCTGGCCGACCGCACCAGCTGGACCTTCTACGGCGGCATCCACGGCATCTTCCGTGCGCTCTGGGATTTCTACGGCATCACCGACCCCAACGAGCCCGGGCCGAGCCAGGCCGACACCGACACCTTCATCGACCAGTGCCAGCACCAGAGCTTCTTCTTCCTGCCCTGGCACCGGGGCTACCTGATGGCGATCGAGACGCTGATCCGGTCCGAGATCGAGGCTCTGGGCGGCCCGCACGAGAGCTGGGCGCTGCCCTACTGGAATTACTTCGGCGACGGCCAGAACGCGCTGCCGCCCGAGTTTCGCAGCCCGGACTGGCCGGACGGCACCGGGGACAACCCGCTCTTCGTGGTTCAGCGCTGGGGGCCGATGGGCGGCACGCAGCCTTTCGACATCGCCTCGCGGACCAACCTCGACCCGCTGGGGGACCCGGTCTTCACCGGCCCGGGCGGCGGGGTGAGCACAGGGTTCGGCGGCCCCGCCACCGGCTTCAACTGGCAGGGCGGCAGCAGCGGCGGGCTCGAGATGAACCCGCACAACATCGTCCACGGGCTCGTGGGCGGGGGCAGCCCCACCGACACCTTCAGCGACGGCACGCCGCTGCCGGGGCTGATGTCGACGCCCACGGCCGCGGCGCTCGACCCGATCTTCTACCTGCACCACTGCAACATCGACCGGCTCTGGCAGAGCTGGAACGTCTTCCCGGCCGGCAAGCCCTCGGCGGCGCCCACCGACTGGCAGAACCCCAACAACCTCGACTGGCTGCAGGGGCCGGCGCGCAGCGGCGAGCGGCGTTTCGTGATGCCGAAGCCCGACGGCTCGGAATGGGTCTACACGCCCACCGAGATGCAGAAGATCGACGCTTTGGGCTATGAATACGATGACCTGACGCCGGGTGCCGCGGTGCAGGGCATGGACATGGCAGCGCGCCGCGCCGTTCTCGGCATTGCCGCCGCCGCAAGAGGAGGGCCCGCCGTGGCAGCCAGCAGTTCCGAGATGATGGGCGCAAGCGACAAGGGCCTCGCGCTCTCCGGCAGCGGTGCCACGCGCACCACGGTGCGCACCGATGCGGCGGTGCGCGGGCGGGTCAGCAACAGCCTTGCCGGGCGCGCCGCCACCGCGCCGGACCGGGTGTTCCTGAACCTCGAGAACATCACCGGGCTCTACGACGCGGTGATCTTCGAGGTCTATGTCGGGCTCGCCGCGGATGCGGATGACGCGACCCGGCAGGCCCATCTGGCGGGCAACGTCTCGCTCTTCGGGGTGCGGCAGGCGTCCGACATGGCCGGCAGGCACTCGGGCGGCGGCATCAACGCCACGCTCGAGATCACCGGCATCGTCGACAAGCTGCACCTCGCGGGCAATTTCGACGCCGACGAGTTGTCGGTCGAGATCGTGCCCATGGACGAGATCCCCGAGGCGGCGCAGATCCGTATCGGCCGCATCAGCCTCTACCGGCAGTTCGAGTGAGGCGGGGCACGGTGCCACAGGCGGGGCGCGAGCTGGGGCGGGTCGCCGCCCCGCTGGCGCTGCTGGCCGTGCCCGCGTGGCTGTTTCTGGCGCTGGGAAGGGGCGGCATCGCGGTGCCCGAGCTCTGCTCCTCGGCGCTGCTCTGGTCGGTGCCCTCGGCCGAGGGTCTGCGCTATGCCTTCACCTTCGTCTCGCCGCAGGCGCTCGCTTTGGGCTGGGTGCTGATGGTGGCGGCGATGATGCTGCCGACGCTTGGAGGGACGCTGGGATACGTGAGGGCGCGCAGCCTCGGGCGGTTCCGGGGGCTGCTCGTGGCGCTGGTGATCGCCGGCTATCTCGCGGTCTGGCTGGCGGCGGGGCCCGTCATGCTGGGCCTTGCGCTGGCGCTGCATCTGGCCGCGCCGGGCGGCGGGCAGGTGTTCATCGCGGCGCTGGCCGTCGCCGTCCTGTGGCAGGTCTCGCCGTGGAAGCAGGCGGCGCTCAACCGCTGCCACCGGCGCCCGGCCATTGCCGCGTTTGCACCGCAGGCCCATGGCGATGCGCTGCGACTCGGGCTGGGCTCGGGGCTCTGGTGCGTGCAGAGCTGCTGGGCGCTGATGCTGGCGAGCCTCCTGACGCCGGGCTGGCACTTCGCGACGATGGCTGTGGTGGCGCTCTTCATCTGGGCCGAGCGGCTCGAGCCGCCCCGGACCCCCGCATGGCGCCTGCGCGCGCCGCTTCGGGCGTGGCGGCTGGCGAGCTTCCGCCTCGCCTCGGCGGGGCGCTGAGCAGAGCGCGGAGACATTACCCTGCGAGGATCTCGCGGATTTTCTCGATCTCTTCTCTGGCGGGCCCGAGCAGCTCTTCGGCGATGCGGCACTCGGCGCGGCCGTCCCCGATCAGCACCTGCAGGGTCTTCAGACGTTCCAGCAGGTCGGGAAGGATGTCGCGGATCGCGGCCTCCTGATCGGCGTCGGGGCGGGCGCGGGTGATCAGCCGCTGCATATCGTCCGGCAGGGTGGCGAAGGCTGCGAATAGTGTCGCGTCTGTCTGGCCCCGGCAGAGCAGCACGGTGATCTTCTCGACCGTGTCCAGCACCCGCGGGAAATCGAGCTCGCCCTGCGGGTCGGGGATCAGCTTCGGCCCCGGCACGCAGGCGTCGTCGCGGCCATCCTGATCGCGGTCCTGGCCGCCCTCGACCGCGTCGGGGATGCCGTCGTTGTCGCTGTCCTCGTCGCGGAAGTTGGGGATGCCGTCGCCGTCCACGTCCTCGACGAAGCCGCGGCATTCGAGCTCGTCGGGAATGCCGTCGCCATCGCAGTCGCGGCCGTTGCAGGGCGGGTCCTCGCCGTCGACCACCAGAAAGCTCATGGTGGCAAAGCGCCGGAACGGCTCGACCCGGACCGCCGCGCGTTCGGGGCCCGAGAAGATCGGCTCGCCGGGCATCACCCGGGTGCCTGCCGGGGCGTCGCCGGTGACCGTCAGCTCGTAGAGGCCGTTGAGGACGAGCCCCGACAGATCTGCCTGGAAGACGCCGCCGACCCCGGGGGCGAAGGACACGATCGACGTGGCGCCGTCCGGCCCCTTGAGCAGCCCGCCGATCTGCACGTCCTCGCGATCGAGATCGACGTAGTAGCTGATGTCGGCCCTGGCAGTGCCGCGCGTGCCCACCGGCAGGATGCGCGGCCGCACGTCGGTGAAGAACGCGGGGCGCGGGTTCTCGATGAAGGCCAGTGCCGTGGCGAACTGCCCGCCGGGCCGCGCCGGGAAGGCCGAGAGCGTCCAGTCGCCGGGCTCGGGCGCCACCACCTCGATGTAGATGTAGTGGCTGTCCACCGTGAGCTCGGGCGAGCCGGGGCCGAAGGTGGTGCCGTCGGGGGCGGTGAGGCGGATGTTGACGCCCCATTCGCGCATCCGCACATTGCGGCCCGAAACGAAGGCGGTGAGCGCCTTGGCGCCCTTCTCGACGGGGATGCGGAACGAGCGGTTCTCGGTGACCCTGATGCCCTGCTCGGCCAGCTCGGGGTTGGTCTCCTGCACCCGGTCGGGATCGCGGGCAATGACGAAATCGGTGCGCGGCAGGGCAAGCGCGTTGGCGCCGTAGCTGCCTGCGAGCTCGGCGAAGATCCCGGTGAGGGCATTGACGTTGCGCGCCTCGTAGACCTGTCCGCCGGTGCCCGGGGCGATGTCGGTGAGCTCTTCGCGGTCGACGTCGTTGCCCGCGGGGATGGCGTGGATGCGCACGCCGATGTCGTCGAGTCGCTCGGCCGCCGCGACCGGGTCGCCGCCGGCGGTGTTGAAGCCGTCTGTCAGCAGGTAGGCGGTGCGGACCCGGCCGACCTCGGCCACGCGGGTGAACTCGCCGGTCGAGGCGTCGAACGCGTCGCCGATGGCGGTGTCGCCGCCGGGCGAGAGGGCGTCGATGGCGTCCTTGTAGTCCTGCGCATTGCCCGCGTTCAGCGTGTCGATGGGGCGCAGCAGGGTGTTGCCCTCGTTGAACTCGAGCAGACCGAGGTCGATGCCCTGGCTTGTCTGGAGGTCGACGAAGGCGCGCCCGGCGGCGCGCACGAACTCGATGCGGCTGTCGGCGCAGTCGCCCTCGTCCACGGTGCTGTCATTGTCGTCGTCGAGCCCGTTGAGGCAGACCTCGGCCTGCCCGGAATTGGATGACCACGACATCGAGCCCGAACGGTCGACGATCATCATGATCTGATCCGAGCCCACCACGTCATCGACAAAGCTGACCGCCCGGAAGCAGGTCGCGGGCGGGGCCTCGGCGGGCAGGGCGGGGGCGGTGGTGAACGGGTAGTTCCGCACCAGCGTGTCCCAGCCCGAGAGCCCGCCGTTGACCAGCGTCTGCTGGGTGGTCTCGAAACGGCCGGTGCCCGCGTTCCAGCGCTGCGCGCAATCGGCGGCGTTGCATTGCGAGGTGCCGTCGTGGGTATCTGAAACGCTGGTGATGCCGACGCCGGTGGTCAGCCCGTCGGTGCCGCCAATGGTGCCGAAATCCAGGGCGACGGTGAGGTCGCCGGCGCCGGTGGTGAGGCCGGTGACGTTCATCGAGGGCGAGGCCTCGGACACCGAGGCGAGCGAGCCGTCGGCGTTGAACTGCAACGTCCAGCTCTCGACGACGCTGATCACCCCCTGCGAGCCGCCGATGGCCGCGCCGTCCACCGCCGCGGTGATCTGCCATTCTGCCATGTCGGTGCGCGTGCCGAAGAGCGAGATGACGGCGGCGGGCAGGTTGCCGATGTCGTCGATGGCCTCGACGTCGCGCCGGAAGGTCGAGGTCGCCTCGGCGGTGGCGAAGCTGGTGCCGTCGAAGAGCTGCACGGTGTCGGCGGTCGAGAGGTTGCCGTCGAGGGCGATCGAGGTGATCGGCGCGCCCATGGGGCAGGTGCCCGAACCCTGCAGCGGGTCGTGGTTGGCGGCGACGCTCAGCTCGGACATGAGCACGAACTGGCAGCTGCCCGACGGGCAGTCCGCGCCGCGCAGGCAGGCGGCCCCGTCGTTGCCGCCGCCGACGCACTGGATCCGGCCGGATTGCTGCATGATCGAGTGGTTGCGTTCGTCGATGCTGCCCGCGTCGAAGCCCGGCCCGATGCCGCAGGAGCCTCCGAAGCGGCGCTGCTCGTCGTATTGTTCGCCGAGCCCAAAGGCGTGGTGGCCCCATTCGTGCAGCCAGACGTCGGCGCGCCGCAGGTCGACGTCGTACATGTTGAGATGCCGCCCGAGGGTGGTGAGATCGCTGCCGTCGGTGGTGAAGCTGCCGCCGGCGCGGCCGTTGATGGCGTGGATCCAGAGCGCCGCGCGGTCGAGATCCTCCTGCGCCTGCGTGAGCCGCACCTGCCGGACCCGCATCTGGCCGTCGGTGGCGTCGCAGATCCCCAGTGCGAGCTGTTCGATTGCCGCCTTGGTGTCGTCGATCTGTGCGGCGCTGGGCGGGAAGTTGAAATGGACGCTGAAGTCGAGGTCGCCGTTCGAGGGATCGACACTGCCGTCACCGGCCAGCGTTTTCGAGGCAATGCAGAGCAGAAATGCCGCAATACGGAAACGGGATCGTGTGAACATCGGAATCCCATGAATTTGTTTCGAATGGTCGCAAGTGTACCACGAAAACGGTGATCATAAAACGAGTCTCAGCAACCTTGGGGTGAAAGGGCTCTCAGATCGGGGCTGCGATGGCCCTGGCCCGGAGGGGCGGCGTGGGGCCAGCTGTTTGTTCCCACGGTTTGATGGTGCGATCCATTCGCTGGAATGGAAGGAAGCCCGATGGGACAGCTACGTCACGGCAGCGCCACGACCACGCACGCCATTTGCGATAGCCAAGGCCACAGAGGAAGAGCCTGTTTTCACGCATCTTCGGTCGCCAGTCCCTACGTTTTCTTCGTCCGCCATGCCGCCATACGCTGGAGGCGCGGAGAAGGTCGGAAGCGAGCTCAAACTGACGAGAGCCCGTCAGGCCGGTTTTTCACGCGCAGCGACGCGCTCAGCTTGTCGGCCGGCCCAGTGCTGACCTTGGCCTGCCTGACGATGCAACGCGATGCCATGGATGAGCGTCTCGGGAAAGCAGAGCGGCAGCGGCGGGCTGTTCCATCATCGTCAGGTCAGAGCCGCGACCTGCGGGCCCATTAGCGCTGATGCGAAATGCAGAGGGTGCCTCGCGGCTGGTCTGCCAATTGACAGCTCTGATGCCCGGCTTTACCTCCTGCATTCTTCAAGGAGGCCATCATGCCCAAACCGAAGTCTCGCAGTTTCGCCGTCATCGGCCTTGGAACCTTCGGCACAACCGTCGCGTCTGAGCTGGCCCGGTTCGGCAATCACGTGCTTGGGATCGACTTGCAGGAACGCAACGTCTCACGCGTCGCTGACACGATTGCCGAAGCGGCGATTGCCGACGGACGCGACGACCAGGCGCTGCGCGAGGTCGGAGTCGGCAGCTACGATGTTGCCGTCGTCGCCATCGGCGAAGAACTCGACGCCAACATCCTTTGCACCATGAACGTCAGGATGCTTGGCGTGCCCACGGTCTGGGTGAAGGCGATGAACCGCACGCACCATCGGATCCTGTCCAAGCTTGGTGCCGACCGGGTGATCTTGCCCGAGCAGGAAATCGGTCGCCATATCGCCCAGATGCTGCACAACCCGCTGGTCCGCGACTACGTGAGCCTCGGCAACGGCTTCCACGTGGTGGACTTCCGCGTCCCCCAAAGCCTCGACGGTACGCGCATCGACAGGATCGGCCTTGCCGAGAAGTTCGATCTTAGGGCCTTGGGGCTCATGCGCGGCAGCGACTATGTGGACTGCGAGGCCGGGACGACCGAACTCAAGGCCGACGACAAGCTGCTGCTCCTCGGACGCAGGGAGAACCTGCGCCGCTTCGCGGACGGGCTCTGAGCGCCGATGCGGCCCGTATGGTCCAGGGGGGTATGGCGCATGCAGCTGCCCCCGCCAGCGATCCTCGCCGGTCTCTACGCGGTGCTGATCGTCCTGGGTGGCGCTCTGCTGATGCTGCCTGCGGCGACGGCGATCCCGATAACCTGGTCGGACGCGATCTTCACCGCCGCCTCGGCCGTGACCGTGACCGGCCTCGTGATCTCGGACACCGGCAGCCAGTTCACCCTGTTCGGGCAGGGGATCATCATGGTGCTGATCCAGCTGGGCGGGCTGGGGTTGATGACCTTTGCGGTGCTGTTGCTGTCGATGCTGGGCCTTCCGGTGACGATCTCGCAGCGCATCTTCCTGCGCGAGGATCTCAACCAGACTTCGATCAGCGACCTGCTGGTCCTCGTCCGCGGGATCCTCAAGACCGTGCTGGCCTGCGAACTCTTGGGCGTCGCGCTGCTGTCCGTCGTCTTCGTGCCGGAATTCGGCTGGGGCGAGGGGCTGTGGCAGGCGCTTTTCCATACCGTCTCGGCTTTCAACAATGCGGGCTTTGCGCTCTTCCCAGACAGTTTGTCGCGCTATGTGGGCAACCCTGTCGTCAACCTCACGATCCCGGCGCTGTTCATCTTCGGCGGGCTGGGGTTCATCGTGGTGACCGAGGCCTACGGCAAGCGCCGCTGGCGGGCGTTCTCGCTGCACACAAAGCTCATGGTGGTCGGCACGCTGGCTCTGATCGTGTGGTCCGTGCTGACCTTCGCTGCGCTGGAATGGACCAACCCTGCGACGCTCGGCGGGCTCGCCGGTACCGGTGACAGGCTGTGGGCCAGCTGGTTCCAAGGAGTGACGACCCGCACCGCAGGCTTCAATACCGTCGACATCGGCGGCATCCACGACAGCACCTCCATGATGTTCATGTCCCTCATGGTGATCGGTGGGGGCAGCACCTCGACGGCCGGAGGCATCAAGGTGACCACCTTCATCGTCCTGTTGCTTGCGACCGTCGCCTTCTTTCGGCGTAGTCAGCAGCTGCACGTCTTCGGGCGGAGTATCGGCGCCGAAGAGGTCATGAAAGTTCTGGCGCTGACCATGGTAAGCCTGATGACGGTTCTGGTCGCGATCTTCCTCGTGACCCTGTCCCACGATGGGGACTTCATCGACCTTGCTTTCGAGGTGACCTCGGCCTTCGGTACGGTCGGATTGTCACGGGGAACCACCGGAGAGCTGGACGGCTTCGGTCGCGCGGTGATCATCGCCGTCATGTTCGTCGGCAGGGTTGGACCACTGACCCTGGGCTTCTTCCTCGCGACACGATCCAAGCCCCGGGTCCGGTACCCTGCGAGCAAAGTTTATCTCGGATAATCCTGCGCAAGAGCTTGCTTTTATTAGCCTTGACCGCGCCCCCACCTGCGCCTGGCACCCGTCGGGCGATACCTGCTAGGTTGAATCCTCCGGCGCAGCCTCTCAAAGTACCGTGCGCTGCGACGGCGAAAGCTCAGGTGTTTTCCACCATTCAATCGTCCGGTCAGTAGCCGTTACTTTCGTCGAAACATCCTTTGGGGGCCCGGTCGCTGCTCAGTGGGCCGTGTGTTGCCTCACTGCTCGAGGAAGAGCGCCGAGTTTTCCCCGCGGACCCGCAACTTGGCGGCGTGGGGAAACTCTCAGCTCTCATCGACCCCCCACCAGCGCATTGTCTGATGGCAGTGGTGGTCAATTGCCTTCGCAGCCTGTTCGGCGTCCTGGGCGCGCAGGGCTGAGATGATGGCGAGGTGCTCTTCCATGGCGCTCGCAATGCGGTCGACCAGAAAGGCGCGGGTGGCTTGAATGACAGCAAGACGGTTTCGGTTGGCCTCATAGACGCCGCGCAGAAAAGGGTTGTTCAGCCCGCTCGCCAGCAGGTCGTGCAGGCTGAGATCGGTTTCAAGGGCCTGCGCCGGCAGATCGCCATTCCTGCCGGATTGCGCCAGCTGCAGCATCGTTTCATGCGCGCCCCGCAAACGGTTGAGCGGCATCGGCACGCCGCCCTGGATCAGACGGCAGGCACCCTCCTTGTCCAGCAGGGCCCGCATGTCCAGGCAGGCGCGCGTCAGTTCAGGACTCGCGTCCATCACCACGATGCCGCGCTTGGGCAGGATGCTGACCAGGGATTGTGTCTCCGCCCGTTTGACCGCCTCGCGGGTGGCGGCAATCGGAAAGCCTACCAATTCCCCAAGTCTGGGCATGGAAATGAACTCGTTGGCCCTGAGGGCGCCTTGCCGCAAGGCTGCGAGCAGCGCCTCAAAAGCCTGGTCCGCCTGCAGTGCTTGTCCTGATCCGGTCGCGTCTTTCATCCTCAACCCTCTGAATATCAAGTAAATCAGGAAGTCCTTCAAGAAATCCAGATAGATGCCTTCGGTAATTCTTGATTGTGCCAACCATAGCATAGCACCTAACATTTTACAAAAGATGTCAGAAAACATTTGAAACGAGACAGCAAGGGAGGAACGCATGTCAACACAGCGACAGGAGATTGAAGCGGGAGTTCAGGAGGAGGGGATCCGGATGCCGCATATCTACGTGATCCTGTTCGTGTTCACGGCACTGGCCGCGCTGGCAACGCATTTCGTGCCGGCCGGGCTCTACGACCGGGTGATATTGCCCAACGGACGCAGTGCCGTCGATCCAGGCTCCTTCCGCTATGTCGAGGCCAGCCCGATAGGCTGGGAACAGTTCATGCTGGCCGTCCCGGAAGGGTTGGTGAACGCCTCGACGGTGGTGTTTTTCACCTTCATCATTGGTGGCATGTTCATGGTGATCCGCCGCACTGGCGTGATCGATGTGGTGGTGGACAAGCTGACCCGGCGCTTCGCGGCGCGCAGCGTGCTGATGGTTCCCGCGCTGATGGTGGTCTTTGCCGTTGTGGCGACACTGATCGGCACTCAGGAGTTGGCGCTGGTCTATGTGCCGGTGATCCTGCCGTTGATGATCGCGCTGCGGTTCGACTCGATCACTGCGGTTGGCACCGCGTTGCTGGCGACCACTGCGGGCTTTACCGCCGGAGTTCTGAACCCGATCAACACCGGGCTGGGCCAGACCATCGCTGAGTTGCCTCTCTACTCTGGCGCCGGGTTGCGGATGCTGCTGTTTGTTTGCCTTCTGGGGGCCGGGATCGCCTACCTGATGCGCTATGCGCTGCGGGTGCAGAAAAACCCGAAGACCAGCCTGCTGGCCAATGACCCCAAGGAAGCCGCCAAACGCGAAGCCTATGTACATGACCTGGATGCGCCGGCTATGCGCTTTACTACCCGTCAGGCCTGGGCCGGAGTGGCCGCGCTCATGTTCTTTGGTCTGATGGTCTGGGGTGTGCTGACCCGAGGCTGGTTCATGATGGAAATGGCGGGGCTGTTCGTGTTGATGGGCGTGACAGTCGGACTGATTGCGGGGCTGTCCACGGGGAAGATCTGCGACGCCTTCAATGAAGGTTTCCGCGACGTGCTGATGGGCGCGATCATCGTCGGCCTGGCCCGTGCGGTGGCAGTCATGCTGGAGCAAGGCCAGGTGATGGACACGCTGGTTTATGGCTTGGGCAATCTTGTCGGCGACTTCCCAAGCTCGGTCTCGGCAGTCGGGATGTTCGTGTCGCAGCTTGGCTTCAACTTCGTGGTGCCGTCAGGCAGTGGTCAGGCGCTGGTTACCATGCCGATCATGGCGCCGGTTTCGGATCTGATCGGGGTCACCCGCCAGAACTCGGTGCTAGCCTTTCAGCTGGGCGATGGCCTCTCGAACATCTTCTACCCGACTTCCGGCTATTTCATGGCAACGCTCGCATTGGCCGGGGTGTCCTGGGACCGGTGGGTCCGGTTCTTCCTGCCGCTGTTCGGGTTGTGGATCGCAATTGCAACTGCATTCCTGATTTACGCGCAAGCAGTGAACTGGACCGGCTGAAGCGAAGGCGGGACCTAAACGGAGCATGCGGCGGTCGCTTGGCGGCCGCCGTGTTGTGTTTTCAGTATTGCGCAAGGTGCAAACCGGCCTGCGTAAGATGATCTGTGCCTGCTGCTCCATTCCGGCTCGTGCGGAGCGGCACAGGGATGCTTCAGGGGCTTGATGATAGCTGGAACCAGGGGGTCGCTGCGGGAGCTGCCCTTACGCAGGCAGCCCGAAGCGGACCTTTCAAAGATGGCTACCGCCGGACGTGTTCACGGTCACCCCGGGCCTATTCCGTTGAAAACCTCGTGCGTGCCCTCTCGGCAGATTTGCTACGCAAATCGCCTGCCGGGTAACAGTACGTGGCGCTGCCGTGACGAACTTGTCCCATAGGGCTTCCTTCCATTCCAATGAATGGATCGCACCATCACACCGTGGGATCAAACACCTAGGGTCTGCAGGTCAGGCGCCTGCGGGGATGCCGAGCACGGCGAGGGCAAAGGTAAGCACGGCGAGAAGGCTGAACCAGACCGCCTTGCCGTTGTCGCCGCGGTGGCGGGCCACCAGGACGGCGACGATGCATTGCAGCGCATAGAACAGGGCGAAGGCGCGCGAGGCCAGGCTGACGATCGAGACCACGTCCGTCGCCCAGATCACGCTGACCGCGACCGCGCCGATCACGACATAGGCGTGCCGGGGGGTGATGTGCTTGTGCGTCGTGTCGCTGACCAGTTCGCTGGCACCGATACTGTCGGCGACCGACGCGCTGAACTGGCTGGCGATGGCACCGGCGGTGACGATGAACGGCAGCCAGGGCGTGACCCGCCCGATCACCTCGATGAACCCGGCGACATCTGCCGTCGAGGTGAAGAACGGGAACAGCGGGATCATCAGCAGGAAGAAGATCACGTAGACGATGGACGAAACGATCTGCGCCCGGGTCATTGCCTTGATCCGGGTTTCGCCGTCGTAGAGATCGCCCATGAACCGCGTGGTTTCGAACCCCTGCACGATGATCAGCAGACCCATCAGGAAGCGCAGCGAATCCCAGTCGAAATGATGCGGCACGGCGGCTGCGGCAGTCCAGCTGTAGCCCTGCGGCAGCGTCGTTCCGAAGATCACTAGTCCGGCCAGCAGGGCGACAATCGCCGCGAGGTTGGCGCTGACGGTAAAGACCTCGGCCCGCTCGACACCCTGCAGCCCCTTGGTTGCGCCCAGCAGGCAGATGGAGGAGATGATCACCGTTGCGACGACCTTGCCCAGCAGAGGATCCTCCCAGCCCAGCAGTTTCAGCCCGAAGGCCGCCAGCAGCACGAGGTAATAGGCGACCGAGATGAAATAGGCGCCGATCAAAACCAGATGCGACATGGTTTCGAAGGATTTGAGCGGGTGGCCGGCCTCGGCGGATTCGAACTCCGGCTCACCGTAGCGGATGTTGTAGCGGATCGCGCCACCGATCAGGAATGCCAGCAGGGTCAGCCCGATCACCGCGGGGATCGCCCAGATGCCGATTGCGCTGGCCAGCAGGGGCACCGAGACCAGGAAGCCGCTGCCGATGATCGAGGCCAGGGGCGTGACCGTGGCCAGCCAGTTCCGGTTCCGGCGCACCGGGCCGCTGATCAGGACTGCAAAGGCGATCACGGCGACGACGATCAGTGTGCCATCCAGCCAAGTCATGCCGTGATCCTTCAATATGCGCGCAGTGACGTCCACTGCTATACGTATAGCCGCTTCTTTGAAAGCGGATCCTGCCGGTGTGCATGCGGCGCCAGGGCAGGGGCGCGACTCAAGCCCTCGGGATGCCAGACCGTGCTGACGATGCCACCAGTGGCCGGTTTGGGGACGCTGCGCCGCAGCGAAACCCGACCTGGCGAACGACGGCAGCTCTGGGCCGTGAGCGACGCGCGCTGCGCCCCTCCGGGTGTTCGACTCGCTGCGCCGCCGCAGGTCGGCTTCGAGCCCTTGCGGAAGTGCCAAATATCCACTGCGCGCGCTCGCAGCGGCATTTGCGCTGTGACGCGGCAGATCCCCAAGTCGCATCGCAGCTGCAGATCCGGTCGTTTGTCCGCCACGCACCGAAACCTTCGAGAGCAGCGAGGCGTTGTTGCAGAGCTCTGTCTGCGAAGGATTCACATTGTGAATCCATGCGCCTAGACGGGGTGCGCTGCGCCGTGTCGCAGCGTTGCCGATGAGGAAAACTTGTCGCTTCCGATTGAACTCAGGCGCATCATCCGAGGTCGAAGTGACTGCGCCAGATGTCCGCTTTCCGGGTTTCATGTTCCGTATAGGCTTCTATGGCTCGACCAAGGTCTTCGCTGGTGAGTGCGGCGTGGCCGTCGGCAATTTCGGCTATCCGCATCGTGTACCAAGCGGTCACGCCGCCTTCAGGCGGGGCGGCGAAACGCGGAAAGGACGGTGTCGCCGCATCGCCGCAACGCCACAGCTCGGGGAGATCCGGCGCTATCGCGAAGGCTCGGGCGAGGCCGACTGCGTCGGCAACTCCGCCGGCGACGATCTCCCCAGCCTGGGACCTGGTCTTGATCCCGCCGGTCAGGAGCAGGGGCTTTGTCGTGACCCCGCGCGCGGACCGGGCGAACGCGGTGAAATACGCCCCAGCCCCCCGGTCCTCCGACGTCGCAGGAGCGCCCGGAAAATAGGTCCCGCCGCTGATTTCGATGAGGTCGATCGAGGTATGATCGAGCGCGGCAACGACGTGCAGGGCCTCCGCTTCGCTCAGTCCACCATCAAGGCGATCCGTCGCGTTGATCTTGATCCCGATGGGAAAGGCAGGGCCGACGGCCGATCGAACCTCATCGATGATCCTGATGACGATCTGCAAGCGGGCACCGATCGGGCCGCCATACTCATCGCCCCGCCGGTTGAAGAGGGGCGATAGGAGCTGGCTGAGCAGGAACCCGTGGGCCGCATGGATCTGGACGCCCCCGAAGCCGGCTTCCTGCGCCAGGCGAGCCGTATGCGCAAAGGCTCGCGGCAGGGCAGCGATCTCTTCCGCATCGAGCGCCCCGCACGTCAGTCCTGGAAGATCGAGGGCACTCGGCCCTTTCAGCGTGCCGATTGCCGGATCCGTCAGCGCACCGGCATGGCCGAGCTGAAGCCAAAGATGACCGCCGCCGGCAGCACCCTCCTTCGCCAAACGAGCGAACCGGCTTGGATCGGCCCGATCGTCGAGCACAAGGTTCCCCGAAGCCTCGGCAAACCGCGGATCACCCTGAACCTCACCAACGATGGAAAGCGCAGCGCCGCCGACGGACCACCGGCGGTAGAGGGCGATCTGCGCGTCAGTCGGGTGTCCTGTCCCGTCTCCGAGGCGGTCGGACATGGCGGACTTCACAATACGGTTCTTCAGACGCGCGCCACAGGGAAGCTGCAGCGGGGTGAAGAGGGCATCGCAATTCGGGCCGGCGGAAGGCTCGGCCGCATAGATCGAGAGGGGCATGGATTATCCTTGTCGTCTTGGAATGAATAATACCTGCCATGTGCTTCTGAGCGTGATAATCCCTTCATGAGGCAATGGACATGTGAGCTGAGGGCACGAATGTCACAGGATGGGGATCTCGCGATCTTTCACGCCATTCTCGATGCCGGGAGTTTCGCCGGCGCGGCGCGACATCTCGGGGTGACGCCTTCTGCGATCAGCAAGCGCATCGCGCAGATGGAGGGGCGTCTGGGCGCGCCACTGTTCGTCCGCACGACGCGCCGCATGACGCTCACGGAGGCTGGCCAGACCTACGCTGCGAGGACGAAAGATCTTTTGACACAACTGTCGGCGGCCGAGGACGAGATCGCCGAAGGCATAGGAGCCATCCGTGGGACGATCCGCCTCACGTCCTCGATTGCGCTCGGACGGCGGCATGTCCTGCCCATCGTCCTGGATTTCAGCGAGGCCTATCCGGACGTGGCGGTGGACCTCACGCTGACCGACGCGCTCGTCGATCTCATCGAGGACGGTTATGATCTCGCAGTGCGCAGCGCGGCTCTGCCGGATTCAGGGCTGATCTCCCGCCGGCTGGCGGGCAATCGACGGATCATCTGTGCCGCTCCCGGTTATCTGGCGCGGCATGGCGCACCGACGCTCCCGCACGATCTCGCTGGACATGCTTGCCTGACCCTGAACATGCGGGGGCCTTTCAACGCGTGGCGGCTCGGGGATGATTGGGATCGCCCGCTTGAGTTGGGGCGCGGGTTCAGCTGCAACTCCCTCGATGCCTTGCATGCCGCCTGCCTCAGAGGATTGGGCATCGCGCGCCTCCCGTCTTTCCTCGTCGCCGAAGATATCGCGAACGGGCGCCTCGTCGCCTTGTTCGACGATGTTGAAGGTCCAGCTGAACGCTCCACGATTTCGCTGCTGCACCCTTACACCACCGTGGTTCCGCGCCGGGTTCGCCTTCTGGCCGATGCTCTCGTGGAGGGGTTTCGTCACCAGGTCTGAGGAGCTGAAGCTCGCCAAGTCGGGCTCGACGCCCGCATCGGTGTGCAGGGTCGTCGCTGGTCTCGAAGATTTCGGTGCGCGGCGGGCACGTCAGGTCAGACCAGTCTTGTCTTCCCGGTCAAATGCGCTGTGCCATCCGGTATTGTGCGGTGGCTGTGCGCCGCTTTTTCAAGGTCGTCGCGTAAGCCACGAGTGCCGCAGTCTTCAGGATATCGTTGTCGCCCGGATATTCAGTGCGAAGAAGAGATGGAGGGCAGTAGCCCTTAACCGCCCCGGACGCAGGGCCGTCTTCCAGGGGGCCGGAGTGCCCTTAACCGGGCCTCATTCTGGACGCTCGGTGTCCGTCGCCCCGGGCGACCATCTGGGCGACCATTTGAACCAGTCAGCTTGCCTGCAGATATGGTCGACCCGCCCACGTGGATCTCGGCAGGAGATCTGATCCTGACGGCTTGGGTTCGTCGGCATCGCATCGCGCATTTGGAATGCTGCCGAGATTCCGACAAAAACACTCTTGTATCTGCGAAGTGAAGCTTGTACCCGATTTCCGACAAAACAGCTCAAGTAAGAGATCATCTCTGATGAACACCGCCTACACCGTTGCATTTTCAACCGCTTTGGCGTTGTCAGCGGCTGCCGTTCAGGCGCAGACCAACTATCCTCTGACGATCGAGAATTGCGGCCAGTCGGTTACCTTCGACGAGGCGCCGCAGAACGCCGTGGCTTTGGGTCAGAACAGCGCTGAGATCATGCTGTTGCTGGGCCTCGAAGACAGGATGGCCGCCACCGCCTTCTGGCCCAACTCGGTGTTGCCCGAACTGGCCGACGCCAACGACAAGGTCGAATTGCTGACAGTGGAATTTCCGACACTGGAATCAGTGCTGTCGGCCGAACCAGACTTCGTGGCGGCCATGCTCACCACCCTGCTTGGTCCCGACAGCAAGGTCGCCAAGCGGTCTGATTTCGAGGAACTGGGCATTCCGACATATCTGTCGCCAAGCGCCTGTTCCACAACGCTGGACGCGAACGATGCCTACGGCTCGCGTGATGACCTCTGGAGCATGGATCTGCTCTACAAGGAGATCGAGGACCTCTCACGGATCTTCGACGTCGCTGACCGCGGGCAAGCCCTGACCGAGGATTTCAAATCGCGCGAAGCGGCACTGCGCGAGCAATTCGCAGAGAACGAGGATCTGACCTTCCTCTTCTGGTTCTCCAGCCCGTCGCCCGCCGACGATGCCTATCTTGGCGGCGGCAATGGCCCGTCGGGCTACATTGCGGACATCCTTGGTGGCTCGAACGCCATCACGACCGAGGCTGACTGGCCCGCCGTGGGCTGGGAAGGTATCATGGCCGCCGACCCGACGGTGTTTGTCGCGGCACAGGTAGATCGCAACCGCTGGGATCTGGACGCAGCCGAGACCAAGATCGACTTCCTGACGTCGGATCCCACCGTCAGCCAGATGGATGCGGTCAAAAATGGCCGGATCGTCGTCATGAGCGGCGCAGCGATGAATCCCAGCATCCGCACCCTCTACGGCGCCGAGCAAGTGGCCGAACAACTGAAGGCGCTTGATCTTCCGTGATGACGTCTGAGACGACAGAGAGCGGAACCGCGCGGCTCGCCCTCTTCCTTTGCCTGTCGCTGATCGTCCTGGTCTTCGCCGTCGCTGCCGCGACGGCGATTGGCGATTATAACATCCCCTTGCGGACGGTCTTCCTGTCCGTGACCAACGAACTGGGCCTGACCGGCGCCGAGATCGCGCCCATCCAACAAAGCGTCGTCTGGAACCTGCGCCTGAGCCGCGCCCTGATTGCGGCGCTTGCGGGCGCGGGTCTGGCGATCTGCGGCGCGATCCTGCAGGCGCTTCTGCGCAACGCGCTGGCCGAGCCTTTCGTGCTGGGCGTCTCGGCGGGCGCCTCGACCGGGGCGGTCTGCGTCATCGTGCTGGGGATCGGCGCGGGCAGTCTGTCGCTGTCGCTTGGGGCGTTTGCCGGGGCTTTCGCAGCCTTTGCCCTGGTGGCGCTATTGTCGAACGGGGCGACCAGCGGGCCGAACCACACGATCCTCGCCGGGGTTGCGGCCTCGCAGCTGTTCAATGCGCTGACCTCCTACATCGTTACGACGTCGGGCAATGCACAGCAGGCGCGTGATGTGATGTTCTGGCTCCTGGGCAGCTTTGGGGGGGTACGCTGGCCGGATTTCCAACTCTTGCTCGGCGTCGTGATCCTCTGCTTCACAATCTGCATCTGGATGGCGCGGTCGCTGGACGCCTTCACCTTCGGGGATGAGGACGCGGCTTCGCTTGGTGTTCCGGTGGCCCGCATCCGCATCGTGCTGTTCGGCGTGACCGCGCTTTTGACCGCGACGATCGTCAGCATGGTCGGAGCCATCGGCTTTGTCGGTCTGGTCGTACCCCACGCGGCGCGGTACGTCGTGGGGACCTTGCACATGCGGCTTCTGCCGGCCTGCGCCATGACGGGCGCGGTCTTCATGGTGCTCGCCGACATCGCTTCGCGCATGATTGCGACACAGCAGACGGTGCCCATCGGGGTTGTCACGGCGCTGGTCGGTGTGCCTTTCTTTGCCATCATCCTTTATCGTGCGAGGCCACAGACATGAGCGTTGTTGCCCAGAGCCTGATATGGGGTGTCAGGCGCCGAACCATCGTATCAGACGTGTCGTTTAAGGTCGTGCGTGGTGAGACGCTGGGGCTGATCGGCCCCAACGGATCGGGCAAGTCGTCCCTGTTGCGGCTGCTGGCCGGGTTGAAGCGCCCCATCTCGGGCCGGGTCGAGATCAACGGGCAGGACATCGCGCAGGTCCCGCGCAAGGCGCTGTCGCGGCAGGTCGCCTTTGTCCAGCAAAGCGCGGCCACCGACACCAATGTCACCGTGGCGGATGTGGTGCGGCTTGGCCGGACACCGCACAGATCTGCCCTTGCAGGCTGGTCCGATGGCGATGAGGCCGCCGTGGCCCATGCGCTCGATCGCGTCGACATGGCATCGCGCAAGAGGCAGTCGTGGCAGACCTTGTCGGGGGGTGAGCGTCAGCGCGTGCATATCGCCCGCGCTTTGGCGCAGGCCCCGCAGGTGCTGTTCCTGGACGAGCCGACAAACCACCTCGATATCCACCACCAGATCGAGATCCTGCGCATGGTCCGCGATCTGGACCTGACCAGCATCATCGCCCTGCACGACCTCAACCTCGCCGCCATGTTCTGCGACCGCATCGTCGTGCTCGAGGCCGGGGCGGTCCGCGCCTGCGGCACGCCCGACGCCGTTTTGACGCAAGAGACCCTGCACGACGTCTTCCGCGTCAAGGCTCATATTGTCCCAACACCCGAGGCCCACCGGCCGCATATCCGGTTCAGCCCGGAGTGAAGCGGACAACGGTGCTGCCGAAAGGCCTCGCGGCGCACTCACGGCCCGAAACGAACGAAACCCGGCTCTGTTGCACAAATCGGCTGAACGCCGAGGTTCCCCTTTTCCCAGACGGACTTATCCTACAGCTTCCGTGACGGGTATGCCGAGCGCGGTGTAGCCGTTCAGGACGACGATGCGGACTTGGAGCTCGGCGACCTGTCGGTCGAAGTCCCGTGCCATGAGCCGCTGGCCCAGCAGTTTCACACAATGCATCTTGGTCTCGACGCGGCTCCTGGGGTGGTATCCGCTCCCTCGTCGCCAGGGGGCCCGGCCGAGGTATTTCGCGGCGCGCAGGGCCTCGTTTCGGGCGGCCGC
>NZ_FNAV01000053.1 GCF_900102075.1 Salipiger thiooxidans | reverse complement strand
CAGCCTCCCGACTTCGGACCACACGGTCAACAGTCAGTTCGTTCGCTATATGTTCCTTCAAATGTCCATATATGCACGTTCGGGCCTGTTGGGCCTTTCCGGCGCGGCCCGCGCCCGCAGGCGCCGGGCGGTCCCGGGTCAGGTGCCTTCGGCGGGCACCGGCAGGCCGAACTTGCCGAGCCGGGCGCGGAACACCTTGCTGCCGGGGTTGAGCTCGAAGGCATGGGCGGCGGCGGTCTTCGCCGCCTCGGCCTGCCCCAGCCCCTCGAGCGCCAGCGACAGCACGTGATGCGCCCAGGGCCGCTCCGGGGTCTGCACCAGCACCGCCTGCACGTTCTCCAGCGCCTCCTGCCAGCGCCGGCACTGGATGCAGAGCTCGGCCACGAACAGCCGGTCGTGCACGTTGAGCACGCCCGCGTCCGGCAGGCCCGCCGCCTCGAGCATCTCCAGCGCCTCGGCCGAGAGGTTCAGCCGCGACATCCCCCGGGCCTTCTCGATCAGGAAGGCCGGGTCGTCGGGGAACCAGTCCAGCGCCCGGTCCACCGCCGCCACGATCTCGGCGAAGCGCTTGTCGCCGCGCAGGAAGGTGATGTAGCGCTGCAGGTAGCGCAGGTTGGTGGGCTCGGCCTCGACCGCCTGGGCGATGAAGGTCTCGGCCTCGGCCCGGTCGCCGGCGCGCTCGCGGATGTAGCTGAGGAAATAGGCCGCCTCATGCACCGTCGGATCGCCCTCGAGCACCCGCCGGTAAATCGGCTCGGCCTTGTCGTCTTCCTTCTTCTTCTCGAAATGCCGCGCGGTCAGCATCGCCAGCCACGGGTGGGTGAGCGCCCGGGTCTCGAGCTCGGCCAGCAGCTCGGCGCGCAGCGATTCGCGGATGCGGCCGGCGGCGAAGGTCAGGTGCGCCGCCTCGACGAGGTTCTCCTCGACGCAGACCGGCTCGCTGCGGTCGAAGAGCCTGCGCATCGTCGTGACCACGCGCTCTTCCTCGCCGTAATCCTGCTCGTCGATGGCGGCGGTGGCGCGGTTGGCCTGCTTCCAGCCGGTGTTGAGCCCCATGTAATGGCGCAGCACCAGCCCGCTGGTGTCGGGGTCGGGCTTCATGCCGCCGAAGACGTCATGCACCATCCACTGGTAGCGCTCGGCCACCTTGCCCGGCACGCAGGCCCATTTCTTGCCGCACCAGCCGGTGCCCGAGATGTCGGTCCGGGTGAAATGGTGGTGCCGCGGCGGGCCCAGGACCTCGAAATGCTCGGCGCGGGTATGCGCCATCCAGCGCCCGCGCACCGAGACGTAGCCGGTGGTGCTGGCCTCGACCTTCTCGAAGATGCCGCCGCTGCCGTCCGAGAAGATCAGCTCGTCCACGTCGCATTGCAGTACGCTGCGCGCCCGGTTCAGGCAGCGCCAGCGGGCGTGCTCGAGAAAGGCGCGCTGGCAGAAGGAGCTGTCGGAATTGCCGTCGGTCACCCCCCACTTGAACGGCCAGTGGGTGATGGTCAGCAGCTCCAGCCCCGCGATGCCGCCGAGCGCCCGGTGCAGCTCGTCGAGCGTGTATTCGGTCGAGCCGTTGTCGTAGAGGCAGACCGCGTCGGCGCCATGGACCGTCACGTAGAAGGTGACGAAATCGCGGATCCACTGCAGGTGGTTGTTCTTGTTCACGAAGAGCAGGACGCGCCGGCCCTCGAAGAGCTCGAGCCGCGACGCCGAGGGGGTCACCGTCTGCTCGAAGAGGTCGGTGCGCACGGTCACCGGGGCGGTGACGTCCGGGGTCTCGATGCGGAACATGTCGAGGTTCCAGCGCCGCAGGTGGCGGAACGGCAGCGCCCGGCCCTGCGCATCGAGGAAGCTCAGCCCGTGGCGTTTGACCTCGCGGCCCATCTGCGGGCTGATCGCGATGAGCCCGCCCTCGCCATCGTCGAAGATGTCGAAGAAGACGGTCTCGTAGTCGAATTTCTGCTGGAAATGCGGCCCGTGCTGCACCGGGTGCCGGAACGGATCCCGGAACGGCGGGGCGAGCGGGTCGATCTGCCCGGTGTATTTCACCGGGGCAATTTGGGCGTATTCAGTGATCATGTCGTGACTGCACCTTGATCAGCCCGGCCCGGGCGCCCGCACGGGGCGGGCTTGAGGCGCCGGGCCGTGGCCGCGCCTGCCATCAGCTGGCGGCGGCTTCCTTGGACTTGGCCATGCGCTCGTACTTGCCGCGGCCGTTGTGATGGCCGAAGGCCTCGATGTCGAGCTTGCCGAACTTCGGCTCGAGGAAGGCCCCGAGCTTGTCCGGCGTGTCGGTCTCGATGTTGTAGACCAGCAGGTCGGCGGGACGGTGCATGAAGTGGCGCAGCGCCGCGGCGTGGTGCTCGTGCCATTCCAGCCGCCAGCGGTAGATCACCTCCTCGGCGGTCTCGACCCCGTAGATGCTCATGCAGCGCTCGATCATGCGCGGGTGCTGCACCCGGCTCGAGATCCACTTGTCGCAGTTGCGGGTGTTGAGGATGAAGAGCGAGCCCGGGTAGGCGCGGTCGATGCGCTCGAACTCCTTGAAGGGTTCGATGAAGGTGGTCTCGCTGAGGTAGATCATGTCGCTGAAGACCGTCACCTCGGGGTAGTCCTTGAACAGCGGCACGTCGGCGCCGATGTTGGCGTAGAAGCGCTTTGCGAGGCGTCCGCTGTCCCAGTGCACGCTCTTCAGGCCGTTGGCGTTGAAGAAGCGGTGGAACGAGGTGGTGGCGCACCGGTTGAAACCGATCAGGAAGACCCTCGTCTTCGGCTCGGACTGGTCCTGCATGTTATGCGCTCCCCTGCTGGCTGGCCCTGACTGTCTGCTTTTTACGCATTACTCTTTCGACCCCGTGAAATGAAGTGATAATCCCGCCGCTCAGCGGAACAGCAGGTCCTGATTGTGTCGTCTGAGCAGGAGCATGCCCAGGAACATCGGCACCGCGATCCACACGAAGACGTAGGGCAGCGAGATGTAATGCGGGTGGTAGGCCGAGTAGAACCCGCTGCGCACCATCCCCATGATGTGCACCAGCGGATTGTACCACAGGTACTCGCGCGCCACGCGCGGCAGGTCCTCGTAGACGTAGAGCACCGCCGAGAACAGCATCAGCGGCCGGGTCAGGATGCTCCAGATCGTCTTCCACAGCGGGAACATCAGGAACATGAAGCAGTTGAACGCGCCGACCCCGAAGCCCAGCAGGGCAAAGAGCCCGAAGCCCGCGAGGATCGGGCCGAAGTCGACGATCTCGCGCACGTTCTCGAAATAGAAGATCGCCGGCAGCACCACCCCGATCACCATGACCTGGGTCAGCAGCGACAGCAGGGCGCGGGCCAGCATCGTGTCGACATAGGTGACGCGGGGGTAGCCCAGCAGCGCCTTGTTGTAGGTCATCGCGTTCGAGACGCTGGCAGCGACATCCTGGTAGACCCTGAGCGGAAGAATGCCGGTCGAGTAGAACAGGATGAAGCTGGTGCCGAGCGAGGGCGAGCGCAGCAGCAGCGAGAAGGCGACCGAGAGCATCACGATCATGCCCACAGGCTGCACGACGGCCCAGAGATAGCCCCCGGGCGAGCGCCCGTAGCTGGTTGTCATCTCGCGAAGGATGAGCGCCACGATGGTGCGCAACGTGCGGTAGCGAAGTTGCGGCACCGCCGCGGGGGGCACCGCTGCCAGATCGGTTTGCGTCATTTCCGCTGGAACTCTTCTGCTTTATATAGGATCAGAACCGTCATTTGACCGCGCAGAGTTTGGGCACACACTTGAAGCATGATCAACCCGACTCGTCCGGAGCAGCCACGCCCGCCGCTTCCCAGGACGCTTCCAAGGACACTCCCCGGCCGAAAGCCGCCGCTCCGAAACCCGCCCGGCCCTCTTCCCCGATCGCCCCGCCCGCCGGCCGTGCCCGGCTGAAGCGGCGACACCTGGCGCTGGCGCTGAGCTTCGTGCTCGCGGTGGTGCTGCCCTCGCTCACCGCCGCCTGGTATCTCTGGACCCAGGCCCAGGACCAGTACGCCTCGCACATGGGCTTCACCGTGCGCCGCGAGGAGGCGCCCTCGGCGGTCGACCTGATCGGCGGGCTCGCCAGCCTGTCCTCGTCGAGCTCCTCGGACAGCGACGTGCTCTACGAGTTCATCCAGTCGCAGGAGCTGGTGAAGCAGGTGGACGAGGCGCTCGACCTGCGGGCGCTCTACTCGCGCCACCACGACGACGACCCGATGTTCTCGCTGGCCCCCGATGCCAGCATCGAGGACCTGGTGAACTACTGGCAGCGGGTGGTGCAGATCTCCTACGCCCCGGGCACCGGGCTGATCGAGCTGAAGTCGCTGGCCTTCACGCCCGAGGAGGCGCAGGCCGTCGCCACCGAGATCTTCCGGCAGAGCACGCGGATGATCAACGCGCTCTCGGCCATCGCCCGCGAGGACACCATGCGCTACGCCCGCGAGGAACTGGCGCTGGCGCAACAGCAGCTCACCGAGGCGCGCCAGGCACTGACCGCCTACCGCACCCAGAACCAGATCGTCGACCCCAGCGCCGACATCCAGATCCAGATGGGCCTGCTCACCACCCTGCAGCAGCAGCTCGGCAACGAGCTGATCGACTACGACCTGCTGCGCGACAACGCCCAGCCAGGCGACCCGCGCATCGCCCAGGCCGAGCAGCGGATCGCCGCGATCCGCAGCCGCATCGAGCAGGAACGCTCCAAGTTCGGCGGCGGCGATCCCGCCACCGACTATCCCACCATCGTGGCAGAGTTCGAGCGGCTCACCGTCGAGCGCCAGTTCGCCGAGCAGAAATACACCGGCGCCCTGTCGAACTTCGACACCGCGCAGGCCGAGGCGCAGCGCCAGAGCCGCTACCTCGCGGCCTTCGTGCAGCCGACGCTGGCGGAGCGCGCGGAATACCCGCGCCGCGCCCTCATCATGGGGCTGGTGGTGCTGCTCTCGACCGTGGCCTGGAGCATCCTGGCGCTGATCTACTACTCGCTGCGCGACCGCAAGTGAGGCCGGCGGCATGATCGTCCTGGAGAACCTGACCAAGAGTTTTCCGGTCCGTGGCGGCCGCAAGTACATCACGCGCAACCTCAACATGACCTTCCCGACGGGCAAGGCGGTGGCGCTGATGGGCCGCAACGGCGCGGGCAAGTCGACGCTGCTGCAGATCATCGCCGGCAACATGGGCGCCGATTCCGGCCGGGTGCGCAGCAATGGCGAGATCTCGTTCCCGGTGGGCTTCGCCGGCAGCTTCCACCGCGACCTGACCGGGGCGCAGAACACCCGCTTCATCGCCCGCATCTACGGCGTCGACACCGACGAGCTGCTGGATTTCGTGGCGGGCTTCGCGGGGCTCGGCAACCATCTCTACATGCCGGTGCGCAGCTATTCCTCGGGGATGCGCTCGCGCCTCGCCTTCGGCATCTCCATGGGCATCCAGTTCGACACCTACCTAGTGGACGAGGTGACCTCGGTAGGCGACCGCTCGTTCCGCAGCCGCAGCGCCCAGGTCTTCAAGGACCGCATGCAGCGCTCGGGGGCCATCGTAGTGACCCACTCGATGGGCGAGGTGCGCAACCTCTGCAACGCCGGCGCGGTGATCGAGAACGGGCAGGTGCATTACTTCGACGACATCGAGGAAGCCATCGCGCTGCACATCGAGAACATGGAACGGCTCGGCAAGTAACGCCGTCCTCCTGCCCTGATGACGTCTCCCATCTGGACATGGTCACCGGTGGGAAACTCTCAGAACGCTCGCTCACCGGCCCCTACTGTGAAATCCCATGGCCTTTTACAGCCATACTCTAGAACGTCATCAACCATGTCAGCCGGCGCCTGACGGGCCTAGGAGCATTGAGCTGCCCGCCGAAAATCGGACAGTGACGGCGGCTACGATCTGACTGCTGGTCTCCAAGAACAAGGATATCAGGACGTGAAAAAACGAAGGCAGCCATGATACCCTAGGCTACTTACTCTTGGCGAGCCGCAAAGACGGACTGCGCAAACTGCCGCAGTCCGTCCAGATCTTCATATCTTCGGGCTCCATACCGCGGCGTCTGCCACGGGATGATAGACGATTAGGCCGCCAGCCGCTTCTTGCGACGCGAGGCAAACCCCAGCCCACCCAGCGCACCGATGAGCAGGATCCCCGCCGCCGGCAGCGGCACCGGGGTGACCGAGTTGACATAGGAGTCGGACGCACCGCCCCACATATTCTGCAGATGGATGCCGAAACGCAGCTGACCAGAGGCCAGAGAAGCTATGAGGGAGTCAAAATCCCCGACGACGTCGAAGACAAAACCGGCGG
>NZ_FNAV01000004.1 GCF_900102075.1 Salipiger thiooxidans | reverse complement strand
GCTGCAAGGCGCTCGCGAACGCGGTCTCCCCGAGCGGGCGGATTACATCCTCACCGGCTATATCGGCTCGCTCGACGTGGCCGAGATGGTGGCGGATTTCGTGGCCGAGGCGAAGGCCGCGAACCCGAGCCTGCGGTACATCTGCGACCCGGTGATGGGCGACACCGGTCCCGGCCTCTATGTCCCCGAAGCCATCGCTGGCGTAATGCGCGACCGGTTGCTGCCGATGGCCGACATCGCCACGCCGAACCCCTTCGAACTCGCCTGGCTCACCGGGCAGCAGATCCGCACTCTGGCGGATCTTCAGGCCGCGCGCGAGGCGCTGCACATCGCACCCGAAGCGCATCTGGTCGCCACCGGCTGCGTGCTCGACGACACCGGCCCCGGGCAACTCGAGACGGTGCTCTTGGGTCCCGAAGACCTCAGCCGCCACCCGACCAAGCGCCTGCCGATCGCCCTGCCCGGCACCGGCGATCTCTTCGCCGGGCTTGTGGTCGCGGGCATCGGGCGGGGCCTTGCCCTGCCCCGCGCCATCGAGACCGCCCAGACCCTAACCGCCCGCGCCCTCAGCCACGCCGAAGCGCTTGGTGCGGGCGAGGTGGTGCTAAGCGAGCCGGAATTTCGTCGCGCGCTGCTTTCGCTTGAGTCCGGCTGAGGCCGGGTGACGCGGACATCGTCGCCTGATCAGTCTGCGCTTAAAGTCACCTGACCTGCCCCGTTCAGGGTGCGAACGGACTGCCAAAATCCGTAGGAAACCCGGTGGGAATTTGTTCAAGGCAAGGAGGATGCTGCACGCTTGAATATCTCCGCCTCCGGCCCTTTCCGGACCTTTGCTAGGACGAGCCTCGCTGCGGCGCAGCTTCCGCAAACCGGCCATCGGTGGCATCGCGCAGCATAGTCTGACGCGCCAAATTCAGTTCTGCGGACGAAGCGAACATGGGGAACAGACCCAAATTGGATTTGCACCTGTTCTGTTCCGGTGTGTTGCTCATGTTGTGCGGCGATCTTTTCGAAGGCCAAGGGGGTGATTTTCCATTGAGCGCTGAATGGCGTCTTCGCGGGGGACAGGTCTAGCTCGGGGCGCCCCTCTATGACAGAGCTCTTGTCATACGATCCCGAGAGCCTTCATCCGCGCGACCACCCGCTCTGACGGCGTGCCTTGGTTGCGAAATACGATGTCCTTTGTGCCCGGCACCTTGAGGTCGCCGCCCGCGTGGTGGACCGCCACCACCTCCCAATCCGCATTGAACACCGGCGCGCCGGACGATCCTTTGAGCGTATCGGTCAGATATTGCAGCCGCGTATCGTCAGCATAGGTGACCAGGTTGTTGTGCAGCGCGACCTGTTTTGCCATGCCGCCCGGATGCTGGATGATGGCCACCCGGTCCTGCGCCTGTGCGGGCATCTTTGCGAGCGTGAGCGGCGTGATACCCTCGCGCGGGACGTCGATATCGATCACCGCCCAATCGTCCTCAGCCTCGCCCTGCGCCGTGTCCATAAGGCAAGCGACACGGGTCCCTTCAGCCTCAACCCCACCCACGGAGGCCTCGTAATCAAAGATCGCTTCGATCTCCGTCGCCCGGGCTCCCTCGCTCTCCACGTTGTGAAAGGCAGTCAAAAGCCGGGTCGGCGAGATCAGGAATGCGGTTCCGAGATACCATGCCGCCCCGAATTTCATGCGAAGCTTAACCACCGCTCGCGCCGCCTTTGCCCCCTTTGCGAGGTAGCTCACGTCAAGGAACGTCGCGCGGTCCCCCATGAGCTTTTCTTGCGTCTCAACATCGGCAGCCGTGACCTCGCCCCGGTCCGAAAGAGATCCGGCGTCCACTTCTTTCTCATCGCTGTCCCCTGCCAAGGCCGCCTCGACCGACCGGATGCTTTCGGCCCGCGCCGGATACCGCGCGGCGAGCAGGTCGAAGAGCGCAGGTCCGGTCAGCGCGTGGGCCTCCAACTGTTGGACCGCCACCAATGTGAAGGCGATCCGGCTCTGGTTCGTCGCCGGCAGACCCGCGAGCAGCATTGGCATCTGGGGATAGTCGAGGCTGTCGATCGCCTCGTAAAGATCGTCGTTACTGCGAAACAGCGTCAGGAACAGGTCGCGTAGCAGCTTTCGGTCGTTGCTCATGGGATCTCCCGGGGTTAGTAGGCGATGGAACCGGGTCGGCTGCGTTGATCGCGGTCTCGGCGCGCTCGTTCAATCACGGCAGCGTAGGAAGCATCAACCTCGCTGCGCAAGGCGGCAACCGCACGAGCATGTTCTGCGGGATCAGAGCTGTTGAAAAACTTGTACATTAGCCCGTCGAGGTCCGACGGCGTATGGACCTGGTCGGCGGGAACACCGAGCAGCCCCGCCAGCACCTCTATCCGCTCTCGGCTCTCCATCGCACTTGGGAACATGGGGTAGAGATCGCGGAAGAGGTCGAGCAACGGCCACTCAACCCCAGGATAAGACGACGCATTTTGAGACATCGCTGGGCCGAGTATTTCTGACAATTCAGCCAGTACCTCTAACCGGGCCGTACCAAAATCAGAGTTCGGTTCGTAAGCCTGCTTCAAGAGATCGCATGCAGATCGAAAATGGTACAAACGAACGGGCCCATCATTGTGCTGTTTGCGTAGTACTCGCGCGAGCGCGACCTGCGCCGAGAGGCGCTCCAAAACGTCCAGCCACTTCTCCCCCACCTCGGCGCGCTGCCAAAATTCGAGGGCCCAGGACAGCTCTCCCATCCCTTCCGCGATCCCAGCCGCCGAAATCGCAATCCGAGCCACGACCTCCGGCGGCACATTGTCCCCCGCATCTATTGTTTCTGCCACGTCCAGAAGCTCATCGAAGCGGCCCTCTTGGGTCAGCTTCAAGGCATATATATCGCCCATTGGGGACAGAAGCGTTTCGGGCACCCCACCGGCCTCGAACAAATCCGAAAGCTCAGTCACTCCATCCGACAGCCTGTTCCGCGCCACTGCCCGGAGCTCTTCCAGTCCACCGGCCCCGTCGCTGCGCCCACCGCCGAGCATGAGCCGCACGGTTGCCGCTCCTTCGGGCGGCAGTTCGTCCAAGGAACCGACCAGCCGCTGCCCCGCCGCCATCGTCCAGCGTTGCGCGACTTCTCCGGGCCGATCCCCGCGGCAGAGGCGATGGTAAAGCTCCTCGCCCCGTGCGATATCCCCGGGCTCTTCCGCATAATAGGCGACGGCGTTGTCGTGAATTGCTCGTGCCACAGCCTCCGGCACGTCGCGCTGCAAGATCGGAAACATGATAGAGCGCAAGTCCTGCCGGTGCCAGAGCGCGCCGTGATCTCTTGGCTCGCGAAAGAACAGCTGTCCTTCGGATTCCGCTTGCTCCATCAGCTGAGAGGGGTTGATATCAGGCGACAGATCGCAAGGTGCTGCCAGCACCTCGGTGATCACTTTCTCGGAAATTCGGCGCACTAACAGACCCGGTTTCGCAAGCCGCCGCAGGTTTTCGTTTGCGATCCGATCCAGAAGCCGCTCGTAAAGCGTCGCCTGTGCCGTCTTGCCGTCGGCTTCGATCAGCGCGAGCCATGCTTCGGCATCGAAACTCTCCGCAGAAGTGCCCAGCATCGACACAGCGATGCGCAGGCCCAAGGGCCAGCCGCGAATGTTCCGATTGGCCCGTGCCGCATCAGAGCGGCTCAGCCTCACACCCCTCTGGCGAGCCTTGCTGATCAAGTAGTCAACAGCCTCACTTTGCGTGAAGCGTTTGACCGACATCCGGCTTTCTCGTTGTCCGCCAGCCAAAATCTCAGGCAGCCGATATGCCCGCGCCGCGTAGATCACCATGAGGTCGACATCCTGCTGCCGCAGCGCGTAGATGACCCTGCCCACGTTCGACGCGGCCACTTCGTCGAGCAGTTCGGCACGCTCGAAACTGTCGGCGAAAAAGATGATCCGGGGAGCGCGCTTCAGCATGTCGCGAAAAATCCACAGCGCCTCGGCGAGAATATCGTCGGGCGAAGACCAGTGGCGGCTGTCGCGAAACTCGGAGGAGTGCGATTTGCTCCGCGTGCTTTCCTCGGACCGCCCAAGCGCGCGCATGAGCCGCGATATCCGTGTCGCCGCATCGGGACCTCCACCTGCGGACCAACGTAGTGCGAGTTGGCGCACCACTTCGATCGTCATATCGACGCCGGACGCGCGCTGCATTTGCGGCAGGTCAAAATCCAAGTGCAGGATCGCGTCGGGGCGCAGCGCCGCGTCGTCGCTTTGCAATACCATCTGGAAAAATCGGGCAACCGCGATGGACTTGCCGATGCCTCCCGGCCCCTCTACCATCACGGTCGGACGATCACGAAGTTGCCAAATCTCATGCAGCGCGTGGAGCATGCCCTCGCGCCCGACAAAGAGCGGCAGGTCGGCGCCCCCGACCCGTTCGACAAATTCCTGTGCCGCCATCTGCCGCTCGATCTCACCTGCATCGACCTTTGCCGCGCCCGCGAGCCCTTCGGCCCACTGTGCCGCGACCGACAGCGCGAGAAGTTCGCCGCGACTGTATCCGGTCGTATCCGGCACCCGCCCCGCAACGAGACCGGCGAAGGCGAGCTCGACACGGGTGCGCGGTGGGTTGGCCTGAAATGCGCGAGCCACGCCCTCAGGCCCAGCCGTGGTCAGAATCTCGCGCCGGATGGCGAGTGGCAGCGCCGCGCCACCGTCGCTCTCCGCGTCCCGCCCGGCGAGCTCGCCCAAGGTTAGGCTGACCTCGATGGCCTCCGACACGGCCGCGTCAGACAGGTCCGCTCCCTGCCGCGCGAGCCAGGTCTCGATCGACGAGCTCGGGCGGAACCGTTCGCGCACCGCGGCAGACAGGGCGAGGCTTCGGCCCGCCACGCCCAAGGCGTCGAAATCCAGCACACTGCCCAAGGCCTCAGTCATGGTGCCCGCACTTCCCGACGAAGGTCGAGCATCCGGCGGCGAAGCTCCGGCAACCGCCCGGTTTCGGGCAGGGCCGCGAGCGCGTCGTAAATCTCGCTCGCACGCGCCGTCACCGCGTCCTCGTCCAAGGGCACCGTCCCTCGCCCGTTTAAAATGGCCGCTGCCTCAAGCACGTCAGTCTGGTTCACCGGCCGCAGGTCCTCGACCTGCATGTTGTAAAGCTCGCCCCGCATCGTATCCAAATGCGCGGTCGGTCCGAGCACGAAAAGCACGCAGTTATTGAATGCGTTCGCATCGCGGTCGGCACAGAAGAGCCGCAGGAATTCCGGCACTGCAGGGTCCGGAACCTCGTCGGAAAAGTCGATGACCAGCCACAGGCGCGGATCGACATAAGGCATGTTTTGGAGCTGGTTGCGCAGGTGGCGTACGAGCTTCGACGCCGCATCACCGGGTGTCGCACCCTCGGTCACCGGCGTGCCGCCCACGGCGATGTTGTAGGCGTCGTGGAGGCAGTCGAAAAGGTGGTGGACAGTGCGTTTTTCGGTTTCGACATCGAACCCCACCTTCTGGATCGGAATGTCCAACTTCTGCGCGACATGGCGGATCAACTGAAAACTATGCGACCGCCCCGACAGCGGCCCGCCCGCCACGTAGATCACGCTGTGATCGAAACCCGAGTGAAGTTCGGACAGAAGCACGCGGAGCCCGGCCCGGTCCACCACCGGCTCCGACCCGATCCAGATTTCCTTCGTCGGGTCAGCCAGAGCCTGCGCCGCCTGTGCCTGTAACCGGTCAGCAATAGCCCGCAGATTCGGATTGTCCGGGTGGGCAGGCGTGAGCGCAATCAGTGCCTCGCATACCGCCATTGCCAGCACGGCGTCGTTGCCGAGCCGTCCGATGAGCTTCACGACCGTCGCCGCAGGCGCGTCGTTGAGCACCCAATCGGCTGGTTCTCCCGTCGCATCGCCGTAGACAAGCGCCAGGTTGGCGGCCCCGATCCCCAGCAGCCGCGTCTGGATCACGCGGCGTTCGTCGCTCGAAACCACCCCCATCGCAGCCGCCTATTGCGACCGCTGCGCGACCGCGAAAACGACGCGGTCGGCCTGCACGTGGCTGCCCTCGAACCGCAGCTCGTAGAAACCGCGCGGCAGTTGCGTAGTGACGCTCATCGCCAGCGTCGCGATCTCGGGGCCCGCGTAGCTGACTGGCACCCGCGCGACCTCGGCGTCTACCGCATCGTCTTCCGTAAGCGCCTCGAACACCAGAGCGCCCGCGAGCGTCTTGAACGGGTCATCGGAGGCCAACACCACCTCGACCGCTTCGCCTTGGCCGAAAATCGGCTTTTGCAGGGTCAGCGCCACGGTTGGCGCGACCTCTGCTCCCATCTCCCTCGGATCGCCCGCGTCCTGCCCAAAGAGACGGAAGAACACGCGTTTGAACGGATCGCCACGGAACACCCCGGCGTGATCATTGACCACCACCTGCTTTTGCACCCGGCGCGGCAACGAACTCCACATCGGGACCGTGCCGTCCCCCGCATCTGGCGTCGTGACCACACGGGCTTGCGCGCCGTCGACGTTGACCCGCGTGACCGTCTTGTGCCCCGCCCCGCTGAAGTAGAAATAGCGCACGTGTTCGGGCGCTTCGCCATCCGCGAACGCGTCGTGTACCGCCTTGGCACGCGCAACCAGCGCAGGCGACATTCCGAGCTTGGTAGCGATAGCATTGTCGTAGAAATCATAGGGGGCGAGGTCGGCGCCGTTGGTCGTGTTCCAGCAGGCATCTTCGCCCGGCGCCGGGAGCAATTGATATCCCGAGGGATAATTCGTGTTCTCCGCCAGCATCTTGAAATCCTTCCCGCTGATCCCGAGCGCGCTGTCCAGCCCCAGAACCCGCGCGAGTGCGAGCGGCGCACCGTTATGCGGCGTCGCCAGCGCGTAGAAGGCGCGTACTTTCCCGAACCACGGACGGGCGCGGTAGGTCGGCGTCTCCAACATCAGCCGCGTGACAAGCCCACCCATGGAGTGCGCCACGATGACGAAATCATCCGACTCAAGCGTGTCGAGCTTGGCGGCCAGTCCCTCCGCGAGATCGAAAAGGTCGAGCCGCCAGTCATAGGGGTGCTCCACCAGCACCATGCCCCCGCTCGCCCGGACCTCAAGCTCTTTGAACAACGCTTGAATGCGGTTGTAGAAATCCACGCAGCTCACGTTCCCGATGACTCGTGTCACCCTCAAGTTCGGGGATTGAAGCTTTTCGATGCGTTTATAGCCGAACACGGTTTCGGTGACCTTCGGGGGCCAGACGACCTCCCCATCCGGCAGCACCAGTTCGGACCCCATTATGCCCGGCAGGAAAACGACTGTGGTCTTCACGGCAGCTATCCTCATAAAACAGAAATAAATTCAGTAGTATTTCATAACATTGACGGAGCCGTGCGCTTTAGGCAAGCGCTGTTGGCGCGACCCACCCGCGCGAAAGGGCAAGCTGCCGCCTCCATAATGGGTTTAGAGAATGAAATCCGACACTATGAGTATCAATCATGAGGAATAGCTGAAGACCGAGCATTTCGGGCGAGGCACTGGGGCCTGCGCCCGATTCCTGCGCACAGCTGCCGTTCGTCCAGTGCGCAGCGAACGACCGCTCTCCGCCCTTCGTGCCAGAGCCTCTAGCCGTGACGGCAATGGAACTTTTGCAGGCCCAGAATCGCGAATTTTAGGCAGCCGAGGGCCGCACAACGCTATGCTCCGGCGCCGTTCATTCAGTTAAGACTGAGAATTCCTCACGCGCCGAGACCTATGCCTTATGCATACTTCCCCGGCCAAGAAGTGGAGGTATAGCTATGCAGGTCGGCGATCCAATTTCAGAGGAAATCATTATTCGAGCGCGCGAAAGCTTTGCGCGACAGGGGCTTATGGCGCATCTCGGGGCCGAGATAACGGAGGTGCGCGCGGGGATCGTCAAGTTGCGACTGCCGTTCCGCCAAGAACTCACGCAACAGCATGGCTACTTCCATGCCGGCGGGACATCGGCCATCGCCGACAGCGCAGGCGGTTACGCTGGGTTCACCCTCTTCCCCGAAGGCAGTTCAGTCCTGACGGTCGAGTTCAAACTGAACCTGATCAGCCCTGCGCAAGGAGATTATCTCGAGGCTGTCGGCCGCGTGATCAAGAATGGTCGCACACTGACCATCTGTCAGCTCGATGTATGGGGCGTTGATGGAGATCGCCGCAAACATGTCGCGGCGGGGATGCAAACCTTGATCTGCTTGCATGACACGCCAGACCTGCCCGCTTCGCGCTAGAACAGGTCTTCTCGGCGAATGGCCTGAACAGGATTGAAGATCGGCAGATTTTGGCGGTCCAATCCCAGATCCATCAATTCCGCGTCGCTCAAGCGGTAAAAGGCCCGAAAGCGGCGCGGCGGCCGAGCCGCGCGTGATGCGAGACCATCTTTGTCGCACTCTTGCGTTGGATTTGCCGTGTATCGCGGGTGCATGGTCACCTCCGGTGTCTTCCCCCAGAGAATGCACCCCGTGCCCAGAGCCATGAATTTCGGATCCTTCAGCGGATATTGAGAATTCCTCTCTGGGATTGTCGCCGCGAAATCCTCAGGACCTCCGGAAAATTCCTCAATTGCGAGCCGCCATGCTGCCGCATGACAGTCAGTCCCGACCGCCAAAGCGGACGGAGAAGGATACCGGAAGAATGACAAGACTTTCCCGCACTGACCTTGAAACCCATGCCAGGCATTGGATCGCTGCCTGGAACGCACATGACGTGGAGACGGTTCTCGCGCCGTTCGCCGAAGACTCCGTCTTCATCAGCCCTCTCGCCAAGCAGGTGACGGGTGACGCCCAGATCATTGGGAAGGACGCCCTGCGGCAGTACTGGACCGACGCCCTAGCACGCGTGCCCGATCTTCACTTCGAACTGAGCGGAACCGCCGTAGACGAAGAGGCGCAATCCGTGACGGTTTTCTATGTGTCGCGAGCCGGTGGTCGGGTCAGGCATGCCTGCGAACACATGCGGTTTCGCGAGGGCGTCCAGTTTCTGGGCGAAGCCTATTACGGGTCCGAGGAATGACGGCCCCCCTGCGCGCGACCGACGCAAACCATTACCCCTGGGGTAACGGCTGCGACGGCTGGAGACTGGTCGATCGCCCCGAACTCTCGCTGCGCGAAGAGCGCCTGCCGCCCGGCGGTGCCGAAGCACCACATTATCATCGGGTCTCCCGCCAGATCTTCTATGTCCTTGCCGGGGAACTGACGATCAGGGTTCCGGGCCGTATCCTCTTGGCCAAGGCGGGAGAGGCCCTGGAAATCTCCCCGGGCCTGGGACATTTAGTGCAGAACAACGGGCCCGAAGATCTGCGCATCCTGCTCGTGTCCGCCCCTGATACGGCCGGCGACCGGTATCCGGTCGAAGACCATGCGGCCATCCCGGCGGATGTAGCACACCATCCGATGTATTGGCTCTAGCTCGCCCCAGACAAAATCTCCCGCTCGGTTGAGACCTTCTCAATCGGCGTGGAGGCGGCTCCCGGCTAAGCACTTGAGACAAAGAGCGGATGCCAGAAGCCATGAACATCAATGATCTCAGAAAATCCTTGAGCGCCGCCTCTGGCGAGACACCGACTCCCGGCCTGTCGGGTCTTCAACGACTTGCACTTCTTTGGGTCACGGCCATCGTGCTGACATTTCTGTCCTTCCTCTCTTATCCTCAACGATCTGGCGAAACGGGCTCCATTCAGGATCGTGCCGAGCAAACAGACGACCTTGGGCGGGTATACTCCCTGAACCGCGCATCTTCGTAATACCGTGCTTTTGTCGCCCGGATCGGTGGTGTGCCGGCCACCATGACGATCTCGTCTGAAGGCGGCAGCTGCATGATTTCTCCAGGCGTGAGCAACGCCCGCGCAGTTTCCGACCGGGACACCATGAGATGGCTGAGCCAGGGCGCCAGACGATGACCGGCATAGTTCTTCATCGCCTTCATCTCGGTAGCGGTGCCGAGAGCGTCGGACACTCGCTTGGCCGTGCGCTCATCATTGGTCGCGAAGCTCACCCGGACATGGCAGTTGTCGAGGATCGAGTTATTTGGGCCATAGGCCTTCTCGATCTGGTTCAGCGACTGGGCGATGAGGAAGCTCTTCAGGCCGTAGCCCGCCATGAAGGCCAGCGCGCTCTCGAAGAAATCCAACCGACCGAGCGCCGGGAACTCGTCGAGCATCAGAAGCAGCCGATGACGGTCATCCTTGCCCTGCAGGTCTTCGGTCAGCCGTCGGCCGATTTGGTTGAGGATCAGACGAATGAGCGGCTTGGTGCGATTGATGTCAGATGGCGGCACCACGAGATACAGCGTGACGGGGCGCACTCCCCCAACAATGTCACCGATCCGCCAGTCGCAGCGGCGCGTGACCTGGGCGACGATAGGGTCTCGATAGAGGCCAAGGAAAGACATCGCCGTCGACAGCACACCGGAGCGTTCATTCTCGGACTTGTTGAGCAACTCACGGGCGGCACTGGCGACCACGGGATGCGGCCCCCTCTCGCCCAGATGCGACGTTCGCATCATCGCGCGGAGTGTGGACTCAACGGGACGCCGCGGGTCGGACAGGAAGTTGGCGACACCGGCCAGCGTCTTGTCCTTCTCGGCATAGAGCACATGCAGGATAGCACCGACGAGCAGGCTGTGGCTGGTCTTCTCCCAGTGGTTCCGCCGCTCCAGGCTCCCTTCGGGGTCGACGAGGATGTCGGCGATGTTCTGGACATCGCGAACCTCCGACTCCCCACGGCGCACTTCCAGCAGGGGGTTGTAGGCCGAAGAGTTCGGATTGGTCGGATCGAACAGCAGGACCCGACCGTGCCGGGCCCGGAACCCTGCGGTCAACTGCCAGTTCTCGCCCTTGATGTCATGAACGATGGCCGAGCCGGGCCAGGTGAGAAGAGAAGGCACGACGAGCCCTACCCCTTTGCCGGATCGCGTCGGCGCGAAGCAGAGCACATGCTCCGGCCCATCGTGGCGCAGATATGCCCGGTCATGGCGTCCCAGGACCACACCATCCGGGTCAAACAGTCCGGCGGCCTTCACCTCGCCCTTCTCGGCCCATCGGGCAGAGCCATAGGTCGCGACGTTGCGGGCCTCGCGCGCGCGAAAGACTGACATGGCGATAGCCACCCCGATGGCGATGAAGCCCCCAGAGGCGGCGATGATCCCACCGGTCACGAAGATCGGCGGCGCATAGGCCTCGTAGAAATACCACCACCAGAAGATGGCGGGAGGATAGTAGACGGGCGTCCCGAACAGCTCGAACCAGGGCGGGCCCAGCTGTGCCTGATAGCCAAGGCTTGCAGCCACGTATTGCGTTGCGCCCCAGGTGGTGGCCAGAATGATGAGGAAGACGATGGAGATCTGGCCCCAGAGGATCTTGGTCGCGGACATGACTGTCGCTCCTTTCCGGTGTGTTGATCAGAGGCCGAGGCCGCGCTTACGGCCAAAGTCCCAATCGACCCCGCCGTCCCCGCGTGCGAGGCCGGTGACATCCCGGCCGAGATGCTTTTCGAGAGACGGAGACCAGGGCACCAGCTGGAAGCCGAGCGCGCCGTCAGCTCCATAGCCCTCGATCATCGCAAAACGGCCCGAAGCCAGCGCGAGCCGCCGGCGATAGATACCGCTCACGTAGTCACCCGGATCCGCCTTGTTGAACGGCAACCCGGTTTCCGCCGAGAGCTGCGTGCCAACCGCCTGCAACTCCCGGTCGCGCAAGGTTCCGAGCAGGCGCCGGGCAAAGACCACCCTGCCGCTCCGCCGCTCGGCCAGCCCCTCCGTGACCAGGTGCTCGGCCCGGGCTTCCAGGGCCTCCCGGACCTCGGCACCGAAGCCCTGGCCCGACAAGGCGAGCGGATCGCGCGCGATGGCCTGCCGGTCGAGCCAGGTGGCCCCGGACGCGGACACCTGCGCATCGAGGTCCAGGTCGGACCGGGCCGCCAGCGCGACGCGACGCTGGCCGCGCGCATCGTCATAGGTGCGGAGTTCCACGATCGAGCCCGGCGCGCTGTCGCCGGCGGCGTCGAGATGGGGCAGACGGATATGGTGGCTCCGGCCATCGACACCATCGACGACGGCATAGGCTGTCCCCTTCAGCTCGTCATCGAGGCCCCGCTGGACCAGACAACCGATGACAGGAACATCGAGGCTCTCTGCGGCAAGGACGAAACTCGAGGACCCGCGCTCGATCCCGCGTTCCGTCAGCGCCCGATGCATCCGCTTGATGATGTCGCCACGCTCCCCCATCTCCCGCAGGACTGCCTCTGCATCATCCCTGATGTGCCATTGCGACTGTCCGATCTGGTCGGCGACGCCGAGCACTTCCAGCCGGCGCAACCGCCCGACCTTCAGCGCGTGAAACGCATCCGGCTGCCGATCCGCATCCGGCGCCATGTCGAGGATGCGGGAACGCCCGGCATCCCGGAGCAACTGACGATCGAGCTGCGTCCAGCGCTCGGCCCCGATCTGACGTTCAAGCGTCCGGCGGATGTCGAGATCGCTGCGTGGGCCCAGTTCCTGGGTGATGAGATCCCGTGCCCTGTCCCGCATGCCCTCCTTGATGTAGTCCCGCGAGATCACGAGATCCTGGCCGTCGTCGCGTACGCCCCGAACGATCAGGTGGACGTGCGGATGCGCGGTGTTCCAGTGATCGACGCCGACCCAGTCAAGCGACGTGCCGAGATCCTGCTCCATCCGCCCGACGAGATCGCGGGTGAAGGATTGCAGGTCGGACATGTCCGGCGCGTCGTCGGGTGAGACGATGAACCGGAAATGATGACGGTCATCGCGACACCGCTCGGCAAAGGCCCGGCCATCGGCATCCTCCGTTCCCGGCCCGAAGAGCCTGGCCTTCTCCCCCTCCCGGGTCACGCCGTCCCGGCGCAGGTAATCGAGGTGGGCTCCGAGGGGCGCGGATTTCCCGCTGTGCCGGACCACACGCGCCTTGACCACCGCGCCGCGTGTGCGGGCGGTGATGAGGCGGTTGGCCTGAATACTGGCGCGTTGACCGCGCCCGAAGCGGGACCGATTACCCGGGGTGACGCGCCCGGCCCGCGAGACACCACCCCCGGCCTTTTTCGCGGCAGCCAGGGCCTGTGCGACAAAGGGCCGGGCCTGCTGCGCCCGTGTCGAGCGGATACGTCCCGGACGGATGCGGAACTCGCGATCATCGGGCATGGGATTTCCCCACACAGTGCGAAACCGCGCTGTATATCAGAGTGTTAGGCACATCTCGCACGGTGCGGGCACGCGCGACACGGTTCGGAACGCGGCAAAAACATGAACAAAAACAACCGCCCAACCGCCGCGCACCGTGCGCCCTTTTATCCTGCCATCCTTCGGTCGTGGTGCCTCCCGCCACCCCTCGCGCCCACCAAGACACGCCAGAGCACGACGGAATGCGAAGTGTCGTCGCGCGGGTCATGGCCGGGCCTCACCAGTTTCTCGCCTGACGAAGAGGCCCTCGGCCTGCGGGGCGATGCCCGCCCGTGGCGCCGCCGGGACAGGGGAAAGAGAGCTGCCGACCGTCCGGTGAGGCGACACAGGATCGGTCGCAGACGCGCCTTCTTCGCGGCTGATGAAGAGCGCCGCCTCACGCCAATCGAGCAGCCGGGCTGCAGTGATAGCGGTGCCCGATGGCCGCTCGCCAAGCAGCACGGGCGCAAGCGCAGCGACATAGGCGCGCGTCTCGGCGGGCAGTGGACGATCCGCCAGTCGGTATTCGTCGTAGCGGGCGGGACCGGCATTGTAGGCCGCCAGCATCGCCGCGACATCGCCATAGCGATCCCACATCTCGCGCAGATAGGCCGTGCCCGCGAAGATGTTGTCACGCGGATCGTAGGAGTCTCGGCCAAGACCATGACGGATGCGCAGCCCGGCCCAGGTGTCGGGCATGACCTGCATCAGCCCCATCGCGCCAGCGGAAGAGACCGCACGCAGATCGCCCGCGCTCTCTGCCTGCATCACGGCCATGATCCAGGTCGTCGGAATGCCGAAGCGCTGCGACGCCTCGGCGATATGGGCGGCGTAGGGATGCGCGGCAATTGCGTGATCGGGCACATCGGTTTGCGCCAACAGCGGCTGCGTGGCGGTGACCGGGATGAGGAGGCCGGAAAGAAGAAGGAGGAAAATGCGGCGGCAGATGCCACCTCTCCCCGAGGCGGGACGGGTGCTGGACATGATCATGGTCAGTCCTGCTCATCGCGCTTCTTCGGGCGGGTCCAGTGCAGCCCCCAGTCCCTGCCCTCCTCATCCGACTGGAACAGGCGGGCGCGGATCGGATGCCGGAAAACCGGATCATCGAGCAGGACTGAGACGAATACCCCTGCGGTTTCGCTTGTGTGTTTCCAGCCCGCGCCAACCTCCGGACCATCCTCGTCACCGAGGTGGATACGATAGGCAGGAGCCTTCTCGGTATCGACGTTATCGGTTGGAACAAAGGTCAGTTCCAGGTCGAGCGAGAGCGTGCGAAGCTGTCCGGAATAGCCGGACGGGGTGCGTGTGAATTGGCCGATCTGTGGCATTGGAAGCTCCTTCCTCATGCGGTGAATGGGAGGCAGGCCGCTGGCACGTCCCGCCATGAACGCGCGTCACCGCTCCGGCGCGTGCCAGACGAGGCGGCCATCGCCGCCCTCGTCGGTGAACAGTGGACTGGCCCGACCGATCACTGCCGAGGTGGGGAACGGGCCGAAATATCGGCCATCGAAACTGTCAGCGACCGCCGGGTTCATCAGGAAGACCTCCCCCTCGGCAATCGTGCGACAGCCCTGCCAGACGGGAAGATCGCGGCCCTGGCTGTCGCGCTCTCGCGCCTCCCCCAGATGTCTGCCATCGACGGTGATCGCGGCGCCGTCGCGGCAGACCCGTTGTCCCGGCAGCCCGATGACGTGCTTCAGGATCGGCACATCGCGACCGACATAGCCGCGCGTGACCATGAAACCTGCAAAGGGTTCGGGCGGCATGACCACGACCAGATCTGGCACCGCGAGCCGGTCCACCGGCGCGATGGTGTAGAAACCAATCGGCACGCTGGCCGAGGCGTTCCAGACCAGCCGTGGCGTAGTCGGAATGCTGCCGGCGATGACGGCGGCAAGCGCCGCAACCGTCACCATGATGTAGCGGGCACGGGTCATTTTGCGATCTCCCGGCGCCGGAGCCATGCGGCATGGCGTTCCGCCGAATAGGGACGCGGCGCTTCTCCCGCCGTCATCCAGTGCGCGACATGACGCCAGTGATCGGGATCGACCTCGGTGGGATCGATGCCGAGTCCCTCGATCGCATCGATATGACGCAAGACCTCTTCGACCTTGGGCCAGCCTTCGATCTTCAACAAAATCTCGCCACCGGGGCGCACGAAGGGCAGCGTCTGACAGGCGCTCCCAGGCGCGATTGAGCGCACGATGTCGATGCGCGAGACGACGGTTCCATAGTCATTCGCCGCCCAGCGGACGAAGGCGAAGACAGAACCCGGCATGAAGAAGACCACACGTCGGCTGCGGTCCAGGACCTGCTCCCCTGCCCCGTTGCCGAACCGGATCCAGAACTCGGTCTGCTGCTCCAGCCAGATCAATTCGACGCGGGTCATGTCGCCGAAGCTGAAAGAGGAGGCCTCAGTCGCCGATGATTTGCCGGGTCTCAGAATGACGCTCATCACCGATCTCCTGGTAGATCGAGTGGAAGGCGTGCCAAGCCGGGGCGACGGACCGTGTCGGAGGCGGGGCTGTCCGGGAGCGATCCGGCAGCACCAGGCATGCTCGATGCGTCCGGTTTCTCAGCCTTTCGAAGGCTCCTGGCTGCGCTGCGGATGATGTTCTCCACACCATCCGCGCGCTCTTCAAAGTTAGAGTCTTCGTTAGACTCTAAGTTAAGGGAGCGATTTCCGATTTTACTCCCGTGCGTTACACCCTGTTTGGGTTCCTGATAGCACGAGACCCCGGTTCCTGATGGCACGATAGTCCGGGTTCCCGATAGCACGAGCGCATTCACAGGTTTTCCACAGCCCGGCGCGGGCTCGAAGGCCAGCAGCTTGCGGCCACGAACCTCAGTCTCCAGAAAGAGTGTGTAACCCGGCAGCGGCTGCCGCCGGATGATGTCGCGAAGCTCGAAGGCAAACCGCTTGAAGGGCGACAGTGTCCCGGACTTCTGGTGAAGATGATGGAAGTCGAAACGCCAGCCATCGCGCTGGCGGCCACCGTGCTTGCGCACCAGGCGATAGAGCCAACGGTCGAGCCCGCCGGTCAGGTCGAAATACGCCCGGTCAATGGTGAGGATGAGCGCATTGTCGAGCACGGCCTGGTAGAACCAGTCGGGCACAATCAGCTCGATGCCGTCCGGACGCCCGTCCCTGTCGCTGCGCTCCTGCCATTCGTAGATCCAGGAGAAGCGGTGGCGGCGTCCTTCCGCCGGCTGGCGGATAGAGGTGGAGATCGTCGTCGACTGCAGACGATCCAGCGCCGCCTTCAGGCGCTGGTAATCCCGCGAACTGGTGCCGCGGCCGACATAGGTGAGGATCTCATATGGGGTGGCGGCCATCAGCCGGGAGGTGCGCAGACCCGCGTCACGCGCCTCGACGATCTGGCTCGCCGCCCAGATCAGGATGTCGGCATCCCAGATCGTGGCCATACCGTGATCAGGAACAGCCTCGACCCGGATGCTGACGCTGCCAGCGGCAAAGTCGATCGGTGCGACCCGTTTGGATTTGGCGAGGGAGAAGAAGGGATAGGCCATGAGGTCTTGCGCATCTCTTGGGGCGAAATCCCCGGGCAGCGCGCGGAACAGATCGAGCTGTCCACGCTCGGAACGGGGTCTGCGTCCATCGGTCATGAAGGTGTCGCCCCCCAAGGTCAGCGCACGAAGCGGCCGGGCTGCGGGAGGCTCGGGAGCGTGTGGCGTTTCGCCGGCAGCACCTGTCCGCGCGGGTCGGAGGTCGACGTGACAGCGCCCCGTCCAACCCAGGCCTGCAGGTCCTCGATCGCATAGACCACACGCCCGCCCAGCTTGTGGTAGGCGGGACCGGTGCCATAGGTCCTGTGCTTCTCCAGCGTCCGAGCCGACAGGCTCAGGAACTGCGCGGCTTCCTTGGTGCGCAGATAGCGCGGGGGAAGTTCGGTTGAGATGGCGGACATCGGGCGTCTCCCTGCTGTGTGTGACCAGCGCCGCGAAACAGCGGCTGATGACGGTCACGATGGCGAAGCGCGTCCGGTCAGATGCAGTGGGGAGTTGGCAGAGGAAAATTCGCACACCGCGGCGCGGGATCGCGGACCTAGAGGCGGCGCTGGTGACGAAGGAGCTTACGATAGCCGCCGGCGATCAGGTCACGCCCCTCACGAAGGAGACTGGAGACGGCAAAACGGGCAGAGGAGACCTGCCATTCATCGCGATCCAGGTGACCGGTACGGAACAGCACCTCAGCGATCTGCTTCTGGGTCGCGCCGTCGAAGGCGGCGTCGGAGGCCTGGAGGACCCGCCGCAGGCGTGCTTTCTGCTGCGCGGTCAGACGGGTGTCGCGGGGGATTGATCGACGGCGGTGCTGGTCCGCGAGGAGCCGCTGGATCGCCTCGATGCGATCGAGGCCCTCGGGGCCGAGCGGAACAGTGGCAACAAGCCGACCATGGTGTTTCAAAGGAGCGACGAGATGCAGGTATGTTCCGTCCGGCAGCCTGTGGCGCAGGTGCTTGCCAATGGGGGATGCCCTGCCCTTTGGGGCGACTACCTGACCGCCTGGGGCGTCTGTCCCTTCAACGAGTGCTTCGGGGGCGACCGCGAGGACCACGGCGCTGGTATCGATTTCGGGGCGCCAGAATATCTCTGCAACAGTCGCGGTCAGACCAGGCCGTATCGGGAAAGCACAGACCCCATCGACGGCCGACCTGATCCCTCAGGTCAGCCCTCTCAGGTGGTCCCCCTACAAGTTCTGCATAGTCATCTTGATACTCGGGATTGCGGCGCAGGCATTCCCAGCCGAGTTCCGGCGCGGCCAGATCATCGAGATAGTCATAGGCCGCCTGGTCACGCCAATTCGAGCGGTCGGGTTGCATGGCATCGCCTCTCCCCTGGATTGATCTCAGGAAAGGATTCCGGGAGATCAATCACTTGGGAAGTCCGCCCCAAGGCATCAGGTGATGCGTGGCACGCATCACCTTCTCAGCCGGTGCGCCCCGCCGCCAACTGCCGATAGCCCTCGGAACTCAGCCAGCGCGCGCGTTCAAGATGGGTATCGTGGACCAGGCGCGCCCGCTCAGGCTCTTTCTGCGTATCGAGCCCCAGGATGATCCGCGCCGCCTCCTGCCAGTTCGCGCCCTCGCCTGCAGCATCGAGCAAACGCATATACTGCGTCATGTGGCGACGGTCATAATCCGTCACCACGGCCCCTTGCGGCGGTACATCCTGCAATTCGCCTCTTCTCACGCGCAACCCCATTGCGGTTTGCCAGCATGTTTAGCACGGTTGTTCGATCTTCTTGTGAGCATGGCGACGGCGGGCGTCCCTCTTCGAGGAGACGTGCCGGAAAACTCAGCCCTTCGGGACGGCCTTCGCCTGAACATGCATCACTCCAATCCCCTGGTCAGAGTTCAGGAGCAGAATGCCATTCGCTTCAAAAGCCCGTCGAACCTGATCGCGCGTGGTCTCATAGACCTCGAGTCCGCTTTCGGATTCGAGACGCTTGAGCGCGGTCAAAGATACCCGGGCCTCATCCGCAAGCTGCTCCTGTGTCCAGCCAAGAAGCGCACGCGCGGCCCGCGATTGTCGGGCGGTGATCATGCAGATCACCTCCCATCCGGCCCGGCGCGCGCGCCAGAACTACGACCATTATAGTCGTTCTTAGGAGAATCTCCACCGGAGTTCTTCTACGTTTATATCGCACTTTCGAATTAGCACTGCCAATTCGGAAAACTGATTCGGTTGCCCGGATTGGCGGGCAGGCCCCGGCCTGTCGGCCGGGGCCTCACGGCGCCGCTACTCGCTGCGGCGACCGTTGGGGCGGGACCAGATCAGCGCGTAGCTCTCGCCGTCCTCCTCATCGAAGAGATTGGCGTAGATCGGGGCGGTGAAGCTCGGATCGTCGAGCTTGAGGCCCAGATAGTCGCGGCCCTCGCCCGAGCGCTTGGACCAGGCGGCGCCGATCTCGGCGCGGCCCACCAGGACCCGGTGGCTGGGGGCGTTCTCGCCGGCGGCGCGGGTGTCGGGGACGATGCGTACGCCCTTGGCCTGAACGCTGAGGGTGACGATTTCGCCGGTGAATTCGTTACCGGTCTTCTTGAAGGTGCCGATGGTCGCCATTGTAGTCTCCGTTTTCCGTTTCCGGGTCCGCACCATTGCGGCCCGATGGCGATCGACAGGCCAAAGACGACCGGCGGCGCACCCCGGCCTGCCGGGGGCTGGACAGCAAAGGCGGAGCTTTCTTGTCTCGCGCGGAATGGGCGCAGCACAGGGGAAGAGAGTTATGGCGGCGCTGTTGCGCCAAGCCGGTCGAGGCACAGCCGGTCTTCGGCCAGATCAGGCCATTGAAAGGGCCGTATGGAGCAGACATGGACGGGTCAGAACGGAGACGATGGCGACCGCGGATGCCTGCCAGGCTGACCGGCCTATCCACCGGCGGGTTCGCTCACCCGCGACAGGCCATGCGCGTCGTTGTCCGTGCGCCTCGACCGGCGGGCCTCCTCCGATCACAGGTGCGATCTGCCGCTCGAACGGTCCGCCCCCTCCAACTCACGGCCATGGGCCGCGACGTGGGCCTCATGCCGATCCGCACACCGCTCCATACCGGCATCCTGACGATCGGGATGCTGCGTTGCCACATTTTCCAAAACTGTCCTTCGATGAGTGGCACAGCGAAACACGCGTGATGGCTCCCATCGTGCAACGGGAGCTACAGAAATCATAGGACAAGAAGTGGTGCAGCTCACCACGGGCCTCGCGAGTTCGAGCGAGCTGGGCAGTTGAAAGTGCAATGGCTTCTAGCTGGTCAAATATTCATCGTTCGATCAGACTGGAGGAAGTGACTTTTCGAACATGCATGAGAGGGCCGTCAAACCATGGGACAGACAGAAGCCTCCATAGACCGCGCCCATTCGGTGCCCATGGCATACTATATCGATGAAAGCGGAAATACTGGCGATCTGACCACGGCAGGGGGCGAAATCTACGGTTTTGAGCAGCGCATGTTCACGCTTGCCGCAGTGGGCTGCGACATCGACGATGCGTTCATGGAGAGATTCAAAGTCCTCAGGACAGCGCATCGCATCCAATCTCCGGAAGTGAAATCTCGACAGGCGTATAACCGGCCACAATTCGTCTCCGACCTTCTCGATCTGCTCGAGGAGCGCGGTTGCCCGATCTTCATCGAGGCCGTCGACAAGCACTATTTCGTTATCGCGAATATCATAGATCGGATCGTCGTGCCCTATCTCGGGCCGTGCGACGTTCAGCCGCGCTCGCTATGGATAAAGGGGGTGATTGCGGATCATATGGCGATTTATGGGCCGCCTGAGTTAGCCCAAGCCTTCATCGCTTGCTGCCAGAGCCGAGATTACGTAGAGGTCCGCGACTTCTACAAGCAGATCATCCGATGGGCTCAGAAAAGCCGGCTTCCAACCGAAGGGGTTGCCGATGCTTTCGTCCGCTTTACCCGTGACAGCCTCAAGGATTTTCGGAAGCTGCCGAAGGCAAAGGCGGTGGAGAGCGCTCTGCCAATTCCGGATACCTCACCCAAGGGCAGGCTGCTATGGGTCCTGCCAAATCTGACATCGTTCACCCACATCTATGCCCGGATCAACCGCTTCCTCGAAAAGCAGGTGTCGGGCGTGACGCTCTTCCATGACGAGCAGCTTCAGTTCAACGACGTTCTGCGCCAAAATAAGGGGTTGATGGAGGGTTTCACCGCCCAGAACATGAAGCTGCCGCTCAAGACGGCGGATTTCGAGTTCTCAGAATCTGCGAAACTGGAGTTCATACACTCTCACGACTCCATCGGCATTCAGATTTCTGATGTCCTCGCCGGCTTTGTGGCAAGATATATCCAAGACGTCGTCTGGGGTGGAATCGCAATGGATGTTGACAGAATGGCCATATTCAACCGCATTGTAATTACCAGCGAGCGCGAGCGGGGCACAGGGGTGAACATCGTGGCGCCAGAGAGTCTGATCCGTTTTCTCGGCATAACCTCAAGAGCGAATTATTTCTAAACGTCAATTTGGAATAGAAATATCCGCCCCCCTGGCGGAAAGAGCGTGGGATCAGGGAGGAACTTGTAATGGAATCGGTCAGCGATCTGGAGCGGGGAAAGCATCTTAGAAAAGCACCCAAGGACCTACCAGCCAGCCTTCGCAATGTCGTAGAATACCGGAAATCCGGCCTCAGTCTGAACCACGTTGTCGGGTGCCCGCTCGATTGCGGCTACTGCGTGCGTCATATGTTCGACAACTTCGAGATGAAGCGTCCTCACCTCGTGGTGGATGATGAACAGGCTGTGGCCGCGCTGATCGCACATTGGGCATTCGTACCCCATGTCACCCCAGTCCAGATATTCAATCGCGCGACCGACCCCTTTCTGCCTCTCGTGAAGCAGCACATGCTGCACACTCTCGAACTGCTAGATGGGCACGAGTTCAGAAATCACGTTCTAGTAATCACCCGCTGGAAGGTCACGCCTGAGGATATTGAGCGCCTCGAGCGCCTGCAGCATCTCAAGGTCACAGTTCTGGTGACTTGGTCTGGCATTGCGGACCCTCGTCTCGAACCGGTTGACAGCGCGATCGCAGAAAGGTCGCTTGAGGTACTTTCCGATTATGCCAGCCGCACCAAGAGGATCCTCTACTGGCGCCCTATAATAGCCGGCGTAAACGACACCGATGAATGTATCGCCAGGGCCAGTGCACTGTCGGGCTTCGTGGACGCCACCGTCTTCACTGGCCTGTTCCATCGGGAGGAGATTCGTGCTCACTTTCGTTCTGCAGGCGTCGAGGATTTCTATCATGACGTGCCCAGGCGCAAGATCCTCCCGCGCGAGGTCGAGCAACACATCCTGCGCCGATACTTTGGCGCGCCGATTTTCCGCAAGACCTCTTGTGGTATCGCCTACGCGCACGGCGAAGCCGATTACAACGGTCATTATGGCATCCGGGAAATATGCGACATCTGCCCGCCGGACCAGATCAGGATCTGCGCAGCGGTGCATCGGAGGCCCTCACCCGACCGGCTGTCATCGCTCGTCCAGATGGTCGGTCTGGACCCTGGACGGATTGAAATAGCTGAAGGAAAGGTGATTGTTGAGAACAGCACCGAGCAGCAGCGCTATTTCATCCAGCATTCCCTGGGGTTCCAGGTGCATGATCGTACACAGCCGCATCTGCCTGAGCGACACGGCCGCGCCGAGGAGGGCTGGAATTGAACGAGATAATGTGGGCTGTCGATGTTGAGGGCAGCGGGAAATCCCCCCCTGAGATCGTCGAGCTGGCGATCGCCGAGATGAAGGGGCTGACCCTGACCGGGCGCCGCAAGCATTGGCGCTTTAAGCCGAAGAAGGGAATCTCCCCGATGGCGTCCCACATCCATGGGATCTGGGACGATGACGTGGTCGATGCGCCGGATATCGAGGATGTGGCCGATGACGTGTTACTGTGGCTCGAGGACAAGGCCATCGTCGGTCATAACGTCAAGGTCGAGGTAGACATCCTCAGCCACGCGCTTGAAGGGTGGGAACCCACAGCGGCCTATGACACGTTGAAGATCGCGCGGCGCCTACTCCCCGCGGAGGAAAAGCATGGGCTGGAGTACCTCGGGTCCAAGCTGGGCCTGAGCCCCCTGGCTGAGAAAATCACCGGCGGGAAGAGCCACTCTGCTCCCTTTGATGCGGCGTTGTCAGCTATCCTTCTGGACCACATGCTGCGTGACCGGACAGAGGAAGACCAGCGAGCGATCCTTGCCGGAGCGGACATTCTCGACGGCGCCCAAGGCTCGTTGCTGTGAGACGCGCCCCATTCCGCATTGCGGTCGCAGGAACGCATTCCACCGGCAAGACGACCTTCCTAAAACGTCTGAAGGCGTTGTTCGAGCAGCGCGGGCTTGCCGTGGCCTACGTTCACGACAGCGCGGTCAATGCCCAGGACAAAGGCTTCCCGATCCTTGCAGACCATACCTTTGAAAGCACGGCCTGGCTGATAGCCAGGGCCATCGAACTGGAAACTGAGGCCACCATCTCGGCAGACGTCATCCTCGTGGACCGTCCTGTTGCGGACGCTCTCGGATACCTTCAGGCGGCGCTCCTGCACACCTCGAGGTCAATAGCACCCGCCCGCTTACAGGCACTGGAGCGGATCTGCGAGGCCTGGGCGCCCGAATACGACCTCGCCTTCGTGACGGTCCTTGATCCATCCGTCGAACTCGGTGAGGGGCGGGACGGGGATGTGCTTTTCCGCGCCAGGGCCGCCGAGGAGGTGACCCGAGTAGTCGACAGGTTCATGCCCGACCGCCACCTTCTGCGCCATGGCGGCGCGGACGCAGCCTTGGCGTTCGCCATCGCAGCTTTCGACGATAAACACCGCGGAGTCTGATAATGGCCCGCGAGCAGAATGATCCTGCCAAGATCGCCGAAGCCCGGGCGATCGCCCTTGCGGGAAAGCGCCGCATTGGCCTCGGCTGCATGGCGCTGACCGGGATTTATGGCGCCGTTGGCCGTGAGCAAGCCGTCGCAACAATCACCGCAGCCCTAGATAACGGCGTGACACTTTTTGACACGGCTCCGCTGTATGGCAACGGCGCGAACGAAACGTTGCTGGGCGAAGTACTGTGCGGCCTACCCAATGCGACCATCGTCACCAAGTTCGGCCTCTATTCCGATGCTGGGGGCAGTCTATATCGCGATAGTCGGCCCGAAGCCATCAGGCAATCGGTCGAGGCCTCATTGAGACGCCTGAAGCGAGATCGCATCGACCTTCTGCTCCAGCATCGCAGCGATCCCGATACGCCTGACGACGATGTTCAGGCCTGCATCGAGGATCTGATCTCCGCGGGCAAGGTGGGCGAGTTCGGGCTCTCCAGCGTTTCTGCCGACCAAATCGCAGGACGGCCGGTGGCACACACCCTTGGGGCTGTGCAGAACGAGCTTTCTTTGGTGACCGGCCAGAAGATGGAGGAAGTCGCTGCCGCCATGGCGCGGGGCGCCTGCTTCATGGCCTTCTCCCCATTGGGTAGGGGTATCCTGACAGGCTCAAAGCCTTCACAGCCAGATGATCTCAGGACATCAATGGTGGCTTTTGCGCAGCGCTCTACGAGCGGGCACCCGCATCGCGATGGTTATGGTGTCGAAATGGAAGTTGGGGAGTTAGTCGCCGCGCGCCGGGCGTTAGCATGGGTTCTGGCTCAGGGAGCCAACGTCGTTGCGATTCCCGGCTGTCGATCCCCGAGCCAAGTTTCCGTGATTTTTGATGATCTCGATGGTCTTACCACGGTCCGTGCCCTTAACATCGAAGACAAAATTTCCCAGAAAACTTCAGTCTGAAAGCACATGGTATGCTCTGGGCTGAATCTCCTGCCGTTGGGCGCCTCTTCTGAGTGAATGAACGCATAGCAGGTTCCAAAAGGCGGCTAGCGGCCTGGGAATGGCGGCGGCCAACACGGAAGAGCGGATGTCTTGAATGACGGGCAACCCGGTCGGGCCCCGTCAACCGGACAGGCCGGGGGCGGCCCCAAACCTGCTAATCCAGCATGCTTCAAGGAAGCAAGGCGCTCACGCGCCGCCCTCTGCCAATCGATAGACCGGGATGCCCATTTTGCGGGCCTTGTCGGCGAGGTTTTCTTGAATCCCGGTTCCGGGGAAGACGATAACCCCGATCGGCATCGTGTCGAGCATCCTATCGTTGCGCTTGAACGGCGCGGCCTTGGAATGCTTGGCCCAGTCCGGCTTGAAGGCAACCTGCGGCACCTTGCGATTGTCGGCCCAACTGGCCGCGATACGCTCCGCGCCTTTGGGCGATCCGCCGTGCATGAGCACCATGTCCGGGTGCTTGGCGTGGACCTGATCGAGCTTGGCCCAGATCGTCCGGTGATCGGTGGTGTCACCACCCGAGAAGGCGATCTTTGATCCGGCGGGCAGCAGCACCTCGTTGTCGGCCCTGCGTTTCGCGGCGATGAAGTCGCGGCTGTCGATCATGGCCGAGGTCATCTGGCGATGGTTGACCCGTGATCCGGTGCGCGGCGACCAGGGCGTGCCTGTGGTGCGCAGGAAGAGGTCGGCGGCAGCGTCGCGGAAGGTCTCCATGCTGTCGCGGCGCTCGATCAGGTTTTGTCCGATGCCGATCAGGGTCTCCAGCTGGACGGATTTCACCTCGCTTCCGTCCTGTTCGCGCTGAAGGCGCTTCTGCGCCTGCTCGTTATCGTCGAGTTTGCGTTCGATCCGTTCCACGGCGCGGTGGAAGGTGTTGACGTTGGACCACATGATCTCGTCGAGGTCGAAATCGAGGCTGGTGTCGGCCATGGTGGAAATCAGAGCATCGAAGATGTCGGCAACCGCGCCCTGGATGGCGGTGTCCTCGGGCGTGATCCGGGGATCGGCCTCGCCCTCGGCTGGACGGTAGCCATAGAGTTCGAGCGCTTCAATGACATGGCCAGTGGGAGATGTGCTGTGATCGGGTTCGAATTCGTCATGGGCATACATGGGATGTGTCCTTCGGCTGGACCGCGACCGTCGCGGCCTTCATGGCGACGACAAGCCCACGGGCGCTCCGGTCTGACAGCCGAGCTCTTTGCGAGGGCCGTGATGGCAAAGCCCGGCTGATTTGTTTCGCGCTGTAAAGGCGGCTCCGCCGCCGACGGAAATCAGTCGGGCGCCGCCATTGCCGGGCCGGAGCGTCTGTGGGCCGCTCGCCCTCTCAAGAAGGCCAAGGCGCGGACCTCTTGCCGAGGTGCTGAAATCCTTTGCCCATGACGGGATCGATTGTCCCCGCTCACGGCCCTCTCTGGCTATGACGCAAGCGCCATGAAGCGGCTGACGTCCTCGGGGGCGATCTGCACCCGGATCTGCGCCCGAAGCGCCTCCAGGCCGAAGCTGACGAGATCGTCGTTGAAATCTCCCAGCATGGGCGAAAGCGTGATCGCCTCGATCCCGGCACCGATGGCCCGGTCCACCAGGCTGTCCCGTGCGGCGTCACCTGCCGGATCGTTGTCGCGGACGATGTAGAGCCTGCGCAGTTGCGGCGGGAACAGGATAGCAGCGAGATGTCCGGCCGAGAGTGCGGAGACCATCGGCATGATCGGCAATGCCTGGCGCAGCGAGAGAATGGTTTCGATCCCTTCACCCGCTGCCATGACATCCTGCACCTCACCAAACCGGACAGCGTTTCCGAGCAGGTCCCCCATCGCCTTCCTCGGCGGATCGACTGGCGCTTTCCCGGAGCCGTCGCGGAGGAGCCAGGTGCGATGCGCGCCGGTGATCTTGCCATCGAGGTCGGTCACCGCGGCAATCATGGCGGGCCATGCCTCTGTCGGCCCATCGCCCTCCGGCCGCCAGTAGCAGGTCGGATGGAAACGCAGATTTTCGGTTCCGCGTAAGTCCATAATGCCGCGTGTCCGCAAATACGTCTCTGCGAGACTGCCGGCGAGCGGTTGCGCCATGCGCCAGAGGCGACGGGCCGCCTCGGACGATCCTGATGGTGCTTGCGGTGTTCGGGATCGGTGGGACTTTGGCTCCGGTTCGGGATGCGGCAGGCTTAGGAAGCGGCGGGCTTCTTCGGCGACATCCGCGAAGTCGATGAGGCCGAGGCTTTCGCCGATCACGTCGAGCAGATCGCCATGCTCGCCGCTCTGGGCATCGGTCCATTTTCCAGCCGCACTCTTACCGGCCTCAGGCCCGGTCAGACGGACGAACATCGAACGACCGGGCGTGTTTCGTACATCCCCGACCTGCCAGTAATTGCCCTGCTTGCGCCCGTTCGACAGATAGTGGCGGCACACCGCCTCGGCCTCTCGGCCGAGACGCTGCGCCAGTTCGGAAGCGTTGAGACGTGCCATCACGCGGCCTCCCGCTCGGAAATGCGCTCGATCGGGAAACGGTCGAGCAGTTTGCCGATGATCGCCGGCCCCGATGCGTCCACCGGAACGAAGAAGCGCAGCTTCCAAGAGATGATCTCGCTGAAGAGCCCATAGGCCCGCAGGCGTTTGCGCATCGAGTCGGTGATGCCCGTCAGTTCAATCCGGCTAGTGCCCATGACACGGGGCCGGCGCAGTTGCAGCCCTTCGGCCAGGTCGAAGATTGTCCGGCCCTCGATCAGTGCGGCAGCCGTCCGGCGTGGTGCAAATGTCGCCCTGTGACAGGCGCAACGATGCGAAGCGCATGGCGTCTTCGGCGGACGGGCACTCCCCAAGCGGAATGGTGCGATCGAAACTGTTGGCTTTTTCACCACCCTCATGACTTTCCGTGCCGAGGCAGGAGACCTGCGTCGGCAGTCTCCGCAGCCGGGGAAGTACGGGCATGACTTCGGTTGCAACGATCTGACCGATGGGACGAAAGGTGTCGGAACTGGAAAAGGCGGTCATCGGGATCACTCCATGACGGGCGCCGGTGAGCCTCTCACTCCAGCCCTTAACCCGTCACGGCCGAAAGGCCCGCACTCTTCCTCTCTGACCGGGCTTGTTCCCGGTTCCGCTGCCGACGATGGGGGACCATCGTGAGTCACTGAAGGCCCGAAGCGCGGGTCTCCGCGCTCGGGCCGTTTGGGGTGAGGCGCTTTCGCGCCTTACTCCCATGGATCCAGTTCCAGCTTCACCATGTCCTCATCGCCGTCGAACTCGTCGGCGGGCATGGCGCCGTGGGTTCCGTCCCCGGCCTGGAACACGACGACTACAACCATCAGCGTGGCGGCGAGGCTGGCGGCGAAAGCGGTGGCATCTGCATAGGACATCGGGACTGGCTCCTGTCACTGGAGGCAGGGGACCATCCCCCGCGCGACAGGCGCCCGACGTGTTTGACCGGATCTGCACTCACCCTCGGGCGTTCGGACTTTTTCCGAATCCCCGAGGGCGGCGCGTCTGCGTAAGCCGACCCCTCCGGGGTTGAATGTCAAAGAGACGGATCAGACCAAGGTTAGCGAATGGAAGCGGGGGTGGTGTCTTGCATCCGACAGGTGCCGGAGCCCCCCACTGCAGATGTTTCGCCCTGCCAGCCCTTGCCGCCGCGCTGGCATCAGGAGTGTGTTCGAGGACGGGGCGGAAACCGATGCCGAACATGATGAGCGGCACCGTGGTGAAGCTGGAATTGGTGCCATACAGGCCGACGACACGACGACCGCGGTGGCTATCGTCAGACGTGAACGGGCCTTCAGTCCCAGAGCCCATCGGCAATCTCGTGGTCGATCAGGGCGCGCGCGCTCATCATCACGTCGTCACCGCCGGTGTCGATATGACCGTAGAACCGGGCATGACCGCCGTTCGCGGTCCAATCGGCATAGCGGCAATATTCGCGGGCTTCGAGACGGAAGGCGCGAATGTCTTCCGCCCAATGGGGCTTCGGCTCCACCACCACGGTGATGCCATCGCGGGTTTCCTCCCAAGGCAGCGTGCGTTCGGATGGCGGACTGGCGCGGTTCTCACGGAATATTCGGTCGATATCGATCGTCGCGGGCATCGGGTTACTCCAAAGGAAAAGCCCGGTCACGGGGACCGGGCAAGTTGCGGAAACGGAAGGGATGTGGCGGGGCAGCAAAGGCCACCCCGCCTGAGCATCATTCGGCGGCGACCATGGACTGCTCCTCGTCCTCCGTGGCGTCTTCATCCTCGCCGTCCCCGGCAAGGAATTCAGGCAGATCATCCGCCTCCGTATCGACCCCGGCGTCCATAGCGATATCGGCATCGCGATCCACCATGCGCAGCGGCTCCGGCAACCAGCCGGTTTCGGCCAGCAGGCGCTCGGCCTCCTTCGCCATATCCCCTTTCTTCAGATGGTCGATGAGCTGGGCCGCCCGCTCGCCGGCACCTTCGCGTACCGCCTCGATGATCCGCGGCTTGGTCACGCGACCGAGATAGTTGCCGACGGTCGGCCGCCAACCCACGGCCACCATGTCGAGGTCCGTCGCCCGCGCCAGCCGGTCGGCCTGGGACAGGCGCACGTCGAGCCCGTGCTGGCTGACGCCCATACCGCCATAGGGGTTGGGCTTCTCGTGCAAGGCGTTGACGCCGAAGCTGATGCAATGGGCGAGCAACTCCATGCGGGTGTCGTCGTCCTGATCGACCAGCCAGTCCCAGAGCGCCGCATCGTGGGCCGGGATATGATCACCCCAGCGTTCGTGCCGCTCGGCGATGGCGCGCGCCGAGGCGCTCTCCCCCAGGTCATCGGCCTGCGCCGGGAAATGAACTTCCCGGACATGGGCCTCGAGGCACCCCCTGGTGGACTGCGGCAGGAAGCAATCGGTGACCAGCCGATGCAGCAGCGCCGTCATCGCGACATGCGGGTTCGCCGCCACGGCATCGCGGAGCGCCAGCGTGCGATGCGCGGTGAGCTCGCTGACCAGGCGGTCCGGCAGAGGCCGGATGGTTTCGACGTCCTCTTCCTCTTCGGATTCGGCCGCCGTGCCGCCCACGGTGATGACAGCGCGCTGGACGCCGCCGGGCTCGCCGCCTTCGGGAGATGCACCATCGGCGTCATCGCCCTCGGGACCTTCCGCCGCCTCGTCTTCGGGACGGACATAGCCGCGCTCGACGGCGAGCTGGCCGTCATGGCGGATGCTGACGAAGACACCGGCGCGCGCCATCTGATCGGCGTCGTAGCGCATCGGTCGGGTCTCGAAGGCTTCCAGCGCCTCTTCGATCTCGCGGAGCCGCGAGTCCACCTCGTCGGGCAGTTCGTCGACCTCGGCATATTGCGCCTCCAACGCGTCGAACTCGTCGCGGAGCTTTTCGCGCTCGGCACGCTCCTGGTCGGTCAGGTCGATGGTGGTGCCGACAAGACGGCGCATGCCACTGGTATGGCCATAGGGAAAATCGGCCGCGACCTCGATCCACTTCCAGCCTTCGGCGGCGATGGTTTCGGCCTCGGCCTTCAGCTTCTCGCCTGCCAGCCGGGCGAGCAGCACCGGGTCCTGGAGCCAGCCGCCATCGTCCTGCTGGAAGAGATCGCGCAGCACATAGCCGCCCGCTGCCTCATAGGTCTCGATGCCGACGAAGAGCGCCCGTTTGTCGGAGGCCCGCACCGTGGTTTCCGTCAGCATGCGACGGATCGTGTAGGGCTCTTTCTGCCAGCCATCCTTGATCGCCTCCCAGACCTGTTCCTGCCGGGCGTGGTCTTCGGAGACGGTGAAGGCCATGAGCTGTTCCAGCGTCATGCCGTCCTCGGCATAGGTCTCGAGCAGCGCCGGCGAGACCGAGACCAGGCGCAGGCGCTGCTTCACCACCCTGGCGTCGACGAAGAAGGCGGCGGCGATTTCCTCCTCGCTCATGCCCTTCTCACGAAGGCTCTGGAAGGCGCGAAACTGGTCGAGCGGATGCAGCGGGGCGCGCTCGATATTTTCGGCCAGCGACACCTCGTCGATCAGGATGTCGTCACTGGCCTCCGAGACGACACAGGGCACCGGCGCGGTCTTGTTGAGGCGCTTCTGTTTGACCAAAAGCTCCAGCGCGCGATAGCGGCGGCCGCCAGCCGGCACCTCGAAAAGGCCGGTTTCCTGACCCTCGGCGTCAAGCTCGGGCCGGACATGCAGGGACTGGATCAGCCCGCGGCGGGCGATGGACTCGGCCAGTTCCTCGACCGAGATACCGGCTTTCACGCGACGGACGTTGGACTGGCTGAGCACCAGTTTGTTGAAGGGGATGTCGCGCGAGGACGACAGGGTGATTTTCTGCGTGGCAGTGGCCATGTCAGGGTCTCCATGACGGACGCCGGGGAGCCTCTCTCTCCGGCAACCAGCCCGTCACGAAACCCCCACCCTCCTCTCCCTCTCGTGGCCGAGCCGGGGATGAACGCGCAGACCCATCAGAGCTCGCCGCGGGCACGCAGGCTGGTCTCCCGGCCAGCACCGGTGATGATGTGGTCGTGCAGCACTACCCCAAGGGACGCACAGGCGTTCCGGATTTCTTTCGTCATCGCGAGGTCGGCGGCTGAGGGCTCGGGATCGCCGGCCGGATGATTGTGGACGATGATCAGCGCCGAGGCATTGAGCGCCAGGCAGCGCCGCAGCACCTCCCGGGGATAGACCGGGACGTGATCGATGGTGCCGATGGCGAGGCATTCGTCAGAGATCAGCCGGTTCCTGCGGTCGAGATAGAGGACATGGAAGCGCTCCACATCGCCCCGTATGGTCAAGGCGCAATAGTCGAGGACCGCCTGCCAGGACGTCAGGACAGGGTTCTGGTTGAGATGGCGCAGCAGGATCTGCCGGGCCTCATAGACCACGGCCTGCTCCTGGGCCGAGAACCGGAGCGGCTGCGGTTCGATGGCGGGTGTTCTCGTGTTTCGTGTCATGGCGCTGTTCTCCGACGGGCAGCCGGCCGGGCGCCGAACTTTCACCGCGTCACGAGGAGAAGCGCCGCCCTCTTCCAGCGAAGAGAGCGGCGCCGAAGCTGAAGAGCGTGGATCTCAGGAACGCCGGGGCTCCGCATCGGGACGTGTCCCGCCTGGCAGACGGCCCGAGCGATAAAGCAGGCGCTCGGCATCGCGAATGCTGCCGGCATCCCGGGCGGCCTCGGCCCAGACCGAGATCGGGAGATCCCACGTGAACAGCAGATCCGGCTCGATACCCATGCCGAAGGGCAGCCGAATGGAGCGCAGTTCGTTGAGGCTCCAGGAGCCAAGTTCGGGGTAGCCAATGTCGGCCAGGCCAAACATGATGTCGCCGTCCTCGTCGAGCTCGGTCGCGAGCCAGACACCGGCGCCGAAGGGATTGAAGAACTTCACGACCGGAATGTGATCCTGATCGCGATCGCGGCCATTCGGCAGCAAACGGTCACGCTGTGTGTCGGTCAGGAGGATCATGCCGCGGCCCTCCCTTCCGTCGGGGTCTGCCGCTCAACATCGGTGCTGTCGTCGGGCAGATGGGCCAGCATCCAGTCGGCCGCCTTGCTGGCCTGCGAGGCGGCGCGGACGATCGCGCGGGAATCCTCGCGCATCACCTCCAGCCAGGAGCCGATGTAATCGGCGTGGCGCACAGTCGGGACGATCCCGAGCGAGGCGCAACAGAACGCGCTCGAAATCTCGGCGATTTATCCTGACAGTCAAGTGCGAGATATGCCTTGTCGGTCACTATCGGCGTTCGTGCAGACTACGGCGAAGACCTGTGGAAACCCGAACGGCGCGCGTCGAACATTCAAATCTGCCTGGCTAACGAGCGCGATGCTGCACAATGCTCAGATGCCAGCGAAGCCCAGAAAGCAGACACGGCTGGAGGTGCGCCATGCCCACTCTATCCGCCGCTGTCGGCCCGTTGCGGTCATTCGTCTGGCTGGCCGCGCTGCGTCGCAGCTTCGCCAAACCAGACATCGGTGGGATCCTGCAGCAAGATTTGGCGCGCCAAGGTCACTATGCCATTTGTCTTGAACCTACGCTCCGCGCGCTCCAAGGCTGGCCACCCTTCGGGACCACTTCGCTCTCGTCTCGGGCGATGAATTGATGACTGCCGAAAAATGGGTGACGTGCAGAGGCGAAATGCCGACGAATCCAAAGATCTGCATTCGAAGCTGGCGCACCAGTGCGGCCTTGTGGACGAGCCGAAAGAACCAGTGCGGCGTATCCGAGGTCATGATCAGCCGCGCGGTGCGTCCGGCCAGAAGCGGCCGGGGCGATCCCAGCCAGGTCTTGGCGCGCGTGTCGAAGGCGCTGCCGGGCAGCAGGGCGCGGTCGAATAGGCCCTTCAACTTGGCGGGCAGACCGCCCCACCACATGGGGCTCAGCAAAACCAGATGTTCGGCCCAGTCCATATTGGCCATGACCGCTTCCAGATCTGGCTCGAGAGGCTTGGCGGCACGGTAGCCGGCCCCGCCGAAATCGGGATCGAAGTCCAGATCGTGCAGATGGGTGATCCGAAGTTCGTGACCAGCCTGCACCGCGGCCTGCGCGTAGTCTTCGGAAAAGAGCCTGGAAAGCGAGGTTTTACCGGGATGTCCGTTGAGGACAAAGATGCGTCTGGGGGCCATGGGAACTCCTGAATTGACCGCGGTCATATTTGTTATCCCCTATGTTGACCGCGGTCAATAATCTGGATAGGAGGCCCCATGGCCCGCGCAAAACAGCTCAGAAGCGTCAAGACACGGGAAAGGCTTCTCGGCTGTGCGAGGGAGATTGTCTCGGACTCCGGCTTTGCGGATCTCCGGGTCGAACAGGTCGTCACCGCCGGGGGCGTGGCGAAAGGCACGTTCTTTGCACATTTCAGCGACAAGGACGCTTTGATGGATATCCTGATCGGCGAGCGGGTCGACGCGCTGCTCGACGATCTGGACGCCGTTGGCGGCTTTCGCTCTATCGCACACGTGGTGGAGAGCATCATGCCGCTTCTGAGTTTTCTCTCGAGCGAGCGTTATGTCTTTGATATTTTTCTGCGTCTGTCAGGGGCGCTTGCCGTCGAAAAGGTCGGGGCCATCGCCAAGGCGATCTGTCGGTACGACCGCATCCTGGTCCAGAAGTTGAAGGGTGGACCGTTTCGGCAGGACATATCGGCTGAGCTTCAGTCAGAAGGAATCCAGGCTTTCTCCGTCAGTTCGGTGGCTCTGAGCCTTTGCACAGAGCATGGCGACAAGACCCTCAGAGATCGACTGGCAATCCAGCTGCAGGCTTGGCTGAGTCCCAAGCAAATGCCTGATCGGGATATGTAGGGCGGGATCCATCGCCCGGCTCGACAGCAGCGGCGCATCCATAGCCGCCGTCGAGCGCCCAAGCCTCCACCGCGTGCGGAACCACGAAAGCAGCCATACATCGCGGTTGCAGCACGCCCCGGACCCGCCAAGTTCCGGAGGGCGGACAAACCAGGCTTTCGCTGCCGACTTACCAAGGTCGGCTATCGCGCTTGAGACAACTCTGGCGTCTTGATGTACGTCAATGATCTTATTAATTCAGTGGCTTAGTGTTCAGCATGCCAGCAGCAACCAACAAAATCGATCTACTCGCCGTTTTCGATAAAGACTTGGCCAAGCTCCGCAAAACGCTTGATGGCGTCGACGAAGCAAAAGCCTCTTTGTCGGCCCTCGATGACGACACTACGATCAAGGGTGTGATCGCACACCGCACTCACTGGATGGGCATGTTCCACGGTTGGTACGAAGACGGTGTTGAGGGCCGCGAGGTGCATGTCCCCGCCAAGGGCTACAAATGGAACCAGCTCAAGGAATACAACGCCCCGCTCTACGAGAAAGGTAACGAGACGCAGTGGGCAGATTTGCTTTCCGACTTTGAGGCTGCTTGTGACAATTTGCGCCGGTTTATTGCATCACAAGATAATGAATCGCTCTACACCAGTGGCGCACACGCGTGGACCGGCAAGTGGACGCTTGGACGGTTCGCAGAGGCGTCAGGTCCATCGCATTTCCGATCGGCAAACACCTACATCCGAAAGGCGTTGCGAAACGCAAAATGAAGCCGTCTGAGCTATCCTTAGGTCTGGCCTTCAAGTTCAAGAAAACGAGATTTACAGTTCGTGGCCTGAATGACTGTGACGAACTCAGTACAGCAAAGCTGCCAATCCTATAAGCCGCAGCATTCGGTAGTTTGGGCTCCTTCCCGACCTTCGCTGCGCCGCCGGGCCAAGCCCCTGATCACCCATGCGGCGGCGTCGCTGTCGGCCCACATGTATGTGTCGGCTGCTATTCGCAATCGAGAATTCGGCACGATTTCGGAAATCGTTCATATGTATCCGGCCTGTTAATCGGCTCGCTGGCCGTGGCCTTGATGGGGTTACGCACGCGCCGTGGTCTCATTACCGGCAAGGTCCATGATAACCATTTGGGCCGTCAGACTCTGGGGGCGTATCTTCTCCGTTCCATGCTGTCCTCTCTATCGCGAACTCCTTGGTGACCTTGGAAAGCGTCAGATCGCTTCCATTGCCGCGTCTTTTGGCGCGTCGAACCGGGTGCCGTGCCGCAGAAGGCTCCAGGCAGTTCGAGCGAGTTTGTTGGCAAGCGCGATGGCCGCCTTGTTTCGCGGCATACAGGCGACCGCCTCGGTCAGCCACGGGCCGAAGCTGAAGTCAGACCATCGGTATGGGCGCATCATGATCACTTTCGCCGCCTGCACAAACAATATCCTCAGATAGCGGCTGCCGCGTTTAGTGATCCTGCCGAGAATGGTGCGTCCGCCTGTGCTGAACTGTCGGGGCACCAGGCCCAGCCATGCCGCGAAATCGCGCCCTCGATCGAAGGCTTCACCTTTGCCGACGGACGCGACCATCGCCGTCGAGATCATCGGGCCAATGCCTGGGATCGTCATGATGTTGGCGCAGTTCTCCTCAGTGCGGCTGATCTCTTCGATCTCGCTAGAGACATTCTCGATCCGTTTGTCCAGCCAGAGCCAGACGCCATGGAGCCCGATTAGAATGCCGCGCATCCGGGGCGATATCTCATCCCGTCGCTGTTCGAGGATCGTCTCGAAGGAATTCTTCAGCGCCCGCAGCCCCGACCTGACGGTGATCCCCTGCTCGATGAGAAAGGCCCGGATCTGATTGATGGTGGCCGTGCGACGCGAAACCAGCCGTGCCCGGACCCGGTGCAGAGCCTGAAGGTCGAGCTGATCCTGGTCTTTCTCTGAAACGGTCCGGAGGTTTGGACGCAACGCGGCCTCGGCGATGGCCTCGGCGTCGTTGTAGTCGTTCTTTTGGCCCTTGTTGAAAGGCTTTACGTAAATCGCCGGGATGATCCGCGGATCGAACCCCATGCCCCGCAGCGTTCGGCTGACAAAATGGGCGCTGAGGCAAGCCTCCATTCCCACGATGCAGCAAGGGATTTTTGCGAACGTGGCATTCAGGTCAAAGCGCTTGATCTGCTTGCGCATGACCAGTTGGCCGGACCGGTCGAACGCGACCAAGTGAAACGTATCCTTGCCGATGTCGATCCCGACGACGGCGAGATCTTCGATCCTTCCTGTCTTCTTTGCACACATGGCTGCTTCTCCTTGTTGCGCGGTTGACCCCGGTTCAGGATAGCTCAACGGTGGGGAAGCAGCCGACACATCCCATTACCGGTCGTTGGCCAGGATCGTCATTGCCGCAGCGCGGCTTCCCCAGACCGGACCTTCATGGCACCGCGCAGCATAGTCCGAGGCCCCAAGGTCAGCTCCGCGGACGAAGCCGACGTTCCCTCTTGGCGCGAGAGAGCGACCATCGTATCGACTTCAGAGTAGAAAAATCTCCGATAGAAGAGAGTACGCGATGAAGGATGTGACGAAATCGGTCGGCTTCGCCGTAATTTTTTTGTTTGCGTCATGCGCAGGAGCGCTTGCTGCTGACTATATCGCGGGTGTTCAGACACTCTCAGTGACCTCCGGGGAGCGGGCAACCGATCTGGAGGTGACGATCTGGTACCCTGCGGTCGAGGGCGGCACCGCCGTAACCTAGGGCGAGAACATCTTTTTCAAGGGGACGCCGGTCGAGGAGGGAGCGCCGATACGCAATGGAGAGTTCCCGCTTGTCCTGCTGTCCCACGGCGCGGGACTGGCAGGTCATGCCGGTGCGATGGGCTGGATCGCGGCACCGCTGGCAAAAGAGGGCTTCATCGTCGCAGCGCCCACGCATCCCGGGAATACGGGGCGGGACCGGTCGGCCGAGGAAACCATGAAGCTCTGGCTGAGACCGTCCGATCTCTCGAAGACGCTTGACATGATCGAGGAGGATCAGGCGTTCAATTCGCATGTCGCGCGTGATCGAATAGGGGTTCTGGGCCTGTCAATGGGCGGCAATTCCGCGCTGTCCATCGCTGGAGCCAGGCTCGATCCCGAGCTTTTCGCGACATATTGCGACACGGACGATCTGAACGCGTCCCTCTGCGAGTGGGTGCGTCTGAGCGGAGTCGACCTGCACGCAATGGACAAAGGCGCCGCTGGACGAGACAACACGGATCCCCGGGTCCGCTTCGCCGTTGCTATCGATCCGGCGCCAGCGGATATCTTTGCCCCTGCATCCTTCGCTGACGTCTCGGTTCCGGTTTTCATCGTAAACCTGGGAAAGGCATCTGAGATCCCGGAAACCATTCAGGCATCCGGGATCGCGGGCGCCATACCCGGCGCAACCTACCAGATAATCGAAGCTGCCAGCCACGCGTCAATGTTCCCCGAGTGCAAACCCCATGCGGCCGAAATTGCGATTGAAGAAGGCATTGAGGATCCGATCTGTACGGATGGTTCCGGCAGCTCCCGCGATGCTATCCATGCCGAAATTATCGGGCTGACGATTTCCGCGTTTCGCAACGCGATTGGTTCAGCTGACTGACAACAAAACCCTCGAACGAGAATCGACGGAACGCCCCCCCTACTCACCAACCGACTGGCGTCCTGCGCTCGGCAAACGACGGTCCTGACTGGGTTTCAATCGGACGTTCGGCTGCGCAGAGACCAAGACCGCGACCGTGGTCGAGGACATCGTCGCTTCCGGCCCATTGCTGCCCTTGGGCTTCGCTGATGCGCCGCGGCGCAGCATTCCCGAAGCGGACGCACGAGCATGGTTGCAGCACCACGACCGACAAGCCGTCGATTATTGCAGTCGAACGGACGTTGACACTCCCCCATTTTTTCAGCCCAATGATAATCATGTTTTGCAGCTGAGGTCCTGATTAGCATTACGGGGTCATTCAACCTTCAGGAGTGCCTGTAGAATGCCTAACCGAACTTCTTTGGTTGCTGGAGCGACCCTTTCTCTTTCCCTTATATTTTCAGCTTCTGTTTCAACTGGGCAGGGTGCAACAGCCGACCTTGATGCTATCCGATCCGACATCGCCGCCATCGAGCTGGAGATTTCTGAGGTCGAGGTATCAAATGGCAACTACCAGGGCGGCGCACTCGCCCTAATCGCCTCTCTTAACCTCGAGACATTGCTTCTAACGAAATCAGTCCTGGAGGCTCGGCTCGCAGCCGAGGAATCCGGTGCCCCTATCGAAATTGTGGTTCCTGCGGTCCAGCCCGATCCGGCGCTGGCTGGGAGCATCCTCGCGGATATCCAGACCCAGCAAGGAAATGTCGATGCTGCGAAAGCGGAGGCCGACAACTCTGGTGGCCTGATGCAGGCGCTTGCGCTCACGCGATACGAGACGGAGAAGCTGAGCCTCGCCCAGCTGCGCCAGGCCTGGTTCCGGGCCCAGTATGGGATTGCCTTCCCGACCAGTGGGGCGCCGCAAGCGCCTACGCCGATCGCGCAGACGGAAAAGACATCCCTGCCGGACGAGGTCGGGCTTGGCGTGAAAACCAAGCCGGATTGGGCGGACCCGGGCCATCCGGAAATCGACTACGACATGGAAGTGTTCAAACAGCTCGCCGCGGGTGATTTCACGATCGTCGGCTGGTGGGGAATTGAGCACTCTCGTGCAGCTCTTGATGATTCCCCTCAGGTCTTCGCCATCAATGTCTCGGATTACGGAACCGGATATTCGGATCATCCTTCACTCAAGGTGTTGTGCCACGAAGGGGAGGCGCGCGTGATCTTTGATGCCGATAGCTTCATAATGGGAGATTTCCAATCCAACACGCTGCCAGTCACGGTTCGGATCGGGAGCGACGAAGCGATGCCGGAGCGGTGGTCGAAACTGACCAGCAACAAGGGCGCAGGGCTCTTTGGTGCCAAGGCGCAGGACTTCATCCGAAGGCTTGTCGGAGAGGAAAAGGTCTTCATGCGTCTGACGGGCGACCGCGGCCAGCTGTACGATCTTTCACTCAAGATGGATGGATCTGAGCGAGTTTTTGACGAAGTGGCGGGTGCCTGTCAGTTCAGTTTGCTCGATCTTGATCGAGAAGACTACAAGGCCATCCAGACTATTTTGAACGCGGCTGGTTTCGATGCCGGGACGCCGGATGGTCAGTGGGGGCCAGGATCGCGCAACGCAATGGCGGGCTACCAGGCGTCTGTCGGATTGCCTGAAACCGGGGCACCGGATCGGGCGACGCTTGTCGAGATGGGGATCCTGCAATAGTGAATTGCCTCCTTTGTCGCGTGCCCTCATGAAGCCCCGCAAAACGGTTCGGCTCGACTGCGGTCAACCTTAGCCCGAAGCTGCACTGCGGTTCCGTAGCGTCTAGAACGGGCTACGGTCGCTGTGTGGTTGCGTGGTCCCGGCCCAAAGCTGCAGTTGATCGAGACCTTCGTCGCTGCGTTGCCGCTTGCCTAAAGCAGCCACTGGCGGAAGAGGCAGATTTGGGATTAGCAATCCTCGCCATTCATGGTTAGTTAGTCAGCTGAGTAAAGCCATAAATTTACAGGACAAAAGTGTGAGTTCGTCTTCACCTACACACCCGCTCGACGAGGCTGCATTCGAAGATGTGTTTCTTCAAGAACTGGACTCTTGGTTCTCGGCAGACATTGCATGCTGCGACCGATGCAACGAAAAGTTCCTAAAGATATGGCCAGCGGCATACGCTGCCGATTCCGCAGAGTTTCAGTGCAACCAAATACAACTTGACGCATTTTATGACGGATCTCGGATCAGTGCATTTTATACAAAAGAACAATTCGAGCGCCTCGTTCAGGAGCTGGATTGCCCAAGGTGCGGCGAAAAGTTGGGATACACCCTCTACCCGTACGAATTACCATTCGATGTCCCTGTTGAGTTTGAGGATAACGTGGCCTCCATTCACGCTATTGCGCACGAGACGCCATTTCTCCTATTGAAGAACGAGTTCGCCCAGAAAGTTCTCCAGACCTTGGAGGCTCTATCACAATCGACCAACGCCACTACGATGCCGTCTAGCTTATATAGAGCGCGTGGGCTGGAAGGGCTGAGAGAAATATCAGTGGGTCAGTTTGACTTTGCCGACCCCAAGTATGTCGGCGAAGGTAGGTACAACCACGCAGGGCAACCGGTACTATACCTAGGTGATAGCAAAGAAACTTGTTTTCATGAACTAAGAGGTAAAAATTGCGCTGTTGCTGAAATTGCGCTCGATAGTGACTTGAAGATCTTGGATTTGGCGACCCCATACGACAGCCATAAAAACCAATCAGATCTGTTGAATGCGCTCGCGTTTTCAGCACTCCTCAGTACTCCTCAGGAGGAAATGGGGTATAAGAAAGCTGCCTATGTTTTTTCAAGGTTTGTCGCGGACTGCGCCCGCTCGTCTGGGTTTGATGCTATTCGATACCCTTCAACACGAGCCCCAGAGCACGCGTACAATCTTGTAATTTTGAATGCGGACTTTTCGATTGGAAACCGATCGCGTTTGGTCGGCCTATGCCTCTTCGATGGCCAAATAGCCAGGACGGTGGAGATCTAGTTTCGGCGAACTATTCTGGAAACACGGGAAGCGTCCCTTCGTTCTAGCATCAAATGCTGTAGCGCTACTCCCGAAAACGGCCATCGGCTTGCATCCGTATCAAGGATGCCAGCGCTCACCCACTGCCGCCCGCTCGTCTTCTCGACGTGCATCCCATTCATATCCTTCTGCAATGGACATGAGGCTTTCCGACAACCGAGGGTGGGAATTGCCATATCTAGCAGCCAAGTCTCGATAGCGCTCAGCAAGTCTGCGCTCTTGCTCCCCGCCATCGTACGGGCTGCGCGTTGTTACACCTCGTGCATTTCGGACCCCCATACAGAACCGCTCTCTTAGTCCGGCGCATTCAGAGCGATCTAGATACTCCAAGATGACGTCAGGCAACCAGTCATCCCAGGACCGTCTCCGCGCCAGTCGTGCGAGCAGAGCTCCAAAATGGATTTCAGCGACTTCCTTGCGGTCAGCATCCGCCGCAAGTCTTAAGGCGCTATCAGCCCATGAGGTGAAATCATCCGGAGACATCGCACCTTCGTCATTGCAGCCGGGGACTTTCTTCCACCCCTCCAAGGAATGATAGGCCAGCTCTGCAAGAAACTTGCGCTTCTCCGCCGATAGCTCCTCTCGCTCGAGTTCTTCCGCCCCATCGCGCCGACGATACTGCCAACAAAGTAGCTCAATAAAGAACTTAGGGTCGCGAGCAAGTTGTCGGTGCAAGGCCAGTGTACGCTTGTGACGCCTATGTCCGTATGAGCTCAGAAGAGGCACGAAGGGCAGTTCTATATTGGCGATTTGATCGTCAGAGATTTCTTCGTCTGCGTCGAGGATTTGAAGCACTTCATCCAGATTGTAGGAACTTGGAAAAGGCCCATCCCGTTCCTCTCCGTGAGCAACTGCTTGTAGGATCTCGACCCACCGGCTTGCTGGCAGCTTGTTCCTCCACAGAGAAACGGCTGAAAACGCAGATCTAGGACGCTGATGTTCAATGAGCTTTGTAACGGCGTACTCCACTTCGGTGGACGGCGTGTCATCCCAAATATGAATTGATGCCGAATTCCAAAATGCAGAAGCCACGTCTTCGCCCAAGCTTTCTGCGACCTGCCAGCCAATTGAACGACCAGGAAGGTGCTCGGCGAATCTCAGGCGCTCCACTTCACTGTTCAGGATTCCTTGTGCCTCTAGGCCAGCCACGACTGCGGCAAGGTCGATCCAACCTGCGCTCCATAGAAGTTGCCGCAGGAATGGATTGGATTGATCATTTGCCTCGGTGCGCAACGCAGCCGAGACCCAGTGGGTCGCCGTTTCCACTGCCGCGTCTTGCGGAACCAAGATTTGAGCCACCAGTTCTGGTTGCTTCACGCTAAGCGCAAACGGAAGAACCGCTTGATCTCCCAATAGCTCCCTGATTTCAGCGATGGCGTTTCGGCGGCGCTCTTCGACAAGTGCGTTTCGCTCCTGCCATGACAAGCGCCCATTTCCTTCGTCTTCCACCAGCGCACGCCACTCAACGTGGGAATTTTCAAACAGCCAACGGTGGCGAGCAGTCGGGGACTGAGGGGATAAAGCCTCTTCCATACGCCGAAGCGCGGCTGCCAACTGTTCGTCCTCTTCACCTTCCTGATAAGCACGAAGAACATCGCGCCGACGAAGGTTGTGCCGAAGATCAGCTTTGTCCTCATCGGTTGCTGTCGCTGACCAACTCTCGACCTCGATGACCAAGCGAGATAGGTCGTCAGGATGAATACGTGTCGCAACCTCTAACAGCTGTTCCAGCTCCGACTTTTCAAATGGAGCCAAGTCGAGCAGTAGTCGGCTGGCTTCGATCGCCGCCGTGCGGACATCCGCATTTGTCGGTGACGGCACTTCTGCATCCAGTGCTCGCCATTGCGGCCTCGCGGTGCGTGAAGCGAAATTTGGGCCACCTCCTGGAAGAAGAGAGATGCAGACGTCCATCGCAGCATATCGAGACTGCGCGGACAAGCGCCGTAAGACAGCTATCTTTTCCGCAGCACTGAGAGCGGTGGCAGGCAGCCAAGCCCTGAACAGAGAACGGGCGGTTGATTTCGGCGAGTTTGACCAGTTGTCTTCCACCTCCAGACGGCGAAGGCCAAAAACAATCTCTGCGACACGAGAAAAGTGAACAGGGTGCCAAGCCAAAAGTTCAAGCGCCCAAAGCAAATTGGTCCGCAAACACTCGCCACTCACGAAACCTTCAGTGGTTCCCATGATGGCGCGTATGGCTGGTACTGGTTCTCTAAGCTCAGCTTCAAGGCAATCAAGGAACGCAGATGGAGATGCCTCCGCCAATGTTCGTAGGTGTCCCCGAATAGAAAGCCAGCGTTCTTGGTCAGCACCTTGCATCAGTGACCGAACAATTTGCGCGGCACGATATGAAAGGTCAACTCCCAACCTATCACCGCAGATTTCTGCACCATGAACGGATAGAATGCCCAACGCGTCGCCGAGACCGGAAAGAAGGGCACCCGAAAAACTTCTCGCGTGACCCAACACATTGGCCATGTACCACTGATCTTGAGGCAGATCTAAGGCGGGGTCTCTATCGCCCAGCAACTCCGGCAAGAGTTGAAAGAAACGGTCCAGATCGTCTCGATCTATGTAAGGCCCTACGGCAAAAAGTGCGTCGATTTGTGATACGACGACATTCACATGCCCATAGCGAGTAATTGGTGCGTCGTTCAAAGCGAGCAGTTCGTCTCGAACTGGTTCCACTTCACAATCCCGAAAATCACCCAATAGCTGGAGAATTGTGCTGTCATCCATGCTCTCGCGCTCAACCCACGAGCCTGCCAATGCGAACGGGAGGACACGTTTTGCCACTGCGCGATCTCTAACCCAACTAGGCCGCCGAACCTCAGGATCACGAGAGAGCTGACGCCGCAATACAGGAACAGAATGACCGACCTTGATGGAGAGGTTATCCGCGTCATCACGCGATAGCCCCATACTCTCGAGTTCAGCGCGAAAGGTATCTGAGGGGACGTGCGAAAGCAGCAGTGCCTCCCGGACATCTAAACGGCCCTTGGGATATGCGCGGACAATAGTCAAATTTCGTCGATCACCAAAATCCAACTCCTCCCCATCTCCGCCGTCCGCAACGACAATAAGGTGGTTTGCGCTCGTAGGAATTCTGGCATCGCGAGATGTGGCAACAACTGTCGTATCAAGAAGATCGAGAGCATCGGCCTCGATCATTGTTGCAACGACAAATGCAACGGCCTCCCCTCTATCGTCAGCTTGAACCGGAACTATTTGCTCTCGGTCGCGCAACTTCTGCAACAACACGCTCTGCTCGTTGTGTCGTCTAGAAGAAACAAGCTTGATGGACAATGGCGGCACCGAAGCTGTCGCCCAGCTATTCCACCATTCGTGAGGTGTCTTCAGCCCGGGCCAGGCGACACCCAGCTTTTCACCCAACCAACGGGCCGTGGCAGGCGCGTCTTCGAGCCAAGTTTCAAGGTCTATGGCGTCTAATGCCTCAACGGTCGCCCAAGCGCCTTCACCACGTTGCTCTTCAAGCCAGTCTTCTTTTCCGTTCCACCTCCTCGGCGTCACGAAGACGAATGCACTATTCTCGCGCTGGTCTTGCGGCGTTTCTTTAGTTCTCTTTTGATAATCACCGTCGGCTTTACTTCGAGGGTCTACATTGCAACCCATTTCCCATACGCTTCGGCCTTGCGGCACCCAGACTGTCCCGGCTTCACATTCCACTTGACCGTCAAGCCCAGGCAAATCGACCGCTTCGTTTCCGGGAAAGCGCATGGAAACAAGGGATCCCGTGGTTTCCGTGATCAGGCGGCGAACAAGTATTGGTAGGTTGCTACGACAATCGTGGCGGTCGGCCCATTGGCGTATTGCAGTTTCGTCAACTGGCACAGTGACCTCGTGAGCTTGGGGCTTGGTTCAGCCCAGAGTAAGTGTTTGAGTTGATTTGGTGCAATGCGTCTGGCGATAGTAAAGCCTGCTTTGCGGGATGCGAAAGAAAATCTCGCGCTTGCAGAGAATGCCCGCTTCCCGCCCCTGGTGTCGATCGAGCGGGCTTCAGCCTTGGTTCTCGCCTGAATGTCCGCTTCGGCGGTGCGGCAGGGGCGCCTTCGCGACCGCGGCGAATGACCGCTCCCCGCCCGATTGTGTTGAAAAACTCTGCGAACCAAAAAAATGGCTCGAAATCTTGGAATACTATTCCCGAAGGCCGCCCCTTGGCAAACTGCATTTGCTCAGGAGGGGCGCGTCAAAGTACTCCAAGATGTCGTCCAGCTGGCCTGAACGGTGTTCCTGCTCAACCTGTCTATGAAAGCGCAGAGGGTTCGGCCCTCAAGGCGCTGCCGCGGGCCTGGATGACCCTCCTCCTGCCGGCAGCACCGGTGTGGCAGCCCCCCCAGCGGGATCCGGGGATGTCTGCACCGCAAAAGGTGCACTTGTCTTGCGGCCTCTCCAGAAGCGTTGCTTGGCGTCGAGGCTCCCGCCCGACTGACCCAAGCATGGGCTCCCTACCCCCTTTCACACGCTTCGGAGAGTCTCTCCGACCCAACGTACCCGTCCGATTTGCGCTCCATGCTATCCGCTTCCCCGCCAACCCGCTGCGCGACCTTCTCCCAACTATGCCATCGTGCTTCACTCCGGGGTCATGAACACGGCGTTTCTCTTGATAGCAATGTATTCCGGGCGACCGATCATTCCCGCTGAGGATGTCGCCAGGGATTTTTCAGTCTGAGTACCGACAAGTTCGTCCGCAAAGTCTCGGCTGGTTCCATCGCCCTTCCTCTCGTCCGCATGGAAGCGTCGCAGAAATGCGCCAAAGGCGTCCATATCGACGATTTGGCCGAGTACCTGGACAAGAGGCGGGCTGCTGCCGTCAAGGAATGCCTGCAACTGCGGGGCCTTCGGTAAGCGTGTTCCCCTCTGAAAATCGCCGAAGGCCAGCCTGCTACCCATGGCACAAAGCTACCACCCTCCTCACCTCGTCCGACAGCACGGATTGGTTTCTGTCAGAAAACTGCGTATATTTCTGACAGGAGAACGATCATGCAGCGCCTTGCCGAACAGATATTGACCCATGCAGAGGGACTTCCGGAAGGAGCGCCACTTGCCGCAAAGGGGCTGCTGCACCTCGGCAGCCGTGCCGGTGTGGATCAGGCCTTGTCGCGCCTCGCCGAGCGCGGCCAGTTGATCCGTGCCGGACGCGGGGTTTACCTGCGACTGATCAAAAGCCGGTTTGGAACGCGCGCACCGACCGTGGAACAGGCCGTCGAGGCCCTCGCGGCGCAACGTGGCGAAGTCATTGTTCCAACCGGCGCCGCCGAAGCGAATGCGCTTGGGTTGACCACGCAAGTGTCTGTTCGCTCCGTGTACCTGACCTCGGGTCGCAGCCGCACGCTCTCATTGGGCAAACAACTCGTGGAACTGCGCCACGCCCCCCGATGGCAACTCGCCCTGGGGAAGAGGCCGGCAGGCAGTGCTGTTCGCGCTCTGGCCTGGCTCGGGCCGGAACAGGCAGAGACAGCTCTTAGATCGCTGAAGCAGAAACTGCCCGCAGCGGCGTTTGACGAATTGGTAACGGCAGCACCGCAGTTCCCGACCTGGCTTGCACGCAGTGTCGCAAAGGCGGCGCATGCCTGAGCCCTTCCTGTCTTTGTCGTCTGAAGACCGCAAAGAAGCCCTGGCCGTAGCTGTAGATCGCACCCGGCGGCCCACACCAGCGAAGAAGCGCGGTCGGGCAGCATGCTCGGCGAGCTAATGGCGATGCCTGACACTTAACACCAAACTCTAGCGCGGACGCTCCACATCATAGGCGACAAAAAAGGGGAAACCGCCTTCAATGCCACGACATCGGATCTCATATTGACTGTCACCACCGTCCCTGCTCCGACAGAAAAGATAAGCTAACTTAGCTCTGGGACTTGCCTCCGTGGCGAAGCCTATGGCGTTGCAAAGTTTGCCGAGCTCCTTCTATAGTATCTAAATCTGATGTAGAGAGCTGAAGTTTTGCCATTAACCGATCATTAGAAAACTGTATTGCAGCCTGGGCACCATCGGCGAGCGTAAACCTACCCTCAAATCTAGAGAAATCGGACGCCGAGAATTCACTCAACGGAACCGGAAGTCTCCTAAATTCATTGGGCGTAACCTCAAGAACACCGCCACCGTAGAACCTCCCCTCGATCTCTGCGAAGAGCAGCGTCAACGAATTGTAGAACGACGCACAAAGGTCATGAATCGCGACCCCCGGCTTCATCCGGATATGATAAGCTGAATCGGTTGCAAGCACACCGCACTCATTTACGCAAAACCGCGGGACGATGTGTGAGCGTTTGAAGAAAAAACCCTCATTCGGTTGAACAACCGGAACCTTAAACCAGTCCTTTCTATGCCTACACTTGTAACGCTGATCGATACCTTCTTCTTCACCTAATTCTATATATCGTTGAACTGCCTTAGGCAACTTTTCAGCGTGTAATTTGGAAAAATCCAGAAGATAGCAAGCCTTACCGGTAGATTCGAGCTCATCAAAGTGCTCGACCGAAAAACTAACCGCATCGCCGAGGAAACTTGATTTTTTTATGATCGGCCGCGCCCAACGAGTGAGCTTATTAAACTCCAGGTCAGCTCGGGACAAAATAAAATAGTCGTTCGCAGCGGTGACAGTACCAGCAGCATTATCGCAAAAATCCGAGACACGTTCACAGTTCTGGTCGATCTTCTGAATTAGGTTAAGCACCTCACTATCCAGTAAGAATCCTTTCATCTCTAAAGAGGCGGCTTTGATGGCTCCAGACGAAAGACGGCAACTTGATTGAACCCCTGCTGTCTCAAGTGATGCTACTCGGTGCAGCACAGTTTCACACGGACCTTCTCCTTTGGTCGCAATAACAGTAACTGCATCTTGGTCTATGGATTTGAAAGCTTTCTCATTCGGAATGTAGATATCAAGGGTCGTGAAGTGACCCTCCATCCAGTCCCGAAGGCGCTTGCCATAAGATACAGTTAAGAATTCATAAGGAATAACGAAAGCGAGGACACCTTTTTGTGCCAGCTTCATCGTGGCTTTCACAACGAAACCCGCCCATGCGTTCCTGAGATGCCTGCCTTCAAAATCATATTGCTCACCGATGCGGTCAAGACGCGACCTCGTATCCGGGTCACAACGATGCCAACTCACATACGGTGGATTACCAATGATGATATCGAATTGCTTAGGCCAAACCTCCGGCAGGTCCTCAAAGAAGTCGCCACAATAGACATGAGCCTTGTCGAATTCGGCTTTGCAGTGTGTGATCGCTTCTTCGTCTTTGTCCAGCGCGTAGATATTCAGAGAGCTTGTCGCCAACAGCGTGCGCACAAACGAACCGTCACCACAGCTTGGCTCAAGAACAGAGCCGATCGCCGTGACATCCAGTTTCGCCAACGCCTGAGCAACAACCACTTCAGTGACTGCTGCTGGCGTGTAGACAACCCCGTTTCCTTTCGGATCGTAGGAAGAATTACTACGCAATGGCACTGAGTTTGAATCTTTCATATTCCTGTGTCAACTCATCAATCTGCTCGAGCAGCGCAATTTTTCTCTCATTTGTAAGACGCGGATCCTCCTTCAAAAAGCGAAGACGCGACCTAAGTTTCCTGATTGCTTGAGATTGCCAGATCTGTTGATGACGCATGAGGCCAAGTTTCAACTCGCGGATCATGTAGGTTCCGACGGGACTCAACGCCAGAAAACGGCCATCGACTGAGCGATCAAGATGCGTTTCGTACTCAAGCGAGCAAGGATCCTCAAAACCGACTTCTCCGTTGTTTGGTGTGTCAGGATCATCACCAATCCAAGTGTCCCACTTTGCGCGGTTACAAAATGGACAACTATAGATAAGGTTGGAATAAGTGGCGCTTCGCTCTGGAAACCTCTTCTTGGGTGCAAAGTGATCAATTTGAAACACCCTAATGCCCCCCAGTATATAATCAGGCGTATCGCAGTAGCCGCAACACTCTCCAAAATCCGTCTTGAGCTCCGTTTTATAAGCCCTGTAGTGGCCTTTGGATGGCGGGTTGGACCGCTCGGGTCGGCGATCTCGAAGCATCATTCATTCTCCCGTGGCTGCCCAAGTTCAGTTTCAATCTCGGCAGCGAGATCAGCGGCCCTGCGCAGTAGATTATTGAATGGTTCGAGGGCGTTTTCTTTTAGCAGACGAGGGACTGCTGCTACTCGCCCCCCAATGGCTCGCTCCAATCGCCCGTCGAGATCGAGCAATACCTGCAGTTCTTCTGCTCGCAAGGGTTCTTCTAGTGACCGCTGGTATAACTCCTGAAAGGATTCTTCCAACCGGCGCCGGTCAGCCCTGTACTCTTCAATTTTCGTACGAACTCGCAGAAAGAATGGAAGTTTACTTTTATCTTTTTCACCTGAAGCGGTCTTCTCAGCAAGATAGTCATCTTTGGGGAAAATCAAGTTTACATCATGGAGCTGCTCAAGCGCGTGCGGAACATAATTTGTTGTCAGGAAGCAGGGGAACCCCTCGAAATGCTTTTGCACCTCCTGAATAAGATCCAGTCCCGAATATTGGACGTCGGCCTTATATTCGCTAAGGCGAAAATCCGTGATCAAGACCTCACAACGGGATTCTATGATCTTCTCCAGCATCGTATTGATATCCGCCTCGGGAACTACCGTCGCAACTTCATCATCCCCAAAATAGCCAGAGAGGGCAGCGGCGAGTACTACTCGCCGCCCCTGGTCCGCTTCTTCATCTACATATAGCAACATCGTCAGACACCACTTTTCCCTGCTATCGGCAAAGAAAACTCCAATCGGAAGCCGAAACTTTCGGTCTTACGGTACGCACGCACGGTCCCATCGTAGGAGCGCACCACCGACTCAAGTATCCACATACCCAAGCCAGTGCCTGCTCCTTTGCCTTCACGATCTTTCTTTGTCGTGACGTTGAACTCGAATATTTCGCTCGGATCTTTGATTGAGCTGTGAATGCCAGGACCATTATCTTCATAGATGATACCAACCTCCTTCTCACTCTTAGCAAAAATGTCTATCTTTATTCGCCGCTCGCCTCCCCCCATGCCATCGACGAAAGCTTCGAATGAATTCAGGATCAAGTTGTTGAAAATGCTGTCAATATCAATTTCGAACGCCAGAATCTCTGCTGCGAATCCATCTTCGAAATTGAGATCCAATGCGATTTCTCTCGGCCGAAGGAAGCCATCCCAAACGACCTTCAATTCCTCTAGGTGACTGCGCATATCGACGTTGGATCGCCGACGGCGCCCGGAGCGAACGGCCGAAAGTGCGAAATTGAACCACTGCGCCGCCTTCCTGTCGGAGGCTTCCATGTCACGAAGGATGGCGAAGGGATTGAACGCCTCGTTCTTGTTGGCAAATTCTTTTTCATCCAGATGGCGTGCCAACAACGCGGCGAGCTGCTGATTGCGTCCTGCCAGCGTGTTCAACTGTCCCATTTCGTGGGCAAAGGACACCATTACGGTGCCAAGTGTCGCCAGTGACCTCAGAATGACCTGATCCTCAGCTTGTTCCTTGAGCATGTTCTCTTGGACGGTCACCGTCTGGGCAAGCTTGCGTACATCGTCTGAGGAGCTCTCAGGTTGCGCTTCAATTTTGCGTGCCAGTTTCAACCCTTCTGACCGCACTTGCTTATCGGCATTTTCGACTTTGTAGGTCTCAAGTAGGTTGTAGAGAACACGGCTCCGATCCCTTTCCAGTTCATTGACGAACCTCAGAATGAGGGCCTGGAATACCCGGAATTCTTCTGTTTCGATAATGCCTTCGCGGTTTGACTGATCGACAAGAACGCTATTTTCATTGCGAGAAATGTTCACCGTTCCAGCAATATTCTGAGGTGGAACGGGCCAGTTGAGGCGTGTGGGTGCTGCAGGGTTTGCGGCCCTTCGCTGACCAAGCGACAGCCAGTCATATGCTCCGCTTTTGGGCTCGCCGTAGGGCCTCACACCAAAGTTGTCTCGATAAATGCGAATACCCCCAAAGATATCGAGCCATTCCTTTCGCCGTTGCGGCTGAAAGCTCCGATATGGATACTGTCGATCTTCGGCCTTTGATGGCATTTGAAGCTTGAAGAACCGCAGGACAACCTCGAACGGACCGATGGACCGCGCGCGATTGAAAAAGAGCTCGGACTCTCCTGGAAATAGATCTTCGAGCGATTTTACGTAGCTTGTGGCCCGATTGCTGAAAGCTTCCTTGGTAAACGGTTCCTTTTTCATGTCTTTCCGCATGAAGAGCGCTTTCGGAAACTCATCATGGTTGAGTTCATTGCGGACGACCGTGAACTCCACCGCACCATCCGACTGAACCTTTGCGGTCAGCCTGTAGTCAAAATCCTCAAGTACGTCGGACGCGACACTGTTTGATTGGTTGGGATCTCGGTCGTCGCGCAGATAAATGCTAAATGCACGCTGTTCGTCGGGGGGCGCAAGAACACCCAGCGTGCGTCGAAGCTTCTTGATCGAGTCCCTCGACCAGTTGTCGCGCACCTCCGAAATTTCGATTGATGTGCCAGTACGACTTTCCGACGCCTTTTTCGCAAGCTCCTCGAGATCCGCGATTGCCGCAACTGCGGACAAATCTTTTTGGAATCCAGCCGTTCCTAGCTCAATCTGAGCAGTTACCTCGTCTAGGACCGCTCCGTCTTTCTCGAATTTGTTCCAATCAACGGTCCAAGTCAGCGTTTCACTATTACCAGCTTCTGTGATGGTGCTCGAGTGCAGTTGGCATCGTGCTCCCAGCCGATCAAGGGCAAACCTACCGATCCCTTTGGCTCCGGTCCTAGTGCGACCAAGCTTGGATGAAGATTCCAGTTCTTTGTTGGCTGTTCCGATGACCATCCATGCATCACGGATTGCGTCGTCTCCCATACCTGCACCATCGTCGATCACTGTGATCGTCACAAGATGCCGAATGAGTTCGGCCTCCGGACTGTGCTCATCGGCGAGGCATGGGCGCAGATTGGCTGTTTCGCCATCAAGATCGTAGTGGTTTTCGGGGTTCAGGCCCCACTCAGCCAGTCGGTCGAATTCATCCTTCGAAATCTTTTCCGGAACCCCGGTGTAGGTTGGCGATATCCGAACAATGCAGAAAGACGCATCGGCGTCATAGGAGTTCTTGACCAACTCGCTGATTGCGCTCTCTGCGGTAGCAACATTTTCACGCCCAATCAGGCGAGCCGTTCGGGCAGAAACCCGAAAAGGGACTTCCTGAACTTTATTCATGACGAACTCCAAAGGCTCGAAAGCGGAACCGCGAAGATGTTCTCTCCGAAGGGAACGATCTTATCGTGATCATAGAGCACCATACCCTGCACGAACTTGTCCCCACATGCATCGGCCAACTTCCGCATTCCGGAAAAGTCCGCCGCTGATACCGTTGCTGAAGACTTGACCTCAATCCCGATGACTTCGCCGCGACGATTCTCCAAAACCAAGTCGACCTCGTTCTTATCCTTGTCCCGGAAGTGAGCGAAGGAGCATCTCTGTTCGCTCCATGAAGCGATTTTGCGCAGTTCGCTGAACACAAAGGTTTCCAAGATCGGACCGAAGCAGGTCTTATCCTTCGCAACCACATCTGGTGACACATCGCGCATTGCTGCGAGCAACCCGGCATCGAGAAAGTGCAGCTTGGGCGATTTGGTAAGACGCTTCAGACGGTTCGTGAACCAAGGCTGCAATGTATGGACAAGATAGAGGCTCTCGAAAACGCCTACGTACTTCCGGGTCGTCACGTGATTGAGATCGAGAGCGCCACCGATAGCTGAGTAATTGACCAATTGCCCTGAATGTTCAGCGAGCACGGACAACAATTTGGGCATGACTGCGAGCTGATCGATTTGGGCCACGTCACGCACGTCTCGCTGAACGATCGCATCAAGGTAGCCGTGGTACCAGTCTTGCTTGCGCGCCCATCTCTTTCGACCAAGAGCCTCCGGATAGCCGCCGGACAAAACGACCTCGATCAGCTCATGGCCAACGACTATGTGTTTTGACGAAGGCATTTCTCCCGCAAAAGCTCGATCGATGAAATTCGACTTGGTGCCAATAATCTCAGACTGGCTTAGCGGCAGAAGCCTGATGACTTCCATGCGCCCGGCCAGGGAGTCTGCGACCTTCGGAAGGGTCATCAGGTTGGCAGATCCTGTCAGCAGGAAGCGACCTGGCGTCTCGTCATCATCAACCAGGTTCTTGATCGCGAGGAGCAGGTCCGGAACACGTTGCACCTCGTCGATCACGGCACGATCGAGACCGCGAACGAACCCGACCGGATCATCGACCGCGGATCGCAGGACGTTGGCATCGTCCAATGTCAGAAAAGGTGTCCTGTCGGCGGCGACATCCATCGCGAGTGTCGTCTTCCCCGACTGACGCGGGCCAGAGATCAGAACGACGCGGGTGTCTGACAGCGCCTCCTCTATCCTCTCTTTCGCGAATCTCGGGTACATGTTCTGTTTGTCTCCATCCGGCCGATTGAAATTGCGCTTCCGACCGGTTGAAAGTCAATAGATGACCGTTTGAAAGCAGGCATCCGACCGTCTGAAACTAAAGGTTAGGGAAATCGAAAGACCACACGCGGCGAGCAGCAAGCTGATGACATCAGCTCACCTTCTCCATACGCTGCCCCTTCGCAACAACCCGATCCGTGTCGCTGAGCTGCTTGAGCATTGGGGCGATCAGCTTCACCAAATCGACAGGTCGCCTATCGGTTGACCCGTACAGCCTCGCGACGCCAACATTTGGTACTTGGTACACCCCACAATGGCATTACCGACTGTAAATTAATGATTTTTTCATCCAAGTCCGTCCAATCCATCACAGGATGAACGGCAACCGCGCGGCAAACTCGGCGGCGCCGGGGCAACCTGACTAGCGAGCCCAAATCTTGGAATTTCGAGGTTAATGGCGCACCCATCAGGATTCGAACCTGAGGCCTTCGCCTTCGGAGGGCGACGCTCTATCCAGCTGAGCTATGGGTGCCTGCGCATGGGGGTGATACGGCAAAGCGGCGGCGCCCGCAATCGGGAAATTTCGTCGGCGAGGCATTCGCTTGTTATGGCCTCTGGCGAGCCGCGCGCCCTGCCCCGGAGCCGCCTTGCGGGGCCTGACACACGGACGCCAAGCCAAGCGCAGCCAGAAACGAGCGCGAAAGATCATGTCGCCAAGCGCACCCTGCGGAACACCATTCACGGCAGAATAACGGATCAACCCTAAACTGTGCCCGTGAGCGAGATTCTCTCATTTTTCAAAGACTCATTTTTTCAGGAGACACAGCATGACCGGTATGACCCACGCCCTGTCCCGATACGATTACCTCGTGAAGCAATGCCTCGACGGCAAGGCCCTGTTGACCGAGCCGCCACTGGCGCAGCATTTCGGCCATCTCCTCGGCAAGCCGAACGAGATCACCGGGAACCTGTCGCACCAGGCAATCCTCGACGCCTATATCGCCCTTGTCGACGGCATGAAGACCACGACGGTCACCCCCGGGCCGGCCGAGGCCGGGATGACCTTCTTCGGCCAGTTCGTCGACCATGACATCACGCTCGACGCCACCAGCAGCATCGGCAGGAAGATCGACCCTCGCTCGATCCGCAACGTGCGCACGCCGACGCTCGACCTCGACTGCGTCTACGGTGACGGGCCCGACGCGAGCCCGCATCTCTACCACAACAAGCACAAGGACTACCTGCTCTTCGGGCGCGACGACTGCCCGCTGGACCTCGCCCGCAACGCCAAGGGCACGGCGCTGATCGGCGATCCGCGCAACGACGAGAACATCCTGGTGAGCCAGATCCAGGGCGCTTTCATCTGCCTGCACAACATCCTCATGAGCCACGCCAACGACGGCGCGCGGGCGGAGAACGAGGTGAGCCGGATGGTCCACGGCGTCGGCGGCATGTCCATCCGCAAGACCGTCTGGACAGAGACAGTGGTGCCGCGGCTGATGGACTTCGAGCACGTCCGGCGCACCGTCCGGCTGCACTACCAGTGGCTGGTGCTGAACCAGCTCCTGCCCTCGTTCGTCGACAAGGCCTGCATCAAGGCGGCGCTCGCGGCGCCCTACGTCTTCGGCAAGCACGGCCCGATCATGCCGGCGGAGTTCTCCGGGGCGGCCTACCGCTTTGGCCACGCCACGGTGCAGGCCAGCTACAAGCTGAGGGCAGACGAGCAGCCGCGGGATCTGTTCGCGATGATGAAGGCGTTCAGCCCGCGGGTGCCCGATGACGACATGCACATGAACATGTTCTTCGACCTCGAGGACGGCAACGTCCAGATGGCGCTGCCGGTCGGCACCAAGATGGCCGAGACGCTGTTCGCGCTGCCGGATGGCATCGTGAACAAGTCCGAAAAATGGGGCGAGATCGAGGTGCCCGTGGCGGAAGCCAAGAAGCTCGCACTGCGCAACATCCTGCGCGACCGGACGGCGCTGCAGCTGGCCTCGGGGCAGCAGGTGGCGCGGTGGCTTCAAGCTCATGCGCCGCATCTGGGCATCAAGGAGCTCAAGGCGCCCGAGGCGCTGGCCTCGCGGCACATCGACAAGACGCCGCTATGGTTCTATTGCCTGCAGGAAGCGGACGCGGGCGGCAAGCTCACCGGCGTCGGCGGCACCATCGTGGCGCAGGTCTTCGTGCGGCTGCTGCGCCTCGATCCGGAAAGCATCCTAAACACCGACTTCACCCCGTGGGAGGGGTTCGGCAGCGCCGACATGACCATGGGCAAGATGATGAAGTGGATCGAGACCAACCGCGACACGATCCCGCTGGGCAACGAGCTGCGCTGCGGCTGAGCCATCCCGGGCGCGCCGCCCGCAGGTGGCGCGCCGTTTCTCAGATCGAGACCGAAGGCGCCCGTCAGGCGAAAAGCTCGTGCGCCAGTTCCAGCGCGTCGACAAGCGCGTCGACCTCGGCCTCGGTGTTATAGAGCGCGAAGGACGCGCGGCAGGTCGCCGAGAGCCCGAGGTGGTCCATCAGCGGGCCTGCGCAATGGTGGCCCGCGCGCACCGCGACGCCCTTCTTGTCGAGGATCGTCGAGACGTCATGGGCATGCGCCGCGCCGTCGAGCGTGAACGAGAAGATCGCCGCCTTGCCGGGCGCGTTGCCCTGCACCTGCAGCCAGTTCAGCCCCGAGAGCCGCGAGCCGGCATAGGCCGCGATCTGCGCCTCGTGAGCGGCGACGTTCTCCATCCCCAGCGACATCAGGTACTCGAGGGCGGCGCCCATGCCGATCTGCTGGACGATGCCGGGGGTGCCGGCCTCGAACTTCATCGGCGGGTCGGCATAGGTCACGCAGTCCTTGTGGACCTCGCGGATCATGTCGCCGCCGCCCATGAACGGGCGCATCTCGGCCAGCCGCTCCTTGCGGATGAAGATCGCGCCCGAGCCCGAGGGGCCGTAGAGCTTGTGGCCGGTGATGGCGTAGAAATCGCAGCCGATATCCTCGACATCGACCGGCATATGGACCGCGCCCTGACTGCCGTCGACCAGCACCGGCACGCCCATCTCGCGCGCGGCGTGGCAGATGGTCTTCACGTCCACGACCGTGCCGAGCACGTTCGAAAGCTGCGTGACGGCCACCAGCTTGGTCTTCGGGCCGATGGCGTCGATCACCTTCTGCGGGTCGAGCGCGCCGGTCTCGTCCACGTCGACCCACTTCAGCACGACGCCCTGACGCTCGCGCAGGAAGTGCCAGGGCACGATGTTGGCGTGGTGCTCCATCACCGACAGCACGATCTCGTCGCCAGGCTCGAAACGCGGCATGGCCCAGGAATAGGCCACGAGGTTGATGCCCTCGGTGGTGCCGGAGGTGAAGACGATCTCTTCCTCGTCCTTCGCGCCAAGGAAGCGCGCCGTGATGCCGCGCACCGCCTCGTACTTCTCGGTGGCGAGGTTCGACAGGTAATGCAGCCCGCGGTGGACGTTGGCATATTCCTCGGCATAGCCGCGGGTCACGGCGTCGATTACCGCCTGCGGTTTCTGCGCCGAGGCGCCGTTGTCGAGATAGACGAGCGGCTTGCCGTTGACCTCACGCGAGAGGATCGGGAAGTCGCGGCGAATTTCGGAAACGTCAAACATCAGCCTGCCATGGTTTCGGGGGAGACCCCTGCTAGCACGAGTAGAAGGACCATCGCAAAGGCAAGTGCGATGGTCACGATGACGAGCAGCAGCAGGGCTTTCCAGAGATCGCTGAAGCCATGCGCCACTTCGAGGAAGTTGATCAGGATCCAGACGCCGGCCATCAGCGCGGCGACCAGCAGGAGCGAGCCCAGGGCCGAGGACAGCAGCCCCGCCAGCAGCACGACGAGCTGCGCCAGCGCCCGCAGGACGTGGAACCACGCGAGCAGCAGCGCGATCTCGATGTCGCGCCCGGTGCCGCCAAGCGCCCGCCCGACCACGCCGAGCAGGACGATGGTCACCGCGAGCTCGAGCGCGAGGATCCCCGCAACGAAGACCGGACCAAATTGCGCGGGCAGTGCCTCGGCCGGGACCAGCACGAAGGAGATCCCCGCGACCAGCCCGTTCAGCACCACCGACAGCGCCAGCGCCGTCAGGATCGCCTCACGGCTCAGCCGCATGGCCAGCAGCAGGCGCGCCACCTCGCGCGGGGCCGCAACCGTCTGCAGCGCCAGCCGGAGGAAGCCCGCCGGGGTCATTCCGCCGCCGCCTTCTGCGACGCGACGAGCCCGCCGAGCCAGAACCACACGAAGACCGCGAACCACAGCAGACCCACGATGGTCAGCTGCGGCCCCGTCCCCACCAGCCCCGCGACGAGCCCGTTCAGCAGCACCAGCGGCGTCGCCGCCAGCAGCGCCCAGAACAGCGCCAGCCGGGCGCCGTAGCCCGACCCCTTGCCGCCGAAGAGGCGGGCGGCAAGGTGGCTGAGGAAGGCCAGCACGTAGAACAGCAGCGGTGCGATCACCAGCCACGCCAGCAGCGAGGCGCCGAGCATCGGGTTGAGCTCGGTCCCCGCCAGATGCGCCTGCCGTGCGAGCTGCGGCATCTGCGCCACGAAGAACAGACCGCAGGCGGCCATGACGAACATCAGCGCGCGGTCCTCGCGCGGTCCCTGTCGCAACAGGCGCCGCACGACGGCCCCCGGCCCCCGGTAGGTGGCCAGGATCTCGCGCGAGAGCGTCATCAGCCGCGGCGCCGCAGGAGCCAGGCCTCGACCCGGCCTACGATCTCTTCCTGCAGGCTCTCATCCTCGATCTCCTGCACCGCTTCCGCGATGAAGGCGATCGTCAGAAGGTCCTCGGCGATGCCACGCGGCAGGCCGCGGGCGCGCAGGTAGAAGAGGCCGTCCTCGTCGATGGCGCCCGAGGTGGACCCGTGCGAGCAGGCCACGTCGTCGGCGTAGATCTCGAGCTCGGGCTTGGCGAGGAACTGGCTGTCCTCGTCGAGCAGCAGCGACTGGCTGATCTGGTAGCCGTCGGTCTTCTGGGCACCCTGCTTCACCAGGATCTTGCCCTGGAACACGCCGGTCGCGCCGTTGCGCAGCACCTTCTTGAAGACCTGCCGGCTTTCGCAGTTCACCGCGTCATGGGTGACGAACACCGTGTCGTCGTGGTGGAAATCGCCGTCGCCCATGCAGGCGCCCGCGATGTGGCAGACCGCGTCGTCACCGGTCAGCTCGACCACGCACTCGTTGCGGGTCAGCACGCCGTTCACCGTCAGGGTGAAGGTCTTGAAGGTGCTCTCGGCGCCGAGCCGCGCGAAGATATGCGTGGCGGCGCGACGCTCGTGGTCGCGGCCCTGGGCGCGGATGTGGTGGAACCCGGCGCCGTCGGCCACGTCTACTTCCATCACCTTGTTGAAACGCGCCGCCGCGGGCCCGTTCTCGAGCACGGTGACGTCGCCGCCTTCCTCGACCTTCACCACGTGGTGCAGGATCGCGTCCGAGGTCTCGGACTCGTGGTAGTAGATCAGCGCGACCGGCTTCGAGACCTTGCCGGTGACGCGCATCAGGATGCCGTCTGTGGCGAAGGTGGTGTTGAGCGCCGCGAGAGGACGCTCGACCGGGGTCTGGCCGTCCTCTTCGAGCTTGCCGTAGAGATCCTGCGCCCAGTGGATGTCCGCCGCATCGGCGAGCCGGGCGATCTCGATGTTCTCGAGCGCCAGCGGATCCGAGGCCTCGGCATCGAAGACGCCGTCGCGGAACACGATCTTCAGGCGTTCGACACCGTCGAACACCAGCGGCTCGTCCCCCTGGAACACTGCGGCCGTGGGGGCCTCGGCCGCCACGAGCGTGTCGGGGCGGGTGTATTTCCAGTACTCGTCACGGGCGCCGGGCAGGCCCATCGCCTGCAGCCGGGCAAGCGCCGACTGGCGCGCCGGCGCCGACCAGCCGCCCTCGGGCAGGTCGAGCGCGGCAAGGCGCGCGTCGGTCGCCGTCTGCTTCGGTTGCGGAAGTGCCATTTACGCCTCCTCTTCGATCAGGTGCGCGTAGCCTTGCGTCTCGACCTCGAGCGCCAGCTCGGGGCCGCCGGTCTTGATGATGCGGCCGTCGTACATGATGTGGACCACGTCCGGCTTGATGTGGTCAAGCAGGCGCTGGTAGTGCGTGATCACGAGGAAGCCGCGACCCTCGTCGCGCAGCGCGTTGACGCCGTCCGAGACCAGCTTCATGGCGTCGACGTCAAGGCCGGAGTCGGTCTCGTCGAGGATGCACATCTTCGGCTCGAGCATCGCCATCTGCAGGATCTCGTTGCGCTTCTTCTCGCCGCCCGAGAAGCCGACGTTCACCGGACGCTTCAGCATCTCGGCGTCGATCTTCAGGCTCTTGGCCTTTTCACGCACGACCTTGAGGAACTCGGTCGAGGACATCTCCTCATCGCCACGTGCCTTGCGCTGAGCGTTCACCGCGGTGCGCAGGAAGGTCATGTTGCCGACGCCGGGGATCTCGACCGGGTACTGGAACGCGAGGAAGAGGCCTGCCGCGGCGCGCTCTTCGGGCTCCATCTCGAGGATGTCCTCACCGCCGAGCGTGGCCTCGCCCTCGGTCACCACGTAGCCGTCCTTGCCGGACAGCACGTAGGAGAGCGTCGACTTGCCCGAGCCGTTCGGCCCCATGATGGCGTGCACCTTGCCCGCTTCCACGGTCAGGTTCACACCCTTGAGGATCTGCTTGTCCTCTTCCTCAAGTTTCACCTGCAGGTTCTTGATTTCCAGCATGTTTTCTCTCCATTCTACCCGCCCGGGCCGCGTTCGCGTCACGCGGCGTTCAGGGCCGCATCGTCAGTTGCATGATCCGCAGCAGCCGCTTGGGCGGCACCGGCTGCGGGGTGATCTCGAACCGGGCGAGACGCCCGGTCATTTCGGGGCGGCCAAGGAATTCCTCGACCCGGTGTATAGTGTTGCCGCCGGGCGTAATCGTCGAACAGCAGCGTCAGCGGCCGTTCGGCCAGGAACAGGGCCGCAAGCGCGCAGCCCTCGCGGAAGCGCCCGTCGACCAGCACCACGTCGGGGTGGCGGAACTCGGGCAGCTCCCAGACCTCGAGCGGGTAGCGCGGCCAGCGGCGCCATTCGCTCTCGTCGACCGGGTGGCCCCAGTCCTTCGTCTCGCCGATGTCGGACCAGACGATATCCACTTCGGTGCCCATCGCGGGCGGGTTCCCGGCCAGCCAGCCGCGCATCATCTGCGCCCAGTCCCGGTCGCTCTCGACCGAGAACACCGACTTGCCGGGCATCCCGGCGGCCAGGGCGGTGGAGCCGCCCGAGCCGTATTCGAGGATGACCTCCGCCCCGGCATAGAGCTCGCGCAGCAGCGCGGCCTCGGCCTCGGGCATGGTCAGCTCCGGGCGCGTTATGGGCGCCGCGACGCTCACTCGATCACAACCGCCGTTCCGGAGGCGGAGACCATGAGCATCGTGTCGCCCACCACCTCGTAGTCGATGTCCACGCCGACCACGGCATTGCCGCCGACCGCCTTTGCCCGTTGTTCAAGCTCGCGGAAGGCGACCTCGCGGGCGTCCTGCAGCTTGCGCTCGTAGGCGCCCGAGCGGCCGCCGACGATGTCGGTGACCTGAGCGAAGAGATCGCGGACGATGTTGGCGCCCATGATGGCCTCGCCCACCACGATGCCCTTGTAGGCGGTGATGCGGCGGCCTTCGACGTTGTTCGTGGTCGTGATGATCATGGTTTTATTCCAAGGGTTTGCCATGTGACCTTCGTGCGATCCTCGTGGGGTCCCGTCGTCGTCCTCAGGTGTTTGCGAGGTAGTTCACGGCCATCATGACGACCAGCGCGAGCCCGCCGGCGGCGCTTGCCGTCAGCAGGATCGAGCCGCCCAGCAGCCCCTCGGTCTTGCCCTTGCGCTTGCGCAGGGACAGACCGATCAGCAGGCCGAGGAACACGCCGATGCCGGCGCCTGAAGATTGCAGGGCGAGTTGCTGGAGCATCCCGAAGCCCTCCCGGACGCGGCGGGCGTCAGCCCACCGAACCCTCGAGCGAGATGGCCACCAGCGCCTGCGCTTCCATGGCGAACTCCATCGGCAGCGCCTGCAGCACCTCCTTGCAGAAGCCGTTGACGACCAGCGCCACCGCCTCTTCCTCGTCCATGCCGCGCTGGCGGCAGTAGAAGAGCTGCTCGTCGTCGACCTTCGAGGTGGTCGCCTCGTGCTCGCAGCGCGAGGAGTTGTTCTTGACCTCGATGTAGGGGACCGTGTGGGCCCCGCACTTGTCACCGATCAGCAGGCTGTCGCACTGGGTGTAGTTGCGGCTGTTCTTGGCCTTGGGGTGCATCGACACGAGGCCGCGGTAGGTGTTCTGCGCCACACCCGCCGAGATGCCCTTGGAGACGATGCGCGAACGCGTGTCCTTGCCGAGGTGGATCATCTTGGTGCCGGTATCGGCCTGCTGGTGGTTGTTGGCGATGGCGATCGAGTAGAACTCGCCCTGGCTCTCGTTGCCGCGCAGGATGCAGGACGGGTATTTCCAGGTCACGGCAGAGCCGGTCTCGACCTGGGTCCACATCACCTTCGCACGGTCGCCGCGGCAATCCGCGCGCTTGGTGACGAAGTTGTAGATGCCGCCCTTGCCGTTCTCGTCGCCGGGGAACCAGTTCTGCACCGTGGAGTATTTCACCTCGGCGTCTTCCTCGACGATGATCTCGACCACGGCCGCGTGCAGCTGCGCGGTGTCACGCTTGGGCGCGGTGCAGCCTTCGAGGTAGCTCACGTACGAGCCCTTGTCGGCGATGATCAGCGTGCGCTCGAACTGGCCGGTGTTCTCGGCGTTGATGCGGAAGTAGGTCGAAAGCTCCATCGGGCAGCGGACCCCGGGCGGCACGTAGACGAAGGAGCCGTCCGAGAACACGGCGCTATTGAGCGTCGCGTAGAAGTTGTCCGACACCGGAACCACCGAGCCGAGGTATTTCTTCACCAGCTCCGGGTGCTCGCGGATCGCCTCGGAGATCGAGCAGAAGATCACCCCTGCCTTCTCGAGCTCCTTCTTGAAGGTGGTCCCGACCGAGACCGAGTCGAAGACCGCGTCCACGGCCACCCTGCGGTCCGAGCCCGCGGTCGCGGACAGCGCGCCCGCCGCGTCGGCGGGCGCGTCATCGGCGCCCTCGACGCCCGCGAGGATCATCTGCTCCTTCAGCGGGATGCCGAGCTTCTCGTAGGTCGCCAGAAGCTTGGGGTCGACCTCGTCGAGCGACTTGGGCTTGGTCGCCATGCTCTTGGGCCGTGCGTAGTAGTACTGTTCCTGGAAGTCGATCTCGGGGTAGTCGACCATCGCCCAGGTGGGTTCCTTCATCTGGGTCCACCGCTCGAACGCCTTGAGGCGCCATTCGGTCATCCACTCGGGCTCTTCGTTCTTCTCCGAGATCAGCCGCACGATGTCCGGGTTCACGCCCTTGGGAGCGTATTCCATCTCGATGTCGGTTTCCCAGCCATACTTGTAGGTCGAGATGGCCTCGACCGCATCCACGGTTTCCTGCTCGACCCCTTCCTTGACGGTCACGTTGTCGAAGGCTGCCATGCGTTCTCTCCTGTCATCACGCCGGGGCGTGTCCTGTTCGCTCGCGCGCCCGGGGGCGCCCATCCATCCGCGACGCCAGCGCGCCACGCTCAAAGTCCAGACCGCCCTGCGGCCATCCTGTCCCGGCCGACCCGCGGCCCGTGCGCCTAGGGCGCCTCGAAAAGTCGGAAGCGCCTTCCGGCGCTTCGCCGCGGCGCCTCCGGCGCATGTCTCCCGCGCGCGAGGCGCTGGTCTTGCGCGCCTCTGGCGCTTTCTGTTACGCGCCTCTGGCGCGATGCTTCCGGTACTGCTTGAGCCAGGCATCGGCAAAACGCAGCACGTCCTCTTCCGTCACATCCGGCCCAAGGCTCACCCGGATCGCGCTGCGCGCGGTCTCCTCGTCGTGACCCATGGCCCGAAGCACTTCGCTCGGCCGCAGCTTGCCGCTGGAGCAGGCCGATCCCGCGCTGACGGCGAATCCAGCCAGATCCATCTGCATCACCTGCGTTTCGCCCTTCCAACCCGGCAGGGCGAAACAGGAGGTATTCGGCAGGCGCGAAGCACTATTCCCGACAAAAATAGTCTCTTTTGCGCCGTCCGCAATCACATTCTCTAGAATGTTTCTAAGTTTTTCAACTTTTGTCCAGAGCCCATGCTCAAGATCCCGCTGAGACGCCAGAGCCGCCGCCGCGAACCCCATGATTCCAATCAGGTTTTCCGTACCGGCCCGGCGGCCCATCTCCTGGCCGCCGCCCAGCATCCGCGCCGAGAGATCCGTCCCGCGCCGCAACACCAGCGCGCCGATTCCCTTGGGACCGCCAAGCTTGTGGGCCGAAACCAGCGCCGCAGTGCAGCCAGCCCAGTTGAATGCGAAGGGGATCTTGCCAAAGGCCTGCGTGGCGTCGACCACCGCAAGTCCCTGAGGCAGCTCCTGAATCACCCCGGTCTCGGAGTTGGCCGCCTGCAGCGCGGTGCGGGCGGGATCGCTCACCACCACATGCCCCGCCGCATCCACCGGCAGCACCGCGTCGATCCAGGCCCGGACCGCGTCATGCTCGACCGCCGCGCCCCGCAGATCGCGCCCGGCACAGGCCAGCGCCGCGGCCTCGGTCGCGCCCGAGAGGAACACCACGTCCGCCCCGTCGGCACCGAAGGCCGAGGCCACCTCGGCCCGCGCCCGCTCCATCATGCCCTTGGCCACCCGCCCCTCGGCATGCACCGAGGAGGGGTTTCCCGTCACATCCATCGCGGCGATCATTGCCTCCCGCGCTTCGGGGCGCAGCGGTGCGGTGGCGTTCCAGTCTAGGTAGACGCGCTTCACGGTATCATCCTTCGGATCGGTCTCGGGTCACGGGCGGCGACGGCGAACGGGGTGCCCCCGCTCACGGCCTGCCGCAGCCCATGCCACAGGTCGTCAGGGCTCGTCGACCACCGAAAACAGCGAAGGCACCGCCGGACAGGGCGCCAGCGTGTTGTCGATGACGTCCGACAGCCGGGTCTGGTGCAGGAACACGTAGACATGCGCAGAGAGGCTCTGCCACAGCCGGTTGGTGAGCGACTGCGCCCGGCTGCCCGAGGCCGCCCCCGAGGCGCCCGCGCCCTTGTGCATCGCGTCCACGGTCTCGTCGACCGCGGCGAGAATATCCACGACGCGGATCTCCGACGCCGGGCGTGCCAGCCGGTAGCCGCCCCCCGGGCCGCGCACCGAGGCCACCAGCCCCGCCCGCCGCAGCTTGACGAAAAGCTGCTCCAGATAGGGCAGCGACACGTCCTGCCGTTTCGAGATATCCCCGAGCGTCACCAGATCTCCGTCCGGCTGCATCGCGATATCCGCCAGCGCTACCATCGCGTAGCGCCCCTTCGTGCTGAGCTTCATGCCACACCTCCCGCTCCGAAAGCCTCTGACGATTGACCTTGACCGACCGATTGCATATCTGCAATCCAGCCCGCCCGGCTTCGGCGCCGGGCATGAGAAACGTTCTGAGGTCTCTTAGCATTTTCGTCAAGATTATGCCCGAGACCCGTTGAGGAGCAGATTGCACCGATGCCCGAGGTCATTTTTCCCGGACCCGAAGGCCGTCTTGAAGGCCGCTACCACCCCCAGAAGGACAGAGACGCACCGATCGCGATCATCCTCCACCCGCACCCGCAGTTCGGCGGGACGATGAACAACAAGGTTGTCTACAACCTTCACTACGCCTTTTACAATATGGGTTTCACTGTTCTGCGGTTCAACTTCCGCGGCGTGGGACGCAGCCAGGGCGAATACGACCAGGGCATCGGCGAGCTGAGCGACGCGGCCTCCGCGCTCGACTACCTGCAGTCGATGAACAACAACTCCAAGCACTGCTGGGTCGCCGGCTTCAGCTTCGGAGCCTGGATCGGCATGCAACTGCTGATGCGCCGCCCCGAGATCACCGGATTCGTTTCGGTCTCGCCGCCCGCGAACATGTACGATTTCTCGTTCCTCGCCCCCTGCCCGTCCTCGGGCCTGATCATCAACGGCACTTCGGACCGCGTGGCGCCGCCCGCGGACACCACCGCGCTGGTCAACAAGCTCAAGGAACAGAAGGGCATCACGATCACCCACGAGGAAATCGAGGGCTCGGGCCACTTCTTCGAAGAGCCGCACATGGAGACGATGATCGGCTCGGTCACCGGCTACGTGAAGCGCCGGCTCACGGAAAGCACCCGCTGACGATTCGCCGCCGCGCCCCCGTTCAGGTCGGGCGCGGCGCTGTTTCCGGCTGGGCCGCCCCTCCTGCGGCCACCGCGATTCCCTCTTCCGAAGGCTCGGGCGCATCCAGATCCGTCGCGAGATGGCGCAAAGGCTTCGGCCGGTAGCGCGATCTCGTATCGCGCCAGCGCAGCCGTGCCGCCTCGGACACGTCCCGCACCAGCCCCGGCGCATGTGGCGCCATCCGGTCCACCGGGTTGTGCCGCAGCAGCCGCGCAAGGACCCCCGGCGGGGCGCTCTGGTTGCAAAGGCTCACCGACATGTCCTCGGCTTCCGCGTATTCCCCCAGACGCGCCGTGTCGAAGCTCAGCCCCTTCTGCGCCGCGCCCCGCGCCACCCACGCCAGCGAGATGTTCGACAGCCCCACGATGTCGCCGCCCCCGCCCACCGAGCCGTGGTCACCCGGGAACCATTGCTGCAGGTAATCGCCGCCGCCCGCGCCGTTGAGCTCGTCGAGATTCTCCCACAGCGTCGGCGGGAAGGTCCGGCGCCGCTCGTCTACCGACACCGCGTGACGCGCCGCCAGCACACTGCTCGAGAGGTGCAGATCGTGGAAGCCATGGCTGCGGTTGAAGAGCCGCGCCAGCAGCTTGTAATGGCCTGGCACCCCCATCGCGCCCACCGTGTCCCAGACCCCGAGATAGGTGACGGTGAAGAGCGGCACCGCGGGCAAGCCCTGCGCCACGCGCCACGCCTGTTCGGCTTCACTGGTGGCAAGATGCGGCGAATAGACCGCGCGGAACCTGAAGCTCTCCTCGTGGTCGGGGCGCGTCTCCTCGGCGCTGTTCCGGTAGCGCCGCAGCGCCTCGGCGGCACGATAGGCCTGGGCGTGCGGTGGCAGCCCCGAGGCCCGCAGCATCCCCGCCAGCGACCGCGCGGTGAAGGCGCCGCGCGAGAAGCCGAAGATGAAGACCTGGTCGCCGGGCTCGTACTGCTCGGCGATGAAGCGGTAGGCGGTCATGATGTTGCGGGTGACACCTGCCCCGAACACCCCGCCCCGGAACCGGTCCCAGGCCTTGGCAAAGCCGGTCATGCCGAAGCCGGTGCCGACGCCGGGGATGTACTTGGGAAGCTGCACGACGCCGTCGCTGCCGGTCTGCAGCGTGGCGCTGTGCAGCTTGTAGACATTGGTCGCGAACCTCGCGTCCGGCCGGTTCCAGGTGCCGTCGCAGAAAATGGCGATGCGCTTCATACGTGCCCCCCTCGTTCGCCCCTCACCTCAGCCGACGCTAGCACGCCCCGCGCGCCCGCGTCTCCCCTTCGCGCGGCCCTGCGGCAAGACACGGGCGGGTGCTTCCATCCCGGGCGCGCTTTCCGCTATGACGGGCGGGACCCACATGCAGACGAGGTGCACCATGTCGCTGACCCAGGAACTGGCGGACAAGCTCGCCGAGGACACGTTCAAGGCCATGAACGCCACCGGCGACGACCGCTTCTACATGGAGGTGGCCAAGGTGATCGGCGCCTCGTCCACGACGCTGGAAGAGGCCTACCTGACCTCGATCCGGGTGCGCCTCGCCGAGCGCCGGGCGCGGCAGTTCATCCTGGAGCGGCTCGAGGGCAGCGCGACGGGCGGCGACCAGTGACCGCCCGGCTCGACGCGCAGATGGCCTTCCTGATGGAGGCCGACCGGCTCAAGGCCATCACCCGCGCCACCCGCAACCACGACGGCCGCTTCGAGAACTCGGCCGAGCACAGCTGGCACCTCGCGCTCTTCGCGCTGGTGCTGGCCGAGCACGCGCCGGAAGAGATCGACGTGGCGCGGGTGATCCGCATGCTGCTGATCCACGACATCGTCGAGATCGACGCCGGCGACGCCCCGATCTTCGGCGAGGTGGACGAAGCCGCGAAGGAGGCCGAGGAACTCGCCGCCGCCCGCCGCCTCTTTGGCCTGCTGCCCGAGGCGCAGGGCGCCGAGCTGCTGGCCCTCTGGCTGGAGTTCGAGGCCAACGAGACACCGGACGCGCGCTTCGCCAAGTCCCTCGACCGCTTTCAGCCGCCCAACATGAACCTCGCCATCGGCGGCGGCAGCTGGAACGACTACGGCGTCACCCTCGATGTCTTCGAGGCCAAGGTCGGCCCCAAGATCCGCCGCGGCGCCCCCGCGCTCTGGTCCTGGATCCGCCCCCGCGTCGCCAGCTTCTTCGCAGGCCCCTGACCGCCCGGCCACAAACGCCCAGCCGGCGGCACGGTCACGATGCCTCCGGCGGGAGTTTATCTGGCAAGATGAAGACTCATGCCGACCCGCGCTGGCCTCTGCTTCGCCGGTGTCTTTGCGGGCCGCCGCTGAGAGCAACTGCAGCGCAAGCGTCATCGTGGTGCCGCCTCCAGCGGGAGTTTACGGGCAAGATGAAGACACCTGCCACCCCACACCAACCGCCGCCCTTCATCTTGCCGGATAAACTCCGGGGGTGAGGCCGCAGGCCGAGGGGGCAGCGCCCCCTGCTTCCGCGTCATCCGTGCGACATCGGACCTCCCGCAAAACCGCAGCCGCGCGCAGGCAAATCCCGAGCTCCGTAACCGGCCAGCATCGTTGCAGTTGCCCACCGCCCAAGTCCTCAGCACGTCCCACAGCAAAAGGGCCGCCGCGCGATGCGGCGGCCCTTCAGACCTCGGGTGATGCGGGACGGCCCCCGTCAATAGTGGATGGCGCGGCCCCAGGCGTCGAGGACGCTCTCGTGCATCATTTCGCTGAGCGTCGGGTGCGGGAAGACCGTATTCATCAGGTCTTCCTCGGTGGTCTCGAGCTGGCGGCCCACCACGTAGCCCTGGATCAGCTCGGTCACTTCCGCGCCGACCATGTGCGCGCCCAGAAGCGCGCCGGTCTTCTCGTCGAAGACGGTCTTCACCATGCCCTCGGGCTCGCCCAGTGCGATGGCCTTGCCGTTGCCGATGAAGGGGAAGCGGCCGACCTTGATCTTGTAGCCCGCCTCCTTGGCCTGCGCCTCGGTCATGCCGACGCTCGCCACCTGCGGGTGGCAGTAGGTGCAGCCGGCAATGCTGTCGGGGTCCACAGCGTGCGGGTGGCCGCCGGCGATGAGCTCGGCCACCATGACGCCCTCGTGCGATGCCTTGTGCGCCAGCCACGGCGCGCCCGCCACGTCGCCGATGGCGTAGACGCCCTCGACCCCGGTGCGGCAGTACTTGTCGACCACCACGTGGGTGCGCTCGACCTTGGCGCCGAGCGCCTCGAGCCCCAGCCCCTCGGTGTTGCCGACGATGCCCACGGCGGAGATCACCGTGTCGAACTCCTCGGTCGTGGTCTTGCCGTTCTGCTCGATATGCGCGGTCACCTTGCCCTGCCCGCGGTCGAGCTTCTTGACCATGGTCTTCTCGCGGATCTTCATGCCCTGCTTCTCGAACTGCTTCTTGGCGAATTTCGAGATCTCCTCGTCCTCCACCGGCAGGATGCGGTCCATGACCTCGACCACCGTCGTATCGGCGCCGAGCGTGTGGTAGAAGCTGGCGAACTCGATGCCGATGGCGCCCGAGCCGATCACCAGCAGCTTCTTCGGCATGCGCTTGGGCTGCAGCGCGCCCTTGTAGGTCCAGACAAGGTCGCCATCCGCTTCGAGGCCCGGCAGCTCGCGCGCCCGGGCGCCGGTGGCCACCACGATGTTCTTCGCGGTCAGCTCCTCGGTGCCCTTGTCGGTCTTCACCGAGACCTTGCCCTTGGCGGTGATCGTGGCCTCGCCCATGATCGAGGTCACCTTGTTCTTCTTCAGAAGATGGGTGACGCCGGAATTGAGCTGTTTGGCCACGCCGCGCGACCGCTTCACCACCGCGTCGAGATCGAAGCCGATGCCCTCGGCCTTGAGACCGTACTCCTTGGCGCGGTGCATGTAGTGGAAGATCTCCGAGGAGCGCAGCAGCGCCTTGGTCGGGATGCAGCCCCAGTTGAGGCAGATGCCCCCCATGTGCTCGCGCTCCACGCAGGCCACCTTGAGCCCGAGCTGCGCGCCGCGGATTGCGGCCACATATCCGCCGGGTCCGGCGCCGATGACGATCATGTCGAAGCTTTGGGAAGCCATGGCTCTCTCCGTCCGTGTCAAATTAGTTTGGCATTAAACCATTTTCCGCAACGCTTCAATGTAAAGCCAACCCCGGCGGGCGGTTTCCTGTCGCACACAACCCTGAGCGTCACTCCGGGCGTCATGGTCGCAGCATGGAAAAAGGCCCGCGCGACAGCGATCGCACGGGCCTTCCGATGGCTTTGCAAGGGCTTGCACGCCGCCCGGGCCGTTTCAGGCCGCCTCGGCCTGAAGTTTGCGCAGCGTGGCGCCGTAGCCGCCCTGTTCGACATAGGCACGCTCTGCGGCGGTCGATGAGCGGTCGAGCGCCGAATTTCGCGTCGGGAAGCGGCCGAAGTCGCGGATCACCTCGCGGTGGGCGCGGGCGTGCAGCAGGTTGCTGTCTCCGGTCTCCTGCATGCGCTCCTTGAGAAGGCGGATGCAGCGGTCCTGGTCGCAGAGGTTCTCGGAGTGCATCAGCGGCAGGTAGAAGAACTGCCGCGCGGGCTCGTCGATCTTCATGTCCCAGCCGCGCCAGATCGCCTGCTTCGCCGCCGCGAGCGCGATCTCGTCCGAGGCGAAGGCCTTGCCGTTGTCGCGGTACATGTTGCGCGGAAACTGGTCGAGCAGCAGGATGTAGGCCAGAGCCCCGCTGGGATAGGTCAGCCAGAGCCCGAAGCGGCCTTCCATCGCCGCCTCCCAGGTCTCTTCGAACAGGTCGCGGACGCGGGCGTCAAGCGCCTCGTCCTTTGCATACCACCGATCCGGCCCGACCTCGTCGATCCAGAATGCCAAGATATCTTCCGGCCCCGTCATGGCCTCATGCTCCTTTCACCTCGCCCTCACCCCGGGCGTCACACGAAGGTTACAATTCCCACCAACGGAACCGAAAGTCACGTTTTCTGTCAATTACGACATTCCGACAGTGACAATCAGCTCGTCTGCTGCGTGGATCCACCGGGTTCTCCGGCAAGGTCCGCCGCTTCGGCGGCTTCCGCGGCCTCGATGGCCACCTCCTGCATGACCTCGAGCGCCACCGGCGTCGCGGTCGGCAGCACCGCCGTGTAGGCCCCCGTCTCGTCGACCGTGGGCGCCTTGCGCTGGGTCATCCGCCAGACCGCGTAGACGGTGAGGCCGAGCAGCAGCACCGCGATCAGGCCGAAGAAGCCGCCCAGTCCGAAGGTCTGGATCGCGTAACCGGTGACGATGGGACCGGCGATGGCGCCTACCCCGTTGACGAACAGCATCCCCGCCGAGGCCGAGGCCATGTTCTCGGGCTCGAGGAAGTCGTTGGTGTAGGCAATGAGCAGCGAATAGAGCGGGTTGGCCGCCCCGCCGGCCACGAGAGCGGCGAAGAGCAGCACCGGGAATTTCTCGGGCATGGCGGCGGCCACGCAGGACGCGAGCCCGCCCGCCAGCGCCACGAAGGCGACGAGGCGGCGGCGGTCCATGCGGTCCGAGAGCCAGCCCAGCGGGTATTGTGTCACCAGCGCGCCCACGTAGAAGGCCGCCACGAACATCGAGATCTGGGTGAGCTTCAGCCCGGCCTCGGCCGCGAACACCGCCGCCATGCCGAACTGGGCCGAGAACACGCCGCCCAGCAGGAACATGCCGGTGACCCCGAGCGGAGACACGCCGTAGAGCTCACGCAGACTCATTCTTCGGGTGGTGTCGAAGGCGGGGGTCGGCGCGACCGACAAGAGAATCGGCGCAAAGGCCACCGAGACCAGCACCGAGGGGATCACGAACAGCAGGAACCCCGACGGATCCGGCACCAGCAGGATCGCCTGCGCCGCGATGATGCCCAGCATCTGCACGATCATGTAGGCCGAAAGCGCCTGCCCCCGGCTCTCGTTCGACGAGGCGTTGTTGAGCCAGCTCTCTGCGGTCACGTAGACGCCGCAGTAGCAGAAGCCGATGACCATGCGCTCGGCGGTCCAGACGATGGGATGCGGGAAGGCCGGATAGAGGATCAGCACCGCCGAGATGAACGACCCCAGCGCGGCGAATACCCGCACGTGCCCGACCCGGCGGATCATGCCCGGGGTAAGCCGCGACGCGAGCAGGAAACCGGCGAAATAGGCCGACATGACGACCGACATCTCGAAGGCCGAGAACCCCGCGCCGCTGCCGCGCACGCCGAGCAGAGACCCCTGCAGGCCGTTGCCCAGCATCAGCAGCAGCATTCCCAGAAGCAGAGCCCAGGAATGTTTAAGAACGTCGAGCATGTCGTGTCTCCTCGTCGCCACATGGCCGGGCCTGAATCAGTGGCGTAGCCCTGCCTGTCCCGCTCCGCTGGTGCAACCCCTTGCGGGAGGCGAAACGTGGCAATTTCGTGGCAGTTTGCCGTTTGACCGGCGGGTCGTTGCTAACGGCGCCCGGGAATTCCGGATTCCGAATACTTGTAGCCCGTTCCACGAGGATCGCCCTTGCGGCGTCGCCACGGCGCAGCACTGCATTCCGGACGGGGATCAGGGTGTTCGCGCGACCCCACGGGACAACCGCTCGTGACGATAGGAGCAAAAAGTCACTTGCCCGCATATCGCTTCCCTAAGCCAGTCTTACATTCGGCATTTTCGCCCCTCGACATCGGCAGGTCCAAATTGCATCAACTTATCAACTCACTACCCTTAAGGACGAGTGAACCCGGCAGCTTCTCGGCGATACTCCCGAAAAGTCGCCGGGATGTTCGCGCCTTCTGTCATGTCAGAGCGCCGGCCGACCTGCCCGGCATCCGCGGCGCAGGAGAGTGCGATGACGGCAAGGTTCCTGTTCAGGACATGGGCGCGGCGGTTCCGGCTCTGGTCTTTACGGGCTCGCCGCTGGGCGCATGGCTCGACGACACGGTGGAAGACACCGGCGCGCTGCCGGGCGGCGCGCTGGACCTGCCCGGCAGGATCGTCAAGCCGCTGGCCGAGGAGATCTCGGCGTTCACCACGGACCTGCCGTTGCTGCCGATCTGCCTCAACGCGCGCACCATGCTGAACTCGGCCACGGTGGTGCTGCGCTGAGCCTCGTCAGGGGATCAGCAGCGAGGAATCCCCGTACGAAAAGAAACGGTAGCGCTCGGTGATGGCATGATCGTAGATCCGCTTCATCCGCTCCTGCCCCATGAGCGCCGAGACCAGCATCATCAGCGTCGATTTCGGCAGGTGGAAATTGGTCATCAGCGCATCGGTCACCCGGAAGGTGAAGCCCGGGTAGATGAAGATGTCGGTGACCCCCTGCCAGGGCGCGATGGCGCCGGTGTCGCGCGCCGCGGTCTCGAGCAGGCGCAGCGCCGTGGTGCCGACCGGGATCACCCGCCCGCCCGCGGCCTTGGTGGCGGCGATCTCGGCGGCGGCGCTGTCCGAGACCTCGCCCCATTCGCCGTGCATGCGGTGCGTGGTCACGTCCTCGACCTTGACCGGCAGGAAGGTGCCCGCACCCACGTGCAGCGTGACCTTGGTGAAGGCGACCCCGTGCGCCCGCAGCGACTCGAGCAGCGGTTCGTCGAAGTGCAGCGAGGCGGTGGGCGCCGCGACGGCCCCATTCCGCTCGGCCCAGACTGTCTGGTAATCTTGCTTGTCCTGCGCATCCGCCGCGCGCCTGGCGGCGATGTAGGGCGGCAGCGGCATCGCGCCCGCCTCGGCCAGCGCCGCGTCGAAATCCTCGCCCACGAGGTTGAAGCGCAAGAGCCCCTGCCCCTCTTCCCTGGACTCGAGCACCGCCGAGAGCGCGTCCGAGAACACCACCGTCTCGCCCTCGCGCAGCTTCTTCAGCGGCTTGACCAGCGCCGCCCAGCAGCCGTCCGCCCGCGGCTCGAGCAGCGTGACCTCGATCTGCGCGCGCGTGAGCCCCTGTGCGCCGTCACGCTCTCGCGTGCCCGAGAGCCGCGCCGGGATCACCTTGGTGTCGTTCAGCACCAGCCGGTCGCCGGGGCGCAGCCACTGGGTCAGGTCGCGCACCACCGCGTCGGTCAGCCTGTCGCCATCGGCCACCAGCAGCCGCGCCGACGAGCGCGGGTTCGCGGGCCGGGTCGCGATCAGCGCCTCCGGCAGGTCGAAATCGAAGTCGGAGAGTTTCATGCAGGTCCTATTGCGTCACGCTGGGGGGCGGGCGCCGGAAGATGTCACGGAACATGCCGGGGGTGAAGACCGAAAGCGGGTTCACCGAGGTGCGCGGCGCGTCCACTGGCCCGGCAAGGTTGAAGTTGAACCCGATCAGCCCCTCGCCCTTGCGCGCGAAGAGCCGCCCGATGCCGTTGATGATGTAGACCGGCGACAGCACCCCCTGCATGTCCATCGTCCGGCTGCCGAGGTTGTAGTAGCCGTCCATCGAGATGCCCATCGACGGACCCACCGCGCTCGAGCGGCTGACGATGACCTGCTGCGGCGTGAGCCGGAACCGGGCCTCGACCTCGCTGAAGAACAGCCCCGAGCCGTTCAGCTCGTCGATGAGCCCCACCACCGAGACCGCGTCGAGCAGCCCGGTGATGGCGGGGGCGTTCTTGAGCCGCGCGCCCTCGATCTCGAGCGCGCCGTCGTATTCGCCCGCGCGCCCCTGCACCGGGGTCAGCGTGAGGTCGAAGGTCCCGTCCTGCACGTTGCGGAAGATCCCCGCCCCGGCCAGCACGTCGCCCGCGTCGCGGCTCTGCAACCGCATGGCGCTGCGGCCATGCTGGGGAATGATGCGCCCCTTGATGGGGGCGGTGCCGCCGACCCGCGCCTCGAAACTGCCGTCGAGGCCGCCATTGCTCTGGAAGGCGCCCTTGAAGGCGGTGAGATACATGGTGTCCGTGATGTCGAGCCGGTCGAGATCCACGGTGATCGGCCCGCCGCCGCCCGCACCTCCGCCGCCGCTGGCACCGGTGCCGAAGGGTGCCCGGCGCATGTCGAGCCGCCCCGAGGTCAGCCGCACCGCGGGCGCCGCGCCCCGGCCGCGCGCGCTCAGCACGGCGGAGGCGTCGAGCCAACCGGCGACCCGCAGCCGCGGCAGGGTCAGGCTGCTGAACTGCCCCGCGCCGTCGAGCGCCAGCGAGCCCGCCGCGTCGAGCCCGGCGGCCTTGAGCGCGAGCCGGTCGACCGACACCGGCGACGACAGCCGCCCCTCGACCTCGAACGTACCGGTGCCGCCCTGCGACAGGCTCCAGCCGATCTGTGGCAGCGACAGGCCGACGCCTGCCAGCGACGAGGCCAGCGAGAAGCGCGGCACCTGCCCCTTGTCGATCTCGACCGTGAGCTGCCCCTTGCCGCTGCCGGTGATCGTGCCCGGCGCGAGCTTCAGCCCCAGCGCCTTCGCCACCGGCTCCGAGAGGGTGATCTCGCCCGCGACCCGGCTGCCCGAATCCGGTGCCAGCGGTTGCGTCCAGCTGCCCTCGAATGGCACGCCCGACATGTCCGCCGGCCCCGAGATCACCAGCCGCGAGTCGTCGAGATCGAGCAGCAGCCGGTCCGAGCTCAGGGTCTTGCCGGGCACCACCTCGTCGCTGCTCACGCCGGTCAGGACGCCCTGCGCGGTGATCTCCATCTCCTCGCGCTTGGCCCCGCGCTTCAGCGGCACCACGATGCGGCCGGTGACCTCGGCATGGCCCTCACCCAGCTGCACCGGCTTGCCGGCCTTGCGCATGATCTCGAGCTTGGGGCTGTCGAGATATGAGAGCGCCGCCACCAGCGGCCCGGAGGCCGCCAGCGTGACTTCGCCGCTCGCGGGCTTGGCGCGCAGGTCGGGGATCACGAAGCGGGTGCCGGTGCCGTCGATCTGGCCGCCCTCGGGCGGCGTCACGTGACCGGATTCGATGATCGCCGCCAGCCGGTTGTCGTAGATGGTGAGCTGTCCGGTGGCATCCTCGAGCCGCGGCAGGTGCTTGGCATAGGTGAGCTCGACGCCCTCGACGCGGGCGTCGATGTAGCTCTTGACCGGCTCTCCCGGGGCCATGCGCAGGGCGAAGATGCCGTCGTGGACCGAGCCCGCGTGGATGTTCTCGGCCACCCAGCGGCGCGCCGGCGGCGCCGCCGCCTCGGGCCAGTGCGACAGCAGCGTCTCGGCGCTCAGCTCCTCGATCTGCCCGTCCACCGCCAGCCGCCAGCCATCGCTCTCTGCGGCAAGCTCGCCCGAAAGCCGCAGCGGCAGCGCCGGGTCGGTGCTGCGCAGCCGCCCGAGCCGGTAGCGGAAGGGCCGGAAGTCGAGCTGCCAGTCGAGCTCGGCACCCGCCAGCGTCAGCGGCCTGTCGAGAAAGCCCTCGGGGTCGGCCTCGAACCTGGTGACGCGGAACTGGCCGGTCATGCCGTCGGGCCAGCCGCCGTCGACCCCGTGCAGCACCGCGCGCCCATCCGAGACCATGGTGCCGAGCGCGCTCGCCACGGTGATCTCGTCGAAGGTCAGCGTGGTGGTGGCGGGATCGTAGGAGAAATACGTCCGCCCGAGCTGGAACGGGATCGGGCGGGTGCGGGCGTTGGGTTGCAGCACGCCCTCGCCGATCTGCAGTGTGGCGTTCAGCGCGCCAAGCTGGCCGTCCTCGGTGGCGGTGCCGCGCAGCGCCCCCGAGATCGGTGCCCGCAGCGCCTCGAGCCAGGCCAGCGCCGGGCTCTGGCTCGCGATATCCTGCGAGTCGAGCCCCGTGAGGTTGAGCCCGAAGCTGCCCGAGGTCTCACCGATGACGCTCTCGGCGTTGATCGCCAGCGTCGCCGCCACGTCGCCGCGGCCGAGCAGCGACACGTCGCCCGCTAGCCGCAGCCGCCCGTCCTCGCGGGTGAGGCTCAGCCGCCCGCCGTCGGCGGTCCAGCCACGCCCGGCGCGGGCGTCCTCGTAGCGGATGGTCAGCGCCTCGGCGCGCAACTCCTGCAGGCCGGCGAGCCGCGGGTCGGCCACCGCCGCATCCACTTGCGCGATGATGGTGGGGAAGTCCGGCATCCTGGTGCCCGAGGCGAAGACGTCGCCAAGCGCCAGGCCCAGCCGCCCGTCCTCGTCGCGGCGCAGGCTCAGCATGGCGCCGGAAAGGCGCGCCGCGCGCAGCGCCACCTCGCCCCGCAGGAGCGGCGCGGGCGCCAGCCCCGCCTCGAGATCGGCCAGTGTCGCCACCGGCGCGCCGCTGTCGGTGCGGATGTCCACGTCGGTCAGCACGATCCGCGCCAGCGCGTCGGACTGCACCAGCAGCCGCACGTCGCCGAAGCGGAAATCGAGCCCCGGCACCGCCTCGTTCAGCCGCGCCTCGATGCGCGCGCGCAACCAGTCCGGGGCCGACAGCGGCCGCCCGATCAGCGCCAGCACGCCCGCCCCCACGAGCAGCGCGAGCACGCTCAGCACCGCAAAGACCCCGCCCGCCAGACGACGCTTTCGCCCGCGCCGTCGCGGCACCGGCCGCTCCGTCGCGCTTTCCGTGCTCTCCTCGCTCACCGTTTGCCGGCCTCTTGCTTTGCTTTGTCGTTCCGGCGTTCTACACCGTCTCACGGCATTTGAGAAACCAAAGAGCGGAGCGCAGCATGAGCGACATGGCCCCAGACTTCACCCTGCCCTCGACCACGGGAGAGGACATCACCCTTTCGGCACTGCGCCCGGCACCGGTCGTGCTGTTCTTCTACCCGCGCGACGACACCTCGGGCTGCACCGTCGAGAACCTCGATTTCACCGCGCTTCTGCCCGAGTTCGAGGCCGCGGGCGTGAAGGTCTTCGGCATCTCCAAGGACAGCATGGCGAGCCACGAGAAGTTCATGGCGAAAAAGTCGCTGACCGTGCCGCTGCTCTCGGACGAGACCGACACCGTGTGCGAGGCCTACGGCGTCTGGAAGGAAAAGAAGATGTACGGCAAGACCTTCATGGGGATCGAGCGCAGCACCTTCCTGGTCGACGGCGACGGCCGGATCGCGAAGGAATGGCGCAAGGTGAAGGTGCCCGACCACGCGGCCGAGGTGCTCGCGGCCGCCAAGGCGCTCTGAGCGCCACCTATGGCCGGACACGGGAACACGGACAGCCCGATGATGACACTGAGCGAAATGGCGGTGGACGTTCTGACTACCGCCGACGGGCGCGACAAGACCGCGAAGTCGCACGCCCATGCCGCCGCGTGGCGCGCCTCGCGCGCCGCCGGGACCCCGATCCCCCTGGGCAGCGCCACGCCACCGCTGCGCCCCTCGCGCCCCGACCGGCCCGAGCTTCTCGACCCGCGCAACGTGCCCAAGCGCAAGCCCGGCTCGCCTGCCGGGCGCATTGCGCTGCTGCACGCGGTGGCGCATATCGAGCTCAACGCGGTGGACCTGCACTGGGACATCATCGCGCGCTTCACCGATGTGCCCTTTCCGCCCGGATTCTACGATGACTGGGTCCGGGCCGCAGACGAGGAATCCAAGCATTTCAACCTGATGTGCGACTGTCTTGAGGAACTGGGCAGCCATTACGGCGCGCTCCCCGCCCATGCCGGGATGTGGCGCGCGGCCGAGGACACGGTGGACGACCTTATGGGCCGGCTCGCGGTGGTGCCCATGGTGCTCGAGGCGCGCGGGCTCGACGTGACGCCGGGCATGATCACGCTTTTCCGCAAGGCGGGCGTCGACAGCGCCGTGGCCGCGCTCGAGACCATCTACGCCGAGGAAGTGGGCCACGTGGCCTATGGCTCGAAGTGGTTCAACTTCCTCTGCGGACGCCACGAGCTCGACCCGCGCGACGTCTTCCACGACCTCGTGCGCAACTACTTCCACGGCGCCCTCAAGCCGCCGTTCAACGAGGAGAAGCGCGCCGAGGCCGGGCTGCCCCCGGACTTTTACTGGCCGCTTGCCGAAGAAGTCGGCAGGGGCTGACGCAGGGGCCGCCTGCGAACCCATTGGCATCGGCGGTTTTTCGCCATTTCAGCGTGGAATCGCCGGGCCGGGCCACTCGTTCGCCCAAAAACGTTGCTTGATCGACAATTGCTGGGGTAAGCCCCATCGCAGGACGCCGGATATAGGGGAGCCGAGCGTCACAAATGGGATGGGAACAAGGGACAATCAGTTGAGAACGCGTCTCGCGATCAGAACCCATGCGCTCATGGAGCGCGTCTTTCCGGAACGTCGGCTGTTTCTGAAATCGGATACCGACACACGCTTCATCCGGCTCCGCTCGGAAACGCAGCTCGTGGCCTTCCTTGGCGGCGCCCTGCTGGTGGCCTGGGCGATCGTCGCCACGGCCATCCTGCTGATGGACAGCATCAGCGCCGGCAACTACCGCGAGCAGGCACAGCGTGACCAGATCAGCTACCAGCGCCGGCTCAACGAGCTCTCCGCCGAACGCGACTCCCGCGCGGCCGAGGCCCTGGCGGCACAGGAACGCTTCAACACCGCGCTGGCGCAGGTGTCGTCGATGCAGTCCCGGCTGCTTGACAGCGAGACCCGCCGCCGTGAACTGGAGACCGGTATCGACGTCATCCAGACCACCCTGCGCGACACCATGAAGGAACGCGAGGACGTGGGCAACCGCCTCGCCGCGCTGCAGGGCCAGATCGAGGGCGGTTCCACCGCCGCGGTCAACGGCGAGGGCGACGGCACGCTCGACCTGCTGGCAGCCGCCCTTGCCCGCACCGCCGAAGAGCGTGACCAGGTCGTCGCCAACGCTCAGGACGCGCTCGTCCGCGCCGACGAGATGGCGACCGAGATGCGCCTCATGGAAGAGAACAACGACCGCATCTTCCGCCAGCTGGAAGAGGCGATGACCGTCTCGGTCAAGCCGCTCGACAAGATGTTCAGCGCCGCCGGCATGGACCCCGACCGCATCATCAAAGAGGTGCGCAAGGGCTACTCGGGCCAGGGCGGTCCGCTCACCCCGATCACCTTCTCGACCCGTGGCGAGGAGCCCTCGATCGACACCGAGCGCGCCAACCGCATCCTCAACGAGATGGACAAGCTGAACCTCTATCGGATCGCCGCCGAGAAGGCCCCCTTCGCGGTGCCGCTCAAGGACGCGTTCCGCTTCACCTCGGGCTTCGGGCGCCGCTGGGGCCGGATGCACGAAGGCACCGATTTCGCCGCCGCCCACGGCACCCCGATCTATGCCACCGCCGACGGCGTGGTGACCCATGCGGGCTGGATGTCTGGCTACGGGCGGCTGGTGAAAATTCAGCATGAGTTCGGAATTGAGACACGTTATGCGCACATGTCCAAAATCCGTGTGAAGGTCGGCCAAAGGGTCTCGCGCGGGGATCAGGTTGGTGATATGGGAAATACCGGACGGTCGACCGGAACGCATCTTCACTATGAAGTTCGCGTCGGAGGTAAGGCTGTAAATCCCATGACCTACATCAAGGCTGCAAACGATGTTTTCTAAGAGCAAGATCAACGAGCCCGGACCCAAGGCCGAGGACAGCGCACCGAAGGCTTCCGCGGAGGCGCCGCGCCAGCCGTCCACGGACTTCAAGCCGTCGGCACCGCCCAAGGCCAAGCCCCCGGCGTCGGTCCTGTCCAGCGATCTGCACATCACCGGCAACCTGAAGACCACTGGCGACATCCAGGTGGAAGGCACCGTCGAGGGTGACATCCGCGCCCACCTGCTGACCGTCGGCGAAACCGCCACGATCAAGGGCGAAGTGGTTGCCGACGACGTGGTGATCAACGGTCGCATCGTGGGCCGCGTGCGCGGCCTGAAGGTGCGCCTCACCGCCACCGCCCGTGTCGAGGGCGACATCATCCACAAAACCATCGCGATCGAGAGCGGTGCCCATTTCGAAGGCTCCGTGCAGCGCCAGGACGATCCGCTGTCCGCGCGCGGCAAGGGTGCCGCGGCTCCGCAGCCGACGCCGGCCGCAGCCTCCGGCGACGCCGTCTGAGCCAGCCTCCTTCGACACGATACACGAAACGCCGGGCCCCTCGCCCGGCGTTTTCGATTCCGGCGCTTGGGCGCGGGGCCCGGCGTCGGCCCTTCGGGAAAACTCCCTGACGTCACAAAACCATCATCGCTCCGTCGCAGCGGTTTAACGCGCGGCAGGCATCCGTCGCGGCAGCACTGCACACCTGTGCAGCGCCAGCCGGAAAGGACGCCACGTGAGCGACATCACCATCGACGCACTGGACAAGAGCTTCGGACGGACCAGGGTCCTGCACGAGGTGTCGCTCGCCATCGCGTCGGGGGAGTTCATCGCCGTGCTCGGCCCGTCGGGCTGTGGCAAGACCACGCTGCTGCGCTGTCTCGCGGGCTTCGAGCGGCTCGATGCCGGCAGCATCGCCATCGGTGGCGAGACCGTCTCATCGCCCCGTGGCCACGTCCCGCCCGAGCGCCGCGGCGTCGGCGTGGTGTTCCAGAACTACGCGCTCTGGCCCCACATGACCGTGGCCCGCAACGTCGCCTACGGCCTGAAGATCTCGGGCATGGCGAAGCCCGCGCGCGACGCCCGCGTGGCCGAGGTGCTCGGTCTCGTCGAACTCGGCGATCTCGCCGACCGCCGCCCTGCCGATCTCTCGGGCGGCCAGCGCCAGCGCGTGGCACTTGCCCGCTGCCTCGCCATGGAAAGCCGCGTGGTGTTGCTCGACGAGCCGCTGGCCAACCTCGACGTGCACCTGCGCGGCACGCTCGAGGAAGAGTTCGCCCGTTTCCACGCGCGCTCCGGCGCCACCATGTTCTACATCACCCATGATCAGGCCGAGGCGCTGGCGCTCGCCACCCGCGTCGCGGTGATGGATCGTGGCCGCATCCTGCAATTCGCCCCGCCCGAGCAGCTTTTCCGCGAACCCGCCTGCGAGACCGTGGCGGGCTTCATCGGCGAGGGCCGCGTCATCGCCGCCTCGGATCTCGCGCCCACCGGCGACGGCCGCGCCCATGCCAGCGTGCTGGGCCATCCCGCAGCACTGCGCTGCGCCCGCGGCGAGCGCCCGCGCCCGCGCGCCCGGGTCTCGTTCCACCCCGGCGACCTGCACATGGTCCCCGGCGCCCAGGGCATCGCGGCGAACGTCCTGCGCGCCACCTACCGCGGTGCCTACCTGCGCACCGAGGTCATGGCCGGCCCCGCCGGCGACGTGCCCCTCACGCTCAACATCCCCGCCCCCGCCTCGCTCACGCAGGGGCAGCGGATCACCATCGCCCTGCGCGACGGCTGGGTCCTGCCGGACCGGGCCGCTTCCTGATCCTTCCTCCTCCTCCTCCAAAGCCTCAAAGGACCCTCCCATGACCCGCCTGACCCTGACGCTTGCCGCGTCGCTGCTTGCCAGCACGGCATATGCCGAGACCACCATCACGCTCTACACCAGCCAGGCCCCCGAGCAGGCCCAGCAGACCGTCGACGCCTTCGAGGCCGCCCACCCCGACATCAAGGTCGAGTGGACCCGCAACGGCACCTCGGCGCTGATGAACGTGCTGCGCGCCGAGATCGAGGCCGGGCAGGTCCAGCCCGACGTGCTGCTCGTGGCCGACGTCATCAACCTTGGCGAGCTCAAGGCCGGCGGCCACCTGATGGCCTACCCCGAGGCCCCGGTAGGCGCCTATGACGCCGCCACCTACGACCCCGACATGACCTTCTTCGGCACCAAGGCGCTGACCACCGGTATCGCCTACAACACCGACATCGCCGAGCCGGTCACCAGGTGGATGGATCTCATCAAGGAAGAGAACCGCGGCCAGATCGGCGTGCCCTCGCCGCTCTATTCCGGTGCCGCGCTGAACCACCTGCACGCGATGATCGCCTCCGACATCGGCTGGCAGTTCTACGAAGGCCTCAACGATCTCGACATCGTCCCCGAGGGCGGCAACGGCCCGGCGACCAAGGCGGTGGCCTCGGGCATGGCGAAATACGCCATCATCGTCGACTCCAACGCGATGAACGCGAAGGCCGCCGGCTCGCCGGTCGACTACATCGTCCCCGAAGACGGCGTCAGCTTCATCACCGAGCCCGCCGCCATCATGGCGACCACCGAGCACGCCGACGAGGCCAGGCTCTTCATCGACTTCCTGCTCAGCGAGGACGGCCAGAAGCTTGCCGCGTCGCAGGGCTACCTGCCGATCCTGCCCGGCGTCGCCGGCCCCGAGGGCTATCCCGCGCTCGAGGACATGACGCTGCTGGGCTACGACGCCGACGAGGCGGTGAAGACCAACGACGCGGTCACCGCCAAGTTCGCCGACATCTTCGGGCTCTGATCCATTGAGCCTTGCCAATGACACCGCGAAGCGCCCCCCGAGGGCGCTTCGACTGCCCCGAGGCATGGGCGGAGAGCGCGGGCTGCTGATCGCGCTGGTGCTCTTCGTGGGCCTGCTCTCGATCGTGCCGCTGGCGCGGCTGGCCTGGGCGGCGCTGCTGCCCGGCGGCAGCTTCGACGCCGCCCGCATCGCCGACCTGCTCGGAAACCGCCGCGTGGTCGAGGCGACGGTCAACACGATCTGGATCTCGGTGGCCTCGACGCTTCTCGCGACGGTCACCGGCACCCTGGCTGCGATGCTGGTCACGCTCACCGACATGCGCGCCCGCACGCTCTGGGTCTTCGGCTTCGTGCTGCCGCTGATGATCCCGCCGCAGGTCACGGCGCTGGCCTGGGTGCAGGCCTTTTCACCGGCGAGCCCGATCCTCGGCCCGATGGGGCTCGCCCTGCCGCCCGGCACCCGCCACCCGCTCTATTCCATGGGCGGCATCGTCTTCCTTCTCGGGCTTTACAACGCGCCGCTGGTGTTCCTCTCGGTGCGCGCCAGCCTGCAACGCGTGCCCTCCTCGCTGGTCGAGGCCGCGCAGGCGCAGGGCGCCCGCGGCTTCGCCGTCACCCGCGACATCGTGCTGCCGCTGGCACGCGGAGGCATCTTCGCCGGTGCCGCGCTGGCCTTCGTGTCCTCCATCGGCAATTTCGGCATCCAGGCGATGCTGGGGATCCCCGCCCGCGTCTCGACGCTCATCACGCTGATCTACCGCCGGCTCAATTCCTACGGCCCCTCGGCGCTCAACGACATGGCGCTGCTGGCACTGCTGCTGGCACTGCTCACGGTGCTCGGCATGGCGCTCACCGCGTGGCTCGGCCGGCGCGGCGACCAGCGCGTCGACAGCGCACGGCGCCTGCCCCGCCGCAGCCTCGGTGCCTTGCGAGGACCGGTCGAGGGGCTGGCATGGCTCTACCTCGTGCTCTGCCTGCTGCTGCCGCTCTCGGCCCTCGTCGGCACCGCGCTGGTGCGCGGCTACGGCCAGCCGCTGAACGCCGACACCATCACCTTCGAGAACTTCGCCAACGCGCTCTTCCACCACGAGGGCATCCGCGAGGCGTTTGCCACCTCGCTCTGGCTCACCCTCGCCACCGTGGCGGTGCTGATCCCGGTCTCGGTGGCGCTCGGCTACGTGCTGACATGGCGCGAGGGCTGGGTGGCGCGGGTGCTGCGCCTCGCGTCGGAACTGGCCTACGCGCTACCCGGCATCATCATCGGCGTCGCCATGATCCTGTTCTTCCTGCGGCCGCTGCCGCTGATCGGAACCGGGCTCTACGGCACCATCTGGGTGATCTTCGCGGCCTACCTGTCGAACTACCTCGCGCTGGCGTTGCGCCCGATCCTCGGCGGCTATGCCCAGATCGAACGCGGGCTCGACGAGGCGGCGCAGCTCGCGGGCGCGGGCATCCTCGCCCGGCTCCGCGACGTGGTGCTGCCCGCGCTCGCCCCCTCGGCCGCCGCCGCAGCGATCCTCGTCTTCATGACCGCTATCAACGAGATCCAGACCTCGGTACTGCTGGTGTCGTCGCGCGCCACCACCATCGGCCCGATGATCATCTTCCTAGAAGAGGCCGGCTCCTCGACGCTGGCCGCCGCGGTGGGCTGCCTGATGGTGCTGCTGGTGCTGATCCTGATGGGGCTGAGCCTGCTCGCCGGCCGCCACCTGCCCGACGGGGTGCTGCCATGGCGCGACTGACCGCCCTGAGCGGGCTCGGCCGCAAGAGCGCCGCGCTCTTCCTGCTCGAGATCCGGGGCCGCCGCCTGCTGCTCGACATGGGCGACGGGCTCGAGACCGGCGAGCGCCCTGACCTTTCGGGCGCCGGGCGCATCGACGCGGTGCTGCTGAGCCATGCCCATGTCGACCACGCGGGCGGGCTCGACCGGCTGGACGAGATCGGCAATCCGCCGGTCTTCGCCAGTGCCGAGACGCTGCGCCAGCTTGGGCGGGGCGAGGCCCATACGCTGCCCGACCAGGGCGATGCGGTGGTGATGGGCGTGCCGCTCCGCACCGGCCGCGCCGGCCATGCGCCGGGCGGCATCTGGATGCGCTTCGACACCGAGGCCGGAGGCGTTCTCTACACCGGTGACTTCAGCACCGAGGCGCCGCTGCTGACCTGCGATCCCTTCCCGCCGACCGCCACTGTGCTGGCCGATGCCTCCTATGGCGACCGAGAGGACGGGCTTCGCGACCAGATCGCCGCCATCGCCGGGTTCGCCAGAGGTGGTGCGGTGCTGCCCTGTCCGGCGGACGGACGCGGGCCCGACATGGTGGCGGCGCTGAGCGCCATGGGCCTCGATGTTGCCGCCTGCGCCATCGTCGCGGCGGAGACCCGGCGCCTCACCGGCAGCGCACCGCGCGTGGTCACCGCCACCACCGCCCGCCCCGGGGACGTGATCGTGGCGGCGGGCCCGAACGCCGAGCACGGCCTGCCCGCCGCACTGTGCGCGCGGCAGGGCTTCCGCTTCGCCTTCTCGGGCCACGTGCCGCGCACCAGCCCGGCCCATGCCATGATCGCCGAGGGCCGCGCGGTCTGGATGGGCTGGAACGTGCACCCGCGCCTTGCGGACCTCGTGACGCTGGCGGACACGACCCAGGCGCTCCGGGTGCTGCCCGCCTTCCTCGACCTTGCCACCGCGCCCCGGCTGGCGGCGGCGCTGGGTCCAAGCCTCTGCCGTGACACCACACTGGAGGTCTGACCATGACACAGCGCCACCACCTGCCCGCCGCCGCCCCCGTGCACGAGGCGCGAGAGGATGCCCGCCCGCTGCTCTACCCGGTGATCGACGCACCCGGCCCGGGGCTCGACCGGCTCTGGCTCGGCAACCTGCCCGCCGCCGAGGACGCGGCGGCACTGCACGAGGCCGGCATCACCGCCTCGCTCAACCTCGCCATGAACCTCTTCCCCGGCCCGCTCGAGCTGCCGGACCGCACGCTGGTGCGCCGTTACCAGATCGGGCTTCTCGACGGGCCGGGCAACGCGCCGCAATCGCTTGCCGCGGCGGTGCTGCTCGTCGACGGGCTCGCCGCAGGCTACACCGCCGGCAAGCCGCACTACCCGCCGCACCGCCCCGGCGGGCTGCTGGTGCATTGCCGCGGCGGGCGCTCGCGCTCTGTCGCCGTGCTGGCGCTCTGGCTGCACCTGCGCCGGCGCGAGCGCTTCCCGACGCTCGACGCCGCGCTCGACCACGTACGGGCGCTCCGGGGCCAGGACGACAGCTATCCGCTGCCGCCGATGATCGCGCTCTCCCGCGAGGTGCTTTCCCAAGGGCTCTGCGGGTGAGCGGCGAAAAGCCCGCGGGCCGCTTCGTCTCGGCCGCGGACGTGGCGCGGCGCGCGGGCGTCTCGCGCTCGGCTGTGTCGCGGGCCTTCACCCCCGGCGCGCAGGTCTCGGAAACCGCCCGCAGCCGCATCCTCGAGGCCGCGGACGAGCTCGGCTACCGGGTCAACCGGCTGGCCCGCACCCTGCATCAGGCGCGCTCGGACCTCGTGGGCATCGTCGGCGGCAACCTCGGCAACCCCTACATCTCGGCCCAGCTCGAGGCGCTGAGCGCCGGGCTCCAGAGCCGCGGCCTGCAATGCCTGCTGATGAACAGCGCGCAGGGCAGCGCCGGCGATCTGGCGCGGCTGCTCGATTACCGGGTGCGCACGGTGGTGGTGCTGTCGGGCGCGGCACCGGACGAACTGATCCGGCTCTGCACCCGCAACGGCGCGCGCATGGTGCTGATCAACCGTCCCGCCCCGCCCGAGGGCTCACGCGCCGACCTGATCCTCGCCGACAGCACCGAGGGCGGGCGCCTCGCGGCGCGGCGCCTGCTCGCGGCCGGATGCCGGCGCGTGGCGGTGGTGATCTCGGGCTCGCGCACCAGCGCCAAGCTCGAACGCGCCCGGGCCTTCTGCGCCGAGATCGAGGGGGCGGGCCTCCCCGTCACCCGCTGGGCCGAGGGCGCGAACAGCTACGACACCGGCTGCGAGGCCGCCCGCGCGCTGCTGGCAGAGCCGGGCATCGACGGCATCTTCGGCGTCACCGACGAGATCGCGCTCGGCGTGCTCAACACGGCGCGGTTCGAGCTCGGGCGCTCGGTGCCGGGCGAGCTCTCGGTCATCGGCTTCGACGACGCGCCGGTGTCGAACTGGGCGTCGCACGGGCTCACCACCATCCGCCAGTCGCTGAGCGCCCTCACCCGCGCCACGCTCGAGGCCATCGAGCGCCCCGCCGACGCGGCCCCCACCCGCGTGCGCATCCCGGTCACACTGATCGAGCGCAGCAGCGTGCCGTGAGCCGCGCTTGGGCCGCACTCAGACAGTCGCCTCGACGCCGGAACGACGGATCCTCCCCCCATTGCACCCGTACCAAGGCTAGGGCAGCCTCGGCCGGGCAACCGAAGACACAGGAGCAAACCCGCCATGGCGACGATCTTCGAAGGCGCAGAGGTGATCCTGCCCGACACCGTGGCGCGGGTCTCGGTGCGGGTCGAGGACGGCCGGATCACCGGCATCGACTGCGCCGCCGATGGCGCGCGCCGCATCGACGCCCGCGGTCTGGTGCTGGCGCCTGCGCTGGTCGACATCCACGGCGACGCCTTCGAGCGCCAGCTCATGCCGCGCCCGGGCGTGTTCTTTCCGCTCGACCTGGCGCTGCTCGAGACCGACCGCCAGCTCGCGGCGAACGGCATCGCCACCGCCTACCATGCGCTGACCCTCTCGTGGGAGCCGGGGCTGCGCTCGGTCGCGCAGGGCGAGCGGGTGCTCGACCAGCTGGCGGTGCTGGCACCGCGCCTCGCCGCCGAGAACCGGCTGCAGCTGCGGTGGGAGACCTTCTGCTTCGAGGCCCGGCCGCTCATCGAACGGGCGCTCGGAGCGGCGCAGACGCCGTCGCTCGCGTTCAACGACCACACCTCGATGGCGATGCTGGCCCCCGGCCTGCCGCTGCAGACGCGGCCCTTCGACCTTGCGCCCGACTACCCGGTGGTGAATCTCGCGCAAATGGCGACCGCCTCGAAATTCGCCAAGCGCGCGGCGCGCTCCGGGCTCGAGACAGGCGACTACCTGCGCCTGCTGGCCGAGGTCTGGGAGCGTCGCCCGCAGGTGGGCGCCGCCATCGCCCGGATGGGCGACCGCGCACGCGGCCACGGCGCGCCGATGCTCAGCCACGATGACAGCCAGATCGAGACCCGCGACTTCTACCGCGGCCACGGCGCCCGGATCAGCGAGTTCCCGATGAACGAGACGGTGGCGCTGGCGGCGCGCGAGGCCGGCGACTGGATCGTCTTCGGCGCACCCAACGTCACACGAGGCGGCAGCCACATCGGCTCGCCCTCCGCGGCCGAGATGGTCTCGCGCGGGCTCTGCGACATCCTTGCGTCGGATTACTACTACCCCGCCATGCTGGGTGCCGTGGCACAGCTTCGGGCCGAGGACCGGGCGCCGCTGCACGCGCTCTGGCAGCTGGTGAGCCGCAACCCGGCGCGGGCGAGCGGCCTTGCGGACCGGGGCGAGATCGCCCCCGGCCAGCGCGCCGACCTCGTGCTGCTCGACTGGCCCGAAGGCGCGGCCCCGGCGCCCCTGCTCACGCTGCGCGGCGGGGCGCTGGTGCATGCGGCGCGGGGCTTCGGTCTCTGACCGCCCCGCCGGGGATCAGCCCATCAGCGCCTTGCGCAGCATGTTGAGCGCCACGAGGATCAGGAAGGCGCCGAACAGACGCTTGAGCGGCGCCGGGTTCATCGCGTGGGCGATCTTCACCCCCAACGGCGCGGTCAGCAACGTCATGGCGATGACCACGAGGAAGCCGGGAAGGTTCACCGCGCCCAACGTGTAGGGCGGGCGCGAGCCGGGCTCGATGGTCAGCATCAGAAAGCCCACCGCCGAGGGCACTGCGATCAGCACGCCGAAGCCCGCTGCCGTCGCCACCGCGCGGTGGATCGCCACATTGTGCAGGTTCATCAGCGGCACGCCGAAGCTGCCGCCGCCGATGCCCATGAGCACCGACAGGAAGCCCACGAAAGGCGAGTAGAGATATTGCTTGCCGCCATCGGGCATGCGGTCGGCGATCCGCCACGAGGTCTTCCCCAGCAGCATGTAGCCGCCAATGATCAGCGCCAACACGCCGAAGATGGCCTGAAGGGTCGAGGATTTCAGCGCAGAGGCCGCCAGCACACCGACGATTGCGCCCACCACGATGCCCGGGGCCCAGCCCTTGAGGATCTCCCAGTCCACCGCGCCCTTGCGATTGTGCCCGATGACCGAGCGAAGGGACGTGACGATGATCGTCGCGAGCGAGGTGGCAAGGCAGACCTGCATGGTCTGCGGCCCGTCGTAGCCCAGCATCTGGAAGGTGAAGAAGAAGGCCGGGACCAGCACAATGCCGCCCCCCACCCCGAGCAGCCCCGCCAGCACGCCGGCAAATGCCCCGATCACCACGAGGAAGGCCAGCAGTTCAAGCAGGAGCGTCAGGTCGGGCATAGGGGTCTCCGGTCGATACATGCGGGCGCGCGGCCCTTGGAAAGCTAGGGAAGGCGCCGGGCGAGCAGATCGACCAGCACCACGTAGGAAGATGCGACGTGGCTGCGCATCAGCCGCCGCGTGGCCTCGGCATCCTGTGCGAGGATGGCGTCGGCGATGGCGCGGTGTTCCGCCCGCGAGGTCGAGAGCCGCCGCCGGTTCTCGACGAAGTTGGCGGCGCGCCACGAAGAGGTGCGCAGGTTCAGCTCGTCGAGCGTGCTCGCGAGGATGGTGTTGCGCGCCCCGGCCTTGATGGCCTCGTGGAAGCGCGTGTTGATCTGCCCGTAGGCCGCGGGGTCGTCGCAGGCATGGCCCTCGTCGACGATGGCCACCAGCGTGCGGCGCTCGATCTCGGTCATGCGGTGGGCCGACAGCGCCGCAAGCGCGCTCTCGACCTCGCCCGCCGCCTCGAAGAGTTCGGCCAGGTCCTCGGGCGCCATGCGCCGGACCACGAAGGCCCGCCGGGCACCGCGCTCGGCAAGGTTGGCCTGCTCGAGCCGGTGCAGCGCCTCGCGCACCGGCGTGCGCGACACGCCGAACTGTTCCGCCAGCGCCTGCTCGACCAGCGGCTCGCCCGGGGCCATCCGCCCGGCCACGATGCCGTCGACCAGGGTCTCGTAGATGTTCTCTGCCGTGCGAATAGTCACCGGTCGCCCGCTCTCGCAGTTTGATGCACTTTTATCTTGCATATGTATACATGTTCTTTCAAGTTGAATTCATAACAACGGCGACCTTGGAGGAGAATTCGACCGTAAAAACGCCTCGGAACCAGCCGGGGTGCAGCGAGATCCGGAGCCAACCGGACCGCTGAAAGGCACTGGCCTCGTTGAAGAAAAAAGGGAGGAGACCATGCCAACAGGAGAGTACGACACATGACGGGAATCGACCACAAGAAGGTCCTCGCCCAACGCCTTTCGGCACGACTCGGACGCCGCGCGGTCCTCAAGGGGATGGGCGCAGGCCTGCTCACCGCGACCGCTGCAAGCGGCGTGCCGGGCATTGCACGTGCCCAGCAGAGCGGTCACCTCAAGATCGCCTCTATCAAGGTCATCGACACCCTCGATCCGCATTTCACCGGGTTCCTCTCGGCGATCCAGATCATCAACAACATCCACAACGGCCTGCTCAAGATCGTTTATGACGGCGAGAATGTCACCTTCGAGCCGGACCTCGCCGAAAGCTGGGATCTCGAGGACGACAAGACGCACGTCTTCAAACTGCGCGAAGGCGTGATGTTCCATGACGGCACGCCCTGCGACGCCGAGGCGGTCAAGTTCTCGCTGCTGCGCGTCAAGGAAGGCGAGCCCGCCTCCCCGCACGCGTGGAAGCTGGCGCTGCTCGACACCATCGACATCGTCGATCCGCTGACCATCAAGCTCACCTTCTCCGAGCCCTACGCCTTCCTGCCCGTCGCGCTGACCGGCTCCACCGGCCGCGCCGGCACCATCGTGAGCCCCGCCGCCGTGCAGCAGTACGGCGCCGACTACGGCCGCCACCCGGTCGGCACCGGTCCGTTCAAGTTCGTGTCGTGGAAAGAGAACGACGCCATCGAGCTCGAGGCCAACCCCGACTACTTCGAGCCCGGCATGCCCAAGCTCGAGCGCGTCACCTTCGTGCTGATGAACGAGGCCTCGACCGCGCTTGCCGCGCTCATGGCCGGCCAGATCGACGGCATGACCGACTGCCCGATGCAGCTGGTGGACCAGGTCGATGCCTTCCCGAACGCCACGCTCTACGGCGAAATCGAGGGCAACTACACCTTTGTCGGGATGAACTGCAAACGCGCGCCCTTCGACGACATCAACCTGCGCCGCGCCGTTGCATGGGCGCTGGATCGCGAGACCATCGTGCAGCAGGCCTATTTCGGGCGGGCCAAGAAAGCCTACACGCCGATCTCGCCGCCGATGACCAGCTTCTACGACCCGGACATCGCCACCAGCGGCCGCGGCCAGTGGTTCGACCTCGAGAAGGCCAAGGCGTTCCGTGCCAAGGCCGCGAACCAGGGCGAGATCGAGGCCACCTACGTGATGGCCGAGCGCGGCCCGGTCGGCACCCGCATCGCCCAGACCGTGGCGCCGATGCTGGCGCAGATCGGCATCAAGGCGAAGCTCGAGCTGGTCGAGCCCGCGACCTGGCTCAAGCGCCGCAACGAGTCGGATTTCGACCTCTACGACTTCGAGTGGGTGGCCGACCTCGACCCCGACGAGACCATCTACCCCGAGTTCCGCTCGGACGGTGCGTGGAATTTCGGCGGCTGGGTCAACACCGAGTTCGACGAGCTCTGCGCACAGGCGCAGGTGGTGCTCGACGTCGAGGAGCGGCGCCCGCTCTACTACAAGGCCGAGGACCTGCTGATGGATGAGGCCGGCATCGCCATCATGGCGCACATGCCCATCTACAAGGTGTTCTCGAACAAGGTTCAGGGGTTCGAGTACATCCCCGCCGACCTCGTGAACCTGCACACGGTGAGCCTCGCCTGATGCTACGACAGGCACTGGGAAAGATCGCGCAGACGCTTGTCGTTCTGTTCTTCGTCTCGGTGGCCAGCTTCGGACTTCTGAAGCTGGCGCCGGGCGATCCCATCCAGATCATGCTGGGATCGGAGTATTCGCAGGAAAGCTACGAGCAGCTCACCGCTCAACTCGGGCTCGACCAGCCCTTCCTCGCGCAATACGCCGACTGGGCATTGCGCTTCGTGCAGGGCGACTGGGGCACATCCTATGTCGCGCGCACGGATATCTATACCTATGCCTTCAAGGAGGCGCTGCCCGTCACCCTGACGCTCGCCTCCTTCTCCCTCGCCTTCGCGATCCTGATCGGCGTGCCGCTGGGCGTGATCTCGGCGGTCAAGAAGGACACCGCGTTCGACGCGGGCTCAGCGGTGCTGGCGCTGACCGGCACCGCCTTCCCCTCCTTCCTGCTCGGCATCCTGCTGATCTGGTTCTTCGCGGTGAAGCTGCAGCTCTTCCCGGTGATGGGCTACATCTCGCCGTGGCAGGATTTCTGGGGCGGCATCTACCACATGATCCTGCCGGGGCTGACGCTCTCGACCTATTTCATCGCGATGATCACGCGCCTCACCCGCGCCACGCTCATCGAGGTGATGGAGCAGCCCTACATCGCCGCCGCCCGCGCAAGGGGCGAGCCGTCGTGGCGGGTGATCTGGGTCCACGGCGTGCGCAACATCGCCATGCCGCTGGTCACCATCCTCGGGCTGCAACTCGGCACGCTCTTGCAGGGCACGGTGCTGACCGAGACCGTCTTCAACCTGCCCGGCATCGGCCAGATGCTGACCTCGGCGGTGCTGGGGCGCGAGTACATGGTGGTGCAGGCCGGCGTTATGATGACAGCCACGCTCTTCATCGGGGTGAACCTGTTGGTCGATCTCTCCTATCCCTTCCTCGATCCCCGTCTGAGGGCCCGCAAATGAGCCTTCCCTCCTCCGACGCCGCAATCCCCCCCCTGCCGCGCGCCAAGGCGCCGCGTGGGCGCCGCTCGATGTTCCTGCGCCGTCCGTTCTTCACCGTCGCGCTGATCGTCGCCGCCGCCTACGTGCTGGCCGCCACCTTCGCGCCGCACGTGGCGCCCTTTGACCCGGTGAAGCAGGACTTCATGGCGATGATGCAGGGGCCGTCGCTCGTACATCCGCTGGGCACCGACAGCTACGGACAGGACATCCTCTCGCGCGTCATCTACGGCGCCCGCTACGCGCTGATCATCGGCATCTTCTCGGTGCTCATCGGTGCCGCCGGAGGCCTCGTGATCGGGCTGGCCGCCGGGCTCTCGGGCGGCTGGCTGGAATGGGCCCTGATGCGGCTCATCGACTCGATCCTTGCGCTGCCCTCGCTGATCCTTGCGGTGGCCTTCATCGCCATCCTCGGACAGGGCGTCGACAAGGTGGTCGTCGCCGTGGGCCTGTCGATGATCGGGCCCTTCGCCCGGACCGTGCGCGCCGACGTGATGCAGGTGCGCGTGCAGCTCTTCATCGAGGCGGCGCAGCTCATGTCCATCCCCTACCTGCGGGTGGTCTGGCGCCACGTGCTGCCCAACGTGATCTTCCCGCTGGCGGTGCAGGTCACCATCCGCGTCTCCGAGGCCATCCTCGTGTCCTCGTCGCTTTCCTTCCTCGGCATCGGCGTGACGCCCCCCACCCCCGACTGGGGCCTGATGATCGCCGAGGGCCGCGACTTCGTGAGCTTCGCGCCGTGGATGTCGGCGATGCCCGGCTTCGCGCTTGCGCTGCTGCTGATCGCGCTGTCGATCGTCGGCGACGGCATCCGCGAGGAATTCGACCCCAAGCTGCGGAGGGGCGCATGAACGACATGACCTCCCACCCCGTCACCACGCAGGACGCGGCCGAGCCGATCCTGCGGCTCGAGGGGCTGACCGTACATCGCGGCGCCGCCAAGATCCTCGACCGGGTGAGCCTCTCGCTCGGGCGCGGCGAGACGCTGGCGCTGGTGGGCGAAAGCGGCGCCGGCAAGTCGACCATCGCGACCGCACTGATGCGCCTTCTCGACGGCGCAAGGGTCGAGGGCCGGGCCGAGCTTGACGGCGCGGGTGACCTGCTTGCCCTGCCCGAGCGCCGCATGGTGCGGCTGCGCGGCTCGCGGCTGTCGATGATCTTCCAGGACGCGGGTTCCGCGCTGAACCCGTCCTACACCGTGGGGCGCCAGCTCACCACGACGCTGCGCCGCACGCTGGGCCTGTCGCGGGCCGAGGCGCGCGCCAAGGCGGTCGAGCTCTTCACCTCGGTCGGCATCAACGACCCCGACGGCCGCATGAGCGCCTTCCCGCACCAGCTCTCGGGCGGCATGCAGCAGCGGGTGATGGTGGCGATTGCGCTGGCCGGAAACCCCGACCTGTTGCTCGCCGACGAGCCCACCTCGGCGCTCGACGTGACGATCCAGGCGCAGATCGTGCGGCTGATCCTGGCCCAGACCCGGGCCCGGGGCGCGAGCTGCATCTTCGTGCTGCACGACCTCGCGCTCGCCAGCCAGTCCTGCGACCGGATCGTCGTGCTCTATGCCGGTCAGGTGGTGGAAAGCGGCCCCTCGCGCGAGGTGCTCGAACGCAGCCGTCACCCCTACACGCGCCAGCTCAAGTCCTGCGTGCTCGAGATCGGCAGCAAGGACCTCACCGCCCCCGAGGGCACGGTGCCGCCGCACAGCGAGATGCCCGTGGGCTGCCGCTTTGCCACCCGCTGCCCGCGCGCCCTGCCCCGTTGCGCCGGTGAGGCGCCGCCGCTGGTGCCCGCGCGCGACGATGCGACGGGCCCGCTCGACCACCAATTCGCCTGCTGGAATCCGGAATGACCATGGCCCAGATCCAAAGCGCCCCGACCGAGACCCGGCACGCGCCCGCCCCGGCGGTATTCGAACTGATCGAGGTCGAGCAGGTCTTCGCCGTGCCGAAACCCGGCCGCGGGCTGCTCAGCCGCGACACCGTGGGGCTGCGCGCCCTCGACGGCGTGCGGCTCACCGTGCGGCAGGGCGCCTCCATCGCGCTGGTGGGCGAGTCCGGCTCGGGCAAGTCGACGCTGCTGCGCGTGCTGCTGGGGCTCGACGCGCCCAGCGGCGGCCGGGCGCTTTACCGCGGCAAGCCGATCCGCGAGGCCCGCGCCCATGGCACCGCCTTCGCCCGCGACGTGGCGATGGTCTATCAGGATGCGCGCGGCTCGCTCGATCCGCGCATGACCGTGGGCCAGCTCATCGCCGAGCCGCTGCGCCATTTCGGCATCGTGCCGAAATCCGGGGAAGCCGCACGTGTGGCGGAGCTCATCGACCGGGTGGGCCTGCCCAGGGATGCCGCCAACCGCTACCCCTCGGGGCTCTCCGGCGGCCAGGTCCGGCGCGTGGCCATCGCCCGCGCGCTTGCGTCCGAGCCCTCGGTGCTGGTGGCGGACGAGGCAGTCTCGGGGCTCGACGTCTCGACCCAGGCGCAGCTTCTGACGCTGCTGCAGGGGCTGCAGCGCGACATGGGGCTGACGCTGGTCTTCATCACCCACGACCTCGGCGTCGCAAGCTATCTCTGCGAGGAGATCGCGATCATGTACCTCGGCCGCATCGTCGAGACCGGCCCCACCGACGCCGTGCTGGAGGCGCCCGCGCACCCCTACTCGGCGGCCCTGCGCGCCGCCGCACCGCAGTTCTTCGAGCCGATCCCCGAGCCGCTTCCGGGCGAGATCCCGAGCCCGCTCGACCTGCCGAAGGGATGCCGGTTTTCCTCGCGCTGCCCGGCGGCGCGGGACGACTGCCGGCTGCGCGACCCACAGCTCGGCGCCCTCGATGCCGGTCGGGCCGTCGCCTGCCTTCACCCGCTCACATCAAAGGGGGCACAGACCCCTGAAATCCGCTAAGGGTCATACATCACTCACGGAACCCGAAGCCAACAACCAGGACAGAATACAATGTTCGACTTTTTCTCCGCCCGGCGTCCCAGCACCCTCGCCTCGCAAGCGATGATCGCGACGTCGCATCCGCTGTCCACGGCGGCGGGTCTCGACATCCTCTCGAGCGGTGGCAACGCTGTGGACGCGGCCATCGCCGCAGTGGCGGTGCAATGCGTGGTCGACCCGCTGATGACCGGCATCGGCGGCGACTGTTTCGCGCTCTACGCGCCGAAGGGCGGCAAGGTGAAAGCCCTGAACGGCTCGGGCCGCGCCGCCGCCGCCGCCACGGTCGAGGCGCTGAAGGCCAGCGGGCTCACCGACGAGATCCCGCAGACCAGCCCGCATTCGGTGACCATTCCCGGCGCGATCTCGGCATGGTGCCTGCTGCATGGCGATCACGGCACCATGCCGCTCGACCGGCTCTTCGCCCGCGCCATCCACTACGCCGAGAACGGCTACCCGGTGACCCCGCGCGTGGCGATGGACTGGGCGGCGACCGCATCGCTGGTGGCCAGGGACGAGCACGCCGCCAAGATCTTCCTGCCGGGCGGGGCCGCCCCCAAGGTCGGGCAGATGCACGCGCAGCCGCTGATCGGCGCGCGCCTGCGCGAGATCGCGGCCAAGGGCGCCGCGGGCTTCTACGAGGGCGAGACCGCCGCGAAGATGGCCGCGCACCTGAAGTCGCTCGGCGGTCTGCAGACCGAGGAAGATTTCCACGACGCCCGCGACGCCGCCCACTGGGTCGAGCCGATCTCGTCGCAATACGCGGGCTACGACGTCCTGCAATGCCCGCCCAACGGCCAGGGACTTGCCGCACTGCTGATCCTGCGCATCCTGTCGAAGTTCGACATGGGCGAGGGCCTGTCGGAGGCCGACCGCATCCACATCCACGCCGAGGCCACCAAGCTGGCCTACTACCACCGCGATGCGCTGATCGGCGATCCCGCCTCCTGTCCCGGCGTAACCGAGACGCTGCTCTCGGACGAGGTGGTCGACACGCTCGCCGCGCGCATCGATCTCACCCGGGCCCTGCCGCCCTCGCTCTGGGACGAGCCCGAGCACAAGGACACGATCTATCTCAGCGTCGTCGACCGTGACGGCAACGCGCTGTCCTTCATCAACTCGATCTTCCACGGCTTCGGCTCGACCCGGCTCGACCCGCAGACCGGCGTGCTCTTCCACTCGCGCGGGGCCTCGTTCCGGCTGATCGAAGGCCACCCCAACGCCATCGCACCGAAGAAACGCCCGATGCACACGATCATCCCCGGCATGGTCTGCAAGGACGGCGTGCCGGTCATGCCCTACGGCGTCATGGGCGGGCAGTACCAGGCGGCGGGACACGGCCAGTTCCTGTCCGGCGTCTTCGACCTCGGCCTCGACCTGCAGGCGGCGATGGATGCGCCGCGCAGCTTCGCCACCGGCGGCGTGCTGCAGATCGAACCGGCGGTGTCGGCCACCGCTCGTGCCGATCTCGAGGCGCGCGGGCACAAGCTCTCGGTGCAGACCAGCCCCATCGGCGGCAGCCAGGCGATCATGATCGACCACGAGCGCGGCCTGCTGGCGGGTGGCAGCGACACCCGCAAGGACGGCATGGCGCTGGGGTTCTGACCCCGCCCCGACCTTCCCGAAGGGACACAGAAAAAGGGCGCCGCGGAGATCCACGGCGCCCTTTCCTTGTGCTTCGCTGTCAGGCGGCTGCGATCAGTGCGCCGTGGCGCCTGTCGCATTGCCCTCGGTCTTGGCGAGGGCCGCGGCGGCCTCTTCGGCCTCCTCGTCCCACTCGACGGCCTGGGGCTCGCCGATCAGCGCGATCTTCAGCACTTCCGACACGTGCTTGACGGGGATGATCTCGAGCCCCTCCTTCACGTTGTCGGGCAGCTCGGCCAGATCCTTCTCGTTCTCTTCGGGAATGAGAACGGTCTTGATCCCGCCACGCAGCGCCGCGAGCAGCTTCTCCTTCAGCCCGCCGATGGCGGAGGCGTTGCCGCGCAGGGTGACCTCGCCGGTCATGGCGATGTCCTTGCGCACCGGCAGCCCGGTCAGCACCGAGACGATCGCCGTCACCATGGCCAGACCCGCCGAGGGGCCGTCCTTGGGCGTCGCGCCATCCGGCACGTGCACGTGGATGTCCCACTTGTCGAAGCGCGGCGGCTTGACCCCGATCTGCGGCGCGATGGAGCGCACGTAGGAGGACGCGGCCTCGATGCTCTCCTTCATCACGTCGCCGAGCTTGCCGGTGGTCTTCATCCGACCCTTGCCCGGCAGGCGCAGCGCCTCGATCTGCAGCAGGTCACCGCCCACCGAGGTGTAGGCGAGCCCGGTGACGACACCGATCTGGCTTTCTTCCTCGGCCAGGCCGTAGCGGAACTTGCGGACCCCAAGGAAGTCGTCGAGGTTCTCGGAGGTCACGTCAACGTGGTCGGCCTCCTTCTTGACGATCTTGGTGACCGACTTCCGTGCCAGCCGCGCGATCTCGCGCTCGAGGTTCCGCACCCCCGCCTCGCGGGTGTAGTAGCGGATGATGTCGGTGATCGCGCCGTCGCTGACCGAGAACTCGCCCTTCTTGAGACCGTGCGCCTTCACCTCCTTGTCGAGCAGGTGACGCTTGGCGATCTCGAGCTTCTCGTCCTCGGTGTAGCCCGAGAGCGGGATGATCTCCATCCGGTCAAGCAGCGGGCCGGGCATGTTGTAGCTGTTGGACGTGGTCACGAACATCACGTTCGACAGGTCGTATTCCACTTCGAGATAGTGGTCCACGAAGGTCGAGTTCTGTTCGGGGTCCAGCACCTCGAGCATGGCCGAAGCCGGGTCGCCACGGAAGTCCTGACCCATCTTGTCGATCTCGTCGAGAAGGATGAGCGGGTTCGTGGTCTTGGCCTTCTTCAGCGCCTGGATGATCTTGCCCGGCATCGAGCCGATGTAGGTCCGGCGGTGGCCGCGGATCTCAGACTCGTCACGCACGCCACCCAGCGAGATGCGGATGAACTCGCGCCCGGTGGCTTTCGCCATCGACTTGCCGAGAGAGGTCTTGCCGACGCCCGGCGGGCCGACGAGGCAGAGGATCGGGCCCTTCAGCTTCTGGCTGCGCGCCTGCACGGCGAGATACTCGACGATCCGCTCCTTGACCTTCTCGAGGCTGTAGTGGTCGTGATCGAGGATCTCCTGGGCCTTGTTCAGGTCCTTCTTGACGCGCGAGCGGGTGCCCCACGGGATCGACAGCATCCAGTCGAGATAGTTGCGCACGACCGTGGCCTCGGCGGACATGGGCGACATGTTCCGCAGCTTCTTGAGCTCGCCCTCGGCCTTTTCCTTAGCCTCTTTCGAGAGCTTGGTCTCGGCAATGCGCGCCTCGAGCTCGGCGACCTCGTTCTGGCCGTCCTCGCCGTCACCGAGTTCCTTCTGAATGGCCTTCATCTGCTCATTCAGATAATACTCGCGCTGGGTCTTCTCCATCTGCGACTTGACGCGGGTCTTGATCTTCTTCTCGACCTGCAGGACCGAAAGCTCGCCCTGCATCAGCCCGTAGACCTTCTCGAGCCGCTCGCTGATTGCGAGGGTCTCCAGAAGCTCCTGCTTCTGCTCGACCTCGATGCCGAGGTGACCGGCCACGAGATCGGCAAGCTTGGCGGGCTCGGTGGTCTCGGAGACCGCCGACAGCGCCTCTTCGGGGATGTTCTTCTTAACCTTGGCGTAGCGCTCGAACTCTTCGCCGACGGTGCGCACCAGCGCCTGGATGGCGGCGGGATCGCCGGGCATCTCGGTGATGTACTCGCAACGCGCCTCGAAGAAGGCCTCGTTCTCGATGTATTCGGTGATGCGCACGCGGCTCTGGCCCTCGACCAGCACCTTCACGGTGCCGTCGGGCAGCTTGAGCAGCTGCAGCACGTTGGCGAGCACGCCGGCACGGTAGATGCCGTCGCTCTCGGGATCATCGACCGCGGGGTCGATCTGGGCGGCAAGCAGGATCTGCTTGTCGTCCGCCATCACCTCCTCCAGTGCCTTCACCGACTTCTCGCGCCCGACGAACAGCGGCACGATCATGTGCGGGAACACCACGATGTCACGCAGCGGAAGCACCGGATAGGAGGAATTGAGGGGCTGTTGCATAAGCATTCCTTCGTCTTGGCAGGACGGACCGGTCCCGGTCTTCCGGCAACCCCCGCCGTCCCCTTTGTCGGAGTCAAAGGTGGGGTCGGGTCCTGTCGAAATCAACCACGCCCTTCTCCGGTCGGATCAGTGTGGCGAAGCGCGTCATTGCGCGCAAGGTGACATTTGCACGAAACCCGCATGTCCAGCGCAGCTCGCGACAAGTTTTGCGCCGCGCGCACCTTGTCTGACGGGTTTGCGTCTGACGGGTTTGCGTCCATCGGGCCGGACCCAGACCGTGCGTTGGTCGGGCGGATGTTCGTGGGGGATCTTCGGCGCGCGTGATCAGGCGACCGCGCCCGCGCGCGACGCCGGCCCCGGGTGATGCACGCGGGGCCGGTCGGCGGCGAGAGACCGAGCAGGGATTGCTCAGCCGTCCTTGCGCTTGTCCTGCGCGGCCTTCATGCGCTCCAGCAGTTCGGACTTGGAAGCCTTGGCCCCCTTGCCCTTGCCAGTGCCCTTGCCCTGAGGCGCTTCCTTGTGGCGGTCGTAACGCGGTGCGTTGGCACCGGAGCGCCCCCCACCCATCTTCGAGTAATCCATGATCCGGCTCCTTGCCGACTGTGCGGACCCTGCTTTACCGCCAAGGACCACACCCGCACAAGCCCGGAGCGTACGCCCTGAACGGCACGGCCCCCTTCGCACGGAAGAGGGCCGGCCTTCGTGGTTCCCGGATCACGCAGCCCGTTCGGGCCTGATGATCAGGCCGCCGCGTCTTCCAGCGTCGGGTAGTCGGTGTAGCCCTCGGAGCCGCCGCCGTAGAAGGTGCTCTGGTCGCCGCTGTTGAGCGCGGCACCGCGCTTCAGCCGGTCGACGAGATCCGGGTTCGAGATGAACGGGCGTCCGAAGGCCACCAGATCCACCTTGCCGGACTCCACCGCCTCGATGGCGAGATCGCGGTCATAGCCGTTGTTGCCCATGTAGGGCCCCTCGAAGAGCGCGCGCAGCGCATCGAGGCTCTCGCCCTCCTTAAGCTCGCGCGAGCCGCCGGTGGCGCCTTCCACGAGGTGGAGATAGGCGAGCCCGTAGGGGTTCAGCTTCTTCACCACGTATTCGTTCATCGCCTGCGGCTCGTCATCGCTGATGCCGTTGGCGGGTGCGAAAGGCGACAGTCTCAGGCCGGTGCGGTCGGCACCGATCTCGGCAGTCACCGCGTCGAGCACCTCGAACAGGATGCGCGCGCGGTTCTCGATCGAGCCGCCGTAGGCGTCCTCGCGCTTGTTGGCGCCGGTCTTGAGGAACTGGTCGATCAGGTAGCCGTTGGCGCCGTGCACCTCGACCCCGTCGAAGCCCGCCTCGATCGCCAGCGCCGCGGCCTTGCGGTAGTCCTCGACCGTGGCCGAGATCTCGTCGACGGTCAGCGCGCGCGGCACCGAGGTCTCCTCGAAGCCCGCCTTGGTGAAGGTCTTGGCGCCGGCACCGATGGCCGAGGGCGCCACGGGCGCCTGCCCGCCGGGCAGCAGCGAGGTGTGCGAGATCCGGCCCACGTGCCAGAGCTGCACGACGATCTTGCCGCCGGCCTCGTGCACCGCATCGGTCACGCGCTTCCAGGCGGCGACCTGCGCCTCGGTGTGGATGCCGGGGGTCTGGATGTAGCCCTTGCCCATCGGCGAGATCTGCGTGGCCTCGGTGATGATGAGCCCGGCACCGGCGCGCTGGCGGTAGTACTCGACATGCAGGTCGCCGACCTCGCCGGTGTCGTCATCGGCGCGGTTGCGGGTCAGCGGGGCCATGACGATGCGGTTCGACAGCTCGATGGCGCCTGCGGTGAACGGGGTGAAGAGTTTTTCGGTCAAGAGAGTCTCCTTCCGTGGTGCGGTCCGGTGGGGAGAGGGGAAGGACCGCAAGACTTGTCGATCCGAGATAATCCTCTGCCGCGTGGCGGCAACGGCAGAGGCCCCTGCGTGCGCGCACAAGCTGCCCTGCGCTCAAGCACCGGGCAAAGACTGCCTGCGAAATGATCAGAGCGGCCCGATGTCGCCCTCGGCCCGGCCGGCGTCGAACTCGGCCTCCCACGCGGCGAAGCGTCCCTCGGCGATGGCGTCGCGCATGCCCTGCATGATCTCCTGGAAATACTGCAGGTTGTGCCAGGACAGCAGCATCCCCGAGATCATCTCGCCGGCGCGGTAGACGTGGTGCAGGTAGGCGCGGGAATAGCCGGTGCAGGCGGGGCAGCTGCACTGCTCGTCCAGCGGCCGCGGGTCGTCGGAATGGCGGGCGTTCTTGATGTTCACCACGCCGTGCCGGGTCCAGGCCTGCCCGGTGCGCCCCGAGCGGGTCGGCAGCACGCAGTCCATCATGTCGATGCCGCGCTTCACCGCGCCCACGATGTCGTCGGGCTTGCCCACGCCCATCAGGTAGCGCGGCTTGTCCTCGGGCAGAAAGCCCGGCGCATGATCGAGGCAGCCGAACATCGCCTCCTGCCCCTCGCCCACCGCGAGCCCGCCCACGGCGTAGCCGTCGAAGCCGATGGCCTTCAGCGCCGCGGCGCTCTCCTCGCGCAGGTCGGGCTCCAGCCCGCCCTGCTGGATGCCGAAGAGCATGTGGCCGGGGCGGTCGCCGAAGGCATCGCGCGAACGCTGCGCCCAACGCATCGAGAGCCGCATGCTCTCCTCGATTCGCGTGCGGTCAGCGGGCAGCGCCGGGCATTCGTCGAAGGCCATGACGATGTCCGAGCCCAGCAGCCTCTGGATCTCCATCGAGCGCTCCGGGGTCAGCATGTGCCTGGAGCCGTCGATGTGGCTGCGGAAGCTGACGCCCTCCTCGGTGAGCTTGCGCAGGGCGGCAAGGCTCATCACCTGGAACCCGCCCGAGTCGGTGAGGATCGGCCGCTCCCAGTTCATGAACTTGTGCAGCCCGCCCAGCCGCGCGATGCGCTCGGCGGTCGGGCGCAGCATCAGGTGGTAGGTGTTGCCGAGCAGGATGTCGGCGCCGGTCGCGCGCACGTTCTCGGGCATCATCGCCTTGACGGTGGCGGCGGTGCCGACGGGCATGAAGGCAGGGGTCCGGATCTCGCCACGGGGGGTCGAGATCACGCCGGTGCGGGCAGCGCCGTCGGTGGCGGTGAGGGTGAACGAGGTGCGGGTCATGCTCCTGCTCTGCCGCAAACCGCGGCGCTTGCCAAGCCCGAGCAGCGGGGCGAGGCGACGCAGGGCAGCCAGCGCGGGCGGACGGGCGTCACAGGGCGGGCATGGCGGGACTGCCGGAAAATCCAGCGCGGTCGATATTCTCAGGCCCGGTTCACCTCTCTCGCCGCCCCTTCCGCCCATCGCCCCCAACGGAGACCGCCCCCAATGGTCCGCATCCTCGCGCTGGACCTCGCCGCAAGCATCCCTGCCACCCCCGCCCAAGCCGACAATGCGACCTTCGGCACGTTCCATGACCCGCTGCGTGCCGCCGCGGAGACCCCCGCTCGGTGCGCGGACCACGGCGGGCGGGTCTACGTGCCCCTCGGACGGCTGCTCCTGCGCGCGCTCAGGCCCCGGGCTACACGCCGACGCGGCACATCATCCGCAACGGCAACGCCTGCGGCCTGCCCGACGCGCACTAGCGCTGCCCCACGATGCCGGGCGACCACGAGCGGCTCTGCCCCTCTTCACCCGCTCCCCCGTCCGACCCAACGCGTCACCCGAGCCACGGCCGTGGAGCCCGCGCCTTCGCGGGCGACGCCCCCTGCGCGCGCCACCGGCGCGCCCCGCGAGCGAACGGCCCGGCCCCTTGCGCAGGTCTCCACGGCCGCGGCGCCGCTGCACCACCGGCACGAAAACCCGGCCCCGGCCCGACGGCCCGGATTGCAGTGTGCGCCACGCCGGGCCACTCTCACCGCCAGGAGGAGCAAGGCCCGATGAGCAGCACGTGAGCACCAGCAACGACAGGCGTCCCACATGGCCCGGCGGCATCGCCGCCCTGCTCACCCAGATGGAAGGCCGGCGCGCGCCCATCGACTACGCCCCGGGCGAGGCGCCGCCCCCCGCGGATCTCGACCTCGCGCCGCTCGCTGCGCAGATCGTCGCCGATCCCGACGACGACCCCGCCGAGGCGCCGCCCTTCCGGTCCAGCCATCACCGCAAACGCCACGCCCTGCGCCGCGAGATGACCGGGCAGAGCGAGCTCGTCTTCCTCAACGCGCTGCTCATCGCGCATCTGCGCAAGCGCACCTTCCCCGACCACCTCCCCGCGCTCTTCCTGCGGCTCTGGCGCGAACAGGGCTGTCACCTGCTGACGCGTCTCGACCCGCGCTGGCTGGTCTCCTCCGTCACCACCTTCGGCGACCATGGCGAAACGCCCACGCAGCGCTCCGTCGGGCTGGCGCTGACGGTGCTCTTCGGAACCATGAAGCTCTACGAGAGCGAGCGGCTGTTCTCGGGCCTGCCCCCCGACCGCCCCTTCCCGGCCGACCGGCGGTCGAACACGCCCCTGCCGATGGAGATGGATGCCTATTCCATCGCCTCCGGAGGGCTCGACGTGAACATGATCGGCAGGCTCTGGACCGAGGCCGAGGCCGACCCGCTGATCCGCCCCCTCGCCCATCACCTGCTCGACCTGCTGATCCACGACGACCGCACGCTCTTCCGCCGCCTCATGACCATGCGCGCCCGAAAGGCCAGAAAGGCTGAGGGCGGGCGAACAGGCGATGAGGGAAACGCCGCGCAGATGGCACATGACGCCGAGAGCGGGCCGCGGACACGCGATGCCGAGAACATGCAGGGAAGCGGCGGCGCCGAGACCGCCCGGCCCGCAGCCGAGACCGGGACCGGGACCGCCCGCATGAACGACGGCGCGGGCGCTCCGCCAGAGCCCCGCGACAGGACCAAGGCCAGGCCCGACAACCCCGCCCCCGTGCCCGTCGACCGCCGCCAGATCCCCGCCGACCGGCTGCGCTGGGGGCTCGTCGCCACCATCCGCGCGCCGCTGCCCGAGATCGCGCGTTTCGCTGCGCACCATCTCGCGCTGGGGGCCGAGGCGCTGCACATCTATCTCGACGCGCCCGAACCCGGCACGCAAACCTTCCTCCGGCGCCATCCGAAGCTCCACGTCACCGCCTGCGACGCCGCCTACTGGCAGGCCACCGGCAAGCCCCGCCCCGAGGCCCACCAGCTGCGGCAGGCGATGAACGCCACCCGCTGCCTGCGCGAGACCACGGAAACGCTCGACTGGCTCGCCCATGTCGACGTGGACGAATTCCTGCTCCCCCAGCGCCCCGTCGCCGCCATCCTTGCCGAGGTCGCTCCCCGCCACGCCGTCGCCCGCATCGCCCCCGCCGAGGCGCTCGCCCCCGAGACCGGCTGGCCCTCGCATTTCAAGCTGACGCATCACCACGCCCGCCAGCCCAAGGCGGTGCTGCAGGACATCTACCCGACCTTCGGCACCCATCTCTATGGCGGCTTCCTCAGCCACACCTCGGGCAAGATCTTCGCCCGCACCGGCATCCCCGACACCCGCCTCGGCATCCACACGCTGAAATACAACGGGCTCGAGGCCACAAACCGCGCCCGGCTCGACACGCTGCGCCTTGCCCACCTGCACGCGCCGTCGTGGCAGCATTTCCGCGACCACCTCGCCTTCCGGCAGGAGAAGGGCTCCTACCGGCCGCGCTCGGAGCGGGTCGAGATGGGACAGGCCAACCTCATCGCCTTCCTGCTCGAGGAAGAGGGCGAGGCCGGGCTGCGCCTGCTCTTCGACGAGGTCTGCGCCGACACCCCCGGGCTGCGCGCACGGCTCGCCGCCCACGACATGCTGCTCACGGCGGACTTCGACCCCGACGCCGAAGTCCGGCGTCTTTTCGGGACCCTGCCGTGACCGGCACCATGCCCGCCGACACCCGGCCCCTGCCGCGCTGGGGCACCGTCACCACCACCAACGCGCCCCTGCCCGAAATCCTCGACTTCGCCGCCTGGCATCTCGAGCTCGGCGCGCACCGTGTCTATCTCTACCTCGACGAGCACATGCCCGAGGCGCAGGCGGTACTCGAAGCGCACCCCAAGCTACGCGTCTTCCGCACCGATGCGGCCTGGTGGGAGAAACGCGGGCGGCGCCCCGACAAGCACCAGGTGCGGCAGGCCGCCAACGCCCGCCATGCCAACAACCGCCGCCCGGAGGTCGACTGGCTCGCCCATATCGACACCGACGAGTTCCTTTTGCCCGCCCGGTCGCTGGCCGAGCAGCTGGCCGCGCTGCCGGAAAGCTGCCTCTGCGCCCGGGTCCGCCCGGTCGAGGCGCTCGCCGGTCCGGGCCCGGTGACGCGCTTCAAGGCCTTCCACCTCGACCCGTCCGCGCGAAGGACCGCCGCCGAGGACTGTTTCCCGACCTGGGGCCGGCACCTGTCGGGCGGGTTCCTCAGCCACGTCGCGGGCAAGCTTTTCTTCCGCGCCGGCACGAAGGGGCTGCAGATCCGCATCCACAACATCACGCTCGACGGCACCGAGAACCCCGGCCAGCAGCCCCTGCCCGACACCGAGTTCGGGCACTTCCATGCTGCCGACTGGGAGCACTTCCTGCGACTCTACCGCTTCCGGCTGGCGCAGGGCTCTTACCGGGCCGAGCTGAAGCCGCAGGTGCGCCAGCCGGGGGCGCTCAGCCTCCACGATCTCTTCGCCACCATCGAGGACAGCGGCGGCGAGGCGGCGCTGAAACGGTTCCACGACGAGGTCTGCACCGCGACGCCGCGCCTGATCGGGGCGCTGGCCCGGAACGGGCTGCTGCGCGAGCGGCGCATGGATTTCGCCGTGCTGCGCGCACGGCATTTTCCCGGCATTTGATGCAATCCCCTGATTCCATGAGCGCAATTCCCGCCGTCGCAACCGCCGCGGGCGCCGGTCAGGCATTACCCTGTCCGCGGCAATCGCGGAAGAATGCTCCGAAACCGCACACAACCATGCGGCGACTGTCCCCCGGAACCCACGAATTACCCATCAAACGACCGTTCTGATTGACCTTTCCCCCTTGTTTCCGGTACAAGCCGCGCCATCGGGATCGCACATGCCAAGTCACGCTTGGGCCCAGAGGGCGCGATCCCATCCTCAGATGCGCGGGCCAAGATGAGTGTCCGCACCCAAATCGGACACACATGACCAAATTTTCTGATCTCAACCTGAACCCCAAGGTTCTCAAGGCCATCGAAGAAGCGGGCTACGAGACCCCCACGCCGATCCAGGCGGGTGCCATCCCCCATGCGCTGGCCGGCAAGGACGTTCTGGGCATCGCCCAGACCGGCACCGGCAAGACCGCCAGCTTCACGCTGCCGATGATCACCGCGCTCGCCCGTGGCCGCGCCCGCGCCCGGATGCCGCGCAGCCTCGTGCTCTGCCCCACCCGCGAGCTGGCCGCGCAGGTCGCCGAGAACTTCGACACCTACGCCAAGTACGTGAAGCTTACCAAGGCGCTGCTGATCGGCGGCGTGAGCTTCAAGGAACAGGAACAGCTCATCGACAAGGGCGTCGACGTGCTGATCGCCACCCCCGGCCGCCTGCTCGACCATTTCGAGCGCGGCAAGCTGATCCTGACCGACGTCAAGGTCATGGTGGTGGACGAGGCCGACCGGATGCTCGACATGGGCTTCATCCCCGACATCGAGCGGATCTTCTCGCTCACGCCCTTCACCCGCCAGACGCTGTTCTTCTCGGCCACCATGGCCCCGGAGATCGAGCGCATCACCAACACCTTCCTGTCGAACCCCGAGCGCGTCGAGGTCGCCCGTCAGGCCACCGCGTCCGAGACCATCGAGCAGGGCGCGGTGTTCTTCAAGGGATCGCGCCGCGACCGCGAGGCGACCGAGAAGCGTGACGTGCTGCGCCAGATCATCGACCGTGAAGGCGAAAAGTGCACCAACGCCATCGTCTTCTGCAACCGCAAGGTCGACGTGGACATCGTGGCCAAGTCGCTCAAGAAGCACGGCTACAACGCCGAGCCGATCCACGGCGATCTCGACCAGTCGCAGCGTACGCGCACGCTGGACGGGTTCCGCGACGGCTCGATCCGTCTGCTGATCGCGTCCGACGTGGCGGCCCGCGGGCTCGACGTGCCGAGCGTGAGCCACGTGTTCAACTTCGACGTCCCGGGCCACGCCGAGGATTACGTGCACCGCATCGGCCGCACCGGCCGTGCCGGGCGCGAGGGCAAGGCCTTCACCATCGTCTCGCCGCGCGACGAGAAGAACTTCGAGGATGTCGAGAAGCTTCTCCAGAAGGAAATCCCGCGCGTCGAACTGCCGAACATGTCGGCCCCCGCCGCCGTCCCCACGCCCGAGCCCGAGGACACCGCCTCGGAGGATCAGGGCGAGAAGAAGAGCACCCGCGTGCGGTCGCGCTCGAAGAAGCCCGAGCGGGAAGAGAGCAAGCCTGCGCGTGCCGAGAAGCCGTCGGCGCCGCGCCGCAACGACCGTAGCGACCGCAACGACCGCTCGGATAAAGGCGTCGTGGGCATGGGCGATCACATGCCCGAGTTCATCGCGCTGAGCTTCGACGAGCGCCGCGCAAGCTGACGAAAGCCTGCCACGAAAGGGCCGTTTTTCTGTAACGGCTCTTCAAGGAATTGGCCCCAGGGCCGGCGCATGAGGAATTCAGGCGCCGACCCCGGAACCACCTCCAAACCAGCGTCGGGACCCGCGACCGTATCCGTCGCCAGCGCCGATCCCAGATACCGCTGCCCGGGCTGTGCCCAACACGCCCAGTTTTTCCCCATAGACACTGAGCCCGGAGCAAGGAGAGACGAACTTCTCCGCCACCAAAGCGCAGCGGCCTTGGGCAGACTGCATTGTGGTGGTGACCTGCTCTCCAACTGCACATAGATCCGACAACCGCACTGGCTTGGCCCACGGAGAGCGCATTTCCATACGCTCAGAGCGTAGAGCGTAGAGCGTAGAGCGTAGAGCGTAGAGCGTAGAGCGCTCCCGAAGCACGGATCTCTCCGCAAGGGTAGCCTGCAAAAGCAGAAAGGGCGGACCCGGCGGCCCGCCCCTCGCACATATCATGACCGAGCGCTCTCCCGGGCGATCTCTCGCCGGGCCCGTCAGTCCCGCAACACCGCCATGCTGCTCTGGTCCCAGCCGATCCACACCGGCGCGTCGCCGACCGACTGGCCGGTGTCTGCGTCCACGTAGGCGCGCAGCCTGGCGCCCTGCGCCTCCTCGACCGTCAGATCGAGCGCCATGCGCGAGCCGAGGAAGGTCTTGCCGGTCACCCTGCCCTGCACCGCGTTGGCGGTGGCCGGGCGCTCGGCGTGGAAGCCCAGCCGCTCGAGCCGCACCGAGGCGGTGATCGGCGCACCGGCGCGCGGTACCCCGCCCGGCGCGTGGCCGCGCAGCGTCGTGCCGAACCAGTCCATCACCACCGCGTCGCCCTCGGTGCCGCGCAGTTCGCCGGTCAGCAGGTTGGTCTCGCCGATGAACTCGGCCACGAAACGCGAGGCCGGGTGGAAATAGAGCTCTTCCGGCGTGCCGTCCTGCTCGACCCGGCCCTTGTTCATCACCACGATGCGGTCGGACATCGTGAGCGCCTCTTCCTGGTCGTGGGTCACGAAGAAGAAGGTCTTGTTGGTGCGGCGCTGGATCGACTTCAGCTCCTGCTGCACCTGCCCGCGCAGCTTGGCGTCGAGCGCGCCCAGCGGCTCGTCGAGCAGCAAGAGCGCCGGATCGGGTGCCAGCGCGCGCGCCAGCGCCACCCGTTGCCGCTGCCCGCCCGAGAGCTGCGCCGGGTAGCGGTCGCCATAGGCGGTGAGCTCGAGGAAGGACATGATCTCGTCCTGCCGCCGCGCGATCTCGGCCTTGCCCATGCCCTTGAGCTCGAGCCCGAAGGCGATGTTCTGCTTCACCGTCATATGCGGGAACAGCGCGTAGTCCTGGAACACCATGTTGACGTTGCGCTTCTCCGGCGGACGCCTGGTGACGTCCTCGCCGCGCAGCAGCACCCGGCCCGCGGTCGGCTGCTCGAAGCCGCCGAGGATGCGCAGCGTCGTGGACTTGCCGCAGCCCGACGGCCCGAGGAAGGTCACGAACTCGCCCTGCGCGATGTCGAGCGTCAGGTTGTCGAGCGCGGTGGTTTCGCCGAAGCGCTTGGTCACGCCTTCGAGGCGGACGAGAGGATCATTGGCCATGGCTCAGCTATCCTTGTTCATGCGGCGGGTGAAACGCTCGGCCCAGACGCCGATCACGGCGGTGAGGATGAGCGCCACGGTCGCGATGGCGTTGATCTCGGGCGACATGCCCGATTTCAGCTTGGCGAAGATCAGCACCGGCAGGGTCGGCTCGTAGCCGCCCAGGAAGAACGAGCGCACGAAGTCGTCGAAGCTGAGGAGAAGGCAGAAGATGCTCGCCCCCATGATCGCGGGCACGAGATAGGGGAAGGTGATGCGCAGGAAGGCGATCAGCGGGTCGGCGCCAAGGTCGCGCGCCGCCTCGATCTGGCTTTTAGGCAGGGTCGAGAGCCGCGCCATGACCACCAGCACCACGAAGGGGACGTTGTGCACCGCGTGGCTCCAGACGATGGCGCCCATGCCCGGCTCGATGCCGAGGTAGCGGGCGTAGATGCGGAAGGCGATGGCCGAGATGATGCCGGGGATCAGCGCCGGCAGCACGGTCATCCCGAAGATCGCCGCCCTGCCCCAGAACTTGCGGCCCTCGAGCAGCACCGCGATCCAGGTGCCGACCACGACTGAGATCAGGGTCGAGAGCACCGCGATGGCGACCGAGTAGCCGAAGGCCGATATGGTCTCGGAGTCCGCGAAGACGCTCGCGTACCAGTCCAGCGTCCAGGACTTGATCGGAAAGCCGATGAACTTGCTGTCCTTGAAACCCATGGTGACCATGAGGATCAGCGGCACGAAGACATAGGCGACGAAGCCCCAGTAGAAGCAGGACAGCAGGATGCGGTTGTGACGGGTCATTTCGTGTCTCCCTTCCGCAGCGCGCTCATCAGCCGCTGGAACCCGGCAGTGATCGCCAGCGCCGCGAGGAACATGATCACAGCAAAGGCCGCGCCCGTGGGCCACTCGTCGCCCGCCACGTGGAAGAAGCCGGCGATGGTCTCGGCGAAGACCGTGGTCGAGGGCCCGCCCAGCAGGACCGGCGTGGCGTAGAAGCCGGTCGAGATCAGGAACACCAGCGTGCAGCCCGAGGAAATGCCCTCGAGCGTCAGCGGCAGCGTCACCCTGCGGAACCGCGTCCAGGCCCCCGCGCCGAGGTCGGCCGCGGCCTCGTTCAGCGATTTCGGCAGCTTCTCGAGCGCCGAGTAGAGCGGCAGCAGCATGTAGAGCGCGGTCAGGTAGACGATGCCCACGCCCATGGAAAAGCTCGTGTACATGAAGGGGATCGGCCGGTCGATGAGCCCGAACCAGCGCAGCACCATGTTCACCGCCCCGGTGTTGCCGAGCAGGATCATGATGGCGTAGGTCCGCACGATCTCGCCCACCCAGAACGGGATCAGCAGCAGCAGAAGCAGCAGCATCCGGTTCTTGGGGCTGACGTGACGGGCGAGAAAATAGGCCACCGGGTAGGTCAGGACCAGCGTGCAGAAGGTGAAGGCCGCCGCGAAGATCAGGGTCCGGAAGAACGGCATCCAGAAGATGCTGTCGCCGAAGAAGCGGACGTAGTTGTCGAAGGTGAAATGCTGCTCGACGTTGGCGGCGACCGGGTAGGCATCGGTCAGCGAGACGCGCAGCATCTGCAGCATCGGCCCGAGGTGCTGGGTCAGCACCCAGAGGATCGGGAAGACGGCGAGGATGACGAACTGGCGGCGCGGCGAGGCGGTGGCCACCTGCACGAGCGCCCGGTATGGCGCCCAGCTTGCCAGCCGACCCCAGAAGGTGCGGTCGGAGGCATGCGCAGCGACGGTCCCGCGTTCCTGCCGCGCGGATGCGTCATAGGACATGGGGTCTTCCTTTTCGACAGGAATGACGACGGATCTGTGGGGTCTACCGCCCGCCGGATCGATATCCGGCGGGCGGCGGGCGAAAGGCTCCGTGAGTGTGTTTACGCGGCCTTGATCGCTTCCACGGCGGGATCGACGAGACCGTATTTCATCTCGTTCGCCTCGGCGCGGAAGAACTGAAGGTTCGCCAGCTCCTCGTCCGGGAAGGACGTAGATTTCTTTTCGAGGTCGGAAAGGTGGTTCGACGCATCTTTGTACGTCGAAATGAATCCCGAGGCCTTGGTCATCGCCGCACCGATCTCGGGGCTCGAGAGGATGGCGTCGAGGAAGGTGTAGGCGTTGTCCGGATTCGGGCAGTTCTTGGCGATGTTGTAGGTGTAGACGAAGCCGTAGGAGCCCTCTTTCGGGATCGCCATGCCGAGCGGGAAGCCGTCGTTGATCAGCGCCGCCGCCGGGCCGTTCCACGAGTGGCCGAGCACGATGTCCTGGTTGACGAACATCTGCTGCACCTCGGCGCCGCCGTCGTAGTACTTGCGCACCAGCGGCTTCTTCTCGATGAGGAAGGCCTTGGCCTCCTCGACAATCTCCGCGGCCTTGGCGGGGTCGTCGAGATAGGCGACCATGTTGCCGTCGTAACCCATCATCAGCATGACGATCGACATCATGTCCTGAATCACGTAGGCGGTCTGGCCCTTGTAGGTTTCGCTGAACAGCGTGTCCCAGGTCTGGGCTTCCTCGGGCGAGACGATCTCGGAGTTGTAGGCCAGCACCTCCATGCCCGACAGGATCGGCGCGCCCCACTTCTCGCCGTTGATCGTGGCCCAGTCGGATTCCGAGAAGGTCGGGTTGATCTTGCCCCAGTTGCTCAGCCGGTCGGTGTCGAGCGGCGCCAGCAGGTCGCTGTCGATGAACTGCAGGAAGCGGTGGCCGGCGACGGTCATGATGTCGACCGTCGGGTTCGGCTGCTCGGCTGCCAGCAGGTTGAACTGCTTGCCCTGGTCGTCGACGAGGCGGACGTTGACCTTGATGCCGGTCTCGGACTCGAACTGCTCCTTGAAGGCCTCGGGCACGAAGTCGTTGTAGGTCCAGATGTTGACCTCGCCGCCCTGGGCGTAGGCGCGGCGCAGGTAGGCGGGGCTCGCAAGCACCGCGCCGGAGGCGGCTGCGGTGTTCAGGAACTTGCGTCGGTTGAGGATGAGCTTGGTCATGTGTTCGCGTCTCCCTGTGGGTTGGGTATCCGTATCGTTTTTTGTTCAGGTCGCCGCAGCGGGCGCCTTCTGCAGAAGACCGGTACGGGCGGCCTCGCGCAGATCGTCCAGGCTGAAGCGGTCGAGCTCCAGCGCATTCAGTATATCATTCTCAGCGGTGAAATCGCGGCCATACATCGCCGAGAAGATCCTGATCCCCGCCTCGTGCAGCTCGGCCGGGGCGCCGGCGAGCCGGCCCAGAACCGCAGTGGGCTGCAGGCCGTAGGGCACGTCCTCGGTCACGTAGCGGCTGTCCGCGGTCGCGGGTCCGGTGCCGCCGTTGCCCTGCGCGTGCATCTGCTGGTTCATCTCCGAGACGCTGGCCTCGGGAACGTGGAAGCTCTGCGAGAAGTGTTCGAAGATGGTCTTGGTCTTCAGCCCCAGCGCCGCCACGATGGCCAGGCGCTCGGCGTCGAGCGCCTCGAGCAGCGACCCCACCTTGGGGGTGACGTTCTGGCCCTGCGACCAGGTCTCGCCGCGCTCCATCCGGGTGATGTTGCCAAGCGCGATGCCGAGGTGGTTCTGCGGGTTGAGGTTCGAGAGCGTGATCGCCAGCAGCCCGTCGCGCGGCACGAAGACATCGCCGAAGAGCCGGGTGCAGACCGCGCGGGCGCAGTCGCTGCGGGTCTCGGGCACGGTGCAGAGATCGACCTTCTTGCGCACCGTGTTGACCTTGACCGAGGCGCCCTCGCCCCGGCGGCCGGTGACCGCGGTGGTGCCCCATGCGGTGATCGTCGGCGTCACGCCGCGCGCGGCGCAGAGCTGCATCAGGTAGACCGCCCCGAACGAGGCGTGCGAGCTGATGATGACGTGCTGGCCGTCGCGCAGATGCGGTGCCAGCGCGTCGAAGACCGGCTTGTGACCGTAGCCCGGCAGCGCGATCAGGATCGCGTCGTTCTCGGCCACGAGCTGCTCGGCCGAGCCTGCCACCCGCGGGATGAAAGAGGTCTCGACGCTGCCGGTGGCGGTCAGCGGGGCCCCGGCCAGCGCCGCGGTGGACGCCCCCGAGGGCGACCACAGCATCGGGTGGTGACCGTTTACGTGCAGAAGCGCCGCCGAACCGAAGGCGATGGAGCCGGCGCCTGCGATACCGATCCGGCAGGGGCTGCCCTGCGCCTCGGTCATGCAGAGACCTCCTCGCGCACGGGATCGCCCAGCACGTGCATCAGCCGGTTGGCCCAGCCGAAGAGCGACGACGACAGGATGAGATCGAGGATCTCTTCCTCGGAGAGCCCCGCCTCGCGCAGCGCCGCCATGTCCTCGGCCGTGGCGCCTACCGGCGCTTCCGAAAGCTTGCGGGCAAAGTCGAAGATCACCCGGTTGCGCGGGCTCAGGTCGGCGTTCTCGCCCTTGGCGAAGAGCTCGTCGGTGACGCTGGTGTCCTTCTCGAGCTTGGCGTGGCGGTCGGCGTGGACCGCCGCGCAGTAGATGCAGCGGTTGACCATCGAGGCCGCCAGCGCCCCCACCTCGCGCTCGGCGCGGGACATGCCGCCGGCGTCGTACATGATGGCGTTGAACAGCGGCGAGCGCACCTTGAGGCTCTCGACGTCATGCGCCAGCGTCAGAACGTAGGCCGAGACCTTGGTGTTCGAGGGCGTCACGCTCAGCGCGTCGAGCTGTTCGGGCGTGGCCTCGTCGAGCTTCACCGGCGTGACGCGCGGCTGCCATTGCGGGACGGTGCGTGTGAACTTGTGGACGATGCGGCTCATGCGGCGGCTCCGGTCATCAGACGCAGTCCGGCGACCACGCGCAGTTGGTAGGCAAGGAAGGCGACGAGCTCGCAGAGGCGCACGATGTCGGCGTCCGACACGCCCGCGGTCTGCAGCCCGGCGATGTCCTGAGCGTCGATGTTGCGGGTGTCGTTGGCGACCTTGTCGACGAAGGCCATCAGGTGAGACAGCCCCTGGTCGGTGCCGTCCTGCGCCGGATCGGCGAGAGCGGCGCTGCCGCCCGCGCGGGCGGCGTAGCGCTCAGCCAGCGCCGGTTCACCGCCAAGCGCGGCGACGCGGGCGGCCAGCGCCGCACGCAGCGGGTGCGGGAAGGCGCCGGGGTCCTTGGGGGTCAGCACCGCGTCCTCGGCGGCCTGCGTGGCCTCAATGATGTTGGCGCGGGTCTCGGTGGCGGCGGCCGTGGCGCTGCCCGGGGTGACGCCCGCTGCGCTCAGAGTGGTGGTGTCGAAGATGCTCATGCAACCTGCCCTTCTTTGGCCGAAGCCAGCTCGGTCTCGGTCCATTCCGTCCCGTCGAGCTCCGGCGTGTCGTAATCCAGCATTGCCTGCCAGTGTGTTTCCAGATCCTCGGCGTAGAGCGTCGCCGCCATCGCCCTGGCGAGCCACGCTGCGCCTTCCGAGACACCCGGGATGTCACCCGAGACCTTCCCGAGGCTCGCCGATGCGCCGTAGTTGAAGCAATAGACGTTCTTCAGCCATGGCACCTCGCCCGCGACTTTCTCGCGGAAGGTGAAATCCTCGTTGAGATAGGGGAAGCGGCCAAGATCGGCCTGCTCCTCACCCTCGGGCGGGGTGTAGACGTCCTGCCAGAGCTGGATGCGGCCTGCAACCTCTCCGAATTCGGTGCGCGCCATCGGGTCGATGATGAAACCGGTGCCGAGGATGACGAAATCGCAGCGGTGGCTGGTGCCGTCGGCGAAGCGGATCTCGATCTCGTCGCCGTGCTGCTCGATGGTCTTCGTGGCCTTGCCGAAGTGGAAATAGGCGTTGGGATGGCGGCTGACCCGCAGGGTCGAGCCATGCGGCGACGGCGTCTGCGTGGAGAAACTGTACTGCATGAAGCGCCAGCGCCATTCGTCGGGCAGCCCCGCGAACCCGGCGGTGAACCCATAGGAGCCGATGCCCATCATCTTGTTGACGGTCGGCATCTCCTTGCGGCGGATCAGGTGGCGGACCTCGGCGGCGCCATGCTCGAGCGCCTCGGCGGCGTTGTCCACGGCCGAAGCCCCCACCCCGATCACCGCCACGCGCTTGCCGCGCAGCGTGTCGAAATCGATGTCATCGGCGCTGTGCGCCCAGAACCGCCGGTCCAGCCCCTGCACGAAACCCGGGATGTTGGGCCCGCCGGTGCCGTCGCGGCCGGTGGCGAAGACCAGCTTGCGGCAGAGGATCGTGCCCTCCTCGGCGCCGGAGACGGTGAGCCGGAGCAGGTCGCCCTCGGGCTCGACCTTGTCGACCGAGACGCCGTTCTCGACCGGCACGCCGGCCGCCTTGCGGTACCAGCGCAGGTACTCCATCCATTGCGGCCGCGGGATCTTGTCGAGCGTCTCCCACGCTTCGGTGCCGAACTGCGCCCGGAACCACGCCTGGAAGGTCAGCGCGCCGTGGCCGAAGGCCGGGCCGGTCAGCACCTTGGGCGAGCGCAGCGTCTCCATGCGGGCGTAATTCAGCCACGGCCCCTCGAAGCCCTCGGGGCTGCGGTCGAGCACGCGGATGTTGCGGACGCCGCCGGAGGTCAGGCCCATCCACGCCACCATGCCGCACATGCCGCCGCCGATGATCACCACGTCCGTCACACCCTCGCGCGCGGGCACCCAGTCCTTGCCGGGGTAGCACAGGAACTCGAGGTCCTCGCGCAGCCGCGCTTCGAGCACGTCCAGGCCCTGACCGTCGATCGGCGATGCGCCGTACGTTGATGCGTCGTTCGTTTGCATACGAATCATCCTCAGAGACATCCTACGAGAAAATCATGTTTCGTTTCAGCATCAAGCTGGGTGTTCCGCCCGGAAACCGATGCGCAAGGTCTAGGGGATGGGCGCCGGCATGTCGATGCCCGCGCCACCCCGCCCCCGGCGTCCGCCCCGGGGCATCCCGGCACCGCCCGCGATTTGCGCTGCGTCGCCCGCGCACGGCACAGGCGGCAGTCACGGCTGGCCCGCATCAGGAGACCAGGCTCGCGGCTTCGGTCGGGGCAGGCGCAAAACGGGCGGTTGACGGGTCACACTCGTAACGTGACCGGTAGTCTGGGGCCTCGCGGGCCAGATTGTCCACCGCCCGGATGATCATATCGGCCTTTTCGTCGGTCATCAGGGCCGAAAGATTGAGCCGTACCCAGCCGGGCTTGGACATTTCCTCGCCCCGCTCGAGCGCGGCGAACATCGCGTCCGAGGCCGCCTCGTCGAGCCCCAGCAACCGGTGCGCGTAGGAACCCGCGCAGGCGCAGCCGCCGCGGGCCTGAATGCCGTGCAGGTCCGACAGCAGCCGGGTGAAGAACTGGTGGTGCACCAGCCCGCCCTCACCGTCGCGCACCCGGAACGAGAAGATCGGCAGCGCATCGGGGCGCTGCAGCCCCAGCATCTCGATCCGCGGATTGTGGCGCCAGACCGCCTCGGCCCGGGCCCGGAGCGCCGTCTGCCGGGCGTCGAGCCAGTCCTGCCCCAGCGCTTCCTTCACAAGCATGACCAGCGCCACGCGAATATCGCCGATGACGTTGGGCGTGCCGCCCTCCTCGCGATGGGAGAGGCTCTCCGAATAGCGATGCCCCCACGGCGAGACGAAACTCACGGTGCCGCCGCCCGGCAGGGTCGGCGTGCGGCGGCGGGCGATGGCGTCGCGCAGCACCATGACGCCCGACGCGGCGGGGCCGCCGGGAAACTTGTGCGGCGAGAAGACGATGGCGTCCTTCTCGGCATCGGTGCTCTGCTCCATGCGCATCCGCACGTAGGGCGCGCCGCCGGCGAAATCCCAGACCGCGAGCGCGCCGTGCCGCTTCAGCAGCCGCGTCACCGCGTCGGTGTCGGTGACGATGCCGGTGACGTTGGAGGCGGCCGAGAAGCTGCCCACCACCAGGGCCGCGCCCTGCGCAGCCACGAGCGCACGCTCGAGCGCCGCCATGTCCGGACCGCCCTCGCCCGCCTCGGGAATCTCCACGACCTCGGCGCCGGTCTCGCGCCACGGCAGCAGGTTGGAATGGTGCTCATAGGGCCCGACCAGCACCACGACCCGGCCACCCGCCGCGAGCGTCGCGGGAATGTCGAGCAGGCCGACGATGCGGTTGATGCCCGCGGTGCTGCCGGAGCCGGTGAAGACCACGCTCATGCCCTCGCCCGCACCGGTCATGCGCGCGATCTCGGCCCGCGCCGCCTCGCGCAGGCGGGTGGCATAGGCGCCGCAGAACGACGCCTGCGTGTGGCTGTTGGCGTAATAGGGCAGCACCCGGTCGCGCACGAAATCCTCGACCTGGGCCAGCGCCCGCCCCGAGGCCACGTAATCGGCGTAGACCAGCGGCTTCGGCCCGAATGGCCCGTCGATGGTCGCGTTCTCCCCGATCAGCCCGGCGCGCAACCACTGCGGCAGATCCGGGCGCTTGAGCGAAAGGGCGAAGTCGTCGAGGGGGGCCATTAGCATCTCGTTTCGGGGAAGGTCTGGCAACCAATATGTCACCGCGAAATCGAGAAGACTTCACATATTTTCACCTTCCAAGCCACAATTTTCTATCATATGATCCAATAATGTCTCTAAAACTCGATCACATTGACCACCGCATCCTCGCCGAACTGCAACGCGACGCCTCGCTCTCGCAGCGCGCACTGAGCGAGCGTGTCGGCCTGTCGCAGAACGCCTGCTGGCGGAGGCTCAAGGCGCTGGACGCCGCCGGCGTCATCCGCAACCACACGGTGGTGCTGGACCGCAACCAGCTGGGCGCAGGGCTGGTGGTCTTCGTGATGATCAAGACGCGGCACCACTCCGCCGCCTGGCTGAAGCGCTTCCGCACCCATGTCTCGGCGATCCCGGATGTCATCGACTTCTTCCGGATCGGCGGCGAATACGACTACCTGCTGAAGATCATCACCCGCGACATGAACAGCTATGACGAGGTCTACAAGCGCCTGATCGAGGAGATCGAGCTCGAGACCGTGACCTCGTATTTCGCCATGGAGGCGATCGAGGAACAGCGTCCGATCCCGATGTGATCGTGCAGATATGCCTTTAAGGCGCTGAAAATTAACCTCTCTTCAGGTGAATGTAAAAAACCTTCACATCGACCCTTGATAAGCACCGTCCGGGTTCCGATCTAGCATAATGTGAAAGACATTCACATTGAACAACGAGAGACAAAGGACACCGCAATGACCGCCGCTGTGCACTATGAAGACCGCCCCGCCAATCCCGGGTGGCTCAAGCGCGCCGAGGCATGGCTCGACGAGCGCGGCAGACCCGCCTGGATCGTGGCCATGGTACTTGGCTTCATTTTCTTCTGGCCGATCGGACTTGGCCTTCTCGCATACATGATCTGGAGCAAACGCATGTTCGGAAAATCCTGCCGCCACCGTCCTGACCGTCACGCCTATCGTCACGGCTTCAACGCGATGCGGCCCTCGGGCAACGCCGCCTTCGACGCCTACAAGCTCGATACGCTGCGCCGGCTCGAGGACGAGCAGAAGAGCTTCGAGGACTTCCTCCAGCGTCTGCGCGAGGCCCGCGACAAGGCAGAGTTCGACCAGTTCATGGACGATCGCGCCCGCAACGCCCGCGACGTGAAGGAAGACGAGAAAGAGGACGCCTGAGCGCGTCCCCCCCCATGGCCCCACCCCGGGGCCATGGGCTACACTCCACGTAACCTTATCCCCGCCCCCCAGACGAGAGCCCGGATGTTCACCGACGGATCCTATTCGCAACTTCCCGACCCCGTGCGCCAGAGCGCCTTCTACGACAGCGTGACCCTCAAGCGCGGTCTCGCGTGGATCGTGGACTCGATCATCGTCGCGATCCTGGTCTTCATCGCACTGGCCTTCACCGCCTTCCTCGGCGCCTTCTTCTTCCTCGCATTCTGGATGGTGATCAGCTTCGCCTACCGCGTGGTGACCATCGCCAACGGCTCGGCCACCTGGGGCATGCGCCTCATGGCCATCGAGTTCCGCGACTGGCGCGGCGAGAAGCTCGATTTCGGGCAGGCCTTCATGCACACGCTGGGCTACACCGTCGCCGTGTCGGTCGCCCCGCTGCAGATCGTCTCGATCGTCTGCATGTTCGCCACCGAGCGCGGCCAGGGCCTGTCGGACCTGCTGCTGGGCACCACGGCGCTCAACAAGCGGGCATGATCCGGGGCGGCGCCTGGGCGCCGCCAGCTGCCTCCGCCCGACGCACCTCCGCGTGATTTGAATTGGCCCGCCGGCTCCCTATTTTCGGGGGGGTTGGCGGGTCTTCGATTCGTTGCTACGTTTTTCTCCGGAACAGCCGACAGGATCGATATGCGCCATTCGCTGCCGCTTGCGCCGCAATTCTATGTGACGGCCCCGCAGGCCTGCCCGTACCTGCCGGGACGCATGGAGCGCAAGCTCTTCACCGCCCTTCAGGGCGACAACGCCGAGAAGCTGAACGACAGCCTCTCGAAGCAGGGATTCCGTCGTTCGCAGAACGTGCTCTACCGGCCGTCCTGTTCGGATTGCGCCGCCTGTCTCTCGGCCCGCATCGACGTGCGCCGGTTCGAGCCCACCAAGAGCCAGCGCCGCACGCTCCGCCGCAACGACAACCTCGCGCGCCGGGCCTCGAGCCCCTGGGCCACCGAGGACCAGTTCTCGCTGTTCCGCCGCTATCTCGACGCCCGCCACGCCGATGGCGGCATGGCCGACATGGATATCTTCGAGTTCGCCGCGATGGTCGAAGAAACGCCGATCCGGTCGCGTGTGGTGGAATACACCGACCGCGAGAGCGGCGCGCTCAAGGCGGTATGCCTGACCGACGTGCTCGATGACGGCGTGTCGATGGTCTACTCGTTCTACGAGCCCGAGCTGCAGCGAAAGAGCCTTGGCACGTGGATGATCCTCGACCATGTCGAGATCGCCCGCGAGGCGGGGCTGCCGTATGTCTACCTCGGCTACTGGGTGCCGGGCTCGCCCAAGATGGGTTACAAGGCCCAGTTCGGCGCGCTCGAGGTCTACCGGCGCGGCCGCTGGGAGCGGATGATGGACACGGCGGATTACGCGGAAGAGTGCCACCCGCTCTCGACCGATCCGATCGCCGAGCAGGTCGCCAACATCTCGCTGCCGGACTCGCGCGGCTGAGCGCGACGCGCCTTTCGCGAGCCATCCTGACATCAAGGCCTGACCAAAAGGCGCGCCCCGCGGGCGCCCCGGCCCCTCGCTCAGCGCGAGAGGCTTGCGGTGATCTGCGACGAGAGCTCGGCGATGGCGGCTCCGGTGGCCTGCGCGATGCCCGCGGGATCGGCGCTTGCCATCGGCACGGTGATCGCGAAACGCTGGATGCGCTCGCGCACCACGCGGTCGTAGGACGACACCGCGAACTGCCCGTCGAGCGACAGCGTGCCGTTGGCCCGCGCCACCATCCGCGACACCGACACGTGCACCTGCGCCTGCGCGTCCTCCTCGAGCGGCCAGGGCTCCGGCGCGACCGCGGCCGAGGACGCCCGGCCGATCTGCTCGGCGATGGCCAGCGTCACCGCGCGGCGGGAATCGTCGGCCCAGAGCGCGTTGTCGACCTGCGTCAGCGCCCCGTCCTCGCCCTCGAGCAGGATCTCGGACGCCTCGGCATAGGCCGGCAGCGACACGTCCATCACCTCGAGGGTGGAGACCTGCAGGCGGCTGGTGCCGGACTGCACCGGCGGGTCGATGAGGTAGCGCGGCTCGGCCCCGCAGGCGGCAAGGATCAGGGCGAAGGGCAGGATGCGATGAAACTTGAAGCTCATGGGTTACCGTCCAAATAGCAGGGAGTTGGGGTTGCGCTCGATCTGGCGGGCGAGCTTGGTGAGCGCCTCGGCGGCCTCGCGCACTTCGCGCAGTGCCGCCACGGTCTCGCGGTTGAAGCTCGAGTTCTCGCCGTAGCCCCGGACCGCCACCTCGGCCTCGCTGACGAGGCTCTCGATCCGGGCCGAGAGGCTGGGCAGGCTCTGCGCCGCCTCCTCGATGGCCGCGGCGGCGTCGCTGGCCGAGGCCAGCGTGGCGTTGGCGTTCTCGACCACCCCGCCCTCGCGCAGTTCGGCAAGCACGGCGCGGATCTCGTCCAGCGCGTCGCCGATGCTGCCCGGCAGGGCGCGGGCGTCGTCGCTGTCGATCAGACGGTCGGCGCTGTCGAGCAGGGCCGAGGCCTCGGACACGAAGCCTTCGAGATCCAGCGAGTTGGCCTTCTCGACCAGTTGGCGGAAATCCTCGACCAGCGCCGGCACATCGGAGGTGGCGCCCGAGAGGTCGTCCGCCACGCCGGTCACCGTGTCGGCGGCGGCAGTGGCGCTTTCCAGCGTCTCGGCGAGCTTGCCCACCAGGTCGGCGGTGCGCAGGTCCTCGATGATGCCGCGCAGTTCCAAGACTGTGGCGTTGAGCTCGCCCGGCAGGGCCTGGACCTCGTCGCTGCCGATCACACCGCGGGCGTCGTCGAGCAGGCCGGTGACCGCACCCGGCACGCTGCGCAGGTTCTCGTCGCTGGCAAAGCTCTCGATGGCGCGCAGGGTGGCGACCGCCTGCTCCATCAGTTCCTCGACCGGCAGGTTGTCGACGCGCTTGAACAGCCCCTCGGCGGTGGCAGCGACATCCGGCAGGTCCGAGGCCACCGAGGGCAGCACCGGCGCCTCGGTGTCGAAGATGCCAAGAGCGGCGGGCGCGGCGTCGGGGATTTCGGCCAGCTCGATCATCAGGTTGCTGCTGAACAGCCCCTGCGAGGCCAGCCGCGCGCGCAGACCGCCCTGCACCGCCTCGGAGAGGAAGCGGATGGTCTCGGCCTGCGGCGCGTCGGCGTCGAGCCCGAGCGAACGCGGGTCGATCTGGATCGACGCGCGCAGCTTGACCTGCTGACGGCCGCTGGTGTCGTCGATGAAGGCACCGATGCCGGTGACCGAGCCGACCTTGAGGCCGCGATAGGTGACCGAGGAGCCCGCCTCGAGACCGCGCACGCTCTCGTCGAACTCGACGACCAGGTCCACGGCGTTGTCGAGCGTCTCGCTGAACACGCTGTCGCGGGCCGCGCCTTCGTCGTCGAAGAGGTCGAAGACGTAGCGCGAGCCAACCGGGCTGCCGCCGGAGAACACCGTGTCGAAGGCGACGCCGCCACGCAGCAGCGAGGACAGCGAGCCCACCGACAGGTCGAGCCCGCCCGGTCCGAAGTTCACGTTGAAACCCGAGGTGTTCCAGAACCGCGTCGCGGTGGTGATGCGCTTGTCATGGGGAGCCTCGATGAAGGCGTCGGCGATGACCCCCTTGCCGGAATCGAGCAGCCTCGGCGTCTCGATGCGGCCGACCTCGACGCCCTGGTGCAGGATCGGCGCCCCGGCCGAGAGCATGCTGCCGTTGGCGGCGCGCAGCACGATGCGCGTGCCCTCCATCCCCGGCTTCACCAGCGGCGCGGAATCGAGCCCGGTGAAACGGGTGGCCTCGGCCCCCGCCTGCGGCTCGAACGCCGCCTCGAGATAGACGCCCGAGAGCACCGTGTTCAGCCCCGTGATGCCCGAGGCGCTGACCTCGGGCCGGACGACCCAGAACTGCGCGTCGTCGGGCAGCGACGAGGCCACGTTGTTGTCGACCCGCGCCTTCACCAGCACCGAGGTCAGGTCGGACGAGAACGCGACGTCCTCGACCACGCCGATGTCGACGTCGCGGTAGCGGATCGAGGTCTCGCCGGCGACGATGCCGGCGGCGTTCTCGAAGGTGATCTCGATGCGCGAGCCGCGCTCGGAGAAGCTCTTCCAGGCGATGCCGAGCGTTACCGCGAGCGCCAGGATCGGCACCAGCCACGTCAGCGACAGGTTCCGCCAGATGGACCGCTTGGGCCCCTCGATCTGCATTTCCGCCGGGCGCGGTTCAGTCATCGCTCGCTACTCCCCGTCTACGTCCCAGATAAGCCGCGAGTCGAAGCTCTGGGCCGAGATCATTGTAAAGGCCACGGAAAGCGCAAAGCTGACCGCCGCGATCCCCGGATTGATGGAAGCCGCGAAATCGAGCTGCACCAGAGACGACAGGATCGCAACCACGAAAACATCGATCATCGACCAGCGCCCGATGAATTCCACCGCCTCGTAGAGTTGGTGCCGCCGGTGTGCCGACATCGCCACCTGGTGCTGCACGCTCAGCGCGAGGTAGGCGATGGCGATGAACTTCGAGATCGGGATGACGATCGACGCCCCGAAGACGATGGCCGCCACCCCGTAGGATCCGTGGTGCATGAGCTCCACCACCCCGCCGAAGATGGTGCTCTCCGAGGTCTTGCCAAGGATCGTCGTGAGCAGCATGGGGTAGATGTTGGCGGGGATGTAGACCACCAGCCCGGCGAAGAGCCACGCCCAGACCCGCTGCAGGCTCGTGACGTCACGGCTCTGCAGGCGGGCACCGCAGCGGGTGCAGCGGGCGACGCCGGGGCGATGAACGCGCCCGCATTGGGTGCAGCCCACCAGCCCCGCCGCCTTCGCGGTCAGGATGGGCGCCGGTGCTCCAGCGTCTTCCATAGGGTCACCCTGCTCATGAAGTTGTCTTTCAGCACGGTCACGATGACCAGCGCCACGAAGGCCCAGAAGGCAGGCCCGATGAAGATATGCGCCATGCCCGCCACCTTGACGAGCGCCACGGCGACGCCGACCACGAAGATCTCGGCCATGGCCCAGGGCCGCAGGCTCTCGGCCACGCGGAACACCACCTCGGCGTGGCGCGCGGGCGCGTGCCCGAAGGCCATCGGCGCCATCACGTAGATCAGCGCCCCGATGCGGATCATCGGCACCACGACGATCAGCGAGGCCATGGCGATGGTCAGCGGCGCGGTGAGCCCGCTCGAGAAGGCCAGCACCGTATCGAGCAGCGACGAGCGGTGCATCCGCCCCGCCGCCTCGAGCTCGAGGAACGGGAAGAAGATCGCGGCGATCATCAGGATCATCGCAGACACCGCCAGCATGATGATGCGGGTCATCGCGGTCTGGCGAGGTGCCTCGAGCACCTCGTGACAGCGCAGGCAACGCGCCGTCTCGCCGGGCGCCACAGGGCGTTCGACGTAAAGTGCATCGCAGGAGGGGCAGGCCATAAGCGCCTCGGGCGCGGGCAGCTCGGCCGGGGATTCGGCTGTCATGCGGCTCAATCTAGAGCGATGGGCAGTGCGGGGAAAGTGGCCGCGCCGCAGCATGCCGCCGGGTGTGTTCCGGCGACCAGCCGCGGGCGGCGGGCGGGCGCCTCAGCGCCAGTCGAGGACGACCTTGCCCGAGACCCCGCTGCGCATGGTCTCGAAGCCCTCGCGGAAGTCGCGGGCGCTGAAGCGGTGGGTGATCACGCGGCGCACGTCGAGCCCGTTCTCGAGCATCGCGATCATCTTGTACCAGGTCTCGAAGATCTCACGGCCGTAGATGCCCTTGAGGGTGATCGCCTTAAACACGATGCGCGACCAGTCGACCGGGCTCTTGCCCGGCGGAATGCCCAGAAGCGCGATGCGCCCGCCCATCACCAGGCTTTCGACCATCTGGTCGAGCGCCGTCTGGTTGCCGGACATCTCGAGGCCGACGTCGAAGCCCTCCTTCATCTTCAGCCGGGCGATGACGTCGCGCAGGTCCTCCTCGGCCACGTTCACCGGCACCACGTCGGCGACCTTGGCGGCAAGCTCGAGCCGCGCCGGGTTCACGTCGGTGATGACCACGTGCCGGGCCCCCACGTGGCGCGCCACGGCGGCCGCCATGATGCCGATGGGCCCCGCGCCGGTGATCAGCACGTCCTCGCCCACGAGGTCGTAGCTCAGCGCCGTGTGCACCGCGTTGCCCAGCGGGTCGAGGATGGCGCCGATCTCGTCGTCCACCGCCTCGGGCAGCGGCACCACGTTGAAGGCCGGCAGGCGCAGGTACTCGGCAAAGGCCCCCTGCTCGTTCACCCCGATGCCTCGCGTCTCGGGGTCGAGATGGAAGCGCCCGGAGCGGCTCTGGCGGCTCTGGCGGCCGATCAGGTGTCCCTCGCCCGAACAGCGCTGGCCGATCTCGAGCCCGCGCACGTCGCGGCCCAGCTCGACGATTTCGCCCGCGAACTCGTGGCCGGTGATGAGCGGCACCGGCACCGTGCGCTGCGCCCAGGCGTCCCAGTTCCAGATGTGAATGTCGGTGCCGCAGATGCCGGTCTTGTTGATCCGGATGAGAACATCCTCGGGCCCGATCTCGGGCACCGGCGCCTCGACCATCCACAGGCCGGTCTCGGGCTTCGACTTCTCGAGGGCAAGCATCTGGTTGGTCATGTCAGGACTCCGGTGTCGCGGCCCGCCTGCGCGAAGGCGGCAAGGGCGTCGTCGAGGTCGGCGCGGGTGAGCGCCGCGTTCATCTGGGTGCGAATGCGGGCCCGGCCCTTGGGCACCACGGGGAAGAAGAAGCCCGAAACGTAGACGCCGAGCTCGTAGAGCCGCTGCGCCATGGCCTGCGCCTTGCGGGCGTCATAGAGCATGACCGGAATGATCGGGTGCTCACCCTGAAGCAGGTCGAACCCCGCCGTTGTGAGCCCCTCGCGCCAGTAGCGGGCGTTCTCGAAGAGCTGCGCGCGCAGGTCGTCGCCCTGCTCGACCAGATCCAGCGCGGCGAGCCCGGCAGCCACCACAGCAGGCGGCAGCGCGTTGGAGAAAAGGTAGGGCCGCGCCCGCTGGCGCAGCAGGTCCACCACTTCCTGCGGGCCGGCGATGTATCCGCCAAGCGCGCCGCCAAGCGCCTTGCCCAGCGTGCCGGTCAGGATATCCGCCCGCACCCCGAAATGCGACGGCGTCCCCTGCCCCTTCGGCCCCATGAACCCGGTGGCGTGGCAGTCGTCGACCATCAGGAGTGCGTCGTAGCGGTCGGCCAGCGCCCGGATTTCGGGCAGCTTCGCGAGATAGCCGTCCATCGAGAACACGCCGTCGGTAGCGATCATGATGTGCCGCGCCCCATCGGCGCGGGCGGCCATCAGCTGCGCCTCGAGGTCGTCCATGTCGGAATTGGCGTAGCGATAGCGCTTCGCCTTGCAGAGCCGGATGCCGTCGATGATCGAGGCATGGTTCAGCGCGTCCGAGATCACCGCGTCCTCGGGCCCCAGCAGCGGCTCGAAGAGCGCCCCGTTGGCGTCGAAGCAGGCGGCGAAGAGGATGCTGTCGTCGGTGCCGAGAAAGGCCGCCAGCCGCTGCTCGAGCGCGCGGTGCAGATCCTGCGTGCCACAGATGAAGCGCACCGAGGCCATGCCGTAGCCGTGGTCGTGCATCGCCCGCCCGGCCGCCTCGATCAGCGCCGGATGGTCGGCCAGCCCGAGGTAGTTGTTGGCGCAGAGATTGATGAGCTCGCGCCCGTCGACGCCGACGCGGGTGCCCTGCGGCGAGGTGATGAGCCGCTCGGTCTTCATCAGCCCCTCGGCCTCGACCTCGGCGAGGGTGTCGCGCAGGTGGGTCAGAAAAGCTTGGGCCATGAGTCGCACTCCCGTCGTGGTGTGCGTCTCTTTTCCGCCATCGCGGATTATCGGTCAATATAAAAGATACGCTATCACGGAACTCTGTCCGTTATGGCGTCTCGACGATGAGGAAGCAGCGCGCGCCCTCTCCGCAATCACGGATGGCATGCGCCACGTCCGCCGCATAGCGCGCGGTGTCGCCCGCGCGCAGCGTGTCCTCGGCCTCGCCCGAGCGGATGGTCAGCGCGCCCTCGATCACCGTCAGGTGCTCGCGCGCGCCCTGCCCGTGCGGCTCGCTCTCCAGCGCGCCACCGGCGTCGAAACGGATGTCGTAGACCTCGTAGCTGCCGACCTTGCCGGGCTCGGACAGGATGGTGATGTGGCAGCCCAGCCCGTGGCCGGTGATCACCGGCGCCTGATCGGCGCGGATGACCTCGATTGCGCGGGCCGGCGCCCCGAGGTCGAGAAGCCCGGCGAAATCCACCTGCAACGCGCGGGTGAGGTTCCAGAGCGTCGCCACGGTGGGGTTGGATTCGCCGCGCTCGATCTGGCTCACCATCGAGCGGCTCACGCCCGACAGCTTCGCCACGGCGTCGAGCGACAGGCCCTTGGCCTGCCGCGCGTCCTTCAGCCGTCCGGGAATGCGGCCGAGCACCGCGTCTGCATCATGATCCGTCATGACGGATGGCATGACCGACCCGGAGGCCGCCGTCAACGCTCAGTTCAGGCGGCTGACGATGACGGTGACCTCGGGCTTCTTGCCGATCTCGTTCTGCGAAGAGTTGCGGACGATGCGGCGCATGTCCTCTTCGAGCTTGTCGTCGTCACGAAGCGCCTTGTCGCCCGCCCGGCCAAGGTACTGACTCAGATCCTCTTCCAGCACGTCGACCAGCGGCGCGTTGCTGCGGCCGATCTCGGGCAGGCCCATGACCTCGCACCACGGCTCGCCGAGCGGCTCGTCGTCCTCGTCGAGGATCACGGTCACGATGACATGGCCGTTGAGCGCCATCCGGATGCGGTCGCGCACGATGCCGTCGAGCGCGCCGATCTGCACCGACCCGTCGAGATAGGTGCGGCCCGCGTCGATCCATTCGGCCACCGTGGGCTCGTTGCCGGAGAGGTCGATCATCATGCCGTTGACCGCCAGCACCCCGGCCCGGCCCCGCGCCTTGGCAAGCTTCACGTGCTCGCGCAGGTGGCGGTGCTCGCCGTGCATGGGGATGACGATCTGCGGCGACACGATGTCGTGCAGGCGCACGAGGTCCGGACCGTTGGCGTGGCCCGAGACGTGGTACTTGCCGCCCGAGTCATCGACCACGTCTACCCCGCGCTCGGAGAAGTTGTTCATGATGCGGATGACGTCCTTCTCGTTGCCCGGAATGGTCTTGGACGAGAACAGGAACAGGTCGCCTTCCTTCAGCTCGATGCCGTTGTACTTGCCCCGCGACAGCTGCGCCGAGGCGGCGCGGCGTTCGCCCTGGCTGCCGGTGACGATCAGCATCAGGTTGTCGCGCGGGATATCCGCCGCTTCCTCGGGGCTGACCACCTTGGGGAAGCCGGTCAGCACGCCGGTCTCGATGGCGGCCTCGATCATCCGGCGCATGGCGCGGCCCAGCAGGCAGATCGAGCGGCCCGCCTTGGAGCCCGCCTCGGCCAGCGTCTTCACCCGCGCCACGTTCGAGGCAAAGGTGGTGGCGACGACCATCTGCGGCGCGGCCGAGACCAGCTCCTCGATGTTGGGGCCGACCTCGGATTCCGAGCGGCCGGGGTTGGGCGAGAACACGTTGGTGGAATCGCAGACGAGCGCCTTGACGCCGCCCGCCGAGACCTCGGCCCAGAGCTCGGGATCGAAGGCCTCGCCCACCACGGGGCTCGGGTCGAGCTTGAAGTCGCCCGAGTGGATCACCCGGCCGCCGGGCGTGTCGATGACCAGCGCCGAGCTCTCCGGGATCGAGTGCGAGATCGGCAGGAAGCCCACCTCGAACGGGCCCACGTTGGTGGTCTCGGGCCATTTCGAGCAGGTTTTCACGGTCTCTTCCGAGTAGCCGTATTCCGCCAGCTTCTGCCGCGCGAGGTTGGCGGTGAAGGCACGGGCGTAGATGCGCACGCCAAGCCGCTCGAAGCAGTGGCCGACGGCGCCGATGTGGTCCTCGTGCGCGTGGGTGATGAACACCGCCTCGATGCGCTCGCGGTTCTGCTCGAGCCAGGCGATGTCGGCGAAAATGATGTTGACGCCGGGGGTGGTGTCCATGTCGGGGAACGCCACGCCGAGGTCGACGACGATGAGCCGCTCGGCCCCGGGTTCGCCGTAGCCGTAGACATAGCAGTTCATGCCGATTTCGCCCGCCCCGCCGAGGGGCAGATAGATGATACGTTGGGTGGTCATGAGGACTCCTGCCTCTTGTTGTAGTCGTGGATGACGGTCAGACCATGCATCGTGAGCGCATCCACCCACTCGTCGAAAAGGTCTTCGGATTGCTGGAAAAGCGGTGCCAGCCCACCTGTCGAGATGACCTTCATCGGCCGGTCGCGTTCGGCCTTGATGCGGTCGCAGATTTCACGGACGAGGCCGATGTAGCCCCAGAAGACGCCGGACTGCATGCAGGCGACGGTGTTGGTGCCCACCACCCGCTGCGGTTTGGAGATGTCAACGTGCGGCAGGGCGGCGGCGGCAAGGTGCAGCGCCTCGAGGCTGAGGTTCACGCCGGGCGCGATGACCCCGCCGATATAGGCGCCGTCACTGGCCACCACGTCGAAGGTGGTGGCGGTGCCGAAGTCGACCACGATCAGGTCGCCGCCGTATAGATCGTACCCCGCCACCGTGTTTACAAGGCGGTCGGGGCCGACATTCGTGCCGACATCGACGCGCGCGTCCACCGGCAGCAGGCAATCGGGCTTGCCCACCACGTAGGGGCGCGTGTTGAAATAGCGGTCGGCGAGGACGCGGAGGTTGAAGACCACGCGCGGCACCGTCGACGAGATGATCACGTCGGTGATGTCGGCCTCGATCTTCTGGAAGGCTATCAGCGTCGAGAGCCAGACGTAGTACTGGTCGGCCGTGCGCTGGTGCTCGGTCGAGGTGCGCCACGTGGCGAGGAACTTCTCGCCGTCCCAGATCGAGAAGACCGTGTTGGTATTGCCGCAGTCGATCGCCAGAAGCATGTCGCTCTCTCCCTCAGAAGAACACGTCTGCCGCGGCAATGGCCTGCCGGCCGCCGCGGGTGGTCAGGATCAGGTTGCCACGCTCGTCGACCGTCTCGAAGGTGCCGACGGTCTCGGCGGTGCCGCTGCGCGCGGTGATCACCTCGCCGAGCCGTGCGGCCCGCGCCAGCCACGCCTCGCGCAGCGGGCCGAAGCCATAGGTGGCAAAGCGCGCCTCGTGCTCGGCGTAGCTCGTGGCCAGCAGGTCGAGGAAGCTCTCGGGATCGATCAGCACGCCGGACTCGGAGAGCAGCGACACCGGGCGCAGCGCGCCGGGCTCGACCTCGCCCGCATCGGGCGCCTCGGCGAGGTTCACGCCGATGCCGATGGCCAGATGCGCGACGCCGCGCCGCTGGCCGAGGCTCTCGAGCAGGATGCCCGCCACCTTGCCGCCGTTCAGCAGCACGTCATTGGGCCATTTCAGTGCCAGCCCCTCGACCCGGCCGGTGGCCGCGGCGAAGGCGTCGTAAAGCGCCAGCGAGGCCACGAAGCTGCGCAGCGCCACCACGTCCGGCGTCTCGCGCGGCATCATCAGAAGCGTGCCCGCGAAGTTGCCCTTGGGGTTGACCCAGGGCCTTCCCCGGCGCCCGCGCGCCGCGGTCTGGCGCAGCGCCAGGATCCATTCCGGTCCCGCCAGCGTTCCCGCCAGCCGTGCCGCCTCGGCATTGGTGCTGTCCACCTCTGCCAGAACCCGTCTTCCGTATCCCGCTGGCCAGCTCAAAGCACCCCGTCCTTCATCTTTCGGTATCGTCTCCCGCCGGGGGCCGCACCGCTGCGGCCGCCAGAACGAAAAAGGCGACGCGCTTGGGGCGCGTCACCATAGGCAGGGATCCCGCCGTGTGGCTCAGTTGACAAGCGTCGCTGCCGCTGCCGCTGCCGCGCCCTCGACCCCGAAGAGGTTCACGACGCCCGCAACCATGAGCACGGCCGAGAGCACGAGGAAGCCCCAGAGCACCGGCGAACCGCCGGCGTCGAGATCGTCGCTCCGGTCGTCGCCGAAGTACATGTAGAAGACGATGCGCAGGTAGTAGAAGGCGCCGATCACCGAGGCGATCACGCCGGCCACGGCCAGCCACGCCAGCCCCGCCGCGTAGGCGGCCTGCAGCACGTAGAGCTTGCCGAAGAAACCCACCAGCGGCGGCACGCCCGCGAGCGAGAACAGCAGCACCAGCATCGCCAGCGCACGGGCCGGCTCCTTCTTCGAATACATGCCGAGCGCGCCGATGTCGGTCACCGGCTGGCCGTCGCGCGACATCGACAGGATGAAGGCGAAGGTGCCGACGTTCATGGTGACGTAGATCGCCATGTAGACCAGCATCGCCTGCACGCCGAACTCGGTGCCCGAGGCAAGCCCCATGAGCGCGTAGCCCATGTGGGTGATCGAGGAATAGGCCATCAGGCGCTTGATATTCCGCTGGCCGATGGCCGCGACCGAGCCGAGGAACATCGACAGCAACGACAGCAGCGCCACGACCTGGCTCCAGTCCGCCACGGCGCCGCCGAAGGCATCGAAGAGCAGCCGCGCGAAAAGCCCCATTGCCGCGACCTTGGGGGCGGTCGCGAAGAAGGCGGTGACCGGGGTCGGCGAGCCCTCGTAGACGTCGGGCGTCCACATGTGGAACGGCACTGCCGAGACCTTGAAGGCAAGGCCCGACATCATCAGCACGAGGCCGATCAGCAGGCCGATCGAGAGATGCCCCTCGGTCGCGGCGGCGATCACGCCCGAGAACAGCGTGGTGCCGGCGTAGCCGTAGGTGAGCGAGGCGCCGTAGAGCAGCAGACCCGACGACAGCGCGCCCAGCACGAAGTACTTGAGGCCCGCTTCGGTCGAGCGCTCGCTGTCGCGCCGAAGGGCCGCGACCACGTAGAGCGCCAGCGAATGAAGCTCGAGCCCCATGTAGAGCGAAATCAGGTCACCGGCCGAGACCATGACCATCATGCCCACGACCGAGAGCAGCACCAGCACCGGGTACTCGAAGCGCAGCAGCTTGTGGCGCGCCATGTAGCCCTCGGACATCAGCAGCACCGCCGCCGCCGAGACCAGGATCACCACCTTGGCGAAGCGCGAGAAGGCGTCGTCGATGAACATGCCCGAGAAGGCGATGCGGGTATCCGCGCCGGTCGTCCCGATCCAGATCGCCATGAGCAGCATCAGTGCCGCGCTGGCCCAGACCAGCAGCGGGGCGACCTTGTCCTTGCCGGTGTAGACCGCGCCGACCAGCGCCAGCATGGCGAAGACCGCGAGCACGATCTCCGGAAGGATGATGTTGAGATCAGCCGAGATCATGTCCCGCCCCCCTAGTGGTTCGCTTCGGCCACGGTGGCACCGCCGAGATCGGCGGCCGCCACGGCCGTATCATAATTGTCGACAAGCGCCTCGACCGACGGGCCGATGATGTCCAGCGCCGCGGCCGGGTAGACCCCGAGCCAGAGCGTCATGACCACGAGCGGCGCGAAGATCCACTTCTCGCGCGAGGTCATGTCCTGGATGGTCTTGAGGCTTTCCTTGATCAGGTCGCCGAAGACCACGCGGCGGTAGAGCCAGAGCGCGTAGGCCGCCGAGAAGATCACACCCGAGGCCGCCACGAACGCCACCCAGGTGTTGACCTGGAAGATCCCCATGAGCGTCAGGAATTCGCCGACGAACCCGGAGGTGCCCGGCAGACCGACGTTGGCCATGGTGAAGAGCATGAAGATCAGCGCGTAGGCGGGCATCCGGTTCACGAGACCGCCATAGGCATCGATCTCGCGGGTGTGCATCCGGTCGTAGATCACGCCGACGCAGAGGAAGAGCGCGCCCGAAACGAAGCCGTGGCTGAGCATCTGGAAGATGGCCCCGTCCACGCCCTGCTGGTTGGCAGCGAAGATGCCCATGGTCACGTAGCCCATGTGGGCCACCGACGAATAGGCGATGAGCTTCTTCATGTCTTCCTGCACCAGCGCCACCAGCGAAGTGTAGACGATGGCGATGGCCGACATCCAGAACACCAGCGGCGCCATGACCTCGGACCCCACCGGGAACATCGGCAGGCTGAAGCGCAGGAAGCCGTAGCCGCCCATCTTCAGCAGAATCGCCGCCAGCACCACCGAACCGGCCGTGGGGGCCTGCACGTGCGCGTCCGGCAGCCAGGTGTGCACCGGCCACATCGGCATCTTGACCGCGAAGCTCGCGAAGAAGGCCAGCCAGAGCATCGTCTGCATGCCGCCGACCACGTGGATGCCAAGCACCGAGAAGTCGGCGAAGGCGAACTCGTGGCGCAGCAGCGTCGGGATGTCGGTGGTGCCCGCGTCTACGTACATGGCGACCATGGCGACCAGCATCAGCACCGAGCCGAGGAAGGTGTAGAGGAAGAACTTGAACGACGCGTAGATGCGGTTCTGGCCGCCCCAGATGCCGATGATCAGGAACATCGGGATCAGGCCTGCCTCGAAGAACATATAGAAGAGCACCAGGTCGAGCGCCATGAACACGCCGAGCATCAGCGTCTCGAGCATCAGAAACGCGATCATGTATTCCTTGACGCGGGTCTTCACGCCCCAGCTCGAGAGGATGGTGAGCGGCATGATGAAGGTGGTCAGCATCACGAACAGCACCGAGATGCCGTCGACGCCCATCTTGTAGTTCAGGCCCATGATCCAGCTGCCCTCTTCCACCATCTGGAAGTCGGTGTTGGAGGGGTCGAACTGGAACAGGATGAAGAGCGAGATCACGAAGGTCGCCGAGCTCGCGATCATCGCCAGCCACTTGGCGTTCCGATCCGCCGCGGCATCGCCCCCGCGCAGGAACAGCGCGAGGATCAGCGCCGCGAGCGCGGGCAGGAAGGTGACGATGGACAGCAGGTTATCCATTAGTGAGCCCCTCCGAGGATCGACATCCAGGTGACGAGAACAGCGATCCCGATCACCATGGCGAAGGCGTAGGTGAAGATGTAGCCGGACTGAGCGCGTCCCGCGAGCTTGGTGAAGAAGGGGATGATCCCCATGGCGATGCCGTTGATGGTGCCATCGATGATGTTGCCGTCGCCGCGCTTCCAGAAGATCCGGCCCACCGCACGGGCGGGACGGACGAAGAGGAAGTCATAGGCCTCGTCGAAGTACCACTTGTTGAGCAGGAAGAGGTACAGCGGCCGCTGGTTCTCGGCCAGCTTGCGGGGCAGCGTCGGGTTCACGATGTAGAACCAGTAGGCGACCACGAAGCCGATGATCATGGCGATGAAGGGCGAGATCTTCACCCAGACCGGCGCGTGGTGCGCCTCTTCCATGACATTGTTGTCGGGCGACATGTAGATCGCGCCGTACTCGAGCCCGGCCGCGGCATGTGCCCCGGCACCTTCTTCGCCATGGGCGTCGGCGGCCGGAGCCTCGCCATGCGCCTCATCGGCGACGGCGGTCTCTTCTGCACCCACTTCGGATGCGGCGGGCGCCTCGCCCCCGGCGGTGTCGGCGGCAGCGGTGTCCGCGCCGGCGGCCTCGTCGGTCGCGGCAGGCACCTCCCCTTCGGCCGTGTCGGCGGCGGCGGTCTCGGTGCCGTGCTCTTCGGTGGCGGCGGCATCACCGTGGCCCTCGGCCGCGGCTTCCTCGCCATGGCCCTCGCTGGCCTCGGCATGGTGCGCGGGCATTCCGAAGAAGCTCAGCACCTTGTCGTGGTTCCCGAAGAAGGTCGCGTAGAACACCATGCCCGAGAACACCGCACCGACGGCGAGCACGCCGAGCGGGATCAGCATGACCCTGGGGCTCTCGTGCGCGTGCTCATGCGTGTGCTTGTCGCCCCGCGCCTTGCCGTAGAAGGTCATGAACATCAGGCGCCAGCTGTAGAAGCTGGTGAAGAGCGCCGCGATGACCAGCATCCAGAAGGCGTAGCCCCCCTGCGTGCCGGCCCATGCGCTCTCAATGATCGCGTCCTTGGAGACGAAGCCCGCGAAGCCGAGCCAGCCGGTGAGCGGGATGCCCACGCCGGTGATGGCGAGCGTACCGATCATCATCGCCCAGAAGGTCATCGGGATCTTGGTGCGCAGCGCGCCGTAGTTCCGCATGTCCTGCTCATGGTGCATCGCGTGGATGACCGAGCCCGCGCCGAGGAACAGCATCGCCTTGAAGAAGGCGTGGGTCAGCAGGTGGAACATGGCGACCGAGTAGACGCCCACGCCCGCGGCCACGAACATGTAGCCGAGCTGCGACATGGTAGAGTAGGCGATGACCCGCTTGATGTCGTTCTGCACGAGGCCGATGGTCGCCGCCACGAAGGCGGTGGTGGCGCCGAGGAAGGTGATGAAGGCGGTGGCCTGCGGCGCGTATTCCATCAGCGGCGACATGCGACAGACGAGGAAGACGCCCGCGGTCACCATGGTTGCCGCGTGGATCAGCGCCGACACCGGCGTCGGGCCTTCCATCGCGTCCGGCAGCCAGGTGTGCAGGAAAAGCTGCGCCGACTTGCCCATGGCCCCGACGAACAGCAGGAAGGCGATCAGGTTGGCGGCGTTCCACTCGGTCCAGAGGAAGTGCAGCTGGGTTTCCGCCAGACGCGGGATCTCGGCGAAGATCTGATCGAACTGGATGCTGTCGGTCAGGTAATAAAGCGCGAAGATCCCCAGCGCGAAGCCGAAGTCGCCGACCCGGTTGACCACGAAGGCCTTGATCGCCGCGGCGCCCGCCGAGGGCTTCTTGTAGTAGAAGCCGATGAGCAGGTAGGACGCGAGGCCCACGCCTTCCCAGCCGAAGAACATCTGCACGAGGTTGTCCGAGGTCACCAGCGCGAGCATCGCGAAGGTAAAGAGCGACAGGTAGGCGAAGAAACGTGCGCGGTAGGGCGTGTTTTCGAACTGCGGGTCATGCGCCATGTAGCCGAAGCTGTAGAGGTGCACGAGCGCCGAGACCGTGGTCACCACGATCAGCATGATCGCGGTCAGCCGGTCGATGCGGATCGCCCAGTCGGTCGAGAGCGTGCCGCTCTCGATGAAGCGGAAGAGCGTGACCGTGTGCGACTCGCCCAGCGTCAGGAACACGATCCAGCTCAGCAGCGCGGCGAGGAACAGCAGGCCGGTGGTGAGCCACATGGCCCCCTTCTCGCCCATGAACTTCCAGCCGAAGCCGCCGAGGATGGCGCCCACGAGCGGGGCGAAGAGAATGATCGTCACCATCGGGCTCAGCCTTTCATCACGTTGACGTCTTCCACGGCGATGGAGCCGCGGTTGCGGAAGAAGCAGACGAGGATCGCGAGCCCGATGGCCGCCTCGGCCGCCGCCACCGTCAGGACGAAGAGCGTGAAGACCTGCCCCGCGAGATCGCCCAGGTAGGACGAGAAGGCGACGAAGTTGATGTTCACCGACAGCAGGATGAGCTCGATGCTCATGAGCAGGATGATCACGTTCTTGCGGTTCAGGAAGATCCCGAAGATCCCCGTGACGAACAGCACCGCCGCCACCGTCAGGTAATGTTCAAGTCCGATCATGTTGTCCCTCCGGGCATAACCCGTCTCGTCTTTGCATTCGTCTCTCCGGGGCTCGCTGCCCCGGGTGTTCCGTGCCGCGCCCTCCGGCGCGTGTCCGCCGCCTGTCAGCCCCTGGGCCGGCGCGCCCGCCAGGCGCGCAGGAGCACGTAGCCCACGCCCGCCTTGACCACCCAGAGCCCCCCCGAGGCCGCGATCCCCCAGGGTGTCTGGAGGAAATGCAGGAGGCCGTTCATCCCCGCGCGCTCCGCAGGTCCGGGAACCGCCTCAAAGGCCCTGCCCCGGTTTCACGTCCTTCAGCTCCATCGCCTTGGCCGGGTCGCGCCACATCTGTGCGAGCACGTTCTGGCGCTTGACGTCCTGGCGGTGACGCAGGGTCAGCACGATGGCCCCGATCATCGCGACCAGCAGGATCAGCCCCGCAAGCTGGAAGGCGAGGAAGTAGCGGTCGTAGATCAGCACGCCTAGGGCGGCGGTGTTCTGCATGTCGCCGGGCGTCGGGGCCGAGAGCTGGCCCGCGGCCAGGTCCGAGGTTTCCCACGCGCCGAAGGCCATGCCGAGCTGCATCAGGATGACCACCCCGATCAGCAGCGCCAGCGGCATGTATTTCGCCATCCCCGCGCGCAGCTCGGCGAAGTCCACGTCGAGCATCATCACCACGAAGAGGAAGAGCACCGCCACTGCGCCCACGTAGACGATCACCAGCAGCATCGCCACGAACTCGGCGCCCAGCAGAACGAAGAGCCCCGCCGAACTGAGGAAGGCAAGGATCAGCCAAAGCACCGAGTGGACCGGGTTGCGGCTGATGACAGTGAACAGCCCGCCCAAGATGGTGCAGAGCGAAAAGAGGTAGAAGGCGAACACGGTCATGCTTCGTCATCCTTGTTGTCTTCCATCACCTCGCGCGCGAGTTCCATGGCGCGGGTCATGGCAGGAATGCCTGCGAACATCGACATGTGGGCGATGGTCTCGGCGATCTCGTCCTTGGTGGCGCCGGCCTCGATCAGGTGGCGCACGGTCATTCTGATCGGCGTATCGGCCTGCGCGCCCTGCATCGTCAACCCCGCCAGGGTCAGCAGCAGCCGGGTCTTGGCATCGAGCCCGTCCTTCGACATGCCGCGCCCGAACCAGAACTCCATGAAGTCCTTGGGCATGGTCGGCCAGAGCTTCTCGAACTCGCGCGGGGCGAAGCTTTCCAGCGCCGGGTTGAAGGCCTTCGCCATCTCCTGCGCCTGCTGCATCATCAGCTCGAAGGGGGTCTTGGGGTCGCTCATGCCGTCTCTCCTTCTGCGCGCACGTCCCCCGCCCGCCGCGGGATGCGGCGGAAGGCGGTCAGGTCAGGAACGGTACGGGTGGCGATCATGGCTTCCTCGGTCCGATCAGCGGTAGGGCGCGTCCAGTTCCAGGTTGCGAGCGATCTCGGCTTCCCAGCGCTCGCCGTTGTCGAGCAACTTCTGCTTATCGTAGAAGAGCTCTTCGCGGGTCTCGGTGGAAAACTCGAAGTTCGGCCCCTCGACGATGGCATCGACCGGGCAGGCCTCCTGGCAGAAGCCGCAGTAGATGCACTTGGTCATGTCGATGTCGTAGCGCGTGGTGCGGCGGGATCCGTCGTCACGCGGCTCGGCGTCGATGGTGATGGCCTGCGCCGGGCAGATTGCCTCGCACAGCTTGCAGGCGATGCAGCGCTCTTCCCCGTTGGGATAGCGGCGCAGCGCGTGCTCGCCACGGAAGCGGGGCGACAGCGGGCCCTTCTCGTGCGGGTAGTTGAGCGTCGGCTTGGGTGCGAAGAAGTAGCGCAGGCCAAGCTGGAAGCCCTTGATGAAGTCCGCCAGCAGGAAATATTTCGCGGCGCGGGCGTAATCGATCTGAGTCATTGGCTTGCTTAACCTCCCATGGTCCAGCGGGCGAAGATCCCCCAGAACCAGCCGAATTTGGCGGCGAAGGAGACGAAGACCACCCAGGCGAGGCTGAAGGGCAGGAACACCTTCCAGCCGAGTCGCATGAGCTGGTCGTAGCGATAGCGGGGCGTGATCGCCTTCACCATGGCGAACACGAAGAAGAAGAAGGCCATCTTGCCGACCATCCAGAGCGCGCCGTCCGGCAGGCCCGGGATCGGCGACAGCCAGCCGCCGAAGAACAGCAGCGAGGTGAGCGCGCACATCAGGAAGATGGCGATGTATTCACCGGCCATGAAAAGCAGGAAGGGCGTTGCCGAGTATTCCACCTGGTAGCCGGCCACCAGCTCCGATTCCGCTTCGGGAAGGTCGAAGGGCGGGCGGTTGGTCTCGGCCAGCGCCGAGATGAAGAACAGGAAGACCATCGGGAAATGCGGCAGCCAGTACCAGCCCAGGAGGCCCCAGCCGGTGTCCTGCGCGGTCACGATCTGGCCGAAGTTCATCGAACCGGTCGAGATGATCACGCCGATGATGATGAGACCGATGGAGACCTCGTAGGAGATCATCTGCGCCGCCGAGCGCAGTGCCCCGAGGAACGGGTATTTCGAGTTCGACGCCCATCCGCCCATGATCACGCCGTAAACCTCCAGCGAGGAGATGGCGAAGACGTAGAGGATGGCGACATTGACGTCCGCCAGCACCCAGCCGTCCGAGAACGGAATCACCGCCCAGGCGATCATCGCGCAGACGAAGGAAATCATCGGCGCCATGATGAACACGGCCTTGTCGGACCCCGCCGGGATCACCACTTCCTTGACGACGTATTTCAGCGCGTCGGCCACGGACTGGAGAATGCCGAAGGTGCCCACGACGTTGGGCCCGCGCCGCATCTGGACCGCGGCCCAGATCTTGCGGTCGCCGTAGACCAGGAACAGCAACGAGATCATCACGAATGCCAAGACGGCCACGCATTGCGCGAGGATGATCACGAAGGTTCCGAACGGGGTTGAGAAGAAGTCTGCCATCAAGTGTCCCTCACACCATCGGTATTCCGTTCTCGGCACAGGCCAGCGCGACGACTTCCGCGTCGATGGTCTTGAGCCCTCGCGGCAGCGCCGCCGAGATCGTGTAAACAGCATCTCCGCGCCAGAGGCCACCCTCTTGCGCGACATTCGTGCGCAGATGCCGCGCGAAGCCGTAGCCCCGGATCAGCGCATACTGCGCCGCAGCGCATTCCGCGTAGTCCTCGACGTCCGAGGAGCCACGCGCGCCGCGCATCGCGACGAAGAAATTCACCAGATCGCCGTCCAGCAGCGCCGTCTCGACGCCCTCGTAGACCGGCTCGAACGGGGCCGGCTCCCGCGGCTCGGTCTCGCCGCAGGAGGTCAGCGCCGCAAGCGCCAGACTGGATATGGCGAGACGCGACCACATGCCTACTCCGCCGCGATCGGCTGGTCCTTGCGGGCCTTGGCGTTGGCCGAGAGCTCGGCCATCAGGACCGAGGCGCGGGCAACCGGATTGGTCAGGTAGAAGTCGCGCAGCGCGTAGCGGAAGCTGGCGCTGCCGAGGCTGGCCTGCGGAAGCGACGACCAGGCGTTGCCCGGGACCACGTCGATCTCGGCGAGGTGCGGAACCTCGGCCACCAGCTTCTGACGCAGCTGCGCGAGGCTGTCCCACGGCAGGGTCGCACCGATCTCGGCGGAGAGCGCCCGCATGATCGCCCAGTTTTCCTTGGCCTCTCCCGGCGGGAAGCAGGCGCGCATGGCCAGCTGCGGACGGCCCTCGGTGTTGACGAAGAGACCGTTTTCTTCCGTGTAGGCGGCGCCCGGCAGAATCACGTCGGCGCGGTGTGCGCCGCGGTCGCCGTGGCTGCCCTGGTAGATGACGAAGGGGCCCTCGGCGATCTCGACCTCGTCGGCGCCGAGGTTCCAGACCACGTCCGCTCCGTTCATCGCCGCGTCGAGCCCGCCCTCGGTCACGGCGCCCGCATCCATCGCGCCCACGCGGGCGGCGGCGGTGTGCAGCACCATGAACTTGCTCCGGGTGTCCTCGGCCAGCTTCATCGCGGCGGCGAGCACGGCGGCGCCATCGGCCTCCTGCAGCGCGCCCTGCCCGACGATGACCACCGACGGCGCCTCGAGCACCGAGTCGTACTCCTTGTCGAGCAGCGACGACAGCGCGGCGCGGTCGGCGCCCACATGGGCGTAGTCGTAGGTGAGGTCGACCGCCTCGCCCACCAGCCCGACCTTGGCGCCATGCAGCCAGGCCTTGCGGATGCGGGCGTTCAGCACCGGCGCCTCGTCACGCGGATTGGCGCCGATCAGCTGGATGAACTGCGCGGTGTCGATGTCCTCGATGGTGGCGTTGCCGACATAGCCCGCGCGGTTGCCCGCGGGCAGCTTGGCACCGTCGGTGCGGCACTCGACCGAGCCGCCCAGCCCCTCGATGATGGTCTTGAGCGAGAACGCGGCCTCGACCGGAGCGAGATCGCCCACCAGCCCCACCGGCTTCGACGCGCCCTTGAGCGCCGCCGCGACCTTCGTCAGCGCCTCGGGCCAGGTGGCGGGCTTCAGCTTGCCGTCGACGCGGATGTAGGGACGGTCGAGACGCTGGCGGCGCAGGCCGTCCCAGACGAAGCGGGTCTTGTCCGAGATCCACTCCTCGTTGATGCCGTCGTGGTTGCGCGGCAGGAAGCGCATCACTTCGCGGCCCTTGGTGTCGACGCGGATGTTCGAGCCCATGGCGTCCATGACGTCGATGCTCTCGGTCTTGGTCAGCTCCCACGGGCGGGCGGTGAAGGCATAGGGCTTGGAGACCAGCGCCCCCACCGGGCAGAGGTCGATGATGTTGCCCTGCAGGTTCGAATCCAGCGTCTGGTTCAGGTAGCTGGTGATCTCGGCATCCTCGCCGCGGCCGGTCTGGCCCATCTGGGTGATGCCCGCCACCTCGGTGGTGAAGCGCACGCAGCGGGTGCAGGAGATGCAGCGCGTCATGTGGGTCTCGACCAGCGGGCCGAGGTCGAGGTCGGTGACAGCGCGCTTGGGCTCGCGGAAGCGCGAGAAGTCGACGCCGTAGGCCATCGCCTGGTCCTGCAGGTCGCATTCGCCGCCCTGGTCGCAGATCGGGCAGTCGAGCGGGTGGTTGATGAGCAGGAACTCCATCACCCCCTCGCGGGCCTTCTTGACCATCGGCGAGTTGGTCTTGACCACCGGCGGCTGGCCTTCCGGCCCCGGCCGCAGGTCGCGGACCTGCATCGCGCAGGAGGCGGCGGGCTTGGGCGGGCCGCCGACGACCTCGACAAGGCACATGCGGCAGTTTCCCGCGATCGACAGGCGCTCGTGGTAGCAGAAGCGCGGCACCTCGATCCCGGCCGTCTCGCAGGCCTGGAGAATGGTCATCGCACCGTCGACTTCGACCTCGTTTCCGTCGATGATGATCTTGCGCAGGTCACTCATTGGCATCTTCCCAGACAGAATTTCCCAGGGGCCGGCACCTCTGCCGACCCGGGCACGGGCGTGCTGGCGCCGGCGTGTCCCCGCCGTGCGTGCCCCACATCACCATGCCCTCAGGAGCGCGCCGATCTGCGAGCCCCTTTCGATTTCCTGACGACCGATGCGGCAGTAGTCCGCCTCGACGCCCAGTGTCACGCCGCGGGCCTTCAGCCAGGCCTCGCCCTCGGCGCGGTATTTCTTCTTCTCGGCCTTCGAGGTCACGTAATCCTCGATCTCGTCCTCGCTGTACCCCAGCGCGCGGGCCCTCGACTTGAGTTCGCCCAGGTAGCTGTAGGCCCGGAACATGCGGGCGCTGATGCTGCCGCAGCGGCTGCGGATCTCGTCGGCGAGCCCCACGGCCAGCAGCCCGTCGTGGATTTCCTTGACCGTACCCAGCGAGGGCCTGGCGGCAGCAGCCTGCGGCAGCAGGGCGGCGCCCATCACGGCCGCGACCAGCAGGGTCTTGATCTTGCGCATGTCATGTCTCCCGAACAGGGTTGCGGGGCCGCCGGCGTGGCGACCTCCTCTCCCCCGGAAGGTGGGAACGCCGGGTGCAGTCATGCAATAGCACGCCGCGCACGCCCCCGTTATGACAGCCGCTCCGGTCACTCGAGGCATTCCCCCCGATAGGTCAGCTTGTCCTTCTCGATCGGCAGCTGCGACGGCGGCGTGTCCGGGCCGATGGCCCAGCGGATGTCCGAGCTGCCGAGATAGTCGATGCAGTACTTGATCGCCTCGTAACTCGCCGCCGCGCGCGCGCCGTCGATCGAGGCGCTGACGGGGCCCGCCGTGGCCACGAACTGCTTGCGGTTGTCCTTGATGCCCTTGGCATCGCCGGGGAAGCGCATGCCGCCGTACTGGTAGGCGTTGTTGCCGCCGCAGCCGGCGAGCGCCAGCAGCACGAGGCCGGGCAGCGCGAGGGCCCTGAGGCGGGTGCGGGTGGAAGAAGTGGTCATGCCGTCCCTCACGATTTCTGCAGCACGCGCCCGAGCTCGGAGCCCTGGGCGATCTCGGACTCGCCGACGGCGCAGAGGCTGGCCGGGGCCGCCTCGGACGCGCCGCGGGCGGAGAGATAGCTCTTCACCGCCGCTGTGGTCGTGTCGAAGTCGTGGTTTGCGTAGGCCGCCTCGAGCGTGGCGCGATCGACGCCCTCGGCCGCCAGTTCCTCGGTCGCGCGATGCACCGCCCCGCCATAGGGCGACGGCGCGAGGAAGATGCCCTCGGAATAGCAGACATCGGCGATGCGCTCGGCCAGCGTCAGCGTGGCGACGCGGCTTTCCCAGCGACCGCTGGACGCGCCCGGGGCTGCGGTGCCGCCCAAGGGCGCAGGCCCTGCGGCGCAGCCGGCGAGCGCCGCAAGCGCGACGAGCGGGTATGCGAAACGCGACACGGTCATTCCGCCGCCATCGCGCCGCTGCGACCGGTGCGCTTGGCCTTGATGCGGTCCTCGATTTCGTCCCGGAAGTGCCGGATCAGACCCTGAATCGGCCAGGCCGCCGCGTCGCCGAGCGCGCAGATGGTGTGGCCCTCGACCTGCTTGGTGACGTCGAGCAGCATGTCGATTTCCTCGACCTCCGCCTCGCCGGTCACCAGGCGGTCCATGACGCGCATCATCCAGCCGGTGCCTTCGCGGCACGGCGTGCACTGGCCGCAGCTCTCGTGCTTGAAGAACTTCGACAGGCGCCACACCGCCTTCACCACGTCCACCGAGTTGTCCATGACGATCATGCAGCCGGTGCCGAAGGAAGAGCGGTTCTCGCGCATCCAGTCGAAGTCGAAGATCGCATCCTCGAGCGCGTGCTTGGGCAGCACCGGGCACGAGGCCCCGCCCGGGATGATGGCCTTGAGGTTGTCCCAGCCGCCGCGAATGCCGCCGCCGTGCTTCTCGATGATCTCGCGCACCGAGAGCGACATCTCTTCCTCGAAGACGCAGGGCGTGTTCACGTGACCGGTCAGCGCCATCAGCTTGGTGCCCGAGTTGTTCTTGCGGCCGAAGCCCGAGAACCACGAGGCGCCGCGGCGCAGGATGGTCGGCACGACGGCGATGGACTCGACGTTGTTCACCGTGGTCGGGCAGCCGTAGAGACCGGAGCCGGCCGGGAATGGCGGCTTCATCCGCGGCATGCCCTTCTTGCCCTCAAGGCTCTCGATCAGCGCGGTTTCCTCGCCGCAGATGTAGGCGCCGGCACCGTGGTGCAGGTAGAGGTCGAAATCCCAGCCGGTGCCACAGGCGTTACGGCCGATCATGCCCTTGTCATAGGCCTCGTCGATGGCCGCCTGCAGAGCTTCCTTCTCGCGGATGTATTCGCCGCGGATGTAGATGTAGGCCGCATGTGCTCCCATCGCGAAGGAGGCGATCAGCGCGCCCTCGATCAGTGTGTGCGGATCGTGGCGCATGATCTCGCGATCCTTGCAGGTCGCGGGCTCGGATTCGTCGGCGTTGATGACCAGGTAGGACGGCCGGCCGTCGCTCTCCTTGGGCATGAAGGACCACTTGAGCCCGGTCGGGAAACCTGCCCCGCCGCGTCCGCGCAGCCCCGAGGCCTTCATCTCGTCGATGATCCAGTCGCGGCCCTTGCCGATGATGTCGGCGGTTCCGTCCCAGTGGCCACGCTTCTTCGCGCCCTCCAGCGTGCGGTCATGCATGCCGTAGAGATTGGTGAAAATGCGGTCCTCGTCCTTCAGCATCGCATCACTCCTCGTTCGAGCGGTTCTTCCGGCGCGCACGCCAGAGCCCGTAGATCATCCATATCGCCGTCCCGAACCCGGCGATCGCCGCCAGGTCGAAGAAGGCTCTCGTGCGCTGGCTCCAGTCCAGCGCGACACCCGCGGCCGTTGCGGCCATCCAGGCAAGCCCGGTTCCGGCGATCACCAGCGCGATGATGCGCCCCTGCCGGCTGTGGCTGTCCCGGTCGTTCATTCCCCGGCCCCGGTCCCTTTCGCGGCCCCCGACGGTCGCAACCCGCAGCGCCGGAAGAGCGGTCTGTCACCGGCCCCGGTCGCGCGGGCCCCTGCCCGTCTGCCAGTTTCATCCTGCACCGTGTCCCTGCGGAACCCAGGCGCCCTTGTCGTGCCGTCGCGCGGTCTCAGTAGACCTCGCCCTCGTCCACCCGCGTCGAGAATGCGGTCTCGCCCCCGGCGGCGAGGATCTTTGCCTGCCCGATCCAGTCATCGCGCGAGACGCGGCCGCGGAACCCGTTGAGGTTGCCGTCCATCCAAGCCACTTCGGCGGCAGTCCAACCGGCGATCTGGTCGAAGTGGTAGATCCCGAGCTCGTTCAACTGCTCCTCGAGCTTGGGGCCGACCCCCTTGATTTCCTTCAGGTTGTCCGCCCCGCCATCGCGCGGAGCCGACAGTGCCTCGGGCCGGGTGCCCGCGTCCTCTGCGACCGCCTCGGCCGTCTCGCCTTCGTAGCGCCACGCGCCCTTGCGGCCCGCCAGTTCCGCCTCGCCCGCGAGTGCCTTGCTGGGCTTCACCAGCGGCTCGGCGGTCTTCTCGGCGGCGGACGCCAGTTGCGGCGCGGCTGCGGGTGCCGGCGTTGCGGTCGGCGCCGGGGCGGCGCTGGCCTCGGCCGGAGACGCCACGGGCTTCGGGGCAGGCACCGGCTTGGGCGTGACCGGGGTCAGCTTCGGCACAGGCGCGCAGCTCACCCAGATGAAGAGCTGCGACAGGAGCACCATCGCGAGGACACCGAGGACGAGCGCCGCGACGAAGCCGCGATCCGCGCCAAGCGCGAACAGCGCCACGAACAGACCGACCACCGCGGCGGCGATCCAGCATTTGCGTCGGCAGGTCCCTTCCATCGTCGTGTCCGTCATTCCCCGTTCTCCTCCTCACCCGAGCCTTGCGGCCCCCTTATTCGTCCGCGTCGTCACCTTTCCCGGAGCGCTGCGAGAACTCGGTCTCGCCCCCCGCTGCCAGCGTCCTGGCCTGTGCGACCCATTCGTCGCGGGTCACGCGGCCGCGGAAGCCCTGCAGGTTCTCGTCGACCCAGGCGACCTCGTCCGGCGTCCAGTTGGCGATCTGGTCGTAGTGATAGAAGCCGAGGCTGTTGCACAGCTCTTCGAGCTTCGGCCCCACGCCCTTGATCTTCTTGAGGTCGTCCGCCCCACCCTCGCGCGGCGCGTCGAGCGCCTCGGGGCGGGTGCCGGCGGTCTCGGCGGGCTGCTCGGAGCCGCCCTCGACCGGCTGCTTGGGCTCGCCCGCGGGCGTCACCGGCGCCTCGCGCTTGTCGATGCCGGTGTCGTCGGCGCTGGCCCCGTCCGAGAGCTTGGGCGCGTGGGTGTCGGGCACCGCGTCGCCGTCCTCGTCCGAGCGGTCGCGCCACGGCGTACGCAGCGGCACTTCGCTGCCGTCGATGCGCTTGACCGTGTCGCCGATGTCGGTGGCGAGCGCCACCGAGGCATTGTACTGCGCGCGACCGTCGACATGGGCGGTCAGCACCACCGGGCCGCCGAGCGGCTCGGAGCCGTAGCGGCCGTTCTGCGGGCCCGGCACCGGCACCTTGCCGGCGGCGAGTTCGTCGAGGATCTCGCCGAGGCGCTCGGCGGTCAGGTCCTCGTAATAGTCCTTGCCGATCTGGGCCATGGGCGCGTTGGCGCAGGAGCCGAGACATTCCACCTCTTCCCACGAGAACTTGCCGTCGGGCGAGACCACGTGGGCCTTGGGCGCGATCTTCTCCTTGCAGACGCCGATCAGGTCCTCGGCGCCGCAGATCATGCAGGTTGTGGTGCCGCAGACCTGCACATGCGCCACCGATCCCACCGGCTGCAGCTGGAACATGAAGTAGAAGGTCGCCACCTCGAGCACCCGGATGTAGGCCATGCCGAGCATGTCGGCCACGGTCTCGATCGCCTTCTGGGTCAGCCAGCCTTCCTGCTCCTGGGCGCGCCACAGAAGCGGGATGACCGCGCTGGCCTGACGGCCCTCGGGATACTTCGTGATCTGCCCCTCGGCCCAGGCGAGGTTGTCCGGGGTGAAGGCGAAGCTTTCTGGCTGTTCGGGATGGAGACGGCGCAGCATCGGCGGATGGCCTCTTTCTCAGGGTCTGGTGCGCGCGCGGCGCGCGCGGGCCTCGCGGCCCTCATGGGTTATGGCGTCGGAGCCCGTCACCCGGTTCAGCCGGCGGTGGCCATGTCGCCGGTCGCGTCGGCGACCGGGGCTGCCGGTTCCGCGACCGGGGTGCAGGCGCCGGAGGTCAGGCGGAAGCCGCCGGTCTCGGTGCGCTCGCCGTTGCCGCCCGCGATGCGGTAGTTCGCGACCTGCTGGATCTGCTCGCGGGTCAGCCCGGTCTGCAGTTCGACGGCAAGGTAATCGGCTTCGTAGTCCAGCGCGCAGCCGATCGAGTCCACGGCGTCGTCGAACGCCAGCATCTGCTGGTCCTCGACCCCTTTGGGCGGCAGCGCAAGGCAGCCTGCGGTTGCAACGAGCGGCAGCACCGCCAGGCAATTCTTCAGCATCACGATCCTCAAGTCCCTCTTTCCTGTCACGGCCTCCGACGGGCCGGGTGGACCGCGGCGCGCCTCGCGCCCTGGTCCGCTAAACTCTCCGCCTCAGCGGTCGACCTCACCGAACACGATGTCGAGCGACCCGAGGATCGCGGCCACGTCGGCCAGCTGGTGCCCCTTGCAGACGTAGTCCATCGACTGCAGGTGCAGGAAGCCCGGCGCGCGCAGCTTGGCGCGGTAGGGCTTGTTGCTGCCATCGGCCACCAGATAGACGCCGAACTCGCCCTTGGGCGCCTCGACGGCGGCGTAGACCTCGCCGGCGGGGACGTGGAAGCCCTCGGTGTAGAGCTTGAAGTGGTGGATGAGCGCCTCCATCGAGGTCTTCATCTCGGACCGCTTCGGCGGGGTGATCTTGCCCCGCGCCAGAACGTCGCCCTGATTTTCGGGCATGCGCAGCTTCTCGACGGCCTGCTTCATGATCTTCACGCTCTCGCGCATCTCGGCCATGCGGCAAAGGTAGCGGTCGTAGCAGTCGCCGTTCTTGCCGACCGGGATCTTGAACTCGAACTCGTCGTAGCATTCGTAGGGCTGGGCACGGCGCAGGTCCCAGGCGAGGCCCGAGCCGCGCACCATGACGCCGGAATAACCGTGCTCCTGGATGTCCTGCTCGGTGATCACGCCGATGTCGGCGTTGCGCTGCTTGAAGATGCGGTTCTCGGTCAGCAGGTCGTCGATGTCCTGCAGGCGGGCCGGGAACTGGTCGCACCACGCGTCGATGTCGTCGATCAGCTTGGGCGGCAGGTCCTGGTGCACGCCGCCGGGCCGGAAATAGGCCGCGTGCAGGCGCGCGCCGCAGGCCCGCTCGTAGAAGACCATGAGCTTCTCGCGTTCCTCGAAGCCCCAGAGCGGCGGCGTCAGAGCGCCCACGTCCATGGCCTGGGTGGTCACGTTCAGCAGGTGATTCAGGATGCGCCCGATCTCGCAGTAGAGCACGCGGATCAGCTGCGCCCGGCGCGGCACCTCGACCCCGGTCAGACGTTCGATCGCGATGCACCAGGCGTGTTCCTGGTTCATCGTGCCGACGTAGTCGAGACGGTCGAAATACGGCAGGTTCTGCAGGTAGGTGCGGCTTTCCATCAGCTTCTCGGTGCCGCGGTGCAGCAGGCCGATGTGAGGATCGCAGCGCTCGACGATCTCGCCGTCGAGCTCGAGCACGAGACGCAGCACGCCATGGGCCGCGGGGTGCTGCGGGCCGAAGTTGATGTTGAAGTTGCGGATCTTCTGCTCGCCGGACAGCGCGTCGGTGCTGCCGTCGTCGAATTTCGAGCCGTCCATCATTTCGATGCCTCCGCCTTTTCATCGCCGGGCAGCACGTACTGGGCGCCCTCCCAAGGCGACATGAAGTCAAACTGCCGGTATTCCTGCACGAGGCTTACCGGCTCGTAGACGACACGCTTGAGTTCTTCATCGTAGCGCACCTCGACATAGCCCGTGGTCGGGAAGTCCTTGCGCAGCGGGTGGCCCCGGAAGCCGTAGTCGGTGAGGAGGCGGCGCAGGTCCGGGTGGCCCGAGAAGATGATCCCGAACATGTCGAAGACCTCGCGCTCGAACCAGTTGGCACTGACGTGCACGCCCGTGATCGAGGGCACCACCTCGTCCTCGCGCACGGCGACGCGGACGCGGATGCGGTGGTTCTGGTACATCGACAGGAAGTGGTAGACCACGTCGAAGCGCTTGGCCCGCTCGGGGTAGTCCACCGCCGTGATGTCGACCAGCGTCGAAAAGCGGCAGGACGGGTCGGTCTTCAGAAACTCGACGAATCCCGCGATGTTGGACGAGGCCACGTCGACGTTCAGCTCGTCGAACGACACGTTCCAGCCCAGCACGCAATCCGGGCGCTTGAGCTCGAGATGCCCGCCGAGTTCGCTCATTGCCTGCGTCATTGCTCGCCTCCCCTCAGCGCACGATGGTTCCGGTGCGGCGGATCTTCTTCTGCAGCGCCATGATGCCGTAGAGCAGCGCCTCGGCCGTGGGCGGGCAGCCGGGAACGTAGACGTCCACCGGCACGATGCGGTCGCAGCCGCGCACCACGGAATAACTGTAGTGATAGTACCCGCCGCCGTTGGCGCAGGAGCCCATCGAGATCACGTAGCGCGGCTCGGGCATCTGGTCGTAGACCTTGCGGAGCGCCGGCGCCATCTTGTTGGTGAGCGTGCCTGCGACGATCATCAGGTCCGACTGGCGCGGGCTGGCGCGCGGGGCGGTGCCAAAGCGTTCAAGGTCGTAGCGCGGCATCGAGGTCTGCATCATCTCGATGGCGCAGCAGGCGAGACCGAAGGTCATCCAGTGCAGCGAGCCGGTACGCGCCCAGTTGATCACGTCGTCGACCGAGGTCAGCAGGAAGCCCTTGTCCTGAAGCTCGCGGTTCAGCGCCTGTGTCGCCACCTCGCGGTCGGGTCCGGCGGTGGTCGGTCCGGTCATCACTCCCATTCGAGCGCCCCTTTCTTCCATTCGTAGGCGAAGCCCGCGGTCAGCACCGCAAGGAACACCATCATCGACCAGAAGCCGACCATGCTCACGTCCTTGAAGGCGGTGGCCCAGGGGAACAGGAAGGCGATCTCGAGGTCGAAGATGATGAACAGGATCGACACGAGGTAGAACCGCACGTCGAATTTCATCCGCGCATCGTCGAAGGCGTTGAACCCGCATTCGTACGCCGAGACCTTCTCGGGGTCAGGATGGCGCACGGCCAGCACGACGGCGGCGAGGATGAGGATCGCACCGAGGGCGATTGCGACGGCTAGGAAAACGAGGATCGGGAGATATTCCCGCAGCATCTCTTCCACTTGCTGGCTCCTTTGCGAGGCGCGCCGGAAGGTTGGCGCGGAAACCATGGCGGTGTTGCCTTGCTATTCGTGACTTATCGCCGGTGCAAGACAGGGTCAACAAGCACGCCAAATATTCAGGAAGGGTTAAATCGCTGATTTTCTAACGGGATAGACGGAAAATCCCGGTGACTGCCTGACAAAGCGACATTTTTATCGTCTACATTTGCATACATCGGCCCTCCCGCCCCTGCTCATGCCGTCATCACCGCGAGCGCCATCGCCGTCAGCACCGCGTGGCACGGTCCCCAGAGCCTGCGCTCGACCGGGCGCCGCGCCGCGAGACTCAGCGCCGCGAGCGCCCCCTGCACCGCCACCGCGAGCCATCCGGTCCAGCGCGGCCAGCCGAGTCCCGGGAAGCCCGCCGCCGAGATGATCGCGAGTGCCAGATAAAGCAGCACCGGCACCGTAAGCGCCGCGGCAAGCCTGCCGGCCGGCGACAGCGGAGCGCCCGGCCCGTCCCACGCGTCACCCTGCGCGGCCTGCGTGACATCTAGCCCCGGCCCCCAAGAGGACCAGGGCGCTCCGAAGGCCAGTGCAATGTGGAGAATCGCCAGCGCGAGACAGAGCGTTGCGTGAAGATGCGCGATCTGGACCGTCACCCCGCATCCTCCTGCCCGCTTGCGTCGCGGCACCGGGGACGGCACCGCGCCCCCGCAGGCTGGCAATGATCGGCGCGCGGGTAAAGCGTGACCCGGTGTCACGCCTCCCCCGGACGGTTATCCCGGACGCGCCCGGCGGGCGGTCACCCGGCCCAGGGCGCCTTTCGCTTCTCGAAGAAGGCCGAGATGCCCTCTTGCGCCTCGTCGCTCTGCCAGCGGATCGCCAGCGCCTCGATGGCGTGGTCGACCTGCTCCGGCGTCACGCGCCCGGCAAGCTCGTTCAGCAGCGCCTTGGCCTCACGCACGGCGAAGGGCGCGCAGGTAAGATAGGGCGCTACCTCGGCCTCGACCGCCGCGTCCAGATCCTCGGGCGCCACGACGCGGTTCAGCAGGTCGAGCCGCATCGCCTCGTCGGCGTCGAAAATCCGCGCGTTCATGAAGACCTCGCGGGCCCGCACCGCGCCCATCCGCGCGATGACGAAGGGCCCGATGTTGGCGGGAATCAGCCCCAGCCGCACCTCGGTAAAGCCCATGCGGATGCCGCTCGCGCCGATCGACACATCACAGACCGCCGCGAGCCCGACACCGCCGCCGAACGCATTGCCGTGGATCCGCCCGATCAGCGGCTGCGGCAACGCGGCCAGCGCGCCCATCGCGCCGGCGATGCGCCGCGACTCGCGCTTGCGGGTCTCCGCGTCCATACCGAACTGCTCGCGCATCCACGCCAGATCGCCGCCAGCGCAGAAGGTCGGCCCCTCGGCCGCCAGCACCACCACCCGCACCGTCGCGTCGCGGGCCAGCTCGCCCGCCGCCGCCTCAAGCTCGGTCATCATCTGCGCCGACAGCGCGTTGTGCTTCTCGGCCCGCGCCAGCCACAGCGTGGCGACCCCGCGCGCGTCGCGCTCTACCCTGATCGTGTCCATGTCCTGTCTCCTCTGGCGGGCTCAGGCCCGCATCGCCCGCGCCAGTGCGGCGGCCTCGGCCAGCACGCCCGTGTCCAGCTCGGTGTCGTAGCCAAGCGCCTCGAGCCGCGCCGCCACCGCCTCGGTTGCAACGTTGCCCGCGGCGCCGGGCGCGTAGGGGCAGCCCCCGAGCCCGCCCACGGCGGCGTCGAAGACCCGCAGCCCGCGGCCCAGCGACACCTCGATATTGTCGAGCGCCCGCCCGCCGGTGTCGTGGAAATGCCCGGCAAGCTTGCCTGCTTCGATCTCGCCCAGCACCGCCGCCAGCATGGCGTCGACCGCCTCCGGCGCGCCGCGACCGATGGTGTCGCCGAGCGAGACCTCGTAGCAGCCCATGTCGCGCAGCGCTGCCACAACCCGGGCCACCGCCTCGGGCGCCACGACGCCGTCGTAGGGGCATTCCACCACGCAGGAGACATAGCCCCGCACCGGCACGCCGCGCGCCAGCGCCGCCTCGGCCACCGGGCGGAACCGCTCGAGGCTCTCGGCGATCGAGGCGTTGATGTTGGCGCGGCTGAAGCCTTCGGAGGCGGAGCCGAAGATCGCCACCTCGTCGGCGCGTGCCTCCATCGCCGCGTCGAAGCCCCGCATGTTGGGCGTGAGCGCCGCGTAGGACACCCCCGGCGCGCGCGTGATCCCGGCCAGCACCTCGGCCGAACTCGCCATCTGCGGCACCCATTTCGGGCTTACGAAGCTTGCGCATTCGATACGCCGGAAGCCGGCCCGGCTCAGGCAGTCGACCAGCGCGATCTTCTCCGACGCCGGGATCTGGCGCGCCTCGTTCTGCAAGCCGTCGCGCGGCCCGACCTCGAAGATCTCGACATAACCGCTCATCTCAGGCCCTCTCGTTCAATTCCAAATGTCCCACCCGGCGATGCTCAGCTCGGCCACGCCGGGTAGAAATCCTGCGCGTAGAGCCGCCCGCCCTCGTCCGTCAGCGACTTCGCGAACGCCTCGCGCTCGCAGATCCGTTCGTACCAGGCGGAAAGCTCCGGGAAGCCCTCGATGGCCGCGAAATGACGCGCCATGTAGACCGCCTGCCCCACGGCGATGTCGCAGGCAGAGAAGCCCGAGGTCAGCAGGTGGTCGCGATTCTCGATGGGCGTCGACAGCCGCGCCTCGATGGCGCCGTAGCATTTCTCGATTCGCTTCGCCTCGAGCTGCATGACGATGGGCGAGCGCATGTGGTCCTCGCGCAGCATGATGTGCTGCTGGGTGAGGCTCGCCGTGTGCTGGCTGACGGTCTCGGCAAAGTGCAGCCAGCTGAGCCAACCCATGCGGTCGGGCGAGCCCGGCGCGCGGCCGAGCCCCGCTTCGGGGAAGCGTTCGCAGAGGTACTCCATCATGGCGAGGCTCTCGAACATGCGCTCGCCCTCGATCTCCAGCGCCGGCACCCGGCCCGCAGGCGAGAGCAACAGGTACTCCGCCCCGCGCAGCGACTTGTCGAAGGGCCGCTCGACCACGTCGAAATCGACACCCAGTTCGTAGAGCAGCCAGAGCACCCGCATCGAGCGGCTCTCGGGCACGTGGTGGAGGCGGATCATGTCGCCGCCTCCCCGTCGCTGTCCTCGTCCTCGAGCCGGATCAGCGCGGCGCCTGCCTCGACCTGCGCGCCTTCCGAGACCAGCACCTCGGCCACGACGCCGTCGCGCGCGGCGGTCAGGGTGTGCTCCATCTTCATCGCCTCGAGCACCGCCAGCCGGTCACCGGCCTGCACCTCCTGCCCGGCGACCGCCAGCACCGACACGACGCGGCCCGGCATCGGCGCCTCGATGAGGTTGCCCGCGGCACCCGCGCCCGCGGCGCGCGCCAGCGGATCGACGACGTGGAACACCTGCCCGCCCGCGGCAAAGACGGTGATCTCGCCAGAAGCGGCGAAATGCGCCGCGGCAGGCCGCCCGTCGAGCCGCCAGCCGCCATCGCCACGCTCGGCCAGCACGACGCTCTCGCCCAGCCCGACCTCGACCCGGCCCGGCCCCGCAACCCGCAGCACCGCGGTGATCTCGTCATCGCCGTGCTGCAGCAGCACCGTGCGGGACAGCGGCCCCCAGAGCGTGAACCCGCCCTGCCAGCCGGCATCCTCCCAGAGCCCCGCCGCCACCAGCGCCGCCTGCGCCACCACCGGCAAGGGCAGCTCGGGCACCGCCACCAGCGCCTCGAGATCGCGGCCGATGAGGCCGGTGTCGACCTCGCCCGCGGCAAAGCCTGCGTGCCGCGCCAGCGCGCCGAGGAAGGCGAGGTTGGTCACCGTGCCCGCCACCTGCGTCTCGGCGAGCCCGCGCGCCAGCTTGCGCAGGGCGATCTCGCGGGTCGCCCCGTGCACGATCAGCTTGGCGATCATCGGGTCGTAATGCGGCGAGATCACATCCCCCGACCGAACGCCGCTATCCGAACGCACGTCTTCGGGGAAGGCCAGGTGCGCCAGCCGCCCCGTGGCCGGCAGGAAGCCCGCGGGCACGTCCTCGGCATAGAGCCGCGCCTCGAAGGCATGGCCGTTGAGCCCGAGCTCACCCTGCGTCTTCGGCAGCGGCTCGCCCGCCGCCACGCGCAGTTGCCACTCCACCAGGTCGACGCCGGTCACCAGCTCGGTCACCGGGTGCTCGACCTGCAGGCGGGTGTTCATCTCCATGAACCAGAACCCGTCCGCGCGCAGCCCGCGCGAGCCGTCGACGATGAACTCGATGGTGCCCGCGCCCTTGTAGCCGATGGCCTCGGCCGCGCGCACCGCCGCAGCGCCCATGGCCTGCCGCATCTCGGCGGTCATGCCCGGCGCCGGGGCCTCCTCGATCACCTTCTGGTGGCGGCGCTGAAGCGAGCAGTCGCGCTCGAAGAGATGCACCGCGTTGGTGCCGTCGCCGAAGACCTGCACCTCGATGTGGCGCGGCTTCGAGACGAACTTCTCGATCAGCACCGCCTCGTTGCCGAAGGCGCCGCGGGCCTCGGCCTGCGCGCTCTTCAGCGCGTCGGCAAACTCCCCGGGCCGCTCCACCAGCCGCATGCCCTTGCCGCCGCCCCCGGCGACCGCCTTGATCAGCACCGGGTAGCCGATGGCCTCGGCCTCGCCCGCGAGGAAGCGCGCGTCCTGCTCCTCGCCGTGGTAGCCCGGCACCACCGGGACGCCGGCCTCGTGCATCAGCCGCTTGGCCGCGTCCTTCAGTCCCATCGCCCGGATCGCCTTCGCACCGGGCCCGACGAAGATCAGCCCCGCCGCCTCGACCGCGTCAACGAAATCGGGGTTCTCCGACAGGAACCCGTAGCCCGGGTGAATAGCTCCCGCCCCGGTGGCGCGCGCAGCCTCGATGATGCGCTCGCCGCGCAGGTAGCTCTCGGCGGGCGCCGCGCCGCCGATGCAGACCGCCTCGTCCGCCATCGCCACGTGTTTCGCGCCCGCATCGGCCTCGGAATAGACCGCGACGCAGCGCAGCCCCATCGCCCGCGCCGTCTCCATCACCCGGCAGGCGATCTCGCCCCGGTTGGCAATCAGCACCGTGTCAAACATCTCCGACCTCCCCGGTCCCAGTCTCTTCATCTTGCCCGGAAAACTCCGGGGGGAGCGCGCCCTGGCGCGCGGGGGGCAGCGCCCCCCATGCAACATCCGTCATCCCGCCAGATCCTCCACCACCTCGAAGCGCTCCAGCATCATCGCAACGTCCGGCGCGAACCGCCCCGAGCGGGTGAGATACGCCTCGTAGCCACGCCGCCAGTGGGCGAGATCGGTGAACTCGCCCTGCTCCGCCGCCATCTCCCCGGTCATCTCCGCGAACGGCACCCGCAGCACTTCGAGCGTCCGTGTCGCCAGCGCGGGCGCACCGTCCCAGTCGAGCACGATGTCCACGCGCCCCACCACCGGCAGCGCCTCGTGGCCCTCGTCGAACGCCGCCCAGGCCTCGCAGCTCGCCCGCTTCCGCCCCGACCGCATCAGCGCGAGGATCTCGGCGTTGAGCGCGGCCGAATCCCCCGGCCGGTAGCTCTGCGCGCCCGGCCAGCGGGCCAGCGCCGCCTGCAGCGCCACGGTCATCGCCCCGCCCCGATGCCAACATTACATCCGGAACACGCCAAAGCGGGTCTCCTCGATGGGCGCGTTGAGCGTGGCCGAGAGCGACAGCGCCAGCACCGCGCGTGTCTTGCGCGGGTCGACGATGCCGTCGTCCCACAGCCGCGCCGAGGCATAGAGCGGGTGCGACTGGCGCTCGAACATCTCGATGGTGGGCCGCTTGAACTCGGTCTCCTCCTCGGCCGACCATGCCCCGCCGGCGCGCTCGATGGCGTCGCGCTTCACGGTGGCGAGCACGCCCGCCGCCTGCTCGCCGCCCATCACCGAGATCCGGCTGTTGGGCCAGGTCCACAGGAAGCGCGGCTGGTAGGCCCGCCCCGCCATGCCGTAGTTGCCGGCCCCGAAGGAGCCGCCCACCAGCATGGTGATCTTGGGCACGTTGGTGGTCGCCACCGCGGTCACCATCTTGGCGCCGTGGCGCGCAATGCCTTCGTTTTCGTATTTCCGCCCGACCATGAAGCCGGTGATGTTCTGCAGAAAGACCAGCGGCACACCGCGCTGCGAGCAGAGCTCGACGAAATGCGCGCCCTTCTGCGCCGCCTCCGAGAACAGCACGCCGTTGTTGGCGACGATGCCCACCGGCATGCCCTCGACATGGGCGAAGCCCGTGACCAGCGTCTCGCCGTAGCGCGGCTTGAACTCGTCGAAGCGCGAGCCGTCCACCACGCGGGCGATGACCTCGCGGATGTCATAGGGGGTGCGCAGGTCGCCCGGCACCACGCCCAGGATCTCGTCGGGATCGTAGGCGGGCGCCTCGGGCGACTGCATCGCCACGCCCGGGGTTTTCACCCGGTTGAGCCCGGCCACGGCGCGGCGTGCCAGCGCCAGCGCGTGGGCGTCGTCCTCGGCGAGGTAGTCCGCCACCCCCGAGAGCCGGGTGTGCACGTCGCCGCCGCCGAGGTCCTCGGCCGAGACCACTTCGCCCGTCGCGGCCTTCACCAGCGGCGGGCCGGCAAGGAAGATCGTGCCCTGCTCCTTCACGATGATGGTCACGTCCGACATGGCGGGCACATAGGCGCCGCCCGCGGTGCACGAGCCCATCACCACCGCGATCTGCGGGATGTTCTTGGCGCTCATCCGGGCCTGATTGTAGAAGATCCGGCCGAAGTGGTCGCGGTCGGGGAAGACCTCGTCCTGGTTCGGCAGGTTGGCCCCGCCGCTGTCCACGAGGTAGACGCAGGGCAGCCGGTTCTCCTCGGCGATCTCCTGCGCCCGGAGGTGCTTCTTGACCGAGAGCGGGTAGTAGGTGCCGCCTTTCACGGTGGCGTCGTTGCAGACCACCATGACCTCCTGTCCCGAGACCCGGCCGATGCCCGCGATCACGCCCGCGCAGGGGGCCGCGCCGCCGTACATGTCATGCGCCGCAGTGGCGCCGATCTCGAGGAAGGGCGAGCCCGGGTCGAGCAGGTTCGCCACCCGGTCCCGGGGCAGCATCTTGCCCCGCGACAGATGCCGGTCGCGGGCCTTGGCGCCGCCGCCCGCGGCGGCCAGTTCCGCCGCCTCGCGCACCACCTCGAGCGCCGCCAGATGGGCGTCGCGGTTGGCGCGGAAGCCCTCCGAGGACGGGATTGCTGTGGATGCCAGTTTCATGAAACCTCCCCGGCCGCCTCGGCCGTCCGTTCCGCGGCCGCGATGGCCTTAAGTTCCTTGCGGATCACCTTGCCGGTGACCGTCATCGGCAGCGCGTCGAGAAACGCGATTTCCCTTGGATAGGAATAGGTTGCCAGCCGCTCCTTGACCCAGGCCTGAAGCTCGGACGCGCGGACCTCGACGTCCGGGCGGAGCACGACGTAGGCCTTTACCAGCTCGGTGCGCAGCGGACAGGGCTTGCCCACAACGCCCACCGTGGCCACCGCCGGATGGGTCATCAGGCAGTCCTCGATCTCGGTCGGGCCGATGCGGTAGCCGGCGCTGGTGATGACGTCGTCCTCGCGCCCGACGAAGCGCAGGTAGCCGTCCTCCCAGGTGCCCCGGTCGCCGGTCACCAGCCAGTCGCCCCGGAACTTGTCGGCGGTTTCCTGCGGTTTCTGCCAGTATTCCAACAGCATCGAACCCGCGCCCCGCCGGATCGCCACATCGCCCTCGCCGTCGGTCTCGTTGCCGTCCTCGTCGATCACCGCGATGTGGAAGCCCGGGGCGGGCTTGCCGATGCAGCCCGGACGGGCCGGGAACAGCGCGCCGCAGGACGAGGCCACCATGTTGCACTCGGTCTGGCCGTAGAACTCGTTGATCTCGACGCCGAAGGCCTTGCGACCCCAGGCCAGCATCTCCGCCCCCAGCGGCTCGCCGCCCGAGGCGACCGAGCGCAGGCCCGGCAGCTCGGCGCCCTCGGACTTCAGCATGCGCAGCGCCGTGGGGGGGAAAAACACATTGCGGACAGATACTTGCTGGCAGATCCTCAGGCACTCGGAGGTCTCGAACCGGGGCATCCGAGCGGCCACGACCGGCACGCCGAGATAGAGCCCTGGCATCAGCACGTCGAAGAGCCCGCCGATCCACGCCCAGTCCGCCGGGGTCCAGAGCACATCGCCCGGCTGGCCCAGCAGGTCGTGGCTCATTTCGACGCCGGGCAGATGGCCCGTCAGCACCCGGTGCCCGTGCAGCGCGCCCTTGGGTTTGCCGGTGGTGCCGGAGGTGTAGATGATGATCGCCGGATCCTCGGGGCCGGCGTCGGCGGCAGGCTCGGTTGCGCCGTCCTGCGGCAGCCCGGTTTCGGTCACCACCGAAAGCCCGAAGGGCGCCAGCATCGCGGCCCCCTCGTCGTCGCTTACCACCACCCGCGCGCCGCTGTCGCCCAGACGGGACTCGAGCGCGTCGTGCTTGAAGAGCTTGAAAAGCGGCACCGAGATCGCGCCCATGCGCCACGCGGCGATATGGGCGGCGGCGCAGAGCGGCGATTGCGACAGCAGCACCCCCACCCGGTCGCCGCGCGCCACGCCCTGTCCGCGGAACCACGCCTCGACCCGCCGCGACAGCGCCTGGAGCGCACCGTAGCTCACCACCTCGGGCGCGCCGCCTGCGCGCATGTCGAGGATCGCCGGGCGCCCGGGTTCGCGCGCCGCCCAACTGTCGCAGACCTGCTCGGCCATGTTGACCCGGGCTGCCTCGGGCCAGCGGAACCCCTCGCGCAGCGCGTCGTAGCCTGCCCCCTCCGCCAGCGTCCGGCGCCGTGCGGTCTCCTCCGTCGAAAGGCTCATGACGCGGCCCTCACGCGCGGTTCAAGATGCACCCCAGACTCCTCATATGATGGATTTGCAACAGCCCAAGTCCCTGAGTTCCAAGCTTGACTCAGATCAACATGCGAATCTGCCCGAGCGCCCAAATGGCCCCACGTGCGATTTGGAAAGGGACTAAGATGAACACGACCAAACTCGTCTCCGCCGCGGCCGTACTGGCCGTCTGCGCCACCGGCGCGCTGGCTCAGTCCAAGGGCGACATGACGGCGGGGATCGGCTTTGCCTGGGTGAACCCCTCTGACGACAATGGCAGCCTCGCCAGCGGTGCGCTCGACATGGATGTCGGTGAGAACACCCAGCTGTCGCTGACTTTCGAGTACTTCATCGCCGACAACCTTGGCATCGAAGTGCTGGCCGCCACGCCCTTCACCCACCAGGTCAAGGCCAACGGGTCGGACATCGTGAAGGTCAAGCACCTGCCGCCGACCGTGACGCTGAACTACCACGTGCCGACCAACACCGCCTTCACGCCCTTCTTCGGCGCCGGTGTGAACTACACCACCATCCTCGGGCTCGAGGACCAGAAGATCTCGGGTCTCGACATCAAGGACAGCTGGGGCCTGTCGGGCCACTTCGGCGTGGACTACGCGATCAGCGAGCGCTCGGCGCTGCGCGTCGACGCCCGCTACATCGACATCGATCTCGATGTCGAGCTGAACGGCGATGACATCGGTACCGTCGAGGTCGACCCGTGGGTCTTCGGCGTGTCCTACATCCTGCGCTTCTGACCGCGCCCCGGGCCTCAGCGATTGAGGCTGTAGAAGAACTCCACCGCCCGCGCGGCCGTCAGGTCGCGCTGGCATTCCGCCCCGTAGATCACCCGGATCGAGCCGCCGCCCGCCTCTTCGTAGCGCCGGGCGCATTCCGCGTCGCGGTCCTTGATCCACTGGCGCTGCGCGGCGAGCAGGCTGTCCCAGCTGCCATTCGCCTGCGCCCGCGCCTTCATCGGCGTCCACCACGCATTCAGCAACTCGTCCCAGCCACGCTGCTCGCGCATGATGCACTCGGCGATGCCGATCGTCGTGTCGTCCTTGCAGCTCGGTTGGAACATGCCGACGCATTTGCCGAGCACTCCCGATTGCGGCCCCGAGGCCGAGGATTCGACGCAGCCCTGAAGCTTGGCCGCGTCGCTGGAGGCCGCTGACGCCGCGACGGGCACCAGCAGGCAAAGGCAGATCGCAAAGGTCTTCATGGCAATGACATGCTCCGAAATGACGTCGTGACAATGACGCCACCCTAGCAGGCCACCGCGATTCCCCCAACCGCATGGCTCAGCTCATCGCCGCCATGAGTTCGCGGCCGATCAGCATCCGGCGGATTTCCGAGGTGCCGGCGCCGATTTCCATGAGCTTTGCGTCGCGGAACAGACGTGCCACGGGCGCATCCGCAAGGAACCCCGCGCCACCCATCGCCTGCACCGCCTGGTGCGCCTGCACCATCGCCTGCTCGGAGGCATAGAGGCAGCAGGCCGCCGCGTCCTGACGGGTCACGTCGCCGCGGTCGCAGGCCTTGGCGACCTCGTAGACATAGGCGCGGGCCGAATTCATCGCCGTGTACATGTCGGCAATCTTGCCCTGCATCAGCTGGAACGACCCGATCGCCTGTCCGAACTGCTTCCGCTCGGTCAGGTAGGGCATGATCTCGTCGAGACAGGCCGCCATGATGCCGGTGCCGATCCCCGCGAGCACCACGCGCTCGTAGTCGAGGCCCGACATCAGCACGCGCACGCCCTTGCCCTCTTCGCCGAGGATGTTCTCGAAGGGCACTTCCACGTCGTCGAAGATCAGCTCCGCCGTGTTCGACCCGCGCATCCCGAGCTTGTCGAAATGCGGGCTGGTCGTGAAGCCGGTCATCGACTTCTCGATCAGGAACGCGGTGATGCCGCGGCTGCCCGCATCGGGGTCGGTCTTGGCGTAGACCACCAGCGTGTCGGCGTCGGGTCCGTTGGTGATCCAGTACTTGTTGCCGTTCAGCACGAAGCGGTCGTTCTTCTTCTCGGCGCGGAGCTTCATGCCCACCACGTCCGAGCCTGCCCCGGCCTCGGACATCGCGAGCGCGCCGACGTGCTGGCCCGAGACCAGCCCCGGCAGGTATTTGGCCTTCTGCTCCTGCGTGCCGTTCAGCTTGATCTGATTCACGCAGAGGTTCGAGTGGGCGCCGTAGGACAGCGACACCGAGGCCGAAGCCCGGGCGATCTCTTCCACCGCCACCACATGGGCAAGGTAGCCCATGCCAGCACCGCCGAATTCCTCGGGCACGGTGATGCCCAGAAGGCCCAGCTCGCCCATTTCGGTCCAGAGCTCGTTCGGAAAGGCATTCGAACTGTCGACCTCGGCCGCCATCGGCCTGACCCGCTCCTGCGCCCAGCGATGAACCATCTCGCGCAGGGCGTTCACATCCTCTCCCAGGTCGTAACGCATGACCGCGTTGAACATTCCTCGCCCTCCTCCGACGATTATTGAACGCTTGTTCATATCTACGCTCAGGGTCACGCTTGCGTCAAGAGGCAGGAACAGGTCGGCGGGTCGCGGCGTTTCAGGAGGGACACAAGGAAGAACCCAAAGGAGGACACCATGTCCAAGGATCTCAAGTCCGAATTCTGGAGCCAGCTCAAGGATGTGCGCGCCGGCCTGCTGGCCGCCGACGGCGAACGCCCGGTGCCGATGTCGCCGCAGGGCGATGCCGACGAAAACGCGATCTGGTTCATCACGGCGCGCGGCACTGCCGCCGAACGCGCCGCGAAAAGCGGTGGCGAGGCGTCGTTCCACGTCGCTGATTCCCGCGCCCACCTCTATGCCAACGTGTTCGGCACGCTAACTTTGGTGAACGATTCCAAGAAGCTCGACGAGCTCTGGAACGCCTTCGCCGCCGCCTGGTTCGAGGATGGCCGCGACGACAACTCCGTTCAGCTGGTGAAATTCACCCCGCACGAGGCCGAGGTCTGGGCCGGTGACGGTGGCGCGAGCTTCCTCTACCAGATCGCCAAGGCCAATCTGACCGGTGACACGCCCGACGTGGGCGATCATGGTCGGGTCGTGTTCTGAACAACGACCAAAGGATTCGCCCGATGACCCTGCCCCGCCTCGCCGCGCTGCTCGCCTGCGTTCCCCTCATGTCGCAGGCCGAGCAGGTCGGTGAGGTCGGGGTGGACTGGACCGGGAACGACATCATCATCGAGGCCGTCGCCGACCCCAAGGTCGAGGGCGTGACCTGCCACATCGCATATTTCGACCGTGGCCTCATCGACCGGCTGTCCAAGGGCAACTGGTTCGAGGACCCGTCGAACGCTTCCATCGCCTGTCGCCAGACCGGGCCGATCACGGTCGGGGACATCGACAGGTCGGAAGACGGCGAGGATGTGTTCAGCGCCTCGCGCTCCATCGTTCTCAAGAGTTTGCGGGTGAAGAGGATCTTCGACGAGGCCAACCAGACGCTGATCTACCTCGTTCATGCGAGCGAGCTGGTGGACGGCTCCGCCAAGCTCGCGGTCTCGACCGTGCCGCTCTACGGCTCGGACTGAATCCTGCCGGATCAGGCCGCGACGGTGACGTCGTGGCCGTATATCCAGTCGAACTGCTGCAGCATCCGCTGCGGCATCAACCGCCCCGCGAGACCCAGCCCGCGATGCGCGACCCCGCGCAGCAGCGGGTTGCGAAGGTGGTACTTCCATGCATTGCCATTGGCCGCGGAGACGATCCGCTCGCAGCGATTGCGACGGCGCGACTGGTAACGCTCGAGCGCCCGCGCCTGATCGGCGTCGGCCGCGAGGCAGGCCGCCAGCGTCCATGCATCCTCGAGCGCCATGTTGGCCCCCTGCGCCATGAAGGGCAGCGTCGGGTGGGCGGCGTCGCCCAGAAGCGCCACGCCCTCGCCATGCCAGCTGCGCGCCACCGGGTGACGGAACAGCCCCCAGAGCCCGACGCGCTCGACCGAGGCCAGCATCTCTGGCACCCGCCCGCCGAAGCCCGCGAAGGCCGCTCGCAGGTTCTCGGGAGCATCCTCCTGCGCCCAGCCCTCGTCGACCCAGTGGCTGCGCTCTTCCACGGCCACGAGGTTCACCGAGCTGCCGTCGCGCAGCGGGTAGCTGACGATGTGGCGCCCAGGCCCCATGTGGACCTGCGCCTCGGCCGGATGAGCGGAGGTGTTGGGGACGATGGCGCGCCACGCGACCTGCTTGGTGAAGAAAGCGCTGGCGCTGCCGTTGAGCGCCTGGCGCAGCACCGAATGCAGCCCGTCCGCGCCCACCACGAGATCGCCGCCCACGCTGTCGCCGTTGCAGAGCTCGAGCGACGGCATCGGACCGGGGACCACCGAACGGACCTTCTGCAGGAGCCGGATCCGCACCCCGGCCTCGCGCGCGGCATCAGCCAGCAGCTCGACGAGGTCGGCACGGTGCACGAACTGGTAGCCCTGCCCCTCGGGAAGCTGGCCGAGGTCCAGCCGCAGCACCTGCTCGCCGCTCAGCCCGTCGCGCAGCACCACCGCGCGCGCCTTGCAGGCGCGGGCCGCCAGCCCTTGCGCCAGCCCCAGCGCCTCGATCACCCGCAGCCCGTTGGGGCTGACCTGGATCCCGGCACCGACCTCGGTGATCGCCTCCGCCTGTTCGAGAACCAGCACCTCGGCGCCCCGTTGCCGGAATGCCAGTGCTGCCGCAAGACCGCCGATACCGCCACCTGCGACCACGATCCGCCTGCCGTTCAGAGCCATTGAGTCCGCGCTCCTACGCGCCGTCCGCCCCGGCCTCGCCGGGAAAGCAAAGCGCCGGAGCCTACGCCCCGGCGCTTTGGTCGTCACTGCCGATCCGGGAAGACCCCCGGCATGGGCTCAGTCGTCGCGATGCACCTTCTCGCGACGCTCGTGACGCTCCTGCGCCTCGAGGCTCATCGTCGCGATCGGCCGTGCGTCGAGACGCTTCAGCGAAATCGGTTCGCCCGTCACTTCGCAGTAGCCGTATTCCCCTTCGTCGATGCGACGCAGCGCGGAGTCGATCTTGGCGACGAGCTTGCGCTGGCGGTCGCGCGTGCGCAGCTCGATGGCGCGGTCGGTCTCCTCGCTTGCGCGGTCGGTGACGTCGGGAATGTTGCGGGTCGCTTCCTGCAGGGCCTCGATGGTGTCACGGCTCTCGGCAAGAATGTCGTTTCTCCAGGCAATCAACTTGCGGCGGAAATACTCGAGCTGACGCTCGTTCATGAACGGCTCGTCCTCGGCGGGACGGTAGTCGTCCGGAAGAAAGGTTTCGGGCTTCATTTCTGCTCCCTCTGAAAAGCCGGCCCATCGCACTGGTTAACCCCTCAACGATCCCGGCACCCCTTGCGAGGCTGCAATTATCCCAAGGCCAACACGTTGTCACTACACAATGCAGGAGCGTGCGGGCAAATTTTGGGCATCGCGGCGACAAGGGTATGAGAGCACCGCGAAACAGGGTCATCCGCCCGAGACCACAGAGGTTTTTGCCCGCACAGGGCGGCATTTCCCACGGCCCGAGCGGGTCCGGACAGGGGTAATAATTATGATTAAATTTTATGCATATTTGTCGCCATACGCGCATGACGTTGGGTCAGGAGCCGCGCAGTCGCAGGCCCCTCCACGGCCCCGGCGACCGCTTTCCGGGCGCGGGCCGTGCGGAACGCCACAGCACGGCGGCGGACCGGCGGCGTTGCTTGCAGAAGCCGCGCGGCTTGCGTATCCCGGGTCGTGGAGATCCGCAGGGAGGCTGCAATGCGTTTTGACGGCACTGACACCTACGTCGCCACCGACGACCTGACCATGGCGGTCAACGCCGCGATCGCGCTGGAGCGGCCGCTGCTGGTCAAGGGCGAGCCCGGCACCGGCAAGACCGAGCTCGCGCGCCAGGTGGCTGAGGCGCTGGGGCTGCCGATGCTCGAGTGGAACATCAAGTCCACCACCCGCGCCCAGCAGGGCCTTTACGAATACGACGCGGTCAGCCGGCTGCGCGACAGCCAGCTCGGCGACGAGCGCGTGCACGACGTCTCCAACTACATCCGCAAGGGCAAGCTCTGGCAAGCCTTCGAGGCCGACGGCAAGCTGGTCCTGCTGATCGACGAGATCGACAAGGCGGACATCGAGTTCCCGAACGACCTCCTGCAAGAGCTCGACCGCATGGAATTCCACGTCTACGAGACCGGCGAGACGGTACGGGCGCGGCAGCGGCCCATCGTCATCATCACCTCGAACAACGAGAAGGAGCTGCCCGACGCCTTCCTGCGCCGCTGCTTCTTCCACTACATCCGTTTCCCCGACCACGACACGCTGCGCCGCATCGTCGAGGTCCACCACCCCGGCATCAAGCCGGCGCTGCTGACTGCGGCGCTCGCCCAGTTCTACGAGCTGCGCGAACAGCCCGGGCTGAAGAAGAAGCCCTCGACCTCGGAGGTGCTCGACTGGCTGAAGCTGCTGCTGGCCGAGGATCTCGACGCAGAGGACCTCAAGGGCGACGCCGCCAACGCCCTGCCCCGTCTGCACGGCGCGCTGCTGAAGAACGAGCAGGACGTTCACCTGTTCGAGCGGCTGGCCTTCATGGCGCGCCGCCAGCGCTAGGCCGCCTCAGGCGTTCATCCGCGACAGCAGCGCCTGCCGGTCCCGGCGGGTGCGGATCTGGTCGGTCAGGACGTTCTCGGGCCGGAACCGCATGCGCCCGCCGGAACAGTCGATCTCGTAGCGTTTGCGTCCGCCCGCCAGCCGGTGGGCCTGCTGTTCCGCGACCACGACGGTGATCTCGACCGCGCGGCAATCGTCAAGCGAGACGTCCTCGTCGATCTGGTGGGCGGCGCGGCTGACGATGTTGCGCAGGCTGCCGATATCCAGCGCCTCGCCGCCGCGCAGGGGTCCCTGGTTGGTCTTGTCGCGGAAGTCGCCGCCGATCGGGTCCTCGTCCTCCACGCGGTCGGTCACCGGCGCGAGGCGGGTCCTGTCGCCGTCGTCGAGCCCCACCATCACCGCCAGCACGTAGGCCGTGTCCGAGCCCATGTTGGTGACGAGGCAGCGCGCGTCCTCGCCGCTCTCGGAAGCCATGCCGATGTGGATGACCGTGCGGTTCGAGCGCCGGAAGCTGACGAAGAAGAGCTGCAGGTAGGCCAGCCAGATCAGCAGCATCGCCGCGTTCAGCCCGACGTTCAGCGCCGAGGCGTTCGATCCGATCCAGTCCCACATGGTGGGCGCTCTCCTTCCGTCTGGCCTGCGTTCCCAGGGGCAACGCAGGCCATCGGCAGGTGTTCCAAGATCGGCGGCGCCGAGCGTCAGCGGTCCGGCATGCAGACGCGGATGCGGTGGCCGTCGGGGTCGAGCGCCACGAAGGTGCGCCCGAAGGCCGCCTGCATGGGCGCCTGCTCGACACTCACGCCGCGGGCGACCCAGTCGTCGTGCATCCGGTCGACCTCGGCGTCGCTCGGCACCATGAAGGCAAGCTCCGAGCGGTGCCCCTCGCCGCCCGAGACGAAGTCCTGCGCGGCAGTGGACCACAGCCCGAGGCTCAGCCCGTTGCCGAAGGACAGCGCCGCGTAGTTGGGAAAGACCGCCTCGGGCTCGGTGCCGAGCAGGTCCGCGTAGAAGGCCGCGCTGCGGGCCGGATCGCTCACGTAGAGCAGGATGAGGTTCGGGGTCGTCATGGCAAATCTCCTGTGTCTTGACGCCCCATGGCTACCCGCGGCTCCTGACAGAAAACGTCAGTGGCGCGCGGCGCCCCCACCGCTTGACCCCGCCCCCGTTCCCGCGCAGGGTGCGCCGGTATACCATTCCGGTCCAAATGCTTCACATTCTCACCCACGACATCCTGCCGGTGTTCTCGATGCTGGCGCTCGGCTACATGCTGGGCTGGCGCGGCGTCTTCTCGCGGGTCGAGGCGGGCGCGGTGAACCGTGTCGCCTTCCTCCTGCTGCAACCGGCGCTGATCTTCCCGCTGGTGGCCTCGGTGCCCTTCGCCGAGTTCGAAATGACGGCGGTCGGGCTCTACGCGCTCTGCGAGCTGGTGGCCTTCACCGTGGCCTACGTGATGGCCCGCCGCCTGTTCCGGCGCGAGCGGCCCGAGGCGTGGCTGCTGGCCATGGCGGTCGTCTTCGTGAATTCGCTGCTCTACATCTGGCCGATCTCGTTCCTGATCTACGGCGAGGCGGCGGCGCTGCCGGTGACTGCCATCGTGGCCTGGGACGCCTCGGTGGTCTTCGCGATCTTCATCGTGGGCACCGATCTCATGGTGCAGCCCTCGGCGGGGATCGGCAGCGCGGCGCGGCGGATCGCGTCGAACCCGGTGCTGATCTCGATCGCGGCGGGGGTGGTGATGAACCTCGCGGCCCTGCCGATCCCCGCCCCCATGCTGACCGCGGCAGAGTTCGCCGGCGCCGGAGCCGCACCGCTGACGCTGTTCGCGCTCGGGGTGATCCTGTCGCAGCAGAACCTGCGCCCGACACCGGTGGTGGCGGCGATCTCGGCGCTGAAGCTCGTGGTCTTCCCGGCGCTGGTCTTCGTGGCCTTGGCGGCCGCCGGGGTCAGCGCGCGCTGGCACGACCTCTTTACCCTGACCGCGGCGGGGCCGTCCGGCGCCATGGCCTTTGCGCTGGCGCTGCTGCACGGGGTGCGCACCGATGCCATCGCGCCGGTGATCATCTGGACCTCGGTGCTGTCGCTGCTGTCGCTGGCGTGGCTGGCCTGAGTCTGCGCCCGAAGCTGAGGCTGAGCCTGAGCCCGAACCTGCGCTTCAGGCGGGGAAGACGAAGCAGCGGTCGCGCCGCACGGTCAGCCACATCGGCGTGCCGGGCTTGGGCAGGAACACGTTCGGCACCGTCGCCTTCAGCACCTCGCCGTTGAAGTCCATGCGGTACTCCACGAGGCTTTCCGACCCCATGAACCGCGCCCGCTGCACCACGCCGCGCGCGGGCGTGCCCGCGAGTTCGGTGGCGTTCGGGCCACGGCCGTTGCGGTCGAAATCGAGCCCGATGTGCTGCGGCCGGAAGACGATGTCGACCTCGGAGCCGTCCGGAATGCCCGGCGCGAGGAACTGCCCGAAGGGCGTCTCGGTGAGCGCGCCCTTGACCGTGCCGCGCAGCACGTTGACGTCGCTGAAGAAGGCCACCGCCGCCTTGTCCACGGGGCGGTTGTAGATGTTGTAGGGCGCGCCGCGCTGCACGATCTGGCCGCCGCGCATAAGCGCAATCTCGTCGGCCATGCGCATGGCCTCCTCGGGCTCGTGGGTCACCAGCAGGACCGAGGTCCCCTCTTCCTTGAGCAGCGCCAGCGTCTCGTCGCGGATGCCGTCGCGCAGACGGTTGTCCAGCCCCGAGAACGGTTCGTCCATGAGCATGATCCGGGGCCGCGGCGCCAGCGCCCGGGCCAGCGCCACGCGCTGCTGCTCGCCTCCCGAGAGCTGGTGCGGAAAGTCGTCGATGAAGCGCGACAGCCCCACCCGCTCGAGCAGCTCGCCGGCGCGGCGGCGCTTCTCGGCCTTGCCGTCGCGCAGGCCGAAGGCGACGTTGTCGCCCACCGAGAGGTGCGGGAACAGCGCGAAATCCTGGAACATGAGGCCGATCTGGCGGCGCTCGGGCGGCACCCGGAAGACGGTGTCGCAGATCAGCTTGCCGTCGACGTAGATCTCGCCCTCGTCCTGCATGTCGACGCCCGCGATCATCCGCAGCGTCGTGGACTTGCCGCACCCCGAAGGGCCCAGCAGGCAGGTGACGTCGCCGGGCTGAATGGTCAAGGACACGTCATCGACGACGCGGCGGCCGTCGAAACGGCGCACGATATTGCGGATTTCCAGCCGGGGTGTCTGCACGGGCCCACCTTCTCAGTTCCCGACCAAACAGATCGGGATAACGGAAAGTGAGTAGCAGCCCCCCGTTTTCGCTGCAAGACCGCCCCCGGCCCGCGGCGTCAAATCGCGGCGATTGCGCGCAGCCCGGACACGGCAGGTGTCCTCGCGGCGGTCAGAGATCCTGCGGCCCGTGCCAGGCACGAAGCGGACCGAGCCGCGGGGATTTCTTGGATTGGTGCCGGTCCATGCGGCGCAGGATGCGGGCGAGGAAAGCCACCGCTTCGGCGGCGTGCGGGCCCTTGTTGAGCATCACGCATTCGGCGCGCTGGCCCATCGCGGCGTCGGTGGCCTCGGCGCGGCTGGGATTGCCCTGCTTGGCCAGCCCCTCGAGCACCTGAGTGGCCCAGACCACCGGCACGCCCGCGGCCTCGCAGATCCACAGGATCTCTTCCTGGATCTCGGCCAGCCGGGCGAGCCCGATCTCGACCGCGAGGTCACCGCGCGCGATCATCACTGCCACCGGCCCGGCGCCGCCCGCCATGACGATGAGCCGCGGCAGGTTGCGGATGGCGCGCTCGGTCTCGATCTTGAGCACAACCGCCGGCCGTGGCGCGCCCTCGGGCAGCCGGGCGTCGAGCGCGGCGTGCAGGGCGCGGATGTCGTCGGGCGTCTGCACGAACGAGAACCCCACCGCGTCGGCCAGCGTCACCACCGTGTCGAGCGCCGCGAGGTCGGCCTCGGCCAGCGCCGGGATCTCCATGTCGACGCCGGGCATGTTGACGCCCTTCTCGGGCGGCAGCCGGGTACCGCCGTCGCGCGCCGTCTCGACCTGCAGCAGCGCGTGGTCGTCGTCGCGTTCGACCACCACCGCCGAAAGCTTGCCGTCGTCGAACCAGAGCCGCCCGCCGGTCACGGTGCGGGCCAGCAGCTCGGGGTGGCTCAGTGTCGCCTCGGGCAGGTCCTTGGCTCCCGACAGCTGACGCACCAGCCGGAAACGGTCGCCGGGCAGCAGCAGTGGCCCCATCGACAGCGGGTCGCGCCCTGCCTCGCGCATCCGCTTGACCCGCTTGCGCTTTTCCCGCTCGAGGAAGGCCTTGGGCATATGCACCTGCAGGGTGCGCACCTTTGGCCCGGCAAGGTCCATCAGGATGCGCAGATCCCGCCCGGTCGCCGCGGCGGCGTCGCGGGCGTGGCCCGCCATGCGGCGCCAGGCGGCGGGGGTGTCGTGGGCGCAGTTGATGCGCACGCAAGTGGCGCCCGCCTCGATCAGCCCGCGCACGAGGGCGCGATCCTCGGCCGCCTCCGAGGGCAGCGTCACCATGATGCGGGTTTCGGGGCCCGAGGGATCGGCGCCGAAGATGCGGTCGCGCTCGTGCTGGACATGGCGCGCCAGCGCGGCCTCTGCCACGGGCTGGCGCCCGGCCAGTGGCGCCTCACCCGCCAGCGCCTGCAACGTGGCGATCACCGCGTCGAGCGTGGCCATCACATGCGCCTCGGAGCGGCCCAGAGACGACAGGCCAAGCGCCGAGAGAGCCGCCTGCTCGGCAGTCAGGTCCTGCTTGCGGAAGGCGAGGTAGACGGCGAGGTTCTCGGCGCGCGCCCGGAAGGCCGCGCCGCCGCCGAGCGCCGGCTCCCAGCCCGCGAGCGTCGACGCCGCTTCCCAGGTCACCGTGTCGCGCAACGTCTCGAGCCGCTCGCAGAGTTCCGCGGCGAGCCCCGCCGCCGCGATCCCCGGTCGGAGAAGGTCCTGCATGTCAGAATGTCCCGCAAGCCATGGCACGGCCGCAGCATAGAAGCGGTGCATGACAGGAATGAGACAGAACGCCCCCGGCGCCCCGGGGTGCGGCGGGATGTCACCCGGCGGCTTCGAGGGCCTTGCCAAGACGCGGCAGCCGCGCCTTCTTGAGCAGCCCGCGCATGGTCCAGTCCTCGCCCGAGAGCCGGCGCGCCTCGGCCAGCACCGCCTCGCAGGCGTCGCGCACGCGGCCCGGCTGGGCCTCGAAGAGCCCGCGCAGGAAACCGTCGGCATCGACCCGCGACAGCCCCTCCTCGGCGAGGATGCCGCGCGGGAAATCCTTGGCGTTTTCGGTGACGATGACGTCGGCGTAGCCCGCGATCGCCGCCGCCAGCACGTGCAGGTCGGCGGGATCGGGCAGCCAGAGCCGCGACTCGAGCGACGGCGGGAAGCGGATCTCGGCCTTGGGCCAGGCAGCGCGCACCTGCGCGATCTCTCCCCGGGCCTGCACCTCGCCCATGGGGCCGAGCTTGCGGGCGGCGAGCGCCCATTCCTCGAGGATCCGCTCGGACCAGAGCGGCTCGTAGACACCCTGCGCCGCGACCCCCAGCAGCACCTCCCGCATCACCGTGGGATAGAGCACGCAGGTGTCGAGCAGGACCTTCACAGCCGGAACGCCAGCGCCTTGAGATAGCCCGACTCGGCCAGTTGCGGCATCAGCGGATGGTCCGGCCCGGCGAAACCGGTGCGCAGCAGCTGCGCGCGACGGCCGGCCCGGCCGATGCCGCGCAGGCAGGCGCCGGTGAAGCTCGAGAGATCGGCGGCGTGCGAGCAGGAGCAAAGCACGAGGTAGCCGCCCTCGGCCACCAGCGGCGCCGAGAGCCGCGCCACCTTCTCGTAGGCGCGCAGGCCGGCGTCGAGCGCGGGCTTGGACGGCGCGAAGGCGGGCGGGTCGCAGATCACCACGCCGAAGCGGGCGTTCTCCTGCCCGAGCGCGTCGAGCGTCGAGAAGGCGTCGCCCTGGCGGATGGCGAAGCGGTCGGCGGCACCCATGCGGCGGGCGCCCTCCTCGGCCAGCGCCAGCGCGGGCGCCGAGCCGTCGACCGCCAGCGCCGAGGTGGCGCCGCCTGCGAGCGCGGCAAGCGCGAAGCCGCCCACGTGGCTGAACACGTCGAGCACCGACTGCCCGCGCGCGAGCCGCGCGGCGAACTCCTGGTTCGGACGCTGGTCGTAGAAGAGCCCGGTCTTCTGGCCTCCGGTGAGGTCGGCCATGTAGGTGGCGCCGTTCATCTCGACCGGCACCGGAGCGTCGGGGGCGCTGCCCAGCAGCACCGCGTCGGCGTCGTCGAGCCCCTCGAGAGACCGCCCGCGCGAGCCCGCGTTCTTGAGAATGTTGGTGACGCCTGTCACGTCCGCCAGCGCCTGCGTCAGGTCGGGCAGCAGCAGCTCGGCCCATGCGGCGTTGGGCTGCACCACGCAGGTGTCGCCGAAGCGGTCGATGATGACGCCGGGCATGCCATCGGCCTCGGCGTGCACGAGGCGGTAGAAGGGCGCGTCGTAGATCCGCTCGCGCAGCTCCAGCGCGCGGCGCAGCCGGGTGGCGAGCCAGTCGCGGCCGATCTCGGCCTGATCGTCGCGGTCGAGCATGCGCGCGGCGATCTTCGACGCGGGCGTAACCCCGACGAGGCCGACCGGCTTGCGCTCGGTATCCTCGAGCAGCGCCACCGTGCCCGGTGCGAGCGCCTTGGTACGGCGGTCGAGCACCAGCTCGTTGGCATAGATCCACGGGAACCCACGGCGGATGGCACGCAGGTTGGCTTTGGGCGTCAGTCTGACGACAGGAAGAGGGGCGGCACTCATGCCGCCCCTATACTCCGGCTTCGTGTCCGAGGGAAGACACGGCCCGGGGTCGGTTGAGCTGGTTTTGGAGGGAGATGCAGGGGGCTTGGCGACGCGCCCGGGCGTCGCCAAGCCCTGCCGCCTGTCGCGCCGGATGGCGCCCGCGGCGCAGGTCGCGATCCGGGGTCAGTCGTTGAGGCCGGGGAAGTCCACCAGCTGCGCGTTGCGCTGGTAGCGGCGACGTTCTGCTGCTCCCTCGAGAAGTTCGAAAACACAGCCTGCAGCGATGATGACGACGAGAGCTCCGATATACATGTCCATTCCTCCTTCTGGTGCCTTTCGGCATTTCGCTTCTTTGCTCATGCCGGTCTTTGCTCATGCCGGTCTCTTCGGTCCGGCATCGCTGCTGGCCTCTCCCTTATGCCCGCGTTAACGACGAAGGCGTACCGCGCCTCGGGACACCCGAAATGCGCGCAGGTGGGGCATCCCTATCCCTTTGGATAGGTCATCTGCCCTGCCGTCCCGGGTCCTCTCCGGCTTCACTCACGGCAGGGCACATCCCTCAGACTACTCCGGGCTTTATGTGTGGTTCGTGGGTCTGGTGGCGGGGCTCAGCGCCCGTGCCCTTGCCCGCCGGACCGCCTTGACCGCCATCGGGCAGGTCGGCCGGTCGCGGTGGGGCACCGGGATTTCGGGTCTGTCCGAAATGCTGCTTGAGCCCGGCCCCGGCTCTCCGGCTGTGCCCCGAACGCTGCGCGTCCACGGCCCACGTTCCCGGTCGCCGCGACGAGGGATGCCACCCTCGAAATCTGTGCTGCTGCGCTCATTTCGGTAACCCCTGCTCTGTCTTTCGGTCCGTCCCACCTCTGTCGGGCAAGGTTTCGGTACATCCCGAAATGCCCGCGGAATTGGTCAGAAACAGGGCGCAACGGGTGTTTCTTTCCGGCGATGATACGCCCGGCCGGGGCGATCTCGGTGAAACCCGCCCCAAACGGCTTTACTGTTAGCGCCAACAATTCTATGTGGTTCGCATAGCGATCGCCCGCACCCCTCGCGGGACGGCCAGGGACAAGGGAGCCAGCCATGCCGCTCGACGCCACCATCGCCAAGGTCACCGAGACCATTGAGGCCCGCTCCGAGGCCCGCCGCACCACCTATCTCGACCGCATGCGTCGCGCCGCCGAGGAGGGCCCCCGCCGGGGCCACCTGACCTGCGGCAACCAGGCCCACGCCTACGCGGCGATGGGCGTCGACCAGCAGGCGCTGGCCGAGGGGCGGGTACCGAACCTCGGCATCGTGTCCGCCTACAACGACATGCTCTCGGCCCATCAGCCCTTCGAGCGTTTCCCCGAGATCATCCGCAGCGCCGCGCGCGCCGCAGGCGGCACCGCGCAGGTGGCGGGCGGCGTCCCGGCGATGTGCGACGGCGTCACCCAAGGCCAGGTGGGAATGGAGCTTTCGCTCTTCTCGCGCGACGTGATCGCGCTGGCCGCCGGGGTCTCGCTCTCGCACAACACCTTCGACGCGGCGGTTTATCTCGGCGTCTGCGACAAGATCGTGCCGGGGCTGATCATCGCCGCCGCCACCTTCGGCTACATTCCCGGCATCTTCCTGCCTGCAGGACCGATGACTTCGGGTCTTCCCAACGACGAGAAATCCAAGGTGCGCCAGCAGTTCGCCACCGGCGAGATCGGACGCGACAAGCTGATGGAGGCCGAGATGGCCTCGTACCACGGGCCGGGCACCTGCACCTTCTACGGCACCGCCAACACCAACCAGATGCTGATGGAGCTCATGGGCCTGCACCTGCCTGGCGCGAGCTTCGTGAATCCCAACACGCCCCTGCGCGACGCGCTGACCGAGGCCGGCACCACCCGCGCGCTCGAGATCACCAAGCTCGGCAACGACTACCGCCCGGTCTGCGACATCCTCGACGCCAAGGCCTTCGTGAACGGCATCGTCGGGCTGATGGCAACGGGCGGCTCGACCAACCTCGTGCTGCACCTGCCCGCCATGGCACGCGCTGCCGGGATCGAGCTCACGCTCGAGGATTTCGACGCGATCTCCTCGGTCGTGCCGCAGATGGCCAAGGTCTATCCCAACGGCCTCGCCGACGTGAACCACTTCCACGCGGCGGGCGGGCTGCAATACATGATCGGCGAACTGCTCGACGCAGGCCTCCTGCACGAGGACGTCACCACCGTCGCCGGGGACGGGTTGTCGCTCTACACCCGCGAGCCCAAGCTTCGCGACGGAGCGGTGAGCTACGAGGAGGCCGCGCGGGTCAGCCAGAACGACAAGATCCTGCGCCCTGCCTCGGATCCGTTCCAGAAGACCGGTGGGCTGAAGCAGCTCATCGGCAACCTTGGCCACGGCATCATGAAGGTCTCTGCGGTCGATCCCTCGCGCCATGTCATCGAAGCAAAGGCCAGGGTTTTCCAGGACCAGGCGGCGGTCAAGAACGCCTTCAAGGCGGGCGAGTTTACCGAGGACACGGTCGTCGTCGTACGCTTCCAGGGCCCGAGCGCCAATGGCATGCCCGAGCTGCACTCGCTGACGCCCACACTGGCGGTTCTGCAGGACCGCGGCCTGAAGGTGGCGCTGGTCACCGATGGCCGCATGTCCGGCGCCAGCGGCAAGGTCCCCGCGGCGATCCACGTCTGCCCCGAGGCCGCGAACGGCGGCCCGCTCGCCAAGCTTCGCGACGGCGACATGGTGCGCGTCGACGCCACCAACGGCACGCTCACCTGTCTCGCGCCCGATTTCGACAGCCGCACGCCGGTGAGCGCGGACCTTGCCGACAACGGCCACGGCGTCGGCCGCGAGCTCTTCGAGGCCTTCCGCCAGAACGTCGGCCTTGCCTCGAACGGCGCGGCCGTGGTGGTCTGACGGACTATTTCGGGACACCCCGAACAGGCGTGCCCCGGGGCGCGCCTGTTTCGTTTGCGCACCCGCTCTCAGGCCAGGCGCTGGCCGCCGGCTATCACTCCAGCTCGATCTCGCGTTCGTCGATCACGCGGCGGGTGACGCCCGCGTTCTGGACCACGCGAACGCTCAGCTTTCTGGCGCCGGGAAACTGGTTCTTGTCGATCTCGAAATCCGGCGTCTTGCGACCGATGAAGAGCGTGCTCCAGGGGCCCTGATTATCCGGGCGCGCCTCGATCAGGTATGTCACCCCGGCCTGCGCCTCCACCAGCCCGCTGAAGCCGCTGCGCCTGTGCCTGGCGCCGGCGAGCGGCGCCTCGAGCGTCATGCCATCGGCCAGCGCGGGCGCCTCCTCGGGCGGCGTCGCCTCGAAGACGTCCAGGACCTCTTCGCCCTGCACCAGTTCGAGCGAGGACAGCCCCTCGGGCAGCTCGACGTCCTGCTGGATCAGGCCGGTGTGCGGATCCTCGGGGCTGCTGCAGGCATCGTAGCGCACCTCGGGGATGATCCGTCTGATTTCGGCTCCATCCGAACTCCTCAGAACGAGGGCGATGTCGCCCCGATCGAGCCCCCCGAGCGGGCTCAGGTTCGACTGGATGTTCGACGGGTTGACGTAAAGGATCTGACCGCTGTGTTCGGTCGGATCGACGGTCGCCACGACATGGGCAAATCGTGTGTCTGCGGTGGTGTTCATGTGACGGATCTCCACTGCCCTACGCGACCGGAGGCGCGAACTGCGCGTCCTCGTCCGCAAGGCGCTGACGAATGGCCTCGAAGGTATACGCCGAAACCCATTGCCTGTCCGCGTAGGTCATGACGTCGTGATGGGTGGTGCCGTTCATCACCTTGGGCTCTAACCCGAGCTGCGGATCGCCGACGTCGTAGCCCACGTATTTCCGGTCGGCGTTCGACAGCTGCCCGTTGGCATATGGGAAAGTCGCGTCCGAGGCATCCTGCGCCCCGGGCGGAAAACCGGGATGAAAGCGCCCGTAAGTATGACCAAGCTCGTGTGCGCCGTACCAGTCGGCATAGGACTGGTCCTGATCGCCTGCGAAGCCCGCCGGAATGCCACAGGGCCCCGAGGCCACCGTGTCCGGCTGCGGCCCTGCGGGAATGCCCGAAGCGCGCCCCCGCATGAAGTGCTGGCCGTTCGCGTCGTCGACGAGCCCGTAGTAATGGGTTCGGGGATCGGTGCCCGAGTTGATCTCGGAGTTCCGGATCGCCGCGATCTGCGCGTTGGCGAGCACCGCCGTCGCGCCCTGAAACGGCGGGGCGAAATTCGCGTCGACCACGATCTGCGACCACTCCACCGCCGGCACCGGGTAGGCCCGAGACAGGTAGGACCGGAAATAGTCGAAGTGGATGGCGTCGGGCACGTGCACGCCACCGGTCTGCGGATCTGCGTAGCGCAGGCCGATGCAGCGCACCCGGATCGGAGGCCCCGCGGTCAGCTCGACCGCGACCGGGGCCGCGCCGGTAAAGGGCTGGTCCGCCCCGCCGATCTGGATGAGCCGGTTGAGCTCGACGATCAGCGGGCCGGCCTGAAGCGCGGTCTCGGGCAGCTGGAAGTTCAGCGAGGCCTTCAGGTTCTCGCGCTTGTCGTCGAGCGCCAGGGCGTCAGCGGGATCGAGTTTCAGCTCGTTGATCCCGGCGAGATAGGTCGCGGGACCGGTGGCGGACTGCCTGAGACAGAGCTCGCCGCGCAGTCGCAGGCTCGCCGCGACGGTGGTCTCGTCGAGATAGACCCGCACCATGGTCGGTTTCAGGGCCACCAGCGGCACGGAGTTGTCAAGCGCCTGAACCGACTGGCAGATCTCGATACCCAGCACCCCGACACCAGTCGCGGCACCGGAAAATTGCGCGGCGCGCGGTCGTCGGACGGACGCGCGGTCATAGCGGGTCGGCGGGCTGTCGGTGGCGGCATCACGGCGCATCCCGCCGCGGTCGTCGGAATGGTCATCCATAGCCGAAATCCCCCAGATCAAATGCGCAATGAAATTCTTGACGCTACGGCACCGATAACACCATGGTGTCTGAATACCGGACTCCATTCAACCAATAATTGCGCAAAGTCAGGTATCGCACGTCGTCAGGCCACGCCGACAGAGGGGGAGTGAATGTCTGCGGAGACCATATCCCCCCTGTCCCGGCGCCCTGTCCGACCCTTGTCCGACCCTGCACCCGGGCCGCCTGCCGGACACAGGATACCCCCTGCGGCGCACACCCCACCAGAGGCCACGCCCGCCGCCATCACCATCCATGACCCCGTCAGAAGGAGGAGCCTGACATGCCCGGACCCATCGTACGCGCCGCCATCCACCCCGGCCTCGGGATCGCCCGCATGGGCAATGCACGGGAGTATTACGTCGGGCCTCAGGTGATGTCGCCCACCCCCGCGGCGCCCGGCAGCTCTCATGCAGATGGCCTGCTGAAGCGCGAGGCGGCGGAGTTCCGCATCTACGGCTATGACGGCGAAGGCAACGTGGTGGCCGAACTGACCCCCGCCAACGCCGAAATCACCTGGACCGCGCATCTCGCCGCCCGCAAGGCCAGCTGGTACAAGCTGCGCGCCGCCATGGACCTGCCCGCGGCGGCGGATTTCTCGCTCGAGCGGCGCAACCCGGACTACCCGGTGGACCAGCGCTCCGACCTGACCATCGACCCGGGGCCGCACTCGGTCACCGGCACGGGTGCCGAGCAGGAGCTGCACGGCACCTTCACCTACCAGGGCCAGTCCGCCGACGCGATGATCGGCGAGCTGCACACCGAAGCCACGGGGCGGCTGCGGGTGCTGAGCGGGCTCGGCGTCTCGGGCTCTCCGACCGGGCTGCCGGTCTATGTCCCCTCCGAAACGGATGCCTTCGGCAACGCCACCGGCTGGTACGACGAGGCCTGCGACGGGCCGGTGACCGCGAGCGTCCGCATCGACGGCAACACCGTGCCCTGCGAGGGCGCCTGGGTGGTGATCGCGCCGCCGAACTACGCCCGCGACCTGATCGGCTGGCGTACCATGCTGGACCTGCTGACCGAGCTCTGGGAAGAGGCCGGCTGGACGCCGCCCGCCGCCGAGGTTTCGTTCACCCGCGACATCTACCCGTTGCTCGAGCGCATGACCGCGCATCAATGGGTGAACCAGGGCTTTGCAGCCTATTTCGGCGCAGGCGGCCCAATGGATTTCCACGATCCCGCGCTGATCGACCGGCTGGCCCGGAAGCACGGCGCGGCGGATGTCTACCGCGGCTTGCGGCGCGACATCTTCAACGCCTTCCGCCCGGTCTCGGGCGACGGCGTGGCGCTTCGCAGCTGGCCATGGCTCTACGGCGACGCCTTCGGCACCTTCCCGCCGTCGCTGCCGGCCAACGGCCTGCCGCTCTGGCCCGCGGCGGCGGCGCGGATGCAGAAATGGGTGGCCGGCGACTTCATCGAGGATTGGGGACAGGTCGCGCCCGGGCCCGACAGCATCGACGCGGTGGCGCTGGCCGACCAGCCCTCGATGCTCGACCGCGCGGCGCTGCACTTCTGCCTCGCCGACGCGTTCCACCCGGGTATCGAGGTGACGTGGCCCCTGCGCCATATCTCGATCTGGGAGAAGCCGTTTCGGATCCGCGCCCGTCCCGCCAACGACCCCGAGCCCGATTACGGCGCCATGCTCACCAGCGCCCGCGCCCTCGGGCCCGACGGGCCGCTGAACGCGCAGGTGCCGGGCGGGCTGACGCGCTGGATGGCGCTGCCGTGGCAGGCGGATACTGCGAGTTGCCGGTCAGGCTACAACCGCGGCTACGATCCGAACCTGCCGACCTTCTGGCCGGTGCGGGTGCCGAACCACGTTCTGACCGCCGAAAATTACGCGCGGGTCATGGACGGCACACTCGACGAAGCGACCCGCCAGCAGGCCTTTGCCGAGCGGCGCAACTGGTACGTCCCGCTGCAGAAATACGGGCCCGACGAGATGACCTCGATGGTGTCGCATTTCGGCGAAATGGGCGTGGTCGAGCGCCGTCCGGGCCCCGACGACCTGCCGGGCGTGCCCTCCGAGCTGTATGTCGAGGTCCTCGGGGCCGCGACCGCCGGTCTGAAGCTGCGGGGCGTCGCGGCGATGGCGGGCCTCGCGCGCGAGGCACCCGACACGCCCGAGGATCGCGCCGCGCAGGAGGCCGGCTGGCAGAGCCACGCGCAGCGCGAGTTCTTCCGCATGGCCCGCATGGGCCATACGCTGGCCGGCACCTACGACGACTGACGCGGCGTCCAGAACGGTCCGCCAAAGCGCTGCTCGGCGGCGTAGACGTCGCTGAGTTCGGCAAGGTAGGCGGCAAAGCGGTCGCGGCGGCGCTCGGCTAGTGCGTCGGGCGCAAGCGCCCGGTCGCCCACGGTCTCGCGGATGTCGAGCAGCGCCTTGGTCATGCCCGCCGAGGCCAGCGGATCAAACGCCATGGCCGCGTCGCCGATGGCCGCCCAGCCGGGGCCGCAACTCGGCTCGGTGACCTGGCTCCCCGCCGCCATGGCGCGGAAGCCCTCGGGCCGGGCCCCTGCGCAGAGCCCGCCCGCGAGGCGGCTCTCGGAGATGCGCTCCAACGCCAGCGCCCTGCGCGCGGCGGCGCCTCTGGGCAGCACGGCGGCAGGGGTCAGGAAAACAGTGACCAGCCGCTCCCCCGACAGCGGCGCGGCGTAGCACCAGCCGTCCGGCAGGCTCTTGGAGCGCAGCGCGGCGTCCTCGGTGGGCGCCCCGGACCAGAACAACGCCAGCGCGGTGAGATCGTCGCACCGCGTCACCCGGGCCTGCAACGCCCGCGCCAGCCATGCCGCGCGCCCCGTGGCGTCGATCAGGAAGCGGGCGGTCAGCGGCGCGCGCCCGGCGCCGCGCAGGTCGAGCTGCCAGGCGCCGGCACCTCCCGTGACCACCGGCGGCACGGAGAGGGTCTGCGCCACCGCGCCCGCCTCCCCCGCCATGCGCCTGAGATCCGCCTCGAGCGCGCGCCGGTCTACGCAGAACGCCCGGCCTCCCGGCTGCATCAGCACGTCGCGCCGCAGGGGCGCGTCGCTTCCCCAGATCGAGACGGTTCCGCGCGATGGCCGGTGCCCGGCACTGCGCAGCACCCCATCAAGCCCCAGCGCCGCCAGTGCCGCCACACCCTCGGGCGGCAGGTACTCCCCCACCGGGGGCAGCCCCTGCGCACGGCCCAGCAACGCCACCGCCTGCCCGCGCCGCGCCAGCACGGCGGCGGCGGCCCAGCCGGCGATGCCGTCGCCGATCACGATGGTCTCAAACCTGCCGCCGGTCATATTGCGCCCCTGCCCCAAAGCACTTTCCTCCGAGACCGGCTCCCGGCCGGTTCGTCAGGTGTACGCGCCCCGACGCCGCCCGGCAAACGCGGCAGAGGCACCGGCCACCGGCCCCCCCGAAACGAAAGGAGCGGACCCGAGGGCCCGCTCCCGTCTCTTGCCGCTCCCCAGAGCTTACTTGGGGATCAGGTCCGGCACGATGGTCACGATGCCCGGTGCGAACCACAGCAGCGCAAGGCCCGCGACCTGGATCAGCACGAAGGGGATCACGCCCCGGTAGATGTGCCCGGTGGTCACCGAGGCCGGTGCCACGCCGCGCAGGTAGAACAGCGCGAAGCCGAAGGGGGGCGTCAGGAACGAGGTCTGCAGGTTCACCGCGATCATGATGGTCACCCACTTCGGATCGAAGGAGCCCCCGTAGATCACCGGACCGACGATCGGCACGACGATGTAGATGATCTCGAGAAAGTCCAGCACGAAGCCGAGGATGAAGAGCACCAGCATGACCACGAGGAAGACCTTGTGCTCGTTGTCGAAGCTCTGGAGGAACTGCTGGATGTAGTGCTCGCCCCCGAAGGAGATCACCACGAGGTTCAGCAGCTGCGAGGCCACGAGGATGGTGAACACCATCGACGTCACCTTCGCCGTTTCCCGCACCGCCGGTCCGAGCACCCCCGCCTTGAGCAGCACCCAGCAGGCGAAGAACATGCCGAAGAGCGCGTAGAGATAGGCCGCCTGCGCCACGAGGAAGGCAATCCAGCTCTCGACCCCGGCGCTGCCCGAGTTCACCCGGAGGTCGAAGTTCACGCCCACGAGGATCATGATGACCACCGCGAAGGTCGACCACAGGATGATCCGCGGCGAACGGTCGGTCTCGCGCAGCTTGCGGTAGGCCGCGAGCATGATGGCACCGGCCGCCCCCAGCGCCGCGGCGGGCGTCGGGTTGGTGATGCCGCCGAGGATCGAGCCCAGCACCGCGACGATCAGCACCAGCGGCGGGAAGACCACCCGGATGAGCTCGTTCCCGGCAAGGCGCTTCGCCGCGTGCGTCGCGCCGTAGAGCGCCAGCACCCATGGCACCGCCATCAGCACCACGGTCAGGCCCGGGGTGGTGAGCGGCCCGATGAAGAGGATGTCCACCACCAGACCCAGCGCCAGCCCCGCGGCTCCGATCAGGAGCGGCCGCGGCTCGGACGCGGGCGAGACCGCCCTGCCCCAGGACAGCGTGATGCCGAGCATCACCGTGATGATCGCGATGCCGGTGCCGATCGGCGCGGCGTTGGCGATCTTGCTGGCGACAGCGGCGTTGATCTCGTCCTCGGAGAGGCGATGACCGGCCTCGACCCCGCCCGCGGCGTCGATCTCGGCCTGCTGGGCCACGGCGACATCCCATGCGGACTGGCCGTGCAGCTCGATCATCGCGGCCTTGCAGTCGGCGCCGACATTGGTGCGCAGGCTGGCGGTCTGGCCGCCTTCCGAGAAGCTCGAGACCACGGTCGACTGCGAGCCCACCATGTTGAGCTGGCCGAAGCCGATGGTCGCCACGATCAGCAGCAGCGGCACGCCGAGGTACCAGGTGAAGGCCTCGCCCCTGGTCACCGGCTCGCCCATGCTGCCCTCGCTGCGCACCGGCGGTGCCTTGTGCGGGTTGAGCATGGCGAAGCCGAAGGCATAGGCGCCGTAGAGCATCGCCAGCAGGATGCCGGGCAGCAGCGCCGCCTGGAACAGCGTGCCGACCGAGACCACCGCGGGCTCGCCCAGGTAGGTCAGCGCGTCGGTGCAGCCCAGCGACTGCGCGCGGGCTTCCTGCGCGGTCGAGTAGAGATCGCCCGCCAGCGTGCCCAGAAGCACTATGACGATGGACGGCGGGATGATCTGTCCCAGCGTGCCCGAGGCCGCGATGACGCCCGTCGCCAGCTCGGGCGAGTAGTTGTTGCGCAGCATGGTGGGCAGCGCCAGCAGGCCCATGGTCACCACGGTCGCACCGACGATGCCGGTGGAGGCCGCGAGGAACGCGCCCACGACCACGATCGACACCGCGAGACCGCCCGGAAGGGGCCCGAACACCCGTGCCATGGTCTTGAGCAGGTCGTCGGCGATCTTGGAACGCTCGAGCACGATGCCCATCATCACGAACATCAGCACCGCGAGCAGCGTCTCGATGCTGGCGCCGGCGATGACGCGCTCGTTCACGCGGTTCACGATGAACGACACGTTGCGGTCGAGCGCCACTTCCCAGCCGCGGTCGAAGACCGGCATCGCGTAGCGTGGCAGGTCCGGGTAGCGGAAGATCGAGATCGTGTCCTCGCGGATGCCGGTGGCGACCAGCGCCCGGTAGGCGTCGGACCCGGTGTCGATGGCCTGGTGGATCAGCAGGCCCGCGCTGTCGAGCGCCGCGATGATAGCGAAGGAGATCACCCCCGCGCCGCCGATGGCGAAGGCCACCGGGAAGCCCGAGAGAATGGCGGAGAAGAGCGTGAGAAAGACGATGATCAGGCCGATCTCTACGCCATCTAGTCCGAATAGCATGTGGTGGGTCCTCTCAGAATTCGGCGTGGTCGTAGGCTTCTTCGCCCGGCCCGAGGTTGTCGTGATCGTGATACTTGCCCTCGCTCTCGGGGCCTTCCTTCCACTCGAGGTACGAGCGCCAGAAGAACACGACCCCCTGCAGGAAGATAAAGCCGCACATCACGACGATGAGGATCTTGAAGAGGAAGTACGCCGAGAAGCCGTTGGGGCTGAAGCCGATGGTCTCGACGTTCCAGCGCAGCGCGCGGGCCTTCATCACCAGCCGCTCGAGCCCTTCCGAGGCCGAGGGCTTGGGCACGATCAGGTGGCGCCAGAGGAAGTACCACGAATAGAGCCACATCAGCCCCGCCATCGGCATCATGAAGACGAGGCTGCCGAACATGTCGATGACCTTCTTCGTGCGGTACTTGGCCGGTGCGTAAAGAAGGTCGACCCGCACGTGCCCGCCCTGCACGAAGGTGTAGGCAAGGCAGAGCGCGACGATCATCGCGTTGTAGAGCTTGAGCTCTTCCGACCACCAGCTGACGTCGAAGGTCACCGGCACGCCGAATCCGAACGAGATGTCGGGCCGCGCGAAGATGCGCTGCACGAAGATGATGATGACCTGCTGCAGCACCATGATGAGGCCCGCCCAGGCGGCGACCCGTCCGACGGTGTTGTGAAAGGCCTCGAGCCCGCGGACCATCCCCCACATCACGCTGTGCCGCCACATGCCGATGGCCGTGAGCACGATGAAGGTGGTGAGGATGACGAAGAACAGTTCGACCGACGCGCCGTAGTAGACGAAGCGCATCACCGACTCGCTGTTCGACCAGTCCAGCCAGCTGGCCGGATGGGTCAGCGCGTAGCCGAGATTGTAGAAGGACATGGCAATATTGCCGAAGAACCAAGCCAAGCCGTTCAGGATTGCGCTGAACGCTCCGCCCGTGGCTGCCTCTTCCATGGCTCAAGCCCCCGTTTGAGAGATTGACCGGCCGGACCCATGGCGGGACGTCGCCGGCAAGATGTTGTTTCCTGAACGCAGTTCGCCCCCGCTGCTCGCGGGGGCGTTGCACGCATCGACCGCCGGATCAGAGACCCATGACGCGGTTGCGCTGTGCGGAGAAGGCGCCTTCCGAGCGGCTGATCCACTTTGCCGAGGAACGCAGCGAGTCGTTGTAGCTTTCGTAGCAGCGGGCGTAGAGTTCGTCGCCCATGGGCTCTTCCACGACTTCCTTGGCTGCGGCGCCGAAGGCGTCCCAGACGCTGTCGGGGAATTCCATCAGCTTCACGCCGCCGGACTGCAGGCGCTGCAGTGCGGCCGAGTTGTTGGCCATGAACAGCGACATCGACCACAGGTTCGACGCGCGGGCGACCTGCTCGACGATCTTCTGCTGAGCCGGGGTCAGGCCTTCGAAGACCTCGAGGTTCATGGTCAGGTTCAGGTTCGGACCCGGCTCGTGGAAGCCTGCGGTGTAGTAGATCTTGGTGATCTCCTGGAAGCCGGCCTTCTCGTCCGCCCACGGACCGATCCACTCGGTGCCGTCGATCGCCCCCGAGGACAGCGCCTGGTACACTTCCGCGCCCGGCAGGTTCTGCACCGAGGCGCCGAGCTTGCCCAGAACCTGGCCGCCCTGGCCTGGCATCCGGAACTTGAGGCCCTGGAAATCCTCGGGCGAGTTGATCTCTTTGGAGAACCAGCCGCCCGACTGCGGGCCGGTGTTGCCGGCGGGGAAGGCCTTGAGGCCGAAGATCGAGTAGAGCTCGTCGCAGAGCTCCAGGCCGCCGTCGTGGTAGTACCAGTTGGCGTATTCCATGAAGTTCATGCCGAACGGCACCTGACTGAAGAACGACAGCGCCGGGTGCTGGCCGAGGAAGTAGTAGTCGACGCCGTGGTACATGTCGGCCTGGCCGGCGGAGACCGCGTCGAAGACCTCGAAGGCACCGACGAGTTCGCCCGCCGCCTTGAGTTCGACGGTCAGCTCACCGTCGGTGGCGGCCGTGATCTGGTCAGCGCAGTACTGGGCGCTGTCGTGCACACCGGCGAGACCGCGGCCCCAGGTTGTCACGAGCGTGAGGGTGCGCTTGCCCTGCGCGTAGGCCGGAGCGGCAAGCGCAGACGCGGCAGCAGCAGCGCCACCGGCAGTGGTGGCCCTCAGAAAGGAACGACGATCCATGAATATCCTCCCATGGTATTATTGCGCGCGCCTCTCCTCCGGCACGCGCGGATCGTGAAGTGCAGCCACACTAGATTGTGATTCTCCGTGCGGAAATACCCAGTGCTACGGACATGGGCCGCAATTTCGCCCCAAAAACGCCCGAAACGCGGCGGGTTTCGGGCGTGATGCCGTTGGGGCAGCGGCGCATTTCGTGGTTTCATCAGGGCCGAATCACCGACTATCGAGGAGCATGGCCGCGATTCTCGAACGCTTTCGCATCAGCTACGGACAGAAGCTCTTTCTGCTCACCTCGGCGCCGCTGATCCTGTCGGCGGCGGCCATCGCCTTCGTCGTCGCCTCGCAGTCCCGCGCCACCGCCGACCGCGAGATCCGGGCGCTCGAGACCCAGCTGATCGAGGCCAAGAAGCAGGAGCTGCGCAACTACGTCACCCAGGCACGCAACGGCTTCTACTTCATCTACGGCAGCGCCGCCCCCGACGACGAGGCCGCCAAGGTGCAGGTGGCACAGATCCTCGCGGCGATGATCTACGGCGAGGACGGGTCGTTCTTCGTCTACGACTACGACGGCAACAACCTCGTCTCCCCCCGCCGCACCGCGATGATCGGGCGCAACTGGGCCGGCCTCGCCGACAGCGAGGGCACGCCGATCACCGACGCGCTGATCGACATCGCGCGGGCGGGGTCGGGCTATCATTCCTACCTCTGGCCCAAGCCCTCGACCGGCGAGGAGGCTCGGATGATCACCTTCGTGCTGGGGTTCCAGGACTGGCAATGGGCGGTGGGCACCGGGGTCTGGATCGACGACATCCTCGAGGAGGTGGCGCTGGCCCGCGCAGGCGTCGAGAGCCGGGTGCGCAGCACCTTCGTCTACATCGGGGGCATCACGCTCACCGCGCTCCTGATGGTGTTCTTCTCGGGTCTGATGATGAACCTGCGCGAGCGGCGGCTGGCGGATGCCAAGCTCAAGGAGCTGACCCAGCGCGTCTTCGACGCGCAGGAGGAAGAGCGCGGCCGCGTCGCGCGCGAGTTGCATGACGGCATCAGCCAGATCCTCGTCGGGGTGAAATACGCGCTCGACATCGCCCGTCGCCGCCTCGCCTCCGGCGACGCCCGCGCCGAGCAGGCGCTGGAACGCGGGCAGGAGAACCTCTCGGGCGCCATCCAGGAGGTGCGCCGCATCAGCCGCGACCTGCGTCCCGGCACGCTCGATGACCTGGGCCTCGGGCCGGCGCTCAAGACCCTGACCGAGGATTTCCACACCCGCACCGGCATCGAGACGGTGTTCGAGACCGTGGTGTTCCGCAACCGCATCGACCAGGAGGGGCGCATCGCGCTCTACCGCATCGCGCAGGAGGCGCTCACCAACATCGAGCGCCACTCCGGCGCCACCCGGGTCGAGATGGACCTGCGCGGCCACCGCCGGGGGGCCACGCTCAAGATCGCCGACAACGGCTGCGGCATCGATCCCGACCCGCCCAGGTCGCGCCCGGGCATCGGCCTGCGCAACATGCAGGAACGGATGGAGCAGCTCGGCGGGTCGCTGCGCGTCTTGTCCTCGCGCTCGGGCACGGTTATCGAAGCCCAGATCCCCCTGTCCCACCTGCTGCCCCCAGAGGAGGGCAGCCAGCAAGCCCGCAAGGTCCGCGCATGACCCGTCCCACCCGTGTTGCCATCGTCGACGATCACCCGCTCGTGGCCGAGGGCATCGAGGCCATTCTCGAAAGCTACGACGACATCGAGGTGACGGCGACGCTGTCCAACGGGCAGGAGATGATCGACCGACTCGAGGCGCTGGCCCCGGACGTCATCCTGATGGACCTGAACATGCCGGGGCTCAGCGGGCTTTCGGCCACCGAGATGATCCTCGAACGCCGCCCCGAGACCCGCATCCTCGTGCTCTCGATGCACGATACGCCCGAATACATCTCGACCGCGCTCGGGCACGGCGCCATGGGCTACGTGCTCAAGGACGTGCCGACCGACGAGGTGAAGCGTGCCATCGACGCGGTGATGGCGGGCGAGCGCTATCTCTGCACCGGCGCCGAGGGGGCGCTGCGACCCGTGATGACCGGCGGGCGCGAACAACTCACCAACCGCGAGCAGATGGTGCTGCTGCAGCTGGCGCAGGGCAAGTCGAACAAGGAAGTGGCGCAGGCGCTGGATATCTCGGTACGCACGGTCGAGACACACCGCAAGAACATCAAGCGCAAGCTGGGGATCAGCTCGACCGCGGGGCTGACCCGCTACGCGCTCGAGCATGGGGTGCTGCAGGGCACCGGCGTCAACACCTGACGCCGCGCCCTCGGCAATGTCACCAAGCCTTATCAAGGCCCGTCGCTCAGATCAGCGGGCCTGCCTGTGCGCCTGCGTCCTCGAGGCTGCCGTGGATGATCGCGGGGATCACCTGCGGGTAGGTCCGAGCATCCTCGGCAATCTCCCCGTCCCCGCTCTGCACGGTGCTCAGCAGATGGGCCAGCGCCAGAAGCGCCACAAGGAGCCCGGCCCGCAGCATCGTGAAGTCGCGGGCAGAGCGGCGGAAGTATCGTCTGAAGGCCATGTCACTCTCCCTGAAGTCCGGTCGGTTCCGGAGTTTCTCTATCTGAACCGATGCGTTCAGTATGCCCGGAACCATCGTTTCACGCAATTCACGAACCCGAGTGCAGGGGTTGAACCGGCTTGAAGTCCCAATCGCAAAATGGGTGAGAAGTGTTGTCCTATTTCACAGTGACCTCAAAAGCTTTCCGAAAATTTCCGGAAACTCCTTCGCCACGAAACTTTGCGAAAATAAAAGCTGTCCGAGACGCGGAATTTCGCCGTTTCCAAGGTTGACGCCCCTCCCCCATGCTCCTATGGTCCGCCGGCGCAATGAAGGAGTCCACACTCGTGGCACGTCTAATCGTAATCGTAGGAACATGGCGCATGGGCCGGTAACACCGAACCATAATGGTTCCCCATGCGCCCCCGAAATCCTCGGGGGCTTTTTTATTGCCGCAGCAACAAGTGAATGACGTCGTAAACGGAGATACGCGATGACACGTCAGATGACCGGAGCGAAAATGGTGGTCCAGGCCCTGAAGGATCAGGGTGTGGACACGGTATTCGGCTATCCCGGCGGTGCCGTCCTACCGATTTATGACGAGATCTTTCAGCAGAACGACATTCATCACGTCCTCGTCCGGCACGAGCAGGCCGCGGTTCACGCGGCCGAGGGCTATGCCCGCTCGACCGGCAAGGTCGGCGTCGCGCTTGTCACCTCGGGCCCCGGCGCCACCAACGCCGTCACCGGCCTCACGGATGCGCTGATGGACTCGATCCCGATCATCGTCCTGTCGGGCCAGGTCCCGACCTTCATGATCGGCTCGGATGCCTTCCAGGAGGCCGACACCGTCGGCATCACCCGCCCCTGCACCAAGCACAACTGGCTGGTGAAGGACACCGACAAGCTGTCCTCGATCATCCATCAGGCCTTCCACGTCGCCTCCTCGGGGCGTCCGGGCCCGGTGCTGATCGACATCCCCAAGGACGTGCAGTTCGCCAGCGGCGAGTACACGCCCCGCCCCAAGGCGCCGGTCGGCCACTACCAGCCGCAGGTGAAAGGCGATCTCGACACCATCACCGCACTGGTCGAGGCGCTGGAGAACGCCGAGCGGCCGGTCTTCTACACCGGCGGCGGCGTCATCAACTCGGGCCCCGGCGCGAGCCAGCTCCTGCGCGAGCTGGTCGAGGCCACCGGCGTGCCGATCACCTCGACGTTGATGGGCCTCGGCGCCTACCCCGCCTCGGGCAAGCACTGGCTCGGGATGCTCGGCATGCACGGTCTCTACGAGGCCAACATGGCGATGCACGGCTGCGACCTGATGATCAACATCGGCGCCCGCTTCGACGACCGGATCACCGGCCGCCTCGACGCGTTCTCGCCGAAGTCGAAGAAGGCGCATATCGACATCGACCCGAGCTCGATCAACAAGGTCATCAAGACCGACCTGCCGATCGTCGGCGACGTGGCGCATATCCTTGAGGACCTGCTCAAGGTCTGGAAGGCCCGCGGCCGCAAGATCAACCGCGAGGGGCTGGCCAAGTGGTGGCGGCAGATCGACGAGTGGCGGGCGGTGAAGTGCCTGACCTACAAGCCCTCCGAGACCATCATCAAGCCGCAATACGCGCTGGAGCGGCTCGAGGAGCTCACCAAGGGCCGTGACCGTTACATCACCACCGAGGTCGGCCAGCACCAGATGTGGGCCGCGCAGTTCCTCGGCTTCGAGGATCCCAACCGCTGGATGACCTCCGGCGGGCTCGGCACCATGGGCTACGGCTTCCCCGCCTCGATCGGCGTGCAGATGGCCCATCCCGACGCGCTGGTGATCAACGTCGCGGGCGAGGCCTCGTGGCTGATGAACATGCAGGAGATGGGCACCGCGGTGCAGTACCGCCTGCCGGTCAAGCAGTTCATCCTCAACAACGAGCGTCTGGGCATGGTGCGCCAGTGGCAGCAGCTGCTGCACGGCGAGCGCTATTCCTCGAGCTGGTCCGAGGCGCTGCCCGACTTCGTGAAGCTGGCCGAGGCCTTCGGGGCCAAGGGCATCCAGTGCAAGGATCCGGCGGATCTCGACGACGCGATCATGGAGATGCTGAACCACGACGGCCCGGTGATCTTCGACTGCCTCGTCGAGAAGCACGAGAACTGCTTCCCGATGATCCCGTCGGGCGAGCCGCACAACAAGATGCTGCTCGGCGACGCGAAGGCCACCAATGCCATCGCGGGCAAGGGCGCCGTCCTCGTCTGATACCCAAGGTCACGCAGGGGGCTCAGCGCCCCCTGCCCTCATGCTGATCCCGAGGCAGGCCGGAGGGGGCGCCTCGTTTTTCCGACCGGAAAGGAATGCAAATGTCCGCGCTACAGATCAAGAAGGGCTCGTCCAAGCACTCGGCCTACAACCTGCGCCCGACCTTCTCGGACGTGCAGGAGGCCCACACGATCACCGTGCTGGTCGAGAACGAGCCCGGTGTCCTGGCCCGCGTCATCGGCCTGTTCTCGGGCCGTGGTTACAACATCGACAGCCTGACCGTGGCCGAGGTCGACCACGAGGGGCACCTGAGCCGCATCACCATCGTGACCACCGGCACGCCGCAGGTGATCGAGCAGATAAAGGCCCAGCTCGGCCGCATCGTGTCGGTGCGTGACGTGCACGACCTGACCGCCGAGGGCAGTTCGGTCGAGCGGGAACTGGCGCTGATGAAGGTCACCGGCAGCGGCGAGAGGCGGGTCGAGGCACTGCGCCTTGCCGACATCTTCCGGGCTCAGGTGGTGGATTCGACGCTGGAGAGCTTCATCTTCCAGCTGACCGGGGCTCCGGACAAGATCGACGCATTCGCGGATCTGATGCGCCCCCTCGGGCTGGTCCAGGTCGCCCGGACGGGCGTGGCCGCGCTTTCGCGCGGCCAGAGCTGACGGGAACGTCGCGTCTCAGGACGCGTGCAGGGTTTCCGGCCGGAACTTCTGGCCGGCCGGGGCCGTACCAGGGAAGGGAATGACATTCCCGAGCGACCGGCTTGCGGCAGGTCGCTGCGGCGCCGGCACACGGTGCCGGTCCACGTTGCGCAGGTTCTGCGCCAGTCCCGCATACTGCTGCTGAACGAGCCGCTTGGGGTTGTTCACGCGCCTAAGGTTCTCTTCCTGCGTAAGATCGAACTGGATCAGGTCACCCGCATCCAGCGACACACCGCCATGCGCGGTGTGCTCTTCGTTTCTGTAGAAGGCCAAGTCTCCGTGGTCCTCGCACCAGATAACCGCCTTATGATCACTATGGTCGGCCCAAAGCACGACCCCGTACATCTTTTCAGACATTGCCAGCCCTTACGTTCCCTTGGGAAACAGGGTCGCGCATTTACAAGATAAACGACATGAGAAGAATAGCGTCTACGGGTTGCTTTTTGTGTCCGTTTCAGTATGAACTGTCGCTAAAGAGCGCCACATCTGAAGCTATATAGCGTCACATTCGGCCTTTCGAGCAGAGAAACCCTTAATAACTGTCACTTGGCCGATGGTCGGGCGACGCAAAAGCGGACGGGTCACGGTACGAAACATGCGAAAGGACGTCACGCAACCAAGTCCTGCAGAGCTTCGGGGCGTCTTTGGCGCCAATTTGCGTCAGCTTGGCGACAAGGCGTCGTCGATCTCGGCTCTGTGCCGCGATCTCGGCATCAACAGGACCCAGTTCAACAGGTATCTTGCGGGCGAAAGCTTCCCCCGTCCAGATGTTCTTCACCGCATCTGTCGCTTCTTCAACGTTGACGCGCGCATCCTGCTCGAGCCGGTGGACCAGATCGAGGACAATCGGCAGGGTCTCCTGCATCACCCCTACATCGCGGATTTCGTTGGAGGCGGCCTCGAGAGGCTCATACCAGAAGAGGAATTTCCTTCGGGTTTCTATCGTTTTACGCGAGCAGCCTTCACCGACGCCGACCGCTACATCGTGGGTCTCGTGCAGATTTCGCGGCGGGACAACCTGACCGTTCTGCGCGGCTACGAGCCCAAGGAAGCGCTCGCGATGCTCGACCTGCCGACCGACCCGACAACGCGCGAATTTCGCGGTGTGGCCATGCCGCAGGCCGAAGGATTCGCACTTTTGGTCAGCCGCAGGGATTCGCTGACCACCTCGTTCAACTACCTGTCGCGAATCTCGGCCATCGGGAAATTCTACTGGGTGGGCTACACGCTCCGGACCACGCCCGAGAACCCCACCGGCCGTCGCGCCGCACGGCTGATCTACGAATACCTGGGCCGCGACACGCACCAGATCCTCGCCACCGCGCGTATGGCCGGCTACGTGCACGAAGACGCGCTCTCGCCCTTCCACCGCCGGCAGCTGCGCGTGGGCGAGCCCTTCGCCTGATCCCGCCTGCCGTCCCTGATCCGGTCACCTGACGCTGATGCGCCTCAGGCCGGTGCCGCGCCCTCGGTCGCAGCAGCCTCCGCCCCTGCCCCCGCCTTCAGCAGGTCGTAGAGGTGCCATGTGGCGTGCCCCAGCACCGGCAGCACCACGAAGAGCCCCAGGAAGGCCGGGAGCATCGCCAGCAGTGTCGCCGCCGCGATGAAGGCGCCCCAGGCGAACATCACCACCGGGTGCGCCGCCACGTACTGGAACGAGGTGATCATCGCGGTCACGAAGTCGATCTCGCGGTCCAGCAGCATCGGCAGCGCCAGCACCGTGATCATGTAGAGCAGCACCGAGAACCCCGCCCCCACCGCGGTGCCGAAGGCCAGCATGGCGAGCCCGTTGCCGGTCAGGAAGACCTCGTGGCTCGACGAGACGTTGGTCATCACCGAGAGCCCGAGGAACAGCGCGAAGATCATGTGGGCGAGGAAGAACCAGAACATGAAGACCAGCACGATCACCGCGCAGATCGACGGCAGCTGGCGGCGCGACTGGCGCATCACCACGCTGACGACCTGCATCCAGTCGGTCGGCAGTCCAAGCTCGAGACGGCGGCTCACGTCGTAGAAGCCCACCGCCGCGAAGGGCCCCAGCAACGGGAAGCCGATGGCGGCCAGCACCAGCCAGTAGCTCTGCCCGGTGGCCCAGGTGATCCAGCTCATCACCAGTCCCGCCACCACGTAGAACCCCGCGAAGACCAGCGCGAAGCCCGGCGCGCGTCTCAGGTCGCGGACGCCCCGGCGCACGGCCTCGGCCAGCGTGGAAAACGTGACATCCGCCAGCGGCGGCACCCCCGGCTCCGGCACTACGGTCATCCAGCCTCTCCCCTTGCCTCGACCTCTCCTCGAGACCCGAGTGTAACCCGGAAACGAGGCGGCCGCGCAAGGTCTTTGCGCGGCCGCCGGAATTCAGGTCGTGGGGGCCTCGAGGGCCCGCGGATATGGGATCAGTCCGCCTGCGCGTCGGCGCGGCTCTTGCCGCTCGCCTGCTGCGCCAGCGTCGCCGCCATGAACGGGTCGAGATCGCCGTCCAGCACGCCCTGCGTGTCGCTGGTCTCGTGGCTGGTGCGCAGGTCCTTCACCATTTGGTAGGGCTGCAGCACGTAAGACCGGATCTGGTTGCCCCAGCCCGCGTCGCCCTTGGCCTCGTGCTGGGCGTTGATCTCGGCGTTCCGCTTGTCGAGCTCCATCTGGTAGAGCCGCGATTTCAGCGCCTTCATGGCGATGTCGCGGTTCTGGTGCTGCGACTTCTCGGACGAGGTCACCACGATGTTCGTGGGGATGTGGGTGATCCGCACCGCCGAGTCCGTGGTGTTCACGTGCTGACCGCCGGCACCGGACGAGCGGTAGGTGTCGATGCGGATATCGCTCGGGTTGACGTCGATCTCGATGTTGTCGTCCACCACCGGGTAGACCCAGACCGAGGCGAACGAGGTCTCGCGCGTGCCCTTGCCGAAGGGCGAGATCCGCACCAGCCGGTGCACGCCGCTCTCGGACTTGAGCCAGCCATAGGCGTTGGTCCCGGAAATCTTGTAGCCGCAGGACTTGGTACCGGCCTCGGCGCCCGCTTCCTCGAACTGCAGCTCGACGTCATAGCCGCGCTTTTCGGCCCAGCGAACGTACATGCGCTGCAGCATCGCCGCCCAGTCGCAGGCCTCGGTGCCCCCGGCGCCGGCGTTGATCTCCAGGAAGGTGTCGTTGCCGTCGGCCTCGCCGTCGAGCAGCGCCTCGAGCTCCTTCTGGCCGGCCTTCTCGGCCAGTGCCTTAAGCGCGGCCTCGGCCTCGGAGACGACCTCGTCGTCCTCCTCCATCTCGCCCATCTCGATGAGCTCGACGTTGTCGGACAGTTCTTGCTTGATCGAGGAGTAGGTCTCCATCGCGTCCACCAGCATCTGCCGGTCGCGCATCAGCTTCTGCGCCGCCTGCGGATCGTCCCAGAGGTTGGGATCCTCGACCCGGGCGTTGAACTCCTCGAGCCGGTGCGGCGCGGTCTCCCAGTCGAGCCGCTGCCCCAGCAGGTCGAGCGACTTCTCGATCTTGTCGACGGTTTTCTGGGTCTCGGCACGCATGGATCTGCTCTCTTCGGGTCTGCAATCGGTCAGCGGGACATAGACCAGCACCGCCGCCCCTTCAAGCGTCACGAGCCCGCAGCGCCGTCACGGACCCGCCACACAACCGCCATTTCGGGCATTCGTGAAAAGCCGAAGGCCGGGAGCGGCCCCCGGTCTTCCAATGGCTCCAAATATCCTGGGGGAGTCGCGCAGCGCGCGACGGGGGCAGCGCCCCCTCCCGGCTGTCTGCAGGACAGCCGCCGGGCTCAGTAGAGCCCGCCCGAGGACAGCGTGCCGAAGCTCGCCTTCGGGCCCACCGTGGCCTTGCGGCCGGTGGAAGTGGTGACCTGGCGCGCACGGGTGGTGCCGTCGGGCTGGATCAGGTCGAAGTTGCCGCTCATCGCCCAGCCACCGTCCAGCTGGATGCCGAACAACGGCTCCTCGCCGCGGCGGAAACACTCGGCCACCACGTTGGGGCCCGAGGCATCGGGGCCAAGGCGTCCGCCGGTGAAGCGGTCGATGTTGATGAACTCGCAGGCCTCGGGGACCTTGAACTGGCCGCCGCCGTATTTCTTCACCGCCTTCGACATGAAGCGCTGGAACACCGGGCCGCACATGGACGAGCCATAGGCGTGCCGGCCCAGCGGGCGCGGCGTGTCGTAGCCGATGTAGCAGCCCGCCACGATGTTCGAGGTGAAGCCGATGAACCACACGTCCTTGGCGTCGTTGGTGGTGCCGGTCTTGCCCGCGGTGGGCACGCCGAGGTCCACGACCCCGGAAGCCGTGCCGCGCTGCACCACGCCCTGCATCATCGAGGTCAGCTGGTAGGCGGTCACCGCGTCCATGATCCGCTCGCGGCTGTTGACGATCTCGGGGCCACGGCCCGGCGGCAGGTTGGGGTCTGCGCAATCGACGCAGACCCGCTCGTTGCCGCGCGCGCTCTCGTGGTTGTAGATCGTCCGCCCGTAGCGGTCCTGCACCCGGTCGACCAGCGTCGGCTCCACCCGCTCGCCGCCGTTGGCGAACATCGCGTAGGCCGAGATCATCTTGTAGAGCGTGGTCTCGTCCGCGCCGAGCGCATTGGCCAGCACCCGGCCCATGTGGTCGTAGACGCCGAACTTCTCGGCGTAGCGGCCCACCGTGTCCATGCCGATCTCCTGCGCGAGCCGGATGGTCATTAGGTTCCGCGACTGCTCGATGCCGGTGCGCAGCGGCGTCGGGCCATAATAGGTGTTCGACGAGTTCTTCGGCCGCCACACGCCCTGCGGCGTGTCGATCTCGATCGGCGCGTCGATGACGATGGTCGAGGGCGCGTAGCCCGAATCCAGCGCCGCCGCGTAGACGAAGGGCTTGAAGGACGAACCCGGCTGCCGCATCGCCTGCGTCGCGCGGTTGAACACCGAATCCTGGTACGAGAACCCGCCCTGCATCGAGATCACCCGGCCGGTGTTCACGTCCATCGCCATGAACGCGCCCTGCACGCGGGGCACCTGCCGCAGGGTCCAGCGGATGAAGCTGCCCGAGCCGTCCTCGGTCATCTCGCGCACGTGCACCACGTCGCCGCGCTCGAAATTGTCGACGAAGCTGCCCTTGATCCACGAGATGTCCGCCCGCGGCACGGAAGTGCCGCGCGGGTCGTCGGTGGCCACGCCCTCGATGCCGAGCCGCATCGACTGGTCGCCCACCTCGAGCACCACCGCCGGCAGCCATTGCGACTCGAGGTCGATGTCGCGGGCCACGCTGGTGTCGGCCAGCGCCGCGCGCCAGTCCTCCTCGCTGCCGAGGCGGTCAGCATCTATGGTCTTGCCGGTGCCGTGCCAGCGGCCGAGCCCGCGGTCGTACTGCTCGAGCGACATGCGCAGCGAACGCGCCGCCTCGAGCTGCATCTCGGGATCCAGCGTCGCGCGGACCGAGAAGCCGCCCGAGAAGAATTCGCCCTCGCCGAAATCCTTGGTGAGCTGGCGGCGGATCTCGTCGGTGAAGTAGTCGCGCGGCGGCAGCGCCCGGTAGTAGGGCTCGAAGTCGCCGTTCTGCACCGAGCGCAGCGGCTGCGCCACCTCGTGCTCGTAGACCTCGTCGGTGATGTAGCCGTTCTCGCGCATCTCGCGCAGCACGTAGTCGCGGCGGGCCTGCAGCCGTTCCTTGTTGCGCACCGGGTGGTAGTCGGACGGCGCCTTGGGCATTGAGGCAAGGAAGGCCGCCTCGTGCGGGGCCAGTTCCGACAGCGCCTTGTTGAAATAGGTCTGCGCCGCGGCGGTGACGCCGTAGGAGTTCTGCCCGAGGAAGATCTCGTTGAGATATAGCTCGAGGATCTTTTCCTTGCTGAGCGCGGCCTCGACGCGGCTGGCGAGGATGATCTCCTTGATCTTGCGCTCGGCGCGGCGGTCGCCTGAGAGCAGGAAGTTCTTCATCACCTGCTGGGTGATGGTCGAGGCGCCGCGCACGTCGCGGCCACGCGTCTTCACCGCGTCGATGGCGGCGGCGGCGATGCCGCGCACGTCATATCCCTGGTGGGTGTAGAAGTTCTTGTCCTCGGCCGAGATGAAGGCCTGCTTCACCAGATCCGGGATCTCGGCGGCGGGCGTGAACAGCCGGCGCTCCTGCGCGAACTCGTCGATCACGCGGCCTTCCTGGCTGTAGATCCGGCTGATCGTCGGCGGCGTGTACTGCGCCAGGCTCTCGTGGCTCGGCAGGTCACGGCCGTACATCCAGAACACCGCGCCGATGGTCAGCGCAGCCATCATCACGCCCATTGTGACAATGCTGAAGATACCGCCGAGGAATGAGAGAATGAACCGAGTCACGTAGCCGCCTTTCAGGGATTGCCGCTTCCCTTATACCGTCCCGTGCCGCCGGTCAAAACACACGCGCGCGTGACGGCGGGGCACTGCCGTTCATTGCCGCCGCAAACGCGCCAGGGCCGCGTCCTCGAGCGCCCATGCCCCGATGCCGTCGCGGATCGCCGCGGCCATGCCCGCGCGCCAGTCCGCATCGAGCAGGTGGTCGAGATCGCGCTCGGTCGAGAGGAACCCCACCTCGATCAGCACCGAGGGAATGTCCGCGGATTTCAGTACCGAGAACCCCGCCCGGCGCAGCGGCCGCTTGTGGATCGCGCCGCCCGCGCCCTCGATGCCCGCGACCACATGCTGGGCCAGCGACAGGCTGCGTGGGCCGTTGTCGAGCCGGGCGAGATCCATCAGCACGTCCGCCACCCGGTCGTCGGCGCCCGAGAGGTCGAGCCCGGCGAGGATATCGTCGCGGTCGTGACGTTCGGCCAGCGCCGCCGAGGCCGCGTCCGAGGCGTTCTCGTCGAGCATGTAGACCGTGGCGCCATGGGCGATGCCCTCCTCGATGGCGTCCGCGTGCAGCGACAGGAAGAGGTCGGCGCGGGCCTCGTGCGCCAGCGCGACGCGGCCCTCGAGCGAGACGAAGACATCGGCGTCGCGGGTCAGCGCCACGTCGTAGCCCGCCCGGCGCAGCTCGTCGCGCAGGTCGCGGGCGAAGGTCAGCATCAGCGAGGCCTCGTTGTGGCCGCCGCCTTCGGCGCCCGGGTCGATGCCGCCGTGGCCCGGGTCGAGCACGATGCGCAGCGGATCGCCCTCGGCGCGGCGCGGCGGCGCGGTGACGCTGGGCGCCGGCAGGTCCCAGCGCGGGTCGCGCGGCGCGCCCGAGACCGCGGCCATCTCTTCGGGCGTTGCCGGGTCAAGCCGCAGCGACAGCGTGGCACGGCCCGAGCCCTCTTCGACGCTCATGCCCGCCTGCCCGATCACCATGGGCTCGGCGAGGTCCACCACCATCCGCGACCAGCCCGAACGGAAGCCGCCCATGCGCAGCGCCGCCACCGCCTCGGAGCGGTCGAGCACCTCGGCATCGGCGCCGGTCCAGTCGACCTCGCGGAAATCGAGCACGAGCCGGGCGGGATCGGTGAGGGTGAAGGCGCGCCACGGCACACCCTGGCTGATGGTCAGCGACAGCTGCGCGCCCCCGCCCCAGCGCGCGTCGGTGAGGCTTCCCGCCTCGAACCGCGCCCGCCCGCCAAGATCCTGCGCCACGGCGGCACTCGCCAGCCAGAGCGCCGCAATAAATACCAGAAACCTGCTCATTCGCCCGTACGGTCGTTGTTTTGCGGCGACCCTACCACAGGGTCGCCGGATTCGCACCGGGCGCCGCAGCGGCACCCCTGCCCCCGGTTCAGCCGCGCAAGATCAGCCGCGCAAGGCCATGAAGGTCCGGAGCCGCGCGAGCCCTTCCTCGATGTCGGCGCTGCTGCGCGCGTAGGAGAAACGCAGCGTGCCGTGACCGCGCAGCGGGTCGAAGTCGAGCCCCGGCGTCACCGCCACCCCTGCCTTGTCGAGGATCTCGGCGGCGAAGGCGCGGCTGTCGTCGGTGAGGTGGCTGACGTCGGCATAGACGTAGAACGCCCCGTCCGGCGGCGCGATGCGGTCGAAGCCCGCCTTGGGCAGACCGTCGAGCATCAGCTCCCGGTTTTTCGCGTAGACCGCGAGGTTGCCCTGCAGCTCGTCGTCCGCGTCAAGCGCCGCCAGCGCCGCCACCTGCGCCGCGTGCGGCGGGCAGATGAAGAGGTTCTGGGCCAGACGCTCGACCTGCCGCACCTGCGCCTCGGGCACCACCAGCCAGCCGACGCGCCAGCCGGTCATCGAGAAATACTTGGAGAAGGAGTTGATCACGCAGACCTCGTCCGAGAGCTCGAGCGCTGTCACCGCGCGCTTGTCGTACTCGATGCCGTGGTAGATCTCGTCCGAGAGGAACGCCGCGCCCTGCGCCTGGCAGGTCTCGATCAACGCGCCGAGCTGATCGCGGCCCAGCATGGTGCCGGTGGGGTTGGCGGGCGAGGCCATCATCAGGCCCTGGTAGTCGACGCCCTTCAGGTCCTCGGGCACCAGCTGGTAGCCGTTGTCGGGCGAAGCGGGCACCTCGACAGGCACGAGGTCAAGCGCCTTGAGAATCTGGCGATAGGAGGGATAGCCCGGCATCCCCAGCGCCACCCGCTCGCCCGCGTCGAAGAGCGCCGAGAAGGCGAGGATGAAGCCGCCGGACGAGCCCGGTGTCACCACCACCCGCGCCGGATCGAGGTCGACGTCGTACCAGTCGCCGTAGAGCCGCGCGATGCGGTTGCGCAGGGCGGGCAGCCCCAGCGCCACGGTGTAGCCCAGCGGATCGGTCATCATCGCCTCGGACAGCACCCGGCGCGCGTGTTCCGGCGCAGGCGAGGACGGCTGGCCCACCTCCATGTGGATGATGTGGCGGCCGGCCTCTTCGGCGGCGCGCGCGGCTTCCATCACATCCATCACAATGAAGGGATCGACCGCCCCCCGGCTTGAGTTTCGCATCATGCTCTCCCATGGTGGCCCGGGCACCCGCTTACGGGCGATGCAGGGGAGGGTCAATGTCCGGCGCCAAGACCGCGGCCACCGTCACGAGGCCGCTGGCCATTCTGCTGTTTGCAGCCGTGTTCGCCCTGTCGGCGGCCGCGCCCGCGCGGGCGGTCTCGCTGCTGCGCGACGCAGATATCGAGTATGCGCTCGGCGCCCTCGCCCAGCCGGTTCTGCAGGCCGCCGGGCTGAGCCCGTCGCAGGTTCAGATCGTGCTGGTGCATGACAGCAGCCTCAACGCCTTCATCGTCGACCCCACCGCGATCTACATCCACTCCGGGCTGGTCCTGAAGCTCGAGAGCCCCGAGGCCCTGCAGGCGGTGATCGCCCACGAGGCCGCCCACATCACCAACGGCCACATCACCCGCCGGCTCGGCAACATGCGCAGCGCCCGCACCGCCTCGGCGCTCGGCATGGCGCTGGCCGCCGCCACAGGGGCCGCGACCGGCAGCGGCGACGCCGCCTTCGGCGTGCTGCTCGGCACCCAGAGCGCCGCGATGCGCAACTTCCTCGCCCACACCCGCGCCGAGGAAAGCTCGGCCGACATCACCTCGGTCCGGACGCTTGCGCGGGCCGGCATCGACCCCGCCGGCGCCATCGAGGTGCAGGAACTGTTCCGCGGGCAGGAGGCGCTGTCCGCCGGGCGTCAGGATCCCTACATGCGCAGCCACCCGCTGACCACGGACCGGCTGCGCACGCTCAAGGGGCTGGTGGCCGCCGCCGGGCCCGGGGCGCCGCGAAATGCCGAGGCCGCCTACTGGTTCGCCCGCGCCCGCGCCAAGCTCGAGGCCTTCCTGCGGGCGCCGAAATGGACGCTGGGGCGGCTCGACCGCCTGCCCTCGAAGGACATCGCGCTGATGGCCGAGGCCGCGGCGCGGCACCAGCAATCCGATCTCAAGGGCGCGCTGCGGGCCATCGACGGCGCTATCGCGCTGCGCCCGCGCGATCCGTTCTATTACGACCTCAAGGGCCAGATCCTGCTCGAGTCGCGGCAGGCTGCCGCTGCCGTGAAGGTCTATTCCCAGGCCCGCAGCCTTGCCCCGCGCAACGCCCAGATCCTTGCCGGGCTCGGCCGGGCGCAGCTTGCGGCGGGCCAGACCTCGGCGGCGCTGCAGACGCTGGAAGAGGCACGCGGCCGCGACTGGCGCGACGCCCGGGTGCTGCGCGACCTCTCGGTGGCCTATGCACAGAGCGGCAATGCCGGCATGGCCTCGGAGGCGACGGCGCAGCGCTACGCCCTCGGCGGCCGCCTCAAGGACGCCGGGATCCACGCCAAGCGCGCCACCGATCTGCTGCCGCGGGGATCCGCCCCGTGGCGTCGGGCGCAGGACGTGCTAGACGCAGCCGAAAGAGCCAAGGCCACGCGCTGACGCGGGCCCGCCACACACGCGACGAGATAGACATTGGAGACCCCATGCTGACCCGACTGAAACGCCCCGCCACCGCGCTGACCCTCGCCGCCGGCATGCTCGCCTCGCCGCTCGCCGCGCAGGATCTCGACTTCTCGGGCATGACGCCCGAGCAGCGCCAGGCCTTCGGCGCGCAGGTCCGCGAATACCTGCTCGAGAACCCCGAGGTGATCATGGAAGCGGTCAACGCGCTCGAGGCCAAGCAGGCCCAGCAGCAGGCCGCCGCCGATGACCAGCTCGTCGCCGACAACTCCGATGCGCTGTTCCGCGATGGCTACAGCTGGGTCGGCGGCAACCCCGACGGCGACGTCACCATCATCGAATTCTCGGACTACCGCTGCGGCTACTGCCGCCGTGCCTTCCCCGAGGTCGAGGAGCTGATCGAGAGCGATGGCAACATCCGCTTCATCATGAAGGAATTCCCGATCCTCGGCGAAGCCTCGGTGACCTCGTCGCGCTTTGCCATCGCCACCCAGCTCGAGGCCGGGGACGATGCCTACAAGTCGGTTCACGACGCGCTGATGACGCTCGAGGGCGAGCCCTCGGAGCCGGTGCTGCGCCGTCTTGCCGACACTCTGGGCCTCGATGCCGACGCGATCCTCGCGCGCATGTCCGACCCGGAGATCACTCGCCGCATCCAGGAAACCCGCGAGCTGGCGACCCGCCTGCAGATCAACGGCACGCCGAGCTTCGTCTTCGAAAGCGAGATGCTGCGCGGCTACGTGCCGCTCGACGGCATGCGCGATCTCGTGGCGCAGATTCGCGCCGAGGGCTGATCCCCCAGGGTCTTGCCGGGGGCGGGCTCCGTCCGGCCCCGGACGGCGCTTGCCGTCGCCGTCACGCAGGCGGTTCATCCGCGCCCGCGCCGCCCCCGGCGGCACCGCCGGCAGGACCAACCGGATTCGGGTGCCCCGCCCCGGCGCCGACCTGAGCACGATCTCGCCCCCGCCGATCAGGGCTTCGCGGGCGTTGCTGATGAGTTCGAGCAGCGCCGCCCCGAGTTTGACCGGGTCCACGTGCACCGCCCGCAGCTTCGCCCCGTCCCGGATCACATCACTCCGCGGCCTGCGCGGCGCCTGGCTCCTGCGCCTCGATCTCGGCGGCCTTCTTCTCGACCTCCTCGACGATGTGCTCGATCATCTGGTCGTTCGACATCTTGTGGCTCGCCTTGCCGGCCAGGTAGACCATGCCGCTGCCGGCACCGCCGCCGGTGAAGCCCACATCGGTCATCAGCGCCTCGCCCGGCCCGTTCACCACGCAGCCGATAATCGAAAGCGACATCGGCGTCTTGATGTGCTCGAGCCGCTTCTCCAGCGCCTCGACGGTCTTGATCACGTCGAAGCCCTGACGCGCGCAGGATGGGCAGGAGATGATGTTGACGCCGCGGTGGCGCAGCCCCAGCGACTTGAGGATCTCGTAGCCGACCTTGATCTCCTCGACCGGGTCGGCCGAGAGGCTCACCCGCAACGTGTCGCCGATGCCCATCCACAAGAGCTGGCCAAGGCCGATGGCGCTCTTGATGGTGCCCGAGGTCAGCCCGCCCGCCTCGGTGATGCCGAGGTGGATGGGTTTGTCGGTGGCCTCGGCGAGGCCCATGTAGGCGGCGGCGGAGAGGAACACGTCCGAGGCCTTCACCGAGATCTTGAATTCGTGGAAGTCGTTGTCCTCGAGAATGCGGATGTGATCCAGCGCGGATTCGACCATCGCCTCGGGGCACGGCTCGCCGTATTTCTCGAGCAGGTGCCGCTCGAGGCTGCCGCCGTTGACGCCGATGCGCATCGAGCAGCCGTTGTCGCGGGCGGCGGCGATGACCTCGCGCACGCGCGCCTCGCTCCCGATGTTGCCGGGATTGATGCGCAGGCAGGCGGCGCCGGCCTCGGCGCTTTCGATGCCGCGCTTGTAGTGGAAATGGATGTCCGCGACGATCGGCACCGGGCTCTCGCGAACGATCTCCTTCAGCGCTTTCGAGCTCGCCTCGTCCGGCACCGAGACCCGCACGATGTCGGCGCCCGCCTCGGCGGCGCGCTGCACCTGCTCGATGGTCGCCCTGACATCCGTGGTGACGGTGTTGGTCATGGTCTGGACCGAGATCGGCGCGTCGCCCCCAACCGGCACGTTCCCGACCATGATCTGGCGGGACTTGCGCCGCTCGATGCTGCGCCAGGGTCGGATGGGATTGTGACTCATACCGCGAAGCTCCTCCTGAGAGCGTCTGTCGTTTCCCCGCCTATCTAGCGCTCTCGCGCCGTCGGGGCCAGTCTCCTTTCCGAGAGCTCCGCCCGCAGGGACGTGCGGCACGCCGTTTCCGCGCCCCGCATCTTGCGCGACGGGACGGTTCGGGGATCAGTCGGTGAGGGTCGCGGTGGTATCGTTCAGTTCGGCCACGACCCGCTCGAGGTCCGAATCGCGGGTCGCGTCGGCCACCTGATAGGTCTGGGTGAGATTCTCGACCGAGAGCGCGAGGTTCTTGGTCACCGCGCCCTTGGCGCCGGCCGGCCCGTAGGTCTGGCCGTTCACCGCGAAGTAGACAGCGCCGGATTCGCCCACGCGCAGGGTGGCAGGCTCTTCGGTGGCCGGCAGCTTGAAGGTGTCACCGGCGTTCATGATCGCCTCGTAGATCACCGAGCCGTCGGCCGCACGCACCCGCACCCACGCCGGGCGCACCGCAATCATCATCACGCCGGGGGCGCCGTCCTCGAGCACCTTGGGCATGCCGGGGATGCCGGCGGGGCCGCTGTTGAGACGCAGGTCGGCCAGCATCTGCTGCAGGTCGCCATCGCGCTGAGGGTCGGCGGGAGTATAGGCGGCGTTCAGCACGTCGGGCACCAGCGGCAGCTCGCTCGTCACGGTGCCGGAGGGGCCGACCGGGCCGTAGGTGTTGCCGTTCATCGAGAAATAGACGGCGCCGGATTCCCCAACGTTGAGCCGCGGCTCGAGCTGGTCGGCGGGAACGGTCCAGGTGTCGCCGGCATTCATCACCCGCTCGTAGAGCGTGACGCCGCCGTTGCCGCGCACCCGCACCCACGCCGGGCGCACCGCCATCAACGTGACGGCACCGGGCGCCGAGGCGATCCGCGGCGCCTGAAGCGAGGCGAACTGGCGCTCGGAGCCGTCCGGGGTCGCCATCGGCTGCGGCGCGGTCATGCCGCGCCGCGCGAAGGCGCCGACCGTAGCCGGGTCGAGCGAGGAAATCGGGGCATCGCGCGCCACCAGCACCGGCACGTCCAGCGCCTGCGGCCGGTAGAGCCTGGCGAGCGCCTCGGAGCCCGGGGGCGAGAAGGCACCGACGCCCTCGGCGCGCGCGACCTCAACGTCGTCGTCGGTCTCGGGCACGATGGCCCCTTCCAGCGGGTCAAGCTCGCTCAGCACCACCGGGGTCTGGTCCACGGGCGCAAGCTGCACGCGCTGCACCTCGCGCAGGACCGACCAGCCGCCGTAACCGATGCCACCGATCAGCGCGATCAGCACCAGCATCGAGCCGATGGCCCCGGGCTCGATCCGCGACAGCAGCGAGTCGCCGGCAGGCACGAAGGGCATCCGCGGTTCCTCGAACGGGTCGCGGGCCGAGGAGCGGAGCGGCTCGCCCGGTTGCGGCTTGCGGATGGTCGATGCTTTCTCGGACATGCCATGGGCCACGGCAAAGCCGCTTTCGGCGCAGAACTGCTGGAAGCATTCGTCGGGATCCATCCCGAGATAGCGGGCATAGGAGCGCACGTAACCGGCGATGAAGCCCGGCGTGTCGAAGGCGGAAGGATCGCAATTCTCGATCGCGGCGATGTAGCTCGCCTTGATCCGAAGCTCGCGCTGCACGTCGAGAAGCGACTTACCCATGGTCGCACGTTCGCCACGCATCACGTCGCCAAGCCGCAACGTGAAATCGTCGAACCCGCGCGGTGTGTCTTCGTCGACAACCGCCTCCGGCTTACGTGAGGATTTCCGCCCGATCATGCGTTCAACCCAGTTACCGCTGTCCCAAGTAGCCCTGCCCACTCACGCGTTCGCGATTCGCGTCGCGCGCTTTATTGATACGACGTTAGCACATCACAACAGGGTTTACAGAGTTCTAACGAGCGATGAGCATGGATCTGCGCACCGCCCGGCCATTCGCGTTTCCCCCGCCGAACGCGTCGAGCGCCTCGGAAGTTCCTAAATCGTCATCCGAAATTCTCGACCGCGTTCCGGGCTTCCCTGTGTCGGAAGCCGGGGCGAGACCGTGACCCATCCATAAAAAACCTCCCATGCCGGGGCACGGGAGGCAATGAAACACCGATCACGTCCCGGATAGCGGGCGTGAGCGCGTCAGGCGCTGAGCTCCTGCCGATTGAGGGCGCAGCGCGACCAAAGTTCGTCGAGCGCGCGCACCAGACGGTCCATCTCGTCGGGGCCGTGCACGGGCGACGGGGTGAAGCGCAGACGCTCGGTGCCGCGCGGCACGGTGGGGAAGTTGATCGGCTGCACGTAGATGCCATAGCCCTCGAGCAGCATGTCGGACAGCTGCTTGGTGTGCTTCGGGTCACCCACGATCACCGGCACGATATGCGAGCCGTGGTCGATGATCGGCAGCCCCATGCCCTTGAGCCGGGTCTTGAGGATCCGGGCCTGGGTCTGGTGCTTCTCGCGCAGCGCATGGTCGGTCTTGAGATGCGCGATCGAGGCCGCGGCCCCGGCCGCCACCGCCGGCGGCAGCGAGGTGGTGAAGATGAAGCCCGGCGCGTAAGAGCGGATGGCGTCGCACATCTTCTCGTTCGCGGCGATGTAGCCGCCGAACACGCCGAAGGCCTTGCCGAGGGTGCCGTTGATGATGTCGATGCGATGCGAGAGCCGGTCACGCTCGGCCACGCCACCGCCGCGCGGGCCGTACATGCCAACCGCGTGCACCTCGTCGAGATAGGTCAGCGCGTTGAACTCGTCGGCGAGATCGCAGAGCGCCTCGATGGGCCCGAAATCGCCGTCCATCGAGTAGACCGATTCAAAGGCGATGAGCTTGGGCGCGCGCGGATCATCGGCCTCGAGCAGCTCGCGCAGGTGGGCGGTGTCGTTGTGGCGGAAGATCCGCTTGGCACCGCCGTTGCGCTTGATGCCCTCGATCATCGAGGCGTGGTTGAGCTCGTCGGAATAGATGATCAGCCCGGGGAACAGCTTGGGCAGGGTCGAGAGCGTGGCGTCGTTGGCGATGTAGGCCGACGAGAACACCAGCGCCGCTTCCTTGCCGTGCAGGTCCGCCAGCTCGGCCTCGAGCCGCTTGTGGTAGACCGTGGTACCCGAGATGTTGCGGGTGCCGCCCGAGCCCGCGCCGGTGCCGTCGATGGCCTCGTGCATCGCCTGCAGGACGACGGGATGCTGGCCCATGCCAAGGTAGTCGTTGCCGCACCAGACGGTGATCGGCTGCTCGGTTCCGTCAGCCTTGCGCCAGGTGGCGTGGGGGAACTGGCCCTTCTTGCGCTCGATGTCGATGAAGGTGCGGTAGCGGCCTTCGTCGTGCAGGCGGGTCAGGGCGTCGTCGAGCTTCGCGGTGTAGTCCACCGGTATCTCCTTCCTTGGTCGTGCCACGTCTTTTGCGGGCTGCGTGGCTAGCTCCTGCGGGGTCATCCGCAGTCAGATGGTCCGCATTCACAGGAGTGAATGGATACCGCTCACATCGTCTCATGTCCACGGTTTAGAACGATGCTAAATGTCGCGGCCTTGATTTGCATCAAGACTTTCGGAGCGTGTCCCGGGGGTCGGGTTTCCCATACTACTCAGCCGTTCCCGATCGGCGCATCCTGAAGCTGGCCGAATTGACGGCCCCGCCCGCCTCCACCCGGCGCGGCCTCGAGCTTCATTTGAGACATCCTGGATATTTCCGATGCTGACACTCGTCTCGCCCACCATTCCCGCCGCGCTGCTGGTGATCGCGACCGCCGGAGGATACGCGGTCGCCACCATCGGCATGAAACTCACCTCGCACGGTCTTGGCCATTCGGGCATCGCCTTGGCCTCGCTCGGTTTTCTCGCCGCATTTCTGGCCGAGATGGTGCTCTTGCGCCGGGCCGAGCTGTCGCTGGTCTACATCGCCATCATCGCCGCAGAGACCCTGCTGGTGCTTTCCTACGCGCTGCTGATCGGCGAGGGGCTGAGCCTTCGGCAGGCGGCCGGGGCGGCGCTCGTGCTGGTCGGGCTCGCGGTCGCGACAACCTGAGGTCCGGGCTCTGGACAGTGCGCCCGGCGCTGCTAGGCTCGCGCCGAATTGACCGCACACAGGAGCCTTGGCATGTCACTCGACGCCGTTCTCGCCCGCATCGACACCGATCTTCCCGCCGCGACCGACCGGCTGCTCGAGCTGCTTCGAATCCCCTCGATCTCGACCGACCCCGCCTACAAGGCCGACTGCGACCGCGCCGCCGACTGGCTGGTGGCGGATCTCGCCTCGCTCGGGGTCGCGGTCGAGAAGCGCCCCACCCCCGGCCATCCGATGGTGGTGGGCCATGTCGACGGCCCCGGCCCGCACATCCTGTTCTACGGCCACTACGACGTGCAGCCGGTCGATCCGCTGAACCTCTGGGACCGCGATCCCTTCGATCCGGCGCTCGAGGAGACCGCCAGGGGCACGGTGATCCGCGGCCGCGGGGCGGCGGACGACAAGGGCCAGCTGATGACCTTCATCGAGGCCTGCCGCGCATGGAAGGCCGAGCACGGCAGCCTGCCCTGCAAGATCACTTTCTTCCTCGAGGGCGAGGAAGAGAGCGGCTCGCCCTCGCTGGTGCCCTTCATGAAGGAGAACGCCGACGAGCTGAAGGCAGAGCTGGCGCTGATCTGCGACACCGGGCTCTTCCAGTCGAAGACCCCCGCCATCATGACCATGCTGCGCGGCCTCCTCGGCGAAGAGCTCACCATCACCGGACCCGACAAGGACCTGCACTCGGGCATGTACGGCGGCATCGCGAGGAACCCCGCGCGCGTCCTGACCAAGATCCTCGGCGGGCTCTTCGACGACGACGGGGTGATCCAGGTGCCCGAGCTCTACGAGGGCGTGCCGGTGCTGTCCGACGAGCTGAAGGCGCAATGGGAAGGGCTCGGTTTCGACGACAAGGCCTTCCTCGGCGACGTCGGGCTGTCGATCCCCGCGGGCGAAAGCTCGGTCACCCCGCTCGAGATGATCTGGGCCCGTCCCACCGCCGAGATCAACGGCATCTGGTCGGGGTACACCGGTGACGGCTTCAAGACCGTGCTGCCGTCCAAGGCCCACGCCAAGATCAGCTTCCGTCTGGTCGGCACGCAGGACCCCGAGGCGATCCGCAAGAACTTCCGCGCGTGGGTCGAGGCGCAGCTGCCCGCCGACTGCAAGATCGCGTGGAAGGACCACAGCTGCTCGCCCGCCTCGCAGATGTCCATCGAGCACCCGGGCTTCGAGGCCGCGCGTCAGGCGCTGTCGGACGAGTGGCCCGATCCCGCGGCCTATGCCGGCTGCGGCGGCTCGATCCCGATCGCGGGCTACTTCAAGACCATCCTCGGCATGGACGCGATGCTGGTGGGCTGGGGCAAGGACGACGACCAGATCCACTCGCCCAACGAGAAGTACGACCTCGAGAGCTTCCACAAGGGCATCCGCAGCTGGGCCCGCATCCTCGAGGCGATGACCCGGGGCTGATTGACCTTTGTCCGGGCGGGGGATGCCTCCGCCCGGGACGCTCGGTGGCCGCATTCGGTATCGGCGCCGTTAACCTCGATGCCGTGGTTTTCACTAGATTCTTAACCTTCAGGGCCCGGAATCTCAGGGGTTTGGCGTCTCACGCGCAAATCCGAACCGTTTGCCGTGGTGTTTCCCAACCTCGGGCGCAATCGCTGCAATAAATCGCCATTATTCGCCCCTACCCCTTAACGCGTCGGAGGAAGGCCATGCGCCACCGCGGTGCTGTCTGCGCACAACGTGCAGCCGCGCCGGCAGGGACGCGGCGCCGGATTCGGCAGAGGTCGGGCCTGCGCGACAGACGCGGGTATCGCCACATGCGTCGGGAACCGAGGCAGGGCTCAAGGCAGGGACAGAGGCAGGGACTGGGCGAATGAGGCAATACGCGTTTCGGAAGATGACCCACGACGATTTCGTGGCCCGTGTCGAGCGGGTCGACCCGCGTTTCATCCGCGACGGCGGCGCGCATCCCGAGGTGCAGGTCCGCAGCAGTCACCCGTGGATGTACCTTCTGATGGGCTTCGGCTGGGCCTACCTGACGATCTCTGCGGCCCGCAACCGCGACGGCATCCAGGAGAGCCTGACCCAGGGCAGCCTGCCCACCCACCTGCACGGCTATGTCTTCTACGCGCTCGCGGCGCTGCTCGCGGCGTCGGCGGTGTTCCTCGCGGCCCACGTGCTCCGCTACGCGCTGGCGCGGCGCAACCGGGTGACGCGAAGCAACTCCGGCGGCCTGCTCGCCGGCGCCATCTTCGCCGCAACGCTGGTCCACACGCCGCCCGGCCTGTTCGAGGCGGGGCTCGGGCTCATCGACGAAAGCTCGCGCGGGTTCATCGCCGCGACCTCCGAGGGCGTCCGGCAGGCCATGCCCACCCAGATCACCTCGGTCGCCTTCGTGTCGTCGAAGGGGTTCTGACGCAGACCGTTCGCTCGGCAGGACCTGATCCTTCCGGACGTCCCGAGGCACGAGACCGCGTTGCGCCGGTTCATCGTCTCGACGCAGAGCCCGAAGTTGCAGTACCTGAGGTGGAAGAGGTGCAGCCGACCCGGCTTGAAGAGCTTCGAGGCCCGGGTGACATGCCCTCCCCGCGCGAGATCCTGGGGTCGAGCGACAGCACGCAGGGCCTGGATTGCTGCGGCGCGATGCGCACATTCCGTCGCGGGCCCGGCACCTGCCCCGCCAGCGGCTCCGTCTCGCGGTCGATGCGGTGAATGACCTCGAGCCCCGTGGCGTCAGGACCCGCCGCGACGGCTGTCCGGCCAGCCAGTCGACCAGCATCAAGCCCTCCGCCGGGTTCAGCACCACCAGCGCGTCGCCATCCCCCACGATGACCTGCGCATCATAGCCCCGCAGCCCGGTCACCCCGCCGTCTGAGCAGCCGACAGCGCTTCATGTCGAAGCCCCTGTGCGCCTCGCCCGGGATGCCGATGACGTTGCAGCTCGCGGCCAGCCGCTGCACGTCCGCGATGCGCCCGTGACAGATCACTTCGCAGTTCTCGCGGCTCGGCGCCGCGCCGTCGTAGCGCACCCATGTCTCGTGGAAGAACGCGTCGTCGCGCACCACCGGCACGGCCGCGGCCACCGATTTATATCTGCGCTTCACCTGTTCTTGACGCGGTTTCGCAATAGCTTACAGCGCCCCCTCACGAATGAGAATCGCCAATCTTCCGGGGCGGGCGTAACGTTGCGGGCAGGCCGTCCGTCCGCCACCCGTACCGGATCCGACCCAGACCAGAGGCCAGATGATCGCGCAGGACTTCCTTGACACCGGCTGGCAGTTTTCCCTGACTGGCCACCCGATCACCCGTTACCAGGTGTTCGGCGAGCGGTCCTCTGGCACCAATTTCGTCAAGCGCCTGCTGGGGCGGAACACCGCGCTCGCGCCGTCCGAGGGGCTGGGCTGGAAACACGGCCTGCCGCATATGGCCGCCATCCCGCAGGACATGGCCATCGTCTGCGTCGTGCGCCACGCCGGCGACTGGGCGCGCTCGATGCACGAGAAGCCGTGGCATTGCCCGCCCGAGATGCAGCGCCTCGGCTTCTCAGAGTTCATCCGCGAGGAGTGGGCCACCATCGCCGACCGCGAGCGCTCCTTCCCGCAGCTCAAGACCATGGGCGGGCGCGGCGCGGCGCTGCAGCTCGACCGGCACCCGCTCAGCGGGGCGCCCTACGCCAATCTCTTCGCCCTGCGCCGCACCAAGATGCAGGGGCTGCTGGGCTTCTTCAACCGTGGCTGCTCGCTGGTGTTCTGCCGGTTCGAAGCGGTGCAGAGCGCGCCCCGCGCCTTCCTCGCCGAACTCGAGAAGCGGCTCTCGCTCACCCCCTCGCCCGAAGGCTACCGCCCGGTGGTCAGGCGCCTCGGCTCGAGGTTCCTGCCATCGGTCGAGACGCGCCCCGAGACGCCCATGCACATGCCGGGCGACGACACGACCTTCATGCGCGGCGAGCTCGACCTCGCGCTCGAGGCCGACCTCGGCTACCGCTACTGAGCCACGCGCGGGCTGGCTCTCAGTGGCCGCCCTCCTTGGTGACCGACCGGCGGATCCGCCGCAGCCCGAGCCAGACCGCCAGCACCACCGGCGGCACCGCCAGCGCCGTCAGAAGCCCCTTGCTCATCCCGACGGCGCCGGCCAGCGGGTACAGCAGGTAGCCCACCAGCGACACCGCGTAGTAGCTGATCGCCACCACCGAGAGCCCCTCGACCGTGTGCTGCAGCCGCAGCTGCATGTCGGCGCGCCGGTCCATGCTCGCCAGCAGCTCCTGGTTCTGGGCCGAGCGCGTCACCTCGACCCGGGTGCGCAACAGCTCGCCCGCCCGCATCGCCCGCGCCGACATCGCCTCGAGCCGCCGCTCGGCGCTCTTGACCGTGCGCATGGCCGGATCGAAACGGCGCACCATGAACTCGCGAAAGGTCTGCCGGCCGTGGAAGCGCTCCTCGCGCAGCACCGAAATGCGGCTGGTGACCAGCGCCTCGTAGGCCGCGGTGGCCGAGAGCCGGAAGGCGGTCTGCGCCGACAGCGTCTCGAGCTCGGAGGACACCCGCAGAAGCGACCGCAGCGTCTCCTCCTCGGGCGCATCGCCATGGGTCATGGCGGTCATCAGCCGGGTGAGCTCGGCGTCGATCTCGGTCATCCGCGGCGCGATCGCCCGCACCCGGGTGAAGCCCAGCATCGACATCGCCTTGTAGGTCTCGATCTCGCAGACCCGCTGCACCACGCGCCCGACCCGGCGCTCGCCCACGCCCTTGCGCGGGAACACCCCGAAGCGCAGGTGCCCGCCCGCGTCGATGCGGAAATCGCCGGCGATCACCACGGCGTCGTCCACGACGCGGCTCACCGCCACGCTGTCCGCCACCAGCCAGTCGTTGATCATGGTATTGACCGCCTCCTCGTCGGCGACGCGCTCGCAGATCCGGATCATCGCCGAGGTCACCCGCACCCCGGGCGCCGACGCCAGCCAGTCGCCGGGGAAGACGTCGAAATCCGCCGGATCGAAGGGCCGCTCGCCGGCACCGCTCAGGAACACGGTATAAGTGACGAACTCGGTGTGCTGCTCCCATTTGAGCACGTGCTGGCCGATCGGCGCCGAGAAATGCGTGGCACCGGGCTGCGGATGCTGGGTGCCGTAGCGGTCCAGCAGGTCGAGCAGGTGGGCGGTGTCCTCGCCCCGGTCGCGCGAGGCCGCGTCATGGGTCTTCTTGATTGCCAGAAAGACCGCCCGGGCCGGCGCACGCAGCGACGGAAACGGGCGGGCGTGCAGCTCGTTGGCAAGCTGGTAACGCAGCGGGTGGTCCTGGATCGTCGGCATTCACGGGTGTCCTGCAAGCAATGTGCGCCAGAATCTACAAGCCGCGACACCAAAGTAAAGAAAAATTCCCCTTGGGTTTCAGCATCTTACAGGAATGCAGCGGTATACAGACCAGCAAGCCCCGGAAATCCCAGCGCTTTGTTCAGCCCCGGGCGTAGCGCGACACCATGCTGTAATCCTTGCGCGGCCCCCGCACCTGCCAGCGCACCTGCCACTGCGGCCAGTCGCTGAAATCGTAGCGGACATCGTACTGGTCCGGATCGCACCAGTGGCCGGTCTCGCCGCCCTCCGCCGGGACCTGGTGAAAGAACCGCCCGTCCTCGAACCACACCGACAGGTCCGCGCCCCAGCGATAGCGCCGCTCGGCAGCGAACCGCCCCGAGGGCAGCACCAGCTCGCCGGTCTCGACGTAGAGCGCCCCCGCGCCCTCGGGCACCCAGCGCGCCACGCCCTCGAACCGCCCGCTGCCGCCCGAGGCCTCGCGGATCTCCCGCTCCAGCCGCCATTCTCCGATAAACGCCTCCAGCCCGCGCAAGGCCCGCTCCTTCATCTTGCCCGTAAACTCCGGGGGGAGCGCGACAGCGCGGGGGGCAGAGCCCCCCTCCGCCCGTGCCGCCCGCGACAGGCCCCGGACACCGCGCGACAGCCTCCACACTTGCCGCCACGGCCCTTCCGCCCTATGACGCGCGCAATTCCAGTGCAACCCCGAGGACCGCCCATGATCCCCCGTTACGCCCGCCCCGAGATGACCGCGATCTGGGAGCCCGCCACCAAGTTCCGCATCTGGTACGAGATCGAGGCCCACGCCTGCGACGCCCAGGCGAAACTTGGCGTGATCCCGCAGGAGAACGCCGACGCCGTGTGGAAGGCCAAGGATGTCGAGTTCGACGTCGCCCGCATCGACGAGATCGAGGCCGTCACCAAGCACGACGTCATCGCCTTCCTCACCCACCTGGCCGAGCACGTGGGCTCGGACGAGGCCCGCTTCGTGCACCAGGGCATGACCAGCTCCGACGTGCTCGACACCTGCCTCAACGTGCAGCTGGTGCGCGCCGCCGACCTCCTGCTGGGCGGCGTCGACAAGGTCCTCGCCGCGCTCAAGAAGCGCGCCTTCGAGCACAAGGACACCGTCCGCGTCGGCCGCAGCCACGGCATCCACGCCGAGCCCACCACCATGGGCCTCACCTTCGCGCGCTTCTACGCCGAGATGGACCGCAACAAGAACCGTCTCGAGAAGGCCAGGTGGGAAATTGCCACCGGCGCGATCTCGGGTGCCGTCGGCACCTTCGCCAACATCGACCCGGCGGTCGAGGAGCACGTCTGCGAAAAGCTCGGCCTGCGCCCCGAGCCGATCTCGACCCAGGTCATCCCGCGTGACCGCCACGCCATGTTCTTCGCCACGCTCGGCGTCATCGCCAGCAGCATCGAGAACATCGCCATCGAGATCCGCCACATGCAGCGCACCGAGGTGCTCGAAGGCGCCGAGTTCTTCTCGATGGGCCAGAAGGGCTCCTCGGCGATGCCGCACAAGAAGAACCCGGTGCTGACCGAGAACCTCACCGGCCTCGCCCGCCTCGTGCGCATGACGGTGATCCCGGCGATGGAGAACGTCGCCCTCTGGCACGAGCGCGACATCTCGCACTCCTCGGTCGAGCGCGGCATCGGCCCGGACGCCACCATCACCCTCGACTTCGCGCTGAACCGCCTTGCGGGCGTCGTCGACAAGATGATCATCTACCCGCAGAACATGCTCGACAACATGAACAAGTTCCCGGGTCTGGTGATGTCGCAGCGGGTGCTGCTGGCGCTGACCCAGGCCGGCGTGAGCCGCGAGGACGCCTATTCCATGGTCCAGCGCAACGCGCTCAAGGTCTGGGAAGAGCGTCTCGACTTCCGTGACCTGCTGCTGGCCGACGAAGACGTGGTCAAGGCGCTCGGCGTCGACGGCATCAAAGAGAAGTTCGACATGGGCTACCACACCAAGCACGTGGACACGATCTTCCGCCGCGTCTTCGGCGAGGCCTGATCGCGCCCTTCCGGGGGCGCCCTGCCCCCGGAGACGACCCACGACCTGCGACAAGACCCGGGACAGGATCCTCCGAACACACCCCGGAGGTTGACCCAAGCCCCCGTGCCGCTCCTAATGGTCCTGCCAGCGGAGCGGCACTTGCGCGGCTCCGTAGCCCAGACGGAGCGCCGACATGACCCCCGAACAGATCATCGCCGCCGTGGCCCTGCTCACCTCCGAACCCGACCCCGCCTTCGACACCCTGCGCGGCGGCGGCTTCGACACCCGCTACCCGGTCACCGTCGAGGCCTGTCCCGAGACCACCTCGCCCCTCGACATCGAAGGCCACACGCTGATCTGCGGCACGGTGAGCGTGCCCGAGGACTACGACCTTCCCGACGGCCGCCGCGTCCCGCTCGAGTTCGCGGTCGGGCGCGCCCAAACCACCCAGCCCTTCCCCGACGCCATCGTCTACCTGCACGGCGGCCCCGCAGGCGGCAGCCTCGCCTCCATCGCCACGATGACCGACGTGATCCTCGGCGGCCACCGCGCCCATCGCGACGTGGTGAGCTTCGACCAGCGTGCCGCGATGCTGTCATCGACCACAGTCCGCTGTCATGAGGCGATGGCCGAGAACATCGTCGGCATCGTCCGCAAATCCGCCGGAAAGCCCGAGATTGAGGGCGAAGAGCTCAGCGACGAGACCCTGCTCGCCCCCTGCATCGAAGAGCTCAAGGCCAGCGACGCAGATCTGTCTGCCTACAACACCGCCAACAATGCCCGTGACGTGCAGGCGGTGATGTCGGCGCTCGGATACCCGGAATACAACATCTTCGGCATCTCCTACGGCTCGCGGCTGGCGCTCGAGGTGCTGCGTACCGCGCCCGAGGGCGTGCGCGCGGTGATCATCGACGGCGTGGCCCCGCCCACCGTCCGGCTCTACGACGACCTCTTCGGCCCCCATGCCGACGCGCTCGAGGCGATGTTCGACCAATGCGCCGCGGACGAGGGCTGCGCCGCGGCCTACCCCGACCTGCGCGAGAAGACCAAGGCGCTCGGCGACATCCTGACCGAGACGCCGGTGCCCGCCGCCCGGGGCAAGCCCGAGATCTCGGCCTCGCTCTTCTACACGCTGGTGAGCCAGCGCACCGCCCACAGCGCGCTATGGGCGCGCGAGCTGACCGCCTACCTGCCCCGCATCATCCACGAGCTCTCCGAGGGCGATGCCACCACGCTCGACTGGTATCTCGACACCTTTCTCGAGCCCAAGCTGAAGCAGCCCGCGGACCTGCTCGATGGCGGCGCCGAGCGTCTCAGCGACGACGAGCGCGCGCTGGCGCTGGCGGCACTGGCCACGGCGCAATCCATGCAGGCGCAGACCAGGACCGTCGCCGCCGCGCTGCAACAGCTGAAGCATGACCTCGTGACCGGCGTGACCGCGGTTTCGGTCGCCGAGGCCTTCGACCAGCGTGTCACCGAGGCCGGGCGCGACCTGACCCGCGAGAGGCTCTTCGCCGCGGTCAGGGACTACGCCCGGATGCTCGCCGGCCCGCGCAGCCGCGAGGCCCTCGCCGAGTGGGTGGGCAGCCATTTCGTCGGCCCCGACCGCGAGGCGCTGCTGTCGCTGGTGGCCGCCATGAGCGAGGACGACGTGCGCCGCACCTTCGATCTGGGCGAGACCGAGATCACCGGATTCGAGAGCGCCGTTGAAGGCGTCATGGGGCTTTATATCTACGCCTGCCAGGAGGATTTCCCCTACAACTCGCCCGAGGGGTTCGAGCAAAGGCTCGCTGACTTCCCCTATTCGCTGGTGACGACCGAGGTCATGCAGACCGAGATCCGCAGCATGTACGAGACCTGCGCGCTCTTCGACCCGGCCCCGCGCGAGGGCTTTCACGAGCCGGTGCATTCCGACGTGCCGGTGCTGGTCGCGGGGGGCACCAACGACTCGCAGACGTCGTGGAAATGGTCGCCGCTCGCTGCCGAGACGCTCGGGAATTCCCGCGTGGTGATCTTCCCCAACGCGGGCCACGGCGCCAGCCTCTACTCCGACTGCGGCATGGACATGAACGTGAAGTTCATCCTCGACCCCGGAGCCGAGCTCGACACCGCTTGCGTGGAGGCGCTGACGCCCCGCTTCGTGCTGCCCGACACGCCCCTGCCCTAGGGCCTGCCACGGGGTGCAAACCGGCACGCGGGCGGGATCCCGCCGAAATGCGCCTCTCGGACGAATCTTTTTGCCGTAGGGTAAACTCGTGCTACCGTTGAAGCACGCCAAACGGAGGACGCAAGATGACGATCAAGGCTCTTCTGACCGCCGCCGCACTCATCGCGGCCCCACTGTCGGCGAGCGCAAACTGTATGGGACACAGCGACGCGCGCATGACGTGTGCCGACGGCACCGTCTTCGACTCCGTGTCCGGAACCTGCAAGGTTGTTTCGGGCTGACGTACCTCTCACGGGACACCACGAGGCGGCCGTTCGCGGCCGCCTTATCCGTTTGTTTTTCCCGCATCCGCCGGCATCGGACCGCCCCGCGGTGAGGCTTCGTTAACCCAGCCGCGGTAGCACTTGGGCATCCCGACCGGAGCGATCCAAGATGCCGAATCTTTCCCCGTTCGCAGCACTTCCGGGCCCGATGGGCGGTCCCGCGGGGCTCACCCGCCGCGCCAAGGCGGCGATCATCGTGCAGTTCCTGCTGAACGAGGATGCGGATGTGCCGCTGTCCTCGCTGCCCGACGACCTTCAGGCCGAGCTCACCCAGCAGCTCGGGCGCATGCGCTACGTCGACCGCGAGACGCTGAACCAGGTGATCGAGGAATTCGCCGACGAGCTCGAGAGCGTCGGCATGTCCTTTCCGGGCGACATGGCGGGCGCGCTGTCGGCGCTCGACGGCAGGATCAGCCACCGCACCGCCGCGCGCCTGCGCAAGGAGGCAGGCGTGCGCCAGACCGGCGACCCGTGGGAACGGATCAACAAGCTCGACGAGGAACGGCTCGAGGCGCTGGTAGTGGGCGAGTCGATCGAGATCGCCGCCGTGATGATGTCGAAGATCGACACCGCCAAGGCCGCCAAGGTCATCGCCCGCCTGCCTGGCGACCGAGCCCGCCGGATCTCCTACGCGATCTCGATGACCGCGGGCGTCAGCCCCGAGGCGGTGGACCGCATCGGCCTGTCGCTGGCCGCGCAGCTCGACGCCGAGCCGCCCAAGGCCTTCGAGAAGAAGCCCGACGAACGGGTCGGCGCGATCCTCAACTACGCGGCCAGCGCCAAGCGTGACGAGCTGCTGGAGGGGCTGGAAGAGACCGACAGGGAGTTCGCCGAGAGGGTGCGCAAGGCGATCTTCACCTTCGCCAACATCCCCGAGCGTCTCAAGAAGTCGGACGTGCCCAAGATCACCCGCGACGTGCCTACAGACGTGCTCGCCACCGCCATCGCCTCCGCCTCCTCCGAGGCCGAGATGGCGGCGGTGGAGTTCATGCTCGAGAACATGTCCAAGCGCATGTCGGGCTCCCTCCGCGAAGAGGCGGCGGGCATGTCGGTCAGCGCCAAGAAGGGCGAGGCGGCGATGAACCAGGTGATCTCAGCCATCCGCGACCTCGTCGCCGCCGGCGAGGTCGAACTCAAGGACCCCGACGCCGACGACGAGGACTAGGCGCCGCAGAGCCTACGGGCCGAGGGCCGTGTTCTCGGGGCCTTGGGGGCCAGTGCCCGGGCCATGGGGCTCGGGCACCGGGTCTCGGGCACTGGGTCTCGGGCCATGGGGCATTTCGGAAAGACACCGGACCGCGTGTCCTCCGTGGAGAGCGCACGATCGCCGCGGGTCAGGAGATGCCGGCGACCGGACAGGGAGGGACGACCGGGGAGATCGGTTCCGGGCGCACGCCGCGAGCCCCTGCCCCCTCGAGGTCAGGCGCCGCCGAACAGCGCCTCGGCTTCCTCGGCCGTGTAGCGCCCGAGCCGGACGTCCTCGGCCACCAGCGCACGGTCGCGCGTCGCAGGATCGCCATAGCCGCCGCCGCCGGGTGTCTTCACCCGTACCCGGTCGCCCGCCGCCAGCGAGATGTCCTGCGCCTTGGAGAGGTGCTCGGGCGTGAAGCTCTCGCCGCCCCGCGTCACCCGCACCTCGTTCACCGCGCCGTCTCCTCCGCCGAGCACGCCCTGCGGCCCGAAGCGGCCGTGGTCCATCACGAAGCTCGCCCGCGCGTGTCCCCTGAGGATCTCGACCTCGTAGTCGAGCCCGAAGCCGCCGCGCTGCGCGCCCGCCCCGCCCGACCCCTCGCGCAGGGCGTAGCGGTGGTAGAGCACCGGGAACTGCTGCTCCATGATCTCGACCGGCGGCGCCTTCGAGATGCCGATGGTCGAGCAGCCGTTCGAGATGCCGTCGCCGCCCGCGTAGCCGCCGTAGCCGCCACCCGAGATCTGGTACATCACGTAGCTCTGGCCGGTCTCCGGCACCTCGCCGCCAAGCGCGAAGTTGCCGGACGAGCCCGCGGGGGCCGCGCTGACCTTGCCCGGCAGTGCTTCGACCAGCGCCGCGAACACCGCCTCGGCGATGCGCTGGCTGACCTCGGCGGCACAGCCCGAGACCGGGCGGGGGTAGCGGGCATCGAGGAAGGTGCCCTCGGGGCGCAGCACGGTCAGGGGCTCGAAGGCGCCGGCACTGATCGGCACGTCGGGGAAGATGTGCCGCATGGCGAGGTAGACCGAGCTCAGGGTGGTGGCGATGACCGAGTTCATCGGGCCCTGGCAGGGCGGGCTGGAGCCTGCGAAATCGAAGCTCAGCCGCTCGCCGTCGGCGGTGATCGCGAGCCTGATCTCGAGCGGTTCGTTCACCACGCCGTCGCTGTCGATATAGGCGGTGGAGCGGTAGACGCCCGGCGGGATCTGGGCGATCTGCGCCCGCATCTGCTCGGCCGCGCGGCTGCGCAGCTCGCCGATGGCCTCGCGCACCGTGTCGTCGCCGTAGCGGTCGAGCATCCGGGTCAGCCGCGCCTCGCCCACGTAGAGCGCCGCGGCCTGCGCCTTGACGTCGCCGATGCGCTGGTCGGCGACGCGGATGTTGGAACAGATGATGGCGTAGATCTCGGGATCGAGCTCGCCGTCCTTGAAGAGCCGGACGGGCGGCAGGCGCAGCCCTTCCTGCTCGACCGAGGTGGCCGAGGCCGAGAATCCGCCTGGCACCGCGCCGCCGGTGTCGGGCCAGTGGCCGGTGTTGGAAAGCCAGCAGAAGATCTCGCCGTTGCGCCAGACCGGCATGGCGAAGCGCACGTCCATCAGGTGGGTGCCGCCGAGATAGGGGTCGTTGACGATGTAGATGTCCCCCGGCTTCGGCGCGACGACCTTGCCCTCTTTGATCATCCTGATCAGCGTGGCGGTGGAATACTGCATGACGCCCACGAAGACCGGCAGGCCCTGCGAGCCCTGCGCGATCAGGCTGCCGTCCTCGGCCGAGTAGATGCCGTCGGAGCGGTCGTTGGCCTCGGCGATCACCGGCGAGAAGGCCGCCCGCGAGAAGGACAGGTCCATCTCGTCGCAGACCTGCTGCAGACCGGACTGGATGACGGTGAGGGTGATGGGATCGAGCGTCATGGTCTGACCTCCCGGCGTTGCAAGGGCGGAGATGCCGGATGCCTCCGGCGGGAGTTTATCCGGCAAGATGAAGACCGGGACGCGGTGCCCTGCCCTTGTCCTGGCCGGAGATGGTCCACGGCGGGCGGGTGGGCTGCCTGGAGGTCTTGCGTGGGGCTGTCCTGTCCGCCCTCGGGTGGGGTCCAGGGGGCGGGGTGAGGCCAGCTGGAGAGAGGGGCTGGGGGCATCATGCGCGCTCTCCCACGGTCACGACCAGGTTGCCGTCCGCGTCCTGCGTGGCGGTGTCGCCGGGTTCGAGCACCAGCGTGCAGTCCATTTGCTCGACGATGGCCGGGCCCGCGAGGTCGGCGTCGAGCGGCAGGTGGTCGCGCCAGTAGACCGGGGTCTCGGTCCAGTCTTCGAAGAACACCTGCCGCGTGCCGGTCTGCGCCTCGGCCAGCGTCGGCTTGCGCCCGGAGCCGTCGATCAGCGCCGCGAGGTCGATCTCTGGGCGGCGGCCGATGACCGAGCTGTTGACGTTGACGAGCGCCGGGCGGATCTCGGGGAGCTTGACCTGGAAGCGTCTGAAATAGGCCTCTTCGAAGAGCGCCTGCAGATCCGCGCGCGTGGGCGCGGCGTCGGGCAGCGGCACCCGCAGGAGGTGGGTCTGGCCGATGAAGCGCATCTCGACCGAGTGGGTGATCTTCTCCTCGGCGATCTCGACCCGCTCGCGGCCGATGGCGGCGCGGCCATCCGCCACCTGCCGGGCGAAGAGCGCGTGCACCTCGTCCATGTCGCAGGCGTCGAGCGGCTTGTTGACCGTGGCCACGTAGTCGTGGCGCAGGTCGGCCACGATGCAGCCGAGCGCGTTGGTGATGCCCGGGCGCGCCGGCACCAGCACCCGCGGCACGCCCAGTTCGCGGGCGATGGCGCAGGCGTGCAGCGGTCCCGCCCCGCCGAAGGCGAAGAGCGCGAAGTCGCGCGGGTCCTCGCCCAGCGAGATCGACACCATGCGCACGGCGTCGGCCATCTTGGCATTGGCGATCTTCAGCACCGCCGCCGCGGCCTCGGGCGCGCCGAGCCCCAGCGGGCCGCCTAGCTTCGTGGCGAAGGCCTCGCGGATGGTGTCGAGCGACACGCCCCCGGCCCCGGTGTTGAGCCGCTCGGGGTTGAGCCGGCCGAGCAGCATGTTGGCGTCCGAGATCGTGGGCTCGGTGCCGCCCTTGCCATAGCAGATTGGCCCCGGGGTCGAGCCTGCCGAGTCGGGGCCCACCTGCAGGAGCCCCGCCGCGTCGACGCGGGCGATCGAGCCGCCGCCCGCGCCCACGGTGCGCACGTCCACCATGGGGACGTGGATGGGCATCGCGTATTCGATCTCGATCTCGTGGCTGACGGCGGGATCGGCGCCACGGATCATCGCGACGTCGGTGGAGGTGCCGCCCATGTCATAGGTCAGAAGGTCGGGAATGCCGGCGCGGCGCCCGGTATAGGCGGCGGCCATGACGCCCGAGGCGGGCCCCGACATCACCGTCTTGGCGGCCTCCTCGGCGACGATGCGGGCCGAGACCATGCCGCCGTTGCCGTTCATCACCAGAAGGTCACGGTCGTAGCCGCGTTCCGAGAGCTTGTCGGCGAGGCGCTCGACGTAGCGGCGCAGCAGCGGCTGGACGCTGGCGTTGACCGCCGCGGTGACGCCGCGTTCGAACTCGCGGCTTTCCGAGATCAGCGCGTGGCCCATGGTGATGTTGCCGTTCGGCCAGATCTCGCGGGCGATCTCGCGGGCGCGGAGCTCGTGCGCGGGGTTGGCATAGGAGTGCAGGAAGTGGATGACCAGCGCCTCGCAGCCCTTGTCGACGAGGCCGGCCAGGGCCGCGCGCAGGGCGTCCTCGTCGAGGGGCGCGTATTCCGAGCCGTCCGCCAGCATCCGTCCCGGCACCTCGAGCCGCAGATCGCGCGGGATGATCGGGCGGAACTGGCCGGTCATGCCGTAGGCGTGGGGCCGCGTGCGGCGTCCGAGCTCGAGCACGTCGCGGAAGCCCAGCGTGGTCACGAGGCCGGTCTTGCAGAGCTGGCGTTCCAGCACCGCGTTGGTCGTGGTGGTGGTGCCGTGCACGATCAGGTCGAGCGCAGCGGCATCGACCGACGCCGCGTCCAGCGCTGCCAGAACGCCCTTCGACTGGTTGTCGAGCGTCGTCGGCACCTTGGCGAGCTTCACCCCCCGCGCCTTGCTGTCGTAGTAGACGAGATCGGTGAAGGTCCCGCCCACGTCGATCCCGGCGAAGGTGCCGGTCAGGGTCTTTTCGGTCATCTCGGGGGCCTTTCCTGCGGCCGTCTTCGGGTCTTCTGCGTCGAGCATCATGCGCCCGTCCCCACGGCGAGGATCGCCGCGCGCACCTTGTCGGGCGTTGCGGGCAGATGGTGGATGCGCGCGCCGGTGGCATGCGCGATGGCGTTGAGCACCGCGGGCGCGGTGGGGATGAGGCAGTGCTCGCCCAGCCCCTTGGCGCCATAGGGGCCGTGCATGTCGCCCGACTCGACGATCAGGCTTTCGATCGGGGGCACGTCGCCGATGGTGGGGATCAGGTAGTCGTGCAGGTTCTCGGTGCGGCCGGGAAGGAACTCTTCCATCAGCGCAAGCCCGATGCCCTGTGCCACGCCGCCCTCGATCTGGCCCTCGACCAGCAGCGGGTTGATGGCCTTGCCGACGTCATGGGCGGCGACGATGCGCAGCAGCTTCACGGTGCCGAGCGCGGTGTCGACTTCCAGTTCGCACATCTGCGCCGCGGTGCCGAAGACAGCGTAGGGATCGCCCTGCCCGTTCTTGTCGAGCGGCGAGGTCGGCGGGTCGTAGCTCTCGACCGCCTCCAGCGCGTATTCGCCCTCGTGCGACAGGTCCACGCGCACGGTGTTGCCCGCGTCGGTGAGCTCGATGGCGCCGTCGCCAAGGCGGATCACCGCCTCTTCAGAGACGTTGCCCAGCCGCAGGATCTGCGCCCGCAGCGCCTCGCCGCAGAGCCTTGCAGCGTTGCCCGAAATGTAGGTCTGGCGACTGGCCGAGGTCTTGCCCGCGTCCGGGGTGATGTCGGTGTCGGGACCCACCAGCGTGATGTCCGCGACCGCGACGCCGAGCGCCTGCGCGAAGATCTGGGTGATGACGGTATTGGAGCCCTGCCCGATGTCCACCGCACCCTGGTGCAGGCGCAGCTCGCCTGTGGGCGTGATGCCCGCGCGGATGGTCGAGGGATTCGACATCGAGGTGTTGCCGCAGCCGTACCAGCCCGCCGCGACGCCGACACCGCGCTTCTTCACGGCGCTGGTGTCGTTGAAGGCGGCGGCCTCGGCCAGCGCCCGGGTCCAGTGCGGGGTCAGCGCGTCGAAACAGGCGTCGATGCCCATGCCACGCTCGAAGACCTGCCCGGTGACGGTCGGGTCGCCGTTCTCGAGGCAGTTGCGGCGGCGGAATTCGAGCCGGTCGATGCCCAGCTTTTCGGCCATGATGTCGTAGAGCTGTTCCTGCGCCACCGCCGATTGCGGCACGCCGAAGCCGCGGAAGGCACCGGCGGGCGCGGTGTTGGTGTGTATGCCCGCGCTCCTGGCCTCGTAGTTGGGGGTCTTGTAGGGGCCGGACGCGTGGATCGGCACGCGGTTGGCCACCGTGGGGCCCCAGCTTGCATAGGCACCGGTGTTGAAGACGCCGTCGAAACGCGCGGCCACGATGCGGCCCTCGGCGTCGGCGCCGATCTCCATGTGGACCTGGCTCGGGTGGCGCTTGGTCGAGGTCGAAATCGACTCGATGCGGGTGTAGGCGATGCGCACGGGGCGGTTCAGCTTCCACGCCGCCAGCGCCACGAAGGGCTGCGCGGTGAGGTCGAGCTTGGAGCCGAAGCCGCCGCCCACCGCCGTCGGCAGGATGCGCACATCCGCCGCCGACATGCCCATGATCGAGGCGATGCCATCGCGGTTCATGTAGGGCGCCTGCGTGCAGCAGCGGATCTCGAGCCGGTCGCCGACGCGCCGGGCCGAGGCGGCCTCGGGCTCGATGTAGCCGTGTTCGATGAAGCCGGTGGAGAAGTCGCCCGACACCACATGCGCCGCCCCGGCCAGCGCGCCTGCCGCATCGCCGCGCGCCACGTAGCCGCGGCACATGACGTTGGCCTCGCGGCCCTCGTGCAGCAGCGCGGCCCCGGCGGCACCTTCGGGGGTAAGCACAGAGGGCAGCTCCTGCCAGCTCACCGGGAAGGGCTCCATCCCGGCCAGCGCCTCGGCAGAGCCCACGACGGCTGCCACGGCCTCGCCCTTGAAGCGGGTCTCGGTCTCGGCAAAGAGCGGCTGGTCCTCGAAGCCGGGGATCACGCCGAAGCGGTTCTCGCCCGGCACGTCGGCGGCGGTCAGCACCAGCGTGAGGCCGTTTTCTTCGGTGAAGCGCTCGAGGTCGCCGAAGCTGAAGGAAGCGCGGTGGTAGGGCGAGCGGATCGCCTTCACCACCAGCGCGTCACCCGGCGCCACGTCGTCGCCGAAGCGCTCGGTGCCCGAGACCTTGGGCCAGCCGTCGAGCCGCGCGATCGGCGCGCCCACACCGCCCTCGGCAAGCGGTGCCGTGTCCGAGGCGTCGAGCACCGCGGCGATGATCTTGCGGTAGCCGGTGCAGCGGCAAAGCACGCCGCCGAGCGCGTCCGAGACGCTCTCTTCGGTCAGCGCCTCACCCGAGCGCAACAGCGCCACGGCCGAGACCATCATGCCCGGCGTGCAGATGCCGCATTGTGCCGCCTGATGGCGTTGGAAGCTCTGCGCCAGCCGCTCGGCCAGCGGATCGTCGGCCACCAGCCCGGCCTGGGTATCCACGGTGCGGCCCTGCACCTGGCCCGCCGCCATCATGCAGGCGCAGACCGGGTCGCCGTCGACCAGCACGGTGCAGGCGCCGCAATCACCGGCGTTGCAGCCGACCTTGACGTCGCGGGCGCCAGCGACTTCGCGCAGCAGCTCCGAGAGGCGCACGGTGGGTTCGGCGGGAACGGTGATCTCGGCCCCGTTGAGGGTGAAGCCGATATGGCCCTGTGGTGCATCAAGCGACATGGGATGCCTCCTTTTCGACGGCCAGAGCGACGGCGCGCGCGACCAGCGTCGCCACCGCCTCGCGGCGGTAGCCGGCACGGGCGCGCACGTCGTCGATGGGGCTCAGTTCGGGGTAATCGTAGCCCAGGATCACTGGCTCGGCGGCACCGGCCCCGCAGCCGGCGAGCAGGGATTCCAGCCCTTCCAGTCGCCGCGCCACCGGCGAGCAGGCGCCCACCGCGATGCGCGCCGAGGCGATGCGCCCGGCCTCGACCGCGACCACGGCCGAGACCATGGCGATGGAGATCACGAGGTAGCGCCGCGCACCCAGCTTGAGGAAGGCGCCCGAGCCCGCGACGTCGGGGATCAGCACGGCGGTGACGATTTCGCCCGGGGCCAGTTCCGTTGCGCGCGGGCCGGTGATGAACTGCGCGAGCGGCAGCACGCGCGTGCCCGTGCCCGTGGCCAGCTCGACCGAGGCGTCGAGCGCCAGCAGCGCCGGCACCCCATCCGCCGCGGGCGAGGCGTTGCAAAGGTTGCCCGCCACGGTTCCGGCGTTCTGGATCTGCACAGAGCCCACCTCGCGCGCCGCGGCCCCCAGCCCGTCGAAGAGCGGCGGCAGCTCGGCCCGGGCCACCTGCGTCCAGCTCGTGGCCGCGCCGATGCGCCAGCCCGAGCCGTCTCGGGTGATGCCGCGCAGCCCCGCCACCCGGGTCAGGTCGACCATTTCGGAGGGAGGCACGCCATCGCGCAGCGCCGGGTAGAGGTCGGTGCCGCCTCCCAGTGCGACCGCCGCGCCGCCCCCCATGAGCGACAGCGCGTCGTCCAGTGTTTCGGGTCGGTGCAGGGACATGGGCGATTCTCCGGGCGTGTCGCTGGGTGAGTCCAGGAATGTCTGTTTATCGTTCGCATACAAACGAAGGTGGGTTACGCTAGGCGGGCGCGGCGAGATCTGTCAATCGGCTTGAACAGGCTTCCGCCCGGCACCCGTGCGATTGCTGAAAATCTCACCACAGACCCGGCGCGCCGTCACGCGGCGTTTCGACTCGCTTGACAGAAAACCCCGGCATGTGCGTTCGTATACAAACGAATTGACGTCCCCATGCCAGCGACAGGAGCGCGCGACGTGACGGCAGAGACCTCCCCGGTGAAACGCGGCACCGCCGACAAGCCCGAAAAGATTCGCTGCGATGCCTGTCCGGTGATGTGCTACATCGCCGAGGGCCGCGCCGGGGCCTGCGACCGCTACGCCAACGAGAACGGCGAGCTGGTGCGTCTCGACCCGCTGACGATTCTCGAGAACTCCGACACCCCGGTTGTGCCCTTCCTCGAGCGCGAATGGGACGGTGACATCGTTTCGGGCGACGAGGCCTTCATCACCGCCGTGGGCTCGGGCACGACCTATCCCGACTACAAGCCCGCGCCCTTCATCGTGGCCTCGAAGACCGCGGATGCGGACATGATCACCGTGGTGACCGAGGGGATCTTCTCGTACTGCGGCGCCAAGGTGAAGATCGACACCGACCGCCACCTCGGCTCGGAATGCGCCTGGGTGCGCTCCGAGGGCGAGATCATCGGCCATGTCACCACCTCGGAATACGGCTCGCAGATGCTGTCGCTCGGCGGGGTCAACCACCTCACCGGCGGGTCCAAGAAGGAGGGCCGCGCCACCTGCTCCGCCCTGCTCGCGCTCTGCAACGGCGAGAGCGTACAGCTCAGCATCGACAACGGCGCCGAGCTCGAAATCGCCGCGGGACAGGCGCCCATCGTCAACGGCCAGACCGAAGAGCGCATGCGCGTCGGCTGCGGTTCGGCCACGGTCGGCATGTTCGCGGCGCAATGGCAGGGACTCGTGGACGAGGTCGTGGTGGTCGACGACCACATCACCGGCGTCATGTCCGAGCACCAGGCCGGCAAGGTCATCGGCTGGAAGCCCACCGGCATCAAGATCAAGGGCCGCCGCTCGACCCCGGGCCGCTACTTCCAGGTGGCCGAGCCCGGCACCGGCTGGGGCGGCACCGATCTCACCGACCCGCTGGCAATCCTCGACAAGTGGAAGCCCGAGGCGTGGCCGGGCCTGTCGATCCTCATGGTCTCGACCACCGGCGAGAACGCCGCCTACTACGAGCTGAACGACGATCTCGTGCCGGTGCAGAAGGACATGCCCGAGCGGCTGCGCCCCTCGGTCCAGCGCATCGAGGAAAACTGCGAGCCCTCGCTGGCCTCGGTGCTCTTCATGGCCGGTGCCGGCGGGTCGCTGCGCTCGGGCGTGACCGAGAACCCGGTCTCGCTCACCCGCTCGGTGCAGTCGCGGCTGACCCGCGTCACCTGCGGCGGCGCGCCGGTGATGATGTGGCCGGGCGGCGGCATCACCTTCATGTCCGACGTGACGCAGATGCCGAAGAACGCCTTCGGCTACGTGCCGACCCCTGCCCTCGTCGCGCCCATCGAGTTCACCATGTCGCGCGCCGATTACCAGGCGCTTGGCGGCCACATGGACTACGTCATGCCGCTCGAGGATGCACTGAAGGGTGTCACCGGACGGCAGAGCGACCACCGCCTGTCGGGCCGCCGTTCGGAGAGCCGCAAGAAGGGCGCGCCGTGGCCGGTCGGCAAGGAGCCCGCGAAATGAGCTTCCACGAAACCCCCGTCGTGCGCATGGCCCGCGACGGGCGGATGCGGCTCACCCACGGGCCGATCGACCTCATCCTCACCGCCGAAGGGCCCGCCGAGGCCGCCCGTGACGCCCTGCGCCGGGCACACGAGGCCTTCGAGCCGGTGCTCCACGAGCTCTGCGCCGAGCTGCCGCGCCTGCGCGCGGCCCATGGTCCGGCGCCGCGCGGTGCGGTGGCCCGCCGCATGCAGAACGCGACCGATCTCTTTGCACCGGCCTTCGTCACCCCGATGGCGGCGGTGGCGGGCTCTGTCGCGGACCACGTGCTGGCCGCGATGCTGGTGCCCGGGCACGGCCTGACCCGCGCCCATATCAACAACGGCGGAGACATCGCGCTCTGGACCGCCGCGAAGCCCCTGCGTCTGTCGATCTGCGAGGACCCGATCATCCGCGCCCCCGGCGGGCGGGCCGAGATCGGCCCCGACGACGGCATCGGTGGCGTCGCCACCTCGGGCTGGCGCGGCCGCTCGCATTCACTGGGCATCGCCGACGCCGTCACCGTGCTGGCCCGGGACGCGGCGCTCGCCGACGTGGCCGCCACGCTCATCGCCAATGCCGTGGACCTGCCCGGCCACCCCGCCGTGACCCGCGCCCGCGCCTGCGACCTGTCCCCCGACAGCGACCTTGGCGCGCTCGCGGTCACCACCGGGGTCGGCCGCCTTACCGCCTCCGAGGCGCGCGAGGCTCTGGCCAAGGGCCATGCGCTGGCCCAGAATTACATCAGCCGGGGTCTCATCCGTGCCGCCTGCCTTGCGCTGGCGGGCGAGCGGACGGCCCTCGGTGACACGATTACAGAAATTACCGAAGAGGAAGCCCTCCATGCCTGAGGTGAAGGTCCGCAAGACGCTGGTCCAGGTCGAAACCATCCTGCACGAGGGCGGCCCTGCCCCCGAGGTGCCGCAGAAGCGCGCCGCCGCCATTGCGGTGGTCGAGAACCCCTACGCGGGCGGCTATGTCGAGGACATCCAGCCCTTCATGAAGGATCTCGAGCCTCTGGGTGCCAAGCTGGCGCAGATGTGCATCGACGCGCTCGGTGGCGATGCCTCGCTGATCGAGGGCTACGGCAAGGGCGCCATCGTCGGCGTCAACGGCGAGATCGAGCATGGCGCCCTCTGGCACGTACCCGGCGGATACGCCATGCGCGACAGCATCGAGAAGAGCATGGCCATCGTGCCCTCGACCAAGAAGGTCGGCGCCGCGGGCACCCGGCTCGACGTGCCGGTGACCCACACCAACGCCTCTTACGTGCGCACCCATTACGACGCGGTCGAGGTCGGCGTGCCGGACGCGCCGCGCCCCAACGAACTGGTGCTGGTGCTGGTCATGACCACCGCAGGCCGCATCCACGCGCGCATCGGCGGCCTCACCAAGGACCAGATCAAGGGCGAGGACGGGCTCCGTTGAAGCTGCGCAAGATCGTCACCCTGGTCGAGGAGACCCGGACGGAGATGGGCCGCGAGGTCTCTCCCCCCGCCCGCCGGTCCCTCGCCGCGGCGGTCATCGCCAACCCCTTTTCCGGGATCTGGGCCGAGGACCTCTCGGAGCTGATCGAAACCGGCGAGGCGCTTGGCAAGCTTCTGGGCGACGAGGCGCTGGCCGCGCTCGGCTGCGCGGCCAATGAGGTCGAGGGCTACGGCAAGGCGGCGCTGGTGGGCGAGCTGGGCGAGCTGGAACATGCGGCCGCCCTCCTGCACCCGAAGCTGGGCGCGCCGCTGCGCGCGGTGATCGGCGGCGGCAAGGCGCTGGTGCCTTCGTCCAAGGCCATCGGCCGCGCCGGCGAGATCCTCGACGTGCCGCTCGGCCACAAGGACGCGGCCTATGTGCGCAGCCACTTCGACGGCATGCGCCTGCGTATCAGCGATGCCCCGCGCCCGGGCGAGATCGTCGTCGCGGTGGCGCTGCAACAGACCGGACGACCGCTGCCCCGCGTGGGCGGCCTGACACATGACGAGATCGAGGGCGCAGACGGGCTGCGCTGACACACCATACCATACGCCGCACGACCAAGCGTTGGAGCAAGGGAGAACGACGATGACGAATTTCGTGAAGAACGCCTGGTATGTCGCTGGCTGGTCGACGGAAATTGATGACGAGCTTCGCCGCTTCACCATCCTTGGCGAGCACGTGGTGATGTTTCGCAAATCGGACGGCAGCGTCGCCGCGCTCGAGGACCGCTGCCCGCACCGGCTGCTGCCGCTGTCGAAGGGCAAGCGCATCGGTGACACGGTGCAATGCGGCTATCACGGCCTGACCTTCGACTGCTCGGGCGCCTGCGTGCGTGTCCCCGGCCAGACCAACCTGCCCAAATCCGCCTATGTCGAGGCCTATCCCATCGTCGAGAAGCACGGCATCGTCTGGATCTGGATGGGCGATGCAGAAAAGGCCGACCCCGAGGCGGTCTTCGACATGCCCGAATTCACCGACCCCGGCTGGGCCGCCCACCATGGCGACGCGCTGCACCTGAAGTCGAACTACCTCAACGTGGCCGAGAACCTCGTCGACCCCGCGCATGTGAGCTTCGTGCACCCCACCACGCTCGGCAATGCCGCGTCCGAGAACGTGCCGGTGCACGTGCAGACCGAGGGCGAGGCCATCGTCGCCTGGCGCTGGATCCGCGACGCCGAGCCCATCGGCTTCTTCAAGGCCTTCGGCGGCTTCACCGGCAACGTCGACCGCTGGCACTACTACTACCTCTACACCCCCTGCACCGCGGTGATCGACTTCGGCTCCATCGAGACCGAAAAGCACTGCGCCGAGGAGGACCGCGACCAGGGCGTGCGCATCTTCGCGCTGCACTTCATGACGCCGGTGACCGAGACCTACACCATCGACCGCTGGATGCACCTGCGCAACACTGCCACCGACGACCCCGAGGCGGCGGCACGCATGGACACGATGTTCCGCAAGGCCTTCGCCGAGGACAAGGAAATCCTCGAGGCGGTGCAGGAGGAAGAGATCCGCCCGCAGAAGCGCCGCCCGATCCGCATCGCCATCGACAAGGGCCCCCTTGTCTACCGCAAGCGCATCAACGAACTTCTCGAACTGGAACGGACCGAGGACATCGCCTCGGACCCTTCTCCCGCTTTCGTTTACCACGATTAACCGGCACAAAGACCGGGCGACACGGGGTCAACGAACCCCACCAACAGGAGAGACGCACACAATGAACCTCATCAGACGCACCGTGCTCGGCATGGCCGCGGCCGCCGCGCTGGCCCCTGCGGCAGCCCTCGCGCAGGACACGATCAAGGTCGGCGAGATCAACCACTACAAGCGCATGGCGGCCTTTGCCGAGCCCTACAAGAAGGGCATCGAGCTGGCGCTGAGCCAGATCAACGGCGACGGCGGCGTGCTCGGCAAGGATCTCGAGTTCGTCTTCCGCGACGACCAGGGCGACCCGGCCGAGGCGGTGAAGATCGCCGAGGAGCTGATGACCCGCGAGGGCACGGTGATGTTCACTGGCACCATCCTCAGCCACGTGGGCCTCGCGCTGTCGAGCTTCGCCGCCGAGAAGGGCTACCTCTACCTCGCCTCCGAGCCGCTGGCCGACAGCCTCGTCTGGGGCTCGGGCAACCCCTACACCTTCCGCCTGCGCGCCTCGACCTGGGTGCAGGCCGCGATGCTGGCCGAAGAGGCCGCCAAGACCGACGCCGTCAAGTACGCCACCATTGCGCCCAATTACGCCTACGGGCAGGACGCCGTGGCCGCCTTCAAGGAGAACCTGACCCGGCTCAAGCCCGACGTCGAGTTCGTGGCCGAGCAGTGGCCGGCGCTCTTCAACATCGACGCCGGCGCCGAGGTGCAGGCCATCGAACGCGCCAAGCCAGACGCCATCTACAACGTCACCTTCGGCACCGACCTCGCCAAGCTGGTGCGCGAAGGCGGCGACCGCGGCCTCTTCGACGGCCGCTCGGTCTACGGCCTTCTCACCGGCGAGCCCGAGTACCTCGAGCCGCTCGGCGACGAGGCCCCCGAGGGCTGGTACGTCACCGGCTTCCCCTGGTACGGCTTCGAGGACGGCACCCCGGGCAAGACCTTCGTCGACGCCTATGTCGAGGCCACCGGCGAGACCCCCAAGATCGGCAGCCTCGTGGGCTACATGACCGCGCAGTCGATCGCCGCCGCCATCAACAAGGCCGGCGCCACCGACACCGCCTCGCTGGTCGCCGCCTTCGAGGACCTCAAGGTCGAGGGCACGCCCATCGGCGAGCTGAGCTACCGCGCCATCGACAACCAGTCGACGCTCGGCGCCTGGGTCGGCACCACCGCGCTCGAGGACGGCAAGGGCGTCATGGTGGACTGGGAATACAAGAACCCGGCCCCCTACATGCCCAGCGACGAGGACATCAAGGCGATGCGCCCCGCGGAATAAGCGCGGCGGGGGCGCCCGAAGCGCGGCGCCCCTCCTTCATCTTGCCAGACAAACTCCGGGGTGAATTGGCGCGGTACGCGCCAAGAGGGGCAGAGCCCCTCGCCACGGCCGGGACGCAGGGCGACAGCCCCGCCCCCGGATCCCCCGTCGCACCCCGGCCGACGCGCGGCACCCGATGCGTCGTGCTGCACAAGGAAAGTCCCCCGGACCATGGCCTTCTTCCTCGCCCAGTTCCTGACCGGGCTCGCCAACGCGGCGGCCCTCTTCCTCGTCGCCTCCGGCCTGTCGCTGATCTTCGGCGTCACCCGGATCGTCAACTTCGCCCACGGCTCCTTCTACATGCTGGGCGCCTTCATCGGCGTCACGCTGATGGAGATCCTGCCCGGCCATGTCGGCTTCTGGGGCGCGATCCTGCTCACCGGCCTCGCCGTAGGGCTGATCGGCGCCGTGGTCGAGATGGTGGTGCTGCGCCCGATCTACCGCGCGCCCGAGCTGTTCCAGCTCGTCGCCACCTTCGGGGTGATCCTGGTGATCCAGGACCTCGCGCTGATGATCTGGGGCGCCGAGGACCGCATGGGCCCGCGCGCGCCCGGCCTGCGCGGTGTCTGGCGCATCTTCGGTGAACCGGTGCCCAAGTACGACATCGTGCTCATCGCCATCACCCCCTTCATCCTCTTTGCGCTGTGGTACCTCATCACCCGCACAAGGCTCGGCGTGCTGGTCCGCGCCGCGACCCAGGACCGCGAGATGGTGGGTGCGCTCGGCGTCAACCAGGCGTGGCTCTTCACCGGCGTCTTCGCGCTCGGCTCGGCGCTGGCGGGGCTCGGCGGCGCGCTGCAGCTGCCCAAGGGCGGCGCCGACCTCCTGATGGACTTCAACATCATCGGCGCGGTCTTCGTGGTGGTGGTGATCGGCGGCATGGGCTCGCTGCCCGGAGCCTTCATCGCCGCGGTGCTGATCTCGGTGCTCAACGTCTTCGGCGTCACCTACCTGCCCCAGTCGACGCTGGTGCTGATGTACGTGGTCATGGCCATCGTGCTCATTGTCCGCCCCTACGGCCTGCTCGGCCGCGAGGAGGTGGCGGGCGAGCACGGCCAGGTCGGCGCGCCCGAGACCCCCATCCGCCCCTACGGTCCGCTCGGCATGGCGCTGGTGGCGGCGCTGATCGCGGCACTGGCGATCGTGCCCGTCTTCGCGGAACAGTTCGTGATGACGCTGATCGTCGACATGATCATCTTCGCGCTCTTCGCCGCGTCGCTGCACTTCATCCTCGGCTCCGGCGGGCTGGTGAGCTTCGGCCACGCCGCCTTCTTCGGCGGCGGCGCCTATGCCGCGGCGCTGCTGGTCTACCACACCGACACGCCGATGGAGCTTGCCTTCCTCTTCGCGCCGCTTGCCGCCGGCCTGCTGGCGCTGGCCATCGGCTGGTTCTGCATCCGGCTCACCGGCGTTTACTTCGCCATGCTCACCCTCGCCTTCTCGCAGCTTGTCTGGTCCGTCGCCTTCCAGTGGCGCGACGTCACCCGCGGCGACGACGGTCTGGTGAACATCTGGCCCGCCGAGTGGCTGAACGCCCCCGCGCCCTTCTACTATTTCACCCTTGCGCTCGGCGTCGGCGGCATCGTGTTCCTGCGCCACGTCATCCACTCGCCCTTCGGCTACGCCCTGCGCGCCGGCCGCGACAGCCCGCGCCAGGCCGAGGCGACCGGCATCGACGTCAAGCGCGTGCAATACGCCGCCTTCGCGCTCGCCGGCGCGATGGCGGGGCTCGCGGGCGGGCTCTTCGTCTTCTCCAAAGGCTCGGTCTTCCCAACCACGCTCGAGATCGGCGAGAGCTTCGACGCGCTCATCGTGGTCTTCCTCGGCGGCGTGAAGACGCTGGCCGGGGGCGTCGTCGGCGCGGGCTTCATGACCGTGGTCGAGGACTGGCTCACCCGGCTCGAATACTGGCGCCTGCTGCTCGGCCTCGTGATCATCGCCGTGGTGATCCTGATGCCCGAGGGCATCGTAGGCTCGCTGCGGACGCTCTGGAACCGCCTGCGCCATACCGACGAGGAGGAAGTGCGATGACCGAGATCCTGCGCGTCGAGAACCTCAGGAAAAGCTACGACGGCTTCCTTGCCGTCAACGGCGTCAGCTTCAGCGTGGCGCAAGGCGAGCTGAAGGCCCTGATCGGGCCCAACGGCGCGGGCAAGTCCACCTGCTTCAACATGCTGATGGGCCAGCTCAGGCCCACCTCGGGACAGGTGTTCTTCGATGGCGAGAACATCACCGGCCACAAGCCCCGCGACATCTGGCGCCGGGGCGTGGGCCGCACCTTCCAGATCACCGGCACCTACCAGTCGATGACGGTGATCGAGAACGTGCAGATGGCGCTGATGTCGCATCACCGCAAGATCTTCTCCATCGCCCCACGGGCGTGGAAGCTCTACCGCGACGAGGCCTTCGAGTTCCTGCGCACCGTGGCGATGGAAGAGCAGGCCGACCGCCCCTGCTCGATCCTCGCCTACGGCGATCTCAAGCGGCTCGAGCTCGCCATCGCGCTCTGCCACCGGCCGCGGCTTCTGCTGATGGACGAGCCCACCGCCGGCATGGCGCCCTCGGCGCGGATCGAGCTCATGCAGCTCACCGCCGACATCGTGCGCGAACAGGGCGTCTCGGTGCTGTTCACCGAGCACGACATGGACGTGGTATTTGCCCATTCGCATCACATCATGGTGCTGAACCGGGGCGAGCTGATCGCGGACGGCAACGCCGCGCAGGTCCGCAACAACCCGCAGGTGCAAGAGGTCTACCTCGGCGGCGGCACGCTCTTCAAGGAGGACAGCCATGCTTAGCGTCGAGCGCATCCACAGCTACTACGGCAAGGCGCACATCCTGTCGGACCTCAGCTTCGAGGTCCGCCGCGGCGAGGTGGTGGCGCTGCTGGGCCGCAACGGCGCCGGCAAGTCGACGACGATGAAGTCGGTGATGCAGCTGGTGCGGCCGCGCCAGGGGCAGGTCACCTTCCAGGGCCGCAACCTGGTGGGCGAGCCCGCCTTCCGCGTCGCCAAGACCGGCATCGGCTACGTGCCCGAGGACCGGCGCATCTTCACCGACCTCACCGTGATCGAGAACCTCGAGGTCGGGCGCCAGCCCGCCCGCAAGGACGCCCCGCACTGGACCGTCGAGCAGCTCTTCCAGATCTTCCCCAACCTCTCGGAGCGGCGCGGCAACCGTGGCAAGCACATGTCGGGCGGCGAGCAGCAGATGCTGACCATCGCCCGGACGCTGATGGGCAACCCGTCGCTGCTGCTGCTGGACGAACCCTCCGAGGGCATCGCCCCGGTGATCGTCGAGCAGATGGCGGCCACAATCCTGCGGCTCAAGGCCGAGGGGCTGACGGTGATGATCTCGGAACAGAACCTGCATTTCGCCCGCGCCGTGGCCGACCGTGCCATCATCATCGAAGGCGGCGAGAAGAAGTTCGACGGCAGTTTCACCGAGCTCGAAGCCCATCCCGAGATCAGGGACGCCTATCTGTCGGTGTAAAACGGTGCCAACCATACGCTTCCGGATTGTCCTTGGGGTGAAATGCCGGTAGGGCAACATGCCTTAAAGGAGAACCTTGCCCGTGGATGACATCCCCAAAGCCCGCACCAGCGCCGATCACGGCTACCTGCTGGACGAGCAGATCGGATTCCTGCTGCGCAAGGCCTACCAGCGCAACTCGACGATTTTCGCCGAGACGGTTCCCGGCAAGCTGACGCCCACGCAGTTCTCGGTGATGCACCGGCTGGCCGAGGACGGGCCGATGTCGCAGAACCGGCTGGGCCGCTCGGTGGCGATGGACGGGGCGACCACCAAGGGCGTGGTCGACCGGCTGATCGCCCGCGGCCTGCTTCAGACCGCGCCCGATCCCGACGACCGCCGCCGCCATCTCGTGTCGCTGACCGCCGACGGCGTGACGCTGATCGACGAGGCGGTGGACGCCGCCATCACCGTCAGCACCGAAACCACGGCCCCCCTGCGCGAGCGCGAGAAGGAGACGCTGCTGCGTCTCCTGAAGAAGATCGGCGGCGACTGAGCCACGGTGGATCCGCCGGGACTGCCGCAGGCGCGTTGCCGGTTCCTGTGACGGGGTCTTGCGGAGCCTCCCCCGGCAGCCTCGCCGGTTCCGACGCACTGCCTCGCTCAGTCCGCTCTTGCTCCGGGTGGCCGCGTCTGTTCCCCAGCGTTGCCTTACCCCGACGCCACAAGGTCCAGATGCGGCGCATCCGTGTCCGTGCCGCAAGGTCGAGGCGCGACTTCACCGCCTCGTTGTCCCGGCGTCAGGCACCGCCCCTCCGCGCCACACGCTGAAGAGCCTCCCCCGCTTGGCCTTCTCCGATAAAACACCCGGCACCTCGGGCACGACGGCCCCGGACCAGGCTGTCAGGTCAGGGCGGCCGTCATCGCGCGGCGGACACGCGAAGGGCACGAAACCAACCCTCGGGGAGCTCCAGCACTTTCGATGTCAGGTCAGGGCGACGTCCCGCCCCGAGGGAAGACACCCGCGCTCGGCGCAGACACCTGTCCCCCGGCACGGGGTCAGGGCCACGTCCCGCGAAGGTCCGCCTCACCCCAGCTCAGGCGAGGAAGCCCTTCACCTCGGCGCTGCTCACCACGTGGCAGTAGATCATGTTGATGATCCGCAGCTCGGCCTCGTGCAGTTCGCGTGTCGCGGCGGCGCAGCAGTCCTCGACCACCACCACGCCGAAGCTCTCGTCTGCGAGGCTTCGCACCGAGGACGAGATGCACTGGTCGGTGAAGATCCCCGCCACGATCACGTCCTTGATGCCCATGTTGTGCAACGCCATCCGCAGGTTGGTCCCCGTCAGCGCCGAATCCGTGGTCTTGGTCACCACGATCTCATCCCCCACCGGCCCCACCGCGTCGACGATCTGGGAATCCTCGCGGTCCTTGGGCAGCAGCAGGTAGTTGAACCCCGGCTTCTTCTGGCTCAGCGAACGGTCGCGGCCGTCTTCCTTGAGGCAGGCGATGCGGGCGTGGATGACCTCGATGCCGTTGTCGCGGGCCCAGGCCTGCAGCTTCGCGGTGTTGGGAATGACCACCTCGTGCATGCGCTCGAAGAACGGCGCCCAGCGGCGCGCCTCGGCCGGGTCCTCGGGCAGGTCGAGGTAGGTGTTCTGGATGTCGATGACCAGAAGCGCCGTGCGCGGCGCCTCCAGCACGATGTCCTCGGGCTCGTCGGCGGTCTCGTAGTAGAAGCTGCGCCAGTCGGTCTTCCAGCCCATCAGATTTCCCCGATCGCCTCGAGGCTCTCGGGCAGGATCTGCCCGCCGTCCACCACGATCTGCTGGCCGGTGATGTAGCCCGCCTCGTCGGAGGCGAAGAACAGCGCCGCGTTGCCGATGTCCTCGACCGCACCCAGCCGCTTCAGCGGGATCGAGGCGGCCATGGTCTCGAGATAGTCCTCGCCCAGATCCTGCAGCCCCTCGGTGTAGATGTTGCCCGGCATCACCGCGTTGATCGTGGTGCCGTAGCGCGCAAGCTCCATCGCCGCGGTCTTGATGAACCCCAGCTGGCCCGACTTCGACGCGCCGTAATGCGACCAGCCCGGGTAGCCGGTCACCGGCCCGGTGATCGACGAGGTCAGCACCACCCGGCCCTTGCCCGCCGCCTCGAAGATCGGGATGCAGGCCTTCACGCAGAGAAAGCTCGACTTGAGGTTCACCGACATGACGTAGTCCCAGTCGTCGGGGGACATGTCGACCATCTTCTTCTGCGGGAAGATCCCGGCGTTGGCGCAGAGGATGTCGACGCCGCCGAAGGCGCCCACCGTGGCCGCGACCATGGCCTGAACCGAGGTCCAGTCGGCCACGTCGGTCGGATGCCACGCCGCGGTGCCGCCCGCCGCCTCGATCTCGGCCACCGCGAGCTTGGCGGAATCCTCGCCCCGGGCAGCGATCATGACCTTGGCGCCCTGCGCGGCGAAGACCTTGGCGATGCCCTTGCCGATCCCCTTGGACCCGCCGGTGACGATCACCGATTTTCCGGCAATGGATGTGAGCATGTGTCTGTTCCCTGTCTTTTCAGTCTGTTATGCATTTCTGTCGTTCAGGCGTTCCGCGCCGCGCGGGCGCGCTTGAAGATGAGCGCCGCCGTTAGCCCCAGCGCGAGCAGCACCGCCGAGGTCCCCACGGTCAGGATGCCCACCGTCGGCACCAGCGGCGAATAGCCCGAGACCATCTTGGCATAGAGCCATTCCGGCAACGTGCTGTCTGCCCCCGTCGTGAACAGCGACAGCGGAAAGTTGCCCCAACTCAGGAGGAAGGCGAAAAGCCCGGCCGAGATCACCCCCGGCATCAGCAGCGGGATGGTCACCTCGCGCAGCGTGTCCCAGGTGGTGGCGCCCATGTCGCGGGCGGCCTCCTCGAGCGCGGGATCGAAGCTGTAGGCGCGGATCGAGATCACCAGCGTGGCGATGGGGGCGATCCAGACGAGATGCGCCACCACGGCGGTCTTCCACGACGGGATGATGCCCACGGTGTTGAACCACATCAGCAGCGCCAGCCCCAGCACGGTCTGCGGGAAGAAGATCGGCAGCAGGATGAGCTTCTGGTAGGCCTTGCGGAAGCGCCACGAGTAGCGCGCGAAGGCGAGCGCGCCCAAGAAGCCTATGACCATGCTCAGCACCGTGACGATGCCCGCGACCTTGAGCGAGACCAGCAGCAGGTCGCGCACCGTGTCCGAGGCCAGCGCCTCGCCGTACCAGTCGTAGGCATAGCGCCGGATCGGGAAGGTCAGGTAGCGCGCCTTGGAGATCGAGGCGAGCCCCACCGACACCAGCGGCAGGTAAAGGAAGGCCAGCACCGCGCAGCCGTAGGCCACCAGCAGCCAGCCCATCAGGCGGGAGGTCCTCATCTCAGCGTCTCCCCATCATGCGGTCGAGATCGGCCCGACCGATGCCCCAGATCGCGATGCCGCCCACGATGACGATCAGCACCATCGCGAGCGCGGCCCCCAGCGGCCAGTTCTGGCCGTAGGTGAATGCCGTCTCGACCTCCTCGGCGATGACGATGACAGCCTGCCCGCCCAGAAGCTTGGTCTCGGCCAGCGCCCCCGCCGCCAGCACGAAGGTCAGCAGGCTGCCCACGAGGATGCCGGGCATGGCCAGCGGCAGCTCGATCTCGCGGAAGATCTGCCAGCGCGTGGCGCCAAGGTCGAAGGCCGCGGCACGGGCGTCCTCGGGCACCATGGCGATGCCCTGCGCCAGCGGGAACAGCATGAACGGCAGGTAGACGTAGCAAAGCCCGAAGACGATCACCGGCACGTTGTAGAGCAGCCCGTCGAAGCCGGTGCCGGTCCACGCGCGGATGTAGCCCTCGACCAGCCCTCCCTTCATCAGCGTCAGAACCCAGCCGAAGAGCCGGATGTTCTCGGACACGAAGAGCGTCATCACCACGCCGATGGTCAGCACCAGCGAGAACCGCCCGAAGACCTTGGCCATGCCGTAGGCGAGCGGCCAGCAGACCACGAAGAGGATCAGCGTCGCCGCCATCGACATGCCCAGCGACCACGCCACGGTCTTCCAGTAGCCCTGCGTGATCACCGTGTAGTAGGCGCTGAAATCCGGCATGTTCCAGATGCTGAAGACCTTGGGCGGCATGGTCGAGAAGGCCGCGACCAGCAGGATCGGCGCCAGGAAGGCCACCGCCAGGAAGACCCCGATCGGCAGCGCGTAGAGAAGCCCGAGCTGGCGGTCACGCCGCTGCATCGCGGGCCTCCGGCGCGATCAGGTGACAGGCCGAGGTGCCGAAGCCCATGACCACCGGCGCGCCGGGGCCACCCACCGCGTTCTCGCGCAGCACCTCGACGGTGACCGGGGCCGCGCCTTCGCGCGCCACGGTGTACTGCACCCGGCTGCCCAGCAGGTACTCCGACTCGATGATGCCCTCGAGCGCCACGTCCGCCTCCTCGCCCGGGGCCAGCAGCGCGACGCTTTCGGGGCGCACCACCAGCGTGCCGGTCTGGCCCACGAAGAGGTTCGACGCCCGCGGCCCGAAGCGCAGCCCCGGCACCCGGCCGTCGACCATGTCGAAGAGGTTCACCTCGCCCATGAACTCGGCCACGAAGCGCGAGCGCGGGCGGGCGTAGATCTCGGCCGCGGGGGCGATCTGCTCGAAGCGGCCCGCCTTCATGATGGCGATGCGGTCGGACATGACCATCGCCTCCTCGAGGCTGTGGGTGATGTAGATGAAGGTCTTGCCGGTGCGCCGGTGCAGGTCCTTCAGCTCTTTCTCGAGCGTCTTGCGAAGCCGGTAGTCGAGCGCCGAGAGCGGCTCGTCGAAAAACAGGATCTCGGGGTCGAATGCCAGCGCGCGGGCCAGCGCCACGCGCTGCTTTTCGCCGCCCGAGCATTCGTCGATGCGCTTGTCGTAATAGCTCGCCGGCAGCCGCAGCAGCTCGAGCAACTCCAGCGCACGGGCCTTGCGGGTGGCGGGCGCCACCTTGCGCAGCTTCAGCGGAAACTCGATATTCTGCCCCACCGAGCGGTGCGGGAAAAGCGCCAGCGACTGGAACACCATGCAGGTCGGGCGCTTGTTGGCAGGCACCGCGTCGATGCGGCTGTCGCGCAGCCAGATTGCGCCCTCGGTAGGCTCGTCCATGCCCACCAGCAGGCGGATAAGGGTGGTCTTGCCGCTGCCCGACGGGCCCACGATGGCGAGGAACTCGCCGTCGCGGACGTTCAGGTCGATGCCGTGCAGGGCGGTGAACTCGTTGAACCGCTTGGTGAGCGCGTTGATCCGCAGGATCGGTTGGTCGCCCATGGTGCCTCTTGGTCTTAGGGGTCTGGATCAGGTCGGGATCGGCGGGGGTCCGGAACAGGCCGAAGGCCCCGCGCGGGCCGCATGGACGCGCGCGGGGCCCCGTGGTCGGGCGCGCTCAGGCCCGGCGCGCGGCGGTGTAGAGTTCCATGAGCTTGTCGTAATCGGTCACCACGTCGTACTCGACCGAGTTGGCCATCTCCTCCTCGAGGCTGTCCCACTGGATCGCGTCCAGCTCATCCTCGTCCCAGAGCGCGAAGACCTCCGGGTCGCCCATCTGCGCCACCGGGTTGTAGGTGCCCTCGGCAAAGCCCACGGCCTTGCAGATCTCGGGCTTCTGCACGAACTCGAGGAAATCCTCGGCCAGCGGCGAGCCCTGCGGGTTGTTCACCACCGAGGTGAGCTCGATCCAGACCACGCCGCCCTTGCCGTTGATCGGCCCGGACCTGGGGGTAATCGCCCTCACGTTGGTCAGCCCGTCCAGCCGCGCCGGCGAGGCGGTGTAGGTACCGCCGGTGAAATAGGCGTCGATCTCGCCGTTGATGAGCGCGGTGTTCATCGCCACAAGATCGTCGGTCAGCAGCTTGGCGCCGGCGAAGATGGTCCTCGCCACCTCGTCGAACCTGGCGAACCCGGCCTCGTCCAGCGGCTCGAACGGATTCAGGTCGCCGGTGATGCACATGTGCATGAGGTTCCAGTTGTCATAGGTCAGCACGCCGTAGCGCCCCGCCATCGCCGGATCGAGGAAGATCTTCCAGCCCTCGTCCTCGGCCAGCTCGCGGCTGATGACATCCGTGTTCACCACGAAGGAGAACGGCCCGTAGCGCTGCGGCATCCCGATCAGCTCGTCCGCAGGCGAGAAGGCCAGCGGATAGGTGGGGTTCGAGAACTCCGGCGCCATCTTCTCGAAATAGGGCAGGAAGCGCTCTTTGTTGAGCGGCTTGATCAGCCCCTCGGGCATCAGCTGCCCGCGCGCCCAGGGCTGGTTGAGGTTGATGAGATCCCAGACGTTGACCTCGCCCGCGCGCAGCTTGTTGATCATGTCCGGATCCGAGGTGCCGCTCTCGGCGCGCACCGTGGCGCCGGGATGCAGGTCGCGGAACGGGCCCAGCACGTCATCGGTGTTGTAGCCTTCCCAGCACAGGATGTTCAGCTCGTTCTCGCGGGCGGCACGGGCGGCGCGGGGCAGCAGCGACGACGCCCCCGCGGCCCCGAGACCGGCGGTAAAGGCACGACGGGACAGGTTCATGGCAAATTCCTCTCTGTTGGCGCGGTCCGGTCATCTGCCGGCCCGTCGTTTCCGCTTGGCGGTATTCTGGAGAAATGCCGAAATTCTGGCATCTGACTAGGATGATTCCGGCGAGAACCTCCCCAGGCAAGCAAAAATGTTGCAAGCCACAGATTCTCCTCCTAGCAAATGAGGGGATTGCAAAGAAAAAGGGCACGGCATGGCAGGACTGTATGAGGACGGCTTCGTGGAGCGCTTGCGACAGGGGGTCGTATCGCTTGCGGACCAGTGGGACCTGAGCCCGGCGACCGAGGTCACGCTTCTCACCCTCTCCGAGAACGCCACCTTCATCGCCCGCGACCCGGAGCGCGAAGCGCCGCTGATCCTGCGCGTGCACCGTCCCGCCTACCACACCAAGACCGAGATCGAATCCGAGCTCGCCTGGATCAACGCCTTGCGCGACGGCGGCGCGGTCGAGACGCCCGAGCCGCTGCTGGCGCGAAACGGCACCCACATCGCCTCGTTCGAGGATGGCGACGAGACCCGCCACGTGGTTGCCTTCACCTACATGTCCGGGCGCGAGCCCGAGGCCAGCGAGGGGTTGGCGCAGGGGTTCGAAATCCTCGGCGCGATCTCGGCCCGGCTGCACCAGCAGGTGCGCGACTGGACCCCGCCCGAGGGCTTCACCCGCAAGACCTGGAACTTCGAGACCTCCTTCGGCCCGGCCCCGCTCTGGGGCGACTGGCGCGCGGCGCTCGGCATGACGCCGGCGCAGAAGGAGGTGCTCGACCGGCTCTGCGACGTGCTCGAAGCCAGGCTCGCCGCCTATGGCGCGGGTCCCGACCGCTTCGGCCTCGTGCACGCGGATCTGCGACTCGCGAACCTCTTGCAGGACGGCGACCGGCTCGGCGTGATCGACTTCGACGACTGCGGCTTCTCGTGGTTCATCTACGATTTCGCCGCCGCCGTGTCCTTCCTCGAGACCGAACCCTACATCCCTGCCCTGCAGGAGGCCTGGGTCCGGGGCTACCGCAGCGTGGCGGAGCTCTCGGACGAGCACGTGGCGATGATCCCCACCTTCATCCTGTTCCGACGGTTGCTGCTCACCGCCTGGATCGCCTCGCATTCCGAGACCGAGACCGCGGCGGCGGCCGGGCTCGCCGCCTATACCGACGGCACGGTGGCGCTGGCCGAGGCCTATCTCGCGGAGCAGGGCGCATGAGCAAGGTCCGCCAGATCCTCGACATGAACGCCTTCGACGCCACTCAGGGCGGCACCGGCGCCGTCGCGCGGCGGCTCGCCAACCTCGGAGCGGCCTCGGTGCTGTTCTACCGCGAGCCCATCGAGATGGTCTCGGCCAAGGGGGCCTGGATGGTCGCCCGCGACGGCACGCGCTACCTCGACTTCTACAACAACGTGCCCTCGGTCGGGCACTCCCACCCGGCGGTGGTCGAGGCGGTGTCGCGCCAGATCGCGGTGCTCAACACCAACACCCGCTACATCGTCGAGGTGGTCGACGCCTACCTCGAGGCGCTCAAGGACAAGCTCCCCGCCGCACTCTCCAACGTGGTGATGACCTGCTCGGGCAGCGAGGCCAACGACCTCGCGCTGCGGGTGGCGCGGGCGGCGAGCGGCGCGCAGGGGATCATCGTCACCGAGACCGCCTATCACGGCAACACCGCGCTGGTGACCGAGGCCTCTCCCTCGGCGCTCAGGCGTGGAACCCTGCCCCCGCATGTGGTCACCGTGCCGGCGCCCAGCCGCGCCGCGTTCGGCGAGGACATCGCCGGCGGCTTCCGCGCCGCGGTCGAAGCCGCCATGGCCGAGCTGCAAGGCCGCGGGCTCGGCACCGCCGCCTTCCTCGCGGATTCGATCTTCTCGTCGGACGGCATCTTCGCCGACCCCGCAGGCTTCCTGCGCCCCGCGGTCGAGGCGGTGCAGGCGGCGGGCGGGCTCTACATAGCCGACGAGGTGCAACCGGGCTTCGGCCGCACCGGCGACGCGTTCTGGGGCTTCGCCCGGCACGGCATCGCCCCCGACATCGTCACCATGGGCAAGCCGATGGGCAACGGCTTCCCGATGGCAGGCATGGCCGCGCGCCCCGACCACCTCGCGGCCTTCTGCGAGGACGTAGGCTATTTCAACACCTTCGGCGGCAACCCGGTGGCGGCGGCCGCGGGCCTCGCAGTGCTGCAGGTGATCGCCGAGGAGGGCTTGCAGGAAAACGCCCGCACCGTCGGCGCCCATCTCAGGGCCGGGCTCGAGGCGGTGGCCGCCGACGCTCCGCAGGTGGCCGCGGTGCGCGGCGCCGGGCTTTTCACCGGCGTCGATCTCTGCTCCCCGGATACGCCCGACATCCCGGATGCCGCCGTCACCGTGCGAATCATCGACGCCATGCGCGACGCGGGCGTGCTGATCGGGGCCGCCGGCCGCTACGGCGCCACGCTCAAGGTCCGCCCGCCGCTCTGCCTGAACAGGGACGAGGCAGATCGCTTCATCAACGCCTTCGCCAACGCCACCCGCACCACCCTGTGACCACACAGACCGGCCGGGCGCCCCGTTCGGCGCCCGCGCCAGCCCCTCCCCAAACGACCACCGCACCACCAAACCGCGCCCACGCCTCCCGCTCAGGCACCCCACTCTTCATCTTGCCAGACAAACTCCCGCCGGAGGCATCCGACCTCCGCCACCGGCACCGCGCCCCAAGACCTCAGAGCACCGCCAGCCGCACACCCACCCCGGCCAGCTGCAGCGCCCGCCCCAGCGGCCCCTGCGGCCGGGCATCGCTCACCAGCACGTCGATCTCGCCCCAGTCCGAGTAGCGCGCCGTGGCCATCCGGTCGAATTTCGAGTGATCCGCCACCACCATGTGGCGCGCGCTCTGGCGCAGCATGGTGGCGTAGACGTCGCCCGCCTCGATCAGCGCGTCCGAGGGGCCGAGCGGCGACATGGCGCTGGCCCCGGTGACCGACCAGTCCGCCGAGTAATCCGACAGGAAGCGCACGGTCTGCGCCCCGTGCAGCGCGCCTTCGCCCGCGTGGTAGACCCCCGGCGCCACCACCACCTGGATCGACGGGTTGACCGCGAGCGCCGCCGCCACCGAGACCGAATGGGCGATCACCGTAACCTCGCTCATCTCGAGCGCGATGCGCCGCGCGATCTGCGTCGTGGTCGCACCCGAGCCCATCATGATCACCCGCGCCCCGGCCAGCAGCGGCGCCGCGGCTCGGCCGATGGCGGCACGCTCCTCGACCAGCTCCTTGTGGCGCTCCGACAGCGCAGGTTCCATCGGCTGGCGCAGCATCGCGCCGCCGTAGGTCCGCGCGATGAGCCCCTGCCCCGCCAGCTCCTCGAGATCACGGCGGATGGTCTCGGTGGTCACCTCCAGCGTCTCGGCGAGCCGCCCCACGCGCATCGTCGGCGTGATGGAGAGCTGTTCGAGGATCGCCTTCTGGCGCCGTTCCTTCTTGCGCGACATTCCGTTTCCTGCCCGGCGCGGCCCCCTGTTCAGCCGATCCAAGCAGAGGTCCCGCCGGCAATCAAGACCGCCCGCCCGTCCCGGCACGCTCAATCACCTCAGGGCGCTCTCCGCGCCTCAGGCAGCGGCAGAACCGCGACCCTGCACGGACAACGGCACACGCCGCGCCCCCTGCGCGCTACGCGAAACGTGGCTCCCTTGTCCCGGGACCGCGAAGGTGTCCGCCCGCGTCCTCAGTGATCTCTTCACCGAAGACATCAGCCGAAGCCCCCCAACCGAGGTACTTGCGGGCTATGCAGATGAGCTGGCCCCCGGGGGATTGAGGTCATGCGCGGACATGCGGGTGACGTCGCGCCGGCGTCGAAACCGACGGCGCAAACCCGAACCGCACCGGCAAGACGCCAGGCGGGAATGCCACACAGAACTCCATCGCGAAACCGCTGCGCAGGGCCGTTCCGCCAGGAGAATACAGCAGAACACTGCACTCACCCCCCCGCACTCAGGACACGGCGCTCAGAACCAACCGAACTCCGCCTCCTCGGCCACCGGGTCGGCTCGCGCGCCAGTGTCGCCGCAGAGCCGCCCCCACATCGCCCGAACGCAGGCTCCGCAGCAGCACGTTGACCCTGGCGAGGCCCGCCTGGGTCTGGATTTCGCTCAGCGCGCCGATGGCGCATTCCATCTCGGCCAGGGTGGCGATGAGCGCCGAGATTCGGTCCTCGAGCATGTGCCGGATGCGGATGAGCGCAGCCGCTGACCACGCCCCCGGCCCTGGCGGTCAGCCCATGCGCTCGCTGGCATAGCTGCCGGGCGAGGCCGGGAAGACCACGGTCTTGTTCCCGTTCAGGAACACCCGGCGGTGGATGTGGGCGTGAATGGCGCGGGCCAGCACCTGCGCCTCGACGTCGCGGCCGAGCGAGACATAGTCCTCGGGCGATTGCGCGTGGGTCACGCGCACCGTGTCCTGCTCGATGATCGGACCCTCGTCCAGATCGGCGGTCACGTAGTGCGACGTGGCCCCGATCAGCTTCACCCCGCGTTCGAACGCCTGCTTGTAGGGGTTGGCTCCCTTGAAGGAGGGCAGGAAGGAATGGTGGATGTTGATGATCCGGCCCGACATCCTGGTGCACATCTCGTCCGAGAGGATCTGCATGTAGCGCGCCAGAACGATCAGGTCGGCGCCGGTCTCTTCGACCACCTCCATGATCCGGCCCTCGGCCTGCGGCTTGTTTTCCTTGGTCACGCGGATATTGTGGAAGGGGATGTCGTGGTTCACGACAACCTTCTGGTAATCCATGTGGTTCGAGATCACCGCCACGATGTCGATGGGCAGCGCGCCAATGCGCCAGCGGTAGAGCAGGTCGTTCAGGCAATGCCCGAAGCGCGAGACCATGATCACCACCTTCATCTTCTCCGCCTCATCGTGGAAGGCGTAGTCCATGCCGAAGCCCTTGGCGGTCGCCGCGAACTGCTCCTGCAGGCCGTCGAGCGAGGCCCCGGTCTCGGACTGGAAGCTCACCCGCATGAAGAAATTGCCGGTCTCGAAATCGTCGAACTGCGAGCTGTCGGTGATGTTGCAGCCGTGCTCGGCAAGGAAGGTGGCGATGGCGGCCACGATCCCGCGGGTCGAGGGACAGGTCACGGTCAGGGCGAACTTACTCATTCGGTCTTCTCCAGTCGTTCGGCGGCCTCGGTCGGCACATGCCGGAGTTTAGCCGCAGCCGGGCGCATCGTCAGCACCGCAAGCCGGCTCCGGCACGACGGATGACGAAGACGTCCGGGGGCGGTCCAGCCCGGTGCGCGTGGCCCGACCGGGAGCCCGCGTGTCAGACGGCAGATTGACCAGTTTCTCGGGGAGCGCAAGCGTCGGGGCCGCGCGGGTCGACGAGACGCTCACGGTCGGGTCACCGGTCCGACCGGTGACCGCCCCGCCGGGCGCCTCGGACGCGACCCGTGGGGGCGAAATCGCCCGCGGCGCGGTGCCCCGCAGCGATCCCCCTCCGCATCGGTCCGGACGTTTCGACCGAACGCAACCGCTCGCCCGCGCGAAGGAGCAATACCCTCCCATACAGACGGAAGTTCCGCCTGAGGCTCAGCGCGCCTGCGGGTAGGTGATGATCGACAGGTAGCGCGAGGGCAGCTCGACCAGCACCTCCGGACCATGCGGCGCGTCGGCGTCGAAGAGCAGCGAGTCGCCGGGCTCGAGCAGGTAGAGCTGGTCGCCGTGGCGATAGTCGATGACGCCCTCGAGCATGTATATGAGCTCGATCCCCTCGTGCTGGAAGGCGGGGAAGCGGTCGCTCTCGCTGTCGAGCGTGATCAGGTAGGGCTCGACCACGACGCCCGAGTTGTTCGACCCGATATGGCCCAGAAGCTGGTACTGATGCCCGGCGCGGGTGCCCGCACGTTCGATCTCGACCCCCTGCCCGGCCTTGACGTGCATCGCCCCGCGCGGCTCCTCGAAGCCCGAGAACAGCTGCACGAGCGGCACCCGCAGCGCATTGGCCAGAGCCTGAAGCGTGTTGAGCGAGGGCGAGATGACACCGTTCTCGATCTTGGACAGCATCCCCACCGAGAGCCCGGTCTGCTGCGCCAGCTCGGAGCCGGTCATGCGCTGGCGCTTGCGGAGCTCGCGCACCTGCCGGCCGATGGCGACCTCGAGGTTCTTCTCCCGCAGCTCGCGGACCGCGTGGGGGTTCTGCGTCAGTTTCGAGCTCGCGCCGTTCTTCATGGGGTTTCCAGTTCCGGTCGGGGACCCCCCTCGTGCCGGTCCGGGCACGTTCATGTCAAGCCTCCGTCACCAGTGGGGTCTCGACGGGTCGTGCGGGGCGCGGGACGCAGAGGCTGGATCGTCATTCGCACCTCAGGTTTCGAAACAGCTTTGCAGAAGCGGCAGAATGTTCTCGCGGGTCAGCGGCACCGGGTTGCTGCCGGCGGTCGGGTCCTTGAGCGCCGAGGCGCAGAGCGCGTCGAGGTCGGGATCAGAGACGCCCAGCGCGTCGAGCGTCTTGGGAATGTCGAGTTCGTGCAGCAGGTCGTCGATGAAGGTGAGGAAGGCGTCGAAGCTGGGCTCGAGCCCGAGATAGGCGGCGGCGCGCACGATCCGCTCCTCGATGGCGGGGCGGTTGAAGCGCAGCACCGGCAGCATGACGACGCCGTTGGTGGTGCCATGATGGGTGTCGTAGCGTGCCCCGATCGGGTGGCTCAGCGAATGGATCGCACCCAGCCCCTTCTGGAAGGCGGTGGCCCCCGCCGCGGCGGCGGTCATCATCTGCGCCCGCGCCTCGAGGTCCGAGCCGTCGCGATAGGCGCGCAGCAGGTACTCCTTGCAAAGCCGCATGCCCTCGAGCGCCACGCCGTCGGCCATGGGACCGTAGAGCGGCGAGCAATAGGCCTCGATGCAATGGGCGAGCGCGTCGACGCCGGTGCCCGCGGTGATCACGGGCGGCATGCCCACGGTGAGTTCAGGGTCGCAGATCACCTGCGCAGGCATCATCCTGGGGTGGAAGATGATCTTCTTCTCATGCGTCTCGGAATTGGTCAGCACCGCGGCGCGCCCGACCTCCGATCCGGTGCCGGCAGTGGTGGGCACCGCGACGACCGGCGCGATGGCCTCGGCATCGGCGCGGGTCCACCAGTCGCCGATATCCTCGAAATCCCAGACCGGGCGCGACTGGCCCGCCATGAAGGCCACGAGCTTGCCGAGATCGAGCCCCGAGCCGCCGCCCAGCGCGACCACCCCGTCGTGCCGCCCCTGCTTGAAGGTCACCACCCCCACGCCGAGGTTGCGCTCGTTCGGGTTCGGGTCGACCTCGGCGAAGAGATCCGCGTCCAAGCCCGAGCGGCGGAGGATGTCCATGACCTGCAGGGTCAGTGGCAGACGGGCAAGCCCGCGGTCGGTCACAACGAGCGGCTTGCGGATGCCGGCGGTGTGGCAGGCCTCGGCCAGTTCGGCGATGCGCCCGGCGCCGAAGCGGATCGGCGTGGGCCAGGACCAGTTGGCGGTGATCGTCATGGCTTTCGTCCTTTCGTGAAGACCCGAAATGCACTCATGACTTCAGCCGCGCATGGGTCGGGTCGTAGAGCGGCGACAGCGTCACCTCGCAGGGCACGCGCTCGGTGGCGACCTCGAGCTCGTAGCTCCCGGTCAGCACCCAGTCGCGGGTCACCCCCTCGGGGTTCTTGACATAACCCATGCCGATGGCCTTGCCCACCGTGTGACCGTACCCGCCAGAGCTGAGGTAGCCCACCCGCTCGCCGTTTCGGAAGATCGTCTCGCGCCCCAGCAGGATCACCTCGGGCGCTGCGGTGACGGTGGCGAGCATCTTGCGCAGCCCCTTGGCTTTCTGCGCCACGATGGCCTCGCGCCCGCGGAAATCCCCCTTGCCGGGCTTCACCGCGAATCCGAGCCCCGCCTCGAGAGGCGTGCTGTCCGGCCCGATGTCCCCGGCCCAGGCGCGGTAACCCTTCTCGAGCCGCAGGGTCTCGATGGCGCGGTAACCCGCGTCGACCAGCCCGTGCGAGGCGCCGGCCATGTGCAGCGCGTCGAACACCGTGGCGGCGCTTTCCACCGGCATGTGCAGCTCCCACCCGAGTTCACCCACGTAGGAGACGCGCAGCGCCCAGACCGGCGCGCCGGCGATGGCGATCTGCCGAGCGGTGCCGAAGGGCAGCGCCGCGTTCGTCAGGTCGGCACGGGTGACACGAGCAAAGATGTCGCGCGCCATGGGCCCCATGAGCGACAGCACCGCATGGCCCGAGGTCACGTCGATAAGCTGGGCATTGGCCCCCTTCGGGATGCCGCGCTTGATCCAGTCGAAATCGCGGGTGGCAAAGCCGGTGCCGGTGACGATGTAGAATTCGTCCTCGGCCCGGCGCAGGACGGTGAGATCGGCCTCGATCCCGCCCCGGTCGTTGAGCATCTGCGTATAGGTCAGGGTGCCGACGGGGCCGCCGATGTCGCCCGCACAGATCCATTGCAGCGCGCTTTCCGCGTCGGGGCCCTTGAGCAGGAACTTGGCAAAGCTGGTCTGGTCGATCAGCACTGCGGCCTCGCGCGCCGCCCTGTGCTCGCGCCCGACGGCGGCGAACCAGTTGGGGCGCCCGTAGCTGTAGATGTCGCCCGCGTGCTCACCTTCGGCGGCGAACCAGTTGGGCCGCTCCCACCCCATCTTCTCGCCGAACACCGCGCCGCGTGCCTTCAGCCGGTCATAGAGTGGCGAGCGCCTCCCGGGCCGTCCGCTGTCGTGTTCCTCCGAGGGCCAGGCCATGGTGTAGTGCTTGCCATAGGCCTCGACCGTCCTCGTGCGCACCCAGTCGGTGTCGAAATGCGGGCGCCCGAAGCGGCGGATGTCGACCGGCCAGAGATCGAAGGGAGGCTCTCCCTTGGCGACCCATTCGGCCAGCGCCATGCCCGCACCCCCACCCGAGGCAATGCCGAAGGCGTTGAACCCCGCCCCCACGAAGAAGCCCTTCTGCTCGGGCGCCTCGCCGAGGATGAAGTTGCCGTCCGGTGTAAAGCTCTCGGGCCCGTTGGTGAGCGTCTTGATCCCCGCCGTCTGCAGCGCGGGAACGCGGCCCAGCGCAAGCTCCATGATCTGCTCGAAATGGTCGAAATCGCTGTCGAGCAGCGTGTAGTGAAAGCCTTCGGGGATTCCCGAAATGGCCCATGGCTTGGGGTTGGGCTCGTATCCCCCCATGACGAGCCCCCCCACCTCTTCCTTCCAGTAGGTCAGCCGGTCGGGATCGCGCAGGGTCGGCAGGTCGCGGGTCACGCCGTCGATGGGCTCGGTCACCATGTACTGGTGCTCCATCGACACCAGCGGCACTGTCACGCCCAGAGGTGCCGCGAACTCGCGGGTCCACTGGCCGCAGCAGGCGACGACCACGCCGGTCCTGATAACCCCGTGCCGGGTCTTCACCCCGGTGATGGTGCCCTTCTCGCGCTCGACCGACAGCACGGCGCAATCCTCAATGATCCGCGCCCCCGCCATGCGCGCGCCCTTGGCGAGCGAGAGCGTGATGTCCGAGGGGTTGGCCTGCCCGTCGGTCGGCAGGAAGGCGGCCCCCACCACGTCCGAGACATCCATCAGCGGCCAGAGCTCACGCGCCTCGGAGGGTGTGAGCAGCTGCATGTCGAGCCCGAAGCTGCGGGCGGTGGTGGCCTGTCGCTTGACCTCGGTCCAGCGTTCCTCATTGCAGGCAAGCCGCAGCCCGCCGTTGCGCTTCCATCCCGTGGCCTGCCCGGTCTCCTGCTCGAGCGTGTCGTAGAGCTTGACCGAGTAGCCGAGCAGTTCGGTGATGTTGGCGGAACTGCGCAGCTGGCCCACGAGCCCCGCGGCGTGGAAGGTGGTGCCCGAGGTCAGCTTGTGGCGCTCGAGCAGCACCACCTCCCAGCCGAGCTTGGCGAGGTGGTAGGCCGTCGAACAGCCGATGATCCCGCCGCCGACGATGACCGCCTGCGCGGTCGTGGGAAAGTCGTTCATGCGCCCTCCTTCCAGGCGTCGAGTGCGGCCTCGAAGCGCGACAGGTTCTCTGCCGTGTAGGCCGCGTAGTCGAAGTCGATGTCCGAGCTGATCTCGGACACCATGCTCCACATGGCCTCGCGCAGCAGCGAGGCGCATTTCATTGCCCCGTAGCGTCGCATGTAGCCGGTGTCGGGATCATGACCGTGATAGAGGCGCAGCATCTCGGCCTCCGTGTCTTCGGGAAGACCCGAATTGGAGGCGAGCCCGCCGAGATCGAAGAGCGCAGAGTTGAAGCCGCCGTATTCCCAGTCGACCAGCCAGAAGCGCCCGTCCTCGGCCCGCAGGATGTTCTGCGGCAGCAGGTCGTTGTGGCCAAGCACCAGCCCGACCCTGCCCACCGCCTCTTCCAGCTGCATGGCCTCGGTCATCATCATCGGCAGGCGCACCATGTGGGGCGAGCCATTCCTCGCGAGGAAGGCGGCGTAGCTGCGCAGCACGTGGAAGACCCAGAAGGTCACCACGGGCCCGGTGAGCCTGGAGGTGAGTTCGCGATGCACCCGCCCCACCAGCGCCACCGCACCGGCGAGCGTTTCGGGGTCGTGCAGGTCGGCGCCGGTCAGTGCCTGCGAGGTCACGAAATCGGTGACCATGATCCCCGGCTCCGCATGGCGCAGCGCGGGCGAGAGCCCCGCTGCGGCGGCAGCCTCGGTCAGCGCGCGTTCGTTCCAGCGCATGACGAGATGCTCGGGGATGTCCTGCCCCATGCGCACGACGTATCGCCGTCCGGCGTCGGTCACCACGTAGTTGAGGTTGGTGATGCCGCCCGAGAGCGGCTCGATGGTCACAGGGCCGGACCAGAAGTCCATCGCCCGGACGCGGTCTTCCGGTGTCATGCGCCGCGGTCCCTCCTTGCGCGGGTCCTGACCGTGCGCGCGTCACCGGCGGGCGCGGGTCTCCCCTTGGGCAGGCTCGGACCGGGGGAGATCTCCCCCGACCGCGCCGCGCGGCTCTTGCAGGTCAGTCCCATGGCTTACTCGGCCGCTTCCGAGCTCTGCAGGTAGCTCGCGAGGCTGTCATCCATCGCGTGCCGCCACGGCGTGTGATGCGGCGGCGCCATGGTGCCGGTGATGGGCGAGACATAGCCGTTGTCGCGGAAGGACATGATCGCCTTCTTCTTGTGCTTCTTCCACTGGAAAAAGGCCTCGTTGGCGCCGTCGACGTCGAAGGACGGGTAGTCGGTCTCGGCGATCAGCTCCTTCACGTAATCGCCCTGATAGACGATGGCGTCGTGGTCGCTGTCAAAGGCGTCCTCGTCGGCCTGCCGCTTCTGCCAGTCGGCCTCCATGGCTGCGGCATCCGGCAGGGCGATCCTGCCCATGATGACGTCGCGCACCCACCACGCCTGCGCGTCGAACATGTTGAAGGTGAACCACTGGTCCTGCATCCCGAGGTAGAAGAGCCTGGGGTTCTTCGTCCATACCACGCCCTTGTAGAGATCCGTGGTCGCGAGCCGGTTCGCGGTCTTGAGCCGCAGGTCGTCGGGCAGGAACGGGAAGTGGTGCTTGTAACCGGTGCAGAGGATGATGGCGTCGACCACCTTCTCGGTGCCGTCCCTGAAGGTCGCGGTCTTGCCCTCGACCTTCTCGAGCGCCGGGACCTCGCGCCAGTCATCGGGCCAGTCGTAACCCATTGGCGCGGTGCGGTGGGCCACGGTGATCGACTTGGCGCCGTATTTCCAGCATTGCGAGCCGATGTCCTCGGCTGAATACGAGGTGCCGAGGATCAGGATGTCCCTGCCCTCGAACTCGCGCGCATCGCGGAAGTCATGGGCGTGCAGGATACGGCCGTTGAAGCTTTCGAAACCGGGATAGTAGGGCACGTTGGGGAAGGAGAAATGCCCCGAGGCCACGATCACGTGGTCGAAGGTCTCGGAGCTTTCGGTGTCGGTCTCGCCATTGCGGGCTATGACGGTGAAGAGCCCCGTGCCCGCGTCGTAGGTCACGTCGCGCACCACGGTCGAGAAACGGATCCAGTCGCGCACCCCGGCCTTCTTCACCCGCCCCTCGATGTAGTCGAAGAGCACCGCGCGCGGCGGGTAGCTGGCGATGGGTTTGCCGAAATGCTGGTCGAAGCTGTAGTCGGCGAACTCCAGCCCCTCTTTGGGACCGTTGGACCAAAGGTAGCGATACATCGAGCCGTGCACGGGATTTGCGTATTCGTCGACGCCGGTGCGCCAGTCGTAGCGCCAGAGCCCGCCCCAGTCCGGCTGCTTCTCGTAGCACACGGTCTCGGGAATCGCCGCGCCCTGCGCCGCCGCCGACTGGAACGCCCGAAGCTGCGCCAGACCCGACGGCCCCGCCCCGATCACACAAACCCTCATGTCCCTGTTCTCCCTCTGTGCAGGTATTCCCGATGGTTGCAAAGCTTCACTCTGGCGCAACAATATTTCTTGTGGGTTCTGGCGCTGGATGGGAATTTGCAGGGGAAGACAGGTACGGTGCCCACGGATGAGGCAGCGGCCCCGAAACAGGGAGACGGACATGCATTTTCTGGTCCTGCAACACGAGCGGATCGAACATCCGGCGGCCTTCCGCCCGATGATCGAGGGCGCCGGCCACACCTGGTCCGCGGTTCATCTCAACGAAGGCGAGCCGCTGCCCTCGCTCGACGGCGTCGACGCGCTCTGGGTGCTGGGCGGGCCGATGGATGTCTGGGAAGAGGCGGCGCACCCGTGGCTGGTGGCTGAGAAGGCCTTCATCCGCGAGGCGGTGGTGGACCGGAACCTGCCCTATCTCGGGCTCTGCCTCGGCCACCAGCTTCTGGCCTGCGCGCTTGGCGGCGAGGTCGGCAGGGGCACGGCTGAGGTCGGCATCCTGACGGTCGCGCAGGTGGCGGTCTCACCCTTCCTCGAGCGCGTGCCCGACCCGCTGCCGGTGCTGCAATGGCACGGCGCCGAGGTGAAGGCCGTGCCCGAGGGCGCTACGGTGCTCGCCACCTCGCCCGCCTGCGCCGTGCAGGCGATGAGCTGGGGCACGCGCGCCTTCTCGACGCAGTTCCACCTCGAAGTCGAGACCGACACCGTGCGGCTCTGGTCCGCAATCCCGGAATACGCAGCCTCGCTCGAAGACACGCTGGGCAAGGGCGCCGTCGCCCGGCTCGAGGCCGAGGCGCAGGCCACCATGCCCGCCTTCAACGCCGCGGCGCGCCGGATCTTCGACAACTGGTGCCGGGAATGCGGCATCCCGTCGGGGGTGGCGGCATGAGCGCGGAGCTGCCCCCCCCAAGACATCGTCGATGCCGGGCGCGTGCACCTGCAATGCGGCATCACCCTGCCCGACGTCGGGCTCGCCTACGCCACATTCGGGCGGCTCAATTCCGCATGGGACAACATCATCGTCTAAACCACCCGCTACGGCGGCTCGCATGCGGACAACGAATTCCCGATCGGCCCCGGCATGGCGCTCGACGTGGTTCCGGCGGTAGCTCTGGCGCGGCATGGGTTTCGTGACGCTCGAGGGCTACCTCAAGAACACCTGGGACGCGAAGTACTACGGGCTCGACGCCAACGACATGCTGTCGCTGATCCGCATTTGGCAGGCCTGCGACATCTCGGCCAACCCGCTCTCCAACGGCCACCGGGGGGCGGCGCTGGCAGCGATCACCGCGAGATCCATTGTCCTGCCCTGCCGCACGGATCTCCACTTCCCGCCCGAGGACAACGCGCGCGAGGTGGCCGCCATGCCAAACGCCGAGCTGCGCGTCATCGACCCGGTCTGGGGCCATTACGCGGGCGGCGGGCGCAATCAGCCCGACAGCGACACCATCGACGCCGCCCTGCGCGAGCTTCGTCGAGGCGGGCGGCCAGATGGGCGACCCGGTGCGGGAATCGGTCAAGGGCCAGGCCGAAGGCTTCGGCCTCTTCCGCCTGAACGTGAAGGACGGCAAGCGGTGGAGCAGCGCCAAGGCCTATCTCGCCCTCGCCAAGTCCCGCCCCAACCTCGAGATCAGGAGTCGCGTCGAGGTGCTGCGCCTCACCGGCGACGGCCCCCGCATCGACGGGCTGCGGGTGATGACGCCCTCCGGCGAGGAACAGCTCGCCGCCGGCCACGTGGTCCTCAGCGCCGGTGCCATCGGCACGCGGGCATCGCCCCCCCACGCTGCTGCGCCCGTTCGGCATCCGGCTGCGCGCGGACCTGCCCGGCGTGGGCGAGAACCTCGCACGAGACCACCTCGAGGTGAAGGTCAAGCACCGCATGACCGAGCCGCTGTCGCTCTGGGGCCATGCGACGTTTCCGAACGCCCTCAAGGTCGGCGCCGGGTGGCTCATCACCTGCAAGGGCGTCGGCACCCAACACGGGCTCGAGGCCGGCGCGTTCCTGCGCCTCGGCGCGGGCCCTGGCCGGCCGGACACGCAGCTTCATTGCATCAATATGCTGGAACATGCTGGCCTTCGACGGCGCCACCGCCGAAGACCGCGGTCACGGCTTCGCCATCGACGTGACCCAGCCGCAGCCCGAGAGCCGGGGGCGACTGAACATCGGCTCCAACGATCCCCGCGAGGCGCCGCTGATCGACCCGAACTCCCTCGCCGCCGGGACGGACCGCATCGCCCTGCGCGACGGGCTGAGGATGCTGCGCGCGCTCTGCCGCCAGCCCGGCCTCGCGCGCGTCGCGGGCACGGAGCTGCTCCCCGGCCCCGCCGCGGCCAGCGACGCGGATCTCGACCGGTTTGCGCGGCGGACGACGGATTCGATCTACCACCCCCTCGGCACCGCCACGATGGGCCGCGACGCGCTGGCGGTGGTCGACCCCGCGACCATGGGCGGGCACGGCATCTCCGGGCTCTCGGTCGCGGACGCCTCGGTGATGCCGAGGATTGTCGGCGGCAACACCAGTGCCGCCCCGATCCTCATCGGTGCCCTCGGCGCAGGGAAGATCGACGCGGCCCTCTGACACCGGTGGGCACCGGCATAGCCCCCGAGACCCGCCCAGCGCCGCCACGCAACCAGAAAGACCACAAGCACAGCCCCAGGACCCATGGCCACCCAGCGCGTGAGCCCAATTCGCAGACCAGTCCCGCCAAACCCCACCAAATCCGAAAACCATCACCAAACCGCCCCGACGCCGCGCCCCCCGCCATCACATCAGCCGGCGCTCCGCGCCACCACCCACACCAGACCCCACCCAAAGAAGCCGCACCAACCTCAATCAGAACGCCCCGCCAGCAGCGCCCCCCCCTCAAATCAAAACGCACACTTCCAGACGCCCCCAGCGCCGCGTCCGCCCTTCATCTTGCCCCTAAACTCCGAGGAGTGTGAGGGGCTGGCCCCTCACTCCTGCCCCCGTCACCAGGCGCACCGCCCCCGCTTCAGCGCGGCGCGAAGGTGATCGGCAGCGCGATGGGCCCGGTGTTGCCGCTGTCGGCGAGCCATGTCGCCCCCTCGCCCACCACCGGCGAGGTCATGCGGGCCGAGAGCACCCGGTAGGCCACCGCCATGTCGTTGCGCGCCACGAGGTTGCCGAGGCAATGGTGCACGCCGCCGCCGAAGCCATAGTTGCGGGGGCGTTTCCCGGTGATGTCGAAGGGCGCGTCGGCCATCACCGCGGGATCGGTGCCGGCGCTCTCGGAGTAGAGGTGCAGCACTGTACCGCGCGGGATGGTGATGCCACCGTAGTCGAAGTCGCGCGTCGCCTCGCGCGAGACCCAGGTGATGGTCGGTCGCATCCGCATCACCTCGGTCGCCGCCGCCATGTCGAGCGAGGGATCGGCGGCCAGCGCCTCCCACTGCCCGGGGTGGTCGGCGAACATCGACATCCCCAGTCCAAGCTGATTGCGGGTGGTGTCCACGCCGGCGAAGGCCAGCATCAGCGCAAGGTTCCAGAGTTCCTCATGCGACAGCCGGTCGCCCTCGTCGCGGGCCTGCACCATAACCGAGAGGATGTCGTCGCCGGGGTCGGCCTCGCGCGCCTTCAGCACCTCCGAAATGAAACCGCCCAGCTCGACGGTGGCCGCCTCGATCTCGTCCACGAGGTTGGGGAAGTTCACCCCCAGCGCCAGCCCCATGGTGGCCGAGGTGCGCAGGATGAAGGGCGCCTCGCTTTCGGGCAGGCCCAGCAGCAGGCACAGCACCCGCGCCGCGTAGGGGTCGGCGAACTCGGCCATGAAATCGCAGGCGCCGCGGTCGATGAACCCGTCGGCGAGATCGTTGGCGATGCGCTCGAAATCCCCCATCAGCGTCTTCACGATCTTCGGCGAGAAGGCCGGATTCACCAGCCGCCGCAGGCGCCAGTGGTCGTCGCCCTCGGTCACCAGGATCGACTTGTTCCACCAGTCCGCGAAGACCCCGCCGGTCACGCCGTTGAGCGCGGGCCAAGCGTGGCTGCCCTGGATCAGCGCCTCGTGGGTCAGCAGTTCGCCCATCTCCTTGTGGCGCAGCACCGCGAGCCCGTAGGGCGTGCGCGCGTACCAGCTGCGCGCCCGCGCCGCGCGCACCGGCGCGGAGCGGAGCGAGAAGGCGGGGTTGGCCACGTCGAGAAACGGCGCGTCCGCGAAAAGCGTCCCGGTGCTCACGGCAGGCACTCCATGTGGGTCTCCTTGTCCCAGTCGGTGACGGTGGACAGGAAGCGCACCCATTCGTCCGACTTGCACTCATGGTAGAGCCGGAACATCTCGCCCGGAAGCCCGCGCTTCACCACCTCGTCATTCTCCGGATGCACCAGCGCCTCGCCAAGGCTCATCGGCAGCTTCCGGACCTTCTTGCCCTGTGCCATTGCCTCGTAGATGTTGCGCTCTTCCGGTGCCCCCGGGTCGAGGTCGTTGTCGAGCCCGTCGTCCATGGCGGCAAGCAGCGTCGAGCCCATGAAATACGGGTTTACCATCGAGTCGACCGAACGGTCTTCGAACCGCCCCGGCGCCGAGACGCGCAGGCCCGTGGTGCGGTTCTGGAATCCCCGGACCGCGAACACCGGCGCCCAGAACCCGGTATCCCGGAGCCTGCGGTAGCTGTTCACGGTCGAGGCCCCGATGGCGGTCAGCGCCTGCAGGGGATGCACCACGCCACCGATCGCCTTGAGGCCGGTCTTGCCGGGCATCTGCGGGTCGTCGGTGTCGGGGATGCCCACCAGCTCGGCGGCCTCGGGGCCGTAGCCGAGGCAATTGCCCTCGCGGTCGGTGAAGAGGGTGACGGTCGAGCCCTAGACGAGCTGGACGCCCTTCTTCGCCTCGCTCTCCCAATGGTCGGCGGGAATGCCCTAGCCCATCACCTTTCCGGTGACCGAAACGACTTGGCGGTAGAGATATGCGATGCCGAGCCGTCGATCTTCGCGCGCACCGCTTTGATCTTCTCGTCGCGGCCCGGCTCCTCGACGGAGCGTTCGATATCCATGACGTCCATCCCTGCAAATTTTTCTTTGCCCGGGAAAATTCAGCCCGAGCGACTCGGGTCCTGTCCATAGAGAGTCATTACTGAGGGGAAAGATATATTCGCACGGGTGGAATCGCCTGCTCAATCAGCGTGCGCTGTTTTCATTTCGCACGGGTTTAAGGCAGACGCCGCGGGAACTTGCCCTGCATGGGACAAAAACGATTATCGCCCGGCCTCCGCCAACCGGCGCAGTTTGCCGCAACGCAGGCTTAATCAAGCTGAGGCGCAGGGGCATCTCAAGCCCTGAACAATAACATCCGCAATGGGGAACAGAGGACAATGGAACAGGAACTCGCCGCCCTGACGGAACGGCTGGCCGCTCTCGAGAGCGCCTCCGCGATGTCAGGCACGATCAACTCTGAAATCTTTTACTGGTGGTGTACCGCGCTGATGATCGCCATTCACGCAGGCTTCCTGGCCTACGAGATGGGCGCGAGCCGCGTGAAGAACGTGCTGGCCTCGGGGATCAAGAATATCCTCGCCTTCGCCTTCATGGTGCCGACCTTCTACTTCTTCGGCTGGTATATCTACCTGTCGTTCTACAACGGCTTCCTGCCGGCCGAGGACGCCTCGGGCTGGCCGTGGGAAATGTCCATGGGCCCGAACCTCGCGGACAACGCGACGGGCATCTTCTGGGCCGCCTTCACGCTCTTTGCCGCCACCACCGCCTCGATCTTCTCGGGCGCGGTGATCGAGCGCATCCAGACTGCGGGCTTCCTGATCCTCGCCATCCTGCTGGGCTCCGTCGTCTGGATCCTCGGCGGCGCATGGGGCTGGCACCCGACCGGCTGGCTCACCGTCAAGTTCGGCTACCATGACGTGGGCGCCGCCGGCGTCGTGCACATGGTCGCGGGCTTCTTCGCGCTCGGCGTGCTGCTGAACCTCGGCCCCCGGGTCGGCAAGTTCAACGCCGACGGTTCCGCCAACGCGATCCTCGCGCACAACATCCCCTTCACCATCACCGGCCTGATGCTGATCATCGTGGGCTTCTTCGGCTTCCTCGGCGGCTGCATCATCTACATGCCCGGTGAGCAGTGGATCAACATCTACGGCCAGCCGACCACGCTGTCCGCCTTTGCCTTCAACACCCTGATGGGCATGGCCGGCGGCATCATCGGCGCCTGGGTCAAGACCCGCGATCCGTTCTGGATGATGTCCGGCGCGCTGATCGGCATCTTCGCCGCGGCCTCAGGCCTCGACGTCTACTACCCGCCGGTGGCCTTCGTGCTCGGCACCTTCGGCGGCTTCGTGGTCCCGATGGTTGCCGTCTGGCTCGAGAAGATGGGCATCGATGACGCCGTGGGCGCCTTCCCGGTGCACGGCATCGGCGGCCTGATCGGCGTGATCTCCTGCGGCATCTTCGCCGCCGGCTACCCCAACGTGGACGGCATGCCGCCGGTCTCCCTCTGGGGCCAGATCGTGGGTGCCGCGACCATGGCGGTGCTGGGCTTCGTGCCGGGCTATATCGCGTCCTTCATTCTGAAGGTGCTGGGCCTGCTGCGCGTGCCCGACCACATCCAGGAAAAGGGCCTCGACATCGTCAAGGTGCCGGTTGCCGCCTACCCCGAGAACTTCATTCCCGGCCCGGTGAACACCGCCACCCCCGCCGGCGCCTCCGCGGCTGCGGCCGAGTAAGAAAGGACTTTACGGATGAACACCTCTCCGATCGAAACCTGGGAAGGGGCCGAGGCCTACTTCACCTTCGCGGACAAGCCCGCGATCATGATGCTGTTCCTGCTGCTCTCCGTGGCGATCACCTTCGGGACCATCGTCATCGCCGCGCTGCACGAGAAGCACGCCTACAACAATCACTGACGTCCCTTGCTCCGGTGATGAAGGAAGGGGGCGGGCCTTGCGGCTCGCCCCCTTTCACATGGCCCTCCGGTCGTGGCTGCAGCCTGCTGGCCGCAAGCGGTGGGTCGCGTCCCTCGGCAGGCATGCCATCGCCTTCCCCAAGGCAGCGCATGCCGTCCGGCCCCGCCGCCCAGCTACTGCCCGGCCAGCGCGAAACTGCGCAGTGCCTCGGCGTCGCGCAGGCCGATGCAGCCGTAACCGAGCTGCACCCATCCCTCGTTCGCGAAGCGCTTGAGCACCGCGTTCGCCGTATGGCGCGAGACATTGGCCATCTCGCTCAGTTCGGCCTGGGTCACGGTGCAGGGCGTCGGGCCGTCGATCTCCGAGCCGGTGTCGCTCTCGAGCAACCGCAGCAGCACCGAGGCCAGCCGCAGGTCGGCCTTGCGGATCAGCAGGTCCGCAATCGTCCGCGTCATCAGCAGCTGGTTGTACTCCGACAGCGACAGGAACTGCCGCTGTCCGTCCGGCACCCGGCGCATCACCCGGTCGATCGCCGGCAGCGACACGGTCAGGATGCGCGACGGCTCCATCGCCTTGAAGGCAAGGTAGCGCGGTATGTCCGCGGTCATCGGCCCCTGCCCGAACCACGCCCCGGGACGGAAGATGTGGCCGAGGATGACCCCGGCCCCGTCGCTCGACGCATAGACCCCGAAACTGCCCTCGATCACGCAGTAGATGCCGCCCGGACCGTCGCCGATGTGGTGGGTGTATTCCCCCTCTTCGAAGCGCTGCACATGGACTTCCTCGCGCAGGGCCTGCCGGAATTCCGGCGTGCGTGTCGCAAGCCAGCCGCTCTCGGCGATGCGCCAGATCCGCTCGGGTCTCGTTTCGTCCTTCATCTCTTTCCGCCGTGTCACAATTCGTTTGAGAATGTCGGATATTGAACAATTTCGCCCAGAATCTGCACTAGAGGGACACCGGGGCGGATGATCCTTGATCATCGTAACTGGTATCCATGTTTCCCCGTGTCTGCCCCGGGGGCTGCGCGCCGATCCGGAAGGCGTGCAGCCCCATTTACCTCTGCCTGCAACGGGATGGAACCCATCCCTGCCGCTCGCGGCCCTGCCCGATCCTGCACCCCGGGCGATGAAAAGCCGGTCACCCCGCGCGCCGGGCTGATATGCCGCAATGCAGAAACTTCACAGGAATGACCTAGTGACCAAGCTGGAACCGGTGGCACCGGATCACGAATCAGCGGAGGTTTGAGATGTTCTCACTGGAAGGCCGCAAGGCGCTCGTCGTCGGCATCGCGAACGAGCATTCGATCGCCTGGGGCTGCGCCAAGGCGCTGCGGGCGCAGGGGGCCGAGATCGCGGTCACCTATCTCAACGAGAAGGCCGAACCCCATGTCCGCCCGCTCGCCGAGGAGCTCGGCGCCGAGATCGTGCTGCCGCTCGACGTCGGCCGCGAGGGCGCGCTCGAGGCGGTGTTCGACGAGATCGGAAGCCGCTGGGGCCGGCTCGACACGCTGCTGCATTCCATCGCCTTCGCGCCGCGCGACGACCTGCATGGCCGGGTGATCGACTGCTCGGCCGAGGGCTTCAAGATGGCGATGGACGTCTCGGTGCATTCCTTCCTGCGCATGATCCGTCTCGCCGAGCCGCTGATGCACGAGGGCGGCACCTGCCTCACCGTGTCGTTCTTCGGCTCGGTCCGGGTGGTCCGCGACTACAACATGATGGGCCCGGTGAAGGCCGCGCTGGAAAGCGCCGTGCGCTATGCCGCGGCCGAGCTCGGCGACAAGGGCATCTCGGTGCACGCGCTGTCGCCCGGGCCGCTCAAGACCCGCGCTGCCAGCGGCATCAGCCATTTCGACGAGATGCTGAACGCCGCCGCCGGGCGCGCGCCCATGCACGTGCTGGCCTCGATCGAGGACGTGGGCGCCATGGCCGCCTTCCTCGCCTCGGACGAGGCGCGCAACCTCACCGGCGGCGTTCACGACATCGACGGCGGCTATTCCATCACCGCCTGAGCCCGTCGCAAGCGACACCAAAGCAAGAGCCTTCCCATGACCAAGACCCCCGTCGCCCTGACCCTCAATGCCGGATCCTCCTCGCTGAAGTTCGGCCTCTTCGCCATCGAGAGCACGCCTGTCGAAATGGCGGTGGGGCTCATCGAGTCGATCGGCAAGACGCCGCGCCTGAAGGCAAGCTTCGGGCCCGGCATGTCGCCGCTCGCCCGCGACCTGACCCCGGCCGAGGCCGCCGACCACCGCTCGGCGCTGGCGACGGCGCTCTCGGTGCTGCGGGCGCATTTCCCCGACGCCAGGGCCAGCGCCGTCGGGCACCGGGTCGTACACGGCGGCCCGAGCTACGACCGGCCGATGGTGCTCACCCCCGAGGTCATGGCCGAGCTCCAGCGGCTGTCGCCCTTCGCGCCGATCCACCAGCCGCACAATCTCGCGGGGATCGGGGCCGCGATGGAGGCCTTTCCCGACGCGCTGCAGGTGGCCTGTTTCGACACCGCCTTCCACCGCACCCATCCCAAGGTGAACGACGTCTTCGCCCTGCCCCGCGAGTATTACGACAAGGGCGTGCGCCGCTACGGCTTCCACGGGCTCAGCTACGACTACATCGCGGGCGAGCTGAAGCGCATCGCGCCGCTGATCCACGACGGCCGGGTGATCGTCGCCCACCTCGGCAACGGCGCCTCGATGTGCGGCATGATCGGCGGGCGCTCGGTGGCCTCGACCATGGGCTTCACCGCGCTCGACGGGCTGCCCATGGGCACCCGCACCGGACAGATCGACCCGGGCGTGATCTTCTACATGGTCCAGCAGGAGGGAAAGAGCATCGACGAGGTGCGCGAGCTCTTCTACTCGCGCTCGGGGCTGCTCGGGCTCTCCGGGCTCAGCAACGACATGCGCGCACTCGAGGCCGCGGGCACCGTCGAGGCCAACGAGGCCATCGACTATTTCGTCTTCCGCATCCGACGCGAACTGGGCGGTCTGGCGGCGGCGCTCGGCGGGCTTGACGCGCTGGTCTTCTGCGGCGGCATCGGGGAGAACTCGCGCCTGATCCGCGAGCGCGTCTGCGAGGGCATGGGCTGGATCGGGCTCGAGCTCGACCGCGAGCGCAACGGCCGCAATGACACCGTGATCTCGACCGACATGAGCCGTGCCCGCATCATGGCCGTGCCCACCAACGAAGAGCTGGTGATCGCCCGCGCCGCGAAGAAATTTCTCGAATCCGCAAGCACTTGATGCGCGGGCGACACGTTCTGTTTACCGAAGGTAAGGAATCCATGACTCCTTCTGACGTCGGGTAAATGTTACCAAATTATTACCGGGTCCGTGAGACGCTCGGCTCCGCCTCCAGTATTGATCGGAGGTGGATCAGATTGGATTGTACCGCGTAAAGCTGCAAAGCCATTTTGACGTCGGGGGACGGTGCCGTGAGCCGTCCTCCGACACCCCCTTGCCCGCTCCTGGCCACGCTCTCGTTTCCACCTTGTCGCCCCTTGCCTTCAGGCCGCATCCCCCCCATATCGCCAAGCCGTGCCGCATGCCGCGGGGTGACGCAGCCGGGGCGCGCTGATAGGGTGCGCTCGCGCCAGCAAGAAGGTCTCCGATGCAGAACTATGAATACAAGGTCCTCCCCGCCCCCGCGAAGGGCGAGAAGTCGAAGGGCCTCAAGAACGCCGAAACCCGCTTCGCCTACGCAATCGAACGCCTGATGAACGACATGGCGGCGGAGGGCTGGGAATACCAGCGGGCCGAGACCCTGCCGAGCGAGGAACGCAGCGGCCTGACCTCGAGCCAGACCGTCTGGCGCAACCTTCTGGTGTTCCGCCGTCCGCGCGCGTCGGCAGAAGCGGCGCTGGACGACAGCGGCCTCGAGCGCCGTCGCCTGACCTCGGCGGCAGACCTTGCGCGCACGAACGCGCCCGAGGGCGCCAAACCCGAGGCCCCTGAAGAGGCGCCCCGTCCGGAGCCCGTCGCCGAGACGGAAGCAGAGACCGAGACCGAGCGTCCGGAGGACGACGACCGTCAGCCCGAGCGCGCCACCACCAGCTGACGCGCCGCAGAGGTCACGGGAAACGCCCGGCCAACCGAGACCGGCGGCCGGGCGTCGTTTCAGGCGTCGAGATCCAGCGACAGCGCGTGGATAGCGCCGGTCAGATCCGCGCCGAGCGCCTTGTGCACGGCCCGGTGCCGCGCCACGCGGCTGAGCCCCTCCATCGCGGGCGCACGCATCTTGACGTGGAAATGGCTCTCGCCCCCACCGTCGTGACCCGCGTGCCCCGCATGGTGATCGCTGTCGTTTCGCACTTGCAATTCCGATGGCGAGAAAGCCTCGCGCAACCGTGTCTCGATTTCCGCCGACCGTGACAAATTTCGCCTCCTGACCTCTTCCAGTTACCTGAGGATTGTCTAAACTCCCTCGTCCGAGTCGAAAAGGTGAGACCATGAGCAGACCTGATCCCTTCGGTTTCGACATGTCCGTCAAATCGTCGAAGAAGAAGAATCCACGCGGCAGACGCGGCATGACGGGCGAACAGGAGACCTCCACCCGCGTGTGCGAGCACGAAGGCTGCAACGAGCCCGGCAAGTTCCGCGCCCCCAAGGCACCGGACGTGCTGGATGAATTCCTGTGGTTCTGCAAGGAACACGTGCGCGAATACAATGCGAAATGGAGCTTCTTCGACGGCAAGACCGAAGCCGAGATGAACGCCCAGCAGAGCGCCGACAAGGTGTGGGAGCGCAAGACCAAGGATTACCGTGACCCCGAGGCCCGTGCATGGGCGCGTCTCGGCATCGAGGATCCGCATCAGGTGCTTGGCGACAACGCCACCCGCAACCCCGGGCGCAGCGCCCCGGGCGGCGGGCGCAAGCTGCCCCCGACCGAGAAGCGCGCGCTCGAGATCCTCGACATGGAGCGGGCCGAGACCAAGGCCGACGTGCGCAAGGCCTACAAGGCGCTGATCAAGGTGCTGCACCCGGACATGAACGGCGGCGACCGCAGCCAGGAAGAGCAGCTGCAAGAGGTGGTCTGGGCCTGGGACCAGATCAAGGACAGCCGGAACTTCAAATAGAACTTACATGCGGTGCGCCCCGTCGTGCGCCGCATTCCGCCCCGCCGGGCCCTGAGGGGCCGCGGCCGCGCGGCCAGCGTCCCGTCTCCTGGTCAGATGGACCGGCGGGAGGACGACTCAACGCACAGGCGAATCCCTTTCCGGTTGTCGGGTGAAAACTCTTCGACTGCCGCATGCGCAAATTTTCGCCAAAAGCTCGCGCGATCCCGTGGAAATGCCTTTTCGGCGGGCCGCTTCCGGGCCTCTCGCTCTGATTGAGAGCTAATTTTCATAAGCGCGCCAAAGGTGATAGACACACTCGTTCAGGTTGTGCTAGCCTGGGTGTACGGCGGAATTATGCCGCCGACTTGTTCCCGGACCACCCTGCACCGGGCACTCACGGACCGACGAGGCCTGTGCGCCAATCCCCTGGGCGCACAGGCCGACCCCTCCCCCCGAATGCGTTAGACTGTCGCGGATGTCCGTTTCGTCGGGATTTGCGCCCTGCTCATGTCACCCGGAGTCACGGGACCGGTGCCGGGTCAGGGCCGGATCAGGCCGGGCGAAATGTCAGCGAAACCCCGTTGATGCAGTGGCGCTTGCCGGTGGGCTGCGGCCCGTCGTCGAAGATGTGCCCGAGGTGCGAGCCGCAGCGGCGGCAGTGGCACTCGGTCCGGGTCATGAAAAACGACCGGTCGGCCTTGGTCTCGACCGCATCGGGCAGCGCCTGCCAGAACGACGGCCAGCCGGTGCCGCTGTCGAACTTGGTCTTCGAGGGATAGAGCGGCAGATCACACCCCTTGCACAGGAAGGTGCCCGCGCGCTTCTCGTCGTTGAGCGGCGAGGTGAAGGCGCGCTCGGTGCCCTCCTCGCGCATCACCTTGTATTCCAGATCGCTCAGCATCGCGCGCCACTCGGAGTCGCTGCGAGAGATCTCGAAACGCTCCGCGGCAAGCGCGGCATCGGTTCCAAGGCCAAGCGCGGCGGCCGTGGTGGCAAGAAATCCTCTGCGGGTCATGGTTCCCCTCCCTTCTCTTACGGAAATGTTGCGCCCCCGGCCGGGTTTCGTCCAGCCGGGGACAGCGCACGTCTGCGCGAGAGCCCTGTAACAAGGGGACGACGAGGGCAGCTTGCAGACATGCGCAGCGTCGCCCGGCGATGTCGCGAACCGGGCGTCGCAGGAATTACATCGCAGGCAGCAGCACCCGGTCGATGACGTGAATGACCCCGTTCGATTGCTTGACGTCCGCAATCGTGACTGTGGCCGTGCGCCCCTGCTCGTCCGTCAGGGTGATCTTCTCGCCGTCCATCTTGGCCTGCAAGGTGCAGCCGCCCACCGTCGGGACAGGGTGCATCCCGCCGTCATCGGCAATCATCCCGGCGATGGCATCGGACATCGCGCTCGTCGCGACCACGTGGCAGGTGAGGATCTTGGCGAGCTGCGCCTTGTTCTCGTCCATCATCAGCTGGCTCAGGCTCTCGTCCGAGATCATGTCGAAGGCCGCGTCGGTCGGAGCGAAGACGGTGAAGGGGCCTTCGCCGTTCAGGGTGTCCACAAGTCCGGCCTGCTTCACCGCCGCCACAAGGGTTTCGTGGTCCGCCGAGTTCACGGCGTTCTCCACGATGGTCTTGTCGGGATACATCGCGGCGCCCCCGACCATCGGGTTGTCGGCCGCGAAGGCCGGGGCCGAGACTGCAACGATTGCGGTGGCGAGAAGCGTGCTCTTGAGATGGATCATGATTTCCTCCGTGTTCATGCCGTCCGACCTCCTCTTGGCCGGATCTGCACGTAGCCACGAAGGCGCAGCGTCCCTTGTTTCAAAGCATCGGTCACAGCTCCGTGAGGACCTGGCGGTCGCTATGCCTCCGTGCATGCCCCCGCGCCGCGCCGTTCCTGGTGACGAGCGTTCGGCCCCAAGCCGCCTTGGGGCCGAACGGCCGCGCCGAAAGGACCGCCGCCGGACCGGAGCCCCGCCGGGATTGTCTGAAGCCGCAATTCCTGTCTGCGGTCCCGCCGTTCGCGGCACCACCGCGCGGCCTTGTCCGGGCAGGGACGACCGCGCGGGGGCTTCAAGAAAACGCCACCCGTCGGACCAGCTTGCCGTTCGACACGGTCAGGCAACTTCGAAGAAAACCGGCCTGGCGGTCCCTCCCCGCCCTGCGTCAGCCCACCTGCCGGCCGTGGCTCCAGACGCCGCGGATCACCGGCACGCCGTCGATATGCGCGACGCGCACCATGTCGGCGAGCAGCCCTTCGGCGATCACGCCCCGATCCTCGAGCCCCGTGGCCCGCGCCGGGGTCGCGGTCACCGTCGCCACCGCGCGCGGCAGGTCGTCCCAGAGATCCGCCAGCAGGAAGGCCGAGGTGATCAGCGCCGAGGGCACGTAATCCGACGACAGGATGTCCAGAAGCCCCTTCTCGGCCAGCTCCGCCGCCGCCACGTTGCCCGAGTGCGAACCGCCCCGGATCAGGTTCGGCGCCCCCATCATCACCGCGATGCCGTGGTCATGGCAGGCCTGCGCGGCCTCGACCGTGGTCGGGAACTCTGCCAGCCGCACGCCGTGCCCGGCGCTCACCACCACGTGCTCGCGCACCGTGTCGTCGTGGCTCGCCAGAACCGCGCCCAGCCGCTGCGCCGCGGCCACGGCGCCGGCCTCGTGCGCCTCGCCCAGCCGCGCGTGGATCGCCGTCAGCCCGGCGACGTGGTCGGCGAACTCCGCCTCGTTCATGCCGTGCTTGCCGCAGACGTAGTCCTTGAGTTTCGCGAGGTCGCGGAACTGCCGCTGCCCCGGCGTGTGGTCCATGATCGAGAGGATCCCCACCCGGTCTTCGGCGCCGAACTCCCCGAGCTCGTCGAGCAGCGTCTCGGAACAGACCTCGGCCCGCAGGTGCAGGAAGTGGCTGATCCGCAGCATCCCCTTCGAGCGCGCCTGCATCAGCTCGCTCGCCAGCGGCCGCGCGTACTTGCGGTAATCCGTGCGCCCGCCCGAGATCACCGAGCCCACCCGCATGGCGTCGAACACCGTGGTGATGCCGACCGAGGCCAGCTCGCCGTCATGCGCCTGGATCGCCGCCGCGTGCGGCCAGTCGACCTTGGGCCGCGGCTGGATGTGACGCTCGAGATTGTCGGTGTGCAGCTCGATCAGCCCGGGGATCAGCAGATCGCCCCCGAGATCCAGCGCCCTCGGCGGCACGCCCGCGCCCGCGTCGACCGCCACGATCCGCCCCTCGCGCACCCGCACGCTGCCCCGCACCACCTCGTCGCGCAGCACGACCCGCGCATTCGCCAGCACCGTCTCGCCCGTGGCCTGGATGTGGCCCACGCTCATCTCGCCCATGCTCTGCCCTTTCCTGTGTCATCGTTCCGTGACATGACCGGCCTATGGCTGCCGACATGCAAGAGTTTACCCGTTTCGCGATCTACTACGCCCCCGAGCCGGGGGCGCTGGCCGATTTCACTGCGGCCTGGCTCGGCTGGGACGCCGCGACCGGCACGGACTGCCCGCACCCCGAAGTCCCGGGGCTGCCGCGACCCGTCGCCGAGATCACCGCGACGCCGCGCAAGTACGGCTTTCACGGCACGCTGAAGCCGCCCTTCCGCCTGACCGGCAGCCGCGCCGCGCTCGAGCGCGACCTCGCGGCGCTGGCGGCCCGGCTGGCGCCCGCCGAGATGCCCGGCCTCGCGCTCTCGCGCCTCGGAAGCTTCCTCGCGCTGACCCCGCAGGGCGACACCGCGCCCCTGTCCCGGCTCGCAGCCGAGGTGGTGCGCGGGCTCGACGCCCATCGCGCCCCCGCCTCCGAGGCCGAACTCGAACGCCGCCGCAAGGCGCGCCTGAGCCCCGCGCAGGAAGAGAACCTGCTGCGCTGGGGCTATCCGTACGTGGTGGACGCGTTCCGCTTCCACCTGACCCTCAGCGGCCGCCTCGCGCCCAACGAGCTGGAGTCCGTGGCGCAGGCGCTCGCACCGGTGCTCGCGCCTCTCCTGCCCACGCCCTTCCGCGTGGCCGAGCTCTGCCTCTTCGGCGAGGACGATGCCGGTCGCTTCCACCTGCTGCACCGCTACGCCCTCGCCGGCTGAAGCGCCGCCAGCATCTGCGCCACGGCCTCCTCGAGCGCGCCGGAATTGTCGATCTCGGTGACCCGGAGCCCACCCGGCAGCGGATAGCCCGCACGGGTCAGCCGCGCCGCGATGTCGCCTGCGCTCTCGCGGCCACGCGCCGCCAACCGCCCAGCCAGCACCTCGGGCCGCGCGGTGACGTGCAGCACCCGCATCCCGGGGAAGCGCTCGGCGGCATCGGGCAGCACCGCCCGCGACAGGTTGCAGAGCATCATCCGCCCCGCCGCGAGATCGCTCGCGACCGAGACCGGCACGCCGTAGCCCAGCCCATGCGCGCGCCAGTGCAGCGCAAAGCCTCCCGCCGCCACCCGTGCGGCGAAGTCCTCCTCGGTGACGCCCTCGAAGGCCTCGCCACCGGCACTCGACGGCCGGGTGATGACCCGTTGCACCAGCCGCACCTCCGGGCGCCGCGCCGCCACCGCCTCCATCAGCGTGTCCTTGCCGGCGCCCGAGGGGCCAACCACGGCGAAAAGACCGCCGGTCATGCGGCGAGCCCGGGCGCAAAGGCGCTCACGTCGATCTCTCGGTCGCAGACCGCCTCGCGCGCCGCCGCGTCGTGGAAGATGCCCACGATCGCCGCGCCGCGCGCCTTGGCCTCGGAAATGAGCTCCAGCACCACCGCCCGGTTGGTGGCGTCGAGCGAGGCCGTCGGCTCGTCGAGCAGCATCGCCGGAAACGCATGCGCAAAGCCCCGCGCGATGTTCACCCGCTGCTGCTCGCCCCCCGAGAAGGTGGTGGGCGACAGCGACCACAGCCGCTCGGGCACGTTGAGCCGGGCCAGCAACCCCCGCGCCCGCGCCTCCGCCACCTCATGCGCGCCGCCTGCCGCCAGCACCGGCTCGGCCACCACGTCGAGCGTCGGCACCCGCGGCACCACGCGCAGGAACTGGCTCACATAGCCCAGCACCTCGCGCCGCATCCGCAGGATCTCGCGCGGCTCGGCCCGCGCCACGTCGAGCCCGCCCACGACGATGCGCCCGGCGTTGCACAGGTAGTTGCCGTAGATCATCCGCATCAGCGTCGACTTGCCGGCGCCGGAGTTGCCCACCAGCGCCACGCATTCGCCGGGCCGCACGCTCAGCGCCGCCCCCGCCATCACCGGGATCACCGCGCTGCCCTGGTTGTGCAGCACGAAACTCTTCGAGACATCGGCCAGCTCTATCATCTTCATCTTGCCCCTAAACTCTCGGGGGGTGGGGGGGGCAGACCGCCCCCCGCGGTCCCGCCCATCAAACCTGCAGAACGCTCGAGACGAGCAGCTGCGTGTAGCCATGCTGCGGATCGTCCAGCACCTGGTCGGTGAGGCCGGTCTCCACCACGTGGCCCGATTTCATCACCATCAGCCGGTCCGCCAGCAACCGCACCACCGCAAGGTCGTGGGTGACGATGATGGCCGACAGCCCCATCTCGCGTACCAGCCCGCGCAGCAGGTCCAGCAGCCGCGCCTGCACGCTCACATCGAGCCCGCCGGTGGGCTCGTCCATGAACACCAGCCGCGGCCCGGTCACGAGGTTGCGCGCGATCTGCAGCCGCTGCTGCATGCCGCCCGAAAAGGCCCGCGGGCGGTCGTCGACCCGGTCCTCGGCGATCTCCACCCGGCCCAGCCAGTCCACCGCCTGCGCCCGGATGTCGCCGTAGTGGCGCGCGCCCACGGCCATCAGCCGCTCGCCCACGTTGGCGCCCGCGCTCACCCCCATGCGCAGCCCGTCGCGCGCGTTCTGGTGCACGAAGGCCCAGTCGGTGCGCCCGAGCATCCGCCGCGCCGGCTCGGACATGGTGACCGTGTCCACCGGCCCGTCGCTGCGGGTGTCGAAGATCACCTGTCCCGCGTCCGGCGCCTGGTGCCCCGCGAGGCAGTTCAGCAGCGTCGACTTGCCCGAGCCGCTCTCGCCCACGATGCCCATGACCTCGCCCGGCCAGAGATCGAAGCTCACATCGCCGCAGCCAAGCCGCGTTCCGTAATGCCTGGTGAGACCCGTCACCTGCAACAAGGGCGTCATGCCGCATCCTCCCCCGAGAGCCGTCCGCTGTGCCCCTCGGCCCGCCGACCGGCGCAGAAATCCGTGTCCGAACAGACGAACATCCGCCCGCCCGCGTCGTCGACGATCACCTCGTCGAGATAGCTGGTGCCGCAGCCGCAGAGATCGCAGTCGTGATCCGCCTTGCTGGCCTCGAACGGGTGGTCCTCGAAATCGAGGCTTACCACCTGCGTATGGGGCGGCACCGCGTAGATGCGCTGCTCGCGCCCGGCCCCGAAGAGCTGGATCGCGGCGCTCTCGAGCCGCGGGTTGTCGAACTTGGGGATCGGCGAGGGATCCATCACGTAGCGCCCCTCGACCTTCACCGGGTAGGCGTAGGCGGTCGAGATCGCACCGTTGTGGGCGATGTCCTCGTAGAGCTTCACGTACATGAGCCCGTATTCCTCGAGCGCGTGCATCTTGCGGGTCTCGGTCTCGCGCGGCTCGAGAAACCGCAGCGGCTCCGGGATCGGCACCTGGTAGACGAGGATCTGGCCCTCGGTCAGCGGTGCCTCGGGGATGCGGTGGCGGGTCTGGATGATCGTCGACTCCGTGGTGTGCTCGGTCGTCTCCACCCCTGCCGTGCGCTCGAAGAACTTGCGGATCGAGACCGCGTTGGTGGTGTCGTCCGCGCCCTGGTCGATGACCTTGAGCCGGTCCTCCGGGGTGAGGCAGGCGGCGGTCACCTGCACGCCGCCGGTGCCCCAGCCATAGGGCATCGGCATCTCGCGCGAGGCAAACGGCACCTGGTAGCCCGGGATCGCCAGCGCCTTGAGCAGCGCGCGGCGGATCATCCGCTTGGTCTGCTCGTCGAGATAGGCGAAGTTATAGGCCGGATCGTGCTGCATCGCGGTCATTCCGCAGCCTCCTTCATCGCGTCCAGGGCGCCTTTCCGCATCTTGCGCACCAGTTCAAGTTCCGACTGGAAGTCCACGTAATGCGGGAGCTTTATGTGCTCGAGGAAGCCCGTCGCCTGGATGTTGTCCGAATGTGCCAGCACGAATTCCTCGTCCTGCGCCGGGGCGCCGACGTTCTCCTCGCCAAGCTCTTCCCAGCGCAGCGCCCGGTCGACCAGCGCCATGGCGATGGCCTTGCGCTCGGTCTGGCCGAAGACCAGCCCGTAGCCCCGCGTGAACTGCGGCGGCTCGGTCTTGGAGCCGGCAAACTGGTTCACCGTCTCGCATTCGGTCAGCACCACCTCGCCGATGCAGATGTCGAAGCCCAGCTCGGGGATCTCCATCTCGACCTCGACCGCCCCGATGCGCAGCTCCCCCACGAAGGGGTGGTTGCGCCCGTAGCCGCGTTGGGTGGAATAGGCCATGCCAAGCACGAAGCCCTCGTCGCCGCGGGTCAGCGCCTGAAGCCGCAGGGCGCGGTTGGCCGGGTATTCCATCGGCTGGCGGGTCATGTCGGGCGGCGTATCCTCGCTTCGGACCTCGTCCTGTATCAGCCCGTCCTTGTTGAGGAATTCCGTGATCCGCGGCACTTCGGGCGCCAGCGGATCGGCCTCGCGCGCACTCGGCGTCCCGGCCTCGGCCGCCAGTTTGAAATCGAGCAGCCGGTGGGTGTAGTCGAAGGTCGGGCCCAGCACCTGCCCACCGGGCGCGTCCTTGAAGGTCGCGCTGATGCGGCGATCGCAGCGCATGGCGCCGGTGTCGACGGCGCGCGAATGGCCGATGCGCGGCAGGGTCGTGCGATAGGCGCGGATCAGGAAGATCGCCTCGATCAGGTCGCCGCGCGCCTGCTTGATCGCGAGCGCCGCGAGATCGGGATCGTAGAGCGAGCCCTCGGCCATCACCCGGTTCACCGCGAGGCTCATCTGCTCGCGGATCTGCGCGAGCGACAGCTCGGGCACCGACGCATCGCCGCGCCGCTCCTCGGCCAGCCACTCGTGCGCCGCGTCGATCGCGCGCTCGCCGCCTTTCACTGCAACATACATCAGCCGGCCTCCACAACACTGGTCCGGGGCAGCGCCGCGAGGCGGTCGCCGCAGGTGAAGAAGGCATCCCAACCCAATGGGAAGAGATGGTGATTTCGCTGGAACGCCGCGACCTCGGGCAGCGACAGCCGCGCGGTCTCGCGGATGCCCGGGCCGCTGAGCCGCGCGCCCTCGGGGGCGAGGTTCACGAGTTCGGCGATCAGCGTCACCGCACGGTCGGGATAGTCGGGGGTGCCGATGCGGTAGGCGTCGAGCGGCGCCAGCGCCTGCCAGCCGCCCAGCGCGAACATCGCCTCGGAGGCGCCAACCAGCGGCGCACCGATGTGGAAGGCCACCCAGTCGCGGACAGGCGCCACGTCATGGCCGGGTGCGAGGTAGAGCGGCGTCTCGCGGTCGCAGAGCGTCAGCAGCAGCACCGCCGCCGCCTCCGAGACCGGTGCCGGGGCGCGCGCGCCCTCGACCCGGTGGATGCTGCCCGGCCGGGCCATCGCCTCGAGCGCCGCACGGAAGGCCCGCGCCGCCTCGACCGGGGTGTCGGCGAAGCCGCCGGAAAGTACGTCGTCGCGCATCAGCCCTCTCCCCGGACCATGGTGAAGAAATCGACCTTGGTGGCCGCCGCCCGTGCCGCCCGCCCCCGGCGCGCCGCGGCCTCGGCCTCGGCCAGCGGCGCCAGCACCGCCTCGCGCAGCTCGGGGGCCCGGGGCCCCTGCATCAGCGCGTCGACCAGCGCGGCGCGCTCGGCATGGGCCTTGTCGCGGCCCTGCACGTAGGCGTGGCCAACCTCGCCCGTCTCCAGCCGCAGCGCGCAGCGGGTGACCGTCATCTCGCCCATGTTGAAGGGCGCGCCGGTGCCGCCGGTGCGGCCGCGCACCATCACGCCCCCGGTCTCGGGCGTCCGCAGCCATTCGAAGCCCGGCGTCGCCCCCAGAGGGTCGAACACCCCCGCGAGCCGCGCCGCGGGCGCCCGGGCCAGCAGCCCCATCCAGCCCCTGCGGGCCTCCGTTCCGATTTCTGTCACGCTCATCTGGACAACCTTGCCGACTTGTCTAGAGTTCTATACAACTAGACAAATCATAGAGGTGAGTCGGCTTTCGACGCAAGCCCGCATACGTGAAATTTCGGTGACAGGGCCCGGCAGCGGCCCCGACAGAAGAGGCAGGACATGGCGCGCAGCCCGATCTGGAAATCCATCGCCGAGGAGCTCGCGGGCGAGATCGGCCGCGGGCTCTACCGCGCCGGAGACAAGCTCCCGACCGAGGCGGAGCTCTCGTCGCGCTTCGGGGTGAACCGGCACACCGCGCGCCGCGCGCTCGCGGACATGGCCGAGCGCGGACTGGTGCACGCCCGGCGCGGCGCCGGGGTCTTCGTGCAGGCGGCGCCCTTCGACTACCCGATCGGCGGGCGGGTGCGGTTCTCGCAGAACATCCGCGCCTCGGGCCGGCTGCCGGAGAAGCGCGTGCTGCGGGTCGAGACCCGCCCCGCCGACACCCCCGAGGCCGAGGCGCTCGCCCTTCCCGCGGGCGCGCCGGTCATCGTCTACGAGGGGTTGTCGTTGGCCGAGGGAGTCGCCATCGCGCATTTCGTCAGCTGCTTTCCCGCCGAGCGCATGCCCTGCCTGCCGGAGACCCTGAAGGAGGTGCCGTCGGTCACCGAGGCGCTGCGGCTGAACGGCGTCGCCGACTACACCCGCGCCCACACCCGCCTCACCGCCGAGGCCGCCACGCCCACGCAGGCGCTGCACCTCGCCACCCGCGAGGGCGCACCGCTCCTGCGCAGCGAGGGCGTCAACATCGACCCCGAGGGCGTGCCGGTGGAATACGGGCTGACATGGTTCGCCGGGGACCGTGTGGCGCTCACCTTCTCCGCCGATGAGAGCTGACGGGGCGTGTCCGGGCTTGAGAAGGCCCGCGAATAAAACCCAAGGTTGTGAATTGCTGTGTCCTCCACGTCACGCGGGTGACACGTTGCCTCGCTAGAACCTGTGGAAAACCTCCGAGCGGGTCACCAGAATGACGGCACTCCTTCCCCCCCTGCGCCTTGTGGGCGCCACCCTTCTACGCGAGGGCGAGCTGCAGAAGCGGTCGCTGGTGATCGAGGGCGGGCTCATTACGAAGGGCCCGCTGCCCGAGGTCGACATGTCGGGCTACCTGATCCTGCCCGGCATCATAGACCTGCACGGCGACGCCTTCGAGCGCCACATCGCCCCGCGCCCCTCGGCCCCCTTTCCGATCGAGGCAGGGCTGCGCTCGACCGACCGCGAGGCCGCCTCCCACGGCATCACCACCGCGTGGCTTGCGCAATGCTGGAGCTGGGAGGGCGGCATGCGCGGCCCCGACTTCGCCGAGGCGGTGATGGCGGCGATGGAGACCTACCGCCCGCGCGCGCTGACCGACCTGCGCGTCCAGATCCGCTGCGAGACCCACATGCCCGAGACCCGCGAGCGCCTGATCGCGGCGGTGAAGCGCTACGGCATCGACTACGTGGTCTTCAACAACCACCTGCCCGAGACGCTCGAGGCGGCCGAGACTGCGCCCCACAAGGTCACGCAATGGGCCGAGCGCGGCGGCCGGTCGCCGGTCGACTTCCTTGCCGTTCTGCAGGCGGCGCGCGCCCGCGCCCGCGAGGTGCCGCGCCACCTCTGCGCCCTGGCCGAGGCCTTCGACGCGCTCGAGATCCGCTACGGCAGCCATGATGACCCCGACGGTGAGACGCGGGAATACTACCGCATCATCGGCGCCCGTATCGCCGAGTTCCCGACCACCGCCGCCGCCGCCAAGCTTGCCAAGGCCTGCAACGACCCGGTGCTGATGGGCGCCCCCAACGTCGTGCGCGGCGGCTCGCAGTCGGGCAATGTCTCGGCGCTGCACCTCGTGTCGCGCGGGCTCTGCGACGCGCTGGTGTCGGACTACCACTATCCCTGCCTCGCGCAGGCGGCCTGGGTGCTGGTCGACCGCGGCATCCGCGACCTGCCGCGCGCCTGGGAGCTGATCTCGAAGGCCCCCGCCGAGATCATGGGCCTGGCCGACCGGGGCACGCTCGACCGCGGCAAGCGCGCCGATTTCGTCGTGGTCAACGAGACCACGCGCGAGATCGAGGCGACGGTCTGCGGCGGGCGGCTGTCCTATCTCGCGGGCGAGGCCGGCGCACGCCTGGTGGGCGCCATGACCGGCCCGCGGCTGGCGGCCGAGTAGCCGTCGCGCGCGCCCCGCGCCAGCCCCCCCGGGACGGGCCGGACGCACCGCCTCCCGGTCCCGTCAGTCGCCGTGACGGCCCGAGTGTCCCCTCCCGGCGGCCGCAAGGATGCCCGGAAAGCGCGTCCCCCGTTCGGCAGGCCGGAGGTGGCCCGGGAGGCCGCTTCGATCTGCCGCCGGCTCCCGGGCCGACCCGAGCGCGCCGCGTCCCGAAGGCCTCAGAGACGCCCGAAGACGCCGCTTGCCCCTCCCTGCGGCCCCCCAAGGCGGCCCGCATGTGCCGCTTCCCCCTCCGACCTGTCTCAGTTGCGAGACAGTTCCGCGCCGTCCGCGACCTTGGTCGGGATGACGTCTCGCGCCGGACTTGCCAGTCTTCAGGTCAACCCGGGTGGAGGACCCGGTGCGCACAGGAGGATTACCATGAACGTCATGACCGAAACGCAGGGCAAGTACGCCTCGCCCTTCAAGGCCCGCTACGACAACTTCATCGGCGGCGAGTTCGTCGCCCCGGTGAATGGCCGCTACTTCGACAACATCACGCCGATTACTGGCGCCAAGGTCTGCGAGGTCGCCCGCTCCGACGCCGCCGACGTCGAGAAGGCGCTCGACGCCGCCCATGCCGCCCGCGAGAGCTGGGGCCGCACCTCGGCCGCCGAGCGCAGCAACATCCTGCTCAAGATCGCCGACCGCCTCGAGGAGAACCTCGAGACCCTCGCCCAGGCCGAGACCTGGGACAACGGCAAGCCGATCCGCGAGACCACCGCCGCCGACATTCCGCTCTCGGTCGACCACTTCCGCTACTTCGCAGGCGTCCTGCGGAGCCAGGAAGGCAACATGTCCGAGATCGACCACGACACCGTGGCCTATCACTTCCACGAGCCGCTGGGCGTCGTCGGCCAGATCATCCCGTGGAACTTCTCGATCCTGATGGCCGCGTGGAAGCTGGCGCCCGCGCTTGCCGCCGGCAACTGCATCGTGCTCAAGCCCGCCGAGCAGACCCCGGCCGCGATCATGGTGCTGGCCGAGCTCATCGCCGACCTGCTGCCCGCCGGTGTGCTGAACATCGTCAACGGCATGGGCGCTGAAGTCGGTGCGCCGCTGGCCAGCAGCCCGCGCATCGCCAAGATCGCCTTCACCGGCTCCACCGCCACCGGCCGCAAGATCATGCAGGCCGCGACCGAGAACCTGATCCCGGTCACGCTCGAGCTGGGCGGCAAGTCGCCGAACATCTTCTTCTCGGACGTGATGGCCGAGGACGACGCCTTCCTCGACAAGGCGGTCGAGGGCTTCGTGCTCTTCGCCTTCAACCAGGGCGAGGTCTGCACCTGCCCGAGCCGCGCACTGGTGCAGGAAGACATCTACGACGCCTTCATCGAGAAGTGCATCGCGCGCGTGAAAGCCATCAAGCAGGGCGACCCGCGCGACATGGAAACCATGGTCGGCGCGCAGGCCAGCGCCGAGCAGCAGGACAAGATCATGTCCTACTTCACCATCGGCCGCGAAGAGGGCGCCGAGGTTCTGGTGGGCGGCGATGCCGCCAGCTTTGACGGCGATCTGTCGAACGGCTTCTACATCCAGCCGACGATCCTGAAGGGCCACAACAAGATGCGGGTCTTCCAGGAAGAGATCTTCGGCCCGGTTGTCTCGGTTACCACCTTCAAGGACGAGGCCGAGGCGCTCGCCATCGCCAACGACACCATGTACGGCCTCGGCGCCGGTGTCTGGACCCGCGATGCCAACCGCTGCTACCGCTTCGGGCGCGCGGTCGAAGCCGGCCGCGTCTGGGTGAACAACTACCACGCCTACCCGGCCCACGCGGCCTTTGGCGGCTACAAGCAGTCGGGCATCGGGCGTGAGAATCACAAGATGATGCTGGACCACTACCAGCAGACCAAGAACATCCTGATGAGCTACAACCCCAACAAGCTGGGCTTCTTCTAAGGCTCCTCCCGTCCCGGGCGTCCCCCCTTGCCAACCATGGACGCCCGGGGCGCACGCCCCGTGCCGGTGCGGCCCCTCCGCGCTGCGCCGGCACACCCCCAAGCGGTGCCTTACCCTTCCCCTCCCAAGGCACCGCTTACCCCTCTCCCTTTCCCTCCGACCTAGGTCGCATCGGCAGCCGTCCGGCCGCTTGCTAGGGTTCCGCCCATGCGCTTTCTGGTTCTCGCCCTTGCCCTGAGTCTCGCCGCCCTCCTGCCCGCCCGGGCCGGGGCGGAGGCGCTCGACCGCGAGGCGATGGAGGGCTTCGTCTACGCCCCCTACGCGCTTGGCGAGCAGGTCAACGAGAAAGGCCTGTGGGAGCTGCGGAATTCCGGCGGAGGGCTCGCCGGCTACGCCTTCGAGACCGAGCTGATGGCGCCCCTGCCCGGCTTCTCCGGCGCCCCGATCAACGTCTTCGTCATGCTCGATCTCGACGGCCAGTTCCTCGACGTCCGGCTGATCTCGCACAACGAGCCGATCTTCGTCTCGGGGCTGGGCGAGGCGCCGCTGCGGGGGTTCCTCGAGCAATATGCCGGGCATTCGATCTCCGAGACCATGGTTGTCGGCAACGCCTATGGCCATGGCTCCGGCGGCTCGGCGCTGGTCTATCTCGACGGCGTCACCAAGGCGACCGCGAGCGTGCGCATCGCGCATGAGAGCATCATGGCAGCGACCCGCGAGGTGGCGCGCGAGAAGATGCAGGGCGTCTCCTCCGGCCCGCCCGCCTTCCCCGACCCCGCCGTCGACGAGCCGCTCGACTGGCAGGCGCTGGTCGATCAGGGCATCGCCACCCACGCGGTGGTGAGCAACGCCGAGATCGACGCGCAGTTCGCCGGCACCATCTGGGCCCATGACGATCCCGAAGCCGAGGACGAGCCCGACGCGCCCTATCTCGACCTCTGGATCGTCGACCTCGGCCCCCCCAGCATCGCCCGCGCGGCGCTGAGCCCCGATACGCAGGCCGAGCTGCAGCGCTTTCTCGCGATCTCGCCCGATGAAGAGCCCATCCTGCTGGTCGAGACCGGGCGCCACGGGCTGGTCTCACCGGACTTCGTGCGCAACACCGCGCCCGACCGGCTTTCGGCGGAACAGGACGGGCTGCCCATCGCCCTGCGTGACGCCGACCTGCTGGTCGAGACCGCACCCGGCGTGCCCGAGGGCACCGCGATGATCCTGCGCACCGACCGGCGGCTCGGCTTCGACCCCTCGCGGGAATGGACGCTCAAGGTCGCGGCGATCCGCGAGCACGGCATGTTCCAGCCCGAGATCGGGCAGCAGGAGCTTGCCGTTTCGCACGCCACGCCCGAACGCTTCTTCGTGCGTCCGGGAAAGGTCCAAACGCTGAGCCCGTGGCGCGAGGCGATCCTGAACCGGCAGACCGACCTGATCGTGCTCTGCGCCTTCCTGATCGTGCTCCTGCTGGCGGTGGGACCGGCGCAGAACCGGCTGGCGGGGCTGCGCTATTTCACCCCGGTCCGGCTCGGTATCCTTGCAGTGATGACCGGCTTCGTCGGATTCTGGGGACAGGGGCAGCTTTCCATCGTCACGCCGCTCGGGGTGTTGCGCACGGCGCTCGACGGCGGCAGCTTCGCCTTCCTGCTCTATGATCCGTTCTCGCTGCTGGTCTGGGCCGCGGCCATCGCGGGCTTCGTGCTCTGGGGCCGCGGGTTCTTCTGCGGCTGGCTCTGCCCCTTCGGCGCGCTGCAGGAATTCGCAGGCCACGTCGGGAGGCTGCTGCGCCTGCCGCAGATCGAGCCGTCGCCGCGTTGGGACCGGCGGCTCAAGGGGCTGAAATACGTGGTGCTGGCGGCGATGATCGGCGTGGTCTTCGTGGCCCCGGGCGAGGTCGACGCGGTGGCCGAGATCGAGCCCTTCAAGACCGCGATCACCACCCATTTCCAGCGGGCGCTGCCCTATGTCGCCTGGGCGGTGGGGCTGCTGCTCTTCAGCGCGGTGCTGTTCAAGGGCTTCTGCCGCTACCTCTGCCCGCTCGGCGCCGTCATGGCCATCGGCGGGCTGTTGCGCGGGCGCGACTGGATCGCACGGCGCAAGGATTGCGGCACGCCCTGCCAGCTTTGCCGGGTGCGCTGCCGCTACGGGGCCATCGAGAAGACCGGCAAGATCGTCTATTCCGAGTGTTTCCAGTGCCTCGACTGCGTGAAGATCCACGACGACCCGGGGCTCTGCGTGCCGCTGGTGCTGGCCGGCAAGGCGCGCAGCCGTGGTATCGCCAAGACTGGCGAGGTGCCCGCCGAATGAACCTGACCCGCCGCCGCTTCCTCTGCATCTCCGCCGCCGCGCTCTGTGCCGGTGCGAGCCCCGCCGCCCCCGCCCGCTGGCGCGGCATCGCACTGGGAGCGGAGGCCGAGATCACCCTGCACGGCCCCGGCGCCGAGGCGGTTCTGACCGAGGCCATCGCCCGTGTGCGCGGCATCGAGCGGGCCTTCAGCCTTTACGACCCGACCTCCGAGCTGGCGCGGCTCAATGCGTCGGGCAGGCTCGCGCCCTCGCCCGCCTTCCGTTTGCTGCTCCGACAGGCGGATGCGGTACACCGCGCGACCGGCGGCGCCTTCGACCCGAGCGTGCAACCGCTCTGGCAGGCGCTGGCGCGTGGCGGCGACGTCGAGGCCGCGCGGGCACTGACGGGCTGGGAGCGGATGACGATCAGGCAGGACGTCACGCTCGCACCGGGTCAGGCGCTGACCTTCAACGGCATCGCGCAGGGCTTCGCCACGGACGTGGTGACCGACCTGCTGGCGTCGCGCGGCTTCGGGCGGGCGCTGGTGAACATCGGCGAGCACCGCGCGCTCGGCGGGCCGTGGCGGCTGGGGCTTTCGGATCCTGCCGCGGGATACCTGGGCACGCGGACGCTGGCGGACGGCGCCATCGCCACCTCGAGCCCGGCCGCGCTGCGCCTCGGGACGGGCGGCCACATCCTCGACCCGCGCGGGCTCCGCGCGCCGCTCTGGTCGACCGCCAGCGTCGAGGCCGAAAGCGCAGCACAGGCCGACGCGCTCTCCACCGCCTGCTGCCTGCTCGACCCGGATGAGATCCGACGGGCCATGGCCGTGCTGCCGCGGATCCGGCGGGTGACGCTGGTGGATGGCGCGGGACGGCTGCGCACGCTGACGGCGGGCTGAGCGCCGCGCGGCGACGCGGAAGGCGCGACGTCAGGTACAGGACCCAACATCGGAGACGTGAGGCGGCACCGCGACAGGCTCGACACGCTGCCCAGCAAGTTCTTCGGCTGAAAGATCGCCGCAGAGGTCTGCGACGGAGAACCATTGAGGTCATGGAGGCGAGATCCCCGCCCCAACGCGCCGCCCCCAGCCAGTCGGCCCGAAACCGGGCGGCTGGCTGGGGAAGGACCCTAGCGCTCAGGCGGCAGGTGGGTCAGGCCGTACTGCTCGAAGATCGCGTCGATGCGCCCGTCCTCGAGCCCGGCGCGGATGGCGTCGTCCACCGCGTAGCCGAGCGAGCGGTAGGCCATGTGCACCGCCACCCCCGCTGTCCAGTGGCTCACCGCGAAGCCGGGCAGCGGCGGCTGGTGGATGGCGATGCCCTCGCCTGCCCCGGCCTCGAGCTGCGCCAGCGGGCCCATGGCGGCCATGGTCTCGCCCGCCGCCAGGGCCTCCATCGCCGCGGCGTGGCTCGGGTAGCGCCGGACGCCCTGCGCCGTCTGCCCGCCCGCAAACGAGGTCAGGTAGAAATCCGAGATCGAGTCGTTTTCCACCGCCACCGTGTCGATGCGGAAATAGGCCGGAACCGGCGGATCCTCCGGGTACGCGTCCTCGCGGTAGGCGATGGCGATCTGCTCGTCGGCGTATTGCCCGGTGAACACCACCTGCTCGACCCGGCAGGCGTATTCGCTGTCATAGGGGACGTGCAGCATGACGTTGGACACCCGCCCGCCCACCACCGCGCCCTTCCAGACGTAGTTGCGGAGGTCGGCATCGAGGTTCTCTCCCGCCGCCACCAGCCGGAAGCGCGGCTCGACGCCCAGCGCCTCGGCGATCAGGCGGCCGATCTCGATGTCGACGCCCTGCACCTTCCCGCCCTCCTCCCAGGACCACGGCGGGAAGTCCTCGTAGGCGGCGAACTCGATCCAGCCGCGCTCGACGATCTCGTCGAGATCCTTGCCGACCACGTCGCGGCCCACGTTCTGCGGCTTCGGCTGCGGCACCCAGCCCTCGCAACGCGCGAACGCCGGGCCTGCGAACGCAAGCCCGGCCAGCGCGGCCATCACAAACCGGCGGCGCATGTCAGTGTGCCGCGGAAAGCCCGATCGTCAGCGTTTCGGCGGCATGCGCCGTGTCCGACGGATTGGCTTCGAGCAGGTTGGCGGCGCGGAAGGCGATGCTGTCGGCAACGGGCGCGCCCGAGAGGGTCTCGATCTCGCCCGCGATCTCGCGGAGGCGGGCCTTCAGCGCCTCGACGTCGGCATCGCCTGCGGCGAGCTGGTCGCGAATGTCCTTGAGCTCGGCCGACTGGTCCTCGATGGCGGCGTCGTCCGGGCGGGCCTCGATGTAGGTGCGGATCGCCCAGGCCGCCTTCTGGCCCAGCAGCTCGCCGAAGGCCGGCATCTTGGTGGTGCCGTTCTGGGTGTATCCTGCGCGGAAGCGCTCGACGAACCACTCGTCGCCGAACTCCTCGGCCTCGAGGAAGCGCAGGTCGGGGGCAAGCCCGCCCGAGATCACCTCGAGCCCGTGGCAGCGCGCGCAGTTCTGGTTGTACCCCGAGGCGCCGATCTGCACCGCGGTCTGCCAGACCTCGTCACCGGCGTCGCGGTAGGGGTTCTCGCTGAGCCAGTCCTCGCCCACCTCGGGCAGCGCATCGGTATTGACCGGCTGCGGTGCCACGTCGCCATGGGCGAAGGCAAGATTGGCAAGGGCGAACAGGGCGACACCGGCAATCAGCGGACGCTTGAACTTGATGACGGACATGGGAACCTCCTCCGTTTCCGAAACTCCCATTTTCGTTAGCAAGCGTCCCGGGCGGGCCATATTGGACCTTGGTCGCGAAGCCGCCCGATCTTCGACCATGGTCTAACGGCGGCAAAAGGCGGAGGGGCGTACCTTGCGTTAAGGGAGGACACTTCATGCGTGTGATCGGACTTGCTGCCGCCTTATCGCTGACGCTCGGCGCCGCCGCCGCGTCCGAGACCAAGGTGCGGATCGGATATATCGGCGTCGAGCAGCCGGCCCCGCCGGTGCTGTCGAATCTCGACCCCGTGCCCGACGACCGCGCCCTCGCGGGGGCGCGGCTGGGGCTTGCGGACAACCAGACCACCGGCAAGTTCATGGGTCAGGAGTGGGTTCTCTCGGAAACGCTGGTGCCCGAGGGCGGCGACGCGCTGGCCGCCGCACGTGCCGCGCTGGCCGCGACCCGGGTGCTGGTGCTGGACGCGCCGGCCGAGACGCTCACCGCCATCGCCGACCTGCCCGAGGCCGAGGGCGCCCTGCTGTTCAACGCCACCGCCCCCGACGCGGCGCTGCGCGACGGCGCCTGCCGGGCGAACCTGTTCCACACCCTGCCCTCGGATGCCATGCGCGCCGACGCGCTGGCGCAGTTCCTCGTGCAGCGCCGCTGGACCGACGTGGCGCTGATCTCGGGCGCCCACCCGCGCGACCACGCCTTTGCCGAGGCGCTCAAGGCCTCGATCGCGAAGTTCCGGCTGACGCTCACCGGCGAGAAGGAATGGGTCTTCGACGCCGACATGCGCCGCAACGCCAGCGCAGAGGTGCCTCTCTTCACCCAGCAACTGGGCGAGCACGACGTGTTGCTGGTGGCCGACGAGATCGGCGATTTCGGCCGCTACGTGGTCTACAACACCTGGCTGCCCCGCCCGGTCGCGGGCTCCGAGGAGCTGGTGCCGCAGGCCTGGTCGCCGGTGGTCGAGCAATGGGGCGCCGCGCAGCTGCAGTCGCGCTTCGAGGATCAGGCCCACCGCGACATGACGCCCGAGGATTACGCCGCATGGGCCGCGATCCGCACGCTCGGCGAGGCAGTGACCCGCACCGGCTCGGACGACATCGCGGTTCTGCGCGACTACATCCTGTCGGATGCCTTCGAGCTCGCGGGCTTCAAGGGTCGCCCTCTGAGCTTCCGGCCATGGAACGGCCAGCTGCGCCAGCCGATCCCCATCGTCACCGACCGCGCCGTGGTCGCCACCGCCCCGCTCGAGGGCTTCTTCCACCAGGGCAACGAGCTCGACACGCTGGGCCGCGACGCCCCCGAGACGACCTGCCGCGCGTTCCAGGAGTGAGACACATGCTGAGACTGACCACCGCCCTCGCCCTGCTGGCCGCCACGCCGGCCTTCGCCGACGAGATCTGGGTGACCAACGAGAAGGACAACACGATCAGCGTGATCGACGCCGACACGCTCGAGGTCACCCGCACGCTCGAAACCGGCGAGCGCCCGCGCGGCATCACCTTCAGCCACGATTATTCGCGGGTCTACATCTGCGCCTCCGACAGCGACGCGGTGCAGGTGATGGATCCGGTCTCGGGCGAGATCCTGCACGACCTGCCCTCGGGCGAGGACCCCGAGCAGTTCGTGCTGCACCCGGACGACCGGCGGCTCTACATCGCCAACGAGGACGACGCGATCACCACCGTGGTCGACACCGAGACCCGTCGGGTGGTGGCCCAGATCGACGTCGGCATCGAGCCCGAGGGCATGGCGGTGAGCCCGGACGGGAAGATCGTCGTGACCACCTCCGAGACCACCAACATGGCGCACTGGATCGACACCGAAACCGAGACGATCTTCGCCAACACGCTGGTCGACAGCCGCCCGCGCCACGCCGAGTTCGTCAAGGACGGGGCCGAGCTCTGGGTCTCTGCCGAGATCGGCGGCACGGTCACCGTCTTCGACACCGCGACACAGACCGAGAAGGCCAGGATCCGCTTCGCCATCAAGGGCGTGCACGAGGACCTGATCCAGCCGGTGGGCTTCGAGCTGACGCCGGACGGCAAGACCGCCTTCGTGGCGCTGGGGCCCGCCAACCACGTGGCCGTGGTGAACGCCGAGACCTGGGAGGTCGAGGAATACCTGCTGGTCGGCCGCCGGGTCTGGCACATGGCCTTCGACGGCGACCACTCCCGGCTCTTCACCACCAATGGCATCTCGGGCGACGTGACGGTGATCGACGTCGCGCGGCGCGAGGCCATCAAGACCGTCAAGGTCGGCCGCTTCCCCTGGGGCGCGGCCTACCGGCCCACCGGAGGCTGACCCCGAAAGGAGATCCCATGCGCCGCGCCCTTCTCGCCCTCTGCCTGCTCGCCACGCCCGCCGTGGCGGATGAGTACGGCACGACCAACCCCGAGGAGCTGACCTGGCGCTCGGTGCGGGACCGCGCCGAGCGCGGGCAGACGGACATGATGACCTGCGCCGCGGGCTACCTCATGACCAAGTCCGGCGACCACGAGACCGCGCGCAAGATCTTCGAGGCCTGCGCCGCGGCGGGCTACACCGGCGCCATGACCTGGATGTCCTACATGGAGCAGAACGGCTTCGGCGGCGAGTTCGACCCGGACGCCGCCGCCGAATGGGACCGCCGCGCCGCCGAGGCCGGCGACCCGGTGGGCAAGTTCAACTACGGCATCAGCCTGATGCGCGGCTTCGGCGTGGCGCAGGACGAAGCCCGTGGCCGGGCCCTGGTCGACGAGGCCGCCCGCGACGGGCTCGCCATCGCCAGGCGGCTTCAGGGCGCCGAATACGACCTCGACGAGGTGACGCCCGACGCCGACACCTGGCGCTACGCGCCGCTGTTCTGAGGCCGCGGGATCCGGTTGGTTCCGGGCTGCATGGTTCGGGGCTTGGCCGCGCGTGCGAGCGACGGGGACGGTCCCCGGTGTGCCGTGCAGGTGGTCGGTGAGGAAGGGGGCGCTGCCCCCTCGGCGCTTTGCGCCTCACCCCCGGAGTTTGTCTGGCAAGATGAAGATGGGGCCCGGGGTGGGTGGCGTCGCGGCCTTGGGCGGCGGGCGTTTGGGGGCTATCGGGTCGAATTTCGCTGATGCGGGTGGGTCTGCGGTCGCCGTTTGGGGTCTGGCTATAGACCTTGGTGCAATTCACCCCACGGGGCGGCGGCGAAATACTCGGGGGCGGAAACGCGCGCATCTCAGCCACCCCGGGCTCGGTATTCGGGCCGGGGGCGCCAAACGGGAGAAATCCAAATGCTCCGCCTGACCCTGCCTGTCGTCCTGTGCTTCGCGGCACCGGCACTGGCCGACACCTTCGACGAGATCAAGGTCTCGGCCGGCCAGAAGCTTTTCGATGCCGAGTGCCGCCGCTGCCATGCGGTTGATTCCAAAGACCCTTCTTACGGGCCACCACTCACGAACATCCTCTACCGGGGGGCTGGCACCTTCCCCGATTACGACTATTCCACCGCGCTTTCGGCCTCGGGCATCGTCTGGACGCCGGCGGCCCTGCGCGCCTGGATGGAGGACAACGACGGCTTCATGCCCGGCACGAAGATGCGCCACGTGGGCATCGAGGACCGCACGGTGCAGGACTTCATCCTCTCCTACCTCGCCGCCATCACCACGCAGGACAACCGCGCCGTCGAGGGGAAGGACTAGGCTTGCCGAAAGGTCTTACGACCATGGTGCAATTCATCTCCGGCCCCGAGCCGGAGATGCTTTGCACCGGAGGAGCGACCGGCCCCCGCACGGCCGCAGCAGAATCGCCACAACCGTTCCTAGGGAGGACAACATGAACCGTTTCATCCTGGCCGTCACCGCCAGCCTGCTCGCCACCGGCGTCGCACAGGCGCAGGTCACCGAAGAGGATCTGGCCAACGACCAGACCATCACCAATCAGGTGGTCACCAACGGCATGGGCCGGCATCTCCAGCGCTACAGCCCGCTGGACATTCTCAACAAGGACAACGTCAAGAACCTGATGCCGGCCTGGGCCTTTTCCCTGGGCGGCGAGAAGCAGCGCGGCCAGGAGACCCAGCCCATCGTCTATGACGGCGTGATGTACGTCACCGGCTCCTACTCGCGGCTCTACGCCATCGACCTCGCCAGCGGCGAGGAGCTCTGGCAGTACGACGCCCGACTGCCCGAGGGCATCCTGCCCTGCTGCGACGTGATCAACCGCGGCGCCGCGATCTACGGCGACAAGATCGTCTTCGGCACACTCGACGCCCGTCTCGTGGCCCTCGACCGCAAGACCGGCGACGTGGTCTGGCGCGACAAGATCGCCGACTACAAGGCGGGCTATTCCTACACCGCAGCCCCGCTCATCGTGAACGGGCTGGTGATCACCGGCAACTCGGGCGGCGAGTTCGGCATCGTCGGCGAGGTGCAGGCCCGTGACGTCGAGACCGGCGAGATGGTCTGGACCCGCCCGGTGATCGAAGGCCACATGGGCACGCTCAACGGCGAAGAGAGCACCATGACCGGCACGCTCAACGCCACCTGGCCGGGCGACCTGTGGAAGACCGGCGGCGGCGCCACCTGGCTTGGCGGCTCCTATGACGCCGAGACCGACACGCTGGTCTTCGGCACCGGCAACCCGGCGCCCTGGAACAGCCACCTGCGCGGCGCGGGCACGCCCGTCGAGGGCAACACCGGCGACAACCTCTACGCCGCCTCCCGCCTCGGCATCGACCCGGCCACCGGCGAGATCAAGTGGCACTTCCAGACCACCCCGCGCGAGGGCTGGGACTACGACGGCGTGAACGAGGTCGTGGCCTACGAGGATGCCGAGGGCAACAAGCGCTTCGCCACCGCCGACCGCAACGGCTTCTTCTACGTGCTGAACCGCGAGGACGGCGGCTTCGTCTCGGCCCATCCCTTCGTCAAGGACATCACCTGGGCCAGCGGCATCGACGAGACCGGCCGTCCGATCTACGTCGAGGAAAACCGCCCCGGCGATCCCACCGCGGCGGCGGATGGCGGCAAGGGCGAGGTGGTGTTCTCGGCCCCGGGCTTCCTCGGCGGCAAGAACTGGATGCCGATGGCCTACTCGCAGCACACCGGCCTGTTCTACGTGCCCTCGAACGAGTGGGGCATGGACATCTGGAACGAGCCCGTGACCTACAAGAAGGGCGCCGCCTACCTCGGCTCGGGCTTCACCATCAAGCCCATGTACGAGGACCACATCGGCTCGCTCAAGGCCATCGACCCGGCCACCGGCGAATGGAAGTGGGAGTTCAAGAACGAGGCTCCGCTCTGGGGCGGCGTGATGACCACCGCCGGCGGGCTGGTGTTCACCGGCACCCCCGAGGGCAAGTTCCTGGCGCTCGACGACGAGACCGGCGAGGTGCTCTGGAGCTTCCAGACCGGCTCGGGCATCGTCGGCCAGCCGATCACCTGGGACATGGATGGCGAGCAGTACGTCTCGGTCGTCTCGGGATGGGGCGGTGCGGTTCCGCTCTGGGGCGGCGAGGTCGCCAAGAAGGTGAACTACCTCAACCAGGGCGGGACGGTCTGGACCTTCAAGCTTCCCAAGCAGCTGGCATCCGCCAACTGAGCGCTCCCCTCCCGGAGCAAGACCGGATGCGCCGCCCCTCGGGGTGGCGCATTTTTCTTTTGGTCTGTGGGTCGGCGGGGGGGCTGGTGCGGAAGCGTTGGCTTCGGTGGCGGGGCCATGGTCTGACACGGACGGGTCGACCAGGGACGCGGACTGGTGGTCCCGGCCCGGAGGTGGCCGGACGGCCGGCGCCGCTCACCCGGTCCATGCGTTTGGCGTGGCGGCCGGGAAATGCTCTGCCCACCGCTTCCGGCGCGAAACGACGTCAAATCCTGGCGCCTCTCGACCAGCTCACGAAATCCGGTCGCGGGGCGGCGGCGGCGGCGAGAATCACCGTCGGGAAGCGTTTTGCGGCGGCCGGTCTGAGCTTTGAGCTTGGCCGGTCACCCACACACCTTTTCAGGCCCCAGAGTTCGCCGATTTGGCCCCCCCCCGAGACGGGCGAAACCTGTCAGGGCCGCGAGATCGTTTCCGACTGGGGCACTCTGCCCCCTCCTGTGCAGGGTCAGGCCTGTCCGGCGGCCCGTCAGACCTCGGCCCCCACAATCCGAAACTCAGAATTCCACGCCCTTCTGCGCCTTGATGCCGTCGCGGAACGGGTGCTTGACCAGCGTCATCTCGGTCACCAGGTCCGACGCCTCGATCAGCTCGGGCCTGGCGTTGCGGCCGGTGAGGCAGACGTGGGTCATCTCGGGCTTTTGGGTCAGCAGGAACTCCACCACCTCGTCGATGTCGAGGTAGTCGTAGCGCAGCGCGATGTTGATCTCGTCGAGCAGCACGAAGCGGATCTCCGGGTCGAGGATCTGCGCCTTGGCGATCTCCCAGCCGCGTTGGGCCGCGGCGATGTCGCGCTCGCGGTCCTGCGTCTCCCAGGTGAAGCCCTCGCCCGAGATGAAGAACCGGCACTCCGCGGCGAAGCGGGTGCGGATCATCTCGGCCTCGCCGGTGACCCATGTGCCCTTGATGAACTGCACCACGGCGCAGGGCATGCCATGGGCGATGCAGCGCAGGATCATGCCGAAGCCCGACGAGGACTTGCCCTTGCCGGGGCCGGTATGGACCATGATCAAGCCCTTCTCCTCGGTCTTGCCCTCCATCAGCCGGTCGCGCGCCGCCTTGATCTTCTTCATCTTTTCCGCGTGGCGGGTGTTGACGTCCTCGACGGTTCCATCGGTCATGGCGGATACGGCTCCTTGACACTTGCCTCGTTTCGCGGCCATCTGGCGCGCAGCTGGTGCCTGTGTAAACAGGTGAAAAGGGAATGTGCAGCCGCAAGGTCAGCACAGCCGCCCCCGCGACCGTGACCGGAGAGGTCCCCGAAGCCACTGGCGCAATGCCGGGAAGGACGGGAGACCGAGGGCCGCAAGGCCCGAATCCGCAAGCCGGGAGACCTGCCAGCGACCGAAGACATGGACCGGACGGGGTGAGCCGGTGTCGGAGCAGGACCGTTGCACCGATGCGAGGTCCCGTTGCGCGCTCGTTCCCCCGCCCCTTGCGTTGGAGACCCGGATGAGCGCGACCGTCGAGCTTCTGATTTGCGTGAAGTGCCGCAAGGGCACCGAGCCGCCCGCCGACGAACGCCGGCCCGGGCAGCGGCTCTTCGACGAGATCGCCGCGTGCGAGATCCCCGAGGGCGTCACCGTGAGCGCGGTGGAATGCCTGCAGAACTGCGATGCGGGCTGCACCGTCGCCATGCGCGGCGACGGGCGCTGGACCTATGTCTACGGCGGCATCGACGAGGACAGCCAGGCCGGCATGCTGCTCGGGGGCACGGCGCTCTACCGCGCGGCCCCCGACGGGCTGATCCCGTGGCGCAGCCGTCCCGAGCATTTCAAGCGCAACTGCGTGGCGCGGATCCCGCCGCCCACGCCCTCCCCTTCCCAGCACAAAGGTGGCTCAGAATGACCGACCTCTCGAAACTCCCCGTCACGGTGATCACCGGCTTCCTTGGCTCGGGCAAGACCACGCTGATCAGCCAGCTGATGCAGAACCCCGGCGGCAAGCGCCTTGCGGTGATGGTCAACGAGTTCGGCGACGTCGGCGTTGACGGCGAGATCCTCAAGAGCTGCGCCATCCCCGACTGCCCGGCCGAGAACATCGTCGAACTCGCCAACGGCTGCATCTGCTGCACCGTGGCCGACGACTTCATCCCCACCATCGAGGCGCTGATGGCGCTCGAGCCGCGCCCGGACCACATCCTGATCGAGACCTCGGGGCTGGCGCTGCCGAAACCGCTGCTCAAGGCCTTCGACTGGCCCGACATCCGTTCGCGCATCACCGTCGACGGCGTCATCGCGCTGGCCGATGCCGAGGCGGTGGCCGCGGGCCGCTTCGCCCCCGACGTGGCCCGGGTCGATGCCCAGCGTCTGGCCGACGACAGTCTCGACCACGAGACGCCGCTCTCGGAGGTGTTCGAAGACCAGATCGCCTGCGCCGACATCGTGCTGCTGACGAAGCCCGACCTCGCCGGCCCCGAGGGCGTGGCCAAAGCGAGGGCGGTGATCGCCGCCGAAGCGCCGCGGCCGCTGCCGGTGATCGAGGTCGCCGAGGGCGTGGTGGACGCGCGCGTGATCCTCGGGATCGAGGCGGCGGCGGAAGACGACATGGACGCCCGGCCGAGCCACCACGACGAGGCCCATGACCACGATCACGACGACTTCGAGAGCATCGTGGTCGAGATCCCCGAGCTCGACAGCCCCGCCACGCTGGTCGCCGCCATCGAGCGGCTGGCAAACGAGCAGAACATCCTGCGGGTCAAGGGCTATGCCTCGGTGCGCGGCAAGCCGATGCGGCTGCTGGTGCAGGCGGTGGGCGCGCGGGTGCGCCACCAGTTCGACCGCCCCTGGAAATCCGACGAGCCGCGCGCGGGCCGGCTGGTGGTGATCGCCGAGCACGACGACATCCGCCCCGAGGCGATCGCGGCGGTGCTCGGCGCCGTGCCCGCCCCCGCAGCGGAGTAACGCCCGCCAATGCACGTCGTCTTCCGCGAGAGCCACGGGCTCGAGGAAACCGCCACGCCCACCGACCTCGGGCAGGATCCGGCGGAGCTGGTGGTGCTGTCCTTCTCGGACAGCGATCTCGGCGCCTTCGCGGCCGGATGGCATCGCGGTGGCGGCGCGCAGGGGCTGCCGTCGCTGCGGCTCGCCAACCTCGCGGCGCTGCGCCACCCGCTCTCGGTCGACACCTACGTCGAGCAGACCCTCGGCGGCGCGCGCGGCATCCTGATCCGGCTGATCGGCGGCGTGCCCTACTGGGACTACGGGCTGCAGCAGGTGCGGGCGCTGGCCATGGCGCGGGGCATCGCGCTGGCGGTGCTGCCCGGCGACGGCCGCCCCGATGCGCGGCTCGACGCGCTCTCGACGCTGCCGGTCTCGACCCTGCGGCGGCTGGCGCATCTCTGCGACACCGGCGGTGCGGTGGCGGCACAGGCGGCGCTGGCGCAGCTGTCGCTGGCGGCGGGGCTCTACGCGGCCCCGGTGCCGGGCTCCAAGGCGCTTCCGCCGGTGGGGTTCTGGACGCCCGAGACCGGGGCGCTGGCACCCGACGCGGCGGCCCACTTGTGCAAGGAGATGACCGGCGAGCGGATCCTCGTGGTCTTCTACCGCTCCTATCTCGTGGCGGCGGACATGGCGCCGGTCGAGGCGCTCTTCGCCGCCTTCCGCGCCCGGGGCTTCGCGGTGCTGGGGCTCTTCGCGCCGTCGCTCAAGGCCCCCGAGGCGGCGCCGGAACTGGCCCGCGCCGTGGCCGGGATCGCGCCTTCGGCCATCGTCAACGCGACGGCCTTCTCAGGGCGCGGCGACGGCGGGGCCTCGCCGCTGGATGCGGGCGGCGTGCCGGTCTTCCAGGTGGCGCTCGCGACCTCGACGCACGCGGCATGGGAAGAGGCGGACCGGGGGCTCTCGCCCGCGGACCTTGCCATGCACGTGGTGCTGCCCGAGGTCGACGGCCGGATCCTCGGCGGCGTGGTCTCGTTCAAGGAGCCGGGCCTGCGCGACCCCGAGCTGCAATTCGCGCGCTATGTGCACGCGCCCGATCCGGACCGGGTCGCGGCGTTGGTGGCGCGGGTCGCTGGCTGGCTGCGGCTCGCACGCAGGCCCGTGTCCGAGCGGCGCCCGGCGCTGGTGCTCTCGACCTACCCCGGGCGCGAATGGAACCTCGCGCATGCGGTGGGGCTCGACGCGCTGGCCTCGGCGCGGGCGATCCTCGGCGATCTCGACGCCGCCGGCTATACGACCGCCCCCCTGCCCGAGGATCTGGCCGCAGCCTTGCTGGAGCGGCGCGAGGCCTGGCCCGTTGCCGAGTACCGCGCGGCCCTGTCGCGCCTGCCCGAACCGCTGCGCGAGGCGCTGCACGCAGCGTGGGGCGCGCCCGAGGATGATCCCGACGTCACCGACGGCGCCTTCCGCTTCGCGCTGCTGCGCGCTGGCCGCGCAGTGCTGGCGCTGCAGCCTGAACGCGGGTCGCAGGCGCTGCGCAGCGATGAATACCATGATCTTCAGCGGGTGCCGCGCCACGCCTATGTGGCCTTCTACCTCTGGCTTCGACAGGCAAGCGACGCGCTGGTCCACATCGGCGCCCACGGCACGCTCGAGTGGCTCCCCGGCAAGTCGGTGGCGCTGTCCGACGGCTGCTGGCCCGAGGCGCTGACCGGCGACCTGCCCGTCGTCTACCCGTTCATCGTCAACGACCCCGGCGAGGCGGCGCAGGCCAAGAGGCGCATCGGCGCGGTCACGCTCGGCCACCTGCCGCCGCCGCTCAAGGCCTCGGGCACGCCGCTGCGGCTCGCCCGGCTCGAGGCGCTGCTCGACGAGTTCTCCAACGCCGACGGGCTCGACCCGCGCCGCCGCGACCGGCTGCAGGACGACATCCGCGCCGAGGCACAGGCGCTGGGGGTCGAGGCCGATCTCGGGCTCGACGGCGCCGCCTGCCCCGCCGAGGCGATCACCCGCATCGACCGCTTCGTCTGCGACGTGAAGGACAGCCAGTTCGGCGAGGGGCTGCACGTCTGGGGCCGACCGGCACAGCCCGGCGCGCCCTTCGAGACCGCCGCCTCGGTCAATGCAGAGCGGCAGGCGCTGCTCGACGCGCTCGACGGGCGGCGCATCGACGCCGGGCCCTCGGGCTCGCCCTACCGTGGCCGCGGCGACGTGCTGCCGACCGGGCGCAACCTCTTCACCACCGACCCGCGCGCGGTGCCGACGCGCGCCGCTTACGCGCAGGGTGTCCGGCTCGCCGACGAGCTGATCCGGCGCCACCTGCAGGACGAGGGCGACTGGCCGCGCGGCCTGGTCGTCGACCTCTGGGGCTCGGCCACCATGCGCACCGCGGGCGAGGAATTCGCCATGGCGCTGCACCTGCTGGGGTGCCGGCCGGTCTGGGACGCGGGTTCCGAGCGGGTGAGCGGCGTCGAGGTGCTGCCCATCGCCGAGCTCGACCGGCCCCGGCTCGACGTGACGCTGCGGGTGTCGGGGCTGTTCCGCGACGTCTTCCCCACGCTCTCGACCCTTTTCGGGCAGGCGGTGCGGGCGCTGACGGCGCGCGACGAGGCGCCGGACTGGAACCCCTACGCGGGCCACGCCGCCACGGCGCGGGTCTACGGCCCGGCGCCGGGCAGCTTCGGGCTCGGCATGGGCGCGACGCTCACCGACTACGGCGACGGGGGCCGCCACGCCGCCGGCGAGGCCTGGCTTGCCGCCTCGTCCTGGGCGCTCGACGCGGGCGACGCCCGGCACGACGCCGAGGGGCTGCGCGAACGGGTGGCGGCGGCAGAGGCCTTCGTACACCTGCAGGACCTGCCCGAGACCGACCTGCTGCTGGCCGAGGATTACGCCGCCCACGAGGCCGGTTTCGCCGCCGCGCAGGCGATCACGGGGGGGCGCGCCGCGCTCTGGCATCTCGACGCAACCGATCCCGCCCGCCCCCGCGCCCGCCAGCTTCCCGAAGAGATCGCCCGCGTGGTCCACGCCCGCGCCGCCAACCCCGGGTGGATCGCGGGCATGCGCGCCCATGGCTTCCGCGGCGGTGCCGAGATCGCCGCCACGCTCGAGCACATGGCGGCCTTCGCCCATCTCGCCGGTGCCGTGGCGCCGCATCTCTTCGACCTCTACCACGAGGCCACGCTTGGCGACCCGGAGGTGACGCGCTTCCTGCAGGAGGCCAACCCGCAGGCGCTCGAGGCAATGCGCGCCCGCTTTCGCGCGCTCCTCGACGCCGGGCTCTGGGTGAGCCGCAGCAATTCCGTCCGCGCGGCGCTGGAGGGCGGGGCATGAGCGTGGCGCCCGAAGTCAAGGGCTGGTGCCCCGGCGCGCACCGCCCGATGATGTCAGGCGACGGGCTGGTGGTGCGGGTGCGGCCGCGGCTGGCGCGGCTGGAACCTGCGCAGGTCGCGGGGCTCTGCGCGCTGGCGCAAGCGCACGGCAACGGCTTTCTCGACCTCACCAACCGCGCCAACCTGCAGATCCGCGGCGTCGCCCCCGAGGCGCACGAGCCGGTGCTGCAGGCGCTGGCGGAGCTCGACCTGCTGGACGCGGATCCGCGGATCGAGGGCCGGCGCAACATCCTCGTGACGCCGTTCTGGCAGCGCGGCGACCGCACCGCGCGGCTGGCGCGGGCGCTGTTGGCGGCGCTTGCCGACCTGCCCGAGCTGCCCGCAAAGACCGGCTTTGCCGTCGACACCGGGCCGCAGCCGGTGCTGGTCGAGGATCCCGCCGATTTCCGCTTCGAGCGCGCCAAGGCCGGGCTCATCCTGCGTGCCGACGGCTGCGCCCTTGGCCGCCCGGTGACCGACCGCAGCGCCATTCCCGCGCTGCTCGAGATGGCGGAATGGTTCGATGCCCACCGCAGCCCCGAGCGCCGCCGCATGGCGCAGGTGCTCGCCGCCCACAGCCTTCCCGAGGCGTGGATGACCACCTCGCCGCGCCCCCGTGCGCCCCGGCCCGGCCCCGGCGCGACGCCGCAGGGCGCGCTTCTCGGCGCCGCCTTCGGCCAGATCGACGCCGGCGCGCTCGCCCGCGTCCTGCACGACAGCGGCGCCACGGCGCTGCGGGTCACGCCGTGGCGGCTGATCCTGCTCGAGGGCGCCGAGATGCCCGGGGGCAGCGGTTTCATCACCGCGCCCGGCGATCCGCTGCTGAGCTCCGACGCCTGCCCTGGCGCGCCCTTCTGCCCCGCGGCCTCGGTCGAGACCCGCAACCTTGCGCGCGCCCTTGCGCCGCGCGTCGGCGGCGGGCTGCACGTCTCGGGCTGCGCCAAGGGCTGCGCCCGCTCGCGGCCCGCGGCCATGGTTCTGACCGGGCGAGACGGGCGCTTCGACCTCATCGAGAACGGCCACGCCTGGGATGCGCCCCGCCGCACCGGGCTGAGCACACAAGACATCCTGGAGGAGCCTTCCGGCACACGATGACCTACAGCTACGAAACCGACGGGGCGGCGATCTACGACCGCTCCTTTGCCATCATCCGCGCCGAGGCCGCGCTCGGAGGCTTCGACCCAGACGAGGAACAGGTGGCGGTGCGCATGATCCACGCCGCCGGCATGGTGGGGCTCGAGCGCCACATCCGCTTCTCGCCGGGCTTCGTCGCCGCGGCGCGCAGTGCGCTCGAGGCCGGGGCCCCGATCCTGTGCGACGCGCGCATGGTGAGCGAGGGCATCACCCGCCCGCGCCTGCCCGCCGACAACGCGGTGCTCTGCACCCTGCACAACGCCTCGGTGCCGGAGCTGGCCAAGCAGATGTCGAACACCCGCTCGGCGGCGGCGCTCGAGCTCTGGCGCCCGCACCTGAAGGGCGCCGTCGTGGCCATCGGCAACGCGCCCACCGCGCTTTTCCACCTGCTCAACATGCTGCAGGACCCCGACTGCCCCCGCCCCGCCGCCATCATCGGCTGCCCGGTGGGCTTCGTCGGCGCCGCCGAGAGCAAGGACGCGCTCTGGGCCGACCAGCCGGTGCCATGCTGCATCGTCGAGGGCCGGCTCGGCGGCAGCGCCATCACCGTGGCCGCGGTCAACGCCATCGCGAGCCGCAAGGAATGAGCCCGGTGCTGCAGGCGGGCACGGTCTACGGGCTGGGGCTCGGGCCGGGCGATCCGGACCTGATGACGGTGCGCGCCGACCGGCTGCTGCGGCAGGCGCGCCACGTCGCATTCTTCCGCAAGGCCGGGCGCAAGGGACAGGCGCGGCGGATCGTCGAGGGCATGATCCCCGAGGGCGCCATCGAGCACCCGATGGAATACCCGGTGACCACCGAGATCCCGGTGACCGATCCCGCCTACAACCGCCTGCTGGCGGAGTTCTACGAGGATTGCACCGCGCAGCTGGTGGCGCTTGCCGCCGCGGGCGAGGACGTTGTGGTGCTCTGCGAGGGCGACCCGTTCTTCTACGGCTCCTTCATGCACCTGCACCTGCGCCTGCTCGACCAGGTGCCGGTCGAGGTGGTGCCCGCGATCACCGGCATGTCGGCGGCCTGGACCGCCACCGGCACGCCGATCACCTGGGGCGACGACGTGCTCACGGTGCTGATGGCGACGCTGCCCGAGGACGACCTCGCCGCCCGCATCGCGCAGACCGACGCGCTGGTGCTGATGAAGATCGGCCGCAACATCGGCAAGGTCCGGCGGGCGCTGCAACAGGCCGGCCGCTACGATCAGGCGTGGCTGGTGGAATACGCCGCCATGCCCGGCCAGACCGTGCAGCGGCTGGCCGAGGCCGAGGACCGGGTGACGCCCTATTTCTCGATCGTCGTGGTGCATGGCCACGGGCGCCGGCCATGACCGGGTCGCTGGTCATCGCGGGGCTCGGCCCCGGCGCCGAGGCGCTCGTCACTCCCGAGGTCAGCGAGGCGCTGGCCCGCGCCACCGACGTGGTGGGCTACATCCCCTACGTCGCCCGCGCGCCCGACCGGCCGGGGCTGGTGAAGCACGCCAGCGACAACCGGGTGGAGCTCGACCGCTCGCGCCACGCGCTCGAGCTGGCCGCCGAGGGCCGCGCAGTGGTGGTGGTCTCGTCGGGCGACCCCGGGGTCTTTGCCATGGCGGCCGCCGTCTTCGAGGCAGTCGAGGCCGGGCCCGCAGCGTGGCGCGCTCTCGACATCCGGGTGCTGCCCGGGATCACCGCGATGCTGGCGGCGGCGGCACGGGCGGGCGCCCCGCTCGGGCATGATTTCTGCGCCATCAACCTTAGCGACAACCTCAAGCCCTGGCCGCTGATCGAGCGCCGCCTGCGGCTCGCCGCCGAGGCGGATTTCGCCATGGCCTTCTACAACCCGCGCTCGCGGTCGCGGCCCGAGGGCTTCGCCCGCGCGCTCGAGGTGCTCAACGAGGCCTGCGGCGATGCGCGGCCGGTGATCTTCGCCCGCGCCGTCTCGACCCCCGAAGAAGCGATCCGCGTCGTGCCCCTCCCCGACTGCCGCCCCGAGATGGCGGACATGCGCACCATGGTGCTGGTGGGCTCCTCGGCCACCCGGATCATCGCCCGCGACGGCGCGCCCATCGTCTACACCCCGAGGTCGGCGCCGTGACCGAGCCAGCGCATCACCTCTTCCGGAGTATGGGCCTCGGGGCGCGGCGGCACCGCGGGCCGGTCGATCATGATGACCGGCAGGCCAAGCGCCCGCGCCGCCGCGATCTTGGCGAAGGCGCCGGTGCCGCCGGCGTTCTTCGAGACCACGATCCCGGTGCCATGCTCGCGCATCAGCGCCATGTCGCCCTCGAGCCCGAAGGGCCCACGGTCGATCACCGCGCGGTGGCGCGGCAACGGCGGCGGGGTGTCGGGCGCATCGACGAGGCGCAGCAGGTAATCGTGCTGCGGCCGGGCGGCGAAGGCCGCAAGGTGCATCCGCCCCACCGCAAGGAACACCCGCGCCGCGGGCCGGTCGAGCGCCGCCACCGCGCCCGCCATGTCGGGCACGCGAATCCAGCGGTCTTCGCCGGTTTCGCGCCATTCGGCCCGGGTGAGCGCGATCAGCGGCACACCGGTCTCGGCGCAAGCGGCGGCGGCGTTGGCGCTCATCTGCGCGGCAAAGGGATGGGTGGCGTCGACCACGTGGGTGACGCCCTCGGCGCTGAGGTGATCCACCAGCCCCGCGACGCCGCCGAAGCCGCCCACGCGCAGCGGCAGGGGCAACGGCGCGGGACGGGCCACGCGCCCGGCCAGCGAGACGGTGGCGCGAAGGCCGGTGGCGGCCAGCGCCCTGGCCAGCGACGCCGCCTCGGTGGTGCCGCCAAGCAGCAGGATGTTGGGCGTCATGGCTGAGGCTCCGTGGCTGACGATCATCGGTCTGGGCGAAGATGGACCGGACGGGCTCTGCGCCGCAAGCCGAAGCGCGCTTGCGGCGGCCGAGTTGGTCATGGGCCCGCCCCGGCACCTCGCGCTGATCGACCCCGGCGCCGCCGAGCTGGTGCCGTGGCCGGTGCCCTTCGCTGAAGGGATCGACGTGCTCATAGACTTTCGCGGCAAGCGCGTGGTGGTGCTGGCCTCGGGCGATCCGTTCTGGTTCGGCGCCGGCGCGGTGCTGGCGCGGTCGCTGCCGCGTGGCGACTGGCACGCCCTGCCCGGTCGCTCGAGCTTCTCGCTCGCCGCTGCCCGCATGGGCTGGCCGCTGGAGCGCACGGGCTGTTTCGGCCTGCACGCGGCGCCGCTGTCCCGGCTGCGCCCGGCGCTGGCCTCGGGGCAGCGGCTGGTGGTGCTGCTGCGCGACGGCGCGGCGGTGGCGGCGCTTGCGGGCTTCCTTGCCGAGGCGGGCTTCGGCGCGTCGCAGCTTACGGTGATGGAGGCCCTCGGCGGCCCCCGCGAGCGCCTCACGCCCTGCCGCGCCGACGCGCTGCCCGAGCGCGCCTTCGCGCACCCGGTCTGCGTGGCGCTCGAGGTGGCGGGCGACGGCGTGGCCCTGCCGCTGACGCCCGGGCGTCCCGACGACTGGTTCGAGACCGACGGCCAGATCACCCGCGCCCCGGTCCGGGCGCTGACCCTCGCGGCGCTGGCGCCGCGCCCGGGTGAGACACTCTGGGACATCGGCGGCGGCTCGGGCGCCGTCGGCATCGAGTGGCTGCTCTCGGACCCGAGCCTTGCCGCCACCGCCATCGAGTCCCGCGCCGACCGCGCCGCGCGCATCGCCCGCAACGCCGCCCGGCTGGGCGTCGACCGGCTGCGCGTGATCGAGGGCAAGGCCCCCGAGGCGCTCGACGGGCTGGCGCCGCCCGATGCGGTCTTCGTGGGCGGCGGGCTGACGCCCGGCCTGCTCGACCTGCTCGCGACCCTGCCCAATGGCACCCGGCTCGTGGCCAACGCGGTGACGCTCGAGACCGAGGCGCTGCTGACCGCGGCGCAGGCGCGGCTCGGCGGGTCGCTGCTGCGCATTGAGCTCTCCACCATCGCCCCGATCGGGCCGAAGCGCGGCTGGAAGGCAGGCTGGCCGATCACACAGTGGAGCCACCGGCTGTGATCGTCGCGGGCTTCGGATTCCGCGCCACCGCCACCGCGGACAGCCTGCGCGAGGCCTATGCGCAGGCGGGCGGTGGCGCGGCGCTGCTCGCCACCGCCGGAGACAAGGCCGCGACGCCCGCCTTCACCGCCCTTGCCGCAGAGCTCGGCCTGCCCGTGCGGGGCATCGCCCCCGACGCGCTCACCCGGCAGGCGACGCTCACGAACTCGGCGGCCTCGCACGCGGCGCGCGGCACCGGCTCGGTGGCCGAGGCCGCCGCGCTGGCCGCCGCCGGCCCCGGTGCGCGCCTGTTCGGTCCGCGCAGCCTGTCGCCCGACCGCATGGCAAGCTGCGCGCTTGCCACCCTTTCCAGCTTGACGCCCGGCACCCCGCCGGAAGAAGGACAAGACCCATGACCGTTCACTTCATCGGCGCCGGCCCCGGCGCTCCGGACCTGCTGACCCTGCGCGGGCGCGACATCATCGCCGCCTGCCCGGTCTGTCTCTATGCCGGCTCGCTGGTGCCCGAGGCGATCCTCGCGCATTGCCCGCCCGGCGCGCGCATCGTGAACACCGCGCCCCTGGACCTCGACGCCATCGTCGCCGAGATCCGCACCGCCCACGAGGCGGGTCACGACGTGGCGCGGCTGCATTCGGGCGATCTCTCGGTCTGGTCGGCCATCGGCGAGCAGATGCGCCGCCTGCGCGACCTCGGCATCCCGGTATCGGTCACCCCCGGCGTGCCCGCCTTTGCCGCCGCGGCCGCGGCGCTCGGGGCCGAGCTCACCCTGCCCGGCATCGCGCAGTCGGTGGTGCTGACCCGCACGCCCGGCCGCGCCTCGTCGATGCCCGAGGGCGAGACGCTGGCCAATTTCGCCGCCACCGGCGCCACGCTGGCGATCCACCTCTCGATCGGCAACCTCGCCCACGTCACCGCCGAGCTTGCGCCCCACTACGGCGCCGATTGCCCCGTCGCCGTGGTCTTCCGCGCAAGCTGGCCGGACGAGCGCATCATCCGCGGCACGCTTGCCGACATCGAAGGCCGCGTCGCCGGTGTCGAGCGCACCGCGCTGATCCTCGTCGGCCCCGCGCTTTCGGGCGAGGGCTTTGCCGAGAGCTGTCTCTACTCCGCCGGCTATGACCGCCGCTACCGCCCGCAAAGCGCGGAAAGCCCGTGGCGCGGCTGGACCCCCGAGGCGGAGGGTGGCGGCAATGGCTGAGGTGCCGGGCCTGCTGATCTCGGCCCCCTCGTCGGGGACCGGCAAGACCACGGTGATGCTGGGGCTGTTGCGGGCGCTGGCCGAGGACGGGCTCGCGGTGCAGCCCTTCAAGTCGGGCCCCGACTACATCGACCCGGCCTTTCACCGCGCCGCCAGCGGGCGCGCGTCGTTCAACCTCGACGGCTGGGCCATGGGGCCGTCGCTCTGGCAGGCCATTGCCGCGCAGGCAGAGGGCGCCGGGATCTGCGTCGCCGAGGGCTCCATGGGGCTCTTCGACGGGGTGGCCACGCGCGGGCAGCAGGGCTTCGGCTCGAGCGCCGAGACCGCGCAGGCCATGGGCTGGCCGGTGGTACTGGTGATCGACGTGAGCGGGCAGGCGCAGAGCGCCGCCGCCACCGCGCTTGGGTTCCGCGACTACCTGCCCGGCCTGCCCTTCGCCGGGGTGATCCTGAACCGTGTGGCCTCGCCCCGGCACGAGCGGCTGGCCCGGCTGGGCATGGAGCGCGCCGGCCTGCCGGTGCTGGGCGCCCTGCCCCGGCGCGGCGACCTGACCCTGCCCGAGCGCCACCTCGGGCTGATCCAGGCGGTCGAACACCCGGATCTCGAGACCGCCATCGCGGGCTATGCCGCCTTCCTGCGCGAACATGTCGACCTTGCTGCCCTGCGCGCCGCCGCCCTCCGCTCATCTGCCAGCGGCGCGGCCCCGCCCGCCCATGGCACGCTGCCGCGCCCGCCGGCGCAGCGGATCGCGCTGGCGCAGGACGCGGCGTTTTCCTTCACCTATCCGCATGTGCTCGAGGGCTGGCGCCGCGCCGGCGCCGAGATCCTGCCGTTTTCGCCGCTGGCGGACGAGGCACCGGACGCGGACGCCGGTCTGGTCTGGTTGCCGGGCGGATACCCGGAGCTGCACGCGGGCACACTGGCGGCGGCGGAGCGCTTCCGCGCCGGGCTGCACCGCCACGCCGAGACCCGGCCGGTGCATGGCGAGTGCGGCGGCTACATGGCGCTTGGCGAGGCGCTGATCGACAAGGATGGCACCCGCCACGCCATGGCCGGGCTGCTGGGACTGGTGACCTCCTACGAGACGCGCCGCTTCCACCTCGGCTATCGCCGCGCGGTGCTGGATGCCGCGCTGCCCGGCCACGCGCCCGGCACGGCGCTGCGCGGCCACGAGTTCCACTACTCGACCATCCTCGAACAGCCCGACGCGCCGCTCGCCAGGGTCGCCGATGCCGACGGCAACCCGGTGCCCGAGACCGGCTCGCACCGGGGTCACGTCAGCGGTACGTTCTTTCACCTCATCGCAGAGGAGGAGGCCGCATGACCGGCTTCGTCAGCTTCGTCGGCTCCGGCCCCGGCGACCCCGAGCTTCTGACCCTGAAGGCCGCCGACCGGCTGCGCAACGCCGACGCGATCCTGTTCGACGACCTGTCCTCGGGGCCGATCCTCGAGCTTGCCCGCGCCGAGGCCGACCTCGTGGGCGTCGGCAAGCGCGCTGGGCGGCCCTCGCCCAGGCAGGACCACGTGAGCCGGCTGCTGGTGGACTACGCCCGCAGCGGCCAGAAGGTGGTGCGGCTGAAGTCCGGCGACGGCGGCATCTTCGGCCGTCTCGAGGAAGAGCTCGTCGCGCTGAAGGCCGCCCGCATCCCCTACGAGATCGTGCCCGGCGTGCCCTCGGCCTGCGCGGCGGCGGCGGCGGCGGGGATCCCGCTCACCCGCAGGCTCACCGCGCGGCGGGTGCAGTTCGTCACCGGTCACGACGTCACCGGCGCCCTGCCCGAGGACGTCAACATGGCGGCGCTCGCCGATCCCGACGCCTCGACCGTGGTGTTCATGGGCAAGCGCACCTTTCCCGCCCTCGCCGAGCGGCTGATCGCCCACGGTTTGCCTCCCGAGACGCCCGCACTTCTGGCCGAGGCGGTCAGCACACCGGACCAGCGTATCACCCGGGACACGGTTGCCGGGCTCGCTTCAAAGTTGAAGAGCGAAACCCGGGACAGGGTTGCCCTGATCCTCTACGGTCCACTCGCCGAGACATGACGGGAGGTCGGACATGATCCGCGATCTGTGGCTGGTGGGTATCGGAACCGGCAGCCCCTCGCACCTGACGCTGGAGGGCGTGCAGGCGCTGCGCGAGGCGGCGGTGGTGCTGATGCCACATAAGGGCGACGAAAAGGACGCGCTTGCGGCGCTGCGGCGGCGCATCCTCGAGGCCTCGGGCAGTCTCGCGCGCGTGGCGCCCTTCGATTACCCCGAACGCGACCCCGCCCTGCCCTATGCCGAGCGGGTGGCGCTCTGGCACGACGAGATCGCGCGGCGCTGGAAGGCGGCGCATGACGCCGTGGGCGCGCCCGGGCCGGTGGCGCTGATGGTCTGGGGCGACCCGTCGCTCTACGACAGCACCCTGCGCATTGCCGCCCGCCTGCCCTCGAAGCCGCGGGTGCGGGTGGTGCCGGGGATCACCGCGATCCAGGCGCTGACCGCGGCCCATGCCATCCCGCTCAACACCATCAACGGCGAGGTCCGGATCACCACCGGGCGCCGCCTGCGCGACGGCGGCTGGCCCGAGGGCGCCGAGACGCTGGTGGTGATGCTGGACGGCGAGTGCAGCTTCCGCGGGCTCGACCCCGAGGGGCTGACGATCTGGTGGGGCGCCTATCTCGGCAGCGGCGACCAGATCCTGTGCATGGGCCCGCTCGCCGAGGTCTCGGACGAGATCGCCAGGATGCGCGCCGAGGCCCGCGAGCGGCACGGCTGGATCATGGACACCTACCTGCTGCGGCGGGGCTGAGCGGCCGGGCTCTGCCTTCGGCGGCGGCGGGCCGGGCGGGTGGTCCGGGATCGGGTGCGTTGGGGCTTGTTCAGTTCGGGGCGCGACGGCTGCCGGCCGTGGGCGGACCCCCTGCATCTGACCTGCTGGTGGTTCCGGCGAGACTCCGGCATCGTCACAAGGCGTTTCCCGGCGTCGAAGACCGGCCACGGACGCCCCGCGCTCGCCATGACCGGGCAGACGGCCGTCACATAGCGTCGGCACCGGCGCCGCCCCCCGAGAACCGTCACTCCGGCAACCACCTCTGCGAAGACGCCCGCCCGCGCCCCTATTCGTACGTCTCGAGAAACGCCTCGACCGACAGCGTGCGGAAGTCGTCAAGCCGCGCGCGCAGCGTGGCGTGGTCCCAGTCCCACCAGGCCAGCGCCATCAGGCGCTCGGCCACCTGCGCCGGGAAGCGTTGGCGCATCGGTGTGGCGGGCACGCCGGACACGATGGTGTAGGGCGCCACGTCCCTCGTGACCACCGCCCCTGCCCCGACCACGGCGCCATGGCCGATGGTGACCTCCGGCCGCACAATGGCACCGTGCCCTATCCAGGTGTCATGGCCCACATATGTCCGGCGCGCGCGGCGATGCGCGAAGAACGCGGCATCGGGCTCGGCGTCATCCCAGTAGTCGTTCGAGCGGTAGAGGAAATGGTGCAGCGAGGCCTGTTGCATCGGGTGATCGGTGGGCCCGATGCGGGTGTGGCTCGCGATGTTGGCGAACTTGCCGACGGTGGTGTTGGCGATATCCGCCTGAGTGTCGCAATAACTGTAGTCGCCGAGCTCGGAGAAGGCGAGGATCGAGCCCGCGCCGATCTCGACGTAGCGGCCGAAACTGCACTCGACGATCTTGCAATCGGGGTGGATGAAGGGCGTCTCGCCGAGCTTCGCCATCACGCCCCCCGGATCAGCTTGCGGCGCAGCCAGCCCGACAGGCTGTCCATCGCCATGACCATCAGCACGATCAGGATGATGTAGTAGCTCACCTCTTCCCAGTCCTTCTGCGTGATCATCGCCTGCGTCAGCAGAAGCCCGATGCCGCCCCCGGTGATCGCGCCGATGATGGTGGCGGATCGGGTGTTGGATTCAAGGTAATAGAAGAGCTGCGAGATCAGCACCGGCGTAATCTGCGGCAGGACGCCGAAACGGTAGCGCTGCAGCGGCTTGGCGCCGGTCGAGGAGACGCCCTCGATTTGCTTGCCGTCGACGTTTTCCAGCGCCTCCGAGAACAGCTTGCCGAAGGTGCCGGTGTCGGTCAGCAGGATCGCCAGCGCGCCGGTGAGCGGCCCCGGCCCGAAGGCGCGGCTGAGCACGATGGTCCAGATCAGCCCGTCGACCCCGCGCAGGAAGTCGAAGACCCGGCGCACGGCAAAGCGCACGGCCACCAGCGGCGCGAAGTTCCGGGCCGAGAGGAACGCCAGCGGCAAGGCCACGAACGCAGCGCCGAAGGTGCCGAGGAAGGCCATGAGCACGGTCTCGAACAGCGCCCATGCAACATCCGCGTGGCGCCACATGTCGTTGCCCCAGAAATCGTGCCATGCGCCCGAAAGGTTCGACCGGGTCGGGTCGATGCGGTCGCCGAACAGGATCTCGCCCGCGCCGTGGCCGTGGTAGGGGCTGCCGAGGGTGAAGAAGAACAGCTCCCAGCCGGGGAAGTAACGGAAGAGCTCGGTGCGGTTGCGGGTCACCGAGATGCGCGCGTGCGAGGTCTCGACCTGCACCCTCGTGCCCGAGGCCGAGACCCAGTCGGGAATCTCGCCCTCGAGGTTCGAGACCACCTCGCGACCCTCGACCCGGACCTCGACCGGCCCGTAGCCCGGCACGTCGTAGCGGAAGCCGCCCGCGGGCAGGAAGGTCACTGCATGGCCGTCGCCAAGCGCGACCACGGTGCCCTCGGGGTCCATCTCGACCCAGTCGGGCTCGGTGCCCGCGGCGTAGGTGCCCTTGCGCTCGCCCTCGATGGCGACGACCACCTCGCCGGTGCGGTTGTCCTGCGTGACATGGGTCTTGTAGCTCCAGACGTCGGCGAGCAGCGTGCGGGCGTTGTCCATGCGTGCCCGCTCGGCGAGGCCCGCGATGTCGAAGGCGAAGAATACGTAGGCGAGATAGGCCAGCACCACGGCGGGCAGGCCGAAGGCCAGCAGCCGCTTGCGCAGGAACAGCCGGTCGGCAGAGGCGTAGAGAACGGCGTCGGCCATCAGTGGGTTCCCTTCTTCGCGATCATGGCGTTGCGGACGTGGCTCGAGAGCTGGTCGAAGATCACGATGGAGCCGAACAGCAGCAGGAAGATCGCCGCCGCCTCGTCGAAGCGCCCCTGCCCCCAGGCCATGGCGTTCCTGAGCTCGTATCCGATGCCGCCTGCGCCCACGAAGCCGAGGATCGCCGAAGCGCGGATGTTGATCTCGAAGCGCAGCAGCGCGTAGCTGAAGTAGTTGGGCGAGACCTGCGGCACCACGCCCAGCCACATGCGCTGGAGCCAGGTGGCGCCGACCGACTGCAGTCCCTCGACGGGCTTGAGGTCGGCGTTCTCGTTGACCTCGGAGAAGAGCTTGCCGAGCGCACCCACGGTGTGGAAGGCGATGGCGATCATCGCGGGCACCGGCCCGCCGCCCAGCACGAAGATCAGCACCAGCGCGATAACGATCTCGGGCACCGCGCGCAGGATGTCCATGATCCGGCGGAACAGCGGGATGAGCCGCGGCCAGCGCGCCAGCCCCCGGGTCGAGAGCAGCGAGATCACCATGGCAAGAAGTGCACCGATCAGGGTCGAGACGGCGGCGATGTTCACGGTCTCGAGCAGCGCCGGGAAGTAGCGCACGACGTGGCCGGGCAGCCGGTCGAGCTTGGGCAGCGTGTCGTCGATCACGCTGGCCGGGAAATCGAGGATCTGCGGAAGGCCGCTCCAGAAGCCGCCGGCGTTGCGGTCGTCGGCGAGCATGAAGCCCGAGACCATGAGCGCCACGAAGACGGTCAGGACCAGCCCGCCGTAGAGGCGCTTGCGCGCCATCAGCGCCATGTAATGCGCGCGGGTGTCGAAACTGGCGTCGGTGTGGGTCATGGGCAAGTCATCCAGCAGGGCAGCACTCGGGGTCGGAGGCGCGGGTCCGGGCACGGCAGGCGCACCATGCGGCGGGCCCGAGGTGGCCCCGCTTGCGCGGCGATGGCGGACGCGGCAGCGGGCGGCGGGCCCGCATCTGCGACGGAGGCGTGTGCGGCGGTAAGGTCTCCGCCGTCGGTCACGCGGCGCGAAAAGGCCCCGTCACGCGGACGGGGCCTTGGCACGGGTCTCGATCAGTTGATCTTCGACTGGCGGGCAGCGACGATCGACTCGTACTCGGCGTGAGTCACCGGGATGAAGTCCTTGGCGTCGCCTGCGGCCACGCCGTAGGCGCAGTCGGGGTCTTCTTCCCAGAGGTTCGCGGTCAGCTCGGTGACCGCGTCCTTGACGTCCTGCGGCAGCGCCTTGCGCAGCACGAACGGACCTTCGGGGATGATCTTGGACTGCCAGATCTGCACGAGGTCGTTCATGTCGACGAGGCCGGCATCGCTGGCCTTGCGCAGCGCGCCCGAGTTGTAGCCGTCTTCCCATGCGCCCTGGCCGTCGGCCCAGGTCACGCCGGCGTCGACGTCACCGTTGTTGACGGCAACGATGGTCTGTTCGTGGCCGCCGGTGAAGACGACGTCGCCGAAGTAGCTGCCCGGCTCCATCGAGTAACCCGCGGCGTCGATCTCGATCGAGGGGATCAGGTAGCCCGAGGTCGAGTTCGGGTCACCGAAGCCGAAGTTCTTGCCCTTGAGGTCGTCGAGCGAGGTGATGCCGCTGTCGGCGCGGGCGAACCCGATCGAGTAGTAGCCGATCGAGCCGTCCTCGTTCTGCTTCACCAGCACCGGCTCGACCGCTTCGGGGTCGGCGATGTAGGTGCCGGCATAGGACGAGGCGCCCATCCACGCCGCGTCGATGGTGCCGCCGAGCAGGCCCTGCATCACGCCGTTGTAGTCGGCGGGAGTGAAGACCTTGACCTCGACGCCGAGCGCTTCGGCGATCTTGTCGGCGTAGCACTGGTTGCTGGCCAGACGGTCCTGAGCGTTCTCGCCGCCGAGGATGCCGAGACGGAATTCGGTGATCTCCTGCGCGGAAGCGGCCGAGCAGAGGGCGGTGGTGGCCAGAGCGGCCGCGATGAGTTTCTTCATGGTTCTTCCCCTTTTTGACACTGAGGGACCCGTCCCTGTTGGGCCCCATGGAAGCTGGATCAGAGCGCCACCTCGGCGTGCCGGATCTCGGTCACGGCCACGGGCTCGCGGATTTCGGTGGAGGTGGCGTCCTCGGAAAAATCCGAGCCCGCCCCGTAGATGTCGCGGGCGACGCCGGTGGTGAGCTGCGCGGGCGTGCCATCGAAGACGATGCGCCCGTCGCGCATCCCGATCACCCGGTCGCAGTAGCGCCGCGCGGTGTCGAGCGTGTGCAGGTTGGCGATGACCATGCGGCCGTCCTCGTCATGGATGCGGCGCAGCGCCTTCATGACGATCTGCGCGTTCATCGGGTCGAGCGAGGCGATGGGCTCGTCGGCGAGGATCACCTTGGGGTCCTGCATGAGCGCGCGCGCGATGGCGACGCGCTGCTGCTGGCCGCCCGAGAGCGCCTCGGCGCGCTTGGCGGCGTGGGCGGCGATGCCCAGACGCTCGAGGATGTCGATGGCGCGGTGGATGTCCTCGCGCGGGTAGAGGTTGAACATGGTCGACAGCACCGGGCGCTTGGCCAGTGTGCCGTGCAGCACGTTCGACACCACGTCCATGCGCGGCACGAGGTTGAACTGCTGGAAGATCATCGCGCAGTCCGACTGCCACGCCCGCTTGTCGGCGCCCTTCAGCGCCAGCACGTTGCGGCCCTCGAAGCGGATCTCGCCCTCGCTGGCGTCGGTCAGCCGGTTCATCATGCGCAGGAAGGTCGACTTGCCGGCGCCCGAGCGGCCGATGATGCCGATCATCAGCGGGCGGTCGACGGTGAAGCTCGCGTTGTCCACGGCCGTATTGGCGCCAAAGCGCTTCGTCAGCTGGTCTACGACGAGCATGCATCCCCCTGCGTGTCCTGTTCCGGGAAGACGTATAAGCGCCCGCAGGTATCGGCTTCGTGTCGCGGCCATGTCGGAAAGGTCACCGGTGGATGAAGCTTTGACGACAGCCCCGCGCACCGCCGCTGACGTCAGGTGATTGCGCCGGGGGCGAATGCTGGTCTAAAAGGTCACGAGTCCTTACCGATCTGGCCCCGTCCGCGCCCCGTGCCCGGCCCCGGTCCGAAGCGCCGGACGCGACAGACACAGCAAAGGCCCCGGATCGCCCCATGCGACAGTCCCCGGAGCGCGGCCCGGCCATGACCGCCCCCCTTCTTCACCGCCTGACCGGGCTCCTGCTGATATCCGTGACGGCGCTCGTGGCGATCCGCGAATGGGGGCGCACCGATGCGCTCGATCCGCTGGCCTACCTGCTCTGGGTGATCCTCGTGGGGGCGCTGTTCCTGCAGGTCAGACCCGGCCGCAAGGCCTTTGTCTACGTGGCGCTGGCGCTGACCGCGGCGCTGATCATGAAGGGCGGAGACTGGCGCGGCACCATCACCGCCGCGATGCACTCGGGCACCTTCATCGCCGCCTTCTTCACCGCGCTGGCCACGCTGCGCGCCGCCGCCGAGCCGTCCGAGGCGATCCGTGCCGGCGGCTCGTTCCTGTCGCGCCAGCCGCCGGGCAAGCGCTATCTCGCGCTGACGCTGGGCGGGACCGCCTTTGCGCTGCTGCTGAACTACGGCTCGATCGCGCTTCTGGGCTCGCTCGCCACCGCCGCCGCCCACGAGGAGCCGGACGAGGAGATCCGCAACCACCGCCGCCGCCGCATGCTGCTGGCGATCCAGCGCGGCTTCGTCGTCTCGCTGCCGTGGTCGCCGCTGTCCTTCTCTGTCGCCATCTCGACCGCGCTGATCCCCGGCGCAAGCTGGGGCGGTGTCGTGCTGCCCTGCTTCATCACCGCCGTCATCATGACGCTGCTGGGCTGGGGGCTCGACACGCTCTTCAAGCCGCGGCTGTCGCACCCGCTGCCGCCGCGCGGCAAGCCCGAGGGCTCGTGGGCCCTGATGCTGCCGCTGCTGGCCCTGCTGGCGATCCTCGCGACCAGCGTCGTCATCCTCGGCGCCATCACCGGCATCCGCGTCATCGGCCTCGTGCTGGTGATCGTGCCGATCATGGCGTTCGTCTGGACATGGCTGCAGGCCCGTGACGGCGGCACACCGCTGGGCGAGCGCCTGCGCGACTACACCTTCCGCGACATGCCGGGCTACCGCTCCGAGGTGCTGCTGCTGATGATGGCGGGCTACATCGGCACCGTCGGCGCGCCGCTGCTGGCACCGCTGGTCAAGGCGAGCGGCTTCCACCCCGAGGACCTGCCGCACTGGCTGGTGCTGGCCGGGCTCATCTGGGTCATCCCGCTGTGCGGCCAGTTCGCGATGAACCCGATCCTTGCGGTCACGCTGATCGCGCCGCTGCTGCCGACGCCGGCCGAGCTGGGCGTGAGCCCCGCGGTGCTGGTCTCGGCGATCTGCGCGGGCTGGGCGCTTGGCGGCATCAGCTCGCCCTTCACCGCCACGACGCTGCTGATCGGCTCCTTCGGCAACGTCAGCGCCCGCCACGTCGGGTTGCGCTGGAACGGCACCTACATGCTGGTCTGTCTGGTGGCACTTCCGCTCTGGGTCCTGGCCTATGCCTACCTGCTGAGCTGAACCCACTTGCAGGCGAACAATTCGCGGTGCCAGTCTCCTGTCAGTACAGGAAACCGGAGCACCGCACAGAATGACCGCCGCCCCCACGACCCCGCCGATCTTCGATGGCCACAATGACCTGATCCTGCGCCTGCTGCGCGGGGCCGCAACGGCAGAAGGAGTGGCGGCGGGGCTTCCCGATGGCCACATCGACCTGCCCCGCGCCATCAAGGGCGGCTTCGGCGGTGGCTTCTTCGCCATCTTCGTGGCCTCGCCCTCGAACCGCTCCGAGCGGCAGGAAGAGATGACGCGGGCCGAGTACGACCTGCCCCTACCGCCGATGATCCCCTTCGAGGAAGGGCTCGAGACCACCCTGCGCGGCGCCGAGGCGCTCGAAGCGCTGGAGGCCGCGGGCGCGGTCACCATCTGCCGCACCGTCCCCGAGCTCGAGACCGCGATCCACGGCCCCAGGATGGCCGCGATCATGCACATCGAGGGTGCCGAGGGCATCGACCCCGAGTTCGAGACCCTGCACCAGCTGCACGCCCGCGGACTGCGCTCGCTGGGGCCGGTCTGGTCGCGCCCGACCATCTTCGGCCACGGCGTTCCGTTCCGATTCCCCTCGACGCCCGACACCGGTCCGGGGCTCACCGAGCACGGAAAGCGACTCGTCTCCGAGTGCAACAAGCTCGGAATCATGCTCGATCTGAGTCACCTGAATGAACAGGGCTTCGATGACGTGGCGTCCGCTTCGGACGCGCCGCTGGTCGCGACGCATTCCAACGCCTGGGCCGTCACGCCGCATTCGCGCAACCTAACCGACCGGCAACTCGGGATAATTGCCGAGAGTGACGGCATGGTGGGTCTCAACTTCGCCTCTGCCTTCCTGCGTCCCGACGGCCAGATGGACAGCGACTTTTCCCTTGACCTGATGCTCCGGCATATTGACCATTTGATCAAATTCCTGGGGGAGGACCGGGTGGGCTTCGGTTCCGACTTCGACGGGGCATTGGTGCCGAAGGACATCAGGGACTGCGCCGGGCTGCCTGCCCTGCGCGCCGCGATGACGTCCCACGGCATCGATTCCGTGCTGATGGAAAAGCTCTGCTACGGGAACTGGCTGCGCGTGCTGCGCCGGACCTGGCGCGACTGAGGGCAAGCGACACAAGACTGAACGGCACCGTAACAGCGGGCCGCAGAACCGACAGGATAACCAAGAGGGAGACCAAACCATGAAAACTTCACGCAGTTTCCAGGCCGCCGCGCTCACGGCGGTGCTGCTGGGCTCGGTGGCCCTGCCCGCCATGGCCGAGACCCCGCCCAACATGCTGGTGATCGCCAACCGGATCGACGACATCAAGACCCTCGACCCGGCGGAAAGCTTCGAGTTCGCGGGCGCCGACGTGTCGCGCAACGTCTACGAGAAGCTGGTCAACTTCGATCCGCTCGACCTCGAGGCGGGCTTCGAGCCGCAGCTCGCCGAAAGCTGGGAGATCTCCGAGGACGGCACCGAGATCACCTTCACCATGGCCGACGGCCACGTCTTCGCCTCTGGCAACCCGGTGACCGCCAAGGACGCCGAGTTCTCGCTGCGCCGCGCGGTGACCCTCAACAAGACGCCGTCGTTCATCCTCACCCAGTTCGGCTTCACCCCCGAGAACGTCGAGGAGACCATCGTCGCCACCGACGACAAGACGCTGGTCATCAAGCTCGACCAGAAATACGCGGTCTCCTTCGTGCTGAACTGCCTGACCTCCACCATCGGCGGCATCGTCGACATGGCGACGGTGATGGAGCACGAGACCGACGGCGACATGGGCGCCGAGTGGCTGCGCACCAACACCGCCGGCTCCGGCCCCTACAAGGTGGTGGACTGGAAGCCCAACGAGTCGGTCCTGATGGACCTCAACCCCAATTACGGCGGCGAGAAGCCGGCGATGGAGCGGGTGATCGTCCAGCACATCCAGGAATCCGCCACCCAGCGCCTGCAGCTCGAGCGCGGCGACATCGACATCGCCCGCAACCTCTCGCCCGAAGACATCGCCGCGGTGAAGGAGACCGACGGCCTGCAGGTCGTCGACGAGCTCAAGGGCCGGCTGATGTACTGGTCCGCCAACCAGAAGAACGAGATGCTCTCGGATCCCAAGGTGGTCGAGGCGCTCAAGTGGGCGACCGATTACGCCGGCATGTCGGGCAGCTTCCTCAACGGCCAGTACACCGTGCACCAGGCCTTCCTGCCGCTGACCTTCCTCGGCGCGCTCGAGGACAAGCCGTTCTCGTATGACATCGAAAAGGCCAAGGCGGCGCTCGCCGAGTCCGGCTTCCCCGACTGCGGCGCCATCGAGATCTCGGTGCGCGACGCGCAGGAGCGCATCGACATCGCCCAGTCGCTGCAGAACACCTGGAGTCAGCTCGGCTGCGACGTGTCGCTGATCGTCGGCACCGGCGCGCAGACGCTCGACCGCTACCGCGCGCGCGAGCACGACATCTACCTCGGCGCGTGGGGTCCGGACTATCCCGACCCCAACACCAACGCCGGCACCTTCGCCTATAACCCCGACAACTCGGACGAGGCCGGCGCCACCGGCCTGCTGGCATGGCGCAACGCCTGGGGCATCCCGGAGATGAGCGAGGAAACCCTCGCCGCCGTCACCGAGAACGACACCGACACCCGCAAGGAGATGTACCTGGCGCTGCAGAAGGAGCACCAGACCGTCTCGCCCTTCGGCATCATGTTCCAGCAGATCGAACAGCACGCGATGCGGGACAACGTCCAGAACTTCATCTCCGGGGGCGCCACCACGGCGGCGTCCTACTGGGTCGTGACGAAGTAAAGTCCTAGGGGCGGGCCACGGCGCCCGCCCCCCATTCCCGAGGACCGACCTCTTTTGCCCCAGAACAACGCCCCCGCACCCTACGCCCGGCGCTCTCCCTTCGCGCCGCGCTGGCCGCGAAAGCTGCTCGGCACGCTGCTGACCATCGCGGTCACGCTGCTCGGCCTGCTCTTCGTGACCTTCATGATCGGTCGCGTCATGCCCATCGACCCGGTGCTCGCGGTGATCGGCGAGCGCGCGACGCAGGCGCAGTACAACGCCGTCTACCTCGAGCTCGGCCTCGACAAGCCGCTGCTGGCGCAGTTCGCGATCTACGTGAACGACGTGCTGCACGGCGATTTCGGCACCTCCATCCGCACCGGCCAGCAGGTCTCGGACGACATCCGCCGGGTGTTCCCCGCGACGCTCGAACTGGCGACGCTGGGCACCCTGATCGGGGTCTTCATCGGCGTGCCGCTGGGCGTGCTGGCGGCGGTCTACCGCGGCACCTGGATCGACCAGCTGGCGCGCCTCGTGGGGCTCGTCGGCTATTCCATGCCGATCTTCTGGCTGGGGCTCGTGGGACTGCTGGTGTTCTACGGCATCCTCGGCTGGGTCGCGGGGCCGGGCCGGCTCGGCGTCTTCTACCAGGGCATCGTGCCCACCCGCACCGGCCTGCTGCTGCTCGACGCGGCGATCGCCGGCGACTGGACGGTGTTCAAGGACGCCTTCAGCCACATCATCCTGCCGGCCTCGCTGCTCGGGTATTTCTCGCTGGCCTACATCAGCCGCATGACCCGCAGCTTCATGCTCGAACAGCTGAATTCGGAATACGTCACCACCGCCCGGGTGAAGGGGCTCAGCGAATGGAACGTGGTCTGGCGCCACGCCTTCCGCAACATCCGCATCCAGCTGGTGACGGTGATCGCGCTGGCCTATGCCAACCTGCTCGAGGGTTCGGTGCTGACCGAGATCATCTTCGCCTGGCCCGGCATCGGCAGCTACATCACCACCTCGCTGCTCTCCAACGACATGAACTCGGTGCTGGGCGGAACCGTGGTGATCGGCACCATCTTCGTGGCGCTGAACATCTTCTCCGACCTGCTCTACCGCTTCTTCGACCCGAGGGCCAAATGAGCGACCGTCCGACCCCTTCCCCCCGCCCCGGCCTGCGCGCCTGGCTGCTCTCCGACGCCCCGAGCTCGCGCCGGCAGGCCCGCGCCGCCGCATGGTACACCGGCTGGCTGAAGCTGCGCGCCAACACGCTGGCGATGGCGGGGCTCGTCGTGCTGGTGCTGCTCATTGCCATGGCGCTCTTCGCGTCGCTCGTGGCCACGCAGGATCCCTTCGTGCAGGACCTCGGCGCGCGGCTGCTGCCGCCGGGCACCGACGCGCATCTCTTCGGCACCGACAGCCTTGGCCGCGACATCTGGTCGAGGCTGGTCTACGGCGCCCGCATCTCGCTCTACATCGTGGCGCTGGTGGCGCTGGTGGCGCCGCTGCTCGGTCTCATCATCGGGACGGTCGCGGGCTACATGGGCGGCATCGTCGACGTGGTGCTGATGCGTTTCACCGACATCTTCCTCGCCTTCCCGCGGCTGATCCTCGCGCTCGCCTTCGTGGCCGCCCTCGGCGCCGGCATCGAGAACGCGGTGCTTGCCATCTCGCTCACCGCCTGGCCGCCCTACGCCCGCATCGCCCGGGCCGAGACCCTGACCATCCGCAACTCCGACTTCATCCACGCCATCAAGCTGCAGGGCGCGGGCCCGATCCGCATCATCACCCGCCACGTCTGGCCGCTCTGCATCTCGAGCCTGGTGATCCGCGTCACCCTCGACATGGCCGGCATCATCCTGACCGCCGCGGGCCTCGGCTTCCTCGGCCTCGGTGCCCAGCCGCCGAGCCCGGAATGGGGCGCCATGGTCTCGGAGGGGCGCAAGTACATCCTCGACCACTGGTGGGTCGCCACCATTCCCGGTCTCGCGATCTTCACCATCTCGCTCGCCTTCAACCTGCTGGGCGACGGTCTGCGCGACGTGCTCGACCCCAAGGAGGCCGGCAAATGACCGCCCCCGCGCGACCCCGCCCCTTCATCTTGCCGGGCAAACTCCGGGGGAGTCGCCCCCCGGGCGACGGGGGCAGCGCCCCCGACCTCGGCCACCACGGGCAGCAGCCATGACCAATCTCCTCGACGTCGAAAACCTCCGCGTCAGCTTCCCCACCCGCTCCGGCCGCTTCGAGGCGGTGCGCGGCATCTCCTTCTCGCTGGGCCGCGAACGGCTGGGCATCGTGGGCGAATCCGGCTCCGGCAAGTCGATGACCGGCCGCGCCCTCCTGCGCCTCATCCGCAAGCCGGGCGAGGTCACCGCCGACCGCATGGAGATGGGCGGCACCGACCTGCGCACCGCCTCCGAAAAGCAGATGCGCAGGATCCGCGGCCGCCACGCCTCGATGATCATGCAGGACCCCAGGTTCTCGCTGAACCCGGTGATGACCGTGGGCCAGCAGATCACCGAGGCCCTGCTCACCCACGAGAAGATCTCCCGCGCCGAGGCCCGCACGCGCGCCATCGCCATGCTCCACGCGGTGGCGATCCGCGACCCCGAGCGGGTCATGGGGCTCTACCCGCACGAGGTCTCGGGCGGCATGGGCCAGCGCATCATGATCGCCATGATGCTGATCCCCGACCCCGAGATCCTGATCGCCGACGAGCCCACCTCCGCCCTCGACGTCTCGGTTCAGCTGCAGGTGCTCGAGATCATGGACAAGCTCGTCACCGACCGCGGCATGGGGCTGATCTTCATCAGCCACGACCTCAACCTCGTCTCCAACTTCTGCGACCGCATCCTGATCATGTACGCGGGCCGCATCGTCGAGGTCTGCGAGGCCGGCCGGCTGCACGAGGCGACCCATCCCTACACCAGAGGCCTGCTCAACTCCGTGCCCGATCTCGAACACCCCCGCCCCCGCCTCGACGTGCTGAGCCGCGATCCGCAATGGCGCGAGGCCGCCTCCGTGAGCGCCCTGCTATGAGCGCGATCTCGATCCGCGACCTGAACGTCTGGTTCGGCGAGGGCGCCGAGCAGGTCCGCGCCGTCAGGGGCGCCGCCTTCACCGTGGCTGAGGGCGAGAGCTTCGGCCTCGTCGGCGAATCCGGCTCGGGCAAGTCGACGGTGCTGCGCGCGCTGGCCGGGCTGGTGGACAGCTGGAGCGGCGACATGTCGGTGATGGGAACCCCGCTCGGCCGCCGCCGCGCGCCGGCCTTCTTCAAGACCGTGCAGATGGTCTTCCAGGATCCCTATGCCTCGCTGCACCCGCGCCACACGGTCGACCGGGTGCTGGGCGAGGTGCTGAAGCTGCACGGCTTCGGAGACATCGACGCCCGCATCGACCGGCTGCTCACCGACGTGGGCCTCGGCACCGGCTTCCGCTTCCGCTACCCGCACCAGCTCTCGGGCGGCCAGCGCCAGCGCGTCGCCATCGCCCGCGCCCTCGCCCCCGAACCGCGCATCGTGCTGCTCGACGAGCCCACGTCGGCGCTCGACGTCTCGGTACAGGCCGAGATCCTCAACCTGCTCTCCGATCTGCGGGCCGAACGCGGCCTGACCTACCTGATGGTGAGCCACGATCTCGGCGTCATCGGCCACATGTGCGACCGCATCGCGGTGATGCAGCACGGCGAGATCGTCGAGCTGCTGGACGTCGAGAAGATGCGCGCCCTCGAAGCCGGGCACAGCTACACGAAGCACCTCCTCGACAGCTCGATCCGCAGCATCCGCTGATCCGCCAGCCCCTGCGAGGGGCGGCCAGCGCCGGATGCCTCCGGCGGGAGTTTATTCGGCAAGATGAAGACACATGCCGCCCCGCGCCGGCCTCCGCCCTTCATCTTGCAAGGCAAACTCCGGGGGTGAGGCCGCAGGCCGAGGGGGCAGCGCCCCCCTCTTGCCTTGTCACGCTCGCCGCCTCCCAAATCCTTCATCGACGTATTCACGCGCAGCCAAGTCCCGCGATGATACCGCCGCAAGCAACGCCCGGACCGGCCTTCAGCCCGCCTTGCGCAGTTCCGGCGCGACCTTGGTGCCGAGCACCTCGATCGCCTTCAGCATCTCCGACTGCTCGATCACCCCGATCGCCATCTGGATGGTGACGCGATCAAAACCGAGGTCCTCGCGCAGCGACAGGATCTTGTCGACGATCTGCGCCGGCGAGCCCACGAACTGCGCGCCTTCCGGGCCGATGCCCGCCTCGAACTGCGCCCGGCTCTGCGGGCCCCAGCCGCGCTCGCGCCCGAGCTGGTCCATCACCGCCTTCTGCGCCGGGAAGAAGATGTCCGCCGCGCGCTTGCCGTCCTCGCCCACGAAGCCGTGCACGTTCAGCGACACCCGCGCCTTGTCCTCGTTGCCCGCCTGTGCGGCGGCGCGACGGTAGAGATCCGCCAGCGGCGCGAAGCGGCGCGGCTCGCCGCCGATGATCGCCAGCGCCAGCGGGCAGCCGAGCGCCCCCGCCCGGACCATGCTCTGCGGCGTGCCGCCCGCCGCCACCCAGACCGGCAGCGAGCCGTCCACCGGGCGGGGGTAGACCCCTTGCCGGTCGACCTTGGGCGTATGCGCCGTCCCCGGCCAGTTCAGCCGCTCCTGCTCGTTGATGGCGAGCAGCATGGCGAGCTTTTCCTCGAAGAGCGCGTCGTAGTCGTTCAGGTCGTAGCCGAAGAGCGGGAAGCTCTCGATGAAGCTGCCACGCCCGACCATCAGCTCGGCCCGCCCGTCCGAGAGGTTATCGACGGTGGCAAACTGCTGGAACACCCGGATCGGGTCGTCCGAGCTCAGCACCGAGACCGCCGAGCTCAGGCGGATGTTCTTCGTCACCGAGGCCGCCGCCGCCAGCACCGTGGAGGGCGACGAGATCGCGTAATTCGGCCGGTGATGCTCGCCCAGCCCGAAGACATCGAGCCCGACCTCGTCGGCGAGCCGTATCTCCTCGAGCAGGTCCTTCAGGCGCCGCCGCGCGTCGATGCGCTCGCCCGTGACGGGGTTGGTGCCGACGTCGCCGAATGTGTAGAGACCGATTTCCATGTCACGCTCCTTGTTCGGCGGGAACATAGCCCGCCGTGGCGCGAGCGAAAGCGTGAGCCGCCGCACAGGCCCTGTGCAGGCAGCCGCCGTCAGAGCCCGTCAGAGCCCGGCAAGCGCCTCGGCCAGCCGCGCCGCCGCGCGCACCCCGTCGACCACGCGCACCGGCATGCCCTCCTGCAGCGCCGCGTGATGGGTGCACATGCCGGCGCAGCCCAGCACCACCGCCTCCGCGCCCGCCGCGCCCAGCTTGGCGAGCCCCTTCCGAAGGTCCGCCAGCACCTGCGGCGCGCCCTCCTCCACCGCGAGCACGCCGTAGCCGCTCGGCCGCACCTCGGTGCAGGCCCCGGCAAAGCCCTGCGCCGCGATGTTGCCCGCGATCACCGGCACCGAGACCGCGAGCGTGGTCAGCACCGCGAAGCGCGCCCCGAGCAGCGTTGCCGCGTGGTAGCCCGCCTGTCCGATGCCGATCACCGGGCAATGCGCCGCGGCCCGCGCCTCGGCCAGTCCGGTGTCGTCGAAGCAGGCGATGACGATGGCCCGCGCGCCCGCCGCCTGTGCCGCCGGCAGCAGCGCCAGCAGCCCCGGCACCGCCGCCTCGCCATCCTCGGCGCCCTGGATCGCCACCGGACCCTCCGCGTTGGTCCAGCCCTCGATCGCCACCCCGGGCAGCGCCCCGCGCGCCGCGGCCACGATGCTCTCGGTCATGTGGGCCGAGGAATTCGGGTTGATGAAAAGGATCACCTCAGAGGCCCTTGCCCGCGTCCGACCCGAGCCGCGCCCGCCGCTTGCCCAGCCCCCAGACGGTGACGATGAAGGCCCCGATGATGAGGAAGGAGAACAGCGTCGTCAGCGTGCCCAGCGCGTAGATCACCGGCGTGGTGACGTTGGTGGTCATGCCGAAGATCTCGAGCGGCAGGGTGTTGTAACTGCCCGATGTGAGCAGGGTCCGGGCGAACTCGTCGTAGCTCAGCGTGAAGCCGAAGAGCGCCACCCCGATCAGCGAGGGCGCGATGATCGGCAGCACCACGAAGCGGATGGTCTGCCACGCGCTGGCGCCCTGGTCGCGGGCGGCCTCCTCGTAGGAGCGGTCGAAACGGTTGAAGACCGCGAACATGATGAGCAGGCCGAAGGGCAGCGTCCAGGTCAGCTGCGAGCCGAAGCCCGAGGTCGCCCAGTGCACCCGCAGACCGAACTGGTTGAAGATCAGCCCCACGCCCAGCGAGATCAGGATCGAGGGAATGACCAGCGACGCGATGATCAGGTAGAAAAGCGCCCCCGACCCGGCAAAGCGCTTGCGGAAGGCGAGCCCGCCCATCACCGAGACCACGACGGTGGTGACCATGACCATCAGCCCCAGCGCGAGGCTGCGGCGGAAGGCGCCCCAGATGTCTCCCACCGCCTGCTCCTCGAAGAGGTCGCGGAACCAGTGCAGCGAGACGCCGTTCATCGGGAAGGTCAGACCGCCCTGCGGCCCCTGGAAGCTCAGCACGCCGATGGTCAGCGTCGGGCCGTAGAGGAACAGGATGAAGAGCGCGAAGAAGGCGGTCAGCACGTAGAAGGAGCGGGAACGCTTTTCCATGTCAGCTCTCCTTGCGGGCACGCGCGGCGCGGGTTGCGATGAGGGGCATGGCTCAGAGCTCCTTCCGGATGTCGACGAAGCGCAGCAGGATGCCGATCACGATCAGCACCGTGCAGAGCAGCACCACGGCGGTGGCCGCGGCAGAGGGATACTGCAGCAGCGAGATGTCGTTCGAGATCAGCCGGCCGACATTGGCCTTCTGCGAACCGCTCATGAAGCGCACGGTGATGAAATCGCCCATGATCAGCGTCAGCACGAAGATGGTGCCGATCATGATCCCGGGCTTGGTCAGGGGCACGATCACGTGCATCAGCGTCTGCCAGCCGCTCGCGCCGTTGTCGTAGGCCGCCTCGATCAGCGAGCGGTCGATGCGCATCATGGTGTTGAAGATCGGCACCACCATGAACAGCGTGTAGAGATGCACGAAGGCAAGGATCACCGAGAAATCGGAATAGAGCAGCCACTCCAGCGGCGCGTCGATCAGCCCGAGGTCGATCAGCGTGCTGTTGGCGATGCCGTTGCGCCCGAGGAACGGGATCCACGAGATCATCCGGATGATGTTCGATGTCCAGAACGGGATGGTGCACAGCAGGAACAGCGCAATCTGCACCGTCTGCGAGCGGATGTGGAAGGCCAGGTAATAGGCCACCGTGAAGCCGATCAGCAGGGTCAGCGCCCATGTGATCGCGGCATATTTGAAGGTGGCGAGGAACACCCGGTAGGTCACGTCCGAGCCGAACAGGAACGCGTAGTTCTCCATCGAGAACGCCGGGATGATCGAGAACTCGGTGGCCTGCCAGAAGCTCACTGTCACGATGGTCGCGATCGGCAGGATCAGGAACCCCGCGAGGATCAGCGATAGCGGCGCGGCCTGCAGCCAGCCCGTCACATGGCGGTTCTTCAGCATTTCGGATCAGCCCCTCGGCACATGGCCCCTGTCTTCATCTTGCCCCTGAACTCTCGGGGGGTCCGGGGGGCGGAAGCCCCCCGGCCGGTCGCCGGCGTCAGCCGGCGAAACCGCTCGTCACGCTCAGGACGCGATGAACTCGTTCCACTTGCGGACCATGTACTGGTTCTCGTCCATGACGGCGTTCCAGCAGGCGACCGAGCCCATGCGGTCGTAGAACGAGCCGCCGTCGCGGGTGTCGCCGGCCTGCGCCAGCACGTCGCCGAAGGGCGAGGTGATCTCGGCGGTGGCTTCCTTGCCCTCGAACCAGTAGCCCCACTCGTTCTCGGACATGAACTCCTTCGAGGTGTCGGGCACCGCCGAGTAGTAGCCCTGGCGCATCAGGAAGCCGCCGACCCAGCCCGAGAGGTACCAGTTGATGTAGTCGTAGGCCGCGTCCAGCTCCATGCCGGTCAGCGACTTCGACAGGCCGATGCCGCCGCCCCACGAGCGGTAGCCCTCTTCCAGCGGCTGGTAGACGCAGTCGATGCCGCGCGACTTCACCGCGGTGATGGCGGGCGACCACATCGACTGGATCACTACCTCACCCGAGGCCATCAGGTTCACCGACTCGTCGAAGGTCTTCCAGAAGGCGCGGAACTGGCCGTTGCGCTTGGCCTCGGTGAAGATCGCGAAGGTCTTGTCGATCTCCTCGCGGGTCATGTTGCCCTTGTCGCCGTACTGGATCTCGCCCATCGACTCGCAGACCATCGCCATGTCCATGATGCCGATCGACGAGATGTCGAGGATCGAGGCCTTGCCCTTGAACTCGGGGTTCAGCAGCTCGGACCAGTTGTTGATCGGACGGCCGATGAGATCCGGGCGGATGCCCAGCGTGTCGGCGTTGTAGATCGTCGGGATCAGCGTCATCCAGTTGGTCTGCTCGGTGGCGAAGGTGGTCGACCCCTCGCCCTCGACGAAGCCCACGGTGTGCGGCGCGGTGCCCTGCGCGATCTCGGACTCGGGCGTCAGCTTGCCGTCCTTGAAGATGCCGACGATCTTGTCGTAGTTGGCGATCTTCGAGACATCCATCGCCTGCAGGTTGCCGGTCGGCCAGACCTTCTTGCAGATCCAGTACTCGATGTCGGCGATGTCGAAGCTGTCGGGCTGGGTCGCGGCGCGCTGGGTCACGCTGTCGGAATCGAGCGCGGTCATCTCGAGCGTGAAGCCGAGATCCTCCTTCACTTTCTGGCCCACCTCGTTGAGGTTCGACACGCCGGTGCCGAACTGGCGCAGGGTGATGTTCTTGATGTCCTGCGCCCACAGCATCGGGGCGGGCAGCGCCGATGCGGCGGCCGCGGCGGCGCCTCCCTTGAGCAGCGCACGGCGGGTGTATCCGGTTTTGGCCATGATTGGTCCTCTCTCCGTTGGACGGGTCTGATCTGTGGTGCGGACGTTGCGCGTCCGTCAGGCTTCGAGGCGGTGCAGCCGCCCTTCTTCCCAGGCGAGGCTGACCGCATCGCCGGGGCTTTTCGGATCCGCGAAGAACGCAGCCTCGGGCACGTAGGCGAGGATCTCCTGCTCGCCCATCGCCGCGGTCATCGCGACGTGGTGCCCCTGGTATTCGACGGTGCGCACGACCGCGGGCTGGCCCTGCGGCGCCAGCAGCACGTCGTCGGCGCGCAGCGCGTAGCGGCCGCCGTTCCACGACAGCACGTTGTGCCCGCCCATGAAGCGGGCAACGAACTCGGTGCGGGGGGCGGCGAAGACGTCGCGCGGGTGGCCCGCCTGCTCGATCACCGCGTTGTTCATCACCACGATCTCGTCGGCGAGCGCCAGCGCCTCGTCCTGGCCGTGGGTGACGTGGATGAAGGTGATGCCCAGTTCGCGCTGCAGACGCTTGAGCTCGGCCCGCACCCGGATGCGCAGGAACGGGTCCAGCGCCGAGAGCGGCTCGTCGAGCAGCAGCACCCGCGGCTTGGTCACCAGCGCCCGCGCCAGCGCCACCCGCTGCTGCTGCCCGCCCGACAGCTGTGCCGGCAGGCGCGCGGCGAGGTGGCCCATGTCCACGAGTTCGAGCATCTCGTCGGCGGCGCGGTGGCGCGTGGCCCTGTCCTCGCCCTTCATCCGCAGCGAGAACGCCACGTTGTCGCGCACCGAGAGGTGCGGGAACAGCGCATAGCTCTGGAACATCATGGCAGTGCCGCGCTTGGCGGGCGGCAGGTGCGCGATGTCCTGTCCCTGCAGCAGGATCGAGCCGTCGCTCACGTCCTCGTGCCCGGCGATCATGCGCAGCGTCGTGGACTTGCCGCAGCCGGACGGCCCCAGCAGGCAGACATAGGTGCCCTTGTTGAAGACGTGGTTGATGTCGCGCACCGCCACGGTGTCGCCGTAGCGCTTGGTCAGGTGCACGAGTTCGAGATCGTCTTCCGTCCGCATCATAGGCCCCCTGTTGCGATCTGTGCTCACGCTGCGGCAACACCCGGTTCGCAGGGAAAGGCTTTTCGCACCGGTGCCGGTGCCAGACCGGGAATGCCCGGGAATTCAGCTTATGCGACAGGATTGCGCACATGATTGAAGCGAGAATCGTATACAATCATGCTCACAAACGGCATGTGCCTCCCTTCGGCTTGAGAATCGCTGCCGCCGCCCCACAGTTGGCGGACAAGCTGACGGGACGAGAACCATGGCGCGGGCAGCGCAGAAAACCGAGAGCGGCGACGAGCGCATCGTCGACAGGATGGCGACGGCGATCCACGAACACCGGCTGGCGCCGGGCATGAAACTGAGCGAGGACGAGGTGGGCGAAGTCTACGGCGTCAGCCGCACCGTGGTGCGCGCGGCGTTGCAGAAGCTCGCGCACATGCACCTCGTGGACCTGCGCCGCAACCGCGGCGCCTTTGTCGCCCAGCCCACGGTCAAGGAGGCGCGCGAGGTGTTCGAGGCCCGCGCCCTGCTCGAACCGCGCACCGCACGCTCCGCCGCCGAGCGCATGACACCCGCCGCCCTCGCCCGCCTGCAGTCGCACATCGACGACGAGCACCGCGCGCTCGACGAGGGCGACACCGGCCGCGCGCTGCATCTGTCGGGGCTCTTCCATGTCGAGATCGCCCGCATCGCCGACCAGAAGACCGTCGAAGAGTTCATCGCCCAGCTGGTTTCGCGCTCGTCCCTGATCATCGCGCTCTACTGGCAGCGCCGCGCGGCGCTTTGCGAAAGTCACGCCCACCACGCGCTGCTGCAGGCCTTCGCCGCCGGAGACGGCACGCTGGCCGAGGACCTGATGAAGAGCCACTTGCTCGATCTGCTCACTTCGCTAGACCTGCGCGAGCGCGGCTCGGTGCCGCAATCGCTCAGGGAGGCACTATCGGAATGATGCGGACTGCGACGGCGGAAGAGGTCGGCCTGATCATCGACTGGGCGGCGGACGAGGGCTGGAACCCGGGCCTAGACGACGCGCGGGCCTTTCACGCTGCCGACCCGGTGGGGTTCTTCGTGGCCGAGGAGGACGGCGAGATCGTCGCCGCGATCTCGGTGGTCAACCACTCCGACAGCTTCGCCTTTCTCGGCCTCTACCTCTGCCGCCCGGACTGGCGCGGCAAGGGGGTGGCCTTCGCGCTCTGGAAACACGCGCTCGCGCATGCGGGCGAGCGCACCGTCGGGCTTGACGGCGTCGCCGAGCAGCAGGCCAACTACGCCCGCTCGGGCTTTGCGCTGACCGGCGCGACCTCGCGCTTCGAAGGCGCGGCACGGCCCGCCCCTGCCCTGCGCGGCGCCACGCCCGAAGACCTGCCCGCGCTCACCGCGCTCGACGAGACCGCGAACGGCATCACCCGCCCGCGCTTCCTCGGGGCGTGGCTGGCGGACTGCGACACCCGCCGCACGCTGGTGCTCGACGGGCCGGAGGGCCCCGCGGGCTTCGCCACCGCCCGGCTCTGCCGCGAGGGCTGCAAGATCGGCCCGGTGGTGGCGCCCGACGGCGAGACCGCGCTGGCGCTGGCCGATGCGGCCGCCGCCGCGCTCGGCGCAGAGGCCTTCATCCTCGACGTGCCCTCAGCGCAGGGCGGCTTCCGCGAGGCGCTCAAGGCGCGCGGCTTCGTCGCCACCTTCGAGACCGCCCGCATGTACCGCGGCACGCCCCCGGAGGCGGCCGACACACTCTATGCGGTCGCGACGCTCGAGCTCGGCTGACGCACTGCACAAGAAACGGGCACGCTGCCCGTTTGACAGGCCCCGGCGCGGGCGGCTGCTTTACTTCCGCCCGCCGCCCGGCCTTTTGTGGCGCCATGACCGCCGCACTTTCCATCGTTGTCGTCGAACCTGACCGCGACCGCGCGCTGCTGATCGTCGACAGCCTCCGCGATGCCGGAAACTACGACATTCACGTGATCTCAGAACCCACCGGGCTTGCTCGCCGCATCCAGGCGTTGAACCCCGACGTGGTGCTCATAGACATCGAGAGCCCCTCGCGCGACATGCTCGAAGAGCTGGCGCTGGCCTCGGGCCCGCACGACCGGCCGGTCGCCATGTTCGTCGACCGCGACGGCGCCGGCCTCACCGAGGCCGCCATCGAGGCCGGGGTCTCGGCCTATATCGTCGACGGCATGAAACCGCAGCGGGTGAAGCCGATCATGGACGCGGCCATTGCCCGCTTCCGCATGTTCCAGCGCATGCGCACCGAGCTTGCCGAGACCAAGCGGGCGCTGGAAGAGCGCAAGATGATCGACCGCGCCAAGGGCATGCTGATGAAGGCCCGCGGCATCAACGAAGACGAGGCCTACGCGCTTTTGCGCAAGACCGCCATGGACCAGGGCCGCCGGGTGGCCGAGGTCGCGGCGGCGCTGGTCACCGCGGCGGGACTGCTGGGATGATCGCGGCTCAGCTCTCTGTCGGCTTCCTGCCGCTGGTCGATGCCGCGCCGCTCATCGTGGCGCACGAGATGGGCTTCGCCGCCGAGGAGAGCATCGCGCTCGACCTGCGGCGCGCGCCGTCGTGGTCCTCGGTCCGCGATCTGCTGACCTTCGGCCGGGTCGAGGCCGCGCACATGCTCTCGCCCGTGCCCGTGGCCGCGGCCCTCGGGCTCGGCGGCACCGGCACGGCGCTCTCGGCGGTCTCGGTGCTGTCGGTCAACGGCAACTGCATCGGGGTCAGCAACGCGCTCGCCGCCAAGCTGCGCGCGCATGGCCACGACTTCGGCTTCCGCGACGCCCGCGCCGCCGGCGAGGCGCTGATCGCGGTCTGCGACCAGCCGCTGCGGCTGGGCGTGCCCTTCCCCTTCTCGATGCACGCCGAGCTGCTCTACTACTGGCTCTCGGCGCTGGGGCTCCCCGCCCCGCAGAGCGTCGATATCCGCACCGTGCCACCCTCGCTGATGGCCGACGCGCTCAAGGCCGGCGAGATCGACGCCTTCTGCGTCGGCGAGCCATGGGGGAGCATGGCGGTCGAGAACGGCGTCGGCACGCTGCTGCTGCCGGGCAACGCGATCTGGAAGTTTGCCCCCGAAAAGGTGCTGGCGGTCCGCAGCGACTGGGCCGCGGCCGAGCCCGACCTGCTCGGCCGGCTGATCCGCGCGACCTGGCGCGCCGGCCGCTGGCTGGCCGAACCCGGGGCGCCGACGCTCGCGGCCGAGCTGCTGAGCCGCAAGGAATACCTCGACCTGCCGCCCGAGATCCTCGACCGCGCGCTCACCGGGCGCATGGTGATCTCGCCGCAGGGCGAGGAACGCTCGGTCGAGGGCTTCGTCGAGTTCCACTGCAGCGCCGCGAACTTCCCGTGGCGCAGCCAGGCGGAGTGGATCGGCATGCAACTCGCCGCCCGCACCGGGCTCGACCGCACCACCGCCGCGCGCGCCGCGCGCGGGGTGTTCCGCAGCGATCTCTACCGCGAGGCGCTGAGACCGACCCGCGCCGACCTGCCCGGCGCCTCTTCGAAGATGGAGGGCGCGCTGAGCGAAGAGACCGCAGTGGCCTCGGTCGGGGGACGGCTCTTCCTCGGGCCGGATTCGTTCTTCGACGGCCGCATTTTCGAACCCTCGCGGAACTGACGCGACTTTTTTGTGCATCTGCAGCATGAACCGTTTTACCACCCGGTAAAAGATACGTCTTTCGTGCGTTTTCATTTGCCCGGCGCGCCGATTCACCCGCATAGAAGCTTCACGAAGCATGCAATGGCGCCTGCTTCCCGAAATTCTCCCAGCGTTTGGGATATCCGAGCAAAGCCGCTCGACTGCCGCGACCTTCCTCCGTCGCGGCCAGTCGGCGGCTTTTTTGTTTTTTCGGTCCGGGACGCAACATCCGGACCAGCACCCAGGGACGGAACGGACGAATGAAGAACCTTCTCCTCGCACTTACCGCCACCACGGCACTGTCCTCGCCGCTTCTCGCGCAGGACCTCGAAAAGGACGAGCTGACCTTCGGCTTCATCAAGCTCACCGACATGGCGCCCCTCGCGGTGGCCTACGAGCAGGGCTACTTCCTCGACGAAGGCCTCTTCGTGACGCTCGAGGCGCAGGCCAACTGGAAGGTGCTGCTCGACGGCGTGATCGGCGGCCAGCTCGACGGCGCGCACATGCTGGCCGGCCAGCCGCTCGCGGCCACCATCGGCTACGGCACCGAGGCGCATATCATCACCCCCTTCTCGATGGACCTGAACGGCAACGGCATCACCGTGTCGAACGCCGTCTGGGAAGAGATGAAGCCCAACATCCCGACCAACGCCGACGGCCTGCCGCAGCACCCGATCAGCGCTTCCGCGCTGGCGCCGGTGGTCGAGAAGTACCGCTCCGAGGGCAAGCCCTTCAACATGGGCATGGTGTTCCCGGTCTCGACCCACAACTACGAGCTGCGCTACTGGCTCGCCGCCGGCGGGCTCGAGCCCGGCTACTACTCGCCCGAAAACGTCACCGGCCAGATCGGCGCCGAGGTGCTGCTCTCGGTGACCCCGCCGCCGCAGATGCCCGCCACCCTCGAGGCCGGCACCATCTACGGCTACTGCGTGGGGGAGCCGTGGAACCAGGCGGCCGTGTTCAAGGGCATCGGCGTTCCGGTGATCACCGACTACGAGCTGTGGAAGAACAACCCCGAGAAGGTCTTCGGCATCACCGCCGAGTTCGCTGAAGAGAACCCGAACACCACCAAGGCCGTCGTCAAGGCGCTGATCCGTGCCGCCATGTGGCTGGACGAGAACGACAATGCCAACCGCATGGAAGCGGTGCAGATGCTCTCGCAGCCGGAATACGTGGGCGCCGACGCCGAGGTGATCGCCAACTCTATGACCGGCACCTTCGAGTACGAGAAGGGCGACAAGCGCGAGGTTCCCGACTTCAACGTGTTCTTCCGCTACAACGCCACCTACCCGTTCTACTCGGACGCGGTGTGGTACCTCACCCAGATGCGCCGCTGGGGCCAGATCCCCGAGGCCAAGCCGGACGCGTGGTACGACGAGATCGCCAGGTCGGTCTACAAGCCCGAGATCTACCTCGAGGCCGCCCGCGCGCTGGTCGACGAGGGGCTCGCCGACGAGGCCGACTTCCCCTGGGACAGCGACGGCTACAAGGACGCGACCCCGGCCGAGGACGTCATCGACGGCATCCCATACGACGGCAAGCAGCCCAACGCCTACCTCGAGAGCCTGCCGATCGGCCTGAAAGGTGAGCAGAAGGTCATCGGCAACGAGATCCAGGGCTGATGTTGCTTCCAGGCTGTGCCCTGACGGGCGCAGCCTGGGGGCGCTCCAGGACAGATGGCAGATGCACCTTCGGGTGCGCCTGCCGCCCCTTCCCCGAGCCCCACCTCCCCGAGTCCCACCTCCCGAGACGACAGACCACGGGACGGTGGGCGGGGCGATGCGCCCGCCCCGTCCCGATCCATCCAACCCCGAGGACCCTCCGATGACCACCGTCGATCCCGAATACGCCCGTGACGCCGCGCGCGAGGCCCGCCGGGCGCGCCTCTTCACCCGCATCAACAAGGCCGACGCATGGTTCCGCGTCCTCGGCCTCGCCTGGATCACCCCGATCCTGAAAGCCGCCGCCGGCGACAATCCCCGCGCCCAGATGAAGGACATCTGGCTGCTGCTGGGCGTGCCGCTGGTCGCCATCGTGGCCTTCCTGCTGCTCTGGGGCACGCTGGCGCCCAGGGTGCAGACCTCGCTCGGCGCCGTCCCCGGCCCGGCAGAGGTCTGGCACGAGGCCGTGCTCCTGCACCAGGACGCCGAAGCCAAGGCCGCGAAGAGGGAGAAGTTCGAGACCATGGTCGCGGCGCGCAACGAGAAGCTCATCGCCGCGGGCAAGGAAGACCAGGTCAAGGACGTCGCCTACACTGGCGCGCCAAGCTACTACGAGCAGATCTGGACCTCGATCAAAACTGTGTTCTTCGGCTTCCTGATCGGCTCCTGCGTCGCCATCCCGCTGGGCATCCTTGCCGGCCTCTCGCCCTACGCCAACTCGGCCATCAACCCGCTGGTGCAGATCTTCAAGCCGGTCTCGCCGCTGGCATGGCTGCCCATCGTGACGATGATCATCTCCGCCGCGGTGGCCACCAACGACGGGCTCTTCTCCAAGTCCTTCCTGATCTCGGCGATCACCGTGACGCTGTGTTCGCTGTGGCCGACGCTGATCAACACCGCGCTCGGCGTGGCCTCGATCGACAAGGACCTCGTCAACGTCTCGAAGGTGCTCAAGATGAACACCTGGACCAAGATCACCAAGCTGGTCCTGCCCTCGGCCCTGCCGCTCATCTTCACCGGCCTGCGCCTGTCGCTCGGGGTTGGCTGGATGGTGCTGATCGCCGCCGAGATGCTCGCCCAGAACCCCGGCCTCGGCAAGTTCGTGTGGGACGAGTTCCAGAACGGCTCTTCCTCGTCGCTGGCCAAGATCATGGTCGCGGTCTTCACCATCGGCATCATCGGCTTCCTGCTCGATCGCGTGATGTTCGCCCTGCAATCGCTCTTCACCTTCTCGAACAACCGCTGAACCGGTCCCGTCCGGAGACCATCGGCGCTCAGGCAGCGAAGCGATGGCGCAAGCAAGCCAGCGCTCAGGTCGCGAAGCGATAACGCGAAAGGATACCTCAATGAGCATTCTCAAGTTCGACAACGTCTCGAAGAGCTTCGGCGAAGGCACCCGCAGGACCGACGTCCTCAGGGACATCGACCTCGAGGTGAAGGAGGGCGAGTTCCTCGTGCTCCTCGGCTTCTCCGGCACTGGCAAGACCACCCTCATCAACCTGATGGCGGGGCTCGAGAAACCCACGAAGGGCAAGGTCACCTTCAAGGGCGCCGCGATCGACGGCCCAGGCCCCGAGCGCGGCGTGATCTTCCAGAACTACTCGCTGATGCCCTGGCTCACGGTGAACGGCAACGTCCGGCTCGCGCTCGACAGCGTCTTCCCGAAGATGCCCAAGGCCGAGAAGGACGCCACCGTCGCCAGGTACGTGAAGATGGTCGGCCTCTCCCACGCCACCACGCGCCGCCCGGCCGAGCTTTCGGGCGGCATGCGCCAGCGCGTCAACGTGGCGCGGGCGCTCGCCATGAGCCCCGAGGTGCTGCTGCTCGACGAGCCGCTCTCGGCGCTGGACGCGCTGACCCGCGCCAACCTCGCCGACGAGATCGAGCACATCTGGGAGCAGGACAAGAAGACCTGCGTGCTGATCACCAACGACGTGGACGAGGCGATCATGCTGGCCGACCGCATCATCGCGCTGAACCCGGACGGCACGCTGGGGTCCGAGTTCCCGGTCACCATCCCGCGCCCGCGCGACCGGGGCGAGATGAACCACGACGAAACCTTCAAGCGCCTGCGCGCCGAGGTCACGACCTACCTCATGGACGTGGGCATCAGCGCCAAGACCGAGGGCTCGCGCAACCTGCCCGACGTCACCCCGATCCACGGCGCGGCCTCGGACATCCCCGCGGCGGTGGCACAGGCGCAGGAAGGCATGATCGAGGAGCGCTTCCTGGACTTCTCGCAGCTGCACAAGATCTACCCCACCCCCAAGGGGCCGCTGACCGTGGTCGAGGATTTCAACCTCAAGGTCAACAAGGGCGAGTTCATCTCGCTGATCGGCCACTCGGGCTGCGGCAAGTCCACGGTGCTGACCATGGCCGCGGGCCTCAACAGCATCTCCAGGGGCGGCATCCGTCTCGACGGCCGCCACGTCGAGGGCGCCGATCCCGAGCGCGCCGTGGTGTTCCAGTCGCCGAACCTCTTCCCGTGGCTCACCGCCCGCGAGAACTGCGCCATCGGTGTCGACAAGGTCTACCCCCGCGCCAGCCAGGCCGAGCGCCAGGAGGTGGTCGAGTACTACCTCGAGCGCGTCGGTCTCGCCGATGCCATGGACCGCGGCGCCGCCGACATGTCGAACGGCATGAAGCAGCGCGTGGGCATCGCCCGGGCCTTCGCCCTCTCGCCGAAGCTGCTGCTGCTCGACGAGCCCTTCGGCATGCTCGACAGCCTCACCCGCTGGGAGCTTCAGGAGGTGCTGATGGAGGTCTGGTCGCGCACCAAGGTCACCGCGATCTGCGTCACCCATGACGTGGACGAGGCCATCCTGCTCGCCGACCGCGTGGTGATGATGACCAACGGCCCGCAGGCCACCATCGGCAAGATCGTCGATGTCGACCTGCCCCGCCCGCGCACCCGCAAGGCGCTGCTCGAGCACCCGGACTACTACCTCTACCGCGAGCAGGTGCTGAATTTCCTCGAGGAATACGAGCACGGCAAGCACGGCAAGACCGACGCGAAAGCCGAGAAGAAGAAGGCCGCCTGAAAGGCAGGTGCCCCGGACCACGCGCCGGGGCGCGACCCAACGCAACCTCTATGACAAGGGGGCAGATTCGTGGACACCGTTCTCGACGCACCTGTGAAGACCTTCATCCAGGTCACCGAATACTGGATACCCGAGGGGGACCGGCTGGTTCTCGCCACGGGCAATTACGGCGGGCTCGCCGCCTTCGAGGAGGCCACCCGCGCCATCAGCTTCGGCAAGGGCGAGGGCCTGCCGGGCAAGGCCTGGGCCGAAGAGCGCCCGGTGGTGCTCAAGGGCTTCGACGGCTCGTATTTCAAGCGCATCGAGGCCGCGGCCGAGGCCGGGCTGACCTCGGCCGTGGCGGTGCCGGTGTTCGACGGCGACACGCTCAGGGCGGTGCTGGTGGTGCTCTGCGGCGATGACGCGAACCGCACCGGCGCCATCGAGGTCTGGCACGAGGCCGACGGGCTTCTGATGCTCGACGACGGCTACTACGGCGCCGCCAAGCATTTCGAATGGGTGTCGCAGCACACGCATTTCCCGCGCGGCCAGGGCCTGCCCGGCGGCGTGTGGTCGGCCGAGACGCCGATGCTGTTCCGCGACCTCGGCTCGGGCTACCGCTTCATCCGCGCCGACAGCGCCGGCAAGGCCGGGCTGACCACAGGCCTCGGCCTGCCGATCCCGGTGCCCGGCGACAAGACCTTCGTGCTGACGCTGCTTTCGGCGCGCGGCACCCCCATCGCCCGCCGGTTCGAGATCTGGGACGCCCGGCCCGTGAAGGTCGGCAAGGACAAAGCCGCGATCCTCGTCGACGGCATCTGCGAGCGCGAGGGCGCGCTCTGGACCGACGACACGCAGGAGCCGCCGCGCCGCATCGCCGCCAATCAGGGCAACGTCGGCCGCGTGCTGGCCTCGGGCCTGCCCGAGATCTTCGCCGGCTCACCCAAGCTGACCGAGGGCTACGACGCCATGGTCGCCCTGCCCATCTACGACGACGGCGCCATCGCGCACATCGTCGCCTGGTACGTCTGAGAGGAGCCGCAGCAATGCAGAAACTCGTCGTCATCGGAGCGGGCATGGCCTCGGGGCGGATGCTGGAGCATCTCCTTGACGCCGCGCCCGACGCCTTCGAGATCACCGTCTTCAACGCCGAACCGCGCGGCAACTACAACCGCATCATGCTGTCGCCGGTGCTCTCGGGCGAAAAGAGCTACGCCGAGATCGTCACCCACGACGACGCCTGGTACGCCGCCAACAAGGTCACCTGCCGCTTCGGCGAGAAGGTCCTGAGCGTCGACCCCTCGCGCAAGGTCGTGGTGGGCGAGAAGGGCGAGGTCGCCTACGACAAGCTGGTCTTCGGCACCGGCTCGTCGGCCTTCATCATCCCCTGCCCGGGCCATGACCTGCCCGGGGTGGTCGCCTTCCGCGACCTCGAGGACACCACCGCCATGGTCGAGGCCGCGGGCAAGCCGGGCTCGAAGGCGGTCGTCATCGGCGGCGGCCTGCTCGGGCTCGAGGCCGCGGCGGCGCTGCGCCTGCGCGGCATGGAGGTGACCGTGCTGCACATTGCCTCGCATCTGATGGAGCGCCAGCTTGATCCGGCGGCGGGGTACCTTCTGAAGAAGGATCTCGAGAAGCGCGGCATCACCGTGCTGCTCGAGGCCTCGACCAGGGAGATCATCGGCAACGGCCGCGCCGAGCAGGTGAACCTTGCCGACGGCACCGAGCTGCCCTGCGACATCGTGGTGATGGCGGTGGGCATCCGCCCCGCCGTGACGCTGGCGCAGGACAGCGGCATCCCCTGCGGCCGCGCCATCAAGGTCGATGCGCAGATGCGCACCGAGACCCCGGACGTCTTCGCCGTCGGCGAATGCGTGGAATACAACGGCAACCTCTTCGGCCTCGTGGCGCCGCTCTACGACCAGGCCAGGGTGCTGGCGAAGACCCTCGTGGGCGAGCCCGAGACATTCGCCATGCGCGAGCTCTCGACCAAGCTCAAGGTCACCGGCTGCGACCTGTTCTCGGCGGGCGATTTCGCCGATGCGCCGGGCCGCGAGGACATCGTCTACCGCGACCCCGCCCGCGGCATCTACAAGCGCCTCGTCATCGAGAACGACCGCCTGATCGGCGCGGTGATGTATGGCGACACTGCCGATGGCAACTGGTTCTTCGGCCTCATCAAGGAAGGCGGGGACATCTCGGAGATGCGCGAGACGCTGATCTTCGGCCCGTCCTACCAGGGGGGCGCCTCCGCGGACCCTCTGTCAGCCGTTGCAGCATTGCCGCCTGATGCGGAAATTTGTGGCTGCAACGGCGTCTGCAAGGGCGATATCGTCAAGGCGATCGAGGCCGGTGCCTCGGATCTCGGCGCGATCCGCGCCACCACCAAGGCCTCGGCCTCCTGCGGGACCTGCACGGGGCTGGTGGAACAGGTGCTCTCGGTCACGCTGGGCGACGATTTCGTCATCCCCGCCGCCCAGCCGGTCTGCGGCTGCACCGACCTCACCCACGAGGACGTGCGGCGCCTGATCAAGACCGCGGAGCTGAAGTCGCAGGAGGCTGTCTGGCAGGAGCTTGGCTGGAAGACCCGCAACGGCTGCCACGTCTGCCGCCCGGCGGTGAACTACTACCTGCTGGCGGACTGGCCGCTGGACTACAGGGACGACCCGCAAAGCCGCTTCGTCAACGAGCGCAACCACGCCAACATCCAGAAGGACGGCACCTATTCGGTCATGCCCCGCATGTGGGGCGGCATGACCACGCCGGAAGAGCTCATCGCCATCGCCGAGGCCGCGAAGAAATACGACGCGGTGGTCAAGGTCACCGGCGGCCAGCGCATCGACCTGCTCGGCGTGAAGAAGGAAGACCTTCCGGCGATCTGGTACGACCTCAACGAGGCCGGCATGGTCTCGGGGCACGCCTACACCAAGGGCCTGCGGACGGTGAAGACCTGCGTGGGCTCGGACTGGTGCCGCTTCGGCACGCAGGACAGCACCGGGCTCGGCATCAGGCTCGAGAAGAAGCTGTGGGGCAGCTGGACGCCGCACAAGGTCAAGCTCGCCGTCTCGGGCTGCCCGCGGAACTGCGCCGAGGCCACCTGCAAGGACGTGGGCATCATCTGCGTCGACAGCGGCTACCAGGTCGGTGTCGCGGGGGCCGCGGGCATGGACGTGAAGGAGACCGAGCGGCTCGTCGACGTCCGGACCGAGGACGAGGCCATCGAGTGGACCACTGCCTTCATCCAGCTCTACCGCGAGACCGCCAGGTATCTCGACCGCCCCTACAAGTGGGTGGCCAAGGTCGGGCTCGACTGGGTGAAGGAGGTGCTTGCCGACGACGCCGAACGCAAGGCGCTGGTCGACCGTTTCGACGTGTCGCAGAGCGTCTACCAAGTGGACCCCTGGGCCGAGCGGGCCGTACCGGACGCGGCGCGCCGCTTCCAGCCCCTCGCCGATCTTACCGTGGAGGCTGCGGAATGAGCTGGATCGACATCGGACATATCGACGACGTGCCCCTGCGCGGAGCCCGTCTGGTCAAGACCCACGTGGGCTGCGTCGCGGTGTTCCGCACCGACGAGGCCGAGGTGTTCGCCGCGTCGAACACCTGCCCCCACAAGAAGGGCCCGCTCTCCGAGGGCATCGTGCATGGCCACAAGGTCACCTGCCCGCTGCACAACTGGGTGTTCGACCTCAACACCGGCGAGGCGCAGGGCGCCGACGACGGCCGCATCTCGACCTACCCGGTGCGGCTCGAGGACGGGCGCATCCTGCTGGACGGCGCCGCCGTCTCGAGGCGGAGTGCCGCGTGATGACCGACGCGCGAGCCTGCGAAATCCGGTCCACCTGCCCCTATTGCGGCGTGGGCTGCGGCGTGCGCCTGCGCCCCACCGGGGACGGCGGTCTCGAGGTCCGGGGCGATCCGGTCCACCCCGCCAATTTCGGCAAGCTCTGCTCCAAGGGCTCTGCCCTCGCTGAAACCCTCGGGCCGGAGGGCCGCCTGCTCTCCCCCGTCGTGCGTGGCACCGAGACCGGCTGGGACGAGGCCCTCACCCTCGTCGCGGACCGGTTCCGGGAGACCATCGGGCAACACGGGCCGGAGAGCGTGGCCTTCTACGTCTCCGGCCAACTGCTGACAGAGGATTACTACATCGCCAACAAGTTGATGAAGGGCTACATCGGCGGCGCCAACATCGACACCAATTCACGGCTCTGCATGGCCTCGTCGGTGGCGGGCCACCGCCGCGCCTTCGGCACCGACACCGTGCCCGGCACCTACGAGGACCTCGAAGAGGCCGACCTGATCGTGCTGGTGGGCAGCAACCTCGCGTGGTGCCATCCGGTGCTCTACCAGCGCATCCTCGCGGCAAGGAAGACGCGTGGCACCAGGCTCGTGGTGATCGACCCGCGGCGCACTGCGTCCTGCGACGGGGCGGACATGCACCTCGCGCTTCGGGCCGGGACCGATGCGGCGCTCTTCAACGGGTTGCTCTGCGCCATCCACGACGCCGATGCGGTGGACGAGGGTTTCATCCCCTCCGTGCAGGGCTTCGACGACGCGCTCGCCGCCGCCTCCAGCGACCGGGCCGAGGTGACGGGGCTGTCCGAGAACGATCTCGCCGCCTTCTACGACCTCTGGATCCGCACGCCGAAGGTGGTGACGATCTACAGCCAGGGCGTGAACCAGTCTTCGTCGGGGAGCGACAAGGTCAACGCCATCCTCAACTGCCACCTCGCCACCGGCCGCATCGGCACCATTGGCTGCGGGCCGTTCTCGGTCACCGGCCAGCCCAACGCCATGGGCGGGCGCGAGGTGGGCGGGCTTGCCAACATGCTGGCGTGCCATCTCGACATCGAGAACGCCGACCACCGCGCCGCCGTGCACGCGTTCTGGGAGAGCCCGCGCATGGCCGCCGCCCCCGGCATGAAGGCCGTCGAGATGTTCGAGGCGGTGGGCGACGGGCGCATCAAGGCGCTCTGGATCATCCACACCAACCCCGCCGTGACCATGCCAGATGCCGATGCGGTGACGTCGGCCATCGCGGGCTGTGACTTCGTCGTGGTTTCGGATATCACCGGGGCCAACGACACGGCGCGGCTGGCCGATGTGCTGCTGCCCGCCACCGCCTGGGGAGAGAAGGACGGCACGGTGACCAACTCGGACCGCACCATCAGCCGGCAACGCGCCGCCCTGCCCGCACCGGGCGCGGCGCGGCCCGACTGGGCGATCCTCGCCGAGGTCGGTCGCCGCATGGGCTGGCACGACGCCTTCGACTACGCCACGCCCGCCGAGATCTTTCGCGAATACGCGGCGCTTTCGGGCATCGCGGGCAAGCTCGGGCGCGACTTCGACATCTCGGGCCACGCAGACATCTCCGACAGCCGCTACGAGACGCTGGAGCCGTTCCGCTGGCCCTTCGCGGGCGAGCGCTCCGGCGGGCGCTTCTTCGGCGACGGCCGGTTCTACCACGCCGACGGCAAGGCCCGGATGCTGCCGATCCGCTACCGCCCGCCCGCCGCGAAGCAGGGTCCGCGCTTCCCGTTCCGGCTCAACACCGGGCGCATCCGCGACCAGTGGCACACGATGACCCGCACCGCGCGCTCGCCCCGGCTGGCGGCGCATCTGGCAGAGCCCTTCCTCGAGATCCACCCGCGCGACGCAGAGCGGCTCGGCATCGCCGCCGCCGACCTCGTGCGGGTCGAGAGCACGCAGGGCTCGGCGGTGCTGCGCGCCCGGATCACCGACGCAGTGCAGCCGGGCGACGTCTTCGCGCCGATGCACTGGACCGGCGAGACCGCGCCCAGCGCCCGCATCGACGTGCTGGTGGCGCCGGTGACCGACCCGGTCTCCGGCCAGCCCGAGAGCAAGGCCAGCGTCTGCGCCGTGCGCCGCTTCGAGGCGGCGTGGTACGGCTTTGCCATCGCCGCCGACCGGCTCGATCCGTCCTGCGACTACTGGGCCCGGGCCCGCACCCGCGCCGGCTGGCGGGCCGAGCTTGCCGGTGCCACCGTGCCGCAGGACTGGGAGGCCGAGGCCCGCGCGCTCTTCGGTCTCGCCCCCGGCGACGCCGAGGCGCAGGTGCTGATCGACGCCCGGCGCGGCCTCGCCCGCATTGCCTTCCACCGCGAGGGACGGCTGATCGCCGCGCTCTTCGCCGGGCCAGAGCCTGTGGCGCTCAAGCGCGACTACCTCGCCACCCTGCCCGGCACCGAGGCCTGGGACGCGCTCACCGGGCAGCCGCCCGCCGACCGCCCCGACCCCGGCCCGCTGGTCTGCTCCTGCTTCAACGTCGGCGTGAACACCATCCTCGCCGCCATCGAGAGCCAGGGTCTCGTGTCCGTCGAGCAGATCGGCGCGGCGCTCGAGGCCGGCACCAACTGCGGCTCCTGCCGCCCGGAACTGGCGGCGATCCTTGCTGCCGCCCATGCAAAGGAAGCCGCCGAATGAGCCTTGGCGCCCATGTCCGCACGCTGGGGCGCGGCCCCGGACGGTCGCGATCCCTGACCCACGAGGAGGCGCGCGACGCGATGCGCCTGATGCTCTCGGGCGAGGCCGACCCACATGCGGTGGGGGCGCTGCTGATGCTGATGCGGATGAAGGGCGAGACCGCGGACGAGATCTCGGGCTTCGCCGCCGAGGCGCAGGCGAGCCTGCCCGCGCTGCCGCGCCCGGCGCTCGACTGGCCCTGCTACGCCGCCGGGCGCACGCGCGGGCTGCCGTGGTTCCTGCTCTCGGCGCGGCTGGTGGCCGCCGGCGGCCACCCGGTGCTGCTGCACGGCTGGAACGGCGCCGACCGGGCGATCCGCGACGGGCTCGGCACCCTCGGCATCGCGGTGGCCGGCAGCGGCGCCGAGGCCGGCGCGCTGATGGCGCGGGACGGCATCGCCTACCTGCCGCTCGAGACGCTGTCGCCGGCGCTCTTCTCGCTGCTGACGCTGCGCGACGTGCTGCACCTGCGCTCCTGCATCAACACCGTGTGCCGGATGCTGAACCCCGGCGCGGCCCCGGTCAGCGTGCAGGGGGTCTTCCACCCGCCCTACCGGCTGCTGCAGGCGGATGCGGGCGCGCTGCTGGGGCTCGAGGCGCTGACCGTGATCAAGGGCGGTGGCGGCGAGTTCGAGCGCCACCCCTGCAAGGCCATCGCGGGCTTCGGCCTGCGCGGCGGCGCGGCGTGGGAGACCAGCTTCCCCGCGCTCCTGCCCGAGGAGACCCGGCGCCTCGACGACGGCGCCACCGACGGGGCGATGCTGAGCGCGCTCTGGGACGGCAGCCTGCACGACCCCTTCGCCGAGGCCGTGGTCACCGGCACCGCCGCGCTGGCGCTCGACACGCTGGGCGTGCCGGAGCCGCTCGACGTCGCCCGCGCGCTCTGGCACGCCCGCGCCCCGATCGCCGTCTCGGCCTGAGGGCTTTTCCGGCCTGGCGTCCTTACCGCCCCGGACGACGCTCTGCCCGATCCCGGTTCCCCCCGCGGCGCGACATGTATCGGAGGCCCTCAGCCGGTCCCAGGCCCGAGCTCAAGACCGGACCCAGATGCAGTTGTCGACCGCGCTCGGGCCACGCTTCACGCCCGGGCCCCAACCGAGACCCGGACAAAGACCACGCCCATGTCACGGCTCACGCTCAGGTCCGAGCGCAGGCCCCGGCGCAGGCTCAGGTCAGAGCGCAGGCCCTGGCGCAGGCTCAGTGCGGCTCGCCCGCGAGGTGGGTGATGTCGAGCCCGCGGGTGAACACCAGCCCCATGCTGTCGCGCAGCACCAGCGGGCCGCCGATGTAGTCCGCCCCGATCCCGGGGCCGCGGATCGTCAGGTGCCAGTCGTTGCGGCTGACGCTGTCGGGCAGCAGGTCGAGCGGGTCGATGTCATCGGTCTCGCCGCCCTCCATGTGGCAGACGGTGAAGACCTCGCCCCCCTGCGGCGCATTGCGCAGCGCCACGAAGACCGTGCGCCCGTCGATGGGCTCGAGATAGCGGAAATGGTCGTCCGGGCCCAGGTTCTGCCGCAGCCACGGGTTGTTCAGCCGGAACATCCGCAGCCGCCGCATGGCGTTGGTCTGCACCGGGTCGAGCTTCGAGGTCGAATGCGAGACGTTGCAATATTCGTGCATGTCATCCATCCACGCCCGCGCGATCTGCTTGAGCCCGCCCACGGTGATCGGGCGCGGCCCCGCCAGCGGCGGCTCGACCGCGTTCAGCAGCGTGGCAATCGTGTTGAGGTCGTAGTCCGTCACGTCGACCAGTGCCGGCAGGAACTCGAGGAAGCGGGCGAGATCCTCGCGGGTCTCGAAGCCCAGTTCCTTGAGCCAGCGGAAGGCACCGGGCACCGAGTAGCTGTACTCGTCCACCTGCCATTTAAGCGAGATCGCCTCCTCGGAGACGACCTTCACCCCGTACTTGTCATCCTGGTTGCGGATGAAGCCCCAGCTGGCCCGGGCGGTGGCATTGAGGAAATCCATCGGCACGCCCGGCAGCGCGGCATAGGTCAGGATCGACACCGCGGGGTTGTCGTAGGCCTTGTCGAGGATCTCCATCTTGGTGTCGCCGAGACGGGTGTTGATGTTGAGCTTGGGGTTCACCTGCGTACCCCGGCGCAGCGTGTCGTGGTTCGCGGTCCCCGAGATCCAGTTCGAGCCGCGCTTCAGGATCTCCTGCAGGCGCCAGTACTTGGACAGCCAGAAGGTGTAGATGAAGGGCGTGTTGTGGGCGAAGGTCAGCGGCCCCCACTGGAACACGTCCGGGTCGGTCTCCTTCTGGTTCTCGATGACCGCGCGGTAGTCCGAGCTCAGCTCCCAGTCTTCCTGCGGCCACGGCCGACCGTCCTCGAAGACGAACCACGGGCGGTAGTCGACACCGGCCACGTTCTGCACGAGGTCGGACATCTCCTGCAGGTAGGCGTCGTCGTGGCGCATCTCCTGCGTGGAGGCGTCCCACCACTTGAAATCCTGCGCCCCGTCGACGCGCACCCCGTCGGCGCCGAAATCCACCTTGCGGCGCTGCATCTCGAGCAGGATCGCCCGCACGAAGGGGTTATGGTAGGCGAGGTTCTGGCCGTACATGTTCGGCCCGGCGAAGAAATGGCTGTTGAGCACGCCGAGGCCCTGATTGTCCGAGTGGCCGAAGACCACGTCCAGCACCAGCATCTTGGGCCAGTGCGGGAAGTTGTGCAGCACCGCGGCAAGGTCCACCAGCTCGTCCGGACGCGCGGTCTCGAGCAGCACCGGGTTCACCGTGGCCATGCCCGAGATCACGATGTCATAGCCCCAGTTCGTGGTGTCGGGCCGCATCAGGTGGGCGGTGACGCGGGTCTCGTCGCTGTCGGTGTCGGTCCAGAACGCGGGACCGGCCTCGTAGACCGTCGTGGGCTCCACCGGCAGCAGCTGCACTGCGTCGTACCCCGCGAGGAGCTCTTCGTCGGGCTCGAGCGTCAGCCCCGCCCCCACGCGCGCGGCGAGCCGCTCGAACTGGCGGGTGAGCGAGGCCAGCGTGCCGCCGGGGGTGGCGGTGGGCACGTGCACCTGCAGGATCGAGGTCGGCGGCGCGAACTTGTGCGGGCCGTCCTTGCGGACCTGCTCGAAATAGCCCTTGTCCTGCCGCCGGGCCTGCATGGCGGGAAGATCGTAGATCTCGGCCGGGGCGAAGGCGCCATAGGGCAGCGAGGCCGCCAGCGGGTCGAGGATGCGGTGGTAGTCGCCCTCCTGCCCGCGGTAGACCAGCGCGTAGAAATCGCCGACCCGGTCGCGGTCGCCGGCGTGCAGCCCGGTGGCGGCGGCAAAGGTGAAGGCCTCGCAGCGGGACACCGGCAGCAGCACCCGGTCGAAGGACACGTCGCTCTGGCTGGCGGTCAGGTCGATGGCCTCGTCCGGGCGCAGGATCTCGAGGAAGACGTCGCCGTCGGCAATGCGCCAATCCTGCAGCTCCGGGGTCCAGAACCCGAACTCGACGCGGTCGCCCTCGACCAGCGCCCCGAGCCGCCGGGCGATGTCCCGCCCCGCCGCGAAGCGGTCGGGCGCGGTGTTGAGCACGTCCTGACACCACTGGGCGCGGTGCTGGGCGGCGTCGCAGTCACTGGCGATTTCGGGCATGTCCTTCATGTCGTCTCCGTTCTGTCGTTGCGCGACGCCGGACGGCGCATCGGCGCGTGAACCCCGGTCGGGGCGCCCCTTGCTCGGCGCATCCGCCGTCGGGCGGCGGCGCGAGGGGCCGGCTCTGCGCCTCTTGGCGCACGGGTGGCCCTGCACGTGCTGTGTGAGGGGCCGGGTTGCGCCGGTGGCGCAGCGGGTCGGTGCGGCGCCTGTGGCGCGTGTCGGTCTCGTTGCGCCGGGCGGCGCAGGGCTGCCCCTTGCGGAGCGGATGTCAGGTCCCGCACCTTCCGCGCGGGGCTTGGTGGCCGTACCACGGGTGCAGACGTCAGCCCCTGCACCCGTGGCGCAGGGCTTGGCTGCCGCACCTCAGGTGCTTGTTTCAGCTGCTCCACCTCCGGCGCAAGTCACCGCCCATGCGCCTGCGGCGCGGGACGGCAACCCTGATGCCCAAGACTAGCCCGCATGCCCGGGTCTTCAACGCAAAACGCCCCGTCCATGCCCGGACGGGGCGCCGATGGAGACGTCTTCGGCAGGTCTCTGCCCGACGGGCCCGCCTGTCAGCGTGACGCTGGTCGGTCCCGACCGTTCAGGCGGCGACCTTGCGCAGCGCCTCGCGCATGAAATCCAGCCGATCCTGGCCCCAGAAGCGCTCGCCGTCGATCACGTAGGTGGGCGAGCCGAAGACGCCAGCGTCGATGGCCGCCTGGGTCACCGCGACGGCCTCGTCGCGCAACTCCTCGGTCTCGGCGGTGTGCAGGAGGTCCATGCAGGGCATGTCGATCTGGCGCAGGGCCTCGCCGAGGTCGCCCGGATCGGCGATGTTGCGCCCTTCGGCCCAGGTGCCGCGCAGGCAGGCCATGGCGATGCTGTCCTGATCCAGCCCCAGCCGCCCCGCCGCGAGGATCACCCGGCAGGCAAGCCGCGTGTCGGCCGGGTAGTTCTCGGGGCCGACCTTCATCCGCAGGCCCCGCATCCGCGCCAGACGCCGCTGGTCCTCGACCCGGTAGCTGCGCGCCGCGTCGGACTGGTCGTAGGGCGGGCGGAGACCGCTTGCCTCGTAGACCTTCACCATGTCGATGGGCAGGAAACGGACCCTTGCGCCGGTCTCGCGCGCCAGCGCCATGAGCGCGGCGTGTCCGAGATAGGCGTATCCTGAAATCGGTCCGAAGTAATAATCGATGACCTTGCTCATGCCACTCCCCCGAGAGTCGTAACTGGCGGCCCGCCGTTTCGCCCCGGGCGCATCAGGGTCGCCCCCTGCAGCGCCTGGGCCGTCTCGCCCTATCGGCGCCCGTCCCGTTTCGCTTGTCAACGAAGCCGCGCGAGCGGGCCTCGCAGCCGCAGAAAGAGCCGCCGGATCACGCAGAATACGCGCGGCGAAATGCCGTTTGCCGGTTTTTCAGGCAGAGTCCGGATCCGCACCACCGCCGGCCCCGGCCCGCGCCGCCTGCCGGAAGGCGCCGGGGCTCTGCCCGGTCCAGCCCCGGAAGGCGCGGTAGAAGGCCCCGGCCTCGCTGTACCCCAGCGCCTCGGCGATCGCCGCCACCGGCCGGTCGGTCTCGCGCAGGAGCCGCTGCGCCGCCACCGACAGCATCTCGCCCCGAAGCGCGGCGTAGCTCTGGCCCTCGGCCCGCAGCTGCCGACGCAGCGTTGCCTCGGACAGGCGCATCTCGGCGGCCAGTGCGGCCACCCCCGGCCACACGGCGGGCGGCGTCTCCTTGAGCCGCGCCCGCACCCGCGCCGCGGTGCCCCGGTCGTGGCGGTAGCGTACGAGGATGTTGGCGGGGGCCTCGCGCAGGAACTGCGCCAGGGCCTGCTCCGAGCGCACGGTGGGAAGGCGCAGGTAGGCCGCGTCGAAGCGCAGCCGGGTCTGCGGCTGGCCGAAGCGCACGGGCGCGTTGAAGAACTGGTGGTAATCCTGCCGGTGCTGCGGCGCGGGACAGGCGAAGTCGAGATTCCGCAGCGGGATCCGCCGCCCGATCAGCCAGCAGGATACCCCCATCAGGATCAGCCAGTAGGTGCGGTAGGCGAAGGCCGGGCGCTCGGTCACGTCCTCGAGCACGATCTCGGCGCTGCCTTCGCGGATGCGCAGGGTGCCGCGCGGGCGGTCGAGCACCACGCGCAGGAAATCCAGCGCCCGGCGCAGCGCCTGATCGAGCGTCCTTGCGTGCAGCACCGCGTGGCAGAGCAGGTCGAAGCTGCCGGGCCGCATCGGCCGCGCGGCGAGGCCGAAGAACTCGTCCTCGATGGCCTGCGCGATGGCCCACCAGAGCTGGCCGTAGGCGATGTTCGAGACCGGCTCCGTCACCTGCCCCGGCAGGCCCGCGGCGCGCAGAAGCGGCGACGGGTCGATGCGCCGCTCGTGCAGGCAGTAGAGCGCGTCCTCGACGAAACCGGGGCTGATGCTGCGGCGTTCCATGACGCCACGTACATGGCATTTCCGATCACGATTCAAGACCTCTTCCGTCATTGTATGCCATGGGCCGCGCCCTTACCTCTTCCGGACCACCGCGCGCTGCGCGGAACGGGAGGAGACCGCCATGAACACCAGACCCGACAGCGGGACACGGCCGAGCTATGCCGAGGCCGTAAAGCTCTTTCGCATCGAAAACGCCATCGCCGGACTTCAGGGCGACATCGCGACCGGCCTCAACGCCTGCGTCGAGTGCTGCGACCGCCATTGCGGCGAGGATCGCATTGCCCTCCGCTGGATCGCCGCCGACGGCCGGTTCGAGACCTACAGCTTCGAGGACCTGCGCGAGATGTCGGCCCGCATGGCCGCCGTGCTCAGGGACGCGGGCGTGCAGCCCGGCGACGTGGTCGCGGGCCTGCTGCCCCGGACGCCCGACCTCGTGGCGACCGTGCTGGGCGCGTGGCGTCTGGGCGCGGCCTACCAGCCGCTCTTCACCGCCTTCGGCCCCAAGGCCATCGAGCACCGCCTGACCACCGCCGCCACAAGGCTCGTGGTCACCGACACCGCCAACCGCGGCAAGCTCGACGGCATCGCGGACTGCCCGCAGGTGGCCGTGGTGCTGAAGGAGGGCGAGACAGCCCCCGACGGCGACATCGACCTGCGCGCCGCCATGGCCGCGGCGCCGGCCGAGTTCGCACCCGTGCAGCGCGGCGCCGACGACCTGATGATGATGATGTCCACCTCGGGCACCACCGGCCTGCCCAAGGGCGTTCCGGTGCCGATGCGCGCGCTGCTCGCCTTCGCCGCCTACATGCGCGACGCGGTGGACCTGCGCGCCGGCGACACCTTCTGGAACATCGCCGATCCGGGCTGGGCCTACGGGCTCTACTACGCGATCACCGGCCCGCTGGTGCTGGGACAGGCGACGATCCTCTGCGAGGGCGGCTTCACCGCGCAGAGCCTCTGCGACACCGTCGAGCGGCTGGGCGTGACGAGCCTTGCGGGCTCTCCCACCGCCTTCCGGATGCTGATGGCGGCAGGCCCCGAGGTCGCGGCCCGCATCAAGGGACAGCTCCGCGTCGTCAGCAGCGCCGGCGAGCCGCTCAACCCCGAGGTCATCCGCTGGTTCGACCAGAACCTCGACGTGCCGATTCACGACCACTACGGCCAGACCGAGCTTGGCATGGTGGTGAACAACCACCACGGGCTCGACCACCCGGTGCGCGCGGGCTCGGCGGGCTATGCCATGCCCGGCTACCGCGTCGCGGTGCTTGACGAGGCCGGGCGCGAGGTCGGCCCCAACGAGCCCGGCACGCTGGCGGTGGACATCGCCAACTCGCCGCTGCTGTGGTTCACCGGCTACCACAACAAGGACACTCCGGCGATCGCGGGCGGGTACTACCGCACCGGCGACAGCGTCGAGTTCGAGCCCGACGGCTCGATCAGCTTCATCGGCCGCGACGACGACGTCATCACCTCGTCGGGCTACCGCATCGGGCCGTTCGACGTCGAAAGCGCGCTGCTCGAGCACCCGGCGGTGGTGGACGTGGCGGTGATCGGCGTGCCCGACCCCGAACGCACCGAGATCGTGAAGGCCTTCGTGGTGCTGGCGGACGGCGTCGAGGGCACGCCGGAACTGTCCGAGGAGCTGCGCCTGCACGTGCGCGGGCGGCTCTCGGCCCACGCCTACCCCCGCGCGTTGGACTTCGTGGCGGATCTGCCGAAAACTCCCAGCGGCAAGGTGCAGCGCTTCGTGCTGCGCAAGGCCGAGGTCGAAAAGCAGGCGCAGGCCTGAGCCCGGACTCTTGAAAGGACAATTGCAATGAAGATCGAAGACAGGGTCTTTCTGGTGACCGGCGGAGGCTCGGGCCTCGGCGCCGCGGTGGCGGAGATGATCGTGGCGGGCGGCGGCAAGGCCGTGCTGCTCGACGTGAATGCCGAGGCCGGCGAGGCCAAGGCGGCAGAGCTCGGCGCCTCGGCGCTGTTCGTGAAGACCGACGTCACCAGCGACGCCGACGGACAGGCCGCGGTGGCGGCGGCGAAGGAGCACTTCGGCCGGCTCGACGGGCTGGTGAACTGCGCGGGCGTGGCACCGGGCGAGAAGATCGTCGGCCGCAACGGCCCCCACGCGCTGGAGAGCTTCGCGAAGGCCATCACCATCAACCTCGTGGGTACCTTCAACATGCTGCGCCTCGCGGCCGCGGCGCTGACGGCGAACGACCCCTCCGAGGACGGCGAACGCGGCGTGATCGTCAACACCGCCTCCGTCGCGGCCTTCGACGGGCAGATCGGTCAGGCGGCCTATGCCGCGTCGAAGGGCGGCGTCGCCTCGCTGACCCTGCCCGCCGCGCGCGAGCTGGCGCGGCACGGCATCCGCGTGGTGACCATCGCGCCGGGGATCTTCGGCACGCCGATGATGGCGGGGCTGCCGCAGGACGTGCAGGACTCGCTCGGCGCCTCGGTGCCGTTCCCGCCGCGTCTGGGCAAGCCCGCGGAATACGCGTCGCTGGTGCGGCAGATCTTCGAGAACACCATGCTCAACGGCGAGGTCATCCGCCTCGACGGCGCGCTGCGCATGGCGCCGAAGTGACACTGTCATCCGGGAGAGCCGCGCCGTCGCCAGCCCGCGGGTTGGCGATGCGACCGTCGAGCCTCTCGGTTTATCCCGGCCACGTCCGAAGGAGCTCGACACGACGCGCTGTCGGCTCACAATCGCCAGCCCCGGGGGCGGGCTGGCGATGGCGCGGCGGCGCTTCGCGCCCTGTCCCGCGCCGGACACCGTTCGACCCCCAAGAGTTTCCGGCTGCCCCGGCAGCCCGCACCCCCTGAGGAGGACACCATCATGGAAGATCCCATCGTCATCGTCGGCATGGCCCGCACCCCCATGGGCGGGTTCCAGGGCGACCTCTCCGGCGCCACCGCCTCCGAGCTCGGCGCCAGCGCCATTGCCGCCGCACTCGCGCGCGCGGGGGTGCCCGCCGGCGACATCGAGGAGGTGGTCTTCGGCTGCGTCCTGCCCGCCGGTCAGGGCCAGGCGCCCGCCCGCCAGGCCGCGCTCGGCGCCGGCCTGCCGCTGTCCAGCGGCGCCACCACCGTCAACAAGATGTGCGGCTCGGGCATGAAGGCCGCGATGTTTGCCCATGACCTGCTCACCGCCGACAGCGCGAAGGTCGCCGTCGCGGGTGGCATGGAGAGCATGACCAACGCCCCCTACCTGCTGCCCAAGGCGCGCGGCGGCTTCCGCATGGGACACGGGCAGGTCATCGACCACATGTTCCTCGACGGACTCGAGGACGCCTATGACAAGGGCCGCCTGATGGGCACCTTCGCCGAGGATTGCGCCCAGTCCTACCAGTTCACCCGCGAGGCGCAGGACCAGTACGCCCTCACCTCGCTGGAGCGCGCCCGGAACGCCATCGCCGACGGCAGCTTCGCTTCCGAGATCACGCCGGTCACCATCAGGACCCGCAAGGGCGAGAGCCTCGTCGAGATCGACGAACAGCCCGGCAAGGCGCGCCCGGACAAGATCCCCTCGCTGAAGCCCGCCTTCCGCGACGGCGGCACGGTGACCGCCGCCAATGCCTCGTCGATCTCGGACGGTGCGGCGGCGCTGGTGATGATGAAGCGCTCCGAGGCCGAGGCGCGCGGGCTCACGCCGCTTGCGGTGATCCGCGGCCACAGCACCCATGCACACGCGCCGAACCTCTTCCCCACCGCCCCCATCGGCGCCATGCGGAGGCTCTCGGACAAGACCGGCTGGGATCTCAGGGACGTCGATCTCTTCGAGATCAACGAGGCCTTCGCGGTGGTCGCCATGGCCGCGATGCGCGACCTCGACCTGCCGCATGACAAGGTCAACGTCCACGGCGGTGCCTGTGCGCTCGGCCACCCGATCGGCGCCAGCGGCGCCCGCGTCATGGTCACCCTGCTGGCCGCGATGCAGAAGAACGACGTGAAGCGCGGCATGGCCTCGCTCTGCATCGGCGGCGGCGAGGCCACCGCCATCGCGCTGGAAAGGGTCGCGTGATGCTGCTTGACGAGCTTCAGGAACAGATCCGGGACGGGGTGCGCGCCTTCGCGCAGGACCGTCTCGCCCCCGGCGCCGCCCGGCGCGACGCCGAGCACGCCTTCCCGCTCGAGGAGCTGGCCGAGATGGGCGAGCTCGGCTTCCTCGGCATGCTGGTGCCCGAGCAATACGGCGGCTCGGACCTCGGGATGGTGGCCTACGCGCTGGCGCTGGAAGAGATCGCCGCCGCCGACGGTGCCTGCTCGACCATCGTGAGCGTGCACAGCTCGGTCGGCTGCATGCCGATCCTGCGCTTCGGCACCGAAGAGCAGAAGGCGAAATACCTGCCGAAGATGGCGCAGGGCAAATGGATCGGCGGCTTCGCCCTGACCGAGCCGCACACCGGCTCGGACGCCTCGGCGATCCGCACCAGGGCGGTGCGCGACGGCGACCACTACGTGCTGAACGGCTCCAAGCAGTTCATCACCTCGGGCAAGAACGGCGACGTCATCATCACCTTCGCGGTCACCGATCCAACGGCGGGCAAGAAGGGCATCAGCGCCTTCATCGTGCCCACCGACACACCCGGCTACGAGGTGATGGCGGTCGAGCGCAAGCTCGGCCAGCACAGCTCGGACACCTGCGCGCTGGCCTTCAACGAGATGCGTCTCCCGGCCGAGAACCTGCTGGGCGCCGAGGGCGAGGGCTACCGGATCGCGCTCTCGAACCTCGAGGGTGGGCGCATCGGCATCGCCAGCCAGGCGGTGGGCATGGCCCGCGCGGCCTTCGAGGCGGCGCGCGACTACGCCCGCGACCGCCACGCCTTCGGCAAGCCGATCCTCGAGCAGCAGGCGGTGGCGTTCAAGCTGGCGGACATGGCGACCCGGATCGAGGCCGCCCGCCAGATGGTGCTGCATGCCGCCGCCCTGCGCGAGGCCGGACGCCCCTGCCTCACCGAGGCGTCGATGGCCAAGCTCATGGCCTCGGAAATGGCCGAGGAGGTCTGCTCGGGCGCGATCCAGATCCACGGCGGCTACGGCTACCTCGCCGATTACCCGGTCGAGCGCATCTACCGCGACGTGCGGGTCTGCCAGATCTACGAAGGCACCTCCGAGGTGCAGCGGCTGGTCATCGCCCGCGGGCTCTGATCCTGTCCCCATACCGTCGCGCCGGGCAAGGGCTCCGGCGAGCGGCCTCAGCTCCGCCGGGCCGCCGACAGGCGCATCCGGCGGAACACCATCATCAGCAGAAGCGTGGTGACCACGAGCCCGATCAGGTCGCCGATGGCATAGATCACCAGCACCGTCACCGCCTCTCCCGGCAGGATGCTCTGGCTGAAGATCGTCGACTGCGCGAGGGAATTGGTGAAGGACGCGATCGAGCCCGCCAGCAGCAGCCACTTCCAGTGCCCCCGCCGTGGCTGGCGGGCATAGAGGTTGAAGCCGAAGCCCCGCATCATCTCGAAGGCCAGCGGCGAGGCCGCCGCCCCCGCGGCGATGGACAGCAGGATCACCGGTTGGGTGGCCTGGCTGACGTCGGACGGGGTGAACATCAGCTCCGACAGGAAGGCGCCGAGCGCGAGCGGCACGAAGGCAATGGGCCCCAGCAGCCAGGTCGCCAGCACCCGCACGCCGTGCGGCAGGTAGGCGAGGCTGGCAAAGTCGGTGACGTCAGGCAGCAGCAGCGCCTGCACCGGCGTGATGAGCCAGGCGGTAAGCCCGTGGGCCAGCATGTAGGCCACGATAACGATGCCGAAGGTCTGGAGTCTGGTCACGGGGCGCTCACCGGGTGTTCTGGGGGCTGCGTCTTTGGCTGTCGTCCTTGTCGTGGCCGCGAATGGCCGGCTGTCGTCTTGCCCCGCCGGCGGCAGAGGCGCGCTACCGCTCGGGAAGGTCGGCGCCCACCAGGTCGCTGCGCACGACGTACGCGCGTGCGCGGCTGCGGCCTGCGTGCTCCAGCAGCCCGGCCCCGACGAGGGTTCGAATTGCCCGGTAGAATGTCGCCTGGGCAACCGGTTGCAAGAGCGAATGGCTGCGGATCCTGTCCGAGCTCACGATGTCGCCCGGCGTTTCGGTGAGGGAATGCGCCGCGAGCAGTACATCGCGCTCGATTCGGCTCAGGTCCTCGAGACCGACGTCACGCTCAAGCTGGCGTAACATTTCACGCAGTTCAAAGATCGGGGTCAGCTTGTCCATGACAGGTATCATTCGTAAATATAAGGGTCCCGTCAACGTAATGAGGGAGACGATCCACGGAGGAGTTTATCATTTTGATAAACTCTTGGCCTTTAGGCCACTCCGTGGTAACGTCCCCAAGGCGCGGTTCCGTGAGTGGTGGCGTCGCCTTGTGTGTTTAATCAGGATCCGCCTTGGTGACATCGTCACCGAGGCCTTTTTTGTGTATACCAATTATCCACTTTGAACCAGCCCTTATGTAAGCTCTTTCCACGTTACGTAACGATCTGAAACAGGGTGACGTGACGGCATCTCCCTTGGTTTGAGCGCTCTCCGCGCCCCCGCCCCTCTCCCACCCGCGACTCCGGGTCGCAGGGCCTCTCGCGGCGTCTCCACCGGTCCGCGACCGCCACGGCAGGGCCTCTCTCCGGGCGCTCCGGGCAGCCCCCCTCACCGAGGCTTCAGGACCTCTTCCGGCGACCCGCACTCCTGGGCTGCGGGATCTCTGCCGGCCGTCCGCACTCGGGACGCCGGGCCCCGTCCGGCGGTCCCCCCGGCGCTCCAAGGCCCCCTCCGACGGTCCGCACGCCGAACGACGGCAGGCCTTCCGACCGTCCGTCCCCGCCCCCCCTTTCCGACAATCCTCCGCCGGCGCGCCAAAACGCCTCCTGTCGGTCCGCGCGCCGCGCACGCTTCCCTCCCCCCGCCCCGGACATGTATCCTGTCCGTCATGCAGCCGAATCTCCACAGCTTCCCCCTGCGCCCCGGCCGCGTCCACGAGGTCTGCGGTCCCGGCGCCACCAGCTTCGCCGCCATCCTCGCCGCTTGCGGCGCGGGGCCGGTGCTCTGGGTGCGGCAGGACTGGGTGACCGAGGTCCTGAACCCGGTGGGGCTCTCGGCCTTCTTCGACCCGGCGCGGCTGCTGATCGCTCAGGCGCCGTCGCAGACCGATGCGCTGGCGGTCACCGAGGAAGCGCTGCGCGACGGCTCGGTGCCGCTGGTGGTGACCGAGATCACCCGCCCGCTCGACCTGCGCCAGGGCCGCAGGCTGCAGCTCGCCGCCGGCACCGGCGGCAGCACCGGGCTCTGCCTGATCCCCGAGAGCATGGGCAGCAACGCCGCCGAGACCCGCTGGCACGCAAGCCCCCGGCTCGCCCCCGACGGCCCGGACTCGACAGCGCTGCGTTGGGAGCTTATAAAGAACAAAACGGGAACACTTGATGCCTGGGATGTTCGATGGGATGAGACGGCGCATCGTCTGCATGTGGTTTCCCCGGTTGGCGAGCGACCGGGCACTGCGCAGGCGCGCGGTTGAGGGGCCGTTCGCGCTGCCCTTCGCGCTGGTGCAGAAGCAGGCCAGCGCCGACCGGCTGGTCTGCCTGAACGCCGCCGCCGAGACGCTCGGCCTGCACCGCGGCATGGCGCTGGCGGATGCGCGAGTCTATTGCCCCGACCTCGTCACCGCCCCCTCAGATCCACCCGCCGAGGCACGCTTTCTCGAGACCCTGCGCCGCTGGGCCACGCGCTACTGCCCCTGGGTGGGGCGCGACGGCGGGGATGGGCTGGTGCTCGACGTCACCGGCGCCACCCACCTGCACGGCGGCGAGACGGCGATGCTCGACGACATGCGCACCCGCGCCGCCCGGTCCGGGCTGGCGCTGCGGGCCGGGCTCGCCGACACCCGCGGCGCGGCCTGGGCGCTGGCGCATCACGGCGAGGGTATCGCCGCCCCCGGCGACACGCTCACGGCCCTGGGTCCGCTGCCCGTCACCGCCCTGCGCCTGCCCCCCGACACGGTCACCGCGCTGCAAAGGCTCGGGCTACGCCTCGTGGCCGACCTTGCCGCCGCCCCGCGTGCGCCGCTCGCGCGCCGCTTCGGGCGCAGACCGCTGGCCCGTCTCGACCAGGCGCTGGGGCAGATGCCCGACCCGGTCACGCCACAACCCGACCCGCCGCATTACGGCATCCGCCTGAGCCTGCCCGAACCGATCGGCCTCGCGCGCGACGTGATGGCCGGCACGGAGCGGCTGCTCGACCGGCTCTGCGCCCGCCTGCAGGAGGACGAGGCCGGCGCCCGCATCCTGCTGCTGACCCTGCGCCGGGTCGACGGCGACAGCCGGCAGGTCGAGCTGCGGCTGGCGAGCCCGATGCGCGACCCGGCCCGCATCCTGCCGCTCTTCACCCGCGGCATCGAGGCGGTGGACGCGGGCTTCGGCATCGATCAGCTGCGGCTCGAGGCGGCCCGGACCGAGCCCCTTCCCGCACAGCAACTCGGCGGGCCGGTGAACGCCGGCGGCCCGGCGCTCGACGACCTGGTGACGCGTATCGGCACCCGCATCGGGCTCGAGAACGTGCTGCGCTACCTGCCCGCCGACAGCCACATCCCTGAACGCGGCTTCTCGGCCGCCGCCGCCGCCTTCTCCACACCGGAAAGCGGCTGGAGCAGCCCGCGCCCGCGCCCGCTGCGGCTGTTCCCGCCGGAACCCATCGCCGCCAGCGGCCCGCACCCGCCCGCCCGCTTCCGCTGGCGCGCCATGACGCTCGCCACCGCCCGCGCCACCGGCCCCGAACGCATCGCCCCGGAATGGTGGCTCCCGGACGAGAGCTGGCGCCACGGCACCCGCGACTACTGGCGGATCGAAACCGGACAGGGCCGCCGCCTCTGGCTCTTCCACACGCCCGCGGCCCCCGGCTGGTTCGTGCAGGGCGAATTCCCCTGACCCCGCCCCCTCCTCCTACACCCGATCCGGAAACCCCCATCCCCAAACCACCCCGACCACTCCACCACCCACACCCAACAAAGGCCCCACACCCGACCACCCCCGCACCACCGCACCCCTTTCATCTTGCCCAATAAACTCCGGGGGCGTCCGCGCCAGCGGACGGGGCAGCGCCCCCAGCCACGCCAGCCACCCGAACAAAGCCCCGACACCCGACCACCCCGCACCGCCGCCCCCCTTTCATCTTGCCCAATAAACTCCGGGGGAGTCCGCATCAGCGGACGGGGGCAGCGCCCCCCAGCCACGCCAGCCAGACCATGACCCGATCCGCAGATCCTCCAGACCTCCCCACCGGCTATGCCGAGCTCTGCGTCACCTCGAACTTCACCTTCCTGACCGGCGCCTCCCACCCCGAGGAGCTGGTCCTGCGCGCCACCGAGCTCGGCCTCTCGGCCATCGCCATCACCGACCGCAACACGCTTGCGGGCGTCGTGCGCGCGTGGTCGGCGCTGAAGACCCTGCGCGAGGACGCGCAGGAGGCGCTGCGGGTGCGGTCGAGTCACCAGACCGATCCCTGCTCGCGGCAGGAGGTGGGCCAGCCGCAGGACCTCGCCGTCCCGGCCGCGGAACTCCTGCCCCGGCTCATCACCGGCGCCCGGCTGGCGCTCTTGGACGATCCCGTCGAATGGGTCGCCCTGCCCACCGACCGCGCCGCCTACGAGCGGCTGTCGCGCCTGCTCACCCTCGGCAAGCGCCGCGCCGAGAAGGGCCGCTGCGAGCTCACCCTCGCCGATCTCGAGACCCACGCGAAGGGCATGATGCTCATCGCCCTGCCGACCCGCGACCTCGCCCGCGCCGCCCGCCCGCTGCAGCGGCTGCAAAGGCGCTTTCCCGGCAGCGTCTTCCTCGGCGCCACGCCGCGCTACGACGGCTCGGACCAGGCCTGGTTCGACGCCTGCGCGAAGCTCGCGCTGCGCATGAACACCCCCATGGTGGCCGCGGGCGACGTGCTCATGCACCGCGCCGCGCGGCGCCAGCTTGCGGACGTGCTCACCTGCCTGCGCGAGGGCTGCACCATCGACGCCATCGGCACCCGCGCCCAACCCAATGCCGAGCGCCGTCTCAAGGGCGCCCCGGACATGGCGCGGCTCTACCGCCGCCACCCCGCCGCCCTGCGCCGCACGCTCGAGATCGCCGCGCGCTGCGCCTTCGACCTCTCCGAGCTCAGCTACGACTACCCCGACGAGCACGACGGCCACGAAGCGCCGCAACAGCGACTGACCCGGCTCGCCCACGAGGGGCTCGCCCGGCGCTACCCGGGAGGGGTGCCCGACAAGGTGCAGATCCTGATGTCCAAGGAGCTGCGCGTGGTCGGAGAGCTGGGCTTCGCCGCCTATTTCCTCACCGTGCACGACATCGTGGCCTTCGCCCGCGGCCGTGGCATCCTCTGCCAGGGCCGCGGCTCGGCGGCGAACTCGGTGCTGTGCTACCTGCTCGGCATCACCGACGTCTCTCCCGATCTCATCGGCATGGTCTTCGAGCGCTTCATCTCGCGCTACCGCGGCGAGCCGCCCGACATCGACGTGGATTTCGAGCACGAGCGGCGCGAGGAGGTGATCCAGTGGATCTACGAGAAATACGGCCGCCACCGCGCCGGGCTCTGCGCCACGGTGATTCATTTCCGCACCCGCGCCGCGATCCGCGAGGTGGGCAAGGTCATGGGGCTGAGCCAGGACGTGACCGCCGCGCTCTCGGGCCAGATCTGGGGGCAGGCCCATGGCGGTGCCGACCCCGAGCGAATCCGCGAACTGGGGCTCGACCCGCAGGACCGGCGGCTCGCCCAGACCATCGGGCTGATCGGCGAGATCATCGGCTTTCCCCGCCACCTCAGCCAGCACGTGGGCGGCTTCATCATCACCGCGGGCAGGCTGGACGAACTCTGCCCGATCGAAAACGCCGCGATGGAGGGACGCACGGTCATCGAGTGGGACAAGGACGACATCGACGCGCTCGGCATCCTCAAGGTCGACGTGCTCAGCCTCGGGATGCTGACCTGCATCCGCAAGTCCTTCGCCCTCCTGGAAAGCCACGAAGGCATCAGCCACACGCTCGACAGCGTGCCGCAGGAGGATCGCGCCACCTACCGGATGCTGCAGCGGGCGGACGCGGTCGGGGTGTTCCAGGTCGAGAGCCGGGCGCAGATGAACTTCCTGCCTCGGATGCAGCCCAAGACCTTCTACGACCTGGTGATCGAGGTCGCCATCGTGCGCCCCGGCCCGATCCAGGGCGGCATGGTGCAGCCCTACATCCGCCGCCGCCAGCAGCAGGAGAAGCCCGAGCCCTTCGGCCCCGCCCTGCACGAGGTCACCGCCAAGACGCTCGGCGTGCCGCTGTTCCAGGAGCAGGCGATGCAGATCGCCGTGGTCGGCGCCGGCTACACCGCGGAAGAGGCCGACCGGCTGCGCCGCTCGCTTGCCTCCTTCCGCCGCATGGGCACCATCGGCGAGCACCGCGACCGCTTCATCCGCGGCATGCTGCGCAACGGCTACGATCTGGACGCCGCGCAGCGCTGCTTCACCCAGATCGAGGGTTTCGCCGATTACGGCTTCCCCGAGAGCCACGCCGCCGCCTTCGCCATGCTGACCTATGTCTCGTCCTGGCTGAAGTGCCACCACCCGGCGATCTTCGGCTGCGCGCTGCTGAACTCGCAGCCCATGGGGTTCTACGCGCCGGCGCAGATCGTGCGGGACATGCGTGAGCACGGCATCGAGGTGCGGCCGATCTGCGTCAACCACAGCCAGTGGGACAACGTGCTCGAGCGACGCGCCGACGGGCGGCTGGCGCTGCGGCTGGGGTTCCGCCAGATCAAGGGCTTCCGCGAGGAGGACGCGGGCTGGATCGCGGCGGCGCGCGGCAACGGCTACCCCGACCCCGAGAGCCTGTGGCTGCGGGCCGGGCTGCTGCCCTCGGTGCTCGAACGGCTGGCCGAGGCCGATGCCTTCGCCGGCATGGGGCTGACCCGGCGCGACGCGCTCTGGCAGGTCAAGGCGATCCGGGCGCCGGCACCGCTGCCGCTCTTCGCCGATCCGCTCGACGGCGAGGGGCTGCGCGAGCCCGACGTGGTGCTGCCGCCGATGCACCTGGGCGAGGAGGTGGTCGAGGATTACGTCGCCATGCGCCTGTCGCTGCGGGCGCATCCGATGGAGCTGCTGCGCCCGGACATCGACGGCATCGTGCCGCATTCCGAGCTGGTGACCGCACCCCTGGGGCATGTCGCGGTCTGCGGGCTGGTGATCACCCGGCAGCGGCCGGGCACGGCCTCGGGGGTGATCTTCATGACGCTCGAGGACGAGACCGGCGTGTCGAACGTGGTGGTCTGGCCCAAGGTCTACGAGCGCTTCCGCCGACAGGTGCTGGGCGGGCGGCTGCTGCGGGTGAGCGGCTACCTGCAGCGCGAGGGCATCGTGGTGCACCTGATCGCGCAGCGGATCGAGGACCTGTCCTCGCGGCTGGGCGAGCTCGGTCACCCGCTGGACGACGCCATCGGCATCACCAACCCCGCCGCCGACGAGGCCCCCCGCCCGCAACGCCCCGCCCCCAGCGCCCGGCACCCGCGCGAGCAGGCCAAGCGGCTGTTCCCGAGCCGGGATTTCCACTGATGTGGGCGCGTCCTGACAGGCCGCTGGAAAACTCCGGCTCCGAATGGCGAGATCCACAGGTCCCCCACTCAGGCGCAATCTCGTGGAGCCGAACGGTTCCGCTCGCGCCAGAGCACGATCAGCTCAGCGAAATCTGGCGTTCGATGACGCTTATCAGCAGCCTGCCAATCACAGACTTCCGGAAAGCGTGCTGCGCTCTGCCTCTGACGCGCAACGACGCCGAAACTCGTGGCCTCCTGTCGGGGTGGTGGAGGCTGGTCGCGTCGAGAGGCGGCCTGGTCGACGAACACGGCTGTCCAGCACCGTCTTCCAGCGTCCCATAGAGGCCGCGGTCGCGGGGCCGCGCATCGCGTAACCGGTCGCAAAGCCACCCCGCAAACCACCTCCCCGCTGGCACCAAACCTGCGCCCCTGCCCCACCGCCATCGCCGGCCCGCGGGATGGCGATGCGACCTCCGAACCTCTCGATTTATCCCGGCCACATCCGAAGGACCTCGACAGTTCGCGCGGACGTCAACACATCGCCAGCCCGGGGGGCGGGCCGGCGATGGGCGGCGGCCTTCGGCCTTGATTCTGCGCGGGGCAGCGTGCGGGCGTCGGGAGAGATCGTTGCGGCGGTGGTCCCAGGGAGGGCCTCACCGTGGGAGACCCTTCACCCGTATGGCAATGTCACCCGTATGGAGATGGGCGAGTGCCGGCTTGGCAAGACTGGAGTCCGTGTCTCGAAATGCTTCCAGGAGATGGCGACAGACAGCGCGATGGCCCCACAGGCCCGTAACGAGGCCGGAGGCCAGAGGTCCGCACCCAGGCGCACCCCAAGACCCCGCTCACACCCGTGAAAAGATCACCCCGCCAACAGCGCCCTTGCGGCGGCCTTGGCTTCGGGGGTCACGGTGTCCCCGGACAGCATCCGCGCCAGTTCCTCTTCGCGGGCCCCGGGGTCGAGCGGCGTAACGGTCGACAGCGTCGCGTCGTTCTCGACCCGCTTCGACACCCGCCAGTGATGCGCACCGAGCGCGGCGACCTGCGGCGAGTGGGTCACGACGAGCACCTGCCCGCCCGAGGCCAGCGCCTTGAGCCGGCGCCCGACCGCATCGGCGGTGGCGCCGCCCACCCCACGGTCGATCTCGTCGAAGATCATCGTCACCGCGCGGTTGCGCTCTTCGGAGAGGCAGACCTTCAGCGCCAGCAGGAAGCGCGACAGCTCGCCACCCGAGGCGATGCGGTTCAGCGGCCCCGAGGGCGCGCCGGGGTTGGTGGCGACGGTGAAGGCCACGGCGTCGCGGCCCTCGGGGCCCGGCTCGCCCTCGTTCACCTCGGTGCGGAACACCGCGCGCTCCATCTTGAGCGGCGCCAGTTCCGCGGCCATCGCCGCGTCCAGACGCTCGGCCGCGGCCTTGCGGGCGGCACTCGCCGCGGCTGCGGCCGCGTCATAGGCCGCATCCGCCGCCTTCACCGCGCGGGAAAGCTCGGCGATGTCCTCGGCACCACGATCAAGCGCCGCCAGCCGGCCCGAAAGCGTCTGGGCCAGCTCCGCCAGCTCGTCCGGCGCCACGGAGTGCTTCCGCGCAAGCCCACGGATGGCGAAGAGCCGCTCCTCGGTCTCTTCCAGCTCGTGCGGGTTGAACTCCAGCGCGTCGAGGCACTCGGCCACCTCGCGCCCGGCCTCGTCGAGCTCGGCCATGGCGCGGGTCAGCGCCGCGACGGCGCCCTCGAGCCGGCCCTCTGCCTTGTCCGAGGCGCCCTCGAGCCAGCGCAGCGCGTTGGCCATGGCGCCCTCGGCACCGTCATAGCCAAGCGCGTCCGAGGCGCGCGCGATGTCCTCACGAATGCGCTCGGCCGCCTGCATCATGCGGCGCCGGGTGTCGAGATCGGACTCCTCGCCGGGCTCGGGCGCGAGCTTGTCCAGCTCCTCCACCGCGTGACGGAGGAAATCCTCCTCGGCCTTTACCTCGGCCAGCGCCGCCTCGGCGGCGGCGAGCCGCTTGCGGGCCTCGCGGCGCCCGGCCCAGGCCGCGCGGGTGTCGGCCAGAAGGGCATCGAGCCCCGCATAATCGTCGAGGATCAGGCGATGGCCCGAGGGGTTGAGCAGGCCGCGGTCGTCATGCTGGCCGTGCAGCTCGACCAGCGTGTCCGAGAGCCGCCGCAGCACCTCGCCCGAGGCGCGACGGTCGTTGACCCAGCCGGTCTTGCGGCCATCAGCGCTGTTCACCCGTCGCAGGATCAGCTCGTCCGAAACCGGCAGACCGGCCTCTTCCAGCACCGCGCGCGCGGCATGGCCGGCGGAAAGCTCGAACACCGCGGTGACCTCGCCCTGCGCGGCGCCGCTGCGCACCAGTTCGGCGCGGCCGCGCCAGCCCAGCACGAAGCCCAGTGAATCGAGAAGGATCGACTTGCCAGCCCCGGTCTCGCCGGTCAGCACGTTCAGGCCCGGCTGGAAACTGAGGTCCAGCCGGTCGATGATCAGCATGTCGCGTATCTCAAGCGCCCGCAGCATCATGCACCGGGCGGGGTCGCGCCCCGCCGTCCCCTAGAGCCACTGGCCCTTGACCATCTGCCGGTAGACCTGCGCCAGCCAGTTGTCGCCGGACACCTTGAGCTTCAGCTCGAGCCCGCGCCCGGTCAGCAATGCATAGGTGTCGGCGTACCAGACGGTGCCCTGGTAGTTGTAACCGAGGATCGCGCCGGCGGTCTGCGCCTCGTTCACGAGGCCGAGCGACAGATAGGCTTCGACCAGCCGGTGCAGCGCCTCGGGCGTGTGCGTCGTGGTCTGGAAATCCTCGACCACCGAGCGGAAGCGGTTGATCGCGGCACCGTAGTGCTGGCGTCTGAGGTAGTAGCGCCCGATCTCCATCTCCTTCGCCGCGAGGTGGTCGAAGGCGAGGTCGAACTTCAGGATCGAGGACCGCGCGTATTCGCTGTCGGGATAGCGCTCGATCACCGTGCGCAGCGCCTGCAGCGCCTGGAAGGTGAGCCCCTGGTCGCGCCCCACTTCCTCGATCTGGTCATAGTAGCTGAGCGCCAGCAGGTACTGGGCATAGGCGGCATCGTCGTCGGTAGGGTAGAAATCGATGTAGCGCTGCGCCGAGGAGCGGCTGTTCTCGTAATCCTTCTCGAGATGGTAGGCGTAGGCCTGCATGATCAGGGCACGCTTGGACCAGTCCGAGTAGGGATAGAGCCGCTCGACCTCACCGAAGTAATACGCCGCCCGCTCGCCATCCTTGCGGTCGAGTTCGTACTCTCCGCGCTCAAAGATCTGCTCTGCGCTGAAGGTCTCTAGAGGAATGTTCCCCTTGGCGTAGCCATCGCGCTCCTGCGCGGTGCACCCGGCCAGAATAATGGCGGAAAAAGCCAATCCGATCACAAGTTTGCGCGATCTGCCGCCTGCCATGCCCGACACCCTCGTGTTTCTTCGACCGAACCGATGACCGGTCCTTGGGCCAAGGTCCTAGCACAGAAAATTCCGGGGCAAAACGCCTTAACGGCGTTTTGCTGCCGACATCACGTTCAGGCGACGGCGGGGATTTCGTCGCGCTCCACCCCGGCCCCGGGAAGCCGCGCGGAGAGCTCGTCATCGCAGGCCACGAGCCGGTAGGCATCGGGATTCGCGAAGAGTTCGTGCAGGAGCATGTTGGTGATGCCGTGACCGGCCTTGTGCCCCTCGTAATGGCCGATGATCGGCGCGCCGGCAGTGAAGAGATCGCCGAGCGCATCGAGCATCTTGTGGCGCACCGCCTCGTCCGAGTGGCGCAGGCCGCCCGGCGAGAGGACCTTGTCGCCATCGACCACGACGGCGTTCTCGTAGGTGCCGCCGAGCGCGAGGCCGTTGGCCTGCATCGCGTCCACGTCCGCCTGGCGGCAGAAGGTTCGGCTGTCGCAGAGCTCGCGCACGAAGGTGCCGTTGGCGAGGCTCAGGCTCTTGTCCTGGGTGCCGATGGCGGCATCGGCGAAGTCGATGTGGAAGTCCATCGTCAGCCCCTCGTCCGGACGGGCCGGCGACAGGCGGGCCCAGCCCTTGGCGGTGTAGACGGCGACCGGCTCGAGGATCTCGATGGCGTGCACCGGGGCGTGCAGGGCGCGGACGCCGCGCGCCATGATGCCGCGCACGAAGGGGGCGGCGGAGCCGTCGAGGATCGGAACCTCTGGGCCGTCGATCTCGATCAGCGCGTTATGGACGCCGCAGCCCGCGAGCGCCGCCATGACGTGCTCGATGGTCGAGATCGCGACACCTGCCTGATTGACGATACGGGTGCACAGCGGGGTCACCTCGACGGAGTCCCAGCGCGCCGGCACCAGCGCATCGCCCAGAAGAATGTCGGTGCGCTTGAACCAGATCCCGTGCTCGGCCATGGCCGGGCGGATCGTCATGCGGGCCGGCTGGCCCGAATGCAGGCCGACGCCCTGGAAGGTCACTGCGGAGCGGATGGTGGTTTGCACGTTACTTACCTCGATCTCGGAGCCATCATAGCAGTCGGGGCTCCTTCGAGGGTGGAGATATAGACGCCCCCCCGTCATCACAAATCAAGTATTGCAACCACTTGAAACATCGCAGGATGCGCATGCGCGGAACCGTGCGCACCCCCGGGACCCTCAAGCCAAGCCATTGCCATCAAAAAGAAAAACGCCCCCTGTTCCGGGGGCGTTCTGGCTCCGTGGGCTCACGGAATTTATCGGTCTGCGAATGATTTTCGCTCAGTTTGCCTGGCGACGCAGGAAGGCCGGGATCTCGATCCGGTCCTGCTCGTGGGCCTCTTCCTCGTCATGCACGGGCGCCGGCTGGTGCGCCTGCATCGGCGGCTGCTGGCGACGCGGGGCCGGCGCGGCGGCCTGCTCGTGGCCGTGGCCGGTCATGCGGTTGATCAGCGAGTTGATCCCGAAACGCGGCTTGTCGGCTTCGGCCGGACGCTGCGCGGCAGGCTGCTGCGCCGGCTGGACCGCCGGACGGGCCGGGGCGCCGCCGGGCTGCTGGCGGTTGCGCGCGGCTGCGGCGTGCAGGCGGGCCATGGTCTCGGCCGAGGGCTGCCCGGGAGCGGGCGCGCGCGGTGCCACGAAGGCCTCGGGCTGCACGTCAAGCGCATCGGGTTGCGGCTGGAACTGGGCCACCTGCGGGCGGTAGGCCGGCGGCGGCAGGCCGTCGTCCGCGACCGCGGGAAGCTCGTCCTCGTAGGCGGTTTCCATCGGCTGCTCTGCGGCGGCGCGCTCGGCGTCCAGCGTCTCGAACAGCGAGGGCTCCTCGTCCTCGTACTCCGGCTCGGGCGCGCGCGCGGCAACGGCGGGCTTCTGCACCGGCGCGGCGGCGACCGGCGCCTCATCGATGTGCTGCTGCTTCAGCGGCTCGGCGAGCTTGCGGCGCGGCACCGGGACATCCTGGTGCGCGGCGGTGGCGTCGATGCCGGTGGCGACGACGGACACGCGCATCATGCCTTCCATGGTGTCGTCGAGGGTCGAGCCCACGATGATGTTGGCGTCGGCGTCCACTTCCTCGCGGATGCGGTTGGCCGCCTCGTCGAGTTCGAACAGGGTGAGGTCGTGACCGCCGGTGATGTTGATGAGAACACCCTTCGCGCCCTTGAGCGAGATCTCGTCGAGCAGCGGGTTGGCGATGGCCTTCTCGGCGGCCTGGATGGCGCGCTCTTCGCCCTCGGCCTCGCCGGTGCCCATCATCGCCTTGCCCATCTCGTCCATCACGGCGCGAACGTCGGCGAAGTCGAGGTTGATGAGACCCGGACGGACCATCAGGTCGGTCACGCCCTTGACGCCCTGGTAGAGCACGTCGTCGGCCATCGAGAACGCCTCGGTGAAGGTGGTCTTCTCGTTGGCGAGGCGGAACAGGTTCTGGTTCGGGATGATGATGAGGGTGTCGACGACCTTCTGCAGGGTCTCGACGCCTTCCTCGGCCTGGCGCATGCGCTTGGCGCCCTCGAACTGGAACGGCTTGGTGACGACGCCCACGGTCAGCACGCCGAGCTCACGGGCGGCCTGCGCGATGATCGGCGCGGCGCCGGTGCCGGTGCCGCCGCCCATGCCGGCGGTGATGAAGCACATGTGCGCGCCGGCGAGGTGGTCGACGATCTGCTCGATGCTCTCCTCGGCGGCGGCGGCGCCCACGGAGGCACGCGCCCCGGCACCCAGCCCCTCGGTCACCTTCACGCCGAGCTGCACCTTGCTCTGCGACATCGACTGCTGCAGCGCCTGCGCGTCGGTGTTCGCCACGACGAAATCGACGCCTTCGAGCTGCTTGGCGATCATGTTGTTGACGGCGTTGCCGCCGGCACCGCCCACGCCGAAGACCGTGATCCGGGGCTTCAGCTCTTCCTGGCCGGGCATCGAGAGGTTGAGTGTCATGTGCTTGTCCGCCTGTGTCTTAATGACTTGATACACGCCTGTCCTGCGCCTTTGGGGTCAATTCTTACCGAGAACTTAGAGTCCGGTCACGCAAAAAACGCGAATTTGCTACGAAATATGGTGCAATTTGGACGTCTTCGCGCGGGATTTCGCCGAAAGACCCAGATTTTGCGGCCAACGCGGAACCAGACGCAAACGACGATTGAGCAGCGCGCCCGAAGGGCCCGCGCAGTGGGTCTTGCGATCATGTTCTGGGATGTCTGCCCGACGTCCCGCCAGCCCGTCTCTGTGGACGGTTGTGTGGACAAGCTAGCAGAGCCCCACCCTGCCGTCATCCGGAAAATCTTCACAAGATCGCCAGCCAGCCCACTCCGGCGCGCCCCCTGCCCGAGACGCCGCCCTGCCCCCAACAGGGCAACACCGCCCCTTCATCTTGCCAGAAAAACTCCGGGGGGAGTCGCGGCACGCGACGGGGGCAGAGCCCCCTCTTCCCGTGCCAGGCTCACCGCCTCAGGACGCGGGGGCAATCCCGCCAAACGCCCAGCCGAAGACCGGGCCAAAGACCGGGGCCAAATCCCCGACCGGCCATGCTGGACCGCTGCCCCCGATGGCCTCACCAGTTGTCGCGGAACCACTTCACGGCGCGTTTCAGCGACCGGGCCGGGTACTTGTCGACGGGGATCTCGAAATCCCACCACTCGTCCTGCGGATGGGCCGCGAAGAGGCACATGCCGACGGCGCTGGCAAAGCCCGGCCCAGTCGCCGCCTGCGGCAGCCCGTGCACGCGCATCGGGCGCCCCAGCCGCACCTGCGAGCCGAGGATCCGGCTCGCAAGCCCGTCGAGCCCGGGGATCTGGCTCGCCGCCCCCGTGAGCACGATCTGCTGGCTCGGCATGTGGTCGAAACCCGCCGCGTCGAGGCAGGTGCGCACCTCCTCGAGGATTTCCTCCACCCGCGGCCGCATGATGCCGATGAGCTCGGCGCGGCTCACCTGTCGCCGGTCGTGGTGCCAGTCGCCGGTGTCGCCCGAGATCTCGATCATCTCGCGGTCGTCCATCCCGGTGGCGACGACGCCGCCGTAGAAGGTCTTGATCCGCTCGGCCATGGCCATGGGGATCTGCAGCCCCATCGAGATGTCGCTGGTGACGTGGTTACCGCCCATCTGCACCGCGTCGGCATAGATCATGTGCTTCTTCATGAAGATCGAGACGCCGGTGGTGCCGCCGCCCATGTCGATACAGGCCGAGCCCAGCTCCTGCTCGTCCTCGACCAGCGCCGAGATGCCGCTGGCATAGGCCGACGACGCGAGCCCCGCGAGCTCGAGATCGCAGCGCTTCACGCAATGCGCGATGTTCTGGATCGCCTGCGCGTTCACCGTCAGCATGTGCATGTCGGTGGCCAGCGACTGGCCGATCTGGCCGCGCGGATCGTTGAGCCCGGAGCGGTGGTCGAGCGCGAAGTTCACCGGCTGCGCGTGCAGCACCTCGCGGCCCGAGCCGAAATCGGGCACGTCGCAGGCCGACAGCACCCGCGCCACATCCTGTTCCGAGACCATGGTGTTCTCGACCTCGACCTGCCCCGCCAGCCCGTAGCTGCGCGGCTCGGCCCCGGCGAAGGAGACGATGACGTGGTCGACCCGGATGCCGGCCATCTTCTGCGCCGCCTGCACCGCGGTGCGGATCGCCCGCTCGGTCTCGCCCATGGCGGCGATCTCGCCGAAGCGCACCCCGCGCGAGCGGGTCGTGGCGGCGCCGATCACCCGGAAGCCCGACTGCCCGGCCAGCGAGCCCACGCCGTCGTCGCCGATGCGCTCGGTTCCGTCGAAGCGCAGGACGAGGCAGGCAATCTTGGAGCTGCCCACGTCCAGGATCGCGACGACACCCCGCTGCATCGCGGCCTTGCGCATGTTCCGCATCGCGCGCTGGGATTCATAGAGCTCGATCATCGCTTTTTCTCTCCGGTCTCCACGGCCTTGATCTGCCGGTAATCCTCGATCGCTTCACCGTTCAGCCGCAGCGACGGGCGCTGCGACAGCCTCAGGTCCACTGCCGCGATGTCCCGCGCCAGCATGTCCACCGCCTGGTCCATGGCGATGGCCCGTTCCAGCGCGCGCACGGCGCCGGTCTCGGGCAGCATGATCCTCTGACCGCGATCGAGGACCACGTCCCAGCGCCGCTCGCCGATGCGCTCGAGCCCGCGCAGCCTGTCCTTGAGCGGCGCCGCCGCCTGAACCAGCGCCACCGCCTCGGGCACCGCCTGGTCGGCGCCGCGCCCGGCGATCACCGGAAGGTCCGGCCGGTCGCTGCGCGCCTCCGCCGGACGCACCCGCACGCCCTTGCGGTCGAGCAGCTCGAGCTGCCCACCCATGCGCCACAGCACCACCGGCACCCGTTCGGTCACCTCGATCTGCAGCACCCCGCCCTGCCGGATCATCAGCCTGGCCTGCCGGACCGCGTCGAGCCCGTTGATGGTCTCGCGCATCTGGTCAAGGTCGAGGTCGAAGGAGCTGATCGGGAAGTCGAGCGGGATGATCTCGCGAATGTCCTCGGCCACGTCGGGGCTGGCGCCGTCGATGGCCATGAGGTTGACCATGAACTCGGGCCGGGTCTCGATCTGGTTGCGGATCTCGGAGATGGTGTCGGTCACCGCGGTGCGGTGCTGCTCGTAGGAAAAGTACCACCCCGCCGCGCCTGCGACGACCGCGAGCGGCAGCCCGACCCGCAGCGCGAAGCGGAAGAGCGGCGTCAGCATCAGCCGCTCGAGCCGGTACTTCAGCCGCGATGGCGCGGGATCGGGGCGGTGCACCTGCTGTGCCTGCTCCGGGGTCATCTGTTGCACGAGGCGTCCTCCACCATCCAGCGGCAGAGCGCGCCAAAGGAGATGCCGACGCTCTGGCCCTGCTCGGGCGCCAGCGAGGTCGGCGTCATGCCGGGCTGGGTGTTGGTCTCGAGCAGGATCAGCCCGTCGAGCCCACGGCTCTCGTCCCAGCGGAAATCGGTGCGGCTGACGCCCCGGCAGCCGAGCGCCCGGTGGGCGCGCAGTGCGTAGTCGAGACAGGCGTCGAAGATCTCATGCGGTACGGCGGCGGGCAGCACGTGGCGCGAGCCGCCGTCCTTGTACTTGGCGTCGTAATCGTACCAGCCGTCGGTAAGGATGTCGGTCACGGTGAGCGCCCGGTCACCGACCACCGTGGTGGTCAGCTCACGGCCCGGCGCGTAGGTCTCGACCATCAGCGTCTCGGGCATCTCGGGGGACAGGCGCGGCGGCGTGTTGGCGCCGTCCATCACCAGGTAGACGCCCACCGACGAGCCCTCGTTGTAGGGCTTCACCACGTAGGGCGGCGCCATGACGTGAGCCGCCTCGATCTCGTCCTTGCTGGCCAGCACGCTCTCGACCACCGGCAGACCGGCGTCGCGGTAGACCTGCTTGGAGCGTTCCTTGTCCATGGCCAGCGCCGAGGCCAGCACACCGGAATGGGTGTAGGGAATGCCGATCCACTCCAGCAGCCCCTGCACGCACCCGTCCTCGCCCCAGCGCCCGTGCAGGGCGTTGAACACGACGTCCGGCGCAAGCGCCTGAAGCTGCTGCGCCAGATCGGGGCCGGCATCGACCTCGGTGACCTGGAAACCTTCTGCCCTCAAAGCGGCGGCACATTCCCGCCCGGAACTAAGTGAGACCTCGCGTTCAGCCGAAGGTCCGCCCAGCAATACCGCCACTTTCGGGTTTGCCCTGCTCGACATACCCAAAACCGCCTCGAAATAGCGGGGCTTTGCGCCCCTTGTTCTGCCTGTCGGGGTCGTTGCCCCTGCCCGGGCGCCGGAGAATCCCGGCGCGTCCGTCCCGTCTGTTGTCCGGCCTGCCTGTGGCCGAAAGGGTGATCAGCGCCCCGAGTCGCACCCGCCGGAACGCGGGCCTTTCAGGGCCTTCCGCAATACACGCCTGGCGCGTTACGGCAGCGCGGGTTCACCCACCCGCATGATTTCCCAATGTAGCTCTATTCCACTGTGTTGGAAAACCTTTTTTCGCACGTCCTCGCCCAGACCCTCGAGATCGGCCGCCGTCGCCTCCCCGGTGTTCACGAGAAAATTCGAATGCTTGGGCGACATCTGCGCCCCGCCCAGCGTCGCGCCGCGCAGCCCCGCCTCGTCGATCACCTTCCAGGCCTTCAGCTCATGGCTGTCATCCTCGCGCCCGGTCGAGCTGAAGCCCGCCGGGTTGCGGAAGGTCGAGCCCGCGGTGCGGTCCTTGGTCGGCTGGGTCTCGTCCCGGCGGGCAAGCTGGGCGCTCATGCGCGCCTCGAGCTCCGCGGCGTCGCCCGCAGGCCCCTCGAAGACCGCCTCGACGATCACCCAACCCTCTGGCAGCTCGCTCTGCCGGTAGGCGAGTCGCAGCTCCCCGGGCGACAGCGTCTCGAGCCGGCCGTCGCGGGTCACCACCCGCACCTCGACCAGCCGGTCGGCAACATAGGTGCCGTAGCAGCCCGCGTTCATCCGCACAGCGCCGCCGATGCTGCCCGGGATGGTGCGCAGGAAGGTGAGATCCACCCCCGCCGCCGCCGCGCGCTTCGCCACATGGGCATCGAGCGCCGCCGCCCCGGCGGTCACCCGCGTCCCCTCGACGGAAATACCGTTGAAGCCGCGCCCCAGCCGAATCACCACGGCGCGGATGCCGCCATCGCGCACGATGAGATTCGAGCCCACGCCCATCGGGAACACCGCCCGCCCGGGCGGCAGCGCGGCAAGGAACGCCTGCAGGTCCGCAAGATCCGCCGGCTGGAAGAACAGGTCCGCCGGCCCGCCGACGCGCAGCCAGGTCAGATCGGACAAGGCGCGGTCCGGCACCAGCCGCCCGCGCACCTCGGGGAGTGTGTCGCTCATGTCCAGCCTTCTGCCCTCTCGCCACCGCGGCGTAAACCCCCGCCGACCGGACCCCGCCGCGTCACGGCACGCCCGGGCGGCGCGGCACGCCCCAACTTCATCTTGCCAGATAAACTCCGGGGGAGTCCGCGGCACGCGGACGGGGGCAGCGCCCCCGCTTGCGCCCTCATCGCCACGCCGGCGACCGGTCCGGAAAGCCCCGCCTCACACCCCGCGCCCAAACTGCGCGCGAAGCCCGCGCACCGGCCAGCGCAGCACGCTCATGCCCGCGAACAGCACGATCAGCCCGACCCACGGGCCGTCCTCCAGGACCACCCAGCCGAGAATCGGCAGCCCGCAGGCGATCGGCCCCCAGGCGCGGCGCCAGTGGTCGTCCTTCGCGGGCAGCATCGCCGGAAGGTTTGCCACCACGGTCCGGAGGCCGGCGGCAAAGAGCGAGGCCGTCACCGGCCCGCCCTCCCCCGCCGCGCAGGGCACCGACCCATGGCCGGTCTCAGCCCTGAAGCCGCGCCGGCAGGTTGTTGGCCCAGGCCGAGATGGTGCCCGCGCCAAGGCAGACCACCATGTCGCCCGGCCGCGCCTGCTCGCGCACCAGCCGCTCGAGATCGTCCTCGTTCAGGATCGCGCGGGCGTGGCGGTGGCCGTGGCGGATCAGCCCGGCGACGAGATCATCGCGGGTCGCGCCCTCGATCGGCGCCTCGCCCGCGGCGTAGACCTCGGCGATGGCGACCACGTCGGCCTCGTTGAAGCAGGCGCAGAAATCGTCGAACAGCGAGTGCAGCCGCGAATAGCGGTGCGGCTGGTGCACCGCGATGACGCGGCCCTCGGTGGCCTGCCGCGCGGCCTTGAGCACCGCCGCGATCTCCACCGGGTGGTGGCCGTAATCGTCGATGATGGTGACCCCGTTCACCTCGCCCACGCGGGTGAAGCGCCGGTTCACGCCACCGAAGGCCGCCAGCGCCAGGCGGATCTCCTCGCGCTTCATGCCGAGATGCCGCGCCACGGCCACGGCGGCCAGCGCGTTCGAGACGTTGTGATCGCCCGGCATCGGCAGGGTGCAGCCCTCGATCTTCATGTCCTCGGCCTGCAGCAGGATGTCGAAATGGGCGATGCCCTTCTCGTAGCGCAGGTTCACCGCCCGCACGTCCGCCTGCGCGTTGAAGCCGTAGGTGGTCACCCGGCGGTCGGTCACCCGGCCCACCAGCGCCTGCACCTCGGCATGGTCGGTGCAGCACACCGCGAGGCCGTAGAAGGGGATGTTCGACACGAACTGGTAGAACCCGTCGCGCAGGTTCTCGATCGAGCCCCAGTGCTCCATGTGCTCGGGATCGATGTTGGTGACGATGGCGATGGTCGCGGGCAGGCGGTTGAAGGTGCCGTCGCTCTCATCGGCCTCGACCACCATCCACTCGCCGAGCCCCACGCGGGCGTTCGAGCCGTAGGCGTGGATGATGCCGCCGTTGATGACCGTCGGATCGAGCTGCCCCGCATCCAGAAGCGTTGCCACCATGGTGGTGGTCGTGGTCTTGCCGTGGGTGCCGGCGACGGCGACGTTGGACTTGAGCCGCATCAGCTCGGCCAGCATCTCGGCCCGGCGCACCACCGGCAGGCCGCGGCGCCGCGCCTCGTCGAGCTCGGGATTGCCCGGCTTGATCGCGGACGAGATCACCACCACCTCGGCGTTCTCGAGGTTCTCCGCCCGCTGGCCCTCGAAGACCAGCGCGCCGAGGCCTTCGAGCCGCTCGGTGATCTTCGACGCCTTCAGGTCCGAGCCCTGCACAGTGTAGCCGTGGTTGAGCAGCACTTCGGCGATGCCCGACATGCCGATGCCGCCGATGCCGACGAAGTGGATCGGGCCGACATCACCGGGAAGTTTGGTTGCGGCGTTCATCATGCCCCCTGCGACTTTCTCGTGTTTCATCCCTGCCCGTCCTCTGCTGCCTGTTGTTGTTGGTCTTCTTCCATGCCCGCCAGCCGCTCGACCAGCCACGCGAGGTGCTCGGCCGCGTCGGGCTTGGCCACCGACAGCGCCCCCCGCGACATCTGCAGCGCACCGTCGGGGTTGGCGAGCACCGCAAGGATCGCCTCGGAGAGGCTCTCGACGGTGAGCTTGCTCTCGGGGATGCGGATGGCCGCGCCCGCGTCCACCAGCCCCTGCGCGTTCACCGTCTGGTGGTCCCCCGCCGCCACCGCGTAGGGGATCAGGATAGACGGACGCCCGATCACCGAGATATCCGCGACCGACGACGCCCCCGAGCGCGAGATCACCAGCTGCGCCTCGGACATACGTGCGGGGATGTCGTGGAAGAACGGCTGCACCTCCGCGTCGATCCCATGCTCATAGTAGTACTTGGTGACGCGTTCGCCATCCTCGTCGCGCGCCTGCTGCGAGATCCGGAGGTTGCGCAGGATGTCCATGGGCATGCGCTCGATGGCGGGCGGCACCACGTCCGAGAGGATGCGCGCGCCCTGGCTGCCGCCGATCACGAGGATCGACATCGGGTAATCGCCGGGCACGATGTAGCCCGCGCCCGCCCGCTCCTGCACCGCCATGCGCACCGGATTGCCGGTGTGCACGCCCTCGACACCTTCGGGCAGCGTGGTGGGCCAGGTGCCGCAGGCGAAGAGATCGACCTTCCTGGCGAAGATCTCGTTGACCTTGCCGGGCACGCCGTTCTGTTCGTGGATCATGCGCGGCAGCTTCATCAGCGTCGCGGCCCCGAGCGCCGGGATCGACGGGTAGCCGCCGAAGCCCACCACCACGTCGGGCCGGTCCCTGCGGAAGCGCCGCATGGTCGAGAGCACGCCCGAGGCCACGCGGAACGGCACCCCGAGCTTGGCCAGCGCACCGCCACGGGCGAAGGTGGCCGAGTTCACCTGCTCGATCTCGGTACTGTGCGGGAAGCCGCCGGTGTAGCGGGCGCCGCGCGCGTCTGTCGAGAGCTTCACCCGCCAGCCGCGCCGCAGCATGATTTCCGCCAGCGCCTGCGCCGGGAACATGTGCCCGCCGGTGCCGCCGGCGGCGATGACAAGAAGGGGGCGCCGAAACCGTTCTGCCATACCCCGTAATCTCCCTTCCTGCCCTGTCCGGACCGTTCCGGCCCGGTTCTGTCGCTGCGCTTCCCGCCCGACCAAGCGGTCGCGGCGATGCGCGGTGTTCTGCCTCTTCCGGCGGCAGCGGCGCCTGCCGCCCCGCCGGATCGGGGCTCCTTATCGCAGCCGCCCCGGGGCGTGAACCCTGATGGGACGGCGGCGGCCGTCAGCGCGACCGTGCGCGCAGGATTTCGCCGATCTCGCCCTGCGGGCGCGAGCGGGTGAAGGCCAGCAGCATGCCGACGGCGATGCCGCCCGCGATCAGCGACGAGCCGCCGTAGCTCACGAAGGGCAGCGTCATGCCCTTGGCCGGCAGCAGCCGCACCGCCACGCCCATGTTGATCATCGCCTGCACGCCGAACATGGCGGCAAGGCCGGTGCCGGCGAGGCGGATGAAGGGATCGCGCTCGCGGATCAGCCGCAGGAACGAGCGCACGACCACAACCGTGTAGAGCGCGATGATCAGCAGCACGAGGACCAGCCCGTATTCCTCGGCCGCGACCGCGATGATGAAATCGGTATGGGCGTCGGGCAGCGACCATTTCACCGTGCCCTCGCCGACGCCGACGCCGAAGAAGCCGCCCTCCTGGATGGCGTTGGTGGCATAGCCGAGCTGGGTGCGCGGGTCCACGTCCGGGGTCAGGAAGCCGTCGATGCGGCGGGCGAAGTGCTCGGAGCCGTTGTAGGCGACCATGCCGCCCAGCACCACGAGCCCGGCCAGCGCCACGAGCAGCAGCATCGGCGCACCGGCCACGAACCACATCACGCCCCAGCCGAAGAGCACGAGGCAGGCCTGCCCGAAGTCCGGCTGCAGCGCCAGCATCAGCACGATGCTCACCGTCAGGCCGAAGGACCAGAGCTTGCCCGGGGGCCCCCCGATCTCCTGGCTCGCGGCCATCATCCAGGCCGCCACGATGACGAACATGGGCTTGAGGAATTCCGACGGCTGCAGCGAGGCGAAGCCCAGCGAGTACCAGCGTACCGCGCCCTTGCCGAAGTCCGTGCCGAGGAAGGGCAGCCCCATCAGCGAGATGAAGGAGACGAGGAAGCCGATCACCGCCAGCCGCCGCACCACCGTGGGCGAGAGCATGGAGGTGATGAACATGGCGGTGAGCGCCAACCCGCCGAAGAAGGCCTGCCGCTGCACGTAGTGGAAATGCGCGAAGCCGTTGCGCTCGGCCAGCGGCGGCGATGCGGCGAGCCCGAGCAGGATGCCGATGCCGAACAGCATCAGGATGCAGGACAACGCCCACCTGTCGACCGTCCGCCACCATTTGGGCAGGACGGGTTCTCCGTCGCGCACGGAAACCGTGCCGTAAACCATTTCCGTCATGGGATCACCGCTCGTGTGGGCCGCATCGCGACCGCTTTGCCTGTGGATGCCCGGATTTTCCGGGTCGTTGCCGCAACGGTAGCAAAGCGCAGGGGCTTTGGGAAGGCTGCCGTGCGCCCTGTCCCGGCCGCAGAGGGGGCGCTGCCCCCGTCTCCTCACGGAGACTCCCCCGGGATATTTTGGGCCATTGGAAACCCGGGCGCGGCGCCCTGTCTTCCAATGGCATCAAATATCCCCGCCGGAGGCATGCCGAACGACAGGGCCCGGGCGCGGGGATCGGGCAAAGGCGGGACTTGCGTCGCGCGCCGCTTCGTGGTCCTGAGCGGGAATGCAGGTCGAGACGCTGATCCTCGGAGCCGGTGCCGCCGGCATGATGTGTGCCGCCCATACAGGCCCCGGCACGCTGGTGGTGGACCATGCCCGCGCGCCGGGCGAGAAGATCCGGATCTCGGGCGGCGGCCGCTGCAACTTCACCAACCTCGGCGTCGAGCCCGGCTGTTTCCTGTCCGGCAACCCGCATTTCGCCAAGTCGGCGCTGGCGCGCTACACCCAATGGGACTTTCTCGACCTCGTCGGGCGCCACGGCATCGCCTGGCACGAGAAGACGCTGGGCCAGCTGTTCTGCGACGGCAAGGCCACGCAGATCGTCGCCATGCTGATGCGCGAGATGGAGGCGGCGGGGGCCGAGCTCTGGCTCGGCACGTCCCTCACCGAGCTGAGCCACGACGGCGAGCGGTTCGTGGCGCGGCTGACGCGAGAGGGGGCCCCGCGCGAGGTCTCGGCGCGCAACCTCGTGCTGGCCACCGGCGGCAAGTCGATCCCCAAGATGGGCGCGACCGGCCTCGCCTACGACATCGCCACACAGTTCGGGCTGGCCATCGTGCCGACGCGCGCGGGCCTCGTGCCCTTCACCTTCCCGGAGGGGCGCTTCGCCGCGCTCTCGGGCCTGTCGCTGCCGGTGCGCGCCAGCGCGGACGGCGCCAGCTTCGACGAAGCCATGCTCTTCACCCACCGCGGGCTCTCGGGCCCCGCCATGCTGCAGGTCTCGAGCTACTGGCGCGAGGGCGAGCCGATCCTGGTCGACCTCTCGCCCGCGCGGGATCTCGCCGAGGCGCTGCGCGACGCCCGGGCCACGGCAGGGCGCCGCGCGCTGTCGACCGTGCTCGGCCAGTGGCTGCCGTCGAAGCTCCTCACCCATCTCGGCGAGACGTTCGGGCTTTCGGGCAACCTCGCGGACCTGCCCGACCGGCGCCTTCTGGCGCTCGCTGATGCGCTGCACGGCTGGGAGCTGCGGCCCCAGGGCACCGAGGGCTGGCGCACCGCCGAGGTCACGCTCGGCGGCATCGACACCGCGGAGCTCTCGTCCAAGACCTTCGAGGCCAGGGCCCTGCCCGGGCTCTTCGCCATCGGCGAGGCGGTGGACGTGACGGGCTGGCTCGGCGGCTACAACTTCCAGTGGGCGTGGTCTTCGGGTGTCGCGTGCGGGCGGGCGATCGCCGCCCGGCGCGGCGGGACTTGAATTCGCAACCGAGTCGTTACACCTTCGTCATCCAGGCGTCACGGAGACGAAACAGATGGCCTTTGCCGACAGCCCCACGCTGCATCCCGCCAACTGGGTGCGGGACATCCGCGCGCAGGTGCCGCGGAAGGCGCTGCGCGATCTGTGGAACCAGTTGCGCTACGGCGCCGACGCCCCGCGCTCGGATGAGTGCATCTACCTCGATCCCTGCGACATCACCGATTCCTACGACCGCCGCCTGACCGGCCGCGCGCTGCGGCGCAACCACAGCGGCATGGTGCTGGGCGGCGACTGGGACACCCACCGCTCGCGCTTTGACGAGACCATCAAGTCGGTGAGCGCCCGGATGCACTACGTGGACGGCCTGCCCTGGGAGGAGACGCCGCTCTTCGACCGCATGCTGCGCGAGGTCGCCGAGGGCAAGCGGCCGGACGGCTGCAACAGCCGCGAGGACGTCGAGCACCGCTACGAGGCGCTCGACCGCATCTTCGAGGAAACCGCGCGGCGCGGGCGCCTGCTGACGCAGGCCGAACTGCCGGATTACTTCCGCCGCGAGCACGGCGGGATCCTCGTGCACATCGACCGCGACGGCCGCCCCCTGCGCGCCAGCGGCGGCATGCACCGGCTCGCCATCGCGCAGATCCTGAAGCTGCCCGAGATCCCGGCCCAGCTTGGCGTCGTGCATGCCGATGCGCTGCGCAAGGGTCTGCTGCCCCCGCTGCGGCAACAGCGCCGGGGCTGAGCGCCCCGCGCCCGGCTTTCCGATGTCCGCACGGGCAGAGGGCCTCAGCCCCCCAGCCCGGCGCGCACCTTCGCGGCAAAATCGTCGCCGCGCTGCTCGAAATTGTCGTACTGGTCGAAGCTCGCCGCCGCTGGCGCCAGAAGCACCACCTCGCCCGGCTGCGCCTCGGCGATGGCGCGGGTCACCGCGGTCTCCATGTCGGTGCAGACCTCGGCCTCGACGCCCGGCAGGCCAAGCGCGAAGCCCGCCGCCTCGCGGCCGATGACATAGGCCTTCACCACGTTCGGGAAGCCTGGCGCGAGCCCTCCGAGCCCGCCCTCCTTCATCAGGCCACCACAGATCCAGCGGACCTTCGGGAAGGCCTGCAAGGCCTTCAGCGCCGCGTCCACGTTGGTGGCCTTGCTGTCGTTGACATAGGCCACGCCGCCCGCCTCGGCGACGATCTGGCTGCGGTGCGGCAGCCCCTCGAAGGACATAAACGCCGCCTCGACCACCCGTGGCGCCACCCCGAGCGCCCGGGCCGCGGCATAGGCGGCACAGGCGTTCTGGTGGTTGTGCGCACCCGGCAGCCCGCGCACCTGGCGCAGGTCGATGGAAGCCACCTGCCGCCCCTTGCGCCACTCGGTGAGGAAGCCCTTACGGGCGAAGACATCCCAGCCCGGCCCGGAGAGCTTGGTGCCGGAGGAGACCCGGATCACCCGGTCATCCGCCGCGCCCTCGGACATCTGGTTTGCGAGGTAGCGCCCCTCTGCCTCGTCCACGCCGATCACGCAGCGGTCCGGCCCGCCCTCGGAGAACAGGCGTCGCTTGGCGGCGAAGTAGCCGCCCATGCCGCCGTGGCGGTCGAGGTGGTCGGGCGAGAGATTGGTGAACACCGCCACGTCCGGGGTCAGGGCGCGGGCGAGATCGGTCTGGTAGCTCGAGAGCTCCAGAACCACCACGCCGCCATCGCCCGGAGGGTCGATGTCCAGCACGCCACGCCCGATGTTGCCGGCAAGCTGGCTGTCGCGCCCCGAGCTGGTCAGGATGTGATGGATCAGCGCCGAGGTGGTGGACTTGCCGTTGGAGCCGGTCACGGCGACCACCCGCGGCGGGGTGTCGAACATGTCCCACTCCCCCTGCCCCAGCGAGCGGAAGAAGAGACCGATGTCGTTGTCGACCGGAACGCCCGCGTCCCAGGCGGCGGCCACGACGGCGTTGGGCGCCGGGTAGAGATGCGGGATCCCGGGCGAGACCACGAGCCGGTCGACGCCGTCGAAGCCCCCCGCCCGCGCCAGCTCGCGCAGCTCGAAGCCCTCGGCCGCGGCCGCCTCGCGCGCGGCGGGGTTGTCGTCCCAGCACAGCGCCACCGCCCCACCCTCGCGCAGCGCCCGCGCAGCCGAGAGGCCCGAGCGTCCGAGCCCCAGCACCGCAACCACCCGTCCTTCGAAACCCTGAACCGGAATCATGCGCAGTCTCCTGATCTTGCGCCCAAAGGGCTAGCGCAGCCCGCCCGTGGATGCCAGAGCGCGTCCGAACGCGACCTGGACATGAGACAACCGCCGGAGGGGGCGCTGCCCCCGCCCTTCGGGCCCCCCGGAGTTTATCGGGCAAGATGAAGGAGCGGCGCCGCGCCCATGCTTCATCTTGCCCGACAAACTCCCGCCGGAGGCAGCCTGCCCGCTCCACCGGCGCAACGCCTGATCATGGGGCGTCATGCCGGCCAGAGGCGTGGAGCCCGCAAGGGCGACTTGACCTGTGCGGCCGTCACGCCGCGCCGCGTGGTCAGCGCACCTTGAGCGTGGCGAGGCCGATCAGCGCGAGGATCAGCGAGATGATCCAGAAGCGGATGACGATCTGCGGCTCGGCCCAGCCCTTCTTCTCGTAGTGGTGGTGGATCGGCGCCATCAGGAACACGCGCTTGCCGGTGCGCTTGAAGTAGAGCACCTGTATGATCACCGAGAGCGCCTCGACCACGAACAGGCCGCCGACGATGGCCAGCACGATCTCGTGCTTGGTTGCCACCGCGATTGCCCCCAGCGCGCCGCCGAGGGCCAGCGAGCCGGTGTCGCCCATGAACACCGCCGCGGGCGGTGCGTTGTACCACAGGAAGCCGAGCCCGCCGCCGATGAGGGCCGCGGTGAAGATGAAGATCTCCCCCGTCCCTGGCACGTAGTGCACGTCGAGATACTCGGTGAAGTCGGTGCGGCCCACCGCGTAGGCGATGATCCCGAGCGCGCCGCCGGCGATCATCACCGGCATGATGGCGAGCCCGTCGAGCCCGTCGGTCAAGTTTACCGCGTTGGCCGCGCCCACGATCACGATCATCGAGAAGGGCACGAAGAAGATCCCGAGGTTGAGGAGCGCGTCCTTGAACACCGGGAACGCCAGCTGGCCCGTCAGCTCCGCCGGATGGAAATACGCCGCCCAGGCGCCCGCGATGCCCGCGATCAGGAAGCCCAGCAGCAGCCGGACCTTGCCCGAGACGCCCGCGGTGTTCTGCTTCTTCACCTTGGCGTAGTCGTCGGCAAAGCCGATCGCCGCGTAGCTGATGGTCACGAAGAGCACCATCCACACGAAGGCGTTGTCGAGCCGCGCCCAGAGCAGCGTCGAGGTCAGCAGCGCGCCCACGATCAGCAGCCCGCCCATGGTCGGCGTGCCGGCCTTGACGAAATGCCCCTCGGGGCCGTCGTCGCGGATCGGCTGGCCCTTGCCCTGACGCTTGCGCAGGACGTTGATGAGCGGTTGCCCGAAGAGGAACCCGAAGACCAGCGCGGTCAGGAACGCCCCGCCCGCACGAAAGGTGATGTAGCGGAAAAGGTTGAACAAATCCCCGCCATCGCTGAGTCCGGTCAGCCAGTAGAGCATGGTTTTTCCCTTCTCACCCGTTGCCGCCCGCCGGCGTCTGTCCCATTTTGCGGATCGCGTCAACCACGCGCGAGAGCGCCATCGACAGCGATCCCTTCACCAGCACCACGTCGCCGGCATCGAGATCATGCCGGACCCGGGCGGCCATGGCGCGCGAGTCTTCGGTCCAGTGGCCGCGCTTCTCGTAGGGCAGCGCAGTCCAGAGCTCGCGCATCAGCGGCCCCACGCAATGCACCACGTCGATCTTGGCCATAGAAGGGTGTCCGGCCAGCGCGCGGTGCATCGCGACCTCGCCCTCGCCCAGCTCCTTCATGTCGCCGACATAGGCGATGCGCCGGCCATGGGTGACACGGCCCAACCCGTCGCGGGGCTCGGCGGCGGCCAGCACCTCGAGCGAGGCGCCCAGCGAGGCCGGGTTGGCGTTGTAGGCATCGTCGATCAGCTCGAGCGTCAGCTGGGTCTCGACCGGGTCGAGCAGCACGACCTCGCGCAGCCCGCGCCCCGCCCCGGGCTGCCATTGCCCCAGCGCCGTCACCGCCAGCGCCCGGTCGAGCCCCAGCGCATGCGCCACGGCGAGCACGCCCATGCCGTTCACCGCGAAATGCCGCCCCGGCACCGCAACCTTGTAAAGCAAGTTCGAGCGCCACGCCCGGCCCTGCGCAACGGTGGCCGCGTCGCAGATGGTGACCTCGGTGACCCGGTGGTGATTGCCCGCGGCCTCGCCGAAGTCGATCACATGCGCGGCGCGCGCTTGGGCCAGCTCGCGCAGGATCGGGCTCACCGGCAGGTCGCCGTTGATTACCGCCGTGCCGCCCGGCTCGAGCCCCTCGAAGATGGCGCCCTTCTCGCGGGCGATGCCCTCGAGGCTCTCGAAGGCGGCAAGATGCGCGGGTGCCACGATGGTCACCATCGCCACGTGCGGTCGGGCCATGCGCGACAGCGGCGCGATCTCGCCGGGGTGGTTCATGCCGATCTCGATGACCGCGAAATCCACGTCCGCGGGCATCCGCGCCAGCGTCAGCGGCACGCCCCAGTGGTTGTTGTAGCTCTTCTCGGCGGCGTGCACCTTACCCTGCGCGCCCAGCACGCAGCGCAGCATCTCCTTGGTCGAGGTCTTGCCGACGGAGCCGGTCACCGCCACCACCTGAGCCCGGCAGCGGTCGCGCGCGGCAATGCCCAGCTTCTCCAGCCCGGTCTGGACGTCGTCCACGACCAGCAGCCTTGCCGGGTCCACACCCTCGGGGACGTGGCTCACCAGCGCGGCGGCGGCCCCCTTCTCGAGCGCCTGCGCCACGAAATCGTGACCGTCTCGGGCTGCCCTGAGCGCCACGAAGAGATCCCCCGGCGCGATGGTCCGCGTGTCGATGGAGACGCCGGTCGCGTCCCAGTCCCCGGCCACCTGCCCGCCGGTTGCGGCAGCGGCCTCCTGCGCCGTCCAGAGCGTCACAGCCCCCTCCCGTCCAGCGCGGCCACGGCGACGCTCGCCTGTTCCACGTCGTCGAAGGGATAGACCGTGTCGCCGACGATCTGGCCGGTCTCATGGCCCTTGCCGCAGACCAGCAGCGCATCGCCCGGCTGCAGCATGTCGACGCCGCGCAGGATCGCCTCGGCCCGGTCGCCGACCTCGATGGCCTCGGGCGCGCCCCCAAGTACCTGAAGCCGGATCGCGGCGGGGTCCTCGGAGCGCGGGTTGTCGTCGGTCACGATGACCACGTCCGCGTGCTCGGCGGCGGCTGCCCCCATCAGCGGGCGCTTGCCGGCATCACGGTCGCCGCCCGCGCCAATGATGGCGACGAGGCGGCCCATGACATGCGGGCGCAGCGCCTTGATCGCGGTCGAGACCGCGTCGGGCGTGTGGGCGAAATCGACATAGACCGCGGCGCCGCTGTCGCGGGTGGCGGCCAGCTGCATCCGGCCCCGCACCGTGTCGAGCTTCGGCAGCGCACGGAACACGTCCTCGGCTTCGGCCCCGCAGGCGATGACGAGCCCCGCCGCGAGCAGCGCGTTCTGGCCCTGGAAGCCGCCGATGAGGTTGAGGCGGAGCTGTTCGACCACGCCGTGCCACGACAGCCTCAGCTCCTGCCCGGTGGCGTCGAAGCGCTGGCCCAGCAGGCGCAGGTCGGCGCCCAGGGAGTCGCCCACGGTCAGCGTCTCCTGCCCGCGCGCCTTGGCGATGGCGAGCATGTCGATGCCGCGGGCGTCGTCGATGTTCACCACGGCGGTGCCCTCCTCGGGGAGGACGCGCGCGAAGAGCCCCGCCTTGGCGGCGAAATACTCTTCGAAATCAGCGTGGTAATCGAGATGATCCTGGCTGAAGTTGGTAAAGCCCGCGGCCCGCAGCTGCACCCCGTCGAGCCGCCGCTGGTCGAGCCCGTGCGAGGAGGCCTCCATCGCGGCATGCTCGACACCGGCAAGCGCGGCCTCGGCCAGCGCCTTGTGCAGGGTGATCGGGTCCGGCGTGGTGTGGCGCAGCGGCGCCTGCCAGTCGCCCTCGATCCCGGTGGTGCCGAGGTTCACGGCGCGGAAGCCCATCTCCTGCCAGAGGCGGCGGACAAAGGTCGCCACGCTGGTCTTGCCGTTGGTACCGGTCACCGCGATCATGGTGGCGGGCTGGGCGCCGAAGAACAGCGCGCAGGCAAAGGCAAGCGCCTGCCGCGGATCGGCCGCGATCACCAGCGCGACCTCGCTGCCTGCCAGCGCCTCGGCCGCGATCTGCGCGCCCTCGGCGTCGGTCAGCACCGCCGCTGCACCCTGCGACAGCGCCGCATCTACGAAGCGCGCGCCGTGCACCTTGGTGCCCGGCATCGCCGCAAAGAGATGGCCCGGCATCACCGCCCGGCTGTCCACTGAAATCCCCGAGATTCGCGCCTCGCGCCCGCCTCGCGCGGTCAGGCCCAGCTCCGAGAGCGTCTTTTCCCCGCTCATGGCAGCCCTTTCATCTTTCCAAGAATGCCCGGATCCGGAGGCAGCCCCCGGGGGCCTTCACTGCCGGGCGAGCGTCACGTTGGTCACTTCGCCCATATCGTAATCCGGACGCAAGCCCAGAAGCGGCGCGATCCTGCCGATCATCTCGGCGGCCACCGGAACGGAGGTCCAGCCGGCGGTGCGGCGCGGCTTCGGACCCGAGGTCTCCACCGGTTCGTCCAGCGTCACGATCAGCACGTATTTCGGGGCCTCGGCCGGGAACATCGACGCGAAGGTGGTGATGGTCTTGTCCTTGTAATAGCCGCCGCCCTTCTCCCTGGGCTTGTCCGCGGTGCCGGTCTTGCCGCCGACGTGATAGCCGGGCACGTCGCCGAAGCTCGCGGTGCCCTCCTTGACCACGCGGCGCAGCATGTGGCGGGCGTTGGCGGAGACCTCTTCGGACAGCACCGTGTCGCCGTAGCTGATACCCTTGTGCTTGAGCAGCGTGGGCTTCACCAGGTGGCCACCGTTGGCGATGGCGGCATAGGCGGCCGCAAGGTGCAGCGGCGTGGCGCTGAGCCCGTGGCCGTAGGAGATGGTTACCGTCGACAGGTCGGTCCAGCGCTGCGGGATCAGCGGCTTCCCGCCGGGCGCCTCGACCATCTCGAGCGGCACCGGGTCGAAGAAGCCGAGACGGCGGAGGAAGTCCTTCTGGCGCTCGGTACCGATGGCGAGGGCGATCTTGCCCGTGCCCCGGTTCGAGCTGTTCATGATGACTTCCTCGACGCTGATCTGGCCGTAGTTGTGGCCCTCGAACTCGCCGATGGCGTGGCCTCCCACCCGGAAGGGCGGGCGGGTGTCGATGATGGTCTCGGGCGTCACGATGCCGAGCTCCATCGCCTGCGACGCGGCGAGGATCTTGAAGGCCGAGCCCAGCTCGTAGACGCCCTGCACCGCGCGGTTGAAGAGCGGGCTGTCCGAGGGGCTGCCGCTGGTCGGCGGCCGCGGCCGGTCGTTGGGGTCGAAATCGGGCAGCGAGGCCATGGCGAGGATCTCGCCGGTGTGCACGTCCATCAGCACCGAGGCCGCGCCCTTGGCGTTCATCAGCCGCATGCCGCTGTCGAGCACCCGCTCGGTCGCCGCCTGGATGGTGAGGTCGATCGACAGCTCGAGCGGCGCGCCCTCGCGGGCGGGATCGCGGAGTTCCTCGTCGAAGTATTTCTCGATGCCCGCGGTGCCCACCACCTCGGCCGAGTCGACGCCCTCGCGGCCGAAGCTGGCGCCGCCGAGGATGTGCGACGCGATGGCGCCGTTGGGATAGAGCCGCATCTCGCGCGGGCCGAACAACAGGCCGGGCTCGCCGATTTCGTGCACCGCCTGCATCTGCTCGGGGCTGATCTTCTTGCGGACCCAGAGGAACTTGCGTTTCTCGTCGGTGAAATCCTTGACCATCCGCTCTTCGTCGAGATCCGGGAAGATCGCCTTCAGCTCCTTCGCCGCGCGCAGCGGTTCGATCATCTGCTGCGGGTGGGCGTAGAGCGAGTGGGTCTCCATGTTGGTCGCCAGCAGCCGGCCGCGGCGGTCGGTGATGTCGGCGCGGCTCGCGATGATCGAGGCACCGGTGGCCCGGGCCCGCGGCTCGCTCGGCTCGGTGGCCGAGAGCAGACCCATCCGGGCGCCGATCACCACGAAGGCACAGAAGAACATCGCGCCCATGACCAGCAGACGCCCCTCGGCGCGCACGCGCGCCTTGTCGCGCATCTGCTCGTGGCGGATGCGCAGGTTCTCGCGCTCGATGGCGTCGGGGTTCTCGCCGTTGCTGCGGGCCTGAAGGATGCGCGCCAGCGGGCGCAGCGGTGTCCGGGTCATGGCCACAGCTCCTCGTCGTCGGCGGCGGCGTTTGCGCTGGTCACCTCGATGGCGTCGGTCACCACCAGCGGCACGTGCGGGAAGGACACCTGGTCGACCTTGCCGAACTGCTCCGGGCGCATCGGCAGGAGGCCCAGACGCTCGAAGTTGATCTCGGAGAGCTCGCGCAGCCGGTCGGGGCGGTTGAGATAGGCCCATTCCGCCTTGAGGATCGCCAGCCGTGCCCGCGCATCGGCGATGTCGCCGTGCAGGTCGGCCACGTGGTCCAGCGCCGCCTGCGTCTGGTAGTTCTCGCGATAGGCCCAGAAGGCGAGCCCGATCAGGCCAAGGAAGGTGGTCACATAGAGCATGGTGCGCATCAGCGTTTCCCCCTCAGTTGAGGCATGTTCAGGGTGTCGGGAGACACGTCGCCCGGATCCGCCGAGGTGCGCTGTCCGATGCGCAGCCGGGCCGAGCGCGAGCGTGGGTTGGCGGCGAGCTCGTCGTCGTCGGGGCCGATGGCCTTGCGCGTCATGGTGACGAACTGCGGCTCCTCGGCCTCGACCACGGGGGCATAGCGGCTCACCGCGCCGAGCCGGCCCGAGCGCGCCTGCAGGAAGCGTTTGACCATGCGGTCCTCGACCGAGTGGAAGGTCACCACGCAGAGAAAACCGCCCGGCTTCAGCGCCTTCTCGGCGGCCATGAGCCCGCGCCAGAGTGCGCCGTACTCGTCGTTGACCGCGATGCGCAGCGCCTGGAAGCTGCGGGTGGCCGGGTGGCTCTGCCCCGGTTTCGGGCGCGGCAGGCAGGCCTCGACGATGGCGCTCAGCCGCGCCGTGGTCTCGATGGGCTCCTGTTCGCGCGCCTTGACGATGGCCCGCGCGATGCGGCGCGAGGCCCGTTCCTCACCGTATGTATAGAGAACGTCCGCCAGCGTCGTCTCGTCGAGCCGCTTGACCAGCTCGGCGGCGCTTTCGCCGGCCTGTTCCATGCGCATGTCGAGCGGCCCGTCCTTCTGGAACGAGAAGCCGCGCTCGGCGATGTCGAGTTGCATGGACGAGACCCCGAGGTCGAGCACCACGCCGTCGGCGTCGCTCACGTACTGGTCCATGTCCGCGAAGTTGCCCTCGACCAGCTCGAGCCGGCCGCCGTAGCTGCCGATCCACTCGGCCGCCATGCGATGCGCGAGCGGGTCGCGGTCGATGCCGATGACCTTGTCCGCGCCCGCCTCGAGCAGGCCGCGGGAGTAGCCCCCCGCCCCGAAGGTGCCGTCGACCCAGGTCCCCGAGACCGGCGCCACCGCGTCGAGCAGGGGCCGGAGCAGGACCGGGACGTGCGGCGCGTTGTCAGATGTGTCCGCCGCGGGTGCCATTTATTGTGCCTCCTTGCCGAGCAGCGAGAGCGGGTTGCGCGGGAGTTCCGACTTGAGGTTCTCCGACCGCACCTGCTTCTGCGCATCGTACTGCTCGGCATCCCAGATGCGGAAGGTGTTCAGCGAGGCCACCAGCGCCGCCTCGCTGCCGATGCCGAAGCGCTCGCGCAGCTTGGCGGGCAGGACGATGCGGCCGGTGTCGTCGACCGTCGCGTTGACCACGTTTGCCGAGTAGATCTCTTCCAGCGCATCGCGCTCGTCACCGTGCTCCATCGCGTCGATGCGGTCTTCGATCCGCTCGATCTCGGCGATGGTGTAGCATTCGATGAAGTTGTAGGCGGGGTTGCCGTAGACCATGACGAAATTGGGGTTCTCGCCGCCCGACCAGTCCGGGTCGCCGGCTTCGAGCACACGACGGAAGGTCGCAGGAATCGAGACCCTGCCCTTTCCGTCGACCTTGTGCCGACTCTCGCCTCTGAACCTTGGCCTGCGGCTCACTGTCCCTACTCGACCCCCTGAAACGAAATACGGCGGGTTGATCTGCTGCCACCGATCAACCCGCCGCCTTGACCCGTTTACGGGCTTGTCCAGCTGCGCGCGCCACCTGGGGGGATGTTCTGCTCGCTCGCGCGCCGGATTCTGTCGTCACGATGAAGGGCGGGTGCCTGTATGAACCTGCTCTGGTTTATTTTTTTGGGATTGTGTGCGGAGCGTTTTCGCCCTCTGTCCCGTCCCTCATCGTGGTTAAAGGTATCTCATGGGAAATCATGGGAAGCAACGGTTTTTTTCGAGTCCACACCACGAAATGTTGTCCACAGCGCCTGTGGAAAACTACATTTTGTGTGTTCCCGCCGCCACGTTCACGAATATGTGGTAAGGTGAAAGCAGCTGAGCACCAGATATAGTCACGCCGGCGTGATCTTCGTTGCGCCCACCGTTTCCCAAAAAAACTGCAGGAGCACCATGGGCTTCGTAACCCGACTCGGGTCAGAGATTGAAAACTGTGCCGCAAAAGCCTCGGAATCGTGGTTCAGGAGTCCCTTCAGGCCGGTACTTCGTGAATCACCTCAAGCGGATGAGCACCTCAGACCATGAATTCCCACCCCCTCCGTCCCATGGTTTCCCAAACGCGTGGGCGGGGGCTGTTTGTAGCGTGTGTGTAGCGTGACGCTCAAACTTGCAGTGATTTAAGGCGAAGTTTACAGCAACGCGTTTTTCGGGATCGGGGCGTTTCGAGCGGCCTGAGCGGTCCGCCAAGGGTTTCCACGGGATTTCCCGTCCCATCCCATCCCACCGTCCCACGCGTTCCCAGCCTGCCTCCCATCTGGTCCCATCCGGGAAGCCATGGCACCCCGCCGTCCTGCCCCGTTCAAACACGTCGATTTACAGGAGCGTTAAACGGGGCATTGAAGGGGCGGTTCACGCCCCACCTCAGAACGTCCCGATGCTGCCCGCCCCCGAGACTTCCTCGGTGCCGGCGAGGTTGGTGTGGTTGCGCTTGAGCACGGTGCCGCCGTTGGCCTCGATCGCGAAGTTGTTCGTCCCGCCGCCGGCGGCGTCGGCGAAGGTCTCCTCGAGATACATTACTGCATCCTCGGAGCACTTGAACGCGCCGCAGGTGCCATCGGGGTCGCGGGCCGTGGCCCGGGTGCCGAGGAACCAGCTCAGGGTCTGCTCGATGCAATGCACCTCGGTACCGTTGATGCCCCAGCCGTAGCGCCCGCCGATGTCGATCGACTTCACCGTGTCGTGGGTGGTGAAGCCATTGATGCTGGTCTCGTCGAGGCGGCCATTGTCAGCACTGATGCAGTTGACGTGCAGCACCGAGAGACCTGCGCCTGCGTCGGAGTGATAGCCGAAGCCGTCCTTCTGGCCCTTCGAGCCGTCGACGCCGAACATCGCCACCAGCCCTTCGGTCTGGGTGACCGAGACCGCGTTGCGGATCTGGGTCCGGTGGCCCTGGTAGAGGAAGCTGCAGTTCACCGCGACGATGTTGCGGGTACCGGTGCCGGTGACCGCGAAGGCGCCGTCGATCCCGCCCTCGGTGTGCATCCCCTCGATGTAGATGTCGCCCGGGGTGCTGCTGTCGAACTCGAGCCCGCGCACGTTGCGCAGGAGCGCGATGTGCCGGTTGCCCGGCTCGCGGCCGATGTTGACGTAGACGCGGTTGTTCGCGAGGTCGCGCCAGAAGGTGTTGTCCGGATTCGCCCGGACCGCAGCCAGCGCTTCGGCGTCGGTCTCGCCGTTGTCCTGCTGGTGCTCGAGGTCGATGTAGTGGCCACGGGCATCGCGCTTGTCGGTGCGCAGCACGCGCCCGATCGAGGTGGCGGTGGTGTAGTAGCAGGTTCCGCTGTCCAGCGTCCACGTGTTGGTCCAGCTGCCAACGCGATAGTACATCGGCGCGTCGCAGATGATCGCCATGTGCTGGGTGGGCTCGACCGCGCCGTTGTTCGTCGCCCAGGTCTCGCCGGGGCTCTCGCCGCCTTTCACCTTGATGATATAGGCGCTGCCGGTGGCGTTGCCGGCGGTGATCGCCGCGTGCAGGTTCCGTTTGGCGCTGCTGTAGTCGCCCCAGTAATCGCCGACGCCATCGTTGCTGTCGTCGCCTTCTTCCGGGTCGACATAGAAGACATTGCCGCTCCAGATCGCCATCGCGACCAGGGTGCGCGGGTTGACGCTGCAGAGCCAGGTGCTGCCGACGAGTGCCGCGTAGACAGTATCGGTCGCAGTCCAGCCGAGACCGGCAGGCGGCTCGAAGGCATCCCTTCCGGCCAGCGCGTAGGGCGTGGCGAAGTGGCCGAGCGTCTCGCCCTCGGCGATCATCTCGGTGACGGTCGGCCGCGTCGCACCGCTCCCGCTGGAACTGCCGCCCGCTGAGGGCGCCCAGAGGATGAAGTCCGTACCATCGTACTGGAAGAGGAACTCGGTCGCGGCTGCCAGGCGCCCGGCGGCGGGGTCGCTGCCGTCGGGCTCCAGGAGAGGCAGCGCGCCCAGCCCCGCGATGTTGACGGTGACCGGGCCGCCCGAGTTGCCGCCGCTCCCGATCCGCCCGAAGAAGAACTGCCCGCGCGTGTACTGCGAGATCGTGCCGTCGGCCGTGGTCGCGGTGATCGCATCGGGGTTGGCGGTGCTGATGGACTGCAGGCGCTGCGGCCGCAGGCGCCGATCCCAGATCCGGCGGTAGCCCTGCCCGAGCAGCCGCCACACCGCCCCGGTGTAGACGAGCGAGACCCGGTCGGAGGTCGCAAGCGCACCCGCCGGAAGGGCAGTGCCCTGCCCGTCCTGCACCGCCACCGCGCCGGTCCCGCCGACGTTCAGGGTCACCGCCCCGGTGTTCGTCCCCGGCCAGGGGAAGTCGCGCAGCACCATTCCCCGGGTCAGGCTGACCGCGGCGCCCCCGACAGCGGTGTCGGCGAGGTTGCAGGTGGCAGCGTTGCCGGTGCCTCCGATGTTCGCGACGAGGTAGTTGATCCGGCCCGCCGCGTCGGTGAGCGCGGTCTGCGCTGCCGCACCGATGTTGCCGCGCGCGGTTGTCGCCTGCGGCGCGTACTCAGAGAGCGCATTGGAGATCGTGGGCTTTGTGACCAGCGCCGAGCCGGCTGGGATGTCGGTGAGGAAGGTCGCGACCCCGCCCGCGTCATGATCGTAGACGTCATATGCGATCGCGGGATCGGCGTTCTCGACCCGGAAGCGATCACCCTCACCGGTCGCGGCAATGCCCTCGGCCGTGGTCTCATAGATCGGGCTCTCGGCGAAGGCCTGGTCTTCCACCGCCGTGATCCGCGCGGAGAGCGCATCTGTTGTCGGTGTCCCCACGAGCACCCCGCCCCCGGCGAGCAAGGTCCCGAGGTCAGATATGGTGAACAGCCCGGAGGTGCCCTCGTTGAGCGCCAGCAGGTAGTCCGCCGAAGCGAGGGTCGGGTTGTCGGAGATCTTCACGCCGTTCTCGGCCATGGCGGGTCCTCAGTAGATCGTGGTGGAGACTGCGGCCGTGAGCGCGGCGCGCACATTGTCAACGTTGACCGGGGCGAGGTGGTAGTCCCACGCGCCGGCCGGGGCGGAGGCGGCGGTGGCGCGGTAGAGCACCACCCGCGTCAGGGCGCCGTCGAAGTCGGTGCTGGTGGCCAGCTCGAGCGTGGTGTTCCCCGTCTCGGCCGTCAGTTCCAGGAAGTGCGTGCCGTTGGCGTCGAGCGCCGCGCCGGTGACCGTGCTGCCACCGGTGAAGGACGGCGTCACGCTGCCCGCGGTGCGGCCCGTGACCACGACGGCCAGCCGGTAGGTGGCGCCCGCGGTGAGCGCGACCGCCTGGGTGAGGCTGTCCGCGACGCCGGCGCTGTGCTGCGCCTGCCCGCCCGCGATCGCCCAGTTGGCGCCCGGCGTCCATCCGGCGGCGGACCCGAAGTCTCCGTCCGCGACCAGCGTGACCCGGGTGGCATCGCCGTCGATGATCGTGGTGGTGAGCCCCGGCGTCACCGCCACGGGATGCCCGACCGCGTCGGTGTCGGGATCGACCGTGTCGCCCGAGGTCACGCGGTAGAGCTGCACGGCGGCCGTCTCCGCGTCGGTCACCGCGAGCTCGATCCGGGCATGGCCGAGCCCGCCGGTCACCGTCACGGTCTGCTCGTCGAGCGCCGCCGGCAGCGCCGTGGCATCGGCGCCGACGGTGTGGGTGACGACGGAGGTGGAGGCGCCTTCGGTGGCGTCGAACGCCACGGCCACCGCCTGCAGCTCGATGAGATCGCCGCGCTGGTAGGTCTCGAGCTGCACGCCGGCGTCTGCCGCCCAGATCAGCAGCTCGGTCCAGCTCCCCGCGCCCTGCAGCCGATGAGCGAGCCGATAGTGCGAGATCTGCGCCGTCTCGCCCTCCCCCGGCGCCAGGCGAATGATGACGTAGGGATCGGGCGCCGCGACCACCTGCTCGAACCACGCCGCCCCGAGGCCCGGATCGTCGAGGCCGGAGGCGTTGTCGCTGTCGATCTCGGTGAAGCGCGGCGCCAGCGGCGGCGTGGTGGTGACGCTGATCGGATCGCCAACGGTCACCTCCCAATCCGGAATGACCTCGGCGTCGGACAGCGTCTCGATCTCCGGCGCGGCGAGCTTCAGGGTGAGCTGGGCGCCGAAGTCCTTCGCGGGTTCGATGCCGGTTACGATCATGTCGTGGCTCTCTTCGCCCCGCAGGCCGAAGTGCACGGTTGCGCCCACCTCGGGCATAGCCGTGACCCCGGAGAGCAGCAGAAGCCGGGTGGTGCCTTCGGAGAACAGGACCTCGGCCACGGTGGCCGCACCGACGCTGTCCTCGACATCCTCGTAGACCCGGTAGCCCAGCCCATAGGCGCTGCCCGCGTCCATGGTCACCGGCGTGTCCAGCTCGACCAGCATGCCCTCCACGCGACGGACGCGTGCCGCCACCTGGGCGCAGGTCAGCACCGGGTGCGAGACATGCACAAGGTCGCCCCGGGTGGCGGTGCGGGCGGCGCCGGCCTGGTAGCAGGTGAAGGTGTCCGGCCGCAGCGCGATCTCGTGCATGCGCCGGCGGGTCTCGAGGTAGATCTCGTCGGGGTTGGTCTTGCCCGGGTGCACCATCTCCTCGGTGAGCGAGATCGGCCCCGTGTAGCCCGGCCAGCGGATCACCCGCTCGGCCTCTTCCCAGTCGTCGGTCTCGTCGTTGAACCTGACCCGCACCGCGTGCGGCGGGTCGAGATACTCGCGGCGCCAGCGGACGTCCGAGCAGTTGCGCGGCGAGAGATGGTCGATGACCTGGTCGCGCTCCCTGTCGATCACCACGGTCCACCGGATCCCGTCATGGCGCGGCGAGGCCCGCCCGGCGCCGGCGATGGCGCGCAGCATCTCGCCCAGCGGCTCGCCCTGCTCGTGGATGCGGTCGTAGCGCAGCCCCTTGCCCTCGCAGAACGTGAACCAGTCCTGCATCATGTCCCAGTCGATCTCGGCATCTGTCGCGGCATAGGGGCTGCAATCCCCCTTCAACGTGGCGATGAACGCCACCGCCGGGTTCCGCGAGAGATCCTCCGACCAGGCTTCCCCGTCCCAGGTCTCGGCGTAGCGCGCGACAATGCCGTTGAGAGTGTCGAGCTGGCCGTTCAGCTGGTAGGTCGCGCGGATCCGGATCGCGGTCAGCGCCAGCGGCTTGTCGACGTTCAGCGGGTACTCGGGTCGGATCGACTGCACCGCCGCCAACATGACCTGGTCGAAGTAGCGGTCGTTGGTGCGCTCGGCGGTCATGCGCGTGACCTCGACCTGCCAGCGCCCGCGCGCGGGCAGCTGCCACGAGAACTGACGGAAGAACGGATCATCGCGGTTCGCGACCAGCGAGAGCGTGGTGACCTCGTCCCAGGCGTCTTCGTCCGAGAGCCGCTGGCGGATGCGCACCTCAACCTTCAGGCTCTTCTGCTTGTCCATCTCGCGGTTCAGCCGGTAGAGCCCGGTGGGGAACCAGAAGATCAGCGTGGCGATCTGGGTGGCGCTGGCCGTGACCCGCACCACCGGCGTCTCGATCGCCTCGCCCGAGACGATCTCGCCCGCATCGTTGCGCGGCCGCGGCCGGACCAGTTCGACGCTTTCGCCGTCCTCGATCACCTGGCGGGGATAGAGCGTCACCGGCTCGTCACCCGCCAGCCCCTCGCGGTGCTCGATCTCCACATTATTATAGTGCCCGATCGCGGTGTCGCCGATGCGGAGGTCTGAGATCTTCAGCCGGCCGTAGCCCCAGACGAAGAGCGCGACGACGTATTGCTCGTCTCCGATGATCTGCGTGTAGCTCCGCGCGGCAAAGGGCGGCGCGTAGCGGTGGCGCCCCAGGGCCCACGGCACCGGCGCGTCCGGGCGGAGCTGGTTGTTCCAGCCCGAGAGCGTGTAGCGGTTGCGGCGGTCATTCTCCTCCGGCGTCACCGGCGGCACCAGGCTGTTGACCAGGGCGGCGCCGAGGAAGTTGAGCGCCATGGCGGTCACGCTGATCCCGAACTGGCTGCCGCCGAGACCGATCAGCCCCGCGACCGGCCCCGCGATCGCCACCGCGGCGATCGAGACCACCGCCAGCAGCACCGAACGCAGCCCGTCATTGCCCGGCACCAGGCGGATCACCACCCGGACGCCGGGCTTCGGGCGCACCTGCCCCCACCACTCAGGCAGGACCAGCGCCACGCCCCGGTCGGAGACCAGCGTCACCCGCACGAAGGCGCGATCCGCCGGCGCGAGGCCGGGCAGCGTGTGGGTCACGATCTGCCCGAGCGTCAGCCCCTCGGGCAGTTCGATCTCCTCGCGGGCGAGGCCCGGGTCGAAGAGCGGGGCGGAGAGGATCCGCGTCATGCCTGCCCCCGGTAGCGCCAGGCGCCCTCGAAGCGGCTGCGCCAGCGCGGCCCGGTGACGTCGGCCAGCGCCGAGCCGGTCTCCGGGCTGTGCAGCATGAAGCGCGCATCGACCTTCAGGCCGATGTGGCTGCGGTAGCCGCCGCGGCGGTAGATCAGCACGTCGAAGGGCGCGGGCTCCGCGACCGGCTCCCAGGCGCCGTCGCTCGTGGCGGCACCGATCAGCGCCTCGATCTCGCCCTCCTCGAGCGCACAGATGCCCTCGGGCGTGTAGGCTGGCAGCGCAATCCCCAGCTGCTCGCGGTAGACTAGGCGCACCAGCCCCCAGCAGTCGCAGCCGCGCCGCTCCCTTCCGAGCGCCACATGCGGCAGGCCGATATAGGCGTTCGACCAGCTCACCGGTGCAGCCCCGGAAAGCGGTCACGGGTCATGCGGTCCATGGGGGCGTATTCCTCCTCGATCGGCTGGCGCGAGATGGCGAGCGAGACCTCGGAGGCATCGCCCTCGGCCGAGATCAGCTTGAGATTGCGGAACTCCACCTCGACCACGTCCGGCGTGGCCGCGAGCACGACGGCCATGTGCACGGTGGCGCGGGTGGCGATGGCGCGAAGCTGGGTGGCGATGTCGTTGGTCACGTTCTCCAGCACCAGCCCGCCGGCCGCCGGCGCGTCTTCCTGGTCGCCGGGGATCTCGGCCGAGGCCAGCACGAACAGGTAGGGCTCGGAGGCCGGGTCCGCGCCCATCCAGGCCGAGCGCGTGCCGTAGGTCAGCGGGTCGGTCCCGAGCCGGACGGTGGGATCGGTCGAGAGCAGCACAGGCGCCGCGAGCGCGCTGTGCTCGAAGCGGAAGAGCGCGACCTCGACCTGATCGGACAGCGCCGCGTCGAAGGCGCGGCGGGCGTTCAGCGACACGCGTCTCATGGCATCACCCAGACGGAGAAGGATTTGGTGAAGGTCATGCCCCGGAGCGTCTCCGAGGGCGGCTCGTCGCCGAAGACGCAGAGCCACTGCGCCGACATCAGGATCGGCGTGCCGTCCTCGTAGAGCAGCGGCACCCCGGTCTCGTGCAGCAGCGGCCAGCCGTCGGTCACCGGGTCGGGCATCCGGAAGGGCGTCGTGCCGAAGCCGCAGGCGTCGCGGTAGAAGCTGTCGAAGACCGCCTTCTGCGCGCGCGAGAGGACGAGCGAGAGGTGCACGCCCTGCGCCACCTGGGAATACTGCTTGCGGTAGCCCGGGATCGGCGCGTCCTGCGCGCGCTTCAACCGCGGATCCGTGGCCTGCGCCTGGTAGCGGTCGCGCAGCGGGCGGGGCAGCTCGGAGGGCCAGCTCAACACGGTCATCGGCGGGGCCCCACCAGTCGCTGGCCATACTGGCCCTGCATCGCCTTGCGCGCCTTGCCGCCCGGCATGGTGAGCGCGTTGCCCACCATCTCGGAAAGCACGTACTTCTCGCGCCGGCCGCCGCCGGGCAGCGCCTCATCCTCGACGGAGAGTGCCATAGGCATGCCCGGCGGCGTGACGACCTGGATCTCGCGGGGCCCGGCACTGACGGGCATGCCTGCAAAGCCGCCGCCGTTGGCGCGCGCCGGCAGGCTCGCCATGGCGTCACCGCCGGAGTTGATCCACTCCAGCAGCCCGCGGTTGCGCGAGGTCGCGGCGCCGTTCACCACGAACTCGCCGGAGCTGATCCGGATGAGCCCACTGTCCGCGCGGCTGCCGCCGGGGAAGTACTGGTAGCCGCCGTCGGCATTGGCGGGGGCGGCCGCCGCGGCCGGGCCGAGGATCGCGTCGACCAGCCCGCCGACCCAGCTGGTGGCCCCGCTGCCGCCGGCGCCGGTGAGGCTCGACAGCAGCCCGCCCAGCACGTCGAAGCCCTGGCCGAGCGTGCCGAGCGTCTGCTGCGCCGTCGTGGCCGTGGTGCCGAACTTCGCCAGCGCCTCTTCGGCGCCGCCGAGCCGGTCTGCCCAGCCATGCGCCCCGCTCGGGTTCGCGGCGGACCAGCCCTGCGGCCGCTCGAAGCCCACGAAGGCCTCGGTGGCCTCGCGCACATTGGTCGAGGCCAGCAGCGTCTGCAGGACCCCGTTCTCGCCGGTGAGCAGCTCGGACCACGCGTATTGCAGCTGCGCCTCGACATTGCCGAGCCCGCCCATGCCGCCAAGCGCCCCGAGCAGCCCCTGCCCGCGCCCGGCGTGGTGCTGGAAGAGCCCGAAGGAGGTGCCACCGTCGCCCACGGCCATCGGGTTGAAGGCGCTCTCGGACGAGACATTGCCGAGGATCGCCGCGATCTGGTGCGGCGCCAGCCCCTTCTCCGAGAAGAACCGCCAGACCTGTTCCTGCACCGCCGGCGAGCCAGAGAGACCGGCCCCACCACCCAGACCCGAGGCGATGAAGGGCTCTCCCGTGAGCGCACCGGTGACCGTGACATTGCCGGCGGTCACTGCCATCGAGGCGGTGGAATAGGCCTTCATCGCCGAGACGTCGGGATCGGGCATATCGCCGCCGGTGAGCCGGCCCCAGATCCCCTGCCAGCCGCCGAGATCGTCCATGGTGGGCAGGTCGGTGCCGAACACCGCGTTCTTCAGCGGGTTCAGCATGCCGAGGTTGCTGAAGGTGGTGGCGACCTCTTCGGCGATGGACTCGAGCGCGCCCGCGAGGTCGCGGTTGATCAGCCGGTCGAAGAGGTCGTCGATCGCCTGCGTGCCGGCGCTGCGGACCGTCTCCCAGGCCTGCGCCTGGCGCGCGATCTCGCGGGTCAGCTCGGCCTCCTCGAGCACCGCGTCGCGGACCTCCCGAGCCCGGTCGCTGCCGGCATCGAGCCCCTGCTGTCGGATCAGCAGCTCGGCCTCGTAGAGCGCGAGGATGCGGGTGCGCACCGCCTCGGACTGGCCCAGCAGCTGCTGCTCAAGGCGCAGCTTCCAGAGGCGCAGGTCCGCCTGCCGGAGGTAATCGCCCGAGGCAGCGAGCGACCCGAACGGATCGGCAGAGGAAAGGCCGTTCTGAGCTTCCCACGCGGCCCGGTAGCCGGCTTTCTGCTCCTCCGACCAGGACTGTTGCGCCAGCATCAGCTCCATCTGCTCGCGCTCGGCCGCGATCTGGAGCGTCTTGACCTCGAGGCTGTCGCGCCCGTGGGCGACGATGGCGCGGGTGATCTCCGCCTGCGCCTGGAGTTGCGAGACCTGGCCACGCCAGTCCCGCGCCGCCTCGGCATCCCGGATCGCCTTGGCCCGCTCCATCTCGGCGCGGTTCAGCTCGAGCACCTGCCCGATGATCTGCGGCAGGAAGCCCTTCTCCTTCAGCCGCGCTTCCAGCACCGCCTGCGCCTGCTCCATGCGCAGCGCCTCGACCTCGGCGGACCGCTCGCCGAAGCGCAGGATCGCGTCCGACAGATCGATCTCGCGCTGCAGCTCGGTCGTGATCTTGCGCCGCTCGATGTAGGCCTTGGCGGCCGCGTCCGCCTGGTCGCGGATGTCCTGGGGAATGGCCTCGGCCACGGCCTTCAGCTGACGCAGCGTGTCGAGCGTCTCCGAGAGCGTCGAATAGAACGCGAGCTGCTCCTTCGTCATGGCGCCGATGCCGCCCGTCGCGGCCTTCAGATCGTCCTGCAACTCCCGGATGCCGTCGATCTGGTCGTCGTAGGTCCCGGCGCTGCCGATCGAGCCGATGATGGCCTGGTACTCGGCGTAGTTCGCGCCCCGACCGGTGCGGGAGATGCGCCGGTCGCGCTCCTCGAAGAGGTCCTGGATGCCCTTCGCGGACATGCCCTCGGCGAGGCTCTGCCCCGCCTTCGCCGCGTCGATCTGCAGCTCCTCGAGCGCAATGGCCTGCAGCTCGCGCCGCAGTTCCTGGATGTCCCGACCGCCGCTGCCGTAGCGCTTGATCAGGTCATCGGTGCTGAGCCCGACCAGATCCCGGTAATCCCCGATGCGGCTGTTGATCCGATCGAGCACGTCCTCGAGCGTCTCCGCCTCGTCCTTGCTGCGGGTGAGCCAGCTCATCATCGCGGCGCCGGCGGCAATCGCCCCGATCGTGATCAGGTTGACCGGGCTCAGGAGGCTCATGAACGCCGTTCCCAGCGCCCGCACCGCCCCGGCAGCCCCCATCGGCCCGATCACCTGGGCGATCTGCGAGCCCTGCTGGAGCGCCAGCTGCAGCGGGTTCTGCCCCGCCTGCATCATCACGCCGATGTCGAAGAACTGCGCCGAGAGGTTGCCCACCTGCCCCGCGGCGATCCGGGCGCTGTCGCCCGCGCCCCTGGCGCCGCCCCGCAGCCGGTCGAAGGCCGCGCCCGCGCGGGTCTTCACGCTGTCATAGGTGGCGCCCAGCCGGTCGAGGATCGTGGTGGTGCGCCGGGCCTCGGCGCCGGCCCCCGACAGCGCCGCCTCTTCCGCGCCCGTCGACGTGGTGGCGCCGGTGGTCGCGGCATTGAGCTCGTCGGTCGCCGTCTTCAGCGCCCGCACGTCGGCGGCGGCTTCCTTGCCGCCCCGCATCGAGAGATATCCAGCCACACGGAATGCCATGTCAACGCTCGTTCAACACCTGTTTCGCCCCGTCTTCGATCAGCCGGATCTCCGCCCAGAGAGCAGGGTCCGGATCGTGGCCCGCGAGGCGGAGGCCGCTCTCGCAGGCGCCGTAGTCGAGCCCCTGGTAGACCGCGCCGCGCGGACCTACAGCGACGCGCCACTGGGTCTGGACCGCGAGGAAGCATTCGAGCGCCTCGAGATGCTCCTCCCAGATCCCTTCCTGGTCCTCACCGGGGTCCCGCAGCAGCTCCAGCGGGATGCCCCAGAACCGGGCGTCGCGCTCCAGCTCGTCTTCCTGGCCGTTGTCGAAGAGCCCGCCGGACACCCAGGCGCGTCCGGCCCAGGTCAGTTTCCCGCCTTGGCCCGGTAAAAGCCGGTGTGATACGCCCCCAGCATCGCCACCCGCAGGTCGGAGTAGTCGAGCAAGTCCTCGAGCAGCTCGCGGCTGAAGCCGAGCGGCAGGTCCTGGTCGTCGAGCAGCCCGTCGAGCCCGGCGATGACCCGGCGCAGGAAGCTCTTCTGGGTCTCGGCGCCGGGGGCGTCGAACTCCGAGAGCTGGGCATCGGGCAGCGCGCGGAAGGTCGCGACGAAGCTCTCCTCGCCCACGTGGACGGTTGCGGTGAAGGTGCGGGTCTTCGAGAGGCGGAAGGCCATGGGACGGTCCTTTGTCGTCAGGTGAGGGTCAGGGTCCACTGGTCGTTGCCGGCGCCGGGCAGCGGCACCATGCGCAGCGGCCATTCCTTGATCCCCTGCGCCTCGGTGATGCCGGTCGGGCGCTGCATCAGCGCGTCGGGCACGTCGAGCGTGGCGATGTTGCCGGCACTGGTGCCATGCACGAGCTGCACCGGCACCGCGGTCTGGTCGCGGGCGAGCGCGAACGGATCGAGCGTGGCCAGCGGCACCGCCTTGATCTGCATCTCGATCATGTCGGAGCGATCGACGATGACGATCTCCTCCTCGCCGATCAGGAAGCGGCCCTGGACATCGTTGCCGAAGCCCAGCTGGAAGTTGCGCAGCACGTACGGATCGCCGTCGATGGTGAAGGTGGGCGTGTTGGCCTTGGTGCCGGCCAGGGGCTTGAGGAAGGCCGAGTAGTCCGGGCTCGGCAGCGCGGCGGCCACCGGCTTCACCCAGAGGCCCGTCATGGTGAACTCCAGCTGCGGGATGCCCGAGGCGTTGACCGTGAGCTTGCAGTCGCCGCGCGCGCCCAGCAGCGCGTAGAGCGTGCCGTCGATGTTGAGGTAGATCGTGGCGCTCTCGAAGCTGCCCGAGATCGGGTTGTAGACCACGTCGGTGAGCGCCGTGACGGTCTCGGCCACGCCGCAGGCGCGCAGCACCGGGCCCCAGGCCGGCGCGGTGCCGGCGGTGCCCGAACCCGCCAGCTCGACGCGGAAGCTGATCACCGCGTGCACGTCGACGGGGATGGTGGCGTTGGCGCCGAGATAGGGCGTGTCGTGGCCGCGATCGAGGTCCGAGCCCTCCATGGGGCGGATGCTGATCTCGCTGGCGAGGATCGCGTTGGCCGCACCCGTGGGCGTGGCATCGGTGCCGTAGACGCTCTCGATCTTGGCGAGCAACACCTTCTTGCGGAAGTAGAGCGTCATTCGGAGGCCTCCTTCTGGTCAGTCTTTGCGCTGCTCGCGGCGGGCTTTGCGGGCTTGGCGGCCGGGGCCGCGGGCTGGGTCCGGGCGGCGAGCTTCAGCTTGCCCTTGTCGTCGCGGGCATAGCTGCCGCCGCCGGAGGGGAGTGGTCGCCTGGTCATGACGTGATCCTCAGCTGGTCGGTGATGGAGAACTCGATCTGGTAGCCGAGCAGGCCGTGATCGGTCGGGATGATGGAGGCCTGGCGCAGCTCGAAGACACCGACCTCGTCCGCCGGCGCCCATCCGGCGAGCGCCGAGACGATCTCGTCGACGAAGGCCTCGAGCCGGCCGAGCGCACGCTCGCCCGCCGCATCGACGGAGCGGGTCAGCAGCACCACGGCGATGGTCCGCACGATCGGCTGGGTGAAGGCGCCGGCGAGGGCGTCGCCCTGCCCGCCCCGGATCCCGGTCGGCAGCACGTAGGCGCGCACCCCGCCCGAGGGCAGCGTCTTGCTCTCCATCAGCCGGGTGAACGCGGCAGCACCATCGATGCGGTGCGCGAGATCCGGCACCAGCGCCTCGAGGCGGGCGATGAGCAGCCCGAGCATCAGATCCAGCCCTTCAGGGTCTGCTCGGTCATCGGCCGCGCGCGGTCGTTGACCCGCACGCCCCCGGCGCCGGTGGTGGTGGTGGCGACGCCCTCGGCGTTGAGCCTGAGCGTGCCGCTGGCGATCTGCTCGAGCTGGCGGATCGCGGCCTTGTAGTCGGCCTCGATCTTCTCGTCGGGCGTGTAGATATGCAGCGTGTAGATCGCGATCTGGCGCGAGATCGGCCCGATCTGCACCGGCACGGAGGCGAAGGGCAGCACGTAGCGCCCGGCGCAGTAGCCGTCGATCAGCGCGTCGGCCTCGGCGATCGCCCGGTCGACCACACCGCCGTCGATCGCGCCACTCGCGATCTCGCCGCGGTCGGTCAGGTCGACGAGCAGCTGGGCGCCGTAGCGCTCGACCAGGTCGGCTTGGGTGCTGTAGGCCACGTGTCTCTCCGGGAAAGGCCCGGCGGCACCAGGGCCGCCGGGAGGTGAGGCAACGCCCGCGGGCAGTCAGCGGGCGGAGCGGTCGATCAGTCGATCTCGCGGGTCTCGACGCTGAGCCGCGGGTCACCCAGCAGGGCGGCGATCTCGTCCTCCGAGAGGTCCTCGGCGGGGATCGTCACCGGCTCGGCCGTGAAGTGCCGTCCGGCGCGCCAGCGGCCTTTGCGGGGCCCCGTGACGACAACGACGAGCGGCTGGCCCGTGGCGGCGGAGGTCCCGTCCGGACCCTCCGCCGCAGCCGGGGTGCCAGCCGCGGCCGTATCGGCCGGGGCGGGCTCCGGGGGTCCGGGCGTCGTGGTGGCGCCTTCCGCCTCCGCGACGCGTTCCGCGAGCTTCGCGTCGCCGATGTTGGGCGCGAAGGAGACCTTCGCGGCGGCGGCGCGCGCCTCCAGCGCGATCCGGTATGTGCTCTTCTCGGTCATGACCCCGGACCTCAGGCGAGCCAGGGCACGATGAGCAGCTGGGCGGTGCCTTTCCACTCGTTGGTCTCGCCGCCCGTGCCCAGCTCGGAGTTGAGCAGCTTGCGGCCGGCGCTCTCCAGCGAGGGCGGCACCACGAGCAGGTTGGGCATCAGCCCCAGCGGGCGGCCGTAATCGCCCTTCATGCCGGAGAGCGCCGCGCGGGCGGTGGCGTAGTTGGCCGCGTTCAGCGTCTGCTTCGACCCCCAGGCCATCTGCCAGAACCCGAAGCCCGAGTTGAACCGGGCGTCGGCGCCGTAGATGAACTCCTTGTTCATGAAGACGTTCTGGCTCGTCAGATCCGTCATCGAGACGAACTCGAAGTCCTTCCGGCGCTGCAGGATCACCGGCTTCAGCGCCCGCGACGTGTCGAGCAGGAACCAGGGCGTCCCGGCCCCGCCGTCGGTGTTGGCGACCGTGGTCAGCTCGCCGTTCTCGTCGAGTACGGGATGGTCGGTGTCGAAGAAGTTCTGGCCGTCGTAGCACTCGGTCGAGAAGCCGGCCTTGAGGGTATCGCCGAAGACCAGCGCGTCCTTCTTCGAGCCGGTCGACATGCCCATCTCGGTGAACATCGGGCCGTAGATCCCGAGGTTGTCGGTCTCGATGTCGTCGCGGTCGACACCGATGGTCAGTTCCCAGGGCTTCTCCTTGATGGCGTAGTCGTGCTGCATGAGGCTCTGGACCGCCCGCGGGCCGATCCATTCGCGCACGTTGGGCATCTTGCCCAGCCAGCCGTACTTCAGCTCCTTCTGGGTCGAGGTCACCTCGGTCGCGACCTGCGACCACTGCGACGACGCCTGGCCGAGCCCGTTCTGGAAGTTGGTTGCGAAGCCCGCGCGGAGCGCGTTCAGGTTTGCGGCATTCACCAGCATGTCAGGGTCTCCGTCAGGATGCGTTGGTCAGGGCTTCGTCGAACCGGACCCAGACGCCGCGGTCGTCCACGGCGTCGATGATCCCGGCAGGCGAGCGGGTGGCGGTGCCGTCGGTCTTCGCGACGGTCTGGTCATCGACCGCGAAGGCCACCGCGCCGATGTCGGCGATGGTGATCTCGTCGGCCCCCGCCGCGTTGCCGAAGCGGAAGGTGCCGGGGCGGTAGTCGCAGGCCAACTCGCCGGCCGCACCAGCGCTGTTGTCGACCCGCTCCATGGCGACGCCCGCACCGACGAGGCCGGTGGCGGTCTGGCCCTCGACCAGGTGGCCGCTGGCGTTGCGCATCACCATGGCGCCGGCATAGATCAGCGTCGCCGCGGCCACCGCGCCGCGGCGGATATCCCCTTCCGAGCGGGGCGTGTTGCGGTCCTGTGTGAGCGCGGCCATCAGAGTGCCTCCCCGAGGTTCTTCGCCATCGCCGCCGGGTCGATGCCCAGCATCTTCGCGATGGCGGATTGATCGGTGCTGAGGGCTGCCTCACCCTCCTTCGGGGCGGGCGGTTCCAGCGAGGTGTTGGTCTGGTCGAGCCGGGGCAGCGCCTGGATCATCTTCGCCGCGCGGGCGGGATCCTCCATGTGCAGGGCGACATACTCCTCGCGCGCCGCCTTCACGCCGGCGCGCCGGTCGCGGATCGCGCCGTCGACAAAGTCTTCCGCCGCCTTGCGCTTGCCACCCTCCTTGAGGGTGGTCACCTCGGCCTGCAGCGCGGCGATGGCCTCGGCCTGCTCGCCACCGGCGCTGGCAAAGCCGCGGGCGGCCGCCACGACGGTGGTCAGGCTGACCTCGCCTTCGAGGCCCATAGCGCTGCCGATCTGGCCAAGCGCGGTGCTGAGGGTCTCGTCGCCCTCCCCGTCTGCGTCGAGGCGCGTGGCCAGGGCGGCCGTGATGTCATCTTCCGAGGCATCCTCGGACAGGCCAAGCAGCTTGGCCACCTTCGCGGAAAACATGTCGCCATACTCCGTGCTGTTGAGCGCGAGCAGCTCGCGCAGGGCGGGATCATTGGTGAGGGCGGCGCGGGCGATGGCATTCACCCGGCCGGTGGTCTTGTCGTAGGAAAGGACGGGAGAAAGGCCCCAGTAGGCACGGTCCGAGAGCAGCGCCCGGCCGCTCTCGTTCCAATCCACGCGGCCCCAGATGCCGTCCGCGCGCTCCTCCATCTCGGTGATGAAGCCGCGCGCCGGCGCCGACAGGCCCAGCTTGGCCGCCGTGTCGGTGCTGTGGTTCTCGTCGATGTGGATGCGCTGGCGGCGCGAGAAGCTCTCCTCGATCACCGCCTTCGCGTCGTCATAGTGCCAGGGCCCGCGCCCGTCGCGCGCCTGGACCCGGCCCCTGGGGACGAGGTGGACCCACTCCGGAACGGTCTGGCCGTTTGCCGGAGCCGGGAGCGGGATTGTGGAGAGGGAGACGAGGGCGGTGTTCATGCAGCGATCTTTGCCCCGCGAGGCAGATCGCAAACATGTCCAACTGGTTGTCAGGGGGAGTGGCGTGGCCGCAAACTAAGACTGCCGCACCTCACGGGCGACGGTCAAGTGCACGATGTTCGTCGCCGGCAACCGCACGCGAGGGCTTGGGCCACGGACCACTTTGCGGACGAAGCGGACGTTGCAATGCCGGGCAAGGCATTTAGGGTATTTCAGAAACCCGCTCATGGAGATGAGGTATGAGTGAAATAATCGACATCAAGCTTCAGGTGGAAATGTGCCTCAGAGCTCTTGAAGCAGTTTTGCCGTTTGCGGATGCCGCTGGCATAGAGACCAATTGTGAAGACGCCTACGATGAGTGGGAGGAAATCGTTGAAGCGCTTTACTCCTCTTTCGTTGTGCGGCCGATTTGCGATAGCGGGGTCTCCTGGGGTATTTGGCAGTTCCACAGACTGGGCTTCGAGATTGATGACGAGGCAAGAGCGGTGGTCTTCGTCGACATCGACTCCAGCACTTACTTCATTTTTGACATCACCAAGTTTGAAGACAACCACATGCGGCTGGTTCTCTGTCCTTTGGATCCGTCGGCTGACGAGATTATTGCAGCTACTGATAATTGTGAGAATTTTCGGGTCGAACTCGTCCCCAATCGGTGAGGCTCTGTTGCACAAATCGCGTGAGGGATTCATCTCGTGAATCCAGCGTGGTAGCCGGGATGCATGAGCAGACCCATACCCGCGACCTACAGGACCAGGAACTGGCCAGCCTATAACGAAGCGCTCAAGCGCCGGGGTTCGCTGACGATCCACTGACCGGCAGTGCATTGCGCAGCAATGTCACGAGAGGTTGGTTCGACCCTGAGATGAGCTGGGATGGCGCGGTGACAGGCCGGCGTGGCCGACAGCAGACCTACAGCGATGCCGCTATCCAGACGTGCCTTTCGATGAAGGTTTTGTTCGGCATGGCGCTCCGGCAGACAACCGGGTTCGTCG
>NZ_FNAV01000014.1 GCF_900102075.1 Salipiger thiooxidans | reverse complement strand
TGTGCTTCAGGTTTCATCAGAAACCGAAAGCCGTACAAACAGTGAAGCTGACACTGGATCATCGGGTTACCCCTACCAGCGCGATATACAGAGACTTGATCCATCGAATGAACCAGAGTCGCCCGCATATCTCTTCAGATATCATCAATGTCAAAGAGCGTGAGAGACAAAAACCAGACCAGTGCGCCCTATCTTCCGGCGCGCCCGCCTTTCCCTGCCTCTCGATGTTCCGTCCGCATCGTCTGCAACCGCGTCTCGTTTCCTCGCCGCCGCCGCTCCGTCCTGCGTCCCGTCAGCGCCTCAACGCCGCCGGTGGAGGTGGGTTCTAGTCCCAGTTCCCAAACTCCGCAAGCACTTTTTTCAAAAAACTTCGATTTCCCCGAACAATTTCGCCGGGCGCCTTGTTTCATTGCGTTTCTGGGTCCCTGCCCCGGCCCTCACGCCCCGGGTCGACACCACGATCCGGACCTCTGGCGCCGAGAGGCCGCGGCGGGCCGGAATCGCGGACCGGGATCCCCTCGCGTCACCCTTTCTCCCGCCTGGAGTCCGCCGCCCGACCCACCCGACCGCCCACGGGTCCCGCCAGACCCACGCGCCGCGTTTGCGCCGGCAATTGGCGACGCGGCGCCCCGCGTCCCGGCACAGCGGCCGGCTCCCCTCAAGCGCAACCACGACCGGGCCGCACCGCGCGGCACATCCCGGAAGGCCCGCGACAAATGACCCCCAACAGCGCCGCCTCGTCGCGGAGCTACGTCAAGGATCCCCGCAACGACGCCCTCGAGAGTCACGTGGACAGGAGAGTCTCCCCACGCGCCGACGCCGGGGTCCCGGTCATCGACGCGGGCTTCGTGGCGGGCGACGGCGACCGGGAGGGGCCGCGGCTCATAGACGAGCACATGGACCGGCTCTACGAGCGTGGCAACGCGATCATGCCCGAGATCGGGTTCAGCCGTGAGGAGCCGGTGGAGGTAGCGAAGGGGCCTGAGGGCCCGCCTCAGGCCTCGCCCAGACGAGCCGCGACGACCTCGGCGATGGCGAGCGACGAAGTGAGGCCGGGGCTCTCGATGCCGAAGAGGTTCACGAGCCCCGGGACGCCGTGCAGTTCCGGCCCGTCGATGCGGAAATCGGCCGCCGGCTCGCCTGGCCCCGAGAGCTTGGGGCGGATGCCGCAATAGGTTGGCGCCAGCGCGCCCTCCGGCAGGCCGGGCCAGTACTTGCGGATCTCGGACTGGAAATGCCCGACGCGGGCGCCGTTGACGCGGTAGTCGACGCTGTCGATCCAGTCCACGTCCGGCCCGAAGCGCATGCCACCCCCCAGATCCAGCGTCAGGTGCACACCGAGCCCACCGGGCTCGGGCACCGGGTAGACCAGCCGCGAGAAGGCGGGCTTGCCGGGCAGGCTGTAGTAGTTCCCGCGGGCGTAGCGCGTCTGCGGCACGTATTGCGGATCGAGACCTTCGATGGCGCCCGCGAGTTCGGAGGCATGCAGCCCCGCGGCATTCACCAGACAACGTGCCCCGATGGTGAAACGCTCGCCGCCGGCATCCTCGGTGGTGACGGCGAACCCGTCGCACGCCTCGACGCCGACGACACGACTGCCGAGGCTGAGCAGCGCGCCCGCCTGTTCGGCCTGCCCCAGCAGCGAGAGCATCAGCGCGTGGCTGTCGACGATGCCGGTCGAGGGTGAGAGCAGCGCCGCCTTGCAGGCAAGCTGCGGCTCCATCTCCTGCGCCTCGGCAGCGCTCAGCAGGCGCAGGTCGCCAACTCCCGCGGCCATGGCACGAAGCCGGATGCCTTCGAGCGCCTCGACCTGGTCGTCGCTCGTGGCCACGATGAGCTTGCCGCAGCGCCTGTGCGGCACGGAATAGGCGTCGGCGTAGCGGTAGAGCATCTCCTTGCCACGCACGCAGAGCTCGGCCTTCAGGCTGCCCTGCGGGTAGTAGATGCCCGCGTGGATGACCTCGGAATTGCGCGACGAGGTGCCGGTGCCATAGGCGTCCTCCGGTTCGAGGATCAGAACCTCGAGCCCCCTCTGTGCGAGGGCGCGCGCCACGGCGAGCCCCACGACACCCGCCCCTGCGACGATGACATCAACCTTGTCCATACGCCCGTTCTGCCCTGCCCCGACGGAAAGGAAAAGGCCCCGCCCGACGCTTGCCGGACGGGGGCCAGAGTTTTCTCACGCGGGACGCGCGATCAGCCGAAGACGGCGTTCAGCGTCGCCGAGGGGCGCATCACCGCGGCGGTCTTCTCCGCGTCACCGTGGTAGTAGCCTCCCAGGTCCGCCGCGCTGCCCTGTGCCGCTGCCAGCTCGGAGACGATTGCCGCCTCGCCATCGGCCATCGCCTCGGCCACCGGCACAAAATGCGCGGCGAGATCGGCGTCGGCGTCCTGCGCGGCAAGCGCTTCGGCCCAGTAGCGGGCGAACCAGTAGTGGCTGTCGCGGTTGTCGGGCTCACCCACCTTGCGCGAGGGCGACCGATCGTGGTCGAGGATGCCCTGCGTGGCGGTGTCCACCGCATCGCCCAGCACCCGCGCCTTCTCGTTGCCGGTCTGGTCGGCGAAGAACTTGAAGCTCTCGCCGAGGGCACAGAACTCGCCCAGCGAGTCCCAGCGCAGGTGGTTCTCTTCCATCAGCTGCTGCACGTGCTTGGGGGCCGAGCCGCCGGCACCGGTCTCGAAGAGGCCGCCACCGTTCATCAGCTTCACGATCGACAGCATCTTGGCCGAGGTGGCCAGCTCGAGGATCGGGAACAGGTCAGTGAGGTAGTCGCGCAGCACGTTGCCGGTGATGGCAATGGTGTTGTTGCCCGCGGTGATGGTCTCGAGCGAGGCGATGGTCGCCTCGCGGGGTGCCATGATCTCGAACTTGTCGGCCACGCCGCGCGCCTCGAGGATCGGCTTCACGTACTCGATGAGCTGGGCATCGTGGGCACGGTCGGCATCGAGCCAGAAGATGGCGCGGTAACCGGTCGCCTTCTGGCGGTCGATGGCGAGGTTCACCCAGTCCTCGATCGGCGCCTTGCGGGCCGAGGCCGAGCGCCAGATATCGCCCGCTTCGACCTCGTGCGCGTGCAGCACGGTGCCGTCGTCGAGGATCATCTTCACGGTGCCGGCCTTCGCGATCTCGAAGGTGGTCGGGTGCGAGCCGTATTCCTCGGCCTTCTGCGCCATCAGGCCGATGTTCTGAACGGTGCCGGCGGTGGCCGGATTCAGCTTGCCGTTGGCCTTGAAGAACTCGATGGCAGCGTCATAGACCGGCGCATAGGAGTTGTCGGGGATCACGCAGTTGGTGTCCGCTTCCTTGCCGTCCGGGCCCCAGCCCTTGCCACCGGCGCGGATCAGCGCGGGCATCGAGGCGTCGATGATGACGTCCGAGGGGACGTGCAGGTTGGTGATGCCCTTGTCCGAGTTCACCATGTACATCGGCGGGCGCGCGGCGCGCACCTCCTCGATGGCGGCGAGGATCTCGGGCTCGTCCTTGACGCGCTCGAGCAGCGCACCGAGGCCGCCGTTCGGGTTCACGCCGAGCTCGGCCATCTTGTCGCCGAACTTGTCGAACACCGGCGCCAGCCATGCCTTGACCGCGTGGCCAAAGATGATCGGGTCCGAGACCTTCATCATCGTGGCTTTCATGTGCAGCGAGAACAGCGTGCCCTCGGCCTTGGTCTTCTCGATTTCGTCCGCGAGGAAGGCGTCGAGCGCCTTTGCCGACATGAAGGTCGCGTCAACCACGGTGCCCTCGGGGTAGGCGACGCCCGACTTCAGCACGGTCTCGCCGTCTGCGGTCTCGAGCACGATCTTGGCGGTCGCGGCCTTGGGCAGCGTCGCGGAGACCTCGTTCGAGAAGAAATCACCGCCCGACATCGCGGCCACGCGGGTCTTGCTCTCGGCGGTCCACTCGCCCATGCGGTGCGGGTTGTTCTGCGCAAACTTCTTCACGGCGGCGGCGGCGCGGCGGTCCGAGTTGCCCTCGCGCAGCACCGGGTTCACCGCGGAGCCCTTGATGCCGTCGTACTTGGCGCGGACGGCCTTTTCCTCGTCGGTCTCGGGCGCGTAGGGGTAATCGGGCAGCGCGTAGCCCTGTGCCTGCAGCTCCTTGACCGCGGCGACGAGCTGCGGCTCGGAGGCCGAGATGTTCGGCAGCTTGATGACGTTGGCTTCGGGCTTCTTCACCCACTCGCCGAGCCAGGCGAGGTCGTCCGACTGCTTCTGCGCGTCGGTCAGCACCTCGGGGAAGGTCGAGATGATGCGGCCGGCAAGCGAGATGTCCTTGGTACCGACGGTGATTCCCGCCGCGGAAGCAAAGCTCTGGATGATCGGGAGAAGCGACGCCGAGGCCAGTTCGGGCGCTTCGTCTACCTTTGTATACACAATGTCGGGAGTGTTTTGGTCAGCCATGTTTTCAGAGCCCCTCCAAGGTCATGGGAAAATGCCGGCAGGTCGTGGCGGCGGATCACGCGCAAGGCCTTACCATCCCGGCGGCGCGGCTTAAAGCGCCTATCAGGGGCCACTTCGGGCTGTTAGCGCGTGAAAATGCCGATTCAGCCACCCTTGCGCCGGCGGGTCATGCCATGGGCCGGATCATAGCCCAGCAGCGCGAGCCCGAAGAACAGCGCGAAACTGAGGCAGACCCAGAGCAGCGACCAGCCGTTGAGGCTCTGGTAGAGCGCGAAGCGCAGCAGCTCGACCGCGTGGGTGAAGGGGTTGAAGGCGCAGATGTCGCGCAGGACGGTCGAGCTCTCGGCCATCTTCCAGAGCGGGTAGAGCGCGGTCGACAGGAAGAACATCGGGAAGATCACGAAGTTCATGACGCCCGCGAAATTCTCGAGCTGGCGGATGGTGGACGAGATCAACAGCCCCAGAGAGCCCAGCATCAGCCCCGAGATCACCAACGCCGGAAGAAGCGCGACATAGCCCAGCGGCGCCACGGTGATCCCGAAGCCTGCCGCCACGGCGAGGAAGACGTAGACCTGCAGGATCGACACCGCGACCCCCGCCAGAAGCTTCGACAGCAAGAGCCACCAGCGCGGCAGCGGCGAGGTCAGCAGGAGCCGCATGGAGCCCATCTCCTGATCGTAGACCAGCGACAGCGAGGACTGCATGCCGTTGAAGAGCTGGATCATGCCGCAGAGGCCGGGAAGGATATAGACCTCGTAGGTGATGTAGGTCTGGTAGGGCGGGATGATCGACAGGCCAAGCGCGGCCCGGAACCCCGCCGCGAAAACCACGAGCCAGACCAGCGGCCGCACCAGCGCCGCAAGGAAGCGCGATCTCTGGTGCACGAAGCGCAGCGCCTCGCGCCGCACGATGGCAAGGAGGGCCGTCAGCCAGAGCCTCATGCGGCGCCCTCCTCTGCGGTCATCGCGATGAAGACATCGCTCAGCGGCCGGTCGCCGCGCAGGGTCTCGGCGGGCTCGTGCGCCAGCACCTTGCCCCGGTGCAGCACCACCACGTCGTCGCCGTCGCGGATCTCGTCCACGAGGTGGGTGGCCCAGAACACCGTCAGCCCCGACTGCGCGAGGTCGTGCACGTGGGCCACGATCGCCTGCCGGCTCTTGAAGTCGAGCCCCACGGTCGGCTCGTCCAGAAGCAGCACCTGCGGGGCGTGGATCAGGGCGCGGGCAATCTCCATACGGCGGCGGTGTCCCCCGTTGAGGTTGCGGACCTTCTCGGCCGCGCGCTCCTGCATCCCGAGCCTTGCCAGCGCCTCGGCGGCACGCCGGTCGGCGTCGCGCCCGGAGATGCCATGCAGCGCCGCGAAGTAGCGCATGTTGGCGGCGACGCTCATGTCGAGATCCAGCGTCGGCTGCTGGAACACCACCCCGATGCGCGACAGAGCGGCGCGGGGCGACCGGGCGAGGTCGTGGCCCGCCACGGTGATCTTGCCCTCGCCGCTCACGAAGAGCCGGGTCAGGAGCGCGAAAAGCGTGGACTTCCCCGCGCCGTTTGGCCCCAGCAGCGCGGTGAAGCGGCCGGGGCGCAGGGCGAAGCTCACGCCGTCGAGCGCCCGCCGGGCACCGTAGCTGTAACCGAGGCCGGACACGTCGAGAGCGGTCATGCGGGAAATGTCGTCTTGCATCGTCATGGTCATTCTTCAGTCGCGCCAACGGCGCACCCGGCGCTCCCACGGCTGCAGCACCAGCCACTCCACCGCCAGCATCACCGCGATGAAGGAGAAGGCGTAGACCAGCACCATGCCGACGTCGAACAGCTGGAAATACAGGTGGATCTGGAAACCGACGCCGTTCGAGCGGCCGAGGAATTCGACCACCAGCACGATCTTCCAGATCACCGCCACGCCCGAGCGCGCGGCGGCGGTGATGAAAGGCGCAAGCTGCGGCAGCACCACGTGGCGCATCTGCGTCCAGCGCCGCATCCGGTAGACCTGCGCCATGTCGTCGAGCCCCGGATCGAGCGCCCGGGCGCCCTCGCGGATCACGGTGGCGACGTTGGGGATCTTGTTGAGCGTCACCGCGGCGATGGCTGCGGCCTCGGTCAGCCCGATCCAGAGGTAGCAGAGCACGATGAGCACCAGCGCCGGCAGGTTGAGGAACACCACCAGCCACGGGTCGAGCCAGCGGTTCAGCGCCTCGTAGCGCCCCATGACGAGCCCCAGCGTGATGCCGAGCGACATCGCCAGCGCAAAGGACCAGAGCACCCGCGACAGGGTCCAGCCGAGATGGTAGAGCAGCTCTCCCGAGGCCAGCGCCTGCGCGAAAGGCTGCACGAGATCCCAGGGCTGCGGCAGGATCTGGGGGTCGGCGGTCAGCGCGGCGGCAACGATCCAGATCGCCAGCAAGCCCGCCAGCGAGATCACGGTCACACCCACCCTGCCCGGCCCCGTGCCCTTGTCGGGCGCGCGGGTCCAGCGTTCTGCCGTATCGTTTCCCTGCACGGGATCCTCCCTTCCTCCGCGACGGATGCTGCCGCCAAGCCGGGGGAAAGGCAACCGGTCCGAATGGGCTAGACCGCGTTTTCCGCGCCCAGCCCCTGCCGGGTCCCGAAATCTCGAAAATCTGGAAAAGTCACAAACGAATTGGGGTCACGCGGCCGACCCTCCCCAGAGGGCCGCGTGAGAGGATCAGGCCTCCCGTTCGCCGTCGCGCACCATGCGGCAGCTCCAGCCGGTCACCGTGAAGGCCGGGTGGGTCTCGGTCCATTTCGCAAGTTCGGGCTGCGCGCCCATCATGCAGGTCATGGGGGTGATGTCGGTGTAGAGAAGGCTGCGTTCCTGGCACTGATCTGGCGCAGTGGACAAGCAGGCCACAAAGAGAAGCTCAATCATGATTGCCTCGTTGAGTTGGACGTGATGCCTTCTCAGGGTCGCCGTGAAAGTGCAAAGAAGGGATAAACCGGTTTGTGTCAGCGATGCTGCAGCGCAGCATTCGGGAAAAATTTTTGCACTATATGGGTGCATTTGACGAATTCGTACGCAGACGGTCAAGACAAAGGACCCGGACCGGCATGTTCAGACGCCTTTCCCTGAAAGCCAGACTCGGGCTGGGCGCCGGGCTTCTTGGGCTCGCGACCCTGCTCACCGCGGCCATGCTGGTGGCCGGGATGGCGCGGGTATCGCAGCGGCTCGACACCGCGCTCGCGGCAGAGCAACGGCTCGAGCATTACGCCGCGCTCTCGACGCAGGTCTCGACATTCATCGTCGTCGCCGCCGAGGTGATCCAGCGCGGCCTGCCGCCCGAGACCCGGGCCGAGCGCCTCGCGGGCATCGCCGACACGCTCGACCGCACTTTCGCCAGTCTGCGCCGCGGGCTCGATGCCGAAGTCGCCGATGCCGCGCCGATGGGGCTCGACGCCCAGAGCCGCCGCGCCACCCAGTCGCTGGCCATCGCCCGGATGGAGGCGCTGTTCCGCAACACACGCGCGGCGCTGGTCGCGGACACCGGCGACCGCGAGCGGCTGCGGGCATGGCTCGACACCTTCGCCTCGGGCTTCGAACCGCAGCTCGCGGGGGCGGTGAACGAGGAGAAGCGCCTGCGCGCCGAGATCCTCGCGGGCATCGACGACCTGCGCCGGCGGCTGACCCTGGCCGCCGTGCTCATCGGGCTGGCGGCGCTGGTGCTCTCGGCGGGGTTCTACTTCGGCCTCGTGCGCCCGCAGTTCCGCCGCCTCGACGCGCTGCGCGACGCCGCCCGCCAGATCGGCCGCGAGGAGTTTGCCGTCCACCTGCCCGACACCCGCCCCGACGAGATCGGTCAGCTCACCACCGAGACCAACCGCATGGCCCGCGCGCTCGCCGCCCGCGCCGCCGCCGTGGCCGAGGACCGCGCCAGGCTGGGCGAGATCATCGACCAGCGCACCGAGGCGCTGCGCTTCGCCAACCAACGGCTGGAACGCACCGACGAAGACCGTCGCCGCTTCTTCGCCGACATCAGCCACGAGTTGCGCACGCCTCTGACCGTGATCCTGATGGAGGCGCAGCTCGGCCGGCAGGGCGCCGAGCCCGCCCCCGCCTTCGAGGTCATCGAGGCCCGCGCCCGCCGCCTCAACCGGCGCATCGACGACCTGCTGCGCGTGGCACGGTCCGAGACCGGGCAGCTGGCGCTCGAGCCGGTGCCGCTGGATCTTGGCGAGGTTCTGGCGGATGCCATCGCCGAGACCGCCGCCGAGCTCTCGAACGCGGGGATGACGCTCACCGCGCCCGAGCCCGGCAGAACCCGGGTGCGCGCGGACCGGAACTGGCTGCGGCAAGTGGTCGTGGGCCTGATCCGCAACGCCATCCGTCACGCCCGGCAGGGCGGCGCCCTGCGGCTGGAGCTGACCGAGGCCGAAGGCATGGGCGTGATCGCCGTCATCGACAACGGCCCCGGCATCCCCGCCGCCGATCAGGCGCGGATCTTCGAGCGCTTCGCCCAAAGCCAGACCGGCAGCGCGCAGGGCTTCGGGCTCGGCCTCGCACTGGCGCGCTGGGTGATCGAGGAACAGGGCGGCAGCATCGCCGTCGAAAGTCCGGTCACCCACGATCGGGCCGAAGGCACCGCATCCGGAACCAAGATCTCGGTTCGCATGCCGCTCGCGACGGGCTAACCTGCCGCCATGACTGAACCGACCCGCCTGCTCGTCGTGGACGACGACCCCGAGATCTGCTCCGCCCTCGCGCGCGGGCTGGCGCTGCATGGCTTCGCGGTCGAGACCCGCAACCGCGCCGACACCGCCCTGCCCGACCTCACCGGCGCGGGTTTCTCCGCCGCCGTCGTCGACGTGATGCTGGGCGCCGACAGCGGCGTCGAGCTGGTGCGCACCGCCCGCGCCCAAGGCGCGCAGCTGCCCATCGTCATGCTCTCGGCGCTCTCGGACGTCGACCACCGCGCCGCCGGGCTCGAAGCCGGGGCCGACGACTACATGGTGAAGCCGTTCTCGTTCGAGGAACTCGCCGCACGGCTCCGGGTGCAGGAACGCCGCGCCGCCGCCACCCGCCCCGCGCCCGCCCGCCTGTCGGCCGCGGACAAGAGCCTCCGCGCCGGCAGCCGCCACGTGCATCTCACCGACCGCGAGTTCTCGCTTCTGGCGTTGCTGGCCGAGCACGCCGGCACGCCCCTGCCCCGCGGCACCATCTTCGACGCGCTCTGGGCCGGCGAATCCAGCTCGGAGAACGTGGTCGACGTCTACATCGGCTACCTCCGCAAGAAGCTCAAACCTGCCTCCGAGTTCGGCTTCGAGATCGTCACGGTGCGGCATCAGGGCTTCTGTCTCGAAGGCGCTGCACCGCTGCGCTGACGCGGACTTGCGCGCTACGGGGATTGCATGGTGTATGACCGAAACCGCGCCGGATGCGCACCCAACGCCACCAAGAAGGAGCAAGCGATGGACCCCCGCCAGCTGGAAATGACCGTGCTGATGACCCCCGACATGGCAAATTTCAGCGGCAAGGTGCACGGCGGCGCGCTGCTGAACCTTCTCGACCGCGTGGCCTTTTCCTGCGCCTCGCGCTTCTCGGGCCGCTATGCGGTCACGCTCTCGGTCGACCAGGTGACCTTCAAGCAGCCGATCAACGTGGGCGAGCTGGTGACCTTCCGGGCGGCGGTGAACCACGTCGGCCGCACCTCGATGGAGATCGGCATCCGGGTCGAGGCCGAGGACATCCGCAAGGGCACCCGCCGCCACACTAACTCGTGCTACTTCACCATGGTCGCCGTGGATGACGACGGCAAACCGGCCGAAGTGCCCGAGCTCAAGATCCTCACCGAGACCGAGGAGAAGCGCAACCGCGCCGCCGAGATCCGCCGCACGCTGCGCCGCCAGTTCTCGGCAGAGTTGAAAAAGGCCGCCGAAGGTCGCAACTGACTCCGTCCCGTGCCGACCAAAGTCGCAAGGTCTCTTAGATTATAAGGCTAGCCAGCAGCCACCTCTCTTTGCCAAGCTGGCCGCGTTGACACGAGTCAAACGTATCGAGAGGAGGAGATACACATGGCCTGGACGAAGCCCGTAATCCGCGAAATCGAGTGCGGCATGGAAATCAACATGTACGGTCCCGAGCACGACGACGGCGTCCTGTTCTGAGACCGCGCGCGCGGGAGGACGTGATGCAATTCCGCGCGCGAATTCTCGGAGCCGCAGCCGGTGGGGGCCTGCCCCAGTGGAACTGCGGCTGCGAAAACTGCCGGCTCGCCCGCGCGGGCGAGATCCCGGCGCAGACCCAGAGTTCGCTCGCGGTGTCGGCCAACGGCACCGACTGGGCGATCCTGAACGCCTCGCCCGACATCCGGGCCCAGCTGGCGACCACCCCCGAGCTGCACCCGACCGGTCTGCGCGAGATGCCGCTGCGCTCGGTGCTGCTCACCAACGGCGACATCGACCACGTGGCGGGGCTTCTGACCCTTCGCGAGATGCAGCCTTTCACGCTCTTTGCCACCGCCGGCATCCACGAGGTCCTGGCCGTGAACCCCATCTTTGCGGCCCTGAACCCCTCGGTGGTGACCCGCGCCGAGGTGGCGCTGGAGCGGCCCGCCGAGATCGCGCCCGGGCTCTTCGCCACGCTCTTCGCGGTGCCCGGCAAGGTGCCGCTCTACATGGAAGGCGACGAGGTGCAGACCGACCTCGTGGGCGAACAGACCGTGGGCGTTGAACTGCGCGCGGGCGACGAGACCGCCTTCTACATCCCCGGCTGCGCGATGCTGAACGACGCGCTGCGCCACAGGCTCGAGGGCGCCGCGCTGGTGTTCTTCGACGGCACGCTCTGGCGCGACGACGAAATGGTGCGCGCGGGTCTCGGACAGAAGACCGGGCGCCGCATGGGCCACATGTCGATGAGCGGCGCCGACGGCTCGATCGCCGCCTTCGAGCACATGAAGATCGGCCGCAAGGTCTTTGTCCACATGAACAATACGAACCCCGTCCTCCGCCCCGGCTCGGAGGAGCGCCGCGCGGCGGAAAAGGCGGGATGGACCATCGGTCAGGACGGAATGGAGGTAACGGCATGACCCAGACACGCGAGGCTTTCGAGGCCCGGCTGCGCCAGATCGGCGCCGAGCGCTATCACGACCTGCACCCGTTTCACCACCGCCTGCACGGCGGCGACTGCACGCCGGACCAGGTCCGCGCCTGGGTGATCAACCGCTACTATTACCAGCACTCGATCCCGATGAAGGACGCGGCCTTCATGTCCCGCGTCGAGGATCCCGACCTGCGCCGTGCCTGGCGCTCGCGGATCGAGGACCACGACGGCACCGACACCAACGAAGGCGGCATCCGTCGCTGGCTGCGGCTGGCCAAGGCGGTGGGGCTCGACCGCGATTACGTCGCCTCCTGCGAGGGCGTCCTGCCGGCGACCAAATTCGCCGTCGACGCCTACGTCCGCTTCGTGCGCGACAAGACCCTGCTCGAGGCCGTGGCCGCCTCGCTCACCGAACTTTTCGCCCCAGCGATCCACGCCAACCGCATCGAGGGGCTGCTGAAGAACTACGACTTTGCCGACGACTCGTCGCTGTCCTACTTCCGCAACCGGCTGCGCGAGGCGCCCAAGGACGTGGCCTTCGGGCTGAAATGGGTGCTCGACCACGCCGACACGCAGGAAAAGCAGGACGCCGCCGCCAAGGCGCTGATCTTCAAGACCGACGTGCTCTGGTCACAGCTCGACGCGCTCTGGGGCGCCTATGTCGAACCCGCCCGGGTGCCCCCCGGCGCATGGCTGCCCGGCGAGGGCCTGGCGGACGCGCGGGCGGCATGATGCAGCCCTCGGACATCCCCAGCCTGCCGCGCGGCGTGCGGCTGCACCACGACCGGGTGCGCGGCAGCTGGGTGCTGCTGGCGCCCGAGCGCGCGGTGATGCTCGACGCCACTGCCCACGCGATCCTGTCCCGTGTCGACGGCCAGCGCAGCTTCGGCGAGATCACCGCCGAGCTTGCCGAGGCCTATGACGCCCCGCCCGAGGCCATCGCGGGCGACGCGGCGGGCTTTCTCGGCGCGCTACGCGACCGCCGTTTCCTGGAGCTTGCGTGATGGCTCGGATCCGATTTTCAGGGCATGCTATTCATGAAGTCATATCCAGCAATACTAAGGACATGCCGGGCGAACTTCTCGCTTTTCCGAAGACCCGAAATGCGCCATTCCGCGTCGCCGCACCTGAAGGGATCAGCCGATGACCGTCGCCCGTCCGCCCATCGCGATGCTGGCCGAGCTGACCCATCGCTGCCCGCTCTCGTGTCCCTATTGCTCGAACCCCGTCGACATGGCGCTCAAGGATAGCGAGCTATCTACTGATGCGTGGAAGGACGTCTTCGTCCAGGCGGCTGACATCGGCGTGCTGCAGCTTCACCTCTCAGGGGGCGAGCCGGCGACGAGGCGCGACCTCGAAGAGCTCGTCGCCGCGGCGCGCGAGGCCGGGCTCTACACCAACCTCATCACCTCCGGCATCGGGCTGACCGAGCGCCGGCTCGAGGCGCTGGACCGCGCCGGGCTCGACCACATCCAGCTCAGCCTGCAGGGCACCACGCCTGAAATGGCCGACGAAATCGGCGGCTACCGAGGCGGTTACGACCGCAAGATGCAGGTCGCCGCGTGGATCGGGAAGATTGGCTTCCCGTTGACCCTCAACGCCGTGCTGCATCGCCGCAACCTGCACCAGCTGCCCCGGGCGCTGGAGATGGCGGTGGAGATGGGCGCGCGCCGCATCGAGGTCGCGACCGTGCAGTTCCATGGCTGGGCGCTGCAGAACCGCGACGCGCTGATGCCGACACGCGAGCAGGCCGAGGAAGCGACCCGCATCGTGACCGAGGCCCGCACGCGACTGAAGGGCACGCTGGTCATCGATTACGTGCCCGCGGACTATCACTCGGACTATCCCAAGCGCTGCATGGGCGGCTGGGGCTCGACCGGGCTCAACGTCGCGCCCGACGGACAGGTCCTGCCTTGCCACGCCGCGCAGAGCATCCCGCACCTGCGCTTCGACACGGTGGGCGACCGGCCGCTTGCCGAGATCTGGCAGCACAGCGACGCGTTCAACGCCTATCGCGGCACCGACTGGATGCCCGAGCCCTGCGCCTCGTGCGAGCGCAAGACCGTCGATTTCGGCGGCTGCCGCTGTCAGGCGATGGCGCTGGCAGGCGATCCCTCGGCGACCGATCCGGTCTGCGTGAAATCCCCGCACCACGTCGACCTGCAGGCCCGTGCCGCGGCCCATGCCGCTGCCGAGGCGCCGCTGGTCTATCGCGGCCAGCCGGGACGCACTGTTGTCGAACCGGTCGGGGAGTAGGCACAAATTTTCAATAATTTGCGCCTCATTCTTTACAGATTTCCGGCCGCGTGCACACACCTCTCCGCTATCCTGGCCTAGCGCCGCGTGCCCCGGAAAAGGTTCCGGTAGCGCTCGAGATGAGTCTGCATCGCATGCTGCGCAGCAACGGGATCTCCGGGCAGGATCGCGTCGATGATGAGGTCGTAGTCCTTCACCAGGTCGGGGTTGGGCACATGGGCGCGCGGCGGCCCGCTGCGCGCCTCGAACTTGATGTTCGGAACCAGCCCAGATCGGATTAGTGAAAGGAATACCGGAAAATGCATGCTCTGTGAGGCTTCCGAGATGATATAGTGAAAGGCGTTAACCGCCTCATGGGTCGAGACGTCGGTGTCGAAACACTTCGTCACCTCCTCGTTTGCCCGCGCGATCCGGTCGATCCGCGCACCACGGTCCGGCGGCCCGAATGGCGCCGCGTGAGCTCGAATTCGCTGGGCAGCCGGTCTCCGGGCGCAAAGCTCCCTGCCTCGATGCCGCGCGCAACTTGTCGGCGATCGCCGCCGCCCGGGTCAGCGCCGGGCTGAGCCCCGGCGTGCCGGCTGAAGTCGTCTCCGCCACGAAACCTGTCCTCCTGCTGTTGCACAGATTTCAGGAATAGCGGAAACCACGGCCCTCCCCGCCCAACCCCGCCAGCACCGGGCAAGCCGACAGCATCGCGGGCCGAGGCTGTCGGCTTGCCCGTTGCCCGTCACCAAGAATTTGCAAGACATCCTGTCATACAGATCATGACGGCCGGCCGGTGCGTGACGCCCACCGGGAGGAAGGACCAGGACCGCGATCATCACCGATGTCTCTGCGCGCGTGTTCAAGCACAAGACACGACGCCATTCCGACGGCGCCGACCATGCGCATCCGGTCCCCAAGTACGAGGTCCAGCTACTAGCTGATCGGCGGCCAGCGCGACAAGGTGCTGGCCTATGGCGCGACCATGTGCGGCGATGAGCTTGAAGGTGGGCTCGCACCGACCTGAAATTAAAGGTATTTCTACGATACGCTCATGGACGATGCGGACGGGCGCGGGTGCGATCGGCATCCGCGCCCTTTTTGCGGACTAATCTGTGTGTTGCGTGGCGAAGCTCACGCTGCGAGGCACGCCCTGCTCAGACTGCCCGCTCGTAATCGAGGCTGGCGGCGATCAGCTCCTGCGCATAGGGCTCGGTGGCGCCGTCGGCGTTGATCGCCTGACGCGGGCCGTGGCCAAGAAAATTGAAAGCTAGGCTTACGCAGAGGATGCCGAGGCCGGAGAAGGTCACCAGCTATCGATCACGTAGTGCCGGCCGGTGGCGATCGTCGTGCCCCATTTCGGCAACGGCGGCAGCGCCCCGAGGCCCGGGAATCCGCGCCCGGCGGCAGTCAGGATCACCGTCGCCATGTTCAGCGTCAGCCGTATCAATACCGAGGGCAGGCACATCGGCACGATGGAGCGCCAGATGATCCGAGCGGGCGAGGCCCACTGCAGCCGCGAGGCTGCGATGTGGCCCGCCTGCCGGAAGATCATAGTCTCGGCCCGCGCCAGACGCGCTATCGGCGACCATGCTGTGAGAGAGATGGCGATGATCGCGATGTTGAGGCTCGGTCCCAGCGCCGCCACGAAGGCCAGCGACAGGATCAGCGAGGCGAAGGACAGGAAGATGTCGGTGATGTGCATCAGAAACGTGTCCACGCGCCCGGCGAAATAGCCCTCAACGGTACCGAACAAGTGCCCTGATGGGCCACACCACGATGGTCACGAGGAACATGATCGTCAGCGCGATCCGCGCGCCATGCACGAGCCGCGAGACGATCTCCCGACCAAGCTCGTCGGTCCCGAAAAAATGCGTCTTGGAAGCCGGTTGCGTGGTTTTCTGCAAGTCCTGCAGGAACGGCTAGTGAGTGGAGATCAGCGGCGCGAAAACGCCACGAGGATCGAGGCTCCCTGTCCGGCACGGCCATTCAGGCGGCGCCTGTAGAGTCGCATGCCCCCCGCGGCCACCGGGGCTACCCTATTCAGTCGGACACATATCAACACTTGTTATACATTTTTCATTTTTCAGGCGCCGGTCCCCGCGCGTCGGATCGCCTCGGGCCGAGCCCGCAGGGACGACTGCGTCTGCGGATCTCTAGGACAAGCAAGGCGCAACATCTCATACTTAACGTGGCGCGCTTGTATGAGGACTTTGCAGGGCAACCATGGACATGTCAGCCAGATCGCGTCGCGCAGACCGCCCCGGGGCGGGCCGCACACTGGTCGAGACCGTGCGCGATGCGCTGCGTGAACAGATCGCCGCGGGGGCCTATCCGCCCGGCAGCCGTCTGCCCAGCGAGGCCCAGATGACAAAGGAGTTCGGCGTCAGCCGGACGGTGATCCGCGAGGCCGTGGCCTCTCTCCGCGCCGACGGGCTGGTGGCGCCGCGTCAGGGAACGGGCGTTTTCGTGCTCGCGCCGCCCGCCCCGGTCGAGCTGCCCTTCCAGAACATCGACTTCGTGCGAATCTCGTCGATGATCGAACTGCTCGAGCTGCGCACCGCCGTCGAGACCGAGGCCGCGACACTGGCCGCGCAGCGCCGCTCGCCCGCGCAGGAGGAAAAGCTCATCGGCTGCCTGCGCGAGGTCGATCGTGCCGCCACCGCCGGCGAGCCTACGATGGAGGCGGATTTCGCCCTGCACCTCGCCATCGCCGAAGCCACCAACAACCCGCGGTTTGGCGATTTCCTGTCGATGATCGGCTCGAATCTCATCCCCCGGAAGGCTCTGTCCGACAGCAGCAGTGAACCCGCACCGAAGGAATACCTCGAAGTCATTCGGGGCGAGCACGAGGTCATCGTGAACGCCATCCTCGACGGCGACGAGGAGGCTGCGCGCGACGCCATGCGCCATCATCTCAAGAGCAGCCAGGCGCGCTATCGCGCACTGCTGCGGGCCGGTAAGGCCGAGAGGCCCTGAGCGCAACCGATCCCGAAAAAAGAGATCCCATGACCGATGCCACCCGGCAGTTTCCCGCCGTCTCGCCCGATGCCGGCGTCATCCGACAGGTGCTGGCCGATGCCCCCGAGCTTATGGGGGTGTCCATCAGCTTCGAGGAAGGCGCGCAAGGCGCCCTGCACAGCCATCCCCACGTGCAATCCACCTTCGTCGAAAGCGGCCGGTTCCGCTTTCACCTCGCCGGCAAGGAGTTCGAAGTCGTCCCCGGCGACAGCTTCGTGATTCCCTCGAACGCGACCCACGGCATCTGCCTCGCGCCGCCCATCCGCTTCGAGAGCACGCTCACCGAGGGGGCCTGTCGCAAGCCCTTGATGCTGTTCGTCACCTCGAAGCGCTCCAAGCAGCCCGAGGCCGCGGCGCAGATCGTCAACTGCACCCTGACCGAGCCCTCGGGCATCGACGCGCTCAGGGACACTCGCGGCCTGCCCGCCGAAAAGTGCGCCGCCGACCGGCTGATCGACGCAGGGCTGATCAAGCCCGAGATCGTCAGGGCGCATAAGCCCCCCATGGAGGCCAGTGGCCCCGCGATCTCGCCCTTCAAAGAGCCCCCGGAGCTGCGCGTCGCGTTCATCGACGCGCTCGAGGAGAATTCCTGCGAGATGATCGGCGCCGAGGACGCCGCTGGGGCCATCATCGACGCCACCAACAACGTGCCCGAGGCTTTCGACAGCTGACACCCCTCCGTCAGCCCCGGTCCCGCGCCGGGGATGCCCGTTTCGCAGCCAGAGGTTCGATCCATGCCCAGGCGCCATCTTGTCGCGCGCTCCGCGCGGCCGGTTGCCCTGTGCCTGCCGCAGCCCGGCGCGCTGCAGCCTCTCGGCCACCCTGCCGTGGCAGCTCCGCCGTGACGGCGCGATGGTGGCCGTGGGCGAGGCCGACCCCGTCGTACTGCCGCTGCACGTTCTCGCGCCCGCCACCCGCTACGTCTTCGAGGCGGCGGGCTTCGCGCCCTTCGCCTTCGACACGGCCGCCTGCGCCGGGCTTGCCGACATCCGCGAGGTCGGCGCCACGCAGGGCGATGCCCCCGGGGCCGCGTTGGCGAACTCCAGCGCATTGGTCGGCGCAATTGCTGCAGCGCCGCATAATGGCACTGTGCAGGTGCCCGCCGGGCGCTATCTGTCCCTCCCGGTGGCAATGCGCGGGTCCATGACCCTGCTACTCGCCCCCCGGTGCCGTGTTTGCGGCGCCGCGGTCGCGGGCGGGTTGGCCCACCCTCCCCGCCCGCGACAACGATGGCCGGATGTCGGGCTCTTGGGAGGGCCTCCCCGAAACCTGTTTCGCCGCGCCGCTCACGCAATCGTCGCCGGGCAGCTCGCCATCGCGGGTCCCGGCTCGCTCGACGGCGGTGGCGACCGCGACGACTTGTGGAGCTGGCCCAAGGAGACCCGAAACACCGCCCTCCGCCCGCGCTGTCTGCACCTTATCGACTGCACCGACGTCACCCTGCTGAGCCTCACCATCTGCAACGCGCCGTCCCGGACGGTGCATCCTCAGGGATGCCGGCGCCTCAGCGGCGCCGCGCTGACCATTGAGGCGCCGCGCGACACCCCTAACACCCACGGCTTCAACCCAGAGATGCGCGAAGACGTCGAGATCATCGGTACCCGCTTCTCGGTCGGCGACAACTGCATCGCCATCAAGGCCGGCAAGCGCGGGCCCTCGGGCGAGAACGACCCCCTCAGCCACACCGAGCGCGTTGCCATCCGCCATTGCCTGATGGAGCGTAGCCACGGCGGCGTGGTGATCGGCTCTGTGATGTCCGGCGGCATCACCGACGTGACCGTCGAGCACTGCCACATGGCCGGCACCGGCGGTCTGGGCGCGCGGTGGACTGGCTCGCGATGGCATAGACCCGGCTCACGCCGATATGCCACGTGGCGGGGCTTGGCTGCGTCGAAGGCAACTACGCGACGGCAGGCCGGGCTCCCACCTGACCGAGGACATCGGCACGGACGATTCCCAGGGCGTCGGCCGGCTGATGATTGCGGGCACAGCCGCCCATCTGCGCGATGCAGGCGAGCAGGGTGGCGTTGTCGGTGCCATAGGCATTGCCCTGCGTGATCACCACGCGATCGATCCCGAGCCAGCCCATGACCTGCCGGTACATGGCGGGATCGGGCAGCGGATCGGCGGGCGCCCCGACCCCGTCGGCCCGCATTGCGAACCCGGGCAGGTACATGTTCATCTGGCTGTCGATGGCCCCCTTCGGGACCCTGACAAGCGGTGCCGCGCCGGAGATCTTGCGGTCGATCATGCCCCCGCCTCCGGTGCGAACCGGGCCAGCGCGTCGCGGTCGATCTCGATGCCGAGGCCGGGCGCATCGGAGATCCGCACCACGCCGTTCTCGTGCTCGATGGGCGTGGTCACCACCGCCTGCCGGGTGCAAACTTGTTGTCGGCGTCGAAGGGCGTCACCGGGAAGGACAGAAGACCGGAGCCGAGCGCTGTCTTGATCTGTTGCGGATCCATTGGGCAATCCTCTCCTGGCGGGGTGCCGGGGGGCTCTGCCCCTCTTGGCGCATGCGCGCCAATTCACCCCGGAGTTTGTCTGGCAAGATGAAGCTGCGCGGCAGTTTCGGGCCGCCCCGCGGAAGGTCAGGTCAGGTCGCCCGGCAGCAGCGCGTCGGGGAGGTTCTGGTAGCAGACCGGTCGCAGGAAGCGGCGGATCGAGAGCGTGCCGACCGAGGTCGCCCCGAAGTTGGTCGAAGCGGGATAGGGGCCGCCGTGGACCATGCTGTCGCAAACCTCGACGCCAGTGGGGAAGCCGTTCACCAGCACCCGTCCCGCCATGCGCTCGAGCACCGGCATCAGTCGCTGCGCCAGCGCCGTGTCGCCCGCGTCCATGTGCAGGTTGGCGGTGAGCTGGCCGACGAAGCCGCGCGCGAGGGTTTCCATGTCTTCGGGGCCCGCGACCCGGATCACCAGGCCCAGCGGTCCGAACACCTCTTCGCCGAGCGCGTGATCCTGCAGGAAGGTGGCGGCGTCGGTCTCGTAGAGGTTGGGCGCGGCGCTGCGGCCCTCGCTGTCGTTGGTCAGCACCGGGCGCACCGCGTTGCGGCCGTCGAAGCGGGCCTTGCCGTCCTTGTAGGCCTTGGCGATGCCGTCGGTGAGCATGGTCTGCGGACCCGTGGCGGCGAGCCCCTCGGTCGCGGCCTTGACGAAGGCGTCGCCCTCGGGGCCGGTCTCGACCACGGCGACGCTGAGGCTGGTGCAGAACTGGCCCGCGCCCATGGTGAGCGAGGCGGCCCAGCCGGCGCCGATCTCGGCGCCGCGTACGGCCACCGCCTCGGGCAGCAGGAACATCGGGTTGACCGAGCCCAGCTCGCCGAAGAAGGGGATCGGCTCGGGACGCCGGGCGCAGAGGTCGAAGAGCGCGCGCCCGCCGCCGAGGCTGCCGGTGAAGCCCACCGCCTTGATCAGCGGATGCTGCACCAGCGCCTGGCCTACCTCGCGGTTGCCGCCCTGGATCAGCGAGAAGACGCCCTTGGGCATGCCGCATTTGGCGATGGCGGCGTGGATGGCCTCGGCCACGATCTCGCCGGTGCCCGGATGGGCGGAGTGGCCCTTGACCACCACCGGGCAACCCGCAGCCAGTGCCAGGGCAGTGTCGCCGCCGGCGGTGGAGAAGGCGAGCGGGAAGTTCGAGGCGCCGAAGACCGCCACGGGGCCGATCGGGCGCTGCACCATCTTCAGGTCCGGGCGCGGCAGCGGCTGGCGATCGGGCAGCGCGGCGTCGTGGCGACGGTCGAGATGATCGCCGTTGCGAATGTGAGTGGCGAAGAGCCGGAGCTGACCGGTGGTGCGGCCGCGCTCTCCGTTGAGCCGGACCTCGGGCAGGCCGGTCTCCTGCGTGCCGATCCCGGTGATCGCGGCGGCGCGGGCCTCGATCTCGTCGGCGATGGCGTCGAGGAAATCGGCACGGGCCGCGCGGGTGCTGTAGCCGAAGCCCCAGAACGCGTCCTCGGCGGCCTTGCAGGCGGCGTCGACCAGCTCGGGCGTGCCGACGGCGAAGGCGTGCGAGGGGCCATGTGCGCAGGCTCGGAGGCGAAGGTCGCCGCGCCGGCGACCCACTCCCCCGCGATCAGGTGTTTGCCATGCGGCATGAAGGTCTCGTCAGGCATGTCGGTCCTCCGTTTCAGGATCTGTGAATGGGTTCATCGGTGAAGACGCCGCCCTGGCAGCCGGCGACGGCCTCGTCCGGGTCGGGGCGTGGCACGGTGCGGGCGATTTCCTCCGCCCAGTCGGCCGCGTTGTCCCTGGGCTGCCAGCCGAGGAAGGCGGCGTGGGAGTTGTCCCACCAGCCGTGGTCGTTGTTCGAGGCCCCCCAGACCATCGTGCAACCGAGCACCGGCGCCCGGAACACCGCCTCGATCAGCGCGACGAAGTCGTCGTGGCTGAACCAGGTGGCGAGCATGCGCCAGTTCTCGGGTTTCAGCGTGCAGGAGCCGATGCGGACCAGCGCGCTCTCCTGCCCGAACTTATCGTGTTAGAGGCTGGCGACGGCCTCGCCGAAGATCTTGGAGACGCCGCAATAGCCGTCCGGACGGTAGGGCGCGCCGTGGTCGAGCCGCGCCGTCTGCGAATGGTAGCCGATGGTGTGGTTGGAGGAGGCGAAGACGATGCGCGGCTGGCCATGCGCCCGCGCCGCCTCGTAGAGGTTGTGGACGCCGCGCAGGTTGGCGGCCTCGATCAGGTCGAAACTCTTCTCGACCGAGATGCCGCCCAGGTGGACGATGCCGTCGCAGCCCTCGACCAGCCGCATCACCGCGTCGCCGTCGGAGAGATCGCAGGGCACCAGCTCCTCGCCCTCGCGGGCCTCGCCAAGATCGGCCACGTCCGACAGGCGCAGGATCGCAGCCCTGCCCCGCAGCTTCTCGCGCAGCATGGAACCGAGCTGGCCCGCGGCGCCGGTGCTCAGGAGACGGTTCAACATCGTGCTCACTCCATCAGCCCCGGCAGGTACATCAAGAAGACGGGGACGCAGGTCACCAGCATCAGCGCCACGAAGATCGCGAGGTGGAAGGGCCAGATCGTCTTGACCGCCTGGTCGATCCTGACCCCGCCCACGACGCAGCCGACGAAGAGGCCTGCCCCCGCCGGCGGCGTGCAGAGCCCGAGGCCGAGGCCGAGGCTCATCGTCAGGATAACACCGAACTGGATCGGGTCCATGCCCAGCCCCACCACCACCGGCAGGAAGATCGGCGTGGTGATCAGGATCAGCGCCGCCATGTCCATGATCATGCCCAGACCCAGAAGCACGAGGTTGAGAAGCAGCAGGATGACGATGGGGTTGTCCTAGATCCCTGTCACCACCCCGGCCAGCAGCGCCGGCACGCGGCAGAGGGTCAGCAGGTAGGAGAAGGCCGAAGCGGTCGCCACCAGCAGCATCACCAGCGCGGTGGTGCGGACGGAGGCCACGACGGCGGCGCGGAACCTGTCCCAGGTGATCTCGCGGTAGACGAAGATCGTCACCAGCACCGCCCAGATCGCGCCGAAGGCCCCGCTCTCGGTCACCGTCATCACACCCGAGAGCACGCCACCCACGATGATGACCGCGGCCATCAGGCCCGGCAGCGCCACCACGGTGAAGATGGCGAGCGACCTGAAGCCGGGGAAGGTCTCGGCCGGGCAGTTGCGCTTGGCGCGGGCGCCCGGAAGATCAGAGCTCGACGGTCACCTTGCCGCGCGGGTTCGAGCAGCAGGCCAGGATGTAGCCTTCCTCGATCTCCTCGTCGGTGATGCCGCCGTTGTGCACCATGTGCACCTCGCCTTCGAGCTTCTTGACCTTGCAGGTGCCGCAGACACCGAAGGTGCAGCCGGTCGGGATCGCCACGCCCGCAGAGCGCGCGGCGGCGAGCACCGTTTCGGTCTCGGGACAGGTGGCGGTGACGCCGGCGATGTCGAAGGTGACCTCGGCCTGCACATTCTCTTCCGGGAGGTCGTCCTCGGGCACCGGCGCCTCGACCAGCTCCGGACCCGGGGTGCCCGGCGCCTGGAAGCTCTCCTGGTGGTAATGGTCCATGTCGAAGCCGAGGCCCGCCAGTGCTTCGCGCACGGCGGTCATGAAGCCTTCGGGACCACAGCAGAACACCTCACGCTCGAGGTAGTCCGGCGCCATGAGACCCAGCATCAGCTGGTTGAAGTGGCCCTGGTAGCCGGTCCAGGGCTGGTACTTGTCGCGCGCCTCGACGACCCAGCGCAGGTCCAGACCCTCGATCCGCGAGGCCATGTGCTCGAGCCGCTCGCGGAAGATGATCTCGGACGGCCGCCGGGCGCAGTTCACGAAGACGATGTCGCAGCTGCGGCCGCGGTCGTAGAATTCGGTCGCCATCGACATCATCGGGGTGATGCCCGAGCCGGCCGAGATGAAGAGGTATTTCTCGGCCGGGTTCTCGAACGCGGTGAAGCGCCCGCCCGGTCCGAGCACCTTGAGCGTCATCCCGGGCTTGAAGTGGTCCATGATCCAGCGCGTGCCGATGCTGTCGGCCTGCGCCTTCATGGTCAGCGTCAGCGACATCGGCCGCGACGGCGAGGACGAGATCGTGTAGGTGCGGTACAGCGGACCGCCCGGGACGGGCAATTCCAGCGTGAGGAACTGCCCGGCCTTGAACTTGAAGGGTCGCCCGGATGGCGCCTGGAAACAGACGGTGATGACACCAGGCGTCTCAGGCAGGATCGAGACGCATTCAAGCACCTCGTCGTCGGTCCAGTGTTCGGCGGCTTGTGTCATCGGCATTCCAGTCTATTCGGCGGCGAGAGTGGCAGGCAGGTGGGTGGAGCGCATGCGCGCGAGGTACCAATCGACGAACTGAAGCACGCCGTCCTCATGCAGCGCGGAGTACGGGCCGGGCTCGTAGGCGGGCGAGTTGATGCCCTGCTGGTTGTCCTCGACGACGCGACGGTCCTCGTCGTTCGTGTGCTCCCACACCACGGTGAGGTTCTCGAGATCGTAGTCCACACCCTCGACCGCGTCCTTGTGCACGAGCCACGTGGTCTGCACCTCGGTCTCCTGCGGGCCGATCGGGGTCACGCGGAAGGTGATCGAGTGGTCGGTCAGGAAGTGGTTCCAAGTGGTCGGGTAGTGGAACATCAGCAACGTGCCGGCGTCGAGGAACGGCACCCGGCCGAGACGCTTCTGCACGGCGATCTTGCCGTTGATGGTGTAGCTCTCGGCACCGTCAAGCAGCGGCATCCGCGCGACGCGGTACTGGCCGCCCTCGGCCATCTGGAAGCGCGACGGTGCGCCGGCGGCCTCGAGACGGTTGAAGTGGGTCTCGACCTTCTCGGGGAAGGTGCCGTCGGGGCTCACGCCGGTGATCGACGGGTCCTCGGGGTAGGTGCGGCACAGGTCGGGGTGGTTGCCGGCGCAGTGGTAGCACTCGCGGTTGTTTTCCCACACCAGCTTCCAGTTGCCCTTCTCGATGATGGTCGACTGGAAGGCCACCTTGGCGTCCGACAGATCGTGCACGCCGAGATAGGGGGTCACGGTCTCGGCGAAGGCTTCGAAATCGGGCGCTTCGGCAGCGAGGCAGATGTAGACGAGGCCTGCCACGGTGCGGCAGTGCACCGGCTTCAGGCCGTGCTTGGAGGGGTCGAAGTCCGGGCCCATGTCGCGCGCCCAGAGGAGACGGCCGTCGAGATCGTAGGTCCACTGGTGGTACGGGCAGGTCAGCTTGGCGACGCGGCCCTTGGAGGCCGAGCAGATCACCGAGCCGCGGTGACGGCAGGAGTTGTGGTAAGCGACGATCTGGCCTTTGCCGTCACGGATGACGATGACGTCGTAGGCGCCGATCCGCAGGCGCTGGTAGGCGCCGGTCTTGTCGAGCTGGCAGGCCGGGAAAGCGTAGAGCCATTCGCGGTAGAAGATCGCTTCGAGGTCGGCCTCGTAGATATCCGGGTCGTTGTAGAACGGCTGCTGAAGCGCGTGACCGGGACGGTGCTGGCGCAGCAAGTCGGTAATCGGTGCGGTAGAACGTGCCATTACGAGTCTCCTGTCTCGGGAGGGCTATTTGTCGTGCACATGGCCATTGCGAGACCACTCTGACAATTGGCAAAAAACTCATCTCAGTTTATTCTGGGTAAACTCAGTCATAAGACTGTTTCGTTTGCGACATCACTTGCCGGAAAGCGACGCCCTTGTGCCCAAGCCCTATGATCTGCCCTCCCTCGGCGACCTAGCATGTTTCGAGGCGGCTGCTCGAAATTTAAGCTTCAAAATGGCCTCAACTGAACTCAACGTCACCCCGGCCGCGGTCAGTCACCGGATCAAGGCATTGGAAAACGAGCTCGGCCAGCCCCTGTTCAACCGGCAGTATAGGGGCGTTGAGCTGACCGAGGCCGGCGCGCTGCTCTTCGTGTCGTTGCAGCGGGGCTTCGAGACGATCTCGGGAACGGTGCAGCGAATTCGCAGCCGCCACGATCGCAGCGGCGTGTCGATTGCGGCCACCACCGCCATGAGCGGGCTATGGCTGACGCCCCGGCTTGCCGCGTTCTGGAAAGAGCATCCCGGAGTCGCGATATCCCAGCTCATCCAGGATGATCGCAAGCCGCAGGACGTGGACCTCAGCATCCATTACGGCGATCCCGAGGCCGAGGACGACGAGACGCGGGTGCTGTTCAGCGACCGGATCCTCGCGCTTGGCACCGAGCAATTCGCCGAGACCTGGGGGATTACCCGGCTGGCGGACCTCTCGGACGTGCCGCTGATCCACACGCAGTCGGGGGTGAACCCCTATACCGAGTGGTCCGAGTGGTTCGCGACGCTCGACCGCCCTGCCCCGCGCGGCCCGGGCTTCCACCTCAACAACTACCTGATCTCGCTGCAGGCGGCCGAGGACCACATCGGCGCGGTGCTGGGCTGGGAGGGGCTGCTGGGCGGCTATCTCGACAGCGGTCGGCTGCTGCAACTGGTGCCCGATTCGATGCCCTCTCCGCACCCGTTCTACCTGCGCATCCATGCCCGCGCCTCGGCCAATGCCCGGCTCTTCGCGGACTGGCTGGCAGAGCACTGAGGCGCCCCCGCCAAACAGCCCCTGCGCGACCCGAAAACAAAACCGGCGGGCCGAAGCCCGCCGGTCGGTAGGTCCTGCCGGGCCGCGTCAGCTGCGCGGCTTGAGGTTCTCGGGATCGTAGAGCGGTGCATAGCCGACGCCGGCCACCTCGACCTCGAAGGGCTCGTCGAAGTAGGTCACCTTCAGCTTGCGGCCCACTTCGCAATACTCATGCGGCAGGTAGGCCAGCATGATGTTCTTGCCCACGCTCGGGCCGAAGGCCTGCGAGGTGGTGTAGGAGCGGCGGCCGAGGCTGTCGATCAGCACCTCGTCGGTCTCGGGGTCCATTACCGGCATGGTGTTCACCGGGTAACGGGCCACGCCCTGGCTGTCGGTGTTGTCGTTCATCACCAGCGTGCAGAGCATCGCGGGCTGGTGCTCGCGCGCCTTGAACTCGACGTGCTTCTCCTTGCCGCGGAAGTCCGCCTCCTTGACCTTCGGACGCGCCAGCGCGGCCTCGATCAGGTTGTACTGGGTATGCAGGTCGGCGTTCTGCAGGCGCAGCGATTTCTCGAGGCGACGCGAGTTCGCGTAGGTCTCGACGCCCATGGCCATGATGCCGGTTTCGCGCAGCGCATCCCAGACGGCGAGGCCGTCCTCGTAGGGCATGTGCAGTTCCCAGCCCTGTTCGCCGACATAGGAGATGCGGAAGGCCGTGACGGTCTTGCCCGCGATCTCGATCGGCTTAATGGCCGCGAAGGGGAAGTTCTCGATGTCGAGGCCCGCGGGGTCCGCCACCACCTTCTTCAGCGTCTCGCGGGCGTTCGGGCCCCAGATGCCGATGGTGGTGAACTTCTCGGTCACGTCGGTGATGGTCACGTCGAGCCCGCGGTCCTGTGCGGTGCGCTTCATGTACATCAGGTCGCGCGGGCCGGCGTCAGCGCCGTTCACCATGCGGATGCGGTCGCCCATGCGGAAGACGGTGAAGTCCGCGCGCACCATGCCCTCGTCATCGAGCATGTGGGTGTAGATGCCCTTGCCGATGTTGCCGTCGCCACCGATCTTCGCGGCGCAGAGCCACTCCATCAGGGCGACGTGGTCCGGGCCCTCGATGTCGGTGATGTGGAAGTGCGACAGGTTGATGATCGCGCAGTCGTTCGACATCTCGAGCTGTTCGGCGTTGGACACGCGCCAGAAGTGGCGGTTGTCCCACTCGTTCTCGCGCACCGGCACCTGGTCGGCGTATTTCTCGAGCAGGTGCTCGTTCGCCGCGTAGCCGTGGGCCCGCTCCCAGCCGCCGAGCTCCATGAAGTGGCCGCCAAGCTCGACTTCGCGCTCGTAGAAGGGCGAGCGACGGATGCCGCGCGCGTTGGCGAAGGGCTCGCGCGGGTGGACGGGCGGGTTGTAGATCTTCTTGGCGGTCTCTTCGCAGCGGCCCCAGATGAAGTCCTCGGTCAGCTGGTAGTCCTGGAAACGCGAGTAGTCGATGCCGTGGTGGTCGATGTGGGTGCGGCCGTCGGTCATCCAGTCGGCGATGAGCTTGGCCATGCCGGGGGCGTCCTTGACCCAGATCGCGACCGCGTACCACAGGCCGCGCACCTTGCGGCTCTCGCCCATCGAGGGGCCGCCGTCGGTGGTGGTCTGAAGCAGGCCGTTGAACGAGTGGCTCTCGTTGAAGCCCAGCTCGGCAAGGATCGGGGTCAGCTCCATGGCGCGTTCGAGCGGCTCGATCACGTCTTCGAGTTCCAGATCCCGCATCGACGGCCCGAGGCGTGCCTGGCCCTTTTCGAGAATGTCGCGCGGGTGCACCATGCGCGGCTCTTTCTCGTAGTAATACCCCCATTCGATCTGACCGCCTTCAGTGGTCGCAGGATCGCCGGTGTCGCGCAGATAGGCGGAGTTGCCCTGGTCGCGCAGCAGCGGGCGGCCGATCTCGAGACCGGTGCCGGCGAACTCATCGTAGGGGCCGAAGAAGGTCAGCGGGTGGTCGACGGGCATGACGGGCAGGTCTTCCCCCACCATGTCGGCGATCAGGCGGCCCCAGAGGCCGGCGCAGACCACGACGTGGTTGGCCATGATGGTGCCTCGGTGGGTCTTCACACCGACGACACGGCCGTCTTCCTGGATCAGCTCGAGCGCCGGGGTGTTGGCGAAGGCGCGCAGCTTGCCGGCCTTTTCGCCAGCGTCCACCAGCTTGCCCGCAACGGTCTGCGAGCGCGGCACCACGAGGCCGGCGTCCGGGTCCCACATGGCGCCCTGGATCTGGTCTTCCTCGAGAAGCGGGAACTTCTCCTTGGCCTCCGCGGCCGAGATCATCTTCACGCGGGTGCCGAAGGCGCGGCCCGAGTCGCAGCGGCGCTTGAGCTCCTGCATGCGCTCGTCGTCGCCGACGCGGGCGACCTCGAGGCCGCCGATGCGGCTGTAGTGGCCGAGCTTCTCGTAGAAATCGACCGAGTAGGTCGAGGTCCAGGTGCTCAGCAGGTCATGGCTGGTGACGTAGCAGAAATCCGACGCGTGGCCGGTCGAGCCGATGTCGGTCGGGATGGCCGACTTGTCGATGCCGACGATGTCGTCCCAGCCGCGTTCGATGAGGTGGTGCGCGACCGAGGCGCCGACGATGCCGCCGAGGCCGACGATGACGACATTGGCGCGTTCAGGGAAGGAGGACATGGGCGAATCCAATTGTCTATGAGGTCTTGCGTTTCACAGTAGCGATGACCGGCCGGCCCTGTCGGGCTCAAACGGCATGGCACGCGCGGAAAGCGACCGCTCGCCGCGCGCCCCGGTTCGGTGTCAGAGGCTGCTTTCCAGCTCCGGCAGGATCTGGAAGAGATCGCCCACGATGCCGTAGTCGGCCACCTGGAAGATCGGTGCTTCCTCGTCGGTGTTGATGGCGACAATGATCTTCGAATCCTTCATCCCTGCAAGGTGCTGGATCGCACCGGAGATGCCGCAGGCGATATAGAGGTCCGGAGCCACCACCTTGCCGGTCTGGCCGACCTGCAGGTCGTTCGGCGCGTAGCCCGAGTCGACCGCGGCGCGCGAGGCGCCCACGGCGGCGCCGAGCTTGTCTGCGACCGGGTTCAGCACCGCGCGAAACTGCTCGTCCGAACCAAGCGCGCGGCCACCCGAGACGATGATCTTGGCCGAGGTCAGGTCGGGGCGGTCGTTGGCCGAAAGGATGTTCTCGACGAAGCTCGACAGCGCGGCGCCGGCATCGGTGGTCTCGACGGCGACGACCGGTGCCGCTGCAGACCCTGCACCGGCGGCGGCGAAGCCCGCGGTGCGCACGGTCACAACCCTGGTCGCGTCGGTGCTCTGCACCACCTCGATGGCGTTGCCGGCATAGATCGGGCGCTTGAAGGTGTCGGCGGACACGATCTCGGTCACCTCCGAGACCTGCATCACGTCGAGCAGCGCGGCGACGCGCGGCAGCACGTTCTTGCCGGTGGTGGTCGCAGGCGCGATGATTGTGTCGTAGCCAGGAGCCAGCGACAGGATCAGCGCGGCGGCGGGCTCGGCGAGACGGTGCTCGAGCGCATCGGCCTCGGCCAGCAGCACGTTGCGGACCCCGGCCAGCGCGGCGGCCTGCGAGGCGGCGGCCGCGGCGTCCTTGCCGGCGATCAGGATGTCGACCTCTGCGCCGATCTGCGCGGCGGCGGTCAGGGCTTTCGCGGTCTGCTCGGAAAGCGACGCGTTGTCGTGGTCTGCGAAGAGAAGGATTGCCATGGTATCTGTTCCCGCTTCTGTCAGAGGACGCCGGCTTCGGATTTGAGCTTGTCGAGCAGTTCGGCCACGCTGGCAACCTTGACGCCGGCGGCGCGTGCGGCCGGCTCCTCGACGCGCAGGATGGTCAGGCGCCTGGCGACGGTCACGCCGTAATCCTCGGGCGACCTGGTCTCGAGCGGCTTCTTCTTCGCCTTCATGATGTTCGGCAGCGAGGCGTAGCGCGGCTCGTTGAGGCGCAGATCGGCGGTGACGATGGCCGGCAGCGCGATCTCGATGGCCTGCAGGCCGCCGTCGACCTCGCGGGTGACCCTGGCCTTGCCCTCGCCCAGCTCGAGCGCCGAGGCGAAGGTGCCCTGCGACCAGCCCAGCAGCGCCGAGAGCATCTGGCCGGTCTGGTTGCAATCGTCGTCGATGGCCTGCTTGCCGAGGATCACGAGGCCCGGCTCTTCCGCCTCGACCACCCCTTTCAGGAGTTTCGCGACACTGAGCGGCTCGACTGCGTCCTCGGCGGTGATCAGGATGGCACGGTCGGCGCCCATGGCGAGCGCGGTGCGCAGCGTTTCCTGCGCCTGTGCCGGTCCGACGGACACCGCGATCACTTCCAAGGCCTTGCCGGCCTCCCTGAGGCGGATCGCCTCTTCCACGGCGATCTCGTCGAAGGGGTTCATCGACATCTTCACGTTGGCAAGCTCCACACCGCTGCCATCCGCCTTCACGCGGATTTTCACGTTGTGGTCGACGACGCGCTTCACGGGCACGAGTACCTTCATGTCCTGTCCTCTCTGTCGGTGCCCCCGGGGCTCCGTCCGTTTCGTCATTCAGGACGTGCGCGACGCCCCTCTATCCTTTTCCTGCGCCCCGTCCCCGGGGCGTCCAGATCCTTGGCCGCAGCGCTGACTGGCAGCGCTTACTGGCGGAACGCCCGGACGCGCAGCGCGGCTGACCGACACTCTTGCAATTTCCCGCATCCGAAAAACAGTATGATTGCGTCAATGCGAGATTACGGCTACGACAACGGATCAGGAATTTCCGAGCACCGGAGCGCGACCTGATGACACCTGCCAACGCCCCCCTCCGCCCCCCTGCCCGCACCTCGAATCCCCATGCGCTGAGACCCCGCACCGGCGCCGCGCGCCTGTCGGTCGGCTTCATCCTCGCCAAGCGCTTCACGCTCTGCGCCTTCGCGAATTTCGTCGACGTTCTGCGACTTGCGGCGGATGAGGGCGACCGCTCGCGCCCGATCCTGTGCAACTGGACCGTGCTATCGGAGACCATGGACCCGGTGACCTCGAGCTGCGGCATCTCGGTGCAGCCCAAGGAGCGACTCGGCGATCCGTCGCGATTCGACTACATCGTCGTGATCGGCGGGCTGATGGACGAGATGCCGGGGCTGAGCGCCGGCTACGTCAAGTTCCTGCACCAGGCCGCCGAGGCCGGGGTGCCGCTGGTGGGCGTCTGCACCGGCGCCTTCATGCTGCACCAGGCCGGGCTGCTCGACGGTTACCGCTGCTGCGTGAGCTGGTTCCACCACGTCGACTTCCTCGAGCAGTTCGAGGGGCTGACGCCGGTCGCGGACCAGATCTTCGTGGTGGACGGCGACCGCCTGACGTGCTCGGGCGGCGCCAGCTCGGCGCATCTCGCGGCCTATCTGGTGGACAAGCACGTCGGCCGCGCCGCGGCGAGCAAGAGCCTGCACATCATGATCATCGACGACCAGTTGCAGGCCGACAAGCCGCAGCCGGGCATCACCATGGATTTCAAGACCCGCGACCCGATCGTCCTGCGCACGCTGCTTCTCATGCAGCAGAACATCGACACGCCGCTCTCCGTGACCGAGATCGCCCGGCGCATGGGCCACAGCAAGCGCCAGCTCGAGCGGCACTTCCGCACCGCGCTCGACACCTCGCCGCAGGCCGCCTTCCTCAGCATCCGCCTGTCGCTCGCGCACCACCTGATCGAAACCAGCGACAAGTCCATCGCGCAGATCGCGCTGGATTGCGGATTCTGTGATTCCTCGCATCTCAGCCGGATGTTCCAGCGCCGCTTCGGCGTCACCCCGCGGGCCCTGCGCAAAAGCGACACCCCCGACGACTGACGCGACATCGGCAAATCGCGCCATCGCCCGGAAAGAAGATCTGCGCCGGGCCTTGGCGCGATTCTCCGCGTTCCGCGTCGCGAACATTCAATAATGCCGCCGCGCCGCCCGCTACGAAGCCTGTCAGACTTCTCCAGCGGGGGGCACGCCCATGACGCGTTTCAACGCCTTCAACCTTCTCAGACACGCCCTGACCGGTCACAAGAAGTGGACCGAACAGTGGCCGGACAGCCAGCCGAAAGCCGAGTATGACGTGATCATCGTCGGCGCCGGCGGCCATGGCCTGGGCGCTGCCTACTACCTCGCCAAGCAGCACGGCATCACCAATATCGCCGTGATCGACAAGGGCTGGCTGGGCGGCGGCAACACCGGCCGCAACACCACGATCATCCGCTCGAACTATCTCTACGACGAGAGCGCGCGGCTGTTCGACCACTCGGTCGACCTGTGGCAGGGCCTGAGCCAGGAGCTCAACTACAACGTCATGTATTCGAACCGTGGCTGCCTCATGCTGGCGCATACGGTGCATGACGTGCAGAGCTTCAAGCGTCACGTCCACTCCAACCGGCTCAACGGCGTCGACAACCGCTGGCTCACGCCGGAGGAGTGCAAGGAATACTGCCCTCCAATCAACATCTCCAAGACCTCGCGCTACCCCGTCATGGGCGGTGCGCTGCAGGAACGCGCCGGCACCGCCCGCCACGACGCGGTCGCCTGGGGCTATGCCCGCGGGGCCGCGGCGCGCGGCGTCGACATCATCCAGAACTGCGCCGTCACCGCGATCCGTCGCGGCCCGAACGGCTCTGTGATCGGCGTCGACACCGACAAGGGCTTCATCAAGGCCAAGAAGGTCGCGGTCTCGGCCTCGGGCCACAACAGCGTGGTCATGGCGACCGCGGGCGTCCGCCTGCCGCTCGAATCCATGCCGCTGCAGGCGCTGGTCTCCGAGCCGATCAAGCCGGTCTTCCCCTGCGTGGTCATGTCCAACGCCGTGCACGCCTATTGCTCGCAGTCCGACAAGGGCGAGCTGGTGATCGGCTCCGGCACCGACCAGTACGTATCCTATTCCCAGCGCGGCGGCCTGCCGCTGATCGAGCACACCATCGCGGCGATCTCCGAGGTGTTCCCGATCTTCAACCGCATGCGGATGCTGCGGAAATGGGGCGGGATCACCGACAACACCCCGGACCGCTCGCCGATCATCGGCAAGACCCCGGTGCCGAACCTCTACGTCAACTGCGGCTGGGGCACCGGCGGCTTCAAGGCGACCCCGGGCTCGGCCCACGTCTTCGCCTGGACCATCGCCAAGGACGAGCCGCACCCGATCAACGCGCCGTTCACGCTCGAACGCTTCCGCACCGGCCGGCTCATCGACGAAGCCGCCGCCGCCGCCGTCGCGCACTGAGGATCCCGACCATGCTCCTGATTCATTGCCCCTACTGCAACGAGACGCTGCCCGAGGTCGAATTCGCCTATGCCGGCGAGGCCCACATCGCGCGCCCGGTGAACCCGTCCGAAGTTTCCGACGCCGACTGGGAAGCGTTCCTTTTCCTCCGCGACAACGTGAAGGGCCCGCATTACGAACGCTGGCGCCACCTCCACGGCTGCGGACGTTTCTTCAACGCCGTGCGTGACACCGTTTCCGACAAGTTCCTGACCACCTACGAGGCCGGCGCACCGCGTCCCGACCTCGCCAGCCTGACCGAGCGCCTGAAATGAGCCAGTATCGCGTATCCGGCCGGGGCCGCGTCGACACTTCGCGCCCCGTGAGCTTCACCTTCGACGGCAAGACCTTCACCGGCGCGCAGGGCGACACGGTCGCCTCGGCGCTGCTGGCCAACGGTGTCCACCTGATGGGCCGCTCGTTCAAGTATCACCGTCCGCGCGGCCCCGTCGCCGCTGGCTCTGAAGAACCCAACGCGCTGATCGGCACCCGCCGCGGCGCCGGCCGGTTCGAGCCCAACACCCGCGCCACCGTGCAGGAGATCTGGGACGGGCTCCAGACCAATTCGCAGAACAAGTACCCGAGCCTCAAGTTCGACGTGGGCGCGGTCAACGACGCTGCCTACATGCTGTTTTCGGCCGGGTTCTACTACAAGACCTTCATGTGGCCGCGCAGCTTCTGGGACAAGGTCTACGAGCCGTTCATCCGCGGCGCGGCTGGCCTCGGCGTCTCGCCGACCGAGGAAGACCCCGACCACTACGCCTCGCGCAACATGCACTGCGACGTGCTGATCGTGGGGGCTGGCCCGTCCGGCCTCGCCGCGGCCCGCGCAGCCGCCGTCGAGGGGCTGAAGGTCGTGCTGGTCGACGAGAGCCCCGAGGCGGGCGGCACACTGCTGTCCGAACCGCAGGTGAAGATCGACGGCAAACCCGCATGGGACTGGCTCGCGGCCGAGGTCGAGGCGCTCAAGGCGCTGGGTGTGAAGATCATGACCCGCACCACCGCCATCGCATACTACCACCAGAACATGGTGGGCCTGTGCGAAAAGCTGACCGACCACCTCGCCACGCTTCCCGCCGACACCCCGCGCGAGCGGCTGTGGCGGGTGCGCGCAGGCCAGGTCGTGCTGGCGCAGGGCGCGCTCGAGAAGCCGCTGGTGTTCCACGGCAACGACCGTCCGGGCGTGATGCTCGCGGGCTCGGCCCAGACCTACCTCAACCGCTACGGCGTGCTCGTGGGCACCCGTCCCGTGGTCGTCACCTCGCACGACTCCGCATGGTATGCGGCCTTCGATCTCGCCGATGCGGGCGCCAAGGTTCAGGCCATCGTGGACATCCGCGAGGGCGTGCACGAGGCGCTGCTGACCGAAGCCCGCGCTCGCGGCATTCCGGTCAAGCTCTCGCACACCGCCACCGCCACCAGCGGCCGGCTGCGCGTCTCCAAGATCCGCGTGAACCCGGTCCGCGGCGGCCAGGTCGGCTCGGGCACCGAGATCGACTGCGACGCCGTGCTGATGTCGGGCGGCTGGACCCCCTCGCTGCACCTCTTCTCGCACACCAAGGGCTCGCTGGCCTGGAACGACGACCTGACCACCTTCCTCCCGGAGAAGACCCCCGAGGATTGCGTGATCGCCGGCGCGAGCCGCGGTCTCTGGGGCGTCGAGGCGGCACTCAGGGACGGCGCCGAGAAGGGCCGCGAGGTCGTGGCGGCGCTTGGAAAGTCCGGCGCCTCGGTGGCCTACGCGGTCGCCGACGACCGCACCGGCACCGGCGTCTCGATGAAGGAGCTGCCGACCGACCGCTCGCCGGGCAAGGCCAAGGCCTTCGTCGACTACCAGAACGACGTGACCGCCAAGGACCTGCGTCTCGCCGTTCGCGAGGGCATGCGCTCGATCGAGCACGTCAAGCGCTACACCACCAACGGCATGGCGACCGACCAGGGCAAGATGTCCAACATCAACGGCCTGAACATCGCGTCCGACGCGCTTGGAAAGAAGCAGCCGCAGGTCGGTCTCACGACCTTCCGGCCGCCCTACACGCCGACCACCTTCGGGGCCTTCGCGGGCTATCACCGCGGCAGCCACTTCGAGGTGACCCGCAAGACCCGCATCGACGAGTGGGCGGCACAGCATGGCGCGGCCTTCGAGCCGGTCGGCCAGTGGCGCCGGGCGTGGTACTTCCCGAAGGCGGGCGAGAGCATGGACGACGCGGTGCGTCGCGAATGCGCCGCAACCCGCGAGAGCCTCGGCATCTTCGACGCCTCCACCCTCGGCAAGATCGAGGTGGTGGGCCCCGACGCGGTCGAGTTCATGAACCGCATGTATACCAACCCCTGGACCAAGCTGGGCGTCGGCCGCTGCCGCTACGGCCTGCTCTGCGGCGATGACGGCTTCATCCGCGACGACGGCGTGATCGGCCGCATGGGTCAGGACAGGTTCCACGTCACCACCACCACCGGTGGCGCGGCGCGCGTGCTGAACATGATGGAGGACTACCTCCAGACCGAATGGCCCGACCTCAACGTTTGGCTGACCTCGACCACCGAGCAATGGGCGACCGTTGCTTTGAACGGCCCCAACGCCGCCAAGCTGCTCGCCCCGCTCGTCGAGGGTGTGGAGCTGACCGAAGAGGCCTTCCCGCACATGTCCTGCGTGGAATGCACCGTCGCCGGCATGCCGGCACGCCTGTTCCGCGTCAGCTTCACCGGCGAGATCGGCTTCGAGGTCAACGTCCCCGCCCCCATGGGACGCCAGCTCTGGGAAACGCTCTGGGACGCCGGTCAGCAGTACGGCATCACGCCCTACGGCACCGAGACCATGCACGTGCTCCGCGCCGAGAAGGGCTACATCATCGTCGGCCAGGACACCGACGGCACCGTCACGCCCTTTGACGCGGGCATGGGCTGGGCCGTGGGCAAGGCGAAGCCCGATTTCGTCGGCAAGCGCGGCCTCGCACGGCCCGACCTCGTCGCCAAGGGCCGCAAGCAGCTCGTGGGCCTGCTGTCCGAGGACGGCTCGAAGCTGGAAGAAGGCGCGCAGATCGTCTTCGATCCCAAGCAGCCGATCCCGATGAAGATGGTCGGACACGTCACCTCGTCCTACGACGTGGGCACCACCGGCCGCCCGATCGCGCTGGCCCTGGTCGAGGGCGGCCACGATCGCCTGGGCGAGATCGTCCACATCCCGATGCCCGATCGAACCATCGCCGCGAAGATCACCGGAACGGTGTTCTTCGATCCCGAAAACGCACGCCTGAAGATCTGAGGAGACTAGAATGAACGCACCCATTTCCTCCTTCGCGTCCGGCCCGCTGGTCGAGACCAGCGCCGCACGCGTCTCGCAGTCGGCACCCTGCGGCCGGCTGTCGCTGCGGGCCCGCGGCGATCTGGCTCCCTTCGAGGCGGTGCTCGGCCTGTCGCTCGGCGGCCCCATCGGCGCCCGCGCCACCGCCGGCGAGACCGAGTCGATCCGGCTCGGCCCCGACGAGTGGATGCTGCACTGCCCGGTCGAGGCCGTCGCCGGCCTCGAGGCGGCGCTGGCACCGCTCTACGGCAGCCACCCGCACAGCCTCGTCGACGTGTCGGGCCGCGAGACCTCCTTCGTGATCGAGGGACCGCGCGCCTCGGAGCTGCTCACCATGGGCTGCCCCCGCGACATCGAGACCATCCTCCCGGGCTCGGGCCGCCGCACCGTCTTCGACGGCGTCACCGTCATCCTGTGGCGCGACGCCGCCGACCGGTTCCGCATGGACCTGTGGCACAGCTTCGCACCGCACCTCCTCCACCTTCTCGAGACCGGCAGCCGCGAACTGGCCGCCGAGTCCCTCTGACCGCAAAGGACGGGCCATGCCCCAGATCATCCTGACCGCGTCCTGCCCGGTACGTCCCGGTATCGTTGCGGCGATTTCGATCTTCCTGGCCGAGCAGGGCTGCAACATCCACGACAGCTCGCAGTTCTCCGACATCGCGAACGACCGCTTCTTCATGCGGCTGAGCTTCGAATCCGAGAGCGGCGTCACCCGCGCGGCACTGACCGAGGGCTTCGCCGAGACCGCGTCCTCCTTCGAAATGGACTACGCCTTCCACGACCCGTCCGAGAAGATGAAGGTCGTGATCATGGTGTCCCGCTTCGGCCACTGCCTGAACGACCTGCTCTATCGCTGGCGCATCGGCGCGCTGCCGATCGACATCGTGGCGGTGATCTCGAACCACATGGATTACCAAAAGGTCGTGGTGAACCATGACCTCCCCTTCCACTGCATCAAGGTGACGAAGCAGAACAAGCCCGAGGCCGAGGCGGAGCAGATGCGCATCGTCCGCGAGAGCGGCGCCGATCTCATCGTGCTGGCGCGCTACATGCAGATCCTGTCGGACGAGATGTGCCAGGAGATGTCGGGCCGGATCATCAACATCCATCACTCGTTCCTGCCGTCCTTCAAGGGGGCAAACCCCTACAAGCAGGCGTTCGAGCGTGGCGTGAAGCTGATCGGGGCGACCTCGCATTACGTGACCGCGGACCTCGACGAGGGCCCGATCATCGAGCAGGACACCGTGCGCGTGACCCACGCCCAGAGCCCGTCGGACTACGTGTCGCTGGGCCGCGACGTGGAAAGCCAGGTGCTGGCGCGCGCCATCCATGCGCACATCCACCGCCGGGTGTTCATGAACCGCGACAAGACCGTGGTCTTCCCGGCCTCGCCCGGCGAATACGCCAGCGAACGCATGGGCTGAGGCCAGCCGCCACTGTTCCCGAAGGGGGCGGGTCCGCCCCGCCCCCTTCGACCCAGTGACACCCCGACGATACGTCCCCGCGCGGCGGTGATTTGTCTGTGCAGACCGCGACTCCTGCCCTATCTTCCACTGAACCCCTGCCGGAAAGCCGACGCGGCCCCGGAGGGTTCAGTTGCAAGGAGCCGTTTTGCTACGCCGCCAGTCACCAGATTTCGACAAGCTCTCCTTCCTGTCCGGCCATAGCGCGATGGCAAAGCGCATCCGGGATTTCGACTGGAGCACCCATCCGCTCGGCCCGCCGGACACATGGTCCGCGGCCCTGCGCTCGGCGCTGGGGATCGCGCTGAACTCGGCCTTTCCGACCTGCATCTACTGGGGCCCCGAGCTGCGGCTGCTCTACAATGACAGCTGGTCGCTCATTCCCGGTCCACGCCATCCCGGCTGTCTCGGCGAGCCTGCGGAAGAGGTCTGGTCCGACATCTGGCATGTGATCGAGCCGCAGTTCACCCGGGCGATCAGCAGCGGCGAGGGCGTCTATTTCCGCGACCAGATGCTGCCGATGCGGCGCTACGGGGTCGAGGAAGAGACCTACTGGACCTACAACTTCACGCCGATCCGCGATGACGACGGCTCCATCCGCGGCGTGTTCAATTCGGGTAACGAGACCACGCGGCAGGTCATGCAACAGACCCACACCCGCTTCCTGCTCGAGCTCAGCGACGTCTACCGCACCATGGGCGACGTCGACGCGGTGCGCGGGCGCTCGCTCGAGATGCTGGGCAGGCATCTCGAGGTCGACCGCGTCGGCCTGCGCGAACAGCGCCATTCCGACCCTGACCACGCCCTGCCGGTCGTCGAGCAATGGTGCGCCGAAGGCGTCGAGCCGGTCCCGGCGGCGCGCGGGCAGGTCCCCATAGACAACAGCGCCTGGGCCGAGTTGCTGCTGGGTCGGGTGGTCCGCATCGACGGCAGCACCCCCGGTCGCGAAGAGGTCGAGCGCAAGGTGCTCGACCAGATCGGCTGCGCCTCGGCGCTGGCGGTGCCGTGGGTGACCGAGGGCCGGACCGAGGCGATCCTCTTCGCCCATTCCTTCGCCGCGCGACACTGGACAGATCTCGAGGTCGAGACGGTCGAGGCCGTGCTGTCGCGGATGATGACGCTGATGGAGCGCACCCGTGCCATCGCGCGCGAGCGCCTGATGTCGCGCGAGATCAACCACCGCGCCCGCAACCTGCTGTCGGTGGCCCAGGCGATGATCCGGCTGGCGCGGGCCGAGGAGCCCGAGACCATGCGCGCCAAGCTCATCGACCGGCTCTCGGCGCTGGCCAAGAACCACGCGCTGCTCGCCAACCAGCGGTGGGAGCCGGTGGCACTGCGCCAGATCCTCGAACAGGAGCTCGCGCCCTATCGCGGCAATTCCGCGATCCGCATCGGGCTCGATGGGCCGCATGTGGTGCTGACCCCGGACGAGTGCCAGTCGCTGGGCATGGTGTTCCACGAGCTCACCTCCAACGCCGCCAAGTTCGGCGCGCTGCGCCAGACCGGCGGCGGGCTCGAAGTCAGCTGGGGCCTGACGCCCGAGGATCGTCTCGCCATCGACTGGCGCGAGGCCTGCGACACCCCGCCCCCGGCGCCCGAGACGGCAAAAGAGGGTTTCGGCACCAACCTCCTGCACCTGATGGTCGAGCGGCAGCACGAAGGCCGGCTCACGCGCGAGCTCACGTCCGAGGGCATGCATTGCGCGATGGACCTGCCATGGCGCGCCGCGACCCCGGCAACCGAGCCCGCCTGACCCGCGCCGCTCTCTGGCTCAGCCCCACATCTGCCGCATGCGCGCCGAGACATCGATGCGCTGCGGCGCCGGCCCGGTGGCGCCGGGCCGCGGCAGCGGCGACCACGTGACCTGCTCGAATCTGCCCAGCATCGCCTTGGGAATGAAACGGGTCCGCGTGGCATAGACGTGCCGGTCGCCGTTGCGCCCCTGCTGGCTGACGTAGAAGCGCAGCGGCAGGCCCAGCGTCAGGTGATCCTTCGCGCGGGTCATCGCGACGTAGAGCAGCCGCCGCTCCTCCTCGAGCTCGTGGCTCGAGCCGGTGCCCAGATCCGAGGGGATGCAGCCGTCGACCGCGTTCAGCAGATAGACCGACCGCCACTCCTGTCCCTTGGCGGAATGGATGGTCGAGAGGATCAGGTAGTCCTCGTCCTGCAGCGGCTTGCCGGCCCGGTCGCTGGTGGCGTCGGGCGGATCGAGGGTGAGCTCGGTCAGGAAGGCCTCGGCCGAGGGGAAGCCCGCGGCGATCTGCTCGAGCTGCATGAGGTCGGCGTGGCGGGTCTCGGCGTCCTCGTGGAGGCGGTCGAGATGCGGCTCGTACCACGCCCGCGCCAGCCCCAGCCCCGCCGGCCAGTCGGCCCGCGCGGCCATGGCCTCGACGAAGGCGGGCCAGTCGGCGGCGGCGCGCGCCGGGGGCGGGATCTCGCGCAGAACGGTGAGCGGATCGGCGGCAAGGTCGAGCGCATCGAGGATACGCCCCGCCGCCTTGGGCCCGATCCCCGGCATCAGCTGCAGCACCCGGAACCCCGCCACCCGGTCGCGCGGATTGCGCGCCAACCGAAGCACCGCCAGCAGGTCCTTCACATGGGCACTGTCGAGAAACTTCAGCCCGCCGAACTTGACGTAAGGCACGTTGCGCCGGGTCAGCTCGGCCTCGAGCTGCACGGAATGGCTCGACGTGCGGAACAGCACCGCCTGGTCCTTGAGCCGGGTGCCGGTCTCGCGGTCCTCGAGGATACGGTCGACGAAGTGGCGCGCCTGGTCGGCCTCGGTGGCGACAGTGACGATGCGCGGGCGCGCGTCCGAGGCGCGGGTGGTCCAGAGGTTCTTGGTGTAGCGCTCGCGCGCCAGCCCGATCACCGCGTTCGCCGCCTCCAGTATCGGCTGCGTCGAACGGTAGTTGCGGTCGAGCGTGATGACATCGGCGCGCGGGCTGAAGGCGTCGGGGAAGTCGAGGATGTTGCGCACGGTGGCGGCGCGGAAGGCATAGATCGACTGGGCGTCGTCGCCGACCACGGTCAGCCCCCGCCCGTCGGGCTTCAACGCCATGAGGATCCGCGCCTGCAGCCGGTTGGTGTCCTGGTACTCGTCGATGAGAACGTGATCCCACGCCCCGCCGATATGGGCGGCAAAGCCCTCGTCCGACATGACCTCGGCCCAGGCCAGCAGCAGGTCGTCGTAATCGAGCACGTTCTGCTCCTGCTTGGCGGTGACATAGGCGCCGAAGAGCTGCTTCAGCTCCTCCGCCCACTCGGCGCACCACGGGAAGTGGTCGCGCAGCACCTCGTCCAGCGGGTCGCCCGAGTTCACCGCCCGCGAGTAGATCGCGAGGCAGGTGCCCTTGGCCGGGAAGCGCCGCTCGGTCGACGAGAAGCCAAGCCCGTTGCGGCAGAGGTTCATCAGGTCGGCGCTGTCCTCGCGGTCATGGATCGAGAAATCCGGATGCAGCCCGATGGACAGCGCGTGCTCGCGCAGGATGCGGGCGCCGATGGCGTGGAAAGTCCCGGCCCAGCTCAGCGCCTCGGCCACCACGCCCTTGCCCATGGCCTTGGCGGTGATGCGCTCGACCCGCCGGGTAAGCTCGGTCGCGGCGCGGCGCGAAAAGGTCATCAGCAGGATGCGCTGCGGATCGGCGCCGTTGACCAGCAGGTGTGCCACCCGATGCGCCAGCGTCATGGTCTTGCCCGAGCCCGCGCCCGCGATCACCAGCAGCGGCGGCGGCAGCCCTTCGGCCCCGACGCCGAATTCGACGGCGGCGCGCTGGTTGTCGTTCAACGTATCGAGATACCCGGCCTCAGCCATGTCCTGCCCTGCCCCGTGTTGCGCTCCGGTTTGGGGGCAGGATAGCGCGGCAGGAACATAAAGGGAACTTCGATCTGGCCCGGGCGGACGCCGGTGCGGCGCTCAGCCGATGCCCAGCAACAGCAGGATCAGCGGGATCGTGGCAACGGCGGCAAGGGTCTGGGCCGTCACCAGCCCCGCCATGAAGGTGCCGTCGCCGCCAAGCTGGCGGGTCAGCACATAGGCGGTGGGCGCCGTCGGGATCGCCGAGAACACCACCAGCACCATCGCCTCGGTCGCGCCGAGGCCGAACAGCGCTGCCACACCCGCCGCCAGAACCGGCATCGCCAGGAGCCGCAGCGCGCCGTTGCCGACCAGCGCCACCACGTCCTTGCGCATGGCGACCGGACGCAGCGCCGCGCCGACGCAGAGCAGGCCGAGCGGCAGGCTGCCGCGGGCCAGAAGCTCGAGGAAGGTGCCCCCGCCGAACGGCAGGCCGATGCCCGAGAGCGCCAGCACGATGCCCACGATGCAGGCGAGGATCAGCGGGTTGCGCAGCATCGCCCGCCCGAGCCCCAGCGGATCGCGAAGCGCGTTGGCCTCGGTCAGCGCCATGATCGACAGCACGTTCACCAGCGGCACGGTCACCGCGAGGTAGACCGCCGCCCGACCAATGCCCTCGGGGCCGGACAGGCTCGTGACGATGGCAAGCCCGAGATAGGTATTGAAGCGCACCACCCCCTGCAGCGCCGGCCCGAAGCGCGAGGCGGGGACGCCGCGGATCCGGCGGGCCACCAGCATGACGAGCGACGCGATACAGACCGTGGCGATGGCCGCCGCGCCGAGCTTCAGGATCGCGGGATCGCGCACAGGCGCTTTCATGAGGCTCGCGACCAGCAGCGCGGGGAAGAGGATGAAGTAGTTCATCCGCTCGGCGGCGGGCCAGAAGCCGGGCTCGGGGAACCCAGCGCGGGCCAGCACGTAGCCGAGGCAGATCAGCGCGAAAAGCGGCCAGATGGTCAGGATGAGCACGTCGGATCCTCGGCGGCTGGGATGGCGGAGCGTCCCGCCAGCCCTAGCACCGGGCGCCTGTCCTGTTCCAGACGTCCCGGGCTGCGCGGGCAGAGAAAGCCTCTGCCCGGCGAGGTCGCGCGCGCAGGATCAGCGCTTGCCGCGGCGGGGCGGCTCGTTGCCGCCGGCCCCCGGCTTGCGCGGGGTGCGGGCGCCGGGCTTGGCGCCACCCGGCGGGGTGAAGCGGCGCGAGGCGTCGCGGGCGTCGGGCGCGGGACCGGCGGACTTGCCCTTGGGCTTGCTGTCGCCGAACTTGCCCTTGGGCTTGCGTGCGCCGTCGCCGGTCTTGCCACCGGGCTTGCCGTCACGCTTGGGCTTTCCGAACCCGCCATCACGCGCCTTGTCGGACTTCGGCTTGCCGAAGCCGCCATCCCGGGGCTTGTCCTTGCCGTAGCCACCCTCGCGCGGCTTGTCCTTGCCGTAGCCACCCTCGCGCGGCTTGTCCTTGCCGTAGGGCTTGTCGGACTTGGGCTTGCCGAAGCCGCCGTCACGCGGCTTGTCGGATTTCGGCTTGCCGAACTTGCCCTTGTCGCGCGGACCGTCGGAGGAACGCTCGCGCGCCGGGGCGCTGTCGCGCTTGTAGGCGGGGCGATCGTCGCGGCGCGGTGCATCGGCCTTCGGGGCCGGGCGCGGCTTGCGCTCGGGCGCGTCGTCGCTCACCGGGCCCTCGACGCGCGGAGCCATTTCCTCGGACGGGGCGGCGCTGGCCGAAGCCTCGCGCGGCTTGCGCGGACCACGGTCGTCGCGGCGGGGGTCACGGCCCTCGGGGCGCGGCCCGCGGCTGTCGCCTTTCGGCGGACGGCCGGCGCTGAAGGTGGGAACGCCCTCGACCAGACGCGCCGAGATGCCTTCCTCGAGCAGACCGCCCTCGCCCAGCGAGGCGACGAAGCCCTCGACGCTGGGCTCGGCGAGCTCGACGAAGGTTTCGGAATCCTGCACCCGGATGGCACCGATCGACGCCTTGTCGAGGTTGCCCGCGCGGCACAGCAGCGGCAGCAGCCAGCGCGCCTCGGCGCGGTTGTCGCGGCCGACCGAGAGCGTCACCCAACGGCTCGGGCCGAAATCGCGCGGCTCGCGCGCGGCGGGCTTCGTGTCCGGCGGCAGCAGTTCTTCGGCCGCGGCGTGGCGGGCCTGGTAAAGCCGCAGGTAGGCGGCCGCGATGACCTCGGGCTGGTGCAGCGCCAGCAGCTTCTCGGCGAAGGCGCCCTGCTCCTCGGTCAGCGGCTCGGACCAAACGGGATCGGCCAGCAGCCGCTCCTCGTCCTTGCGCTGGATGTCGTCGACCGAAGGCGCCACGGTCCATTCCGCCGAGATCTTCGCCCATTTCAGCAGGCGCTCGGCTTTCTTCGCCACCTTCGACGGCACGATCAGCGCCGAGATGCCCTTGCGCCCGGCGCGGCCGGTACGGCCCGAGCGGTGCAGCAGGGTCTCGGTGTTGGTCGGCAGGTCCGCGTGAATCACGAGGTTCAGGTTCGGCAGGTCGATGCCGCGCGCTGCCACGTCGGTGGCGACGCAGACCCGGGCCCGGCCATCGCGCATCGCCTGCAGCGCGTGGCTGCGCTCGGTCTGGCTCAGCTCGCCCGAGAGGCTCACCGTTGCCAGCCCACGGTTCGCGAGGCGGGCGGTCAGGCGGCTCACCGCGGCGCGGGTGTTGGCGAAGACGATGGCGCTTTCGTCGTCGTGGAAGCGCAGCAGGTTGAAGATCGCGTGCTCGACGTCCGACTGTGCCACGCGGATCGCCTGGTAGGAGATGTCGGCGTGCTGGCTGGCGCTGTCGACGGTGTTCACCCGGCGCGCGTCGCGCTGGTAGCTCTTCGCCAGCGTCGCGATCATCGGCGGCACGGTGGCCGAGAACAGCAGCGTGCGGCGGTCTTCGGGCGCCTCGCCCAGCATGAACTCGAGATCCTCGCGGAAGCCGAGGTCGAGCATCTCGTCGGCCTCGTCCAGGACCACGGCGCGGATCGCGCTCAGGTCAAGCGACTCTCGCTCGATGTGGTCGCGCAGACGGCCCGGGGTGCCCACGACGATATGCGCACCGCGCTCGAGCGCGCGCCGCTCCTGCCGCACGTCCATGCCCCCCACGCAGGAGGCAACCACGGCGCCGGTGCGGGCGAAGAGCCAGGTCAGCTCGCGCATCACCTGGAACGCAAGCTCGCGGGTCGGTGCGACCACCAGCGCCAGCGGCGCGGCGGCGGGACCGAAGCGGGTCTCGTCGCCCAGCAGCGTCGGCGCGATGGCGAGGCCGAAGCCCACGGTCTTGCCCGACCCGGTCTGGGCCGAAACCAGCAGATCCAGTCCCGCGAGTTCGGGTGCGATCACGGCCTCCTGGACGGGGGTAAGGGTGTCGTATCCGCGCTCGGAAAGCGCATCGGACAGGGGAGTGATCATAGTGAGAGAGTCCATGGAGAAGGTCGGCAGAGGGCCTGCCGGGCTGTGAGCCGTGGTGGGTCGCCGTACGCGACACGAAAAAACTGCCTTTAGCGGGAGTCGTCGCGAAAGTATATGCCCAATCTGCGGGAATTCGCAGATATTCCGGCGTTTGCCGCGGAATGCCACGCCAGCGGGCACGGCACGCGGGGGCTCAGGGCAGGTTCTCGCGGAAGTAGATGTCGAACTTGAGAGGGCGCGCGACAGGTGCCTGCTCCGACAGACAACGCAGCGCCCGGTCGACCAGCGCGTCGGGGTCCTGGTCAAAGATCACGTCCATCGCTCCTTCGACCACTGCCCGTCGCGTGTCGGGCGTGAGCCCGTGGCCGATGAACACCACCTCCAACCGGTCGCGCTCGCGCATGGCCCGGGTGATCCCCCCCGACGACCCGCCAACGTTGTAGATTCCCACGAGGTCCGGCGCCTGGTCGAACAGCCCCAGCGTGTGGCGATAGTTCTCGCCCGCGTCGTCGTGGCCCTCGCGCATGCCAACGACGCGAAGATGCGGGAACAACTCCTCGAGAATGCTGAGAAACCCCGCCTCGCGCTCGGAATGGGCCCGGTAGTGTCGCGAGCCCGCCACCAGCGCCACCGAGCCGCTCGGCTGTTTCGCGAGCCGCCCGATCAGCAGCCCGGCGGTGCGCCCCACGGCGCGGTTGTCGAGCCCCACATGCGGGATCTCGGGCAGGCTGCCGAGGTCCGAGACGATGGTCACCAGCCGCGTGCCGGCGGCGAGCACCTCGACCGCAGCCTCGCGCACGAGCGGGTGCTCGATGGCGAAGAAGGCGATTCCATCGGCCCAGCCGGCGTTGCGCCGGAGCGCCTCGGCGAGGGCCTGTGCGTTGAAGCTCTCGATGAAATAACAGCGCAGGAAGGGATCGTCCGGGGCCGAGCGTTCGACCCGCTCGCGCAGCTGATCGCCCAGCAGCCGCAGGTAGGGATTCGAGCCCGAGGGCAGCAGCACGACGATGTTGCGCGGCCGTTCGGCTTCGTAGAATCCGCCCTGCGTTTCGGTGAGATAGCCCAGCTCGCGGGCGATCTCGAGCACCCGCTGACGGGTGCGCTCCTTGACGCCCTTGCGGCGGTTCACCACCCGGTCGACCGTCGCGAGCGACACCCCCGCCCGTTCGGCGATGTCGGTCAGAAGCGGCCGAGCGCTTGCCGGGGCAGTTTCTGACTTGTCCCTCATGACACCTCAAAACCCATCATTAACTTTGCTTTGACCTATGCTGCTCCGGAATCTTAGACTTCGTCAATACATACTGAAAATTAGAGGTAACGCCGGAATATCTCCGGATGAGACCTCAGAATGCGTCAAAATTTCTTTGGGAGGAGATCAGATGCACAACGCCCCCGGACTGACCCGCCGCAGCCTGCTGCTGACCGGCGCAGGCGCCCTCGCGGCGCCCTTCATCGCGCGCCCGGCCTTGGCCGCGACGACGCTGCGCTACGGCCACAACAACGAGGTGGCCTCGGTCGCCGGCGCGCAGGCGGACTGGTTCGCCGAGGCGCTTGGTCAGACCTCGGGCGGCGACGTCACGGTGCAGGTCTTCCCCAACAGCCAGCTCGGCAAGCTGCAGGAACTGGCCGAGGCGGTGTCGCTCGGCACCATCGCCTTCTCGCACAACACCGCCGGCGCGCTCGGCTCGCTCTACCAGCCCTTCGCGGCGCTCGACACGCCCTACCTCTACCGTGACGTGGACCACCTGATGAAGGTGACCGACGTTGAAAGCCCGGTGATGCAGGAGCTGAACGAAGGCCTGATCGCCGCCGCCAACGTGCGGGTGATCTACGCCCACTACTTCGGCCGCCGCAACCTGACCTGCAACAAAGCGGTGATGTCGCCCGAGGATCTGGCGGGCGTGAAGATCCGCGCCGTGCCCTTCCCGATCTACACCACCGCGGTCGAGGGCATGGGCGCCGTGGCCGTGCCGGTCGACTGGTCCGAGGTGCCAACCGCGCTCGCCACCGGCGTCGTGCAGGGGCAGGAGAACCCTGTCAATGTGGTGCTCAACGTCAAGCTCTACGAGGTGCAGTCGCATCTCATGCTGACCGGTCACATGTCCAACGCCGAGGTCGTCGTGATGAACGAGGACGTCTGGCAGGACATGAGCGACAGCCAGAAGGACGCCGTGCGCGAGGCCGCCCGGATGACCCGGGAAAAGGCCACCAGGGCGATCCTCGACAACGAGGAGACCGAGACCCAGAAGCTGCGCGATCTCGGCATGACGGTGGTCGGCGAGGCCGAGGGCCTGCAGCTCGACGCCTTCCGCGCCTCGGTCAGCAAGCTGGTCGACGAGCGTTTCGGCAGCGAATACGGCGAACTCTACGCCAAGATCGACGCGGTCGCCTGATGGCACGGGAAACTCCGGGCCGCGCGTCACTCGCGCGGCTCGTCCAGTGCGGCATCTGGCTTGGCATGGCGTTGCTCGCGCTGATGGCCCTCCTCGTGGTGCTGCAGGTGGCGGCGCGCAACTTCCTCGACCTCGGGCTGCCCTGGGCGGACGAGCTGGCGCGGTTCTCGTGCATCGGGCTGGTGTTCCTGTCGGTGCCCTGCCTCGCCGGGCGCCAGGTGCTGGTCGCCGTGACGATGCTGCCCGACATGTCGCCCAAGGGCGTCCGCAAGGCGATGACGCTGATCGCCGACCTCGCCACGCTCGCCTTCGCCGTGCTGATGCTCTGGAGCTTCGCCGAGTTCCTGCCCCGCGCCGGCAAGTTCCTGACGCCCGCGATGCAGGTGCCGAACTGGGTCTACTACAGCCTCGCGCTCACCGGCAGCCTCTTCCTTGCCGCCGTAGCCCTCACCCGGGTCGTCTCGGCCCTGCGCGGACGGCTGCCCGGCGCCGCCTATCATGACAACCGGGACGAGACCGGACTACCCATATGAGCCTTCTCCTTCTGAGCATTTTCGCCGTGCTGCTGGCCCTCGGCGCACCGATCGCCGTGTGCCTCGGCCTGTCCTCCGCCGTGGTGATCGTCACCCAGGGCCTGCCGGTCTCGGTGCTGGCGCAGCGCAGCCTGAACGCGCTGGACAGCTCGCCGCTGCTGGCGGTGCCGCTGTTCATCTTCGCCGCCTCGCTGCTCAACGCGACCGGCGTGACCACCCACCTCTTCGACCTCGTGCGGATGATCTTCGGCCGCATCCGGGGCGCCGTGGCGCAGGTGAGCGTCTTCGTCTCGCTGATCTTCTCGGGCGTCTCCGGCGCGGCGCTGGCCGACATCGGCGCGCTGGGGGCGATCCAGATCAATCAGATGAAGGCACAGGGCTACCGCGAGGATTTCGCGGCCGGGCTCACCGTGGCAGCCGCCACCATCGGCCCGATCTTCCCGCCCTCGATCCCGATCATCATCTACGCGTCGGTCGCCAACGTCTCGGCTGTGAAGCTGCTGCTCGCGGGCATCGTCCCGGCCCTTCTGCTGACCGCGCTGCTGATGGCGCAGGTCGCCATCGTCGCCCGCGTCAAGGGCCTGCCCCGCGACGACGTCAGCGCCAGACCCCGCGACGTGGCGAAAAAGGCCGCGATCTCGTTCCCCGCGCTTTTGGCGCCGGTGCTGCTGATCGGCGGGCTGATGAGCGGCTACTTCGGGCCCACCGAGGTGGCGGGCGTGACCGTGGCCTATGCCATGCTGATCGGCATCTTCATCTACCGATCGCTCAACGGCCGGGCGATCCTCGAGGCGCTGCGCGACACGGTCGAGGCCACGGCGAACATCCTCTTCGTGGTCGCCACCGCCGCGCTCTTCGCCTGGGTTCTGACCCTGGACCAGGTTCCGATGAAGGCTTCGGCGCTGCTGCTCGGCCTCTCCGAGAACCCGCTGGTGCTGCTCCTGCTGGTCAACGTCCTGCTGCTGATCGTCGGCATGGTGCTCGAGAGCATCGCCGCCATCCTGATCATCGCGCCCATCGTGGCGCCGGCGCTGACCGCCGCCGGGGTGGATCCGCTGCAGCTGGGCATCGTCTTCGTGCTGAACCTGATGATCGGCCTGCTGACCCCGCCCGTCGGCATGAGCCTCTACATGATCACCATCATCACCAAGATGCCCATCTCCAAGGTGATCGCCGGGGTGATGCCCTTCTTCATCCCGCTGCTCCTGTCCCTGCTGGTGGTCTCCGCCGTACCTGCGCTGTCCACCTGGCTCCCCGAAAACCTGATGAACTGAGGTTCCCCATGAGCACCTTTCTTGGCCCAATCCGCCAGCTCGGCTACGTCGTCGACGACATCGAGGCGGGCATGAAATACTGGTCCGAGACCATGGGCGTGGGCCCGTGGTTCTACAATCCGCAGGTTCCGATCGAGGATTACCGCTTCGACGGCGAAAGCTACCAGCCGCACAACTCGGTGGCACTGGCGAACTCCGGCCCGATGCAGGTCGAGCTGATCCAGTGCCGCAACGACGTGCCGTCGATGTACCGCGACTACATGCAGAAGGGCCTGCGCGGCCTGCAGCACATGGCGTTCTGGACCAGGGACTACGACGCCGACCTGCAGATGATGCTGGACCGCGGCTTCACCGTGAAGATGTCGGGCTGCGTCGGCCAGAACGGCCGCTTCGCCTATTTCGCCGAAGAGCATCACCCGGGCACCTGCATCGAGCTCTCCGAGGTGCTGGGCCCCAAGGGCACCATGTTCGACATGATCCGCGACGCCTCCGAGGGCTGGGACGGCTCCGACCCGGTGCGGCCCTTCCCGGACCTGTCGAAGCTCTGAGGCCGGCGATGGAACGGATCGTCGCTGAATACCTGCTCGAGACCCCCTACCCGCCCGAAGACGTGGCAGCGATGATGGCGGGCGAGCAATCCTCGGGTACCTTCGTCCGCGTCGCGGGCGAGACCGACGAGCTGCGCGCCCGCGCCGCCGCCGAGGTGCTCTCGGTCGAGCTGCTGGAGGAGGCGGCGGCACCGACGTTGCACTCGGCCTACGTCGCCCGCAAGGCGCCCCCCGGCCCCTTCCGCCGCGCCCGCGTGCGCATCGCCTTCCCGACCGGCAACATCGGGCGCAACCTGCCGACGCTGGCAGCGACGGTCTCGGGAAACCTCTACGACATCGGCGAGATCACCGGGCTGAAGCTTGTGTCGCTCGATATCCCGGGGAGCTATCGCGCCCGCTACCCGCTGCCGGTCCACGGCATCGCCGGGACGCGCAGGATCCTCGGCGTCGCGGACCGACCGATCTTCGGCACCATCATCAAGCCCAACGTCGGCATGCGCCCGGTCGAGATCGCATCGCTGGTCGACCAGCTCTGCGCCGCGGGCGTCGACTTCATCAAGGATGACGAGGTCTGCGCCAATCCCGACATTGCGCCCCTGTCCGAGCGCGTGCCCGCCGTTATGGAGGTGATCCGCAACTGGGAGGACCGCACCGGGCGCCGGGTGATGATGGCCTTCAACATCACCGACGAGACCGACGCCATGCGCCGCCACGCCGATCTCGTCCGGGACGAGGGCGGCTCCTGCGTCATGGCAAGCCTCAACTGGTGCGGCCTCTCGGGGATGCAGACGCTGCGCGCCCACACCGATCTGGCGATCCACGCCCACCGCAACGGCTTTGGCGCCATGAGCCGCCATCCGCTTCTGGGCATGGGCTTCCAAGCCTACCACGCGCTCTACCGCCTCGCGGGGATCGACCACATGCACGTACACGGCATCGGCGGCAAGTTCGTCGACACCGCAGACGAGGTCACCGAGGCCGCCCGCGCCTGCCTGCAGCCGCTCTGCAAGGGCGGGCCCGCCGATGCGGTGATGCCCGCCTTCTCGTCAGGGCAATGGGCCGGGACCCTGCCGGAGACGCTGCAGGCGGCGCAGTCGCATGACCTGATGTTCATGTGCGGCGGCGGCATCCTCGCCCATCCCGGCGGGCCGCAGGCGGGCATTGCCTCGCTGCACGAGGCCAATGAAGTGCTGAAGGCGGGCCGCTCGCTGCAGGACGGCGCCATCGCCCACAAGGCGCTCGCCGGGGCGCTGGACTTCTTCGGGGCGCGCTGAGATGGGCGCACGGATCGTCTTCGTCGGCGACGACTTCACCGGCGCCTCGGACAGCCTCGCCACCTACGCGCGCGGCGGGCTGCGGACGCGGATGCTGATGTCGCCCCAGGCCGGGACCACCGGGCTCGACGTGCTGGGCCTGCCCACGGACCTGCGCTCGCTGCCGCCCGAGCGGGCGCGGACCGAGGTCGCCCGGCTCTGGCCCCGCATCGCCGCCGAGGCGCCCGGGGTGCTGCACCTCAAGGTCTGCTCGACCTTCGATTCCGCGCCGCATATCGGCTCCATCGGCGCGGTCGCACAGGCGCTGGCCGAGCGTTTCGCCCCCGACATCGTGGCGGTGATCGGCGGCCAGCCGAGCCTCGGGCGCTACTGCGTCTTCGGCAATCTCTTCGCGCGCGGGCCCGACGGCGCCGTTCACCGCAGCGACCGCCACCCGGTGATGAGCCGCCACCCGGTCACCCCGATGGGCGAGGCGGATCTTGCCCTGCATCTCGGGCGGCAGGGGCTGGAAGGGCTGTCGAAGCTCGGCCACGCCGAGCTTGCCGATACCGCAGGCTGCGTCGCGCGGTTCCGCGCCGGACCGGTGCTGTGCGATGCTGTTTCGGATACCGACCTTGCGCAGATCGGCGAGGCCCTGCGCGCGGCGGGCGGGCGGCAACTGCTGATCGGCGCCAGCTCCGTGGCCGAGATCCTCGGCGGTGACGCGAGCTCCACGCCGCCGGTCCCTGCCCCGCCGCCGCAGTCGTCGGGGCTGCTGTTCTTCGCGGGCAGCCGCTCGGCGGTGACGCAGGCGCAGGTGGGCAGGGCGCGGGCCTACCGCAAGCTGCCGCTGACGCCCGAGGCTTTGGCCTCGGCCGAGCCCGTCGAGACCGCCGCGAGGCTTCTGAAGGACGGCATCCCGGTGCTCGCGCACCTGCTGCCCGAGCTCGACTACGGGCTCAGCCCCGACGCGCTCGCCGACCGTTCCTGCGCGTTCATCGCGGCGGTGCTGGCGCGGGCCGAGATCGGCTATCTCGGGCTTGCGGGGGGCGACACCTCCAGCCGCATCTGCTCGGGGCTGGGGTTCGACACGCTCGACTACGAAAGCACGCTCGGGGCCGGGGTCAGCGTCTGCCGCGCCGGCCATCCCGACCCGCGCCGGGACCGGATGCGCATCCTGCTCAAGGGCGGGCAGATGGGGGCCGAGCATCTCTTCGACCGCTTCGCCGAGCGCGTCGGCGCAGGGATCGCCACCAGCTGAGCCCCAGTGCCGCGTCAGTCGAACGGGTTCACCACCCGCGCGCCCGTGGGCTCGAAATCCGAGACGTTGCCGGTGACCACGGCGGCGTCGCGCGCCAGCGCCTGCGCGGCGATCATCAGGTCCGCTCCGTTGTGACCGAGCCGCGCCGAGAGCTCCCCCCAGATCATCGCATCCGCGGCGTCGAACGCGAGCAGCCGGTCGGCGAAGACCGTCACCGTGCGCTCGAGCCAGAGCCGGAGGTCACGGGCGAAATCGGGGTTGCGCGGCTCCTGCAGGCGGATGCCACGCTCGATCTCGCCCAGCGTCACCACACTGAGATAGAGGTCGGTCTCGGCCTGCGCGCCCAGCCAGCGGGCGACCTGCGGCGCACGGTCGGCCCGACGCACCGCCGAGATCACGTTGGTGTCGAGGATGTGGATCAAAAGGTGACGTTCCGCGGCGCAACTTCGGCCCGGGGCAACTCGTCGCCCGGGAAGGCCATGAGGTGATCGGCAAAGCTCTCGCGGCGGGCCTGCGCGGCGTGGACCAGCCGGTGGTATTCCTCGGCCGAGACCACCACGACGGCGGGCTTGCCCCGGCGCGAGACCTCCTGCGGACGGCCGGCGAGCGCCGCGTCCACCACCGCGCTGAAGCGGTTCTTTGCATCTTGCAGGGTCAGCATGGGAGTCTCTCCTATCTAGCTATCTGGCTAGATAGTATCTCGAAACCCGTTCGTCAAGCAAGCCGCTCCGCAGCGCTGCCTGCAGATCTGCCGCAGGTCAGCATCCGCCCCATAACGCGCTTGATCTGTCAGATGTATTACAGCGCAGATTGCTTATCATATGATGGTTTGGCCATATTGTATGACATCATCAAGCTAAGGGCCCGGCCGCAACGCCACGCGATCAGACGGAGAGGACGCACCATGCTGAGCGTCGAGACCCGCCACGCCCGCGACATGTGGACCGAAGAACTGCGCGAGCATTTCATTGGCAAGCGCATGTTCCGCGACGGTGAAATCCGGCTGATCTACACCCATTGCGACCGCTTCAGCCTTGGCGGCGCGGTGCCCGCCGGCGGGGCGCTGACGCTCGACAAGGTCGAGGAGACCAGAACCCCAAGCTTCCTCGACCCCCGCGAGATGGCCATCGTCAACATCGCCTCGCTGCTGTCCTTCCAGGGCGGCATCCGGGTGCCGGCCTACACCGCCTCCAAGCACGGCGTCGCGGGGGTCACCAAGATCCTCGCCAACGAATGGGCGCCGCACCGGATCACCGTGAACGCCATCGCGCCGGGCTACATCGCCACCAACAACACCGAGGCGCTGCGCGACGACCCCGGGCGCTCGAAGGCCATCCCCGGGCGCATCCCGGCGGGCCGCTGGGGCGAGCCTTCGGACATCGGCGGCACCGCCGCCTTCCTCGCCTCGCCCGCGGCGACCGATGTCACCGGCGCCGTCATCAACGTCGACGGCGGCTGGCTGGCGCGCTGAACGACCCTTCCGGGCCCCGATGAGGGCGCGCCACCACCAGCGCGCCCTTTTTCGTGATCGCGCCGGGCTCTGCCAGCAGGAACCGCATGGCATCGGCCCTTGACGTTCGGGCGCCCGAACGATGAAAGGACAAGGACACTTCCCACGCCGGCCGAGAGGAGAGGCACATGAAGTTCCGTTTCCCCATTGTCATCATCGACGAGGATTTCCGCTCCGAAAACACCTCGGGGCTGGGCATTCGTGCGCTGGCCGAGGCCATAGAGAAAGAAGGCTTCGAGGTGCTGGGCGTCACCAGCTACGGCGACCTGTCGCAATTCGCGCAGCAGCAGAGCCGTGCCAGCGCCTTTGTCCTCTCGATCGACGACGAGGAGTTCACCCCCGGCCCCGATCTTGATCCGGCAGTGCTGAGCCTGCGCACCTTCATCGAGGAAGTGCGCTGGAAGAACGCCGACGTGCCGATCTACGTCTACGGCGAGACCAAGACCTCGCGGCACCTGCCCAACGACATCCTGCGCGAGCTGCACGGCTTCATCCACATGTTCGAGGATACGCCCGAGTTCGTCGCCCGCCACATCATCCGCGAGGCCAAGGGGTATCTCGAGGGCATCCAGCCGCCGTTCTTCAAGGAGCTTCTGGATTACGCCGAGGACGGGTCGTACTCGTGGCACTGTCCCGGCCACTCCGGCGGCGTGGCGTTCCTGAAATCGCCGATCGGACAGATGTACCACCAGTTCTACGGCGAGAACATGCTGCGCGCCGACGTCTGCAACGCGGTCGAGGAACTGGGCCAGCTGCTCGACCACAACGGCGCCATCGGCGCCTCCGAGCGCAACGCCGCGCGGATCTTCAACGCCGATCACTGCTTCTTCGTGACCAACGGCACCTCGACCTCGAACAAGATGGTCTGGCACCACACCGTGGCGCCCGGCGACGTGGTCGTCGTGGACCGCAACTGCCACAAGTCGATCCTGCATTCGATCATCATGACCGGCGCGATCCCTGTGTTCTTGCGCCCGACGCGGAACCACTTCGGCATCATCGGCCCGATCCCGCATTCCGAGTTCGAGCCCGAGACCATCAAGGCCAAGATCCGCGAGAACCCGCTGCTCGAGGGCTATGACGCCGACGCGGTGCAGCCGCGGATCATGACGCTGACCCAGTCGACCTACGACGGGGTTCTCTACAACACCGAAGAGATCAAGCGGATGCTCGACGGCTGGGTCGAAAACCTGCACTTCGACGAGGCATGGCTGCCGCACGCGGCCTTCCACCCGTTCTACGGCAGCTACCACTCGATGGGCCGCAAGCGGGGCCGCACCAAGCACTCGGTGACCTATGCCACCCAGTCGGTGCACAAGCTGCTCGCCGGCATCAGCCAGGCCAGCCACGTGCTGGTGCAGGACAGCGAGGAGACCAAGCTCGACCGGCACCTCTTCAACGAGAGCTACCTGATGCACACCTCGACCTCGCCGCAATACTCGATCATCGCGAGCTGCGACGTGGCGGCGGCGATGATGGAGCCTCCGGGCGGCACCGCGCTGGTGGAGGAAAGCCTCGACGAGGCGCTCGATTTCCGCCGGGCGATGCGCAAGGTCGACGAGGAATACGGCAACGACTGGTGGTTCAAGGTCTGGGGCCCTGACCAGCTGGCCGAGGAAGGCATCGGCCGCACCCGCGACTGGGAGCTCAAGAAGACCGACAGCGAGGGCGTCGAGAGCTCGGGCGCGGATGCGTGGCACGGCTTCGGCGACATGGCGCCGGGCTTCAACATGCTCGACCCGATCAAGGCGACGATCATAACACCTGGGCTCGATATCGAGGGCAACTTCGGCGACACCGGCATTCCCGCCTCGATCGTGTCGAAGTACCTGACCGAGCATGGCGTGGTGGTCGAGAAGACCGGGCTTTACAGCTTCTTCATCATGTTCACCATCGGCATCACCAAGGGCCGCTGGAACACCCTGCTGGCGGCGCTGCAGCAGTTCAAGGACGACTACGACAAGAACCAGCCGCTGTGGCGGGTGATGCCCGAGTTCTGCGCCAAGCAGTCGCGGTACGAGAAGATGGGGCTCTACGATCTCTGCCAGCACGTGCACGCGCTTTACGCCAAGTACGACGTGGCGCGGCTGTCGACCGAGATCTACCTCAGCGATCACCGCCCGGCGATGACGCCCTCGGATGCCTTCGCGCATATTGCGCGGCGCAAGACCGAGCGGGTCGCCATCGACGATCTCGAGGGCCGCGTGACCACCAGCCTCGTGACCCCCTACCCGCCGGGCATCCCGCTGCTGATCCCGGGCGAGGTGTTCAACACCAAGATCGTCGACTACCTGCGCTTCAACCGCGAGTTCGCGCGCGAATGCCCGGGCTTCGAGACCGACATCCACGGTCTGGTGGTGGAAACCGGCGAGGACGGGCAGACCCGCTACTTCGCCGATTGCGTCGGCGAATGAGCTCTGCCGCGGGGGCGCGTGTCATGCGCGCCCCCGCGGATTTCGACGCGCGGTCTACTGGATCGTGATGTCGACGCGCTGGCTCTCGCCCTTGGAGCCGGGGATCTTGAGGAAATACTGGCCGGGCTTGATCGCCAGGAACTCGATTTCCATGGTGCCCTCCTCGTCGAACTCGACGGATTCCAGCCCGAAGGGACGGATCTCGAGCCCGTTCACCACCACCTCGTTAACCCAGATCGCGCGGAAAAAGCCCGAGCCCTCGAGCGCCAGCTCGCCGGTGCCGTCGGCCTCGATCTCGAGCTCGTAGAGCATCCCGGACTTGAGCGCGATCGGCCCGTCGGTCAGCGGCTTGCCCACCGAGAGCGTGATGCCGGGCATCTCGCCCTTGTTGGAATTCGACAGGACGCCGGCAAAGCCGAACTCGTGGGCGCTGGCGGGAATGGCAAGCACGGCGAGCGCGGCCGCGAAAAGCGGTGCCTTCATGGAATGACCTCCTTCAGATCGGATGGGGGGTAAGCGTGGCGGGGGTGCCGCGCAGTTCGAGCACCCGGCTGGCAAGGCGGTCGGCCTCGGCTCTGGCATGGGTGACGAAAATGGTCGCCGGGCGCTGCTCGGCGATGAGATCCTCGGCCAGCGACAGCATGGCATTAGCAAGCCTGGGGTCGAGCGAGACGAAGGGCTCGTCCATGATCAGCATCCGGGGCCGCCCGGCAAAGGCGCGGGCCAGCGCCAGCCGCCGCTGCTGGCCGAGCGAGAGCGCACGCGGAAAGGCGTCCTCGCGGCCCTTGAGCCCGACCCGGTCGAGCGCCGCGCGGGCCTCACTGGGGGTCAGGCCGGGATGCACCAGCAGCAGGTTCTGAAGCGCCGAGCGCCACGGTAGCAGGGTCGGCTCCTGGAACACCATGGCCATCTCCTCGGGACGCTGGACGCTGCCGTCGAAATCGCGGTCGAGACCGGCGACGATGCGCAGAAGCGTCGACTTGCCGATCCCCGACGGCCCCAGCAGGGCCACCGTCTCGCCGCGCGACACCGAGAAATGCACGTCGCGCAGCACCTGCGTGCGCCCGAAGTGCTTGGCGCGGACGTCCACGCGGATCGCCCCCTCCTCGTGCCTGAGCGGGCGCAGGGGCACCACGCGCGCCCCGTCCTGCCGTATCCCGGGCGTCATTGCACCTCCACGAAGAGCCCCTCGGGCAGGCTGGTGGCCGAGCCAACGAGCTCGGCGCCGCCGAGATCTGCCATCAGCGACAGCTGCTTGTCGGCCGCCGCCCCGTCCACCGGGCCGCGCGCGGGGATGCCAGCGATCCAGTCGGTGCGGAGTTGCTCGAACTCGGCGTCGCTGCCGGCGTTCATCTGCGGGCGCAGCGCCTCCCACGCGGCGTCATCGCCCGAAAGCAGGTCCTTGGCCTCGCGCGAGGCTTCGTAGAAGGCCTGTGCCAGCCCGGGGTTCGCCTCGAAGAACGACGACTTGAAGTAGTAGCCCAGCAGCGGCACGTCCGGGTCGAGCCCCAGCGCCTCGGCGGCGGTCTCGACAGAGACCAGCTCGCGCATGCCCTCGGCCTTCATCTTGGCGAGGAAGTGCCAGAAGTTGATTGCCCCGGCATAGTCGCCGCCAAGCCCCGACTTGAAGATCAGCGGCGGTGCGCCGAAGACCTGCTCGGTCTCGGCCTTCAGGTCCATGTCATATTCCTGTGCCGCGTAGGCGCGCAGGATCAGCCAGCTCTTGTCGAGCGGCCCGCCCGCGATGCCGATCTTGCCACCGGCGATGTCGCGGAGCGTCTCGGCCCCGGAGTCCTGCGGCACCACCAGCCCGCCCACGGCGCGGGAATAGGGGATCACCACGTAATCCCTGCCCTCTGCGCGCTGGCGGGCGACCCAGATCCAGTCGGCCACCGCCATGTCGGCCTCGTCGCCCTCGACCGCAATGCGGGTGGCGCCGTTGTCGGCGTAGGGCTGCATCTCGAGATGGAAGCCGTGCTTCTCGTCGAGCCCCATCTCGGTGATGGTCGACAGCTCCCAGTTCACGGTGCCGATCTTGAGCGTCGCGGCCCGGATCACCGGCAGGTCCTGCGCGACGGCGCCGGCCGCGATTACGCAGCCGGCGACGAGTGCTGCAACGAATGTCTTCATGGTCCCCTCCCCCCAAAGGCGCGCCTGCCGTCGTGCCGACGGCCCCGCGCGCCGGGGCCGCCGCGCCGCCGTCATTCCGCCCGCCGGTTCACCTCGTTGAATTCGGCGTCGAGCTCGATGTCGAACTGCCCGGTGCCCTCGCAGATCACGTCGTCGAGGTCGTAGCCGCCCTCGTCGGTCATCTCGATGTCGTCCGGATCGACCTCGCATCTCATCTCGGTCAGCTTGGCAGCGATCTTCTCCTTGGCCTCGTCCGAGACCATGTCGTCGGCCATCGCCGGTGCCGCCAGGCACAGCGCGACCAGCGCGATTGCCAGTGTCCTCATGTCGTCTTTCCTCCCGTTGGCGGCAGCGCCGCCGTTGCCTCGACCTTCCGGTGTCTGCCACGCCCGGTCCATTCGACCAAAGGCGAAGGTGGCCCGGATCAGTTCGGTGTGATCGCCACGCCCCACGGCTGCTGGCCGACCTGCACCGACTTGATCGCTTCTTCCTTTTCGACGTCGATCACCGTCACGTCGTTGGAATTCCCGTTGGTGGTGACGAGGAACTTCTCGTCGGGGGTGAAGGCCATCTGCCAGACCCGTTGCCCCACCATGATGTAGTCGATCACCTCAAGGCTCTCGCCGTCGATCACCGCCACGCGGTTGGCCGGCCCCAGCGCCACGAAGATGCGGCTGCCGTCCTGCGTGGTCCTGATGCCCACGGGCTGCAGCCACTCGGGCAGCACCCCCGGCACCTCGAAGCCGATCTTCTGGCGCAGGGTCGGGGTGCCGTCCTCGGCGATGTCGATGACGCTCACCGTGCCGCCGATCTCGGCGCTGACGTAGAGCCGGGTGCCATCGGCGGTGTATTCCGCGTAGCGCGGCCGCTGGTCGACGAGCACGTTGTGCTTGATCTCGTAATCCTCGGTCGAGATGAAGTGCGCCATGTTGGTGGTCTCGGAGGTGTTCACCACCCACTTCGTGTCGGGCGAGATCGCCATGCCCTCGGGCTCCACCCCCACCGGCACCTCGGCAAGGATGCTGTGGCTCTCGGTGTCCGTCACCGTCACCAGGTTGTCGTCCTCGTTGGCGGTATAGAGCGGGTTGCCCGAGGGATGGATCACGAAGAGCTCGGGGTCCGGGCCCGAGGGCAGCGTGTAGAGCTCTTCATAGCTCGCGGTGTCGAAGACCCGCACCGTGTCGTCGTCCGAGGCGCAGACATAGAGCAGCGTCCCGTCCGGCGAGAGCGTGATGCCGCGCGGCCGGTTGCCGCCGGGAAACTCCTCGAGCACCTCCCAGGTCTCGGTGTCGAGCACGGTGATGGTGTTGCCGCGCTCGTTCGAGACAAAGGCCTTGCCGGCGAAGGCACCGGAAGCGGCGAGGCAGAGCGTGGCGGTCAGAAGCGGTCGGATCATGTCGGTCCCCTAGTCGAAGGCGGTGCAACTGGACTCGGGACGGTCGAGCCCGAGGGTATCAAGCGGAGAGACCTGGTGCAGGAACCCCTCCTGCGGGCTCACGCTCACGGTGATGCGCCCGTCGTAAAGCAGGATCGGCTGCCGGAGCTGGCCGTTCCACGGGCGGAAGGTGACCTTCTGCCCCTTGAAGGCGGCGAGTTCGAAGGCGTCCGAGAGCACGTACGTCTCGATCTTCGCGGGATCGGCCGAGCCGGTGCGGGTCACCGCCTCGCCCAGCACCCGAAGGGCCAGCCAGGTGTTGTAGTCCTCTTCCTGCACGTGGCGGCGGGCGAGCTTCTCGAAGCGGGTCTGGAACTGCGTCGCGCCCCAGGCCTCGTGGGCGCCGTGCATGGTGACGGGGCGCAGCCCGGCGCTGCCCATCACCGGGCGCGGCGTCCAGAGGTGATACGGCAGGTAAGCGGCGAAATAGTCGGTGGCGTCGGCGGCGATCACCACGTCATGCGGCTCGGTCCGCTGCATGAAGGTCGGCAGCTGGCGCTGCACCAGCACGTGGCCGCTGTCAGTGCGGCGAGATCCGCCTGTGTCCTCGAACTCGCGCTCCTCGACGATCTGCGCACCGAACTTGCGGGCGGCGTGGCGGTAGGCCTCGGCCAGCGCACGGTCGGCGGGGTTCGAGCCCGAGACCAGCAACCAGCGCTTCCACTGCTTCCAGACCGCGAACTGGGCCACTGCCTCGGCCTGCATGGCGTAGGAGGGCGCGATGTGCAGGAGGTTGGCACGGCAGCTCTCGCTGCGCAGGTCCACGTCCGCGGCGCGGGCGTTGAACACCAGCGCGCCGGCCTCGGCCGCCTGGTCCGACAGCGCCGCCAGTTCCTCGCGCATCGCGTCCACGACGATGTAGCGGACGCCGTCGTCGAGCAGCCCGGCCAGCGCCTCGGTCGCGCCCTCGGGCGGCACCGCGAGGGTCGTGGTCTCGAAGCTGTGGCCCATGAAGCGCCCGGTGGTGGCGTTGTCCTCGTCCGCGAGCACCGCCCCGGCGAAGGCCAGATCGTCCGGGCGCAGGTCGTAGCGCGAGATCGGCAGCAGCGCGGGGTAATCCACCCGCAGCACGCCCGCCCGCACGTCGACCGCCTCGGCGCCGCCTGCGATGACGGCAAGACAGGCCGCTGCCAGCAGCGGCACGATCCTCTTGGACACGATCTTCCTCCCATGATCTGGACGGTACCTCCCAGCCCGTCCACGGCCCGAAACCTCGATCCTCGCGCAGTTTCTGCCAACCGATACTTCCGGATCGGTTGCAGTCATGACGGTAGCGGCGGCACCATTGTTCGCGACTCTTAATTTCTAAGAAGATGTGATGCTTAGCCGCGCAACCCTTCTGATCCTGGCGCTCTCCGGCCCTGCCACGGCCGGCGAGACGGTAGCGTTCTTCGGGATCACCTTCCTCGACAGCTCGCTGCAGACCGCCGAGCTGGGGCAGGATCCCGCGGAAATCGCCCGCATCGCCATGCTCGAGGATCTGGTGCGCACGCGGTTCACCGCCGAGGGCTACGAGTTCGCCGATCTGGAGCCGGTCGCCACCGAGCGCGACCGGATCGTCAACCCCGCCAAGTGCTACGGCTGCGACACCCGCATGGCCACCAAGCTCGGGGCGGACTACTCGCTGGTGGGAGAAGTGCAGAAGGTCTCGAACCTGATCCTGACCATGAACCTGCAGATGCGCAGCGCCGAGACCGGCGACATGGTGAAGGGACGCGTCGTCGACATCCGGTCCAACACGGACGAGAGCTGGCGGCGCGGCATGAGCTACATTCTCGACAACACGTTCTTCAAGGAGGAGGAAGAATGAACAGACGAACCCTGCTGATGACGGGGGCGGCCGCGGCGCTGCTTCCCGGCGCGGCGCTGGCCCACGGGCCGACCCGCCAGAAGCTGACGACGAGCGTCGAGGTCGCGGCCGAACCCGCCGATGTCTGGGCCGTGATCGGCGATTTCCAGGACATGAGCTGGCATCCGGCCGTGGTCTCGCAGACCGGCGAAGGCGGCAACGAGATCGACGCCACCCGCGTGCTCTACCTCTCGGACCAGGGCGATGCGGGCCCGAAGATCGCCGAGGTGCTCTACAAGTACGACGCGTCGAAGATGACCTATTCCTACCGCATCACCGATGTCGCGGTGGAAGTGCTGCCGGTGACCAACTACTCGTCGCATCTGACGGTGACGGCGCGGGACGGCGGCGGCTCGGTGGTCGAGTGGCGCGGCGCCTTCTACCGCGGCTATCCCAACAACGATCCGCCCCCCGAGCTCAGCGACGAGGCGGCGCTGGAAGCGGTCGGCGGGGTCTACAAGGCCGGGCTCGACGCGCTGGTCGAGCGCTTCGGTGCGCCCGCGTCCTGACGCCCCCGCGGGCCTCGCGCTCGCCCTCGCGATGGCCGCTGCCGCGCTTCCCGCGGCGGCGGACACCGGCTTCGTAACCTGCCAGAACGGCGACGCGCTGAGCGTCCTCGACCTTGTCACCGGCGAGGAGCGCGCCCGCTGGAGCGTTCCCGGAAAGCCCGCGGGCGTGGCAGTGGTCCCCGACGGGGATGTCTTCGTCGTGTCGCCGGGCAGCAAGCAGGTGCGCCGCTATTCGACCGCGGGCGAAGTGCTGGCCGAGACCCGGCTCGACGGCGGCCCGATCGGCGTCGCCGTTGACCCGGCCCGGGGCCGGATCTTCGTCTCGGACTGGTACAACGCCCGGCTCTGGGTGCTCTCGTCCGAGACGCTCGAGACGCTGGCCACCCTGCCCGCCGATGCCGCCCCCGCCGGGCTGGCCGTGTCGCCCGACGGCGCATGGCTCGCCGCGGCCGAGCGCGACGCCGACGCGGTGCGGATCTACCACACCGAAACGCTCACAGTCGCCCGGGTGGTGGGCGTCGGCACCCGCCCCTTCGGCCTCGGCTTCGCCCCCGACGGGCGGCTCTTCGTGGGCAACGTCGGCAGCAACGACGTCACGGTGCTCGACGCGCCCTTGGGCGAGGTGCTTGCCACCCTTCCGGTGGGCGATCGCCCCTACGGCGTCGGGTTCGCTGCCGGTCGCGCGTTTGTCACCAACCAGTACGCCAGCACCGTGACGGTGTTCGACTTGGGCGACCTCAGCGCGCTGGCGACCATCGACGTGGGCGAGTACCCCGAGGGCATCGCCGCGACCGGCGACGGGCATGTGGCCGTTGCCAACTGGTTCGACAACAGCCTCAGCCTGATCGACGCCCGCACGCTCGAGGTCACCGCCACCTACGAGACTTGCGACGGCCCCCGCGCCTTCGGCGCGTTCATCCTGCCCGGAAACCCGCCTGGAGTCCTGCCATGAAGATGTCGCTCGCGCTGCTGCTCGGCCTTGCCGCCGGAACCGCCTCGGCCGGCGAGGCCTGGGACTCGATCCGGGACCAGCTCTACGGCGCCCGCCCGATGCTGCCCGGCGACGGGGTGATCGCGCTTGACACGCCCTACCGCACTGCCAATGACTCGCGCACCGACATCGCGGCGCAGGTGGCGGCACCCGACGGCGCCGCGATCGCCGCCGTTTCGGTGGTGATCGACGAGAACCCGATGCCGGTCTCCGCGGTCTTCGCGCTGAGGCAGCCGCAGCCGCGGTTCTTCTTCGAGACCACCTTCCGCATCAACGGCCCGACCCCGGTGCACGTGATCGCCGAGACCACCGACGGGCGGCTTTTCGTCACCGAGGCCTACGTGAAGACCTCGGGCCAGGGTGCCTGCGCCGCGCCCCCCGGAAGCGACCCGGAGGAAGCGCTGGCGACGCTCGGAGACATGGTGCTCTCGGTCACGCGGGACGAGGACCTGCGCGACCGGCTGGCCGGCCTGACGCAGGGCCCGCGGCGGCTCGACGTCGACATCTCGCACCCGTCGCATTCGGGCATGCAGATGGACCAGATCACCCTGCTCTTCATTCCCATGCGCTACGTCGAGACCCTGGACATCGCCACCGACGGCGGCGGCTATGTCGAGATGACCGGCAGCATCTCGCTTTCGGAAAACCCGCAGATCAGCCTCTCGGTCCCAGGCGCCACCCGACGCGTCGGGGTGACGATGACCGACACCTCGGGGACCGTCACGACCGCGGAGAAGGACCTCGCGGGGTACTGAGATTTTCGAATGGAGGTCAGGGAAGACGGGGGCGCTGCCCCCTCGGCGCTTTGCGCCTCACCCCCGGAGTTTAGCTGGCAAGATGCAGGACGGGGCCGGATCCCGGGGTGGCCGTCGATTTCGCGCCATATGGCATTTCAGCGGCGCCAGGCAGGCAGTGAGGGTCAATCCGGACGAGGGGTCACCCGTTCGGTCGGGTAGTCCCAGAGGGTCCAGCCGTCGGTGCCTTCGGGGAGCCAGTAGACCGTCTCGTAGCCGAAGCCGAGCGCACGTTTGGCGGCGTTCCAGCTCATCCAGCAGTCTTCGAGGCAAAAGAACAGCACCGGGTGTGCGAGGTCGCTGTCGGTGGCGGCGGCGAGGCCGTCGCGAAAGTATGTCTCGGTCACCTCGGCGATGGCGCCGTAGCCCACGTTGGGAAGCCAGGTCGCGCCGGGGATGGACTCGCGGGGCTTGTCGCGCCAGATCGTGTCCTCGGGCAGGTTCGGCGGGCGCGGTGCCTGTGGCAGCACGTCGATGAACGCCGTCTCGCCCGCCTGCCAGAGCGCATGCGCCTCCTCGGGGCCGACCACTGTGGCACCCGCCAGGGTGGCGGGGACCGGGGCGCGGTACTCCTCCATGCGGTAGCCGTCGGGCTCGGGCGCCTGCGCCACGGCGGCAAGGGGAGCGAGGACCGGCAGCAGCGCGAACAGCACCGCCGCCCCGCGCCTCATTGGCCGACCTCGAGCATGCCGTCGCCCATGTCGCGCACCAGCGGCACGCCGGCATCCGCAAGCAGGTGGTCGATTTCGTCCTGATGCCGGCGGATCAGCGAGTTGAGCTTGCGCTGCCAGACCTTCTCGCCCTGCCGCACCCCCATGGTGATGCGGTAGAAGAGCTTGGGGAAGGCGGTCTCGTGCAGCAGCGGGATCACCGCGAGATCCGGGTGGTCGCGCTTGACCAGCGGGCCTCCGATCGGGCCCCAGAGCACGGCCGCGTCGATCTCGCCCGCGGCGAGGTCGTTCAGCATGTCGGCGGCGGGGTTCTCGTGCCGGCGGTCGACCACGAGGTGGTAGGGCCGCGCCTTGCCGATGAGCCCGGCCTTGGCCATGTGCGTCGCCGGCGGCGAGCCCGCGATGACCCCGATGCGCGCCTCGGCGAGCGCCGGGTCGGCGAAACGCTGCACCTTGGCCAGCGCGCCGTCCTTCGGCACCACCAGCACGTAGGTCGAGGTCATGTAGTGGTTGGTGTTCAGCACCAGCTCGTGCCCCTGCGCGTAGCCCATCACCACGTCGCATTTGCCCGCCTTCAGCGTGTTGCGGATGAAGCCCGTCGCCATAGGATACCAGGTGTAGCTCACCGGCAGCTCGAGCTTCGACGCGATGAGCTCGGCCAGCGCGTTCTCGAAGCCCGAGCCGTCCTCGGTCGACATCGGATCGTTGGCGGGGTCGGCGCAAACCCTGAAGGACGTCCGGGAGACAAGATCAGAGGTTTGCGCCTCGCCCGGCCCTGCATTGAAGGCCATCAGGGCCGTCAGCGCCACCGCGAGAAGGTGGCGCCGGTCACGACCCCATGCAGGCGTTTTCATTCTCGGAGAAGACATCGCTCTTGGCTTCCTTCTTGGCAGGGCGTCCGCGTCCGATGGCTTCGGAGCCATGCGCCTTCAGGTAGGTGTAGATGTCGTCGAGGTAGCACATCACGTTCGGGTTGGTGCCGAAGGCGGGCATCACCGAGTTCTCGGCCGCGCCGACCTTCTGCCGGCCGTTGGTGACGACGTCGACGAAATCGTAATAATCCATGGTGAGGGCGGACTTCTTCAGCGCGGGCGCGTAGGTCGAGCCCTCGCCGTCGGGGCCGTGGCACACGTGACATTCTGCGTGGTAGCGGCGGAAGCCCGAGAAGGTCGGCCAGTCCACGGTGCCATCCTCGGCCACGTTGAAGGTGGGTACGCCGTCCTCGGTGTAATAGCGCCCGTCTTCCTCGTAGCCCACTGCAATGTTCGGGTCGTCCATCGACACGGTGTCTGCCGCGCACAGGGCGGTAGCCGACAGGAGTCCTGCAGTCGCCGCGAGAAGGATATGGGGTCGGGTCATGTGAGATGTCCTGGAAATCTGTGAGGGTCGGGCCGGCGGTGTCCGAAGACTCCCCCGGCCCGGTTGATGGCTGCGGATCAGTCGGGAAGGGCGAAGACTGTCAGCTGACCACCAAGCGCGGTGTAGTCGGAGAGCGCGGAGTAGCCGCCGACCGCACCGAGCCCGTCGTTGGGGTTGGTGAGACCTGCCGCCAGTCCGATGCCGGCCCAGCCGCCGACGCCCGAGAGGATGCCGATATACTGCTTGCCGTCATGCTCGTAGGTCATCACGTTGCCGATGATGCCCGAGGGGGTCTTGAACTTGTACAGTTCGTCGCCCGTCTCGGAGTCCACGGCCTTGAGGTAGCCCTCGAGCGTGCCGTAGAACACCACGTCGCCCGCGGTGGCCAGAGCGCCCGACCAGACCGAGAACTGCTCGGGGATCGACCACTTGATCTCGCCCGCGAGGTTGTCCCAGGCGATGAAGTTGCCCATGCCGCCATGGCTGTCGGGGGCCGGGTACATCGCCAGCGTCGCACCCACGTAGGGCTGACCTGCGGTGTAGCTCACGCGGAACGGCTCGTAGTCCATGCAGACGTGGTTGGTCGGCACGTAGAACAGGCCGGTCTTGGGCGAGAAGGATGCAGGCTGCTGGTCCTTGGTGCCAAGCGCCGCCGGGCAGATGCCGGTGGAGTTGACGTCCTCGCCGTTCTGCTCGGTCGAGTACTCGGCGACGACCGCCGGGCGACCAAAGGTCTCGGATTCGGGGTCCATGTCGACGCCGGTGGTCCAGTTCACCGCCGGGTCGTACTTCTCGGCCACGAGCAGTTCGCCCGAGATCCGGTCCAGGGTGTAGGCCAGGCCGTTCCGGTCGAAGTGGGTGAGAAGCTTGCGCATCTCGCCGTCCATCTCCTGATCCGTGAGGATCATCTCGTTGACGCCGTCGAAGTCCCACTCGTCATGGGGCGTCATCTGGTAGACCCACTTGGCCATGCCGTCGTCGGGGTCACGCGCCATGACAGTCATCGACCAGCGGTTGTCGCCCGGGCGCTGCGCCGGGTTCCAGGTCGAGGGGTTGCCGGTGCCGTAGTAGATCAGGTCGGCCTCGGGGTCATAGGAATACCAGCCCCAGGTGGTGCCGCCACCGATCATCCACTGGTCGCCTTCCCAGGTGTTGGTGCCCGAGTCCGCGCCCACCGGCTTGCCGAGATGCGTGGTGTTCTCGGGGTCCATCAGGATGTCGCTGTCGGGACCCATGGAATAGGCCCGCCATTCCTGCTCGCCGGTTTCCATGTTGTAGGCGGTCACATGGCCGCGCACACCGAATTCGCCGCCCGAGATGCCGACGATCACCTTGTCCTTGACCGGAAGCACGGTGGCGGTGTTGGTCTCGCCCTTCGAGGCGTCGCCGTTCATCACTTCCCAGAGCACTTCCCCGGTCTCGGCGTCGAGCGCCACGACCTTGGTGTCCGCCTGGTGCAGGAAGATCTTGCCGTCGGCATAGGCGACGCCACGGTTCACCGTGTCGCAGCACATCACCGGGATCACGTTCGGATCCTGCTTGGGCTCGTAGCGCCACTTGATCTTGCCCTGCTCGTTCAGGTCGAGCGCATAGACGATGTTCGGGAACGGGGTGTGCACGAACATGGTGTCGCCGACGACAAGGGGCGAGCCCTCGTGGCCGCGCAGGACGCCGGTGGAGAACGTCCATGCGACCTGGAGGTCACCGACGTTGTCCTTGTTGATCTTGTCCAGTTCGGAATAGCGCTGGTTCGAATAGTCGCCCGTCTGGATCGCCCATTGCGAGGCGTTGTCCATCTGGGCCATGAGGTCGTCGTTCGCCATCGCCATCGAAGCTGCGAACAGGGCGACCCCTGACGTCATGAGCGTCAGTCTCTTCATTTCCTTCTCCCTTGGATATGCGGCAATGCCGCCTTGCTGCCCCGGGTGTGTCTCCCCAATCGGGGACCCCACCGTTTCGGGCCACACCGGACCGGCGCCTCAATTCCTCCCGCCGGATCCGGAATTCCATCTGAGCTGCTGTCGCTGTCTCTCCTTTCGCTCCTATTGGAAGGTCGCCAGGTAGGCGATCACGTCTGCCCGCTCGTCTTCCTTGCGCAGGCCGGCGAAGGACATCTTCGTGCCCTTGGCATAGTCGCGCGGCTTCTCGAGGAAGGTTGCGAGTTTCTCGGGCGTCCACTCGCCTTCGGCTTCCGCCAGCGCGGTGAGCGCGTCCGAATAGGTGAAATCGGCTTCTGCCGCGATGCCGCGCCCGAGGATGTTGTTCAACTCCGGGCCGACCTTGTTCTCAGCGCCCTCGCCCACCGCATGGCAGGCCGCGCATTTGCGAAAAATCTTCTCGCCCTTCGCCGCGTCGCCGTCGGCCAAGGCAACCCCGGCCGACAGGCTCAAAAGGCACGCAGTCGCGAGCAGTTTGTCGATCATTACTTTCCTCCCCCCTTAATCGGGCTCTTGCTACTTCAGTCTTTCGGCGTGCCAGGCCACGTGATCCCCCGCGAACGAATTCACGAAGAAATACGAGTGGTCGTAGCCCGCCTGCATCCGGACGGTGCCCGGCTGCCGACGTTTTGCGATGGCCGCGGCCAGTGCCTCGGGCTTCAGCAGGTCGAGGAACTGGTCGCTCGCCCCCTGGTCCACGAGGATGTCGCTCTTCCAGCCGTGCTCCTCCAGCAGCAGCGTGGAATCGTGTTCCGCCCAGCAGCCCTCGTCGTCGCCGAGATAGGCCGAGAGCTGCTTGCGCCCCCAGTCCGACTGGGTGGGATGCGCGATCGGAGCGAAGGCCGACAGGCTGTCGTACAGCTCCGGGTTGCGCATGGCGATGGTCAGCGCCCCGTGTCCGCCCATGGAGTGGCCGGTGATGCCGTGGCGATCGCCGATGCCGTCCATACCCGACACGATGCCGCGCAGCTCGGAGACGACGTAGTCGTACATCCGGTAGTGCGGCTTCCACGGGTCGCGCTTGGCGTTGACGTAGAACCCGGCCCCCTGCCCGAGGTCATAGGCCTCGTCGTTGGCAACACCTTCGCCGCGCGGCGAGGTGTCGGGAAACACGACCGCAAGGCCGTGTTTCGCCGCGTGTTCCTGGAAACCGCCCTTGGTCATGGCGTTCTCGTGGGTGCAGGTGAGACCCGAGAGATACCACAGCACCGGAACGGGGCCGACCTTGGCCTGCGGCGGCAGGTAGACCGCGAAGGTCATGTCGCAGCCGCAGGTTTCCGAAGCGTGGCGGTAGACGCCCTGCGTTCCGCCGAAGCTCCGGTTTTCGGAAACGATCTCCATCAGTACTCGACCACCGCGCGGATCGACTTGCCTTCGTGCATGAGGTCGAAGCCGTGGTTGATCTCGTCGAGCGTGAGCTTGTGCGTGATCATCGGGTCGATCTCGATCTTGCCGTCCATGTACCAGTCGACGAACTTCGGCACGTCGGTGCGGCCCTTGGCGCCTCCGAAGGCGGTGCCCTTCCAGACGCGGCCGGTCACAAGCTGGAACGGACGGGTGCTGATTTCCGCGCCCGCAGGTGCCACGCCGATGATCACCGACACGCCCCAGCCGCGGTGCGAGCATTCGAGCGCGTCGCGCATGACCTTGACGTTGCCGGTCGCGTCGAACGAGTAATCCACGCCGCCGATCTGGTCGATGCCGCGCTTGGTGAGGTTGACGATCTCGGCAACCGTGTTCTCGACCTTGGACGGGTTGACGAAGTGGGTCATGCCGAACTTCTTCGCCATCTCGGCCTTGTCGTCGTTCAGGTCGACACCGATGATCATGTCGCAGCCCGCCATGCGCAGGCCCTGGATCACGTTGAGGCCGATGCCGCCGAGGCCGAAGACCGCCGCGGTCGAGCCGATCTCGACGCCCGCGGTGTTGATCACCGCGCCGATGCCGGTGGTGACGCCGCAGCCGATGTAGCAGATCTTGTCGAAGGGCGCGTCCTCGCGGACCTTTGCCAGCGCGATCTCGGGCATCACGGTGTGGTTCGCGAAGGTCGAGCAGCCCATGTAGTGATAGATCGGCGTGCCATCGAGCATCTTGAAGCGCGTGGTGCCGTCCGGCATCAGGCCCTGACCCTGGGTGTTGCGGATCGCGGTGCAGAGGTTGGTCTTGCCACTGAGGCAGGACGCGCACTCACGGCACTCGGGGGTGTAGAGCGGGATCACGTGATCGCCGGGCTTCAGCGTGGTGACGCCCTCGCCCACTTCGAGCACGACGCCGGCGCCCTCGTGACCCAGGATGCAGGGGAAGAGCCCCTCGGGGTCTGCACCCGAGCGGGTGAATTCGTCGGTATGGCAGAGGCCTGTGGCCTTGATCTCGACCAGGACCTCACCGGCCTTCGGGCCTTCGAGTTCCACTTCCATGATTTCGAGCGGTTTGCCGGCTTCCAAGGCCACGGCTGCACGGGTGCGCATGCAGGCTCCCTCCTGACTAGACAACGTTTCTGACGCTCTGCGGCGTTTGCCCAGAGTATGGGTGCGCGGTTGCATACCGAACAATACAGCCAATGGTGGGTATTCCCCGGAATGGACCTCGCGCGCACGCTGTTTCATAGTTGGCCGAGGGAGGAAAGAACGATGTGGACATATCGCTTTATCACGATTGGTGTGCTGCTCATCACCTGTGCAACACCCCTTGCCGCGGCCGATTTCTCGGACCCGAGCTGGCCCTGCATCCAGCGCAAGGTAGACCGTCTGTCGCCCGGGCTGATGTGGCCTGCGCCGCTTGAGGAGATGGCCCTGGAAGACGACCGGGACCGTGCCGCAGAAGAGCTGGCCGAGACCCTCGTGCTGCGCCGGGTCGATCTCGACAGCGCCCGGGCCGAGGTCGAGAGCTTCGCCGACTCGCAGGGGCACGATCAGGCGCTGATGGGCGAGGTGTTCAGCCGGGTCTTCGACACGCTGTCGCACCGGCGGACCCGGATCATCGACGGAATCGGGAAGTTCTCGCTGAGCCAGATCGCGCTGTCGGAGCGCATCGACGGCGCCCGCGCCGAGATGGACGCGCAGATGGCGACCGACTCGCCGGATTACGACCGGGTCGATGCGCTTGAGGAACAGGTGGACTGGGACCAGCGAATCTTCACCGACCGCCAGCGGACCATCACCTATCTCTGCGAGACACCGCAGCTGCTCGAGAAGCGGCTCTACGCCATCGCGCAGATGCTGCACGAGGCCGGTCAGCCCGACGGGGGCTGATGCCGCGCGGGGACCCGGACGCCGGATGCCTCCGGCGGGAGTTTGTCTGGCAAGATGAAGGGCTGGCGCCTTTGGGCGTGCCCGCGTCCCTTGTGGAGGTCACTCCCATTCCAGCTCGGTGAAGGCCACCGTGGCGTTGCGGGCGTTGAAGGCCTCGAAGAGCTGCCACGCTCCGGCCTCGCCCTGCGCGATGTGCTGTACCGCCCCGGCAAGCCGCTCGCCCGCGTCGATGGCGGCGCGGGTGTCCGAGGCCAGCAGGTCGAGATAAAGCGCCATCGGCTCGCCGCCCTCGGGCCATTCGAGCACCGGCCCGCCATGCCCGGGAATCAGCCGCGCGGCCTCGATGCCCTGCAGATCCGCCAGCACCGCCTGCCAGCCGCGCAGGCTTCCGTCGAGCGCCGGGATATGTTCATCAAAGACAAGGTCCCCGGCGAAGAGCGTCCCGGTGGCGCGGTCCACAACGGTGAGGTCGGTGCTGGTGTGCGAGGTCGGCCAGGCCCGCAGCTCGAGCACCCGCCCGCCAAGGTCGATCTCTCCGCTCTCGGCGATCTCGCGGTCCACCACGGGCGCGGTCGTGCCGAGGAAGGCGTCGCCCAGGAGCCGCGAAAAGCTCTCGAGGTAATTCTCCTGCCGCTCCGCCAGCGCCCGCCCCAGCCCGTCATGCCCCACCACCTCGGCCCCGGCAAAGACACCAGCGCCGAAGACGTGATCCGGGTGGACATGGGTCAGGACGACGTGGCTGACGGGAAGCTCGCTCCGCTGCCGGATCGCACGCCAGAGCGCCTCGCCGATCCACGCCGCAGAGCCGGTGTCGATCACCGCCACGGACCGCTCGCCCACCACGAAGCCCAGATTCGCGACGTCTCCCCGGTTGGACGCGTCGGGCTCTTCGACGAGACCTCGGTGCACGAAAACGCCAGGCGCCACCTCGTCCATCGCCAGCGCCTCGCCTGCCCCGCGACAACGGGCACCGGCGGGGGCGCCCCCGCGACGCAGCAACGCGACGCAGGCCTCGGCGCTTTCCGCCTCGAACCCTGGCAACAGCGCGTCACGGCACGGCGGGCCCTCCAGCGCGCAGACCAACATCACCGCTTCGAACATGCCCGATCCTCCCGCCGGGAGCCTCGCGCCGCACGGCACCGTGATCCACACCGACGATCCGCTCGGTATCGCGACTCCGGAAGATGTGGCACACTCGCGCGATATCCCATGCGAGGAGGAGAGGCATGGACCGGACCTGGAAATCCGCCACCCTGCTGGCCCTGTGGCTGGCGGCACCGCTCGCCGCGGCCGAGACCAACCCGCTGACCGACAGCCCGACCTGGGAGGAGCTGCGCGGCGATGTCGTCGGCGACGCCGACATCGCCCCCGCCGCCGGGCTCTTCACCATCGAGGCGCCCTACCGCGCCGAGGATGCGGCCACCGTGCCCATCCACATCGTGCAGACCGACGATGCGCTGGCCATCGAGACGGCGACCGTCGTGATCGACGAGAATCCTTCGCCGGTGGCCGCGGAGTTCGCCTTCGGCAGCGCCATGGCGCCGGTGGATTTCGAGATGCGGATCCGGGTGAACCAGTATTCGAACGTGCGGGTCATCGCCGGCACCCCCGAGGGGCTGCGCATGGACGGGCGTTTCATCAAGGCCTCGGGCGGCTGCTCGGCACCCGCCACCAAGGACCCGGCGCAGGCGCTTGCCGGCATCGGTCAGATGAAGCTGCGGCTCTTCGGGGACGCGGCCCCGGCGATCTCGACACCCCGGCGCGAGGCGCAGATCATGATCCGGCACCCGAACTACTCGGGGCTGCAGCGCGATCAGATCACCCAACTTTTCATCCCCGCGCATTTCGTCGACCACCTCGAGGTCTGGCAGGGCAATGAGATGCTGTTCTCGATGGATGGCGGCATCTCGATCAGCGAGAACCCGAGCTTCCGCTTCTCCTATGCCGACAATGGCTCCGAGACGCTGCGGGTCCTGGCCACCGACACCGAGGGCAACCGCTTCGAGAGCGAGCTGCCGAAGGCCGAGGGCTAAAGCCCCCGGCGTCTCGCACAGGGGTCAGAAGAAACAGACCACCTCGGCCTCGGCCTGCGCCCGTCGCAGGTCGGCCACGATGGTGTTCGCCGCGACCGAGCTGTTGAAGATCGCCATGCGCTCGCCGCCGGTCAGCCGCATCGACAGCACCGTCTCGGCCTCGACATACTTGTCGTATGGCAGGATCGTCGCGATCTCGTCGATGGAACAGGAGCACTTGCGCAGCACGTCGCGGCTCTGGCCGTTGGCGGCCATGCAGCCGAAGACGTAGTCCGCCCGCGCCTCGGTCGGGTAGTCGTTGAGTCGCTCCGCCACGCCCTGCGCCGAAGCGGACTGGACCGCCCCGGCCAGCAGCAGAAGCGCCGTCGCCAGCCGGATCATTGCGCCGCGACCGTGTCGAAGCGCAGCTCCGAGACATAGGCTCCCGGCGCGCCATCGGCCCCCGGCGCCGTGGCAACGAGGCTGAGATACCAGCCTGGCACCTCCTCGGACATGGTGACGCTGAGCTCGAGACCGCCGAAGCCCTGCATCTTCCCGGCGTTCGGATCGCCCTCGAAGGGCCGCAGGATCACGGTCTGGGTCGGCACCTCGGACCCGCCGAAGCTGGCCTCGCCGGTGACGATCTCGGCGGGCTGCACCAGTGCCTCCTTCACCCGGTTGCGGATGTAGAAGGGCGAGCCGCCGGCGGTCTCGGCCATGTCGCGGATCACGCTCTCGTAGAAATACATGATCATCGGGTTGCCGACGCTGGCGGGAAAGCTGCCGAGATTGCGGTGCTTGCCGTCCTGCAGGAACTGCAAGTTCGCCTGCAGCGCCTGCGGTCCGTCCTCGAAGGACAACGCCACGGCGCCGGTGTCGCGCTCGGCCGCCTCGGGCTTGGCCGCGTTGGTGACGGTACGGTTGTAGTGCAGAACCGCGTCGCGGCCGACCTCATCCAGTGTGCCCTGCCGGAACAGCAGGTCGAAGGTCTGGGTCGCCTCGGTGGTCGCCGCCCAGCCGGGCAGCCCGAGACAGGCCACGGCCGCGATCAGGGCCAGTGTCTTGCGCATGGTTCGAATCCTCCCTGGCCCGAGCCTACCCCCCCTGCCCCGCCTGTCATTGCCGACTTTTGTCGGTGCGGGCGCGTGTTTCCAATGGCCCGAAATATCCCGGGGGAGTCCGCGCCTGCGCGGACGGGGGGCAGCGCCCCCCTGCCCCGCTCACCATCCACGGACCAACTCCGCCCCCACACTCTGAACGCGCTCACTCCGCCGCCTCCTCCGGGGCCTGCCAGCGGATCTTCCATTCCATCAGCGGACGCAGCCGCGACAGCTGCACCGGTTTGGTAAGCACCGAAAACCCCTCGGTCGCGCCCTTCTTCAGAAGCGCATTGCCGCGGTTTGCGGTGATCATGATGGCCGGGATACGCACGCCGGTCTCGTCGCGCAGCGCGCGGATCGCCCGGTCGCCGGTCTCGCCATTGTCGAGCTGGTAATCGGCGAGGATGATGTCCGGCGCCATGCCCATGTCGCGCACATGCCCCAGCGCCTCGTCGAGCGAGCGCGCGGCCAGCACGCTTGCCCCCCATTGTTCGAGCTTTCCCGTAAGCGCGAAGAGCACGTCCGGGTCGTTCTCGATCACCAGCACGATGTGGTCCATCTCGCACTCTGCGGGGGTCGCGACGTTGCAGCCCTCCTGCTCGTCGACAACGCGGCCCGCCACCCTCTCCATCTCGATGGAGAAGACCGAGCCCACACCGGGTTTCGATCGAACGCGCACCTTATGCCCGAGGTGGCGGCAGGTGCGGTCGACCACCGACAGCCCGAGCCCCACGCCCGAACCCAGCGGCACGTTGTCGGCCCGCGCGAATTCCTCGAAGATGCGCTTCTGGTCCTTGCGCGAGATCCCGATGCCTGTGTCCCAGACCTGCAGCTCGACCGTGTTCCCGCGACGCCGGCATCCGGCCAGCACCCGGCCGCCGGGCGCGGTGTACTGGATCGCGTTGACCACGAGGTTCTGGATCGAGCGCAGCAGGTAGACCGGGTCCGAGCGCACGAAGCACATGTTCGGCACCACGTCGAGCTGCACCCCCTTGCGCTGCGCCAGCGGAGTCTGGTCCTCCCAGACCGAGCGCATCAGCGCGCCAAGACAGACCTCGGTCGGGGTCAGCGCCTGATCGGTGCTTTCGAGCCGCGAGATGTCGAGCAGCGAATGCAGCAGCTGCTCGATCGAGCAGAAGGAACCGTCGAGGCGCTCAACCATAGGGGCGAAGCGCGTGTCGGCAGTCGTGTCCATCAGTGTCGCGATCAACAGCTTCGCGGCGTTGATCGGCTGCAGCAGGTCGTGGCTCGCCGCGGCGAGGAAACGGGTCTTCGAGGACACCGCGGCCTCGGCGCGCTCCTTGGCGACGCGCAGCTCTTCCTCGACCCTCGCCATCTCGTCGAACTGCTCGCGCAGCTGGGCGTTGGCGCGGGTCAGCTCGGCGGTGCGCTCGGTCACGCGGTTCTCAAGCATCTCGGTGGCACGGCTCTCGAGCGTCACGTCCTTGAGCTCGAGCAGCACGCCGCCGTCCGGCAGCCGGTGGGCGTGCAGGTCCAGCATCCGTCCAGTGGCGTGGCGCACCCGCCGCCGCAGCCGGCCCTGCCGTTCGAGCCGGTCGAGCCAGTGGTGGATGTCGTGCTCGGCGGCCTCGGCGATGAGCCGGTGCTGGGCGACGAAGTCCAGCAGCCGCTGCAGGTCGGTGCCGTGTTGCAGCATGGTGTAGGGCAGCCCCAGCAGCTGGCGGAACTGCTGGTTGTACATCATCACCTCGCCCGCCGGCGAGAAGGTGCAGACCCCCGAGGTCATGTTCTCGAACACCGCCTGCAGGTAGTCCGCCTGCCGATCGATCAGGCTTTCCTTCTCGGACCGGTTGCGGCGCACGATGGGGGTGATCTCGGTGAGCAGCAGCACGAGGTTCTCGGCGCTCGTGCGCTGGAGGTTGATCTGGTACCAGCGATCGCCCGCGAGTTCGATCACCAGAGAGACCACCGACGTGCCCACCCTGCCCCGCCGCGCCTGCGCCAGCGCCGCGTCGAAGTTGCCCTCGACACTCGACAGGTGGCGGCTCTCGGACATGGCGGCGAAACAGTCCTCGACCGTGAGCCCCGGCTGCAGCCGCTCGGACACGTCGGGCAACAGCTTCAGGAAGATGTCGTTGCAGACCTCGAGCCGCCCGGCGGTGAAAAGCGCAACGCCGCCGTCCATGGCCGACAGCGCATCCGCGAGGTTCTTGCGCATGCGCTGGGTGTCGTCGCGGGCGTGACGCAGCTCGTCGGTGGTGCGTTCGAGGTCGCGGGTCTTGGCCCAGATCTGCCCCTGCAGCGCGATGGCGGACTGGAAGGCGCCATAGGCCGAGCCGCCGACCTCGTGCTGGCGGTTGGCGCGGCGCATCAGCGCGTCGATGATCTTGGCCTGACGGGCGACCTGGGTCTCGAGCGGTTCGTCGGGATCGATCATGCGAATTCCCTCTGCGCCGGGTCGAAGAAGGCGACGCCCACGAAGGTCTGGTTCACGTGCACGCCGCAATGCTGCTCGCCGTAGGTGTTGAAACCGACGACGCGGCGGTCGCGGAAGATCTCGCTGACCGGACCCGAGAGCTGCTTCTGCTCGATCTCGAGCTTGCGCAGCACGCAGTCGAAGCCCAGCACGAAATCCGGCGCCTCGTCATGCGGCCCGCGCACGTCGAGCTCCGAGCGCAGGGTCTCGATGATCTCCTTGCCCCGCCCGAGCGTCAGGATCAGCCCGTCGTCGATGGCCCCGAGGAAGCTCAGCGCGTGGGCCCCCGGAGCGTCGTGGATGGCGCGCACGTGGTAGTTCATGTTCTGCCGCACCAGCATCGGGTTCTCGGCGAAGACCTGCGGCGAGAGATCCTCGACCGGACAACCGACGATCCGGGCATATTCCAGCGCGGCAGGCGCGCCGTTGATCTCGAGCACCAGCCGCTCGTCCGGCAGCGCCTCGGTCACCACCACCTGGCAGCCGGTGGGCAGGAAGTGGTCGAACCCCAGCCCCTGGAAGCCGAGGTCGGTCTCGATCAGCAGCAGCAGCGCCGCGTTGGTGTGAGAGCCGCCCTCGTGCAGGACAAAGGTCTCGCGGAAGGCAAGGTTGTCGCCCGCGGAGCCACCGAACACCGGCACCTCCCCCAGCGCCGCCTCGAGCGTGGCGACCAGCAGGTCCTCCTGCTTGGAGAGCCCGTCGGCGAAGATCAGCGCCAGCCGGTTCCACCCTGCGGTGCGCCTGAAGCGGGCCGCATGGGCGCGCACGTCGGCGGCGATGGATTTCATCGTCATCGGCTTCAGCGGCTCGATGAGCATCGAGGCGCAGCGGAAGTGCTCGCGCGGGAAGGCGAGGATCAGCAGCGCCTCGGTCTCGTAGCCCTCGGTGGTGATGGTGCCCGCGGTGGTGCAGCCGAAGACCGGCACCCCCCCTGCCCCGCTCTCGAGCGCCTCGGCGACGCGGCCAAGGTTGAGCCCCTCGGGCACGAAGGCCAGCAGGAAGCACGCCTCGGCAAGGTCGATGCCTGCCAGCGCCTCGTCCACCGCGGCGGCAGCGCCCGCCGCGCGCGAGACGGCAATCTGCACGAAGCGCGGGCGCGTCCGGTCCTGGATCATGGCGTCAGTGGCTCAGGAAGGCCTGCGCGTCCGCCTCGCCCGACCCGATGGCCGTTGCGGGCTGCGCGCTCTCCACCAGCACCGCGGCCTGGGTCCGGTTCTGAACCCCGAGACGGCGCAGCAGCGCAGTGATGTGGGCCTTCACCGTCGCCTCGGCAAGGGACAACTCATAGGCGATCTGTTTGTTGGGCTTGCCTGCGCAAATCAGTTTCATGATGCGCTTCTGCTGCGGCGTGAGTTCCGCCAGCTTCGGGTGCGAGGCGTCGAAGCGATCCTCGGGGCCCATGGCGACGGGGCAGCTCTGGTATCCTGAGTGCACGTATTTCCGGCCCGAGGCGATCTCCTGCAGCGCGGCGCGCAGAAGCTGCGCCGAGGCGTCCTTGGGCAGGAATCCGGCGGCCCCCTCCTCCATCAGGGCCTGCACCACCTGCACCGAGGTCAGCGACGAGATGACGAGGATGGGCGCATCGGGCAGCGCGGCCCGCAGACGCTGGAAGCCCGAGATGCCGCAGACGTCCGGAAGCTTGAGGTCGAACATGACGAGGTCGGGAAGTTCGCCCGACTCGATCAGGTCCAGCGCGGCGCCAAGAGTCTGCGCCTTCGAAACCTTCACCCCCTCGAACACGAGCTGAAGCGCCGCGGCCAGGGCGTCGCTGTAGAGCGGATGATCGTCAACGATCACGACGGATCGGATCATGCCGACCGACGGGGCGTCGTTCATGTCCTTCATTGAAATGTCCTCCCTCCGGGAGGTTAACGCAGAAATTTTCGTTCGCGCAACGGTGTTGTTCCGGTCCGGCCCGGCGGGCGAGTTTTTCGCGGGGCCGGACCGGCCCATGGCCTGTCCCCGGACATGGTGCGTCGAGCATATCCCGCATCGCGTTTGGCCGCGCACGCCCCCTACTCGGTGGGGCGCGAAGCGCGACCCCGGCGGGGCCGGATATGCCCGCGCGGCGTCACTTCAGCGCGCCACTCGTCTTGGCCACGTGCGTCGCGATGGCGTCCATCAGCGGCGGCGAAAGGCAGTCGTAGGGCTCGAGCCCAAGCGCCCGCAGCCGGCCGCGGATCTCGTCCATGCGCGAGGGATCGACACCGGACTCGATGATCGATGAGACGAAGGCCGCGAATTCCGCCGGCGACCATCCCTTCTGGGTCGAGAGCTCGGTGTGCACGAAGTCGAGGCCGTGGAACGGATGGCCGGTATTCTCGATCCGGCCATACATGTGCACGCCGCACTCCTTGCAGGCGTGGCGCTGGATGGCGGCGCTGGGGTCAACGATCTCGAGCTTGTCCGCGTTCTCGGTCACCTCGACCTTGTCGCGCGAGACCACCGCGATCTGGCTGAAGATCGCGCCGTCGGGTTTCCAGCACTTGGTGCAGCCGCAGACATGGTTATGCGCGGTCTGCGCACTCACGACGACAACGACCGGATTGGTCGCGCACTTGCATTTCAGTGTTCCCCCCGAGAAACCGGGCGTGGCCGAACCCACGCCGTTGTCCACCTGGGGGTGAATTTTCACATGTGAATAGGACGGCGGAGGGGTTCCCTCATCGCCACCAAAGAGCTTTCCTAGAATTCCCATCTTCGTTTCACTCCTCCCTGAGAGACGCGCCCTTCCCAAGGCGCTCTCGCGCCAAAGGGTGCGGGCAGAGCAGGATTCTGGCAATGCAGCCGTAAGTATCGGCTGCGTTTGGGGTCCATCGCGGGAGAAACGACCTCATAATGGACAAACTGAGGTCTTATTTGACTTGGGGATCATCTTAGGCGGGCAGAACGTCGTCAATTCGGCGTTCTGGCGGGTCATCAGGGTCGGAAAAGCCCGCTTACCGGAACACTTCGGCGAGAACGGACGGCATGGCTTCGGGCAGAAGCCCGGCGTCGAGCGTCACGACTGGCAGTCCGAGCGCCCTGCCCTGTCCCGTTGTTTCGTCGGCCTCGGCGGCATCGGTAACATGGACCAACCGGACGGGGTGTTTGGCGGACAGCGCCTGTAGCAGCGCGGCACATCCTCCACCGGGAAACTCGAAGCCGGAGGCGATGACGACAGCGCGGATCTCGTCCCCGCTCAGGTCGAGATCCGAGAGCAGCCGGTCGAGCGGCACGTCGTCAAGGCAGCCGGCGGTGGCATGAGCGGCGGCTGCTTCGTGTCCGCGGACAAATCCCGAAACCACCTGCCGCATGCCCTCGGCTCCCGCGTCCAGCGGCACCCGAACCGGCGCCCCGGTCCCGAGCGTCATCAGCCCGACGGAGCCACCGGCCTCGGACACCTGCCAGCCGAGCACCGTGAGTGCTTCGGCCGCGGCGACGGAGCGGAAGGCCCGGCTCCGACCCTGCAGCATCGAGGGGCGGAAATCCGCGACGAGCAGAACGCGGCGCGGGAGGCTCGTGGAAATGCCTGCCTCGACCAGCGCACGGAGCTGGGACAGATCGTCTGCGCGCAGCGTGGCGCCGGCAATGTCGATGGCCGCGGTCATCCCGGAACTGCGGGCGAAAGATGCGGATGCGCCTGCATGTCATGCCCCTCTTCGTTTGGTGTTCCCGGAAGTCTACCGGATGGCGTGGGCCCCCGGAACACAGCCCTAGGTCGCAACATCGGCGCTGTCGGGAGGACCGGACAAGCCGTGTTGTCCGCGGACAATGTCCGCCCCTCAGGTCGTGGGTATGCGCTCGCGATCCAGAGACAGGATCAGGCCGATGGGGTCGAAACCGTCGCTTCTGGCGCCGCTGGTGATTGAGCGGAAATAAGCTCCGAGCTTACGGATGCGGTGCTGGATCTGCATCAGCCCCCAGACCGTCAACGCGGCCCCGGTCTCTCCAAGCCGGGACCTGGCGGCATCATAGCTGCAGGCGTCGATGCCCATCATCGGGGCAAGGAACCTCGCATGGGCGACCACATCGCCAACGGTCTCTGTCGGAGCCTGCTCGAACTGCGCTGCCTCCGGGCAGAGCCGGACGATCTCGTTCACCGGGATTTCTCTCCCTTGGTCCGGAGGGCTGGTGTCCTGTCGCGAGGGCTGCGTGCTGGTCTCTGCGGTTCTATCAATATTTTCTTTTGTTGAGTTCTGATGGTGCCGGACATTTTGGCCGTTTCTGCCGGTCATATCCATCGTCTCACCGGGATCCGATGCCCCCTCGGCGGGGGTCTGTTCGAGCCCCTCGAGCAAGGCTTCGCACTCCGAGACCGTGAGCTTCCGACGCAGGGCGGCACGAGCAAGGGCTGCGGCCTCGTGCTTTGGGTCGGACATCAGAAGGTCGTTGGCGGCGGCGCGGATCTTGCAGGTGAGGTAGGCTATGCGCTCCTGCAGGGTTCGGGCGTCACAGGCGACACGTACGAGCTCGGTCATGCGCCGAAAGAGCGGGGTGAGGTCGAAGCCGAAGCGCAGAGCCATGCCGTCTTCGCGGTTGTGACGGGAGTAGCGCTTGCGGTTGGGGCTGTCGTGGCGCGTCAGCAGACCGGCGTCCTGCAGGAGCGCCACGTGCCGCCGCAGGGTTCGATCCGAGATGCCGTTGCGCCGGAACGTCAGCGTCGCGTTCGAGGCGAAGACTGTGTGGTGCGTCCGCTTCGGGGGGAGGCAGGAGAGCAGGGCGTCCAGTGTCGCGAGCACCGGGGCGCGAAGCCCCAGGAGCGGCGCAGCCGTTCGCAGCGTCTCCATCACGATGTGACGGTCCGGGTAGCCGTTGTCCGCGGACAACGGGGAAACACTCCGCTGCCCGGTGGGCGCGGATGCCTGAATGAATGTCATGTGCCTGTCACGGCAACCTGATCGGGAAAGTCCCCACCGCACGACGAAGCGCTCACGGCTTTTTCAGTGAAAAGGCCGCAATTCTTCGTTCAACCGATTCGGTTGTTGTTGACTGTGTGGGAGAAGCTGGTAAATCTGAGGGTGCTAAGCACAGATTGGGCTCTCCGGGGGTGACCTTGGGGGGCTCTCTCTTTTTCGGGCTGCTGGTCGTGCTCCTGTCTGTTGTGGTTTCTGCTCGTTGTCGGGTCAGCCGGACGTCTTGTCCGACCGCCATGCCTCGTAGAGACGCGTCAGCTCGGCTTCCGCATTGTCCCGCAGCCAGCGGGCAAAGTCGGGCTGATCGCTCTTGGACACCTTCAAAGTCAATGCGCGCGCGGTTTCCTTGACCTCGGCCAGCGGCGTTCCGTCACGATGGCGGAACGCGCGGGCAGGGTAGGGGGGCGTCTTGGCCTCGGGCACTGCAGACAGCAGCGCGGTCACGGCATCGCTCACCCGCGCGAAGCGGTCGTCCGAGGTCGCTACCGCGCCAAGGTCCGCCCCATCCGCGACCTGCTTCAGATCGACGTCATGGCCGCGCACCTTGTCGGCGAGCTCTTCCCAGCGCCGGCGCCCGATGCCATGCGCCGAACCAATGAGCTGCACCACTGCCTCGGGAATGGTGCGCGCCACCTTGGTCATGCGCGACAGCATCGGCCGGTCGATGGCGAGCGCGTCGAGGATCACTGCGGGCTCGTAGCCGCTGTCGCTGAGTTCGGCGGCGAAAAGCGCCTTCTCGATGAAGCTCGGGTCGAGCCGCTGCGAGTTCTCCTGGCCCTGCGCAAGGATCGCCTCCTCGTCGCTGAGCGAGCGTACCAATGCCTTGGCGGGGATGCGGAGGGTGCGCAGCGCCCGCAGGCGCCGGCGGCCGTAGACCACGCGGTAGTAGCCCGGCTTCTCGGTGATCGGGCGCACCATGATGGGCACCTGCTGGCCGTGCTGCCGGATGCTCTCCGCCAGCTGCGCCACGTCCGCGTCCGAGAAGGCCAGCCGGTCCTTGGGGCCGCCTTCCTCGATGGTCTCGACGGCGATCTCGCGCACGGCGTTGCTCGACAGGTCCTTGAGCGTCGACTTCACGCCGCTCATTGCGCCGGTGTTAGGGAAGCGCGGCTTGCTCTCGGCCGGCGCAGGTTCCGGCGCCGAGGCGGAGGGCAGGGGAGGGGGCTGGAACAGGTTCCTGCGTGCCATCAGTCGACCTCCCGTCCCCAAGCCTGCTGGATCGTCTTCTCGAATTCGTCGGCGACGCCGTTGACGCTTTCCATGATCCGGTCGAGCGTCTTCTTCACCACCTGCCCGGGATCGAGCTCGTAGATCGTCTGCTGGGTCATGCCGGCATCCGAGATCGCGGTGGATTTCAGCATCGGCGTGGTCAGCACCTGGTCAAGCAGGATCGACCGCAGGAAGCCTGCCATCTGCGACTGTGGCACGTCCGTGGGCTCGTAGCGGGCCACCAGGAACTTCAGAAAGTTCCAGTCGATGGGGCCGGTCGCCTCTTCCAGCGTGCGGACAGTTTCTCCTGCCATTTCAAGGAATTGCGCCATGGATGCCACGTCGAGCATGCTGGGCACAACCGTGATCAGAAGCCCCGTCGACGCCAGAAGGGCGGTCATCGTGGTGAAGCCCAGTTGCGGCGGGCAGTCGATGATCACGAGGTCGTAGCGGTCCTCGATCTCGTCCAGGGCGATGGCCAACCGCTGGGTGAAGGGCGGGTCGATCTTGTGCTGCAGCGCATAGGCGGTCTCGGTCTCGTATTCCGAGAGCAGGAGGCCCGCTGGCGCAAGGTCAAGGTTGTGGAAGTAGGTCTTCCGCACCACCTGGCTCAACGGTGCCGGGTCCTCGTAACGCAGTGCGTCGTAGACCGTACCGCTTTCGGCGAATTCGATCTCGGGTCGGTAGCCGAACATGGTGGTGAGGCTCGCCTGCGGGTCCATGTCGATGGCCAGAACGCGATAACCGCGCAGCGCATAGCGTTGCGCGAGGTGGATCGCGGTGGTGGTCTTGCTCGAGCCGCCCTTGAAGTTGACGATCGAGATGATCTGCAGCTTGTCGTCCTCGCGCCGACCGGGAAGATAGGCGTCGCCGTTGCGGCCGGTGCGGGCCATGACGTGGCGGATCTGCTCGATTTCCTCGGCGGAATAGAGCCTTCGCCCGCGGGAGTCGGTCTCGACCTCGGGGAAGTCTCCGTCCTGGTGCCGGGTGCGGAGGTTCGACATGCTGATGCCGGTCAGCTCCGAGACCTCGGCCGGATGAAACTTGCGCAGCGTCTTTCGGCTTTCGGGCTGAAAGCTGTTGCGCATATGATGATTGAGCGCCTCCGAAAGCCGGGTCGCGTTTGCGGCGATGAAGGCCGCGATCGAATTGGATTCGGAAATCTCGGTTGTCGTATCCATACTGCTCTCGCGACCTCTTGGTGGGTCTTCGGGGTTTTGTCGCTAAACCGCGGGAATTTCGCAATCTTGCGACTACAGAACTCATGACACGCAACTCATCGCCAGACAACAGTTTTTTCGCGCATAAGCCGAGCGGACCCCATGCGCAGCTTCAGGCTTTGGATCACCGGCTGTGGATAAGTCGCTGACTTGTTGAAGAAATGTCATGCATTTCGCGTTTGTTGCGCCCGAAAGAGGCCGAGGCGCGGGATCGGACAGAGGCGGCAGGGCCCGTGATCACATCGAATCGTGGCAGGGCGGGGGGGGCTGCTGCGCGCTTTCTCGACTTCGCGGTGATGGTGGGGGTCTTTTTCTTCGCCAGGCAGTTCCTGCAGGGCGCCCACGGCTTCTCGCCGCTGCAGGCGGGGCTCGGCTCCGGCGCGCTCGCCACCTCGGGCATCGCCAGGACGCGCAAGGACGACGCGGCCGCGGCATCGGGGCTCGTGAACGTGGCGCACCAGATGAGCCTCGCCTTCGGGCTGGCGCTGCTGGTTGCCGTGACGGCGCTGGCGAAGGGCGACGGAACCCCGACACAGGATTTCGTGCGGGCCTGTCACGAGGTGCTGATCGCCGGCGCCGCGCTGCTCATTCTCGCCTTCATGCTGGCCTGGACACTCATCCCGCGCGAGCGGGCCGGGCAGGCCGTTGCCCGGCACCGGGGCCATTCATGAAGCGGGCCGATAGGTGCTTGCAGCTTCGCGGCATGGTCGCGAGCGGCGGGGCAGGGGCCCTTCAGGTGCCGGGGATCGGCTGCCAGACCCCGTCCGCACCGGGGGCGAACTGCGGGATATGCGCGAGCGAGACCAGCGTCTCGGCATCGGCGCCCAGCGTCTCGCGCCAGTCCTGCGCCTCGGTGAGGATGACGCCCGCGCCCACCACGTTGCCGCCGGCCTGCCGCACGAGGTCCAGCGCGCCCTTGAGGCTCGAGCCCGAGGCCACCACGTCGTCGACCACCACCACGCGCTTGCCCTCGATCAGTGGGATCGCCGCGCGGTCGAGCAGGATGCGCTGCTCGCCCTTGGAGGTGATCGAAGTCAGCGTCTGCACCAGCGCGTCGCCGAGGTGGAGCTTGGGCGATTTCTGCAGCACGACGTAGTCGTCGAGCCCGAGCGCCCGGGTGACCTCGATGGCGACGGGAATGCCCAGCGTCGCGGGTCCCACGATGATGTCCGGCTGAAGCGGCGCGATCTTGCGGGCCAATTCCTTGCCTATGTGCTCGCCGAACGTCACGCCGAGGTCGATGACCATCATCAGCGAAATGGCGAACTCGGGGTTGATCGGCACGATGGGCAGGTCGAGCGGGTAGCCCTCGACATCGACGCGCCAGGTCTGGCGTCCGGCTTGGTCCGTCATCGGATGGGGTCCTTCCATGTCATGCGGGGCTCTACCATCAGGCCCACGTCGCGCCACGTCGTGCGCTTGCGGGACAGGTCGAAGCCATAGAGGGTCAGCGAGAAGCTGATGGCGTGGGCGGTGCGGATCGCCTGCACCAGAAGCGGCACGCCGCGGGCGAGCGCGAAACGCAGCTTCTTGAGGAAGCTCACGTCGTCAATCTCCATGCCGCGGGCGCGCTGCGCGTCGGCGATGCGCTCGAACTCGTCGCGCAGCATCGGGATGATGCCGAAGAGCAGCGACAGCACCAGCGTCGCCACCGCCGGCAGCCGCGCGGCGGAGCAGGCGGCGAGGATTGCGCCGGGGGTCGAGGTCTCCATCACGAAGTAGAAGAGCGCCGTGGTGGCGACCAGCCGGGCGGCCATCTTGGCGGCGATGGCCAGCGCGTCGAGCGGGGCGATGCCCTGCAGCAGCAGGTTGATCATCCAGCTCACGATGACCATGAGCGTCAGCAGCCCCGCGCCCTTGAGGTAGCCGCCGAGCTTGGGCACCCGCGTCACCCAGAGAAGCGCCAGCACCAGCGCCGCGAAGGGGATGCCCCAGCGCCAGTCGGGGGCCAGCCAGGCCACGATCATCAGCGCGAAGGCGGTGCCGAGCTTCACGAAGAAATTGAGGTCGTGCAGGCGGCTCATGCGGCGGACTCCCGTGCGGTGCCATAGGGGGCGGGCCAGCCGAGCGCCGCGAAGGCGCGGCTCTGCCAACCCTCGCCGACCGGACCGTCATAGGGGATGTGCCCCTCGCCCACGAGCGCCAGTCGGGTGGCCACGTCGTCGACCAGCTCGAGGTCATGCGAGATCAGCATCACCGCGCGCCCCTGTGAGGTCATCCGCCCGAGGAAGGTCTCGAGCAATGCGCGCCCGGCCAGATCGCGCGCCAGCAGCGGCTCGTCGACGATGGCAATGGCGGCGCCCGAGGCCTCGGCACAGGCAAGGCCGAGCTGCCCCTGCTGGCGGGCCGAAAGCGCGAAGGGGTTGGTCTCGCCCTGTCCGCCGAGCCCGTAGCGGGCAAGCACGGTCTCGGTATCCTCGTGGCCCTCGCCCATGGAGCGGGCAAAGGCGACCTCCTCGGCGGCGGTCATGTGGAAGAGGATCTGCCGCATGGATTGCGGCACGTAGGCGATGTGGCGGGCGCGGCGGGCGGTGGTCCAGCCCTGCGCGGCCTGACCGTCGAGCGCGATCTCGCCCGCTGCGACGGGCATCAGGCCCAGCACCGACTTCATCAGGGTGGTCTTGCCGGCGCCGTTGCGGCCGATCACGCCCAGCACCTCGCCCGCGCGCAGCGTCAGGTCGAGCCCGTCAAGCACCGGCTTGCCCGAGGCGCGGGCAAGCCTGGTTTGCAGGCCCCGGACGCGGAGCAGCTCGCGACCCGGCGTCACCGCCGGGCGCAGGCCCGAGGGCTTGCGCGGCGGCAGCAGCCCGGCGCGGGTCCAGAGCGCCGCATCGTCGAGCGCGGGCGCCAGCGGGGTGACGGCGGAAAGCGTTCCCTCGGCGATCAGCGCAAGGCTTTGCGTGACCGGGGCCAGATGCGCGGGATCCTGTTCGGCGATCACCACGCCCGAGACATGCTCGGCGGCCTGTTCCAGCGCCCGGCAGAGCCGTTCGCGCGCCGCCGGGTCGAGGCCGGTGGTGGGTTCGTCGAGCACCAGCAGCTCGGGCCGCGAGGCCAGCGCCGCGGCGAGCACGACCATGCGCCGCTCTCCGCCGGACAGGGTCAGCACCCGCCGGCCGGCAAGCTCGGTGAGCTCGAGATCCTCCATGAGGTAGCGGACCCGTGCCCGCACCTCGTCGCGCGGGGTGGCGCGGTTCTCGAGCGGGAAGGCGATGATGTCCTCGACCGAGAGATCCCAGAGCTGGTCCTCGGCCGATTGCGCCACGTAGCCCACGCGCGAGAACAGGGCGTCGCGGAGCAGCGTGGCGACGTCCTCGCCGTTCAGCGCGACACGGCCCTCGTAACGGGCGATGGGGGTGATCTGCGGGATGACGCCGGCGAGGGTCATCATCAGCGTCGTCTTGCCACTGCCGGTGGCGCCGCAGACCAGCAGGCGCCCGCCCGGCGCGAGCGCAAGCGTCGCGTCGCGGAGAAGGGGTTCGGACGTGCCGAACCCCAGCGTGAGTTTGTCGGCGGCGAGCAGCATCAGAAGCGCTTGAAGCTCGCCGGGTGTGCCGCGTTGAGGATCTTGAGCGCTGGCACCACGAGCAGCGGCGTGCCGATCAGCATCGGCACGATGTCCGAGAGTCCGAGGTAGCCGACCGCCCACCAGAACGGGAAGATGCCGAGGAAGGCGAGGCTCGCCGAAACCGCCGCGACCATCACGAGGCCGACGACGAGGCAGACCAGCGCGATGCGCACCAGCGCAGACTTGTCGAAGGTGGTGGTGGCCGGGTTGAACAGCAGCCCCGGCACGAGCCCGGTGAGCCCCACCATGATGCCGTCGACGATCAGCGAATGCGCGGGGATGAAGGTGCCCGCGAGCAGCGACCAGACGATGGTGCCGAGATAGCCGCAGATGAAGCCGCTCTTCCAGCCGAGCAGGATGCCGATCAGCGGCGGCAGGAAGGCGAAGATTCGCCACTGGATGACGCCGGGCACCAGCTGGATCGGGTTGGCGTAGGCCCAGAGCACGCCGGTGGCGGCAGCGGCGACGATGGAGAGGACGAGCGGGAACAGCGACGAGCCGCTGTCCTTGGGGAGAGTTTGGGTTGTCATGGGTCAGATCCCTGTCGGTTTGCGGTGAGGCGGGGGCCGGGTGCCCCTCTGGTTGCGACCCGGCACCGTCATGGCACGCGGGACGGTGGTTGCGATGTGGCGCGGCGTCTGGCCTCCTCCCCGACCGTCTGCCGCGCGGCGAGATCAGCCCGAAACGGGCTCCGGGCGGGTCATCTCTGCCTCGACGCTGGCGGGGTCGAGGCGCGCCTCGCCGTCGACGACGCGGAATTGCGGGATCCGCCCGAGCCGCTGCACCAGCGCGGCGTCCTCGGCCAGCGCCTCGCGCCAGGCGATGCCCTCGGTCAGGATGGTGCCGGCCCCGAGCACCGTGGCGCCCGCCCGGCGCACCAGCCGCATCGCGGCGGCCATGCTGGCGCCCGTGGCGATCACATCGTCGACCACCACCACGCGACGCCCCTGCAGCAGCGGGATCTGGCGGCGGTCGAGCAGCAGGCGCTGCGGCTTGTCCGAGGTGATCGAGCGCACCGGCTCCTCGAGCGCGTCGGCAAGGTGGAACTTCGGCGACTTCTGCAGGATCAGGTACTTGTCGAGCCCGAGGTGGCGGCTCACCTCCATCGCCACCGGGATGCCCAGCGTGGCGCTGCCGACCACGATCTCGGGCGTCATGGCGGCGAAGCGCGCGGCCAGTGCCCGGCCCACGCGGTCGGCGAAGGCGAGGCCCATGTCGATGTCCATGAGCAGCGCGATGGCGCGCTGGTCGTCGAGTTGGAGCATCGGCAGCGAGGTGGTCTCGCCGGCGATGTCGACGTCGTAATAGTCGGGCGCGATCAGGCGCAAGGGCGGCTCCGTGAGTGGGACTGCTGCGTTGCGGCGAAGGATGGCCCGGTCACGGAGCCGTTACAAACGCCAAGAATCCAACACAGCGTTGAATTTTTCTCAACGCTCTGGGAAGATGCCCGCGGGAGGTCGGTGAAACAGGGCGATCGGGCATGCAGCGGGTCTTTTTCACAAGGTTTTTCAGTTATATGGAAGAGATCTCCCGGCTCGGCAGCATCCGTCGTGCGGCAGAAGTTCTGAACGTTTCCGCCTCGGCCATCGACAAGCAGCTGCTCCGCGCCGAGGAGGAACTGGGTGTTCCACTGTTCGAGCGTCACCCACGCGGTGTGCGGCTGACCTCGGCGGGGGAACTGCTCATGTACCGGATGCGGGCCTGGCAAAAGGACATGCGCGCCGCCGCCTTCGAGATCGAGGAACTGAAGGGGCTGCGCCGGGGCGAGGTGCGCATCGCGGTGCCGCAGGAGGCGGTCACGAGCTTCCTGCCGCAGGCGCTGAGCGGCTTTCTCCGCGAGAACCCCCGCATTTTCACCTCGGTTCGGGTGGCCGAGTCCGACCGGGTCCGGCAGATGGTCATCGCGGGCGAGGCGGATTTCGGCCTGACCTTCAGCCCGCGCCCGCTGCCGGGGGTCTCGGTCCTGCGCGAGCTGCCCTTCCGGGTGCTCGCGCTGATGCCCGAGGACGGCCGCAAGAGCGTGTCTCTCGACCGTTTCTTCTCGCGCCCCGTTCTGGTCCCGGACGCCACGAGCCACCTGCGCGACGTGCTCGACATCGCCGCGGCCCGGGCCGGGGTCGAGCTGGCGCCGGTGATGACCTCGAACAGTCTCGAGCTGCTGCGCCAGCTGGTGCGCGAGGGTTGCGGCCATGGGGTCATCGCGGTCTGCCCCGATGCTTTCGAGGGCGCGGGGGCGGGGCTGGCGGCGCTGCCGCTGCGCGGGGCGGCGCTGCCGGATCTCACGATGGCGCTGATCTCGCCACGCGACAGCTCGTCGGCGCTGGCCTCGGTTCTCGCCAAAAGGCATTTCGAGCTGTTCATCGACGCACTCAAGGGTTGATCGGTCCGGGTCGCGTGCGCGATTTGCTGAAAGGATTCGCGCAGCCGGGCAGAATTTAACGCGATGTTAACCGAGTTTAAGAAAGGCTGACGTCCAGAGTGCAGGGGATTCTGGGTCGGAGATACATGAAGTGGCTCTATAACAGGCTCGGTGCCTGGTCAGACCGGATCGTGCTGCGAGGCCTGGATTCGGCCGAGGCGCTGCCGGACGATTTTCTGCCGCTGCTGCGGAAACACCAGCTTGCGGCCATCACCTCGCTGACGCCGCTGGTGATGTTCGCGAACCTCGTCAACGTTTCCTCCTATGTGCTGCTTGAAGCGCGCGCTGGCCATCTGAACTCGGTCGACATGGCGTGGGTCGTGCTGGTGCTGCTGATGATTGCGCGGGCGGCCTACCGGCACCGCTTCGTGCACCAGCGGCAAAAGCGGCATACCGCCAGCGCCGGCAGCATCGGCAAGCTGGTGGTGTTCTCGATGCTGCTCGGGCTGGTCTGGACCTATCCGTTGCTCAAATTCGTCTCCCACAATTCGCTGGAGGAGATCGGTTTCATCGGAGCGCTCACCAGCGGCATCATCGCGGCCGGCGGGCTGGCGCTGTACCCGGTGCCGCTCGCGGCGCTGGCCTACGTCGCGGTCTTCGCGGTCGCGGTGCCGCCGGCGATCTTCATCGGACTGCCAGCGCTGGCGGTCCCCTTCCTGCTCATCACCTGCTCGTTCTTCCTGATGATCACCGCGGCGCTGCACCGGCAGCTCCGGATCTTCGCGCACGAGTACGCGCAGAAGTTGCGGGCGGAATCGCAGATCTCGCTGCTCGACCTGCTGATCGGCAACGATCACGAGCGCCACGACAACTGCATCTGGCAGACCCGGGGCAACCTCGATCTGGTGACCTCGGACGTGCCGGTGCGCCGCATCCTCGGGGTCGATGCCATGCCCGGCCACCCGCGCAACCTGTCGGCCCTGCTCGAGCTGTCGCGGCTCGGGGGCGTGACGGACGCCGACCGGTGTACGCTGGCGCAACTGTCGCGCCGGAAAGCCGCGCCGCCGGAGAGCTTCTGCTTCAGGGTGGGCGACGAGGGTCGCGTGTCGCGGCCCCGCACGCTCGAGATCGGCGGACGCTGCGCCACGCTCGAGGGGCGCGAGGGCGTCTACTTCAACGGCTACATCAAGGATGTCACCGACGAGGCCGCCGCGATGGCGGAGGTGCAGAGGCTCGCGAGCCATGACGCCATGACCGGGCTGCCGAACTACCGTGAATTCCTGACGCGGGTCGCGGCGCTTTGCGGCGGCGCGCAGGCGGGGGCATCGAACAGTCAACTCGGGGTGTTCTTCGTCGACGCGGACAATCTCAAGTGGTCGAACGACACCTTCGGCTACGCGGTGGGCGACGCGCTGCTCACCACCATGGCCTGCCGGCTGGCGTCCTTCGCCGGCGCCACCGGGGTGACCTGCCGAAAGGGCGGGGACGAATTCCTCTTCGCCGGGCTCTTCCCCTCGCGCCGTGCCTTCGAGCGCCGCGGTGCCGAGATGCAGGCGGTGCTCAATGAGAGCTTCGTGCATGACGGCCGGGTCTTCGGGCTGACCTGCACCCTGGGCGCCTCCTGTGGGCCGGTGGGCGGAAAGGAGATCGCCGAGCTGCTGCGCGAGGCCGAGCTGGCGCTCCGGGCGAACAAGGCCAAGCGGCGTGGGCAGGTGGGGTTCTTCTCGGAGGGGCTGGCGCAGCGCAAACGCCGGTCCATGGGGCTGGCCGAGGATCTGCGCGCGGCACTGCGCGACGGTGGCATCGAGCTTGAGTTCCAGCCCATCGTCTCGGGTGGCGACTACCGGATCCGCGCGATGGAGAGCCTGTTGCGCTGGCGTCACCCGGTGCTGGGGCCGGTGAATCCGCGCGAGGTGATCGAGCTTGGCACTTCCGAGGGGCTGCTGGGCGAGATCGGGGAGCACGTGCTCCACCGCTCCATCGAACTGGCGGCGGACTGGCCCGCCGAGATCGCGGTCTCGGTGAACATCTGTCCCTGGGAGTTCGAGCGCCCCGACTTCGCCGAGCGGGTGCTGGCGGAGCTGCTGGGGCGGAGCATGCCGACCGCGCGGCTCTTCATCGAGATCACCGACTCCGAGTCGCTGAGCCAGAGCCGGGCCGTCCTCGACAACATCGCACGGCTGCGCGAGGCGGGGGTGACGGTGGCGCTGGACGATTTCGGCTCGTGCTACGCGTGCATCGCCAGCCTCGCGCGGAGCGATTGCGACATCATCAAGCTCGACCGCTCGCTGATCCGCGATTGCGAGAGCCACGCCACGGCGCGCTCGATCATCCACTCGCTGGTCGAGACGGCGCAGGCGGATGGCCGGGCGGTGGTGGCGGGGGGGATAGAGACCGAGGGGCAGCTCAGGGTGCTGGAGCGTGCCGGGGTCGACTACCTGCAGGGCTACTTCCTGCACCTGCCGCAGCGCGCCGACGAGGTCGTGCGGCTGCTTCGGGACAGCGACCGCGGTGCCGAGGTGCTGCGTCTCGGTCAGGCCATGCAGGGGGCCCGCGAGGGTGGGGTGGTGGGCTGAGCGCCCGGCTCAGCCCGGGTCAGTCGCCGATCAGGATCTGGCCGTTCCGCTCGCAGAGCGGCACCGCGTCGAGCCCGCAGTCGGCACCGCCGATCACCGCGCCGCTGGAAGCGTCGAAGCGGGCGCCATGCGCGGTGCAAAGCAGCATGGTCCCATCCGCCGACAAAAGCTGTGCGCCGCGATAGTCGAGCGGCAGGTACTGGTGCGGGCAGGCGTTGACGTAGCCGCGCAGGCCGTCGGGGCTCTGCACGAGGATCATCGGGAAACGGCCCGCCTCGCTCGAGACCTCGAGCGTCAGGGTGCCGGTCACCTTGGACGAGGCGCAGACGGGGGTGCCCGCGGGCGGGGCGGAGGAATAGTCGGTCCAGGCCATCGGGCACTCCGGCAAGGGCAAGGGGCGCGCGGGCGCCCCTTGCAGGACATCTTGTCAGGTCATCAGGCCGTGTCAGGCAAGATCACTCGGCGGGTTCGCTCTTCAGCACGCCGCGGCGGATCTGGTCTTCCTCGATCGACTCGAAGAGCGCCTTGAAATTGCCCTCGCCGAAGCCGTCATCGCCCTTGCGCTGGATGAACTCGAAGAAGATCGGGCCGATCACGGTCTTCGAGAAGATTTGCAGCAGGATGCGGGTCATGCCGCCATCCACCACACCCTCGCCGTCGATCAGGATGCCGCGCGCCTGCATCCGGTCGAGCGGCTCTTCGTGGCCTTTCACCCGGCGATGCGACATCTCGTAATAGGTCGCGGGCGGGGCGGGCATGAACTCCATCCCGGCGTCGGCGATGCGGTCGGTGCTGCCGTAGATGTCCTCGGTCGCGATGGCGATGTGCTGGATGCCTTCGCCCTTGTACTCGCGCAGGTACTCCTCGATCTGAGAATGCTCGTCGGTGCTCTCGTTGATCGGGATGCGGATCTTGCCGTCGGGCGAGGTCAGGGCCCGGCTCACCAGCCCGGTCTGCTTGCCCTTGATGTCGAAATACTTGATCTCGCGGAAGTTGAAGGTCTCGGCGTAGAACCGGTACCACGTGTCCATGTTGCCGCGGATCACGTTGTGGGTGAGGTGGTCCAGGTAGTAGAAGCCGAAGCCCTCGGGGCGCGGGTCGGTCTCGCCCAGCCAGTCGTACTCGTCGCCGTAGCAGCTGCCCTTGTCGCCGTAGGTGTCGACGAAATAGAGCAGCGAGCCGCCGATGCCCACGACCGCCGGCACGTCGAGCGACTTGCCTGCGCCGGTGTATTCGGTGGCGCCGAGCTCCAGCGCGCGCTTCAGCGCGTGCTGCGCGTCGACCACGCGCCAGGCCATGGCCGGGGCGCAGGGGCCGTGATCGCGCACGAACTGCGCTGCTTGGCTGTCGGGCTCGGCGTTCAGGACGTAGGTGATGTCACCCTGCCGGTAGAGCGTGATCTCCTTGGTTCGGTGTTTTGCCACGGGCACAAAGCCCATCTGCCGGAAGATGGTGTCCAGCACCCCGGGCTCCGGGTGGGCGAACTCGACGAATTCGAAACCATCGGTGCCGGCGGGGTTGCGGTCGCTGATCGTGGCCTTCGGGGCGTCGTGCGGGAAGGGTCCCATTGCGCGTCTCCTCCTCGTGGAATGCGTGTCTGGCACCAGCATGCCAGCGCCGCGATGCAGGGTGCGCGCATAATGTGTCTTGCGGACGCATCTTCATGCATGAGACTCTGGTGAAAACGGGGGAGGGGTGCACGAAATGCGCATAGATCAATTCGACCATGCAATTCTCGCGGCACTTCAGGAGGACGCATCGCTCACCAACGCGGCGCTGGCCGAGGTGGTGAACCTGTCGGCCAGCCAGATCTCACGCCGCCGCGTCGCGCTCGAGAAGGCGGGGATCATCCGCGGCTACGGCGCCCGGCTCGACGCGGCGCGGCTGGGCTTCGGCCTCCGGGCAGTGACGCGGGTAAACCTGCGCAGCCACGGCGCCGACATGGAGAGCGATTTCGCCCGCTTCGTGGCGACCCATCCGCAGATCTGCGCCGCCTTCTCGGTGTCGGGGGATGCGGATTACATCCTCGACATCCGGGTGGCCGACCTTCAGGCCTTCGCCGATTTCATCCACCTCAAGCTGCTGCCGCACCCGCAGGTAGCGCAGGTGCGCTCCGAGATCGTGCTCAAGACGCTGAAGGACCACGTGGGCGTGCCGCTCGACTGAGCGGCGCTGCCTTGCCGGCCGGTCAGGACTCCTGCCGGGGCGCGTGCAGTACCACCGACATGCCGGGGGCAAGCTCGGCGCCGCCGGGCTGGTCGGGGTCGATCTCGATGCGCACCGGCAGACGCTGGGCGATCTTGGTGAAGTTGCCGGTCGCGGTCGAGTTGCCGAGCACGCTGTATTCCGACGCCGTGGCGGGCGAGAACTGCGTGATATGCCCGGCGAAGGCGCGATCGTGCAGGGCATCGACGGTGAAGCTGACCCGCTGCCCCTGCCGGAGATCGGCAAACTCGGTCTCCTTGACGTTGGCGATGACCCAGACCTTCGGCGGCACCAGCGACACCAGCGCGGTGCCGGCGGTCACGTATTGCCCGACGCGCACGCCGATCTGCCCCAGTCGCCCGTCCGAGGGCGCCCGGATCACCCGGTGCTCGAGGTCGATGCGCGCCAGCGCGACGGCGGCCTCGGCACTCGAGATCTGCGCGTTGAGCGTGTCGGTCTGCACCTTGGCCGAGGCCACGGCCTCGCGCGCCACGTCGGTGTTGCTGCTGGCCTCGGTCAGCGAAGCCTCGGCCTGACGCAGCGCGAGGTCGGCGTCCTCGACATCGCTGGTCGAGACGACGCCCTTTTCCTGCAGCTTGTGCAGCCGGGTCCAGGACGCCTGCGTGGTGTCGAGCGCGGCCTTGGCGGCCCGTGCGGAGGCCTCGCGCGATTGCAGCGTCGCCTCGGCGGAGCGGATCGACTGGGTGTTGGCCTCGAGCGCCGAGCGTGCCGACGCAAGCTGCGCCTCGGCCTGCGCCAGCGCCTGTCGGGCGCTGCGGTCGTCGAGCTGCACCAGCACCTCGCCCTTCGCGACGGTGGCAAAATCCGAGACCGGAACCTCGGTCACTTCGCCCGCGCCCTGCGCCGACAGCGTGGTGACCTGCCCACGCACGTAGGCGTTCGAGGTGCGGACCTCGGCGCCGTCGAAGGGCGGCAGGTGCCAGGCCCAGAGCACGAGGCCGATGCCCAGCACGCCGAGCAGGACGATGAGAAAGGTGGGGACGTGGTGTTTCAGTACGTTCATCGGAGGGTCCTCAATGCGCGGCGGGGACGGGGGGAGCCATCCGGGCGCGCAGGAAGTTCAGGAGAATATGGCCCGTCAGCACCGCGAGGGCTGCGAGGGCGAGAAAGGAGATGGCGGCGAACACGTCGTTGTAGGCGGCGACGGTCGCCTCGCGCTGGACGGTGGCCGCAAGCTGCGCTGCGGCCTGCGCCTTGAGCTGGGCGGCATCGGTCAGCTGCGCCGAGAGCTGCTGCGCGAGGCCTGAGATCCGGGCGCTGACCAGCGGGTCGCCGGTGGTCAGCTCTTCGGCAATCCACTCCGCGTGGGCGGCGGTGCGTGCCGTGACGATGCTGCGGAACAGCCCGGCCCCGATGGTGCCGCCAAGGATCTGGCTCGACAGGAACACGATGATGAAGCTCAGCAGGTACTGCGGGCCCTTGCTGAGCGCGGTCAGCAGCCCCGTGGCCATGGCCGAGGGCAGGAACAGCGTCGAGGCGAAACCGATGAGGCTCTGGCTCAGGATAAGGTCGCGGGGCGCAAGGCCGCTGTTGGAATGCGCGTCCATGCCGGCGCCGGCGGCGATCAGCAGCAGCGCACCCACGTGGATGAAGGGCACCCGGTCGGGCCGCAGCACCAGCGCGCAGGCGATGCCGCCGCCAAGGGTCGCGGCGGCAATTGCCCAGAACAGGGGCGCGACCTGTTCCTGCGCGAAGCCCAGCGTCTGGAAGAGCCCCGGCGCGCCAGACGACTGCTCGGAGAGGATGATGCGGAAGATCAGCAGCGCCGCGGTCAGGTGCAGCATTGCGGGCGAGGTCAGCCAGCGCACGTCGAGGAGCGGCGTGCGCCGGTGCAGCTCTATCACCAGCGCGAGGACAAGGGCGGCGATACTTGCGGCGATGGCCTGCCCGAGCCACGGCACCTCGACCCACCAGTAGGTCGCGCCGGTGGTGAAGCAGGCGACGAAACCGCCGAACGAGGCGGCGATCAGCCCGAAGCTGACGAGGTCCATGCCCTTGATCACCTTCATGGTCTCGGCAGCCACCAGCGGCAGGCGGTAGACCAGGACCAGGCAGATCATCGACATGCCGAGCTTCAGCATCAGGATGTTGGTCCAGCTGCCGTCGGTGAGGATCAGCGGGTTGATCGCCCTTGCCAGCGGCGTGCCGAGCGAGATCATGGTCAGTGCCAGCGGCAGGCCGATGGTCAGTTTCTTCTCGGGGGGCAGGGGCTCGAGCATGTAAAGGAAGGCCAGCGTCGAGAGCGGCGCGGCGGCGATACCCGAGAGCAGCTCGACCACCAGCGCCGAGCGCAGGTCGGTGGCCAGCAGGCTCAGCAGCGCCACCGCCACGTAGACGATGATCGAGACCTCGGCAAAGCGGCGCAGGCCGAACTGCATGCGGATCTTGATGAGCATCAGCGGCAGCACCGCCCGCGGCGCCATGAACACCACCATCAGCCACATCGTTTCGGTCTGGGTGGCGCCGAGCTCGCCGCCAAGGGTAGTCAGATTGGCCGACAGGAACCCCTGCCCGAGCGACTGGGACAGCGCGATGAAGGTGGACGCCAGCATGTAGGCCGCCGCGAGCAGCGGCGGTTTCGGCACGAAGGCGGGGCGGGGCGGCGTCGCGGCTGCCCCGGGGGTGGCGGAGCTCTCGGACATCAGCCTTCCATCCGGTCTAGGTTCTGCTGGATCCGGCGCAGCGTCTCGAGCGCCTGCGCAAGCTCTTCGGGCGTGACGTCGTGGTAGACCTCGCGGCGCAGTTCTTCGGTGAAGCCCACGATGCGCTCGGCCTTGGCATGGGCTTGCGGGGTGAGGAACAGCCGGCGCAGGCGCTTGTCGTCGGGATCGCTGCGCCGCTCGATCAGCTCCGCCGCCTCGAGATGGTCGAGCGTGCGGTTCATCGACGGCGTGCGGATCTCGAGCCGTTCGGCAAGCTCGGCCTGACTGAGCCCCTCGCAGGCGGAAATGTGCAGCAGGGCCTGCGCTCGGGCGTAGGTCATCTCCATCGCTGCGGCGCGCGCGTTGAAGCGTTTGCGGATCCCCCGCACGAGCCCGAACACCGCGGGCAGGAAGTCTTTGTGAACCGGATCGGTCATGGCGTGATACGTTACCCTGCTAATGATTGCCTAGGTAACGATATTGGCGCTGCGGTCAACCCCGGCGGCCCGCCGGGGCGGCTCACTTGGATGTGAGGAGAGTCGCGGCAGACGCTCTTTCGCGTCAGATTTTTTGGCGGGCGAATCCTCCGCGAACCATCGCCGATGGCCGCGCGCGGGCGGTGTCGCGTCAACTTCGCGGCTGCGGTGGTGCGTGAATACCGGACGGCGATTCGGCCCGATCCCAGGGCGGTCAGGCGAATGCGCGGACGAACCGAATATTATCATGTAATTACGCTGGAATTTCTGCGGCTTTGAGGCCCGCATGTGGCGGTCGTTCCCGGCGCGCGAGCGCAGAGACTTTGTTGAGAAAAAACGCCTGTCAAGTACGGAAAGCAACACGCTCGAAGGGCTATGCAGGTCAATCACGCGCGTGTTAGGCTGATCAACATTAGCGGTAGGAGAGTTTTTTAGCCTATTACAGAGCCCCCGTCGCCTTTGAGTCCCCGGCGACCACACCCGTTTTAGGCGGCAAGTCGACTCTTCCCTGTTACCCAGTGACTGCAGGTGTGCGTACCGCCCATGGCGCCACGCGCAATTTTTTATGGAGATTTTGATATGCCCAATACCCCAGTCGCCTGGCTCCCCGAGACACTCATTCCCAGCACGAGCTCAGGCACCGACGCCGACTCCCACGTCGTCCAGCTGTCCAACGGCAACGTCCTCATCGTCTGGACTGCCTTTGACGACGGCGACTACGACGTATGGGGCCGCATCCTCGATCCGTTCGGCAACGTCGTCTCGGCCGAGCTTTATCTCGGCGAGACCGACAACGCTGACGATTTCCCTGCCGTCGCCGCATTGCCCGACGGTGGCTTCCTGATCGCGCACGAGGTCGACACCGGCAGCTTCGACGACATTCGCGTGCGTCAGTTCGATGCGGAAGGCGTGCAGGAGGCCCTTGCCTACGCGTTCTTCGATGGCAGCAACGGGGTGCCCAACGGCTTCGTGCCCGAGATCGCCGTGTCGAGCAGCACCTCGGCCATGGTGATCTGGTCGCAGCAGGAGAGCGCCACCGAGAGCGACGTCTACGCCCGGATCTGGAACTCCGACACCGAGTCCTTCACCGGGGCCGCGACCCTGATCCTCGGCGGCGGCTCGGTCACCACCTATCCCTACATCGACATCGATGTGCTCTCGAACGGCAACTACGTCGTGGCGGCCGGTCGCAACAATGGCACCGGCGATACCGACATCGTCATCCGGATCCTCAGCCCCACCGGTGCCAACGTGCTCAGCATCACCTCGATCGCCGGCACCGCCGGGGACTCCGAGCTTGACTACGATCCGTCGGTGACGGCGCTCGCGGGTGGCGGCTTCGTCGTGGCGTGGCGCAACTTCGACACCGACGATGACATTCTCGCACAGGTCTTCGACGCGTCCGGGTCTGCCACGTCGGGCGTCATCGTGGTGTCCAACCTCGGCGGGGTCGACGATGCCAACGAGCCGGTCGTGGTCGCGCTCGACGATGGCGGCTTCATGGTCATCTACGACGAGGACACGCTCGACCAGCTCATCGCGCAGCGTTTCAACGCCAGCGGTGCGCAGGTCGGAAGCAACTTCGTCATCTCCGACGAGGCGAACGCCTCGCAGCCCGATGCGACGCTACTCGCGGATGGCCGGGTGCAGGTGACCTATACGCTCAACAGCCGGATCTACACCCAGATCCTCGACGTCCGCGATGCCGCGAGCGAGGGCGATATGCCGCTGTCCGGTTCTCAGTTCGACTACTGGGCGGGCACGGTCGGCAACGACACCTTCACCGTCGACAGCGGCGCTGGTGACGTCCGTGGCGGCGCCGGGAATGACGACATCACCGAGCTCGGTGCCATCCGCAACTACTTCGGCGATGCCGGCAACGACACGCTGCGCGTCTCGTCGGCGATCAACTCCGACCTGCATGACGGTGGCTCCGGTAATGACTGGATCGACTTCTCGAATTCGGGTGAAAACGGCCTCGAAATCGACCTGACCGCGGAGCTCGTAACCGACACCAACGCCAACACGGAGCAGATGATCAGCTTCGAGAACGCGATCGGCACCGCGGGTGACGATACCGTGACCGACGCCGTGACTGAGAACAACGAGCTCATCCTCGGGGCCGGCAACGACCTCGTGAACCACCTCGGCGGGCTCAACGAGGACGGCGACACGATCACCGGCGGTGGCGGCAACGACACCGTCGCCCAGACCGGCATCGGCTGGAGCTTCAACTTCTTCGGTGGCGCCGGAAGGGATACCGCGGACTTCTCGGGCACGACCTATGGCACGCTCGGGATGCTCGTCGATCTTGCCACCGAGACCTATGACTATCTCTATACTTCGACACGTACGGCCTATGGCGCCTCGTTCGATATCCAGAGCGTCGAGAACGTCTTCGGCTCGAACGAGCATGACAACCTCTTCGGCGACGGCGCTGACAACATCTTCCTTGGCAACGGCGGGGACGACAGCATCAACGGCCGTGGAGGCGCGGACACGATCAACGGCGGCCTCGGCAATGACACCATCATCGGCGGGCTCGGAGATGACGTGATCGCGGGCGCCCAGGGCGCGGACAGCATGTTCGGCAACAACGGCCGCGACACGCTGTCTTACTCCGCCTCCAACGCCGGCATCAACATCACGCTCGAGACCGGCGCAAACACCGGCGGTCACGCGCAGGGTGACTTCATCACCGGCTTCGAGCGCATCGTGGGCTCGGCCTTCGCCGACACCATCGACGCCAACAGCCGCAACCTGACCACGGTCGAAGCCGGTGGCGGCAACGACCGCATCATCGGTGGTGCCAACACCCAGACCATGCGTGGCCAGGGTGGCAACGACACGATCACCGCCTATGCCGGTGCGAACTTCAATTCGACCAGCGTCGCGGACTTTCTCGACGGCGGTTCGGGCAGAGACGTGCTGGCCGGTGCGGCGGGCGACGACACCATCATCGGCGGTCTCGGCGACGACGTGGTCGCCGGCAACGCAGGTGCCGACAGCATGGAAGGCGGCAACGGCCGGGATACACTCAGCTATGCCAACTCGAACGCCGCGGTGAACGTGCTGCTGGAATCCGGTGCCAACACCGGCGGCCATGCGCAGGGCGACTTCATCACCGGCTTCGAGCGCGTCGTGGGCTCGTCCTTCAATGACGTGATCAACGCCAACAACCGCAACCTGACCACGATTGAAGCCGGCGGCGGCAATGACCGCATCATCGGTGGCGGCAACACCCAGACCATGCGCGGTGGCGGCGGCAACGACACCATCACCGCCTATGCCGGTGCCAACTTCAACTCGACCTCGACAGCGGACGTGATCGAAGGCGGCAACGGCGACGACGTGCTCGCGGGCGCGGCTGGCGACGATACCATCATCGGTGGGCTCGGCGACGACGTGATCGCGGGCAACGCCGGGGCAGACAGCCTCGTGGGGAACAACGGCAAGGATACGGTGAGCTACGCCAACTCCAACGCCGGGGTGCAGGTGCTGATGAACTCCGCCACCAACACCGGCGGCCACGCCGACGGCGACATTCTCGAGGGTTTCGACCGGCTGGTCGGTTCCGCCTTCGGGGATGTCCTCGACGCCAATAGCATCAACACGGTGACCATCGAAGGCGGTGGCGGCAACGACATCATCATCGGTGGCGGCAACTTCCAGACGCTACGTGGCGGTGGCGGCAACGACACCATCACCGGCTACTCGGGTGGCAACCCCGCGTCGACCTCGACGCTCGACAGCATCGAGGGTGGGTCGGGCAATGACGTGCTGGCCGGTGCCAATGGCGACGACACCATCCTCGGCGGGTCGGGCAACGACATCATCCGGGCCAATGGTGGCAACGATACCGTCGCTGGCGGTTCCGGGGCCGACACCTTCATCTTCGGGCTGAGCTCCGAGGTGGATACCATCCTCGACTTCCAGGACGACATCGACACGCTGCGACTTGACGCAACGCTCTGGGGCGGTGGCATGACGGCGCAGCAGGTGGTGAACACCTTCGCCGACGACAGCTCCGGCGACACCATTTTCGATTTCGGCGGAGGCCGGATCGTGGCGCTCGACGGGGTGACCGACAAGCAGGACATGGTGGACGACCTGTCGTTCTTCTGATCCCGCGAGGCGATCGCAACGCAAGACCGGCCCCCGGCGCGTACCGCGTCGGGGGTCTTTTCGTCTGGGTGATTGCCGGCTGACGCGAGTGACTGCGACTGCGCCGCAACGCAGCGTCGAATTTTCTGGACACGGAGCCCGTTGTCATGTGACGTAGCACGCGCAAGGGAATTCGTGGTCGACCCGCCGGGAGGAGGAGGGCGGGCCGACCCTGAAGACGGATGGCGCGAAAGAGTAAAGGCCCATCCAGTCTGGAACCGGTCGCCTCCAGGGGAGGTGTGGGGCGACCGGGCGTCTCTCTTACCGAGATATAGGTGTCAGAAGGCGGCGCAATGGCAGCGGGTGGTGAAACCCGCCATATGCGACCAATTGGCATATCCGGCGCTCATCTTTTGCTCACTTCCTGAGCATCTGCCCGTCCGGCGATCTGGCGATGTACGACCCTGTGTCGCAACGTCCCGGGCAACGCCCGGTCATGCCGCTTGGTTGCGCTACCGGACTGTGCTAAGAAGAGGCACCCGCCGCGCACTCGGGCGGGGATCCGAACAACTGGATGACACCGATGGACGGCCGTCCCGCCCTCTCTGGGGGCCTGTGCCGACCGAAGCCAAGGGAGAGGACACCATGAACCTTCTGAACCGCGAGCAGGCCAACAAGGTCGAGCTTCTGCTGCTGCGTGGCATGTCGGACTTCGACATCGCGACGAAGGTCTGCGGCTCGGACGATGATCCGGAGCTGTACCTCGAGGCGGTCTCCGCCGAGCGCGAGCGCATGGACCGCAGCACCGCCGCCTGATCCCTCGAGGGACGCTGACCACGACAGACAGACCCGCCCGGCCCGTGTGCCAGGCGGGTCTTTTCATGCGCAGGGCATATGCAAGGGGGCGGACTGCTGGTGAATGCGAGGGGGAGGGTAGGGGCGCGGCGACCCTCAGGGAGGAGGAGAGAGGGTCGCCGCTGATTTCCGGGGCTCAGGGAGGAGGAGAGAACCCCAGGAAACTCTGTGGCACATCGCTGCGCCGTTGCCCCTACCTACGCAGTGCTGCGGTGCAGAACAAGGGACGCGGCTGCAAGGCCGCCTTGCCGCTGGCGCATGGCATTGGCTTTTCGCGACCTGAAACGCAAGAAAGGACGGATCGTCGATCCGCTCTTCCTCTTCGGCTTGGCTGTCTGTCTGCCTTGCTGGGTCGCCCGCGCGGGCTGCCTTGCTGGGGGGATGGATGGCGTCGCCCTGTTCCGGGCCGCTCAGGCGGCTTCGGCTTCGAAGTGGCCGCACCAGTCGTCGGATTTCACCACCGGCCAGAGGCCGCGGGCGTTGGCTTCGGGCTGGGTGACCGGCGGGTTGAAGCGGCAGAGGCCGGCATCATCCGGAACCGCAGTGGTGTTCGCCTTGTGGTCTTCGAAGAAGGCACAGGTTGCGCAGTTATGCTCGTTGGACATGGCTTTCTCCTATGTATCTCTGTTGGTAAGGGCCGTGGTCCAGCGTCCCTCGCCATGAAGGGGATATGGTTGCAACTCGCGGAGTTGGCAAGATAAAACCGAATAAAAACAAATGGTTGATTGATATTGTCGGGATCGGATGCCAATCGTTTCGGTCGGGTTTTCTGCCCGCGCAAGGCGAGTGTTTCGCTCAGGATCGTGTAGCCCTTCATTTGTTGAGAGTTATGAATCCCGTGCATATCGGTCGGGAAAGCCAGGGCGATCGCGGGCACGAGGCAGGGCAACGCGCAGTATCCCGAGCGGACGAGCCGGCCTTGGCGAGTCGCGGCACGAATGGGCCTAGTGTCAGCTCGAGCGAGCGTACCGAGCAGCCAGGAACGGCGACGAACCCGCGATGGTGCCGTCGAGGAATCAGCCCGTGATCAGCAACACTGCTGTCACTCAATACAAGTCCCCAGTTCCCGCGAAGCTTGAAAGCGCCATGTCGCGCCAGCACTGATTGGCCATGCTTGACGGGCGGTCTCGGCGGTGTGACCTTCCGCGAAAGCGTTGCGCACCTGTTCTTCCAGCGAGCTGGCGTTGTTGCAGAACTCTGTCTGCGAAGGATTCACCTCGTGAATCCAATCGCTTAGACAGGGTGGATGAGCAAGCCTGCAGCCGCCCGCTATCGCGCGACGAACTGGTCGAGCTACACGGCTTCGCTTCTCAATCGCGGGTCGCGACTGATCTGGCTGGACAAGGAGTTGACTTGGCTCGCGGCGCATGACGGCAACCCCGGCCGCCCCTCTCGATGAGTGCACGCAGTCACCGAGAGGGCAGGGGATGAACCGGATGCCACGTCCGAAGCCGGATCGAGGCGAAAATGCGGTGCCTCAAGGCCTTCGGCGAGCGCGTCGCGTCAAGAGACCCGGGCCGACAAACCGCCGAAATCCAGATCCGCATCGCCCTTATCAACCGCTTCCTCATCAACCGGTTCAATGCGCCGGGCACCGCTGGAATCGTCCGCGTGGCATGACGCCGGCGGCGAAAGGGGCCATCAGGTCTCAGGCATGCGTCGCGCAACAACGTCCTGTCGAGATGAAACGGCACGGGAGCATTCCGTGGAAGAGCGCCGTGGCCAAAGGCAGATCCACTCTCGGGACGGGATCGATCTGGAACGGCCGACCATGACAGATTAACGGACAAGCGCTTTAAGCGCTGCCTTCGCCCTGACTTCAGGCGCATGCTGTTTCCGTTTGAATACCTCTGATCTGCTTCTCGTCGAAGATCGGCACAGAGCACATTCTCGCTTACGTCAGCATCCGGCTTTATGGGGGCGCTCATGGCTCGTCGCAGAGGTTCGGCGCGCCGTCGAAGTTGTATTCGCCTCGGTAGAGCCGCCGCAGGGTCGTGACCATCGCCTCGAAAGACTCATCGAACCTGACCGAGGTGCGCTCGGTTGGCGCGATATAGATCGATTTTCCGACGGGCTCGCGCCGCAGGTAGCCGCTTTCGACCAAGCTGTTGATCTTGCGGTGTAGGGTGCTGATCGGAAGGTCGAGCGCCTCTGACAGAGCCGAAAAATCATAGAGCTTGCCCTGCATCCGGCCCTGCACAACCGTACGGATGATCAGGCTGTCGAGCGGCTTGCCCCACATCCCCGATTCCATCGCATAGAACCGGTTGAGACAGTCGATGATCTGTGACTGAACCGCCGCCCGCATCGCGTCGGGCTCTTGCTGAGAGCTGATGGCGTCGTTCATTTTTTGGCCCCTCCCACGCACCCCTGTTTTCCAAAATGGAAAGGTTGGTGCTTGGTCGCAAGCCAAATCTGCTCGTATTTGGACCCCTGGTCCGAAGTCCACTGCACTGGTGGGTGGAGGGTTCCAGTATTCCAGGGGAGGGATCATGCAAAAGCATATACTCGTGGTCGGTGGCGGTATCGGCGGTACGATGACCGCAAACAGCCTTGTCACCAAGTTCTACAGAGAGATCGCAAACGGCAAGGTCAAGGTGACCATGCTTTCGGACAATCCGTGGCACTACTACAAGCCGGCGTTCATGTATGTTGCCTTTGACATGTATTTTAAAGGTGAACTGCGCAGGAAACAGCAGTCCCTTCTGCGTCCCGAGATCGACTTTCAGCTCGACAAGGTTGAAGCCTTCGATTTCAAGGGCTCCAAGGTGAAGACCGCCAGCGGCAAGACGATCAGCTACGATTACATCGTGGTTTCCACCGGCTGTCTGCCCGCGCCTGAACGGATCGAGGGGCTGAAGGAAGGCGGAGACTATTTCTATCAATACGAGCCGGCCCGGAAACTATCGGACAAACTGCTGACGCTTGAAAAGGGCCGGGTGTTTGTCACCGTGAACTTCCCCGAAACGCCGAACGTCCCGCACCAATGCGGCATCGCGCCGATGGAAACCACGCTGATGCTCGACGAGTATTTGCGCCGCAAGGGTGTGCGCGACCAGATCGAGATCGTCTATACCTATCCGACCGTTTCTCAGCTTCTGCGCAACTGCCTGTTCATGCAGGAAGAGGTGTGTTCTGTCCTGCCGCCGATCTTCGAAGAGCGCGATATCAAATACAAGCGTAGCTTCACGCTGGCCAAGGTCGATCCGGAACGCAAGGTCGCGATCTCCAGAGAGGGCGAGGAAGAAGAGTTCGACATTCTGATGTCGACCCCGCCGATCCGCGCTGTGGATGCGGTGATCAACAGCGGTCTCTCGCAAGCGGCGAACAACGAGGGCTGGCTGCCAACCGACCGGGACACGCTGCAACTCGAAGGCTATCCAAATGCCTACGTGATGGGCGATACGGTCGATCTGCCGATCTCCAAGGCCGGCGGCTCCTGCCACAACCAGTGCCCGGTGATCGTCAACAATATCGCCGGGGATATGCGGCTGGGCCGCATCGTCGAGCACTATGACGGCAAGGTGCAGGCCGTGGCGCAGATGGGATTGGAAGCGGGCATGCCGCTTTTCTACAACTACGATGAGGATGTGTATCCGACGCCGCCGACCAAGGTCGGCGGACTGCTGCGCAAGGCATTCAACCGCGGCATCTATTGGTCTGTCGCGCGCGGCATCATCTGAGATCTGAAGCTTAAGAACAGGAGGGCGCCATGGCGAACCCCACAGCAAACGGCGCGGAAACCCCGCTGCTCGAGCGCATCAATCAAGAGAGCGCCTTTTCCGACGCAGCGACGGAGGAGGGCCTGATCGATCTTGCCAACAAGCTCGCACCGTTGATCCAAGGCCGACGCCTGCACAATGTCATCGATCTGATGTCGCTCGCTTCGGACGGTGTGGACATGGCGGATGATGCCATGATCCAGAAGATGATGACCGCGTATGAAGACATCACCGGTACCGCGTGGGCGCTCGGCAATGCTGCGCGTTATGCGGCCAATCAGGCGGCGACCGCGCCAGTGCCGTCGCGGCTGGGTCTGCTGCGGGCGGCAGGCGACGAGGATGTGCGGCGAGGGCTGCATTTTGCGCTTCAGTTTCTTGCCGTGCTGGGCCGTCAGGTGACGCCCGAGCCCGACGTGGATTGACCGTGTCTATGAATGAGGCGGAACTGGCCGCACTCTACAGACCGCGCATCCGAGAGCTTGCCGCTCGGGTGCGTTCCGATCGGCGGCTGAAGAACCCGGAGGCTACGGTTTCCCGCAGAAGCCAGGTTTGCGGCAGCATGATTACCCTGGACCTGATGCGCGAGCAGGGCCGCATCAGCGCTCTTGGCTGGCGGTCGCGGGCCTGCACCCTGGGCATGGCCTCGCTGGGCCTCGTCACCGAAGTCGCCGTCGGTCAGTGCCGGGCCGAAGTGGCTGCGGCCGGGGCGGCACTCTGGGACCTTTTGCATGGGCAGGAGCAGGTCTTTGCCGCTCCGTGGGAAGAGTTGTCAGTTTTTTCCGCCGCCCGCGGATTTCCGACGCGGTTTGGCTCGATCATGCTGCCCTTCGAAGCGATCAATGAGGGTTTCAGGCAAATGGGATGAACTGGTAGGGGCCACGACCCGGCTTCTGCGCACAGTCGCCCGTTAGGTGTTCAGTCCCGGCATTTGGTGGATCGGGTTTAAGATGAATCTGTCCGGCTCTGAAATCCAGACCTTGCAGACGTATTCACAAGGTGTGAGACCGCTGAGCGACTTGAGCCGGCGAGCGGAATTGTGGGCAGCGATGAAGTCCGCGAGGTGGGTGCGGATCTGGTCGTGGCTATCGTAGTGGAAACGCCCGACGGTGGCCTCCTTGATCGTTCGGTTCATCCGCTCAACCTGACCGTTTGTCGGAGAAACAGTGCCCGGGACTGCTTCCCAATCCTCCCAACCCCAAGGATGGTTGGGCTTCGTGAGGCGATGCTCAATGCCGTTGGCTTTGCAGATCATGCCGAAGCGCATGGGCCTGGAGTAGGCAGTATTTCGGTTTCGGGGCTGCTTTGCGAATTGGATGCCGTAGCACGTCGGGAACAAGCGCTGCCGACAGGTTATGGCAGCGAATTTATCTCTCGCGATCTCGACCTGTGGGCTTATGCCAACGAGGTCACTTTGGACTTCTCACGCCCTGGCAAGCCAACCGACAATGGCTTCATTGAGGCCTTCAACAGCAAGCTCCGGTCGGAATGCCTGAACGCGCACTGGTTCATGAGCCTTGCGAACGCGCAAGAAGAACTGGAGGATTGGCGTAGACACTATAACGAAGACCGACCCCACAGCGCCATCGGATACAACCTCCCGATCGCCCTGCATTATCCCGGCGGCGCAGCCAGCCCGTCGCCATGACCAGGCCGAAAAACTCCAGAATTCGGCGGTCCAAGGTTAGGGAGCAGCGCAAGTTGGCTCAGACTCTACACTACGATGAGGGATTTCGCGGGAGCAGGTCACCCCGATTGACCCATCACTGAAATCCTAATTTCTCATCATGGTCTCCTTGCCTCAAATTTGGCGAAGACGGCGTCTTGGGCAAATGGGAACACCTAGTTTCGAGAAGTCGCTCAATATGGCGCAGGAGGCGTCACGCTGCTGGCCGTTTCCCGGTAAACTGCGCGACTTCAGTCGGACTGCTTGGCGCGCCTTGGGATTCGCAAGCGCTGTGTCGTCACTGTATCGAAGGCGGTGAGAGCAAGATGTCACGCCCGAAGCGATCCGCTCAGCCACTCCGACAGATCATGTTGAAATGAGCGGCTTTTTGGCGGAACGTTCCGGCAAGGCGGACGAGGCGAGCCGCGGATCGGAACCGAGATGCTGAACCGACTATTCAGGCGCTCCAGGCGTCCAACACCCGAGGGAAACGACGAGATCGTGCTGCCGGTGGTCTGGCTGCTGGGCAAGACCGGCGCGGGGAAGTCGTCGCTGGTCGGGGCCCTCACCGAGCAGTCGGACGTCGAGATCGGCAACGGGTTCCAGCCCTGCACACGCACCGCACGCAGCTACGATTTTCCGCCCGAACAGCCGCTCGTGCGGTTCCTCGACACCCGCGGCCTGGGCGAGGCGGGTTATGATCCGGCCGAGGACCTCGCCGCCTGTCTTGACCGCAGCCACGTGCTGCTGATCGTCTGCCGGCTCGACGATCCGGTGCAGGGCATGCTCGCCGATGCGGTCTCGGACATCGCCGGTTCGGACAGCCGGATGCGCGCCATCCTCGTGCTCACCGGCAAGGATCTGGTGCCCGACCCGGATGCGCGCGAGCGCGCCGAGCGCACCATTGCCGCGAGGATGAACCGGGCTGCCGGGCGCGAGCTTCCCGCGGTCAGCCTCTCGCTGGCTCCGAGCGAGGCGACCGATGTCGAGGGGCTCGACGCGCTGAGGGGACACCTGCTCGAGGCACTGCCGGCGGCGGGGCTGCTGCTCGAGAAATCCCGCGCCGGCGACGCAGAGCATCTGGAATTCCAGAGGCACAAGCGCTGCGTCCTGTCCTACGCCGGTGTCGCGCTGACCAGCGATCTCGCGCCGGTCGTCGGCCTGGTGGCGGTGCCCGCGACGCAGCTCAAGATGCTGCACGAGCTGGGCCTGCGCTACGGGGTGAAATGGGATCGCAAGATCGCCGCGGCCTTCCTCAGCACCATGGGGGTCAGCGTCGGCGCGCGCTATGCCACGAACTTCGGCCTGCGCGAGCTGGCGAAGCTAATTCCGGTCTACGGCCAGACCGTGGGGGCGGCCACCGCGGGGGCGATCAGCTTCGCCACGACCTACGCGCTCGGCCGGGCCGCGGCCTACTATCTCTACCGGAGCGCGCATGGCAGTGCGCCCAGCGAGGAGGAACTGCGCAAGGTCTACCAGCGGGCGTTCAGGAGGTCTTCGGATGAAGCTGACTGAGCGCCTCCGCCCGGCGCTGCTGCGCTGGGACCGCCTGCTCGCAGTCATCGCCCTCGCGCTGCCCTTTGTGGCCTCGATGCTCGCCGGCTTCGCATGGATGGTCGAACACGGCTGGCTGATCGAGTTCATCGTGGCCTCGATCTCGCTCGGGGGGCTGGTTGCGCTCATCCGGCTCACGCGGCTCTGGATGCGGGGGCGCGAGGCCGGGCGGGCGCCGCGCCCCGACCAGCTGCACGCGCGGGTCGATCCGTCGTGGAACGCGCCCGAGGTCGCCGCCTTCGAGGCCGCGCAGCTGTTTATCGAGGAAAAGACCTCGGGTCCGCTGCCATGGGACGAGCTGCAGCCGATCGCGCAGGAGGTGGTGCGCCGCGTCGCAGAGGCCTCGGGCAAGGGCGACAGGGGCGTGCTCGACTTCACCGTCCCTGAGGCGCTGCTGCTCATTGACCGTGTCGCCGTGCGCCTGCGCTCGGACATCCGCGACAAGGTGCCGTTCTCGGACAGCATCTCGGTGGGCACGCTGCTCTGGCTCTGGCGCCGCCGCGACGTCGCGATGAAGGTGACGAAGCACGGTTGGAACGCATGGCGGGTGATCCGCGCGGTCAAGTCCCTGCCCACCGCCGTCCTGCGCGAGATCGAGGGGGTCATTGCCGAGGGCCATTCCTCCTTCGTGACCAGCGAGGGCACCGCGATCCTGCAGGCGCTGCTGCTCGAGGAGGTGGCGGCGGCGGCGGTCGAGCTCTACTCCGGGCGGCTGCGCTTTTCGGATTCCGAGCTGCTGGACCTTGGCCTCGCCTCGAGCGATCTCGACCGGGCGCGGCTGGCGGCCAGCGACATGCCGCTGCGCATCGCTGTCGCCGGGCAGATCAGCGCCGGCAAGTCGAGCCTCGTGAACGCGCTGCTCGGCACCGATCTGGCCGAGGTCGACGTGATCCCCACCACCGACGCGCCCAAGACCTACCCCACCGATTTCGAAGGGGTCGAGACAATGCTGCTCGACATGCCCGGACTCGATGGCTCGTCGCGGCTCGCACGGAAGGTGGCGGACGAGCTGGCGCGCGCCGACCTCATCGTCTGGACCGTGCGCGCCAACCGCCCCGCCCGCGAGATCGACCGCGCCACCATCGCGATGCTGCGCGGGATCGTCTCGGACGATCCGCGGCGCCGGATGCCACCGGTGGTGGTGGCGGTCTCCTGCATCGACGAGTTGCTGCCGACATGGCCCTTGCCCGAGGGCCATCTCACCGGCGACGCCATGCAGCGCATCACCGAGGTCGTCGCGGCGGTGCAGACGGACATTGCCGATGCACGTGCCACCGCCAACACCATCCCCGTGGTCCTCACCGAGCCCGACTGGAACGTCGACCGTCTGCGCGCCCGCATCGACAGCCTCATCGGCCCTGCGCTCGACACCCAGCGAAACCGGCTGCGGATCGAGGCGCGGACGAGCGGCGTGCGGAAGGAAGCCAGCCGCGCCGGTCGCGGCCTGCGCGGTGCGCTCACGGCGTTCGGGCGGAAGTACACGCACGGAGACGATGCGGGGAACGGGGAGGACTAGACCGCAGGTCCGGAGAGCCTGGCGCCGGCCTTCCTGCTGCCGGTGCCGGATCGGGCTGAGGTCCAGCCTGGCGCGTAAGAGGCGCGAGACGGTGCTGGCTTCGCTGAAACCGAGATCGAGGGCGATGCCGGTGATCGGTCGGTCGAGGTGGTCGCGCAGGATGGCGGCAGGGCCGGGGTCGGCCTGCGAATTGCGCTGCTCGGGCAGTTCGGCGGAGAACGAGACCCCGGTCTCGTCGGCGGCGACCCGGACGCTGTGCCCCCCCGGGACTCGAGCCGGCGCAGACGCTGCGCGGGTCGGGCGAAGCTGAGCGTTTCCAGATGCCACGCCGTGCCGCATCGCCGCCGCGCGTCGTTGAGGATGATGCCGGTCGCGAACTCGGCGTCCTGCGGCCAGTCATAACCCGCGTCGCCGCGGCCCTCATAGGTCACCAAGGCGGCGACACCCGGTGTCGGAACACTGCGGCCTGCGGGACAGCTCACCGCCAAAGGCCGGGAGATAGTCGTCGAAGCCGGAGCCTACGGATGTGATCAGTTGCGCTTGCTTCGCCACGGCCTGTTTGTCTCGCCGGATGCGGCAGCGGCGCCGCGTTTGCTCGTGTCCGGGAAAAGGTCTGAGGCGGGCACATCTTCTGCCAATCGCCAACGCCCGGATGTGACCAAGCGTCAGGAATGAGGCGCGTCCGGTCAAGAAATCCATGCAAGCCGCAGGTTTACCACGCAGAGACATGACGCGGCCGGCGCACCCCGCGGGCCAATGACAGTCCGCGCGGATCACACTGACCGGGGGCCGGGACAGGCGCGAGACGGGGATTGCACGGCGACCACGGACAGCTTCAGGCGCGCAGATAGCAGGGCAGGGCGGTCTCGGCCGGGGGCTTCTTCTTCCCCATGCTGCTGCCCGCCGCCCGTCCTGCCCGAGATCTCCGGGCGCGGCGTCGTGGCCGGCACCAAGACCTTCAAGACCGCGGGAGCCATCTCATGGCTAACCTGACGATTGCCAACCTTCACAAGGACTTCGGCGAGACCCGGATCCTGCACGACATTGACCTGAACCTCATCGACAGTGAGTTCGTGGTCCTCGTCAGCCCCTCGGTCTGCGGCACGTCCCCCCTGCTGCGGAGGATCGCGGGTGTTGGATGACACTCATTATTACAGTGGATACCGTAAGAGGCCCGAGGTTCCCGGAGGACGCCGAAAGGCTATGAAATCAAGGCGCTGAGGGGGGGGCGCCGGGGGCGTCGCAAGGTCGATCGAGTTTTACAGCAGGGCGGCAAACTGGGCCGAATGAGGCGATCTGGGCTGTTCGGCCGACATTTCGGGGCGTCGTGGGCAGGGTTGCGCAAGCCCTTGTGAATTAGCGTTTAAGGGGCTCTGGAGAGGGCGTTGAAGGGCCCGTTTGAGGCGTTCGCGATGTCCAGGAACTGGGACCCACCCCGCCCACTTTTCCATCAGCCGTCCCACTTGGGGATTTCTCAAACGATGAGAGTCACATGGGTTGGTATACACCTGCGTGGCGGTTTCCGCCAAGTGGGACCCGTTCAAGTTGCGGAAGTCCAAGCTGCTGGTTTCTGTTCAATCGCCGAGTTGGCGTTCGTGGTGAGCATCAGCTGCCTATCGCGCCGTCTTTGCGGGCGAAAAATGCTGATGGTGGGCGCATTGGTTGTCTCGTGCTCGAATACGTCGTCAGATAGCAAACGCGTCAGGTTGCCCGTACTGGCACGGGTTCATTCCGGACCTGAACTCACGAGGTGAGCGGGTTCTTTCAGGAGCTTGGGATTGGTTGCGATGAACGAAACGCTGGCAGGTCAAGTGGAATGCTACGGGGTCATACTGTTTACCGAGAAGTTTGACGAATGCGTCGCGTTCTATCGTGAAAAGCTCGGCCTACCTTTGTGGTACGAGAAAGAGGGGCTTTGCTGCCTCCGCTTCGGGGCCGCGTACCTCATGATCGAGAGCGGAGGCGCCGCCCAAGACCGACGGAAGAACCGGTCCGAGAACCCGACCGTCATACGATTCAATGTCCCTGACGTCGCCGCGGCAGCGATCATGTTAGAGGCCCAGGGCATCGATGTTGAAACGAAGCATCACAGCTGGGGCGTCACTGGTTCCTTTACCGATCCAGACGGAAATGTCTGTAGCCTGAAGAACGCCGACGACCCCTTTTTCCATGACACGCAGAAAGTACCGTGAGTGATTACTTTGGCCTCTCTCTTGCCGTGGGCTCCATCATGCTCCATCGACAGCGTTGAGAGCTGAAAAGAGGCCAAGGTAATCACGCGGCGCAAAGGCGCTGCATACCGGCGGCCTATCTGCCGGGCCTAACATCTTCAGCGTTACAGACATGCCTGGTGTCGGCCCAATTCGGCCGTCCGAAGCAACCGCCTGTACCGCAGCGCAGCGTCGCCGAAGCGGCCATTCATCCACGCCGCAGCATTTCCAACGACCCAAGGTCGGCAGTGCGGACCTTCCCGTCATTCGCCACACGAGGACGAGAAACGCAGTGTCCGACAGCAAGGCGACGGGGCCGCCGCTCACATTTGTGACTGATGCCGCAAATGTATGAGTGGATAAGGCCTCCCCTGACCATCATGGGAAGACGTTCCGGTGCGGACGAAACCGACATGCTCATAGAACGCGAGCGCCTCTGGGTTTTGTTCGTTCACATCGGTTGTCAGCTCAGGATGGGCGGCGATGGCTCGCGATATGAAGGCTTTGCCGATCCCCTTTCCATGTTGATCCGGGTCAATAAACAGTGCCTCGAGGTGCCCGTCATGCACGAACATGAACCCCTGCGGCGTGTCGTCGGCACCGACCGCAAGTTGCAGGCTCAGCTGTGGGAAGAGCTCCATAAGCTTGGCCTCAATGGCAGAGCTGTCGACGGGCGCAAGGAAGTGATGAGTGGCGTCGACCGCCCGGCGCCATATCTCCATGACGCGCGGTAAGTCCTGATCTGTTGAGGGTCTGAAAGTAAGCATGGAGCCTTTTACATAACCGTCCAATTCTCCGCAAAGTGAACCGCGCCGGGTTTTCCGGAGGCTGATTTGGGTTAGTTACGCGGCTATGTCTTCAGTTTCCAGAGCGGCGTAGAAGTTTGCCTCTGCTTCCGCCGATCGGCTCGAGCAAGCGGCGGTTGTTGAACCAGTCGACCCATTCGAGGGTGGCATATTCGACGGCCTCGACGTTGCGCCACGGCCCACGACGGTGGATGACCTCGGCCTTGAACAGGCCGTTGATCGTCTCGGCCAACGCGTTGTCGTAGCTGTCGCCGACGCTTCCCACGGATGGTTCGATGCCGGCCTCGCCCAGCCGCTCGGGGTAGCGAATGGACAGGTATTGCGACCCGCGGTCGGAATGGTGGACGAGCCCCGCGCCCTTGACCGGGCGGCGATCATAGACAGCCTGTTCGAGGGCATCGAGCACAAAGCCTGGGCGCGCGGTCTGGCTCGCCCGCCAACCGACGATCCGGCGTGCGTAGGCGTCGATGACAAAAGGTGAGGGCCTGCCCGCCTCGCCAGGTGATCGTAGTAGGTGGATGGGGCGATCGGCAGAACTCTGCAGATCGGCTCGACCCCGTGCGCCTCACGCTGATCGTCCCTCTCGGCGTTTGCAAGCAAACGCCTGCCGGCAATGGCGGAACCCGACCATCACTTCGACCGGCGGTCGAGCATTTCAGGCAGCGCTCGAAGCGATGCCGCTGCTGCCTTCGATCATCGCAAAATATGCGCTCGCCTTGCGCAAGATCTCGTTTGCCTGGCGCAGCTCCCGGTTCTCCCGTTCCAGCGCCTTCATCTTCTCTGCCATGTCGGGCGGGATGCCCGCGCGCTTGCCGCTGTCGACCTCGGCCTTCTTGACCCACTCGTTCAGGGTCTGCGGCGCACTGCCGATCTTCGCGGTAATCGACATGACTGCTTGCCAGCGCGATCCATGCTGAGCCTAGCCCGGCAGAAGCGCGGCGGGCGGGTGCTTGCAGCCCTCGATCCAGAGCGCGGCGCCCGAGGTCGCGTCGAGGCGCAGCTTGCGCAACGGCGCGTATTCCTCGGAATGGTACCAGCCGTCGAAGGCGATCCGCGACGGGAACTCGAGCAACACCGGCGTGCCGATTCTCCATGTCCCCTCGACCACGTCTGCGGGCCCGCCCAGCACGAGGTATCGCCCGCCATGCGCCTCGACGGTGGCAAGCACGCCTGCGCGGTATTCGGCGAGCTTCTCCGTGTTGCTCACATCCCTGATGTCGACAAGAAAATAGACGGTCATTCCGGCGCCCTCCCTGGCCCATGCGGGCCCGGGTGCGCTCCTCCGGCACGGCGGGCCCTGAGTCCCTTCAGGATCGCCCCGATGGCCGCATCTGGCAAGGCCGGCGCCTTGGATGAGCGGAGCCCGGCAGGCTGCACCAGCGCGGGCGCGTCACGGGCGCCGCGCCTTCACCGCCCAGGCCCGGGCGCGCAGGGCCACAGACCCTTCCGGTCCCAGCTGGCTTTCCAACAGCGATTTCAGCGCCCTGCGGTCCTCTTCCGGCAGGCTGAGGCAATAGCCGGGCGCGGGGCCGGCGCCGAGGGTGAAGGGCTGCCAGAAGGCTTCGAACCCGGGAAAGGGCGTATCGATCTCGATGACGGTGATCTCGGCGTCCCCGATGCCCGCGTCGGAGCAGAGCGCCGCCAGCCCGTCGGCGTTGCAGAAGGGGAAGCGCGCCCCCTCGTCGAGCTCCGCGGCCTTGGGATCGAGCGCGGCGGCGGCCTTCCAGAAGGCGTCGATGAAGCCGATGCCGCCGCCCGGGTAGTCCCAGACATAGAACGAGAGCAGCCCGCCCGGGCGCAGAACCCGCAGCATCTCGGCCAGACCCGCCACGCGATCCGGCACGAAGTTCAGCACCAGCCCCGAGGTCACCACGTCGACGCTGCCATCCCCTGCGGGCAGCTCTTGCGCCGCGGCGGTCTCGAAGCGTGCGCGCGGGTCGTCGATGGCCTGCCGCGCGTGGGCGACGAACGCGGCCGAGGCGTCGGTCGCGAGGATCGTCCGCGGCGCGCACCGCTCGAGGATGGCAGAGGTCAGCGCCCCCGTCCCGCAGCCGAGCTCGAGCCAGTCGGCGCCCTCCGGCGCCTCGAGCCAGTCGAGGAACCGCGCCGCGACGAGGCGGCTCCAGCGGCCCATGTAATGCTCGTAGCTCTGCCCCGCCGTCCAGGCGTCGAACTTGGTGTCGGTGTCCATGGTCGTCCCCTCCCTTGCCCGTGCCGGGCCCGTCGCTGGCCCGGCCCAAATGGAGGCCCCATTGTCGCCCGGGACAAAACCCGATCAAGTTCAGAAAATGAAGTTGAGCGTCGGCCGGGTGCCACGGTAGCCTTCGACACATGGGCACACGTCAGGGATACGGTCAGTTCTGCCCGATCGCGCGGGCGTCCGAGGTGCTCACCACGCGCTGGACCCCGCTCATCGTGCGCGAGCTCTACTTCGGCAGCAGCCGCTACGCCGATCTGCGCCGGGGCCTGCCCCGGATCTCCAGCGCCCTGCTGTCCCAGCGCCTGAAGGAGCTCGAGCAGGGCGGCATCGTCACCTGCATCCCCGCCGAAACTGGCAAGGGCAACGTCTACGGCCTGACCGAGGCCGGCCGCGCGCTGTTCCCGGTGCTCGAGAGCATGGGCCGCTGGGCACAGGCCCACAGCCGCGACGACATGACGAAAGACGAGAATCTCGATCCCGACCTGTTGATGTGGAACATCCGGCGCCGCGCCACGCACGAGGGCATCCCGACCGACCGGCAGTTCACGGTCTGCTTCCATTTCCTCGGCGTGCCCGCCCGGACGTCCCGCTTCTGGCTGCTGTTCCGCGACGGCGAGGTCGAGATCTGCCTGCGCGACCCGGGCTATGACACCGACCTGACGGTCACCGCCGGGATCCGCACGATGACGCGGATCTGGCTCGGCCACCTGCCGCTGGAGGCGGCGCTCCGCGGGCGCGACATCGTGCTCGAAGGCGACCGGCCGCACGTGGCGGCCTTCTCGCGCTGGTTCTCGCTGAGCGCGCTGGCCGTGCGCGACGGCTGAGCCGTCCTGACCCCCCCTTCCGACGTCAACGACGCGCCGGAGAAACGGTCGCAGCGAAGGCTGTGGGGCAGGGGCGGTCAAGTTTCAGTTGACCAATACATACTTAATACAATATTCAGAATGCAATTCGGAGGGCGAACAAGAGGAGTGAGTCCATCCGGAGCGAACGGGAGAGAAGACCGGACGCCGCATCCCGCGGCGCCGAGAGGCAACTGCACATTTCATGTGAAGACTCGCCGGGGCGGCTGACGTTCCGGTGCCTGTGACGGCACGCCTGCCGTTGCACATCATTCGAGTTCTGCCCCGGGGTCGGGCAAGACGCCGCCCGGTTCGGGGCATGTGTCGCCACAGGCGGCACAGACCGCGCACGCCTTCGTTGCAGGGCTGCGCACTGGCGTCCTGCGCGGTGAAAGACCGCATCCATGGGAGGAGAAAGTCATGAAACGTCGTAACCTGCTGGTCGGAGCCCTCGTGGCCAGCCTCGGCCTTGCAACAGCCGCCGCGGCCCAGACCGAGATCAAGTTCGGGCACGTGGGTGAGCCGGGCTCGCTGATGGACCTCAGCGCCACCGAGTTCGCCAAGCGCGCCAACGAGAAGCTCGGCGATCAGGGCAAGGTCATCGTCTACGGCTCGAGCCAGCTCGGCAATGACAAGGCAATGCTGCAGAAACTGAAGCTCGGCACCGTCGACCTGGCGCTGCCGTCGAGCATCATGTCCACGATGGTCTCCGAGTTCGGGCTCTTCGAGATGCCCTATCTCGTGCAGAGCCGCGAGCACATGGCCAGGATCAGCGAAGAGATCGTGATGCCGACGCTTGTGCCCAAGGCCGAAGAGGCCGGCTACCACGTCATCGGCGTCTGGGAGAACGGCTTCCGCCAGATCACCAACAACCGCCGGCCCATTGTCACGCCCGCCGACCTCAAGGGCATCAAGCTGCGCGTTCCGGGCAGCGAATGGCGCGTGAAGATGTTCGAGAGCTACGGCGCGAGCCCCAGCCCGATGGCCTTCTCCGAGGTGTTCGTGGGCCTGCAGACCGGCGTGATGGACGGGCAGGAGAACCCCTACGCCCAGATCTACCCGGCGCGCTTCTACGAGGTGCAGAAGTACCTCTCGATCAGCAACCACGTCTACACGCCGGGCTACGTGACCGCCGGCCGGTCGTTCTCGAAATTCTCGCCCGAGGTGCAGCAGATCCTGACCGAGACCGCGCAGGAGATGCAGCCGGTGGTCTACGAGATCGCCGCCCGCCTCGACACCGAGCTGCTCGGCAAGCTCAAGGAAGCGGGCATGGAGGTGAACGAGGTCGACCTGCAGGCCTTCATCGACGCCTCGGCCCCGGTCTACGAGGAGTTCGCCAACAGCGTCGAAGGTGGTGCCGAGCTGGTCGAACAGGCCCGCAACCTCGCCCCCGCCACGAACTGAGCCTGACGTCGCGGGGCCGGCGCCGAGGGGTGCCGGCCCCGTGGCACGTAGCGAATTCCCCCGGAGAGACACATGCTATCGCTCAACAGCCTGAGACAGGGGTTCGAAACCCTGCTCGAGGTGATCACGGCCGCCATCGTCGCGGCCCTGACCATCCTTATCGTCTGCGGAACCCTCTTCCGCTACGCCGGCAGCCCGCTGGTCTGGTATGACGAGGTCGCCTCCATCGGCCTGGTCTGGATGACCTACTTCGGCAGCGCGCTCGCCGCGCTGAAGGGCGCGCACATCGGCTTTCCCGGCGTCGTCAACGCGCTTCCGCCCAACATGCGCGTCGCCGCCACGGTGTTCTCCGAGGCCTGCGTCTTCCTGTTCTTCGGCCTCATGGCCTATGCCGGGCTCGAAGTGCTGCTCATTCTCGAGGGCATGACCCTGGTGACGCTGCCGGCGGTCTCGGTGCAGCTCACCCAGTCGATCATCCCACTCGGGGCCGTGCTCTTCATGCTGGCCGAGGCCTTGCGCCTGCCGGAAGTGATGCGCGATGCCCGCGGCTCGGGCTTCGTCGACCACGAGGTGCGCGAGGCGCTGGCTGAGCTCGAGGCCGAGCAGGACGAGGGCCCCGCCCACGAGACCCACCGCGCCGCCCACGGCGAACCGCGCCTCGGAGACGCGTCATGACCATCGGCTACATGCTTTTCGGGCTCTTCGGCCTCTCGCTTCTGAACGTGCCCATCGCCGTGGCGCTGGGTCTGGTCGCCATCGCGGCGGTGGTGACGGTGCAGGGGGCGGACATGCTGCCCAACCTCGCGCTCACCATGTTCGAGGGTGCCTCGAGCTTCCCGCTGCTGGCGATCCCGCTCTTCGTGCTGGCGGGCGCCATCATGAACGCCTCGTCGATCTCGAAGCGGCTGATCGGTCTCGCCTCGGCGCTCGTGGGCTTCATCCGCGGCGGGCTTTCGTTCGTCTGCATCGGCGCGTCGATGTTCTTTGCCGAGATCTCGGGTTCTGCGGTCGCGGGCGTCGCGGCGCTTGGCTCGATCCTGATCCCGGCGATGCGCAAGAAGGGCTATTCCAAGGAGTTCTCTGCGGCGATCTGTTCCTCGGCCTCGAGCCTCGCGATCATCCTGCCGCCGTCGATCCCGATGATCCTCTACGCGGTGATGGCACAGCAATCGGTGGTGAAGATGTTCGTCGCGGGCTTCGGCCCCGGCATCGTCGGTGCCATCTGCCTTGCCATCGCGGCCTACATCCAAGCCCGGCGCTACAACTTCCCCGTGGAAGAGCGCTTCAGCGCCCGCAACGTCTGGGTGAAGCTGAAGGAAGCGGGCTGGGCGCTGATGCTGCCCGTCATCATCCTCGGCGGCATCTTCGGCGGCATCGTGACCGCGACCGAAGGTGCGGGCCTCGCGGTGGTGGCGGCACTGTTCATCTCGGGCGTGATCTACCGCGAGTTCGACATCAAGGCGCTCTACAAGGCGCTGGTCGACAGCGGGCTGCAGACCGCGGTGGTGATGCTGCTGGTGGCGGCGTCGTACCTGATCGGCGGTTTCCTGACCGAGGCACAGCTTCCGCAGCAGCTGGCGCAGGCCATCGGCGGCGTGACCGAAAACAAGTACCTCATTCTGCTGATGCTCAACTTCGCCTTCCTCGCGCTTGGCATGTTCCTGCACTCGGCCGCGGCGATCATCCTCGTGGTGCCCATCGTCATGCCGATGGTGCTCGCCGCGGGCATCGACCCGGTGCACTTCGGCCTCGTGGTGACGCTGAACCTCGCCATCGGGCAGCAGACGCCCCCGGTTGCCTCGGTGCTCATCGCGGCCTGCTCGATCGCACGCGCCGACATCTGGGCCACGACCAAGGCGAACCTGCCCTTCATCGGCGCGCTGCTCGCGTTGCTGATCATCTGCACCTACTTCCCCGGCATCTCGCTGGCACTGGTGAACCTCGTCTACTGAGCGGGCCGGCCTCGGCCCCCTCACACATTCAACTCCGGAGGAGATATCCATGAGCCAGTCCAAGACGCCGCTTCCGCTCGAAGGCATCCGCGTGCTCGACGTGAGCCAGGTGATGGCGGGACCCTTCGCCTGCATGCTGCTGGGCGACCTCGGCGCCGACGTGATCAAGGTCGAGCCGCCCACCGGCGACCAGACCCGCAGCTCCATGGGCTTCAAGCTCAAGGGCGACGACAGCCTCGGCTTTCTCAACATGAACCGCAACAAGCGCTCCATCGTGCTGGACCTGAAGTCCGAGGAAGGGCGCGAGACCTACCTGCGCCTCGTCGAGACCGCCGACGTCATCGTCGAGAACTACCGCCCCGGCGCCATGGCCCGCATGGGGCTCGATTACGAGACCATCAAGGCGGTGAACCCCGGCGTGATCTACGCCAGCATCTCGGGCTTCGGCCAGTCCGGCCCGTGGTGGAAGCGCCCCGGGTTCGACCTGATGGCGCAGGCGGCCTCGGGGGTCATGTCGATCACCGGCGCCCCCGACGGGCCGCCTGCGAAATCCGGTGTGCCGGTGGCCGACATCGGCTGCTCGCTCTTTGCCGTCTACGCCATCCTCAGCGCCTATATCGGGCGACAGACCACCGGGCAGGGGCAATTCATCGACGCCTCGCTCTACGAGGCGGGGCTGTCGTTCGCGGTCTGGGACATCTGCGATTTCTGGGGCACCGGCAACGTGCCGCAGCGCATCGGCACCGCCAACCGCATGGCGGCACCCTACCAGGCGGTGCGCGCCAAGGACGGCCATTTCGTGCTGGGCGCCAACAACGACCGTGCCTTCCGCAAGCTCTGCGAGGTGATGGAGCGCCCGGACCTGCCGGTGCATCCGCTGTTCGAGACCAACGCCCTGCGCCTTGCCAACCGCGATGCGCTGATCGCCGAACTCGAAACCACCTTCACCGGGCAGACCCGCGAGCACTGGGTCGAGACGCTGCTCGAGGCGGGCATCCCGGCGGGCTCGATCCTCGATTACGCCGAGGCGCTGGACAATCCGCACGCGGACGAGCGCAACATGGTGATGCCGATCCAGCACCCCGTCGAAGGCGAGGTCAAGAACATCGGCTTCCCGGTCAAGCTGCGCGGTACGCCGCAGCAGGTGCGCCGCCACCCGCCGCTGCTCGACGAGCACCGCGACGAGATCCTGGCCGAGCTGCGCAGCCTCGGCGAAAGGCAGGTGTCCAATGGCTGACACGCTGCACAGCCGGGGCGACGTGCGGCTGGCGGTCGAGGCGGGCGTGGCGACCGTCACCTTCGACCGGCCCGAGGCGCGCAACGCCATGACCTTCGAGATGTACCGGCAACTGGGCGAGATCTGCGATACGCTCGAGGCCCAGCCCGACCTGCGGGCCATCGTCTTCCGGGGCAGGGGCGCCGCCTTCGTGGCGGGCACCGACATCTCGGAATTCACTGCCTTCGAGCGCGGCGAGGACGGCGTCACCTACGAAAAGCGGATCGACGCCGCCATTCGCCGGGTCGAGGCGCTGCCCGCGACCACGCTCGCGGTGGTGGACGGCCCGGCCATGGGCGGGGGGCTGGTGATCACCGCCGCCTGCGACCTGCGCATCGTCACCCCCGAGGCGCGGTTCGGCGTGCCCATCGCGCGCACCGTGGGCAACTGTCTGTCGCAGGCCAACGTCGCGCGGCTGGTCCGGGCCTTCGGCGAGGGTCCGGCCAAGCAGATGCTGCTGCTGTCGCTGGCGCTCGACGGCGAAACGGTGCACCGGCTGGGCTTTGCCACCGCCTGTGTGCCCGCCGACGCGCTCGAGGACGAGGTCGCGCGCACGGTGGACAGGCTCTGCAAGGCCGCGCCGCTGACCATCGGCGCCTGCCGCGAGATGTTCCGCAATCTTGTGGGCGACGTCCCCGACGATGCCGCGACCATCGCCCGGATCTACGGAAGCCGGGACTTCCGCGAAGGCGTCGAGGCCTTCCTCGGCAAGCGCAAGCCGGTCTGGTCCGGGACCTGACATCCCAAGAAAAATCGAGCAGCCCGCGCGCCGTCGGCCTCAGAGCCGGCGGCGCGCTTTCGTTTCAGCCGTAGCTTGCCACGTCGGCGCTGGCGAGCGTCGCGATGTTGATGAGCCCGCGCTGGGTCACCTCGGGGGTCACGATATGGGCGCGGTTGCCCATGCCCATCAGGATCGGCCCGACCTCGAGCCCTTCGGCCACGCCCTTGAGCAGGTCCCGCGCCGCGCCCGCCGCGTCGGTGTTGGCATAGATCAGCACGTTGGCGCGCCCCGTCAGCCGGTTGCCCGGCAGCAGCCGCTCGCGCAGCTCGGGGTTCAGGGCAAGCTCGGTGTGCATCTCGCCCTCGTATTCGAAATCCACGCCCTTGGCGTCGAGGATCGCCAGCGCCTCGCGCATTGCCATTCCCGAGCGGCAGTCGAAATTGCCGAACTGCGAGCGCGAGCAAAGCGCGATGCGCGGCTCGATCCCGAAGCGCCGCACGTGCCGGGCGGCGGCCTCGACGGTGCGGGCAAGCGTGGCGCCATCGGACTCGAAGCTGACGTGGGTGTCGGCGATGAACAGCGGCCCATCATCGAGGATGATGAGCGACAGCGCCCCAGCGGGCGACAGGCCACCGGTCTCAAGAACCTGCCGGATGTAGTTGAGATGCCATGAATATTGCCCGAAGGTACCGCAGATCATGCTGTCGGCATCGCCCCTGCGCACCATCAGCGCGGCAATCGCGGTGGTGTTGGTGCGCAGGATGGCGCGGGCGAGGTCCGGCGTCACCCCCTGCCGCTTCATCAACTCGTGGTAGTCGCGCCAGTAATCGGTGTAGCGCTCGTCGCTCTCGGGGTTCACGATCTCGAAGTCGCGCCCAGGCACCACCGGCAGCTCCATCTGGTCGAGCCGCTGCGCGATGACGTCCGGGCGGCCCACGAGGATCGGCGTGTGGATGCCGTCCTCGGCCAGCCCCTGCACCGCGCGCAGCACCCGGCGATCCTCGCCCTCGGCAAAGACGATGCGCCGGCGCGAGCGGCGCGCCGCCTCGGTCACGCCGCGCATGGTCAGCGACGAGCGGAACACCTGCGCCTCGAGGCTCTCGCGGTAGGCGTCGAGATCCAGCGGCCGGCGCGCCACGCCGCTTTCCATCGCGGCGCGCGCCACGGCCACGGCAATGGTGGGCAGCAGCCGCGGGTCGAAGGGCTTGGGGATCAGGTAGTCGGGACCGAAGCTCAGCGTCTCGTCCTGGTAGACCTCGCCCACCTCGGCGGTGGTGGTCTGGCGGGCAAGCGAGGCGATGGCGTCGACGCAGGCGAGCTTCATGGCGTCGTTGATCTCGGTCGCCTCGACGTCGAGCGCGCCCCGGAAGATGAACGGGAAGCAGAGCACGTTGTTGACCTGGTTCGGGATGTCCGACCGGCCGGTGGCGATCATCGCGCCGGGGGCGGCGGCGCGGGCAAGGTCGGGCATGATCTCGGGCACCGGGTTCGCGAGCGCGAGGATCACCGGCCGCTCGGACATGCCCGCGACCATCTCGGGCGTGAGCACGCCGGGTCCCGAAACGCCCAGCACCATGTCGGCGCCTGTCAGTGCCTCGGTCAGCGTGGTGCCCTCGGGCGCATGGGCGAAGCGGCGCTGCTCGGGGGCGAGGTCGTCGCGGCCCGGGTGCAGCACGCCATCCTTGTCGAAGACGGTGATGTTGCGCTCGGGGATGCCGAGATTGGCAAGCATCGCGAGGCAGGCGGTGCCCGCAGCCCCCGCGCCGATGCCCACGAGCCGCACCGCCGACGGCTCCTTGCCCGCGATGTGCAGCGCGTTCTGGGCGGCGGCGGCGACCACGATGGCGGTGCCGTGCTGGTCGTCGTGAAACACCGGGATGCCCATGCGCTCGCGGCAGATCCGCTCGACCACGAAACAGTCGGGCGCCTTGATGTCCTCGAGGTTGATGGCCCCGAAGGTGGGTTCAAGCTTGCAGACCCAGTCGGCCAGTGCCTCGGGATCGGTCTCGTTCACCTCGAGATCGAAGCAGTCGATGTTGGCGAATTTCTTGAAGAGCACCGCCTTGCCCTCCATCACCGGCTTGCTGGCCAGCGCCCCGATGTTGCCGAGCCCCAGCACCGCGCTGCCGTTCGAGACCACCGCCACGAGGTTTCGCCGGGCGGTGTAACGGGTGACCAGCGACGGGTCGCGCGCGATCTCCATGCAGGCATCGGCGACGCCCGGAGAATAGGCCCGCGACAGATCCCGCGCCGTGGCCATGGGCTTGGTCGCGCGGATCTCGAGCTTACCGGGGGTGGGGAAGGCGTGGTAGTCGAGCGCGGCCTGCTGTTCGGGCGGGGGCGTGGTCTTGTCGAGGGCCATGGGTGTCTCCTTGGTGTCAGGACGGCAGGGCGAGGCGCTCCGTCATGTCGAGCATCCGCGCGGAAAAGCCGGATTCGTTGTCGTACCAGCCGAAGATCCGCAGCTGGTCGGGCCCCACGGACTGGGTTTCTGTCCGGGCGAGGATCAGGCTCTCCTGCCGGCCGCGGAAATCGAACGAGACGCAGGGATCGGCGCAGGAACCGATGACCTGTCCGTCGGCGATCCGGTCGAGCAGCGCCTCGACGTCAGCGGGCGGCGTGGTGAACTGGATCACCGCATCCACCGCCGAGACCGAGATCGACGGGATCCGCACGGCGGCGATGCTGAGCCGGTCCGCGAGCCCCGGCAGCACGTTCGCCACCTGCGCGGCGGCGCTGGTCGAGGTGGGCACGATGGACTCGTTGGCCGCGCGGCTGCGTTCGAGCGTCTCGCCGGGGCGGTCGACGGTGGGCTGGCTGCCGGTGGCGCAGTGAACCGTCGTGACATGCGCCCGCGCGATGCCGGAGCACTCGTCGAGCGCCCGCAGCAGCGGCGCAATGGCGTTGGTGGTGCAGGACGCGTTCGACACGATCCGCACGCCCTCGGGCAGCGCGTCGCTGGCGCCCAGCACCACGGTCAGGTCAGCCACCTTCGACGGCCCCGAGATCAGCACCCGTGCCGCACCGGCGTCGAGCCCGGCCTCGGCCACGTCGCGGCGGTTCGCCCGCCCGGTGCATTCCAGCACCACGTCGACGCCCGTGAGATCGAGCTCGCGCAGGTCGGTCACCGCGTGGAAGGGCACGCGGCCCCCGGCCACGATCAGCGCATCTGGGGCCGTCTCCACCGGGGCGGGGAAGGGGCCATAGACGCTGTCATAGCGCAGCAGGTAGGCGCAGGTCTCGAGCGGCGCCACGTCGTTGATGCCCACGATCTCGACCGGGCGGCTGCCGGTGACCACCTGTCGGAAGACAGTGCGGCCGATGCGACCGAAGCCATTGATGAAGATGCGGACGGGACGTGCCATTGCGATGCCTCATGAGCTGGGGTCAGACATCGACCTCGATGGCGATGCCCTTCTCCACTGCTAGGTCTACCACCGCAGCCGCAACCGCAAGATCCTGCAGCCCCACGCCGGTGCCGTCGAAGAGCGTGATCTCCTCGTCCGAGCGGCGTCCCGGGTGGCTGCCGTTGATCACCGCACCGATCTGGTGGACGTCACTTTCCGAGATCAGCCCCTCGGCCACCGCGTGCTGCGCCTCGCCGATGCTGACCGACTGGGCGACCTCGTCGGTAAAGACGGTGGCCACGGCCAGCAGCGCGGCCTCGACCTCCTGCTTGCCCCGGGTGTCGGTGCCCATGCAGGCGAGGTGAGTGCCGGGGCTCACGTGGGCGGCCATCAGGCTCGGCGCGAAGGACGAGGTGATCGACACGATCACGTCCGCCTCGCGCATGCCCTCGAGCGCCACCGCTTCGAAGGGCAGGCCGGCCTCGTCGGCGACGGTCTCGATGTTGGGCAGCATCTCGGGGTGAAGGTTCCAGCCGATGACCTTCTCGAAGGGGCGCTGCTCGAGGGCTGCGCGCAGCTGGAACGTCGCCTGATGCCCGGCGCCGACCATGCCCATGACCTTCGCGTCCCTGCGCGCCAGATGCGCGATCGACACCGACGACGCAGCGGCGGTGCGCAGCGCGGTCAGGAGGTTGCCGCCGACCATGGCCGCGACCTTGCCGGTGTCCGGATCGAAGAGAAACACCGTGGACTGGTGGTTGATGACCCTGAACTTCTCGAGGTTGTTCGGCCAGTAGCCCCCCGCCTTCAGCCCCAGCGTCAGCCCGGCGCGGTCGAAGCCGCCCTTGAAGCCGTAGAGCGCGTCCTCGTGCCCGATGGCTTCGCGGATCACCGGGAAATTGTAGGCCTCGCCCGAGGCCATGGCCGCGAAGACCTTCTCCACCGCCTCGAAGGCCGAGGCGCGCGTCATCAGCGCGCCGATCTCGCGCTCGGGAACGATCAGCATCGTTGCTCTCCTGTCGTCATGTGGTGCGCCCGTGTGCAACGGGCAAAGGGTGGCCTGCACACGGGCGGCTTGCAGGCCCCTCGCGGGCCTGCCCCTATCTGCAAAGGCGCGTGGGCTCAGTAGGCCTTGCCGCGCGCCGAGACCGGCCAGACCGTCTCGACCTTGCCGTTCCGGACGCCCACGTACCAATCGTGCACGTTGGCGGTGGGGTCGCAGTGGCCCGGCACCAGCCGCAGCTTCTCGCCCACCTTGAGCACGCCCTCGGGGTCCGAGATCACGCCGTGCTCGTCCGAGCACTTGACGTATTCGACATCGGTGCGACCGAAGATCACCGGAAGCCCCGAGTCCACCGACTGCGCCTTGAGCCCCGCGTCGCAGATCGCCTTGTCGGCCTTGGCGTGGCTCATGACCTGGGTGAGAATAAAGAAGGCGTTCTGCCACTCGCCCTGGTCGATGCGCTTGCCGTCCTTGTCGAGGATCCGGCCGTAGTCGGCGTCCATGAAGGCGTAGGAGCCGCACTGCAGCTCGTTGTAGACGCCCGAGTTGCTCTCGAAATAATAGGACCCGGTGCCGCCGCCCGAGACCAGCTCGCAGTCGATGCCCTCGGCCTTGAGCCCGGCCACGGCGTCCTCGACCATGGCGATGGCGGTGTCGAGCTTCTCTTTCCGCGCCTCGTAGCTGTCGATGTGCTGCATCGCGCCCTGATAGGCCTGAATGCCCGCGAAACTGAGGTTGGGCGCGGCCTCGACGGCCTTGGCGATCTCGATCACCGCGGGGGTGGAGGACACGCCGCAGCGCCCGGCGCCGCAGTCGATCTCGATGAAGATGTCGAGCTCGGTGCCATGCCTGACCGCCGCCTCTGACAACTCGGCCACGTTGTCCACGTCATCGACGCAGACGATGATCCGGCCGCCGAGTTTGGGCAGCTGCGCCAGCCGGTCGATCTTCTGCCGATCGCGCACCTGGTTGGACACGAGCACGTCCTTGATGCCGCCGCGCGCAAAGACCTCGGCCTCGGAGACCTTCTGGCAGCAGACGCCGACGGCGCCGCCGAGCGTTTCCTGCAGCTTCGCCACGTCCACCGACTTGTGCATCTTGCCGTGCACGCGGTGGCGCATGCCGTGCGCCTTGGCATAGTCGCCCATCACCTTGATGTTGCGCTCGAGCGCGTCGAGGTCGAGCACGAGGCAGGGGGTCTGGATGTCCGCCTCGTCCATGCCGGGCTTGGCCGGAATGTCGAAACCCACGTCGTACTGGTCGAAATCGGCTATGTCTTTCATCGGGGTGTCTCCCTTTGGTGTCTCGGAATGACTCGGAAAGTCGCGGGGCGGCTCAGGCAAGCCAGGGCAGGCGGTCGAGATCGACATTGCCGCCGGTGATCACGAGGCCCACGCGCTTGCCGCGGAAGGCGTCGGGGTTCTTGAGGACGATGGCCAGAGGCACGGCGCTCGACGGCTCCATGACCACGCGCAGATGCTTCCAGATCAGCTTCATCGCGTCGACGATCTCGGGGTCCGAGGCGGTGTAGATCTCGGACACGTGGTTCGAGACGAAATGCCAGGTCAGGTCCTTGAGCGGCACCAGCAGCCCGTCGGCGATGGTCTTGGGCGCGTCGTCGGCGATGATGTGACCGGCCTTGAAGCTGCGATAGGCATCGTCGGCCTGCTCGGGCTCGGCGGCGATGACCTGGCACTCGGGCGCCAGCGTCGAGAGCGTCAGGCAGGTTCCCGAGATCATGCCGCCGCCACCGATGGGCGCCACCACCATGTCGAGCCCGCCGGTCTGCTCGATGAATTCCCTGGAGCAGGTGCCTTGCCCGGCGATGACGCGCGGGTCGTTGTAGGGGTGGACGAAATCGCCGCCGGTCTCTTCCTGGATCAGGGCGAAGGTCTCTTCGCGCGAAGACGTCGAGGGCTCGCATTCGGTGATCCGCCCGCCGTAGCGGCGTACGGTGTCCTTCTTGGCCTGTGGCGCGGTGCGCGGCATGACCACGTTGCAGGGGATGCCGCGCAGCATGGCGGCATAGCTCAGGCACGAGGCGTGGTTGCCCGAGGAATGCGTCGCCACGCCCTTTGCCGCCTGTGTCTCGGAGAGGCCGAAGACCGCGTTGGCGGCACCGCGCACCTTGAAGGCGCCGGGCTCCTGGAAGTTCTCGCACTTGAAAAAGAGCTCGGCGCCGGTCAGCTCATTGAGATAGTCCGACGTGCGTACCGGCGTGCGGCGGATGTGCGGCCTGATCCGCTCGTGCGCGGCGAGCATGTCGTCATAGGTGGGGATGATCATCGTTGGGGCGTTCATCAGGCGACCTCTCTGGCGGTGGTGGCGGGGTGTCTGCGGAAGAATTCCTGCGCGGCAGCGACGCCCGAGCCGATCTCGGCCATGCACCCCTCGAGCCTGGCCAGCCTCGAAGGCCTCATGACCCCGGTCAGGCTGCCGGGATGACCGATGCGGCACACCTTGCCCGCCACCACGCCCAGGGCCACGCCACAGGTGTTGGCGGCGCGGCGCACGATCGCGGGGGCGTCGCATCCCTTGGGCGGCTTCGTCGGGCCGGCAATGATGGTCGGGGCCCGAAGGCACATGACGCAGACTTCCGGGTGGGGGGGACGGGCCGGTATCATTGCAGGTATCGGTCGAGCACGCGGGCGACATGGATCGCCTCGCGCGCGGCGCCGTCGTGGATCTGGTGGCGGCAGCTGGTGCCGTCGGCCACGATCAGCGCATCCGGGGCAGCCTCGCGCACCGCCGGAAGCAGCGCCGCCTCGCCCATCTTCATCGAGACCTCGTAATTCTCGGCGGCGTAGCCGAAGGCCCCGGACATGCCGCAGCACGAGCTCTCGATCATCCGCACGTCGAGGCCGGGAACCCCGCGCAGAACGGTCTCGACCGCGCCCATGGCACCGAAGGCCTTCTGGTGGCAGTGGCCGTGCACGTGCACCACCTGTCCGCCCGCGTCGCCCACCGGCATCACGAGCGTACCGGCGGCGATGTCCTCGGCCAGCAATTCCTCGAAGATCAGCGCCTTGCCTGCCATGAAGCCGGTCTCGGAACCGGGCAGCAGCGCGGTCATCTCGTCGCGGAAGGTGAACATGCACGAGGGCTCGAGCCCCACGACCCGCGCGCCTGCCTCGACGAAGGGCTTGAGCGCGCCCAGAGTGCGGCGCAGCTCGGCGCGGGCCTCGTCGGTCTGGCCCGATGCGAGGTAGGTCCGCCCGCAGCACATCGGACGGCTGCTGCCCTCGACCACCACGCGATGCAGCCGGTAGCCGGCCTTGAGCAGCACGCGCTCGGCGGCCTCGAGGTTCTCGGACTCGAAGTAGCGATTGAAGGTGTCGCCGAAGAGCACGATGTCGCGCCCGTCGCCCTTCACGTCACGCAGGTTGGCGGGCGCGCGGTCCTCGGCCCAGGGCTTGCGCCACTGCGGCAGGGTGCGTTTCGCCGAGAATCCCAGCCACTGCTCGGACAGCTTGGCGATGAACGGCACCTTGTCGCGCAGGTTGACCAGCGGCGCAAAGCGCGAGGCCAGCGCCGCGTAGCGCGGCATGTGGGCGATGAGCTTCTCGCGCAGGGGCAGGCCGTGGCGCTTGTGGTAATGGTGCAGGACCTCGATCTTCATCCGCGCCATGTCGACGCCGGTCGGGCAGTCGCGCTTGCAGCCCTTGCACGAAACGCAGAGATCCAGGGTCTCCTTCATCTCGGTCGAGGTAAAGGCGTCCTCGCCCAGCTGGCCCGAGATCGCGAGCCGCAGGGTGTTGGCCCGGCCGCGGGTCAGGTGCTGCTCGTCGCGGGTGGCGCGGTAGGACGGGCACATGGTCCCGCCCGAGAGCTTCCGGCAGGTACCGTTGTTGTTGCACATCTCGACCGCGCCGCCGAAGCCGCCCCAGTCCGACCAGTCGAGCGCGGGCTCGGCGGGAAGACTGGTCTTGTAGCCGGGCTTGAAGCGCATCAGGTCGCGGTCGTCCATCCGCAGCGGGCGCACGATCTTGCCGGGGTTCAGGCGGTTCTCGGGGTCGAAGCTGTCCTTCACCGTCTCGAAGGCGCGGGTGAGCTCGCTGCCGAACATCGGCTCGACGTATTCCGAGCGCGAGATGCCGTCGCCGTGCTCGCCCGAGAACGAGCCCTTGTACTTGCGCACGAGCTCGGCGGCCTCCTCGGCGATGGCGCGCATGGTCTTCGCACCTTCCTCGGTCTTCATGTTGAGGATCGGCCTCACGTGCAGGCAGCCGACCGAGGCGTGGGCGTACCACGTCCCCCGCGTGCCGTGGCGGGTGAAGAGGTCGGTGATGCCGTCGGTGTAGTCGGCGAGATGCTCGAGCGGGACGGCGCAATCCTCGATGAAGGAGACGGGTTTCCCCTCGCTCTTCATCGACATCATGATGTTGAGGCAGGCCTCGCGCACGCCCCAGACCGCCTTCTGCCGGTGCGGCTCGACCACCTCAACCACCGCATCGGGGTGGCCGTGATCGGCCATGCACTGCTCGAGACGCTTGAGGTCCATCTTCAGCGCGTCCAGATCGTCGCCCGCGAATTCGCAGAGCAGCAGACAGTTGGGCGTACCCTTGGTGATGTCGCCGATGGTGCGCACGAAGGCGGGGATGTCGGCGCCCATGACGAGCACGTTGTTGTCCACCAGCTCGACCGCGACCGGGCCGAGCGCCACGAGATGCTGCGTCGTCTCCATCGCCGAGCGGAAGTCGGGGAAATGGCAGACGCCCATCACCCGGTGCTTGGGGAGTTGCGAAAGCTTCAGCGTGATCGCGGTGCTGACCGCCAGCGTGCCTTCGGAGCCCACCAGCAGGCGCGAGAGGTTGGGCTGCGCGGGCAGCAGCTCGTCGAGGTTGTAACCGCCGACGCGGCGCTGGACCTTGGGGAAGATCTCCTCGATGCGGTCGCGGTGGGTGTCGGCGAGTGCGGTGAGGCTGCTCATGATCTCGCGCATCCGGGGCGAGGCATTCTCGGACCAGGGCGCGGCATCCAGCCGGAAGGTGTCGCCGTCGTGCAGCAGGCCCTCCATGGCGAGCACGTTGTCGACGGTCTTGCCGAAGCGCAGCGAACGGGCGCCGGAGGAGTTGTTGCCGCACATGCCGCCGATGGTGCAGCGCGAGGCGGTCGAGGGCTCGACCGGGAAGAAGAGCCCATCCTGCCGCAGCCGGTCGTTGAGCGTGTTCAGCACCATCCCGGGACGGACGGTGACGGTGCGCGCGGCGGGATCGTAGTCCATCAGGTCGTTGAAATGCCGCGACATGTCGAGGATCAGCCCGCGCCCGATGGGCTGGCCGTTCTGCGAGGTGCCGCCGCCGCGGGCGATGACCGGCACGCCGTGCTCGGCCGCGATCTGCAGCGCCGCGGCGATGTCGTCGGCGGACTTGGGATAGGCCACGCCCGTGGGCATGATCTGGTAGATCGAGGCATCGGTGGAATAGCGGCCCCGGGCGAAGGCACCGAAAGCCGTGGCCCCCTCCATCGCCGCCGAGAGGGCCTTCTCGAAGGCCTGCGACCTGGCCACCGCGCGGGCGGCGGGGGTGGTGCGCTGAGGCATGGGTGCGTTCATGGTGTGGCCTCCTGGAGAGCGGGCGTGAGAGGGGCGGGTCCGGGCCGGCATGGGCCCGGACGGCAGGGAATTCAGGCAGGACGCGCGTGACGCGAGCGTGGGCTCAGCTGGCTTCGGGTTGCGCGTTGCCCGGACCGTCCGAGGGCGGCCGGCGGAGCTTCCCCCAGATGCCGTAAACCAGCGACAGGGCCGAGAGCAGCAGGAGCGTGCCGGCGATCGGCCGGGTGACAAGGGCCATCATGTCGTAGTCGGCGAGGATGAGTCCCTGGCGCAGGCTGACCTCGGCTATGGGACCCAGCACCAACCCGATGATGAAGCTCGCCACCGGCAGGCCGTAGCTCTTGAGGAAGAAGCCCACGCCGCCGAAGACCAGCATCACCGCCACGTCCGACACGTTGTTGTTGAGCGCGAAGACCCCGGTCATGCAGAGCACCACGATGGCGGGCCCCACGAGCTGGTAAGGCGCCTTGAGCACGACCGCAAAGAGCCTCGCCGCCCGCAGACCGAAGACCAGCATCAGGACATTGGCGAGCAGCATCCCGATGAACACCGAGTAGACGAGGTCCGAGTTGTTCTGCATCAGCATCGGCCCCGGCACGATGCCGTGGATGGTGAGGCCGCCGATCATCACCGCGGTGGTGGCCGAGCCGGGGATCCCCAGCGCCAGCAGCGGGATCATCGAGCCGCCGACGGCGGAGTTGTTGCCTGCCTCGGGGGCCGCGATGCCTTCGGGCGAGCCCTTGCCGAAGAGCTCCGGGCGCTTGGACCAGCGGAAGGCCTCGGAGTAGCTGATGAACGCCGCGGTGGTGGCGCCGACGCCGGGCAGGGCACCGATGACGGTGCCGATGACCGACGAGCGCAGCAGGGTGACCTTGGTGGCGAGGAACTCCGCCAGGCTCGGCAGCTGGGTCGAGACCTGCGCCATCTGCTCGCCCTTGGGCGGGCCGTCGGCGAAGCGTTGCAGCACCTCGGCCAGCGCGAAGATCCCGATGATGGCGGCGATGAAGCTCACGCCGGTCAGCAGCATCATGTTGCCGAAGGTGAAGCGCGCGACGCCGGTCAGCGGGTCGAGCCCGATGAGCGCCACGGCCAGCCCCAGAAGGCCCGCGATCAGTCCCTTGATGAGCGAGCCGCCCCCGATGGAGGCAATCGCGGTGATGCCGAGCACGGCGAGCGCGAAGTATTCCGCCGGGCCGAACTCGAGCGCGAGCCGCGCCAGCGGGGGCGCCGCGAACATCAGCACCAGCGTGCCGAAGATGCCGCCCACCGCCGAGGCCGCAAGCGCGATCCCCAGCGCCTTGCCGGCCTCGCCGCGCTTGGCCATCGGGTAGCCGTCGAGCGAGGTGCAGGCCGCCTCGGGCGAGCCGGGGGTGTTGAACAGGATCGCCGAGATCGAGCCGCCAAAGGTCGAGCCCACGTAGACCCCGCCCAGCAGCAGCATGCCCTCGGTCGGGTCGAAAGCGAAGGTGAAGGGGATGAGCAGCGCGACCCCCACGATGCCGGTGAGCCCGGGGACGGCGCCGAAGACGATGCCCCAGACCACGCTGAAGATGATCAGCAGGAAGCTCATGGGGTTGCCGACCATGTACCCGGCGGCGGAAACGAATGCATCAAGCATGGTATACTCCCGTGCTGGGGCTCAGAAGAGCGCCTGGCTGAGCTCGTAGAAGATCCCGCTGCCACGGGGCAGCGACAGCGACAGCCCGTAGCTGAAGAAGGCCGCGAGCAGGATGGTGAAGACCGGCGCGAAGACCAGCTTCGCGAGGGTGTTCCGGTAGGGCAGGATCCACGATCCGACCCATAGGAAGATCATCGTGGCGAGCAGGAAACCGATATATTGCAGGGCGATGAAGTAGCCCACGATCAGCGCGCCGGTGAGCACGAGCCGCAGGTAGTAGCCGTCGGGCGTGTAGGCCTCGATGGCCTCGTCTTCCGAGCGCGGCCCGCCCGAGGGCGCGGCGATGAGCCCCGCGACCTTCTGCGCGAGATGCACCGCGCAGCAGAGCGCCAGCGCACCGAACACCAGCTTGGGCCAGAGATCGGAATCCACCTGCTCGTAGCGCCTGGACACCGGCAGCGCGTCGGCGGTGAACCAGAGTGCCACCGAGGCGATGGTCATGGCCGCGAAAACGACCACTTCGGACAGTTTGTGTAGCATTGCGCCAGCCCCTCCCACGGCTGGGGCGTGCCTCTGCGAGAGGCACGCCGCGCCGGCCGGTCAGTAACCGAGCTGGTTCATGATCTGGGAATAGGTCTCGATTTCCTTGTCGAGGAAGGTCTGGAACTCCTCCGGCCCCATGAACTCCGAGCGGTACTGCAGCGCGCTCTCGGCCTCGACCTTCTTGTAGCCCTCGTCGGCGGCGGCGTCGCGGAACAGCGAGACCAGCGTCTCGAGTTCGGCAGCGTCGGTGTCTGGCTTGATGCCGAACCCGCGCCAGCGGCCGAGGGTGACATCGTAGCCCAGCTCTTTGGCTGTGGGCACGTCGGGCAGTTCCGCCAGCCGCTCGTCCGAGAACAACACGAGCGGGATCAGGTCGCCGGACTCGATCAGGCCGCGGGTGGGACCGTATTCCTCGTACATCATGTCGAGGTGGCCGCCGAGCGTATTCGAGACCATCTCTGCCGCGCCGAAGGGCACGGTGGCCAGCTCGGTCCCGGCCTTCTCGTTGAAGAGCCCGATCAGCGCGTCGTCGAAGCCGGCCGAGCCGGTGACGCCGACCTTGAGCCCGCCCGGGCTTGCCGCCTCGGCGGCGAGCACGTCGTCGAGCGACTTCAGCTCGCTGTCCTTGGAGACCAGCAGCAGGCCCTGGTCGTACTGGATGCGCACCAGCGGCAGGACCTGCGTCAGGTCGATCCGCCCAAGCGCGTGGTTGATCACGTCATCGGGGCTGAGCGACACCAGCGTGTAGCCGTTGGCGGGGCGCTGCAGGAAGGTGACATAGGCCGGGACACCACCGCCGCCGGCGATCGAGATCGGCACGAAGCTCTGGCCGGTGGCCTCCTGCATCGGTTCGGCGATGGCGCGGATGAAGCGGTCGGTGCCGCCGCCGGGGCCGTACTGGTGAATCACCTCGACGGTGCGCGAGGGGTAGTCCGCGGCAAGGGCCGGGGCTGCGGTCAGTACCGCTGCCGCAACGGCCACGGCCGCGCGCAGGTGATGTCGTGCCAGTTGGGTCATGTGGTCTCTCCTCCCTGGGTGAACGGGACGGCGCGGCACCTCCATGCCGAAAGCCTCCCATATCCGGCGGCTGCTCTCCGCCGGATATGCGGTGCCCGGCATCGCGGGCACGCCGGGCAAGCCGTCACTCGGCCGCGATCGTCTCGAAGCGGGTCTGCTCCAGCTCTGCCATCGCGGCGGCGACACCGCCCTCCTTGTGGGGGACGCCGGATTTCCTCAGGCCAAGCTCGACCCCGGTGAGCGTGCCCGCAAGCGTCAGGTCATTGATGTCACCGAGGTGGCCGATGCGGAAGACCCTGTCGGCAACCTTGGACAGACCGTTGCCCAGAGAGATGTCGTAGTGGCGCAGAGCGGTTGCGCGGAAGGCATCCGCGCTGTGCCCCTCGGGCATGAGCACGGCGGTCAGCACGCCGCTTTCCTGCCCCTGCTGCCGGCAGAGCACCTCGAGTCCCCAGTGCCGTACGGCGGTGCGGGTCGCCGCCCCGTGCCGCTGGTGACGGGCGAAGACGTTGTCGAGCCCTTCCTCGTGCAGCATCGATATGGCCTCGTTCAGGCCGTAGAGCATGTTGGTGCCGGGGGTGTAGGGGAAATAGCCGGTCGGGTTGATCGCCGCCATCTCGCGCCAGTCCCAGTAGGAACGGCGCATGCCGCCGGTCTTGGAATGCTCGAAGGCCTTTTCACTCACCGCGTTGAAGGACAGGCCCGGCGGCAGCATCAGCCCCTTCTGCGAGCCCGACACCGCCACGTCCACACCCCACTCGTCGAAACGGAAGTCGATGGAGGCCAGACCCGAGATCGTGTCGACCATCAGCAGCGCAGGGTGCCCGGCGGCGTCGATCGCCTGCCGCACCTGCGCGATGGGCGAGACCGAACCGGTCGAGGTCTCGTTATGGACCACGCAGACCGCCTTGATCTTGTGCTCGCTGTCCTCGCGCAGGCGGGTCTCGATCCGGTCGGGATCTGCGCCGCCGCGCCAGTCGCCCTCGATGAACTCGGCCTCGACGCCCAGCTTCGAGGCCATCTTCTTCCACAGCGTGGCGAAATGGCCGGTCTCGTACATCAGGACCTGGTCGCCCTCGGACAGCACGTTCACCAGAGCGGCCTCCCACGCGCCGGTGCCCGAGGAGGGGTAGATGAAGACGTGCTGGTCGGTCTTGAAGATCGTCTTCATGCCGTCCAGCGCCTTGCGCCCCACCTCGGCGAACTCCGGCCCGCGGTGGTCCATCGTCTGCGCGGAAATCGCTCTCAGTACCCGATCCGGAACGGGGCTCGGCCCGGGGATCTGAAGGAAATGGCGTCCTGCCCTGTGTGTCATCTCTGTTCCTCCCTTGCGCCACAGCCGGAGACATCCCCGCGTCGGCAATTATGAATTATGAATGCAGTTTGGGCGGACATGTGTCAACAGCTAAGATGACCTGTGGGATTTTCGCTGGTATGACAGGGAAAAGGTTACGGCTTGTCGTGCGACATAAAAATGAATAATTATGAATGCACAGCGGGATGGGTTTGCGCCTGTTCGTGGGGGCCAGAGATTCACAATAGGTGACCAGAGATGACGACCGCTCTTTCGACACAGCCCGCCTTCCGCAGGAAATCGCTGCACGAGGAACTGACCGACGCGATTCGCGAGCAGATCGTGAACGGCGATCTCGCCGCCGGGATCCGCGTGCCAGAAAAGGACCTCTGCACCTTCTACGGCGTGTCCCGCACCCCGCTGCGCGAGGCGCTGAAGGTGCTGGCGACCGAGGGGCTTCTGTCGCTCGAGCCCAACCGCGGCGCCTGGGTGAGCCGCATCACCACCGAGGATCTGGACGAGGTCTTCCCGGTGATGGGGGCGCTCGAGGCGCTGTCCGGAGAGCTTGCCTGCAAGCACATCACCGATGACGAGATCGGCCGCATCCGGGTGCTGCACCGCCAGATGGTGAAGCATTACGAGAAGCGCGAACTCGCCAAGTATTTCGAGGTCAACCAGCGGATCCACGAGGCCATCCTCGAGGCCGCCCGCAACGAGACGCTGGCCATCCAGTACCGCTCGCTCGCCGCGCGTGTGCGCCGGGCCCGCTACGTGGCCAACATGACGCAGGACCGCTGGGCGCAGGCCACGGACGAGCATGAGCAGATCATGGAATGCCTCGAGACCCGCGACGGCGAACGGCTGTCGGTGGTGCTGAAGATGCACCTCGAGCACAAGCTCGAGACCGTGCGGCAGTGGCTCATCGACAACCAGAGCCCGTCCGACGCCTGACCGCCTGCACGGCAGCCCCTTGCTGCGACCAACCGCTCCGATCATTGGCCGCGTGACGCGCTGAGGCTCAGGCACGGCGCGAGACGCCAAGACCTGGCGTCAGACGCGCGGGTGCGGGAGCCTGAGCCCTTGCATTCGCTCCGAAAAATCGCGTATCGGGCAGGGCGCAGGCCCCGGTGTTTCCATTTTGCCCGTGAAGCGGGCGTTCGAAACACCTCCGGGCGAGTCCTGCGACGGTGATTGCCCGTTTTCCGAGATCCGACTCACCCTGACCCGACGGGCTGACCCCGCTCCGGCCCGCGCCGGCATGTCCGTGTCGTGGTAATACCGACGAGCTGTCGCACGGGTTCTATGTTGACGGGCCCTGCTCGTGGATACCGCAGAGATTGTGGGGAAGACCCCAGGAATACCCGCTAAGGCAGAGCGCTTTCGGGAGTGCCCCGAGAGCCCCCGCGCCGGTCAGGCGGGTCCTGTGGACGTGGGCGGCAGACCTGCCGCGCACCGTGTTTCCCATGAGCCATAACTGCGAGGCCCGGCGTACCGGGCACGATCCCGAGGGAACGTCCTCGTCCCAACACAGGAGCGGCATTCTTGACCAATGAAGCGACCACAGACCAAACCAACCTGTCCGGGGCGCCCGAAGCCCCGCCGGAAGGCCTCATCGACACAGAGTACACGGTCGGCCAGGACAACATCGAAGGCAACGTCGGGCCCTTCGGCTTTGACGTTCACAACCCTGTTTTCCTGATCTCCGCCCTCGCGGTCATCGCCTTCGTGGTCTTCACCATCGCGCTTCCGGACCTCGCGGGCAGCCTCTTCAGCGCCATCTTCTCGGAAGTCACGCAGGGCTTCGACTGGTTCTTCCTCGGCGCCGCGGACATCTTCGTCCTGCTCTGCCTCGTGCTCGTCGTCAGCCCCTACGGCAAGATCCGCCTCGGCGGTCGCGACGCCACCCCCGACTTCGGCTACGCCAGCTGGTTCTCGATGCTCTTCGCGGCCGGTATGGGCATCGGCCTCATGTTCTACGGCGTCTCCGAGCCGCTGAGCCATTTCTCCTCGTCGCTGGGCGGCGCCGCCATCGGCGACGGCGGCATGCGCACAGACTGGGCCCCGCTCGGCGCCGCCACCTCCGAGGCCGAGGCGATCCGGCTCGGCATGGCGGCCTCGATTTTCCACTGGGCGCTGCACCCCTGGGCGATCTACGCCATCCTCGCGCTGAGCCTCGCGCTCTTCAGCTACAACAAGGGCCTGCCGCTGACCATCCGCTCGGCCTTCTACCCGATCTTCGGCGAGCGCGTCTGGGGCTGGCCCGGCCACATCATCGACATTCTCGCGGTCTTCGCGACGCTGTTCGGCCTCGCCACCTCGCTCGGTCTCGGCGCGGCGCAGGCAAATGCCGGCTTCAACAAGCTCTTCGGCATGCCGGTCAGCAACACCTCGCAGATCATCCTGATCATCGTGATCACCTCGATCGCGCTGTTCTCGGTGATGCGGGGCCTCGAGGCGGGCGTGAAGCTGCTCTCCGAGATCAACATGGGCCTCGCCTGCCTGCTGCTGCTCTTCGTGCTGCTGGCCGGCCCGACGATGCTGCTGTTGACCGACACCTGGGACTTCCTGCTGGCCTACCTCGAGTACCTCCCGGCGCTGTCGAACCCGGTGGGCCGGGAGGACGTCAACTTCGCCCAGGGCTGGACGGCGTTCTACTGGGCCTGGTGGATCTCCTGGTCGCCGTTCGTGGGCATGTTCATCGCCCGCGTCAGCCGTGGCCGCACCGTGCGCGAGTTCATCGTGAGCGTGCTGCTGGTGCCCTCGCTGGTCTGCGTGCTCTGGATGTCGGTGTTCGGCGGCTCGGCGATCAACCAGGTGGTCCGCGACGGCTACACCGCCGCCAAGGACGCCGAGCTTCCGCTGCAGCTGTTCTCGATGCTCGACGCGCTGCCGCTCACCTCGATCACCTCGATGATCGGCATCGTGCTGGTGATCGTCTTCTTCGTGACCTCGTCCGACTCCGGCTCGCTGGTGATCGACACCATCGCCGCCGGTGGCAAGGTCGATGCGCCGGTGCCGCAGCGGGTGTTCTGGTGCCTGTTCGAAGGCGTGGTGGCGATCGTGCTGCTGCTGTCCTCGGGCGGTCTGAAGTCGCTGCAATCCATGGTCATCTCGACGGGCCTTCCATTCACCGTGGTGCTCTTGCTGATGTGCGTCGCGATCTGGCGCGGACTGGCGAGCGAGCCGCGCTGAGGCGCGGTCTTAGGACAGGCACCGACCTGAAACATGCGGCGGCCCCCGGAAAAGGGGCCGCCTTTTTCATGGGCGGTGATCTCGTCGCGTGAGACGTCAGGTGCCGCAGTCGGCCTTTGCTTCTGGGTCGCACGCTTCGGTCCAGCGGATTGCATAAAGCGCCAGCCTGTGCGCGCTCCCTGAAGCGCGACTCACATCACCTGCGACGGTAGGGGCGTCGTCCCATTTCCTCCATCATCTTTTCACGGAAGACCTCGCCGGGGATCTCCATCCAAGGCATTTTCGAGGCGTTTTCTGAGCGCAACACTGCCTTGTTGCACAATTCGGCTGAGGGATTCATCTTGTGAATCCAGTGTGGTAGCTGAGTGGCATGAGCAGTTGGGCCGCTACGAAGTAGAAGACCACGAACTGGTTGGCTGACAATGACGCGTTGAAGCTTCGCGGATCGCTGACGATCTGGTTTGATCCTGAAATGACATGGTGAGCGCCGCCGACCGGCAAACGCGGGCTACACCGCGCTCGGACTACCCGTCACTGTCCTCGTAGGATAACTCCGGCCATGGAAAAGGGAAGACCGGCCCTCAGCCGATTTGTGCGACAAGGCCCTCCTGGCTGATAAGCCGTATCTCTAAAAGCGGTTTAGTGATCGGATGTCGCTGCAGCTACCTCGTCTCTGACATCGATTTCAAAAATCTGCAGAGGCACCGACAATGACCAACCTTCGCACCCTTTTCCTGGCCGGAAGCCTGGCGCTCGGCACCATGATGGCGCTGTCCGCCACAGCCGTCGCTGACGTTCACAACGTCGTTCTGGCCCATGGCGGGAACGTCGATGGGAGCACCTAGCGAGGGGTCTACGACCGGCTGATCGCCCGGAATTACGACGGTACCGTCACGCAACTTCCGATGACCTCCATCGAGGACGATGTCGCGGCGGTCCGGCGAAGCCTGGACGTCCAGGACGGACCAGTGCTGCTCGTTGGGCATTCCTACGGCGGCGGCGTCATCGCCGAAGCCGGCGTCGATCCTGACGTCAAAGGCCTCGTCTACGTCACGGCGTTCCAGCCCGATATCGGCGAAAGCGGCGGGGCGTTGTTGCAGAACTCTGTCTGCGAAGGACTCACATCGTGAATCCATGCGCTTAGACAGGGTGCAAGAGCAAGCCTGCAGCCGCCCGCTAGCGCGCGACGAACTGGTCGAGCTACACGGCTTCGCTTCGCAATCGCGGGTCGCTACTGATCTGGCTGGACAAGGAGTTGACTTGGCTCGCGGCGCATGACGGCAACCCTGTCCGCCCCGCGTTGTTCTCGGATGCGGCGATCTCAACACCGGCCACCACAACGGCTGCGAATGGCGGGCCGAGGGGCTCTTCGATATCGCCCGCGCGGCTGGGTTCGAGGTCCATGGCGGGCCCGAGGACACGCCCACCACCTGTCCGAGCCTCATCGCCCGTTTCCCCGAGCGCGCGATGAAGCTCGACTGGTTCCTCTCCCGCGGCCTGACGCTGGAAACGGTCGAGATCCGGCCCTCGCCGGGTCCCGACGGCACCCCGCTGTCGGATCACGACGCCATCGTGGCCCGCGCCGAGGCGATCGGCTAGGTGCTCAGCGGATCGTCCAGCCGCCGTCCACCACCAGCGTCGAGCCGGTGCAGAAGGTGGCATCGTCGCTTGCCAGGAAGAGGATCGCCCGGGCGATTTCTTCCGGGCGGCCGAGGCGGCCCATGACCTGCCGGTCCTCGAGCCCCTTGCGCAGTGCTGCCGCGTCCGGGGACTTGGCGAAGATCTCGGTGAAATAGGGGGTTTCGATGGTGCCCGGCGCGACGCAGTTCACCCGGATCATGTCGTCGGCGTGGTCGATGGCCATGGCGCGGGTCAGCGCCGCCACCGCGCCCTTGGACGCCGTGTAGGCCGCGCGGTTGGCGATGCCCACGATGGCGCCGCCCGAGGCGGTGTTGACGATGATGCCGCCGCCCTGCGCCGCGAAGATCGGCACTGCGTGCTTGCAGCCGAGAAACACGCCGCGCACGTTGACGGCAAACAGCGCGTCCCAGTCCTCGACCGAGGTGTCGGCCACGGTGCCGGCAAAGCCGTAGCCGGCGTTGTTGACGAGGATGTCGAGCCGTCCGTGGCGGGATTTTACCCCGTCGAGCAACGCCTTGACCTGATCCTCCTGCGAGACGTCGACCGCCACCGCCTCGGCAGCGGCCCCATCGGCGGCCAGCTCGAGCGCCACCTTGGCGGCGGCGTCGGCGTCCCGGTCGGCGACGACCACGTGGGCGCCCTCGGCGGCAAAGAGCTTCGCGGTCTCGTGCCCGATCCCGGAGGCCGAGCCCGTCACCACGGCGATTTTCCCGGCAAGTCTCATCGTTCAGTCCTTTCAGATGTCAGTGGGGCGTCCAGCCAGTCGGTCGCGATCGCGACGAAGGCATCGGTGCGCGAGGCGGGGTAGAAATGGCCGCCGTCGGGCAGCATCCGCAGCGCGGCACCGGGCAGGTGGCGCGCGAGTTCTTGCTGCAGGAAGGCGGGCACGATCATGTCGTCCTGCGCGCCGATGATGGTGGTCTCGGCGGTCACCGCGCCGATCTGGTCGCTGCCGTCGAAATCGAGCAGTGCGCGGATGCGCTCGGCCACGATGGCCTGCGTCCCGGGGTCCGCGGGCGGGTTGGCGGTGGCGCGTTCGTACTTGTCCCAGTGGCTCTCGAGCCAGCCCGGCGCGTAGGAGAGCAGCGCGGCGCTCTCGGCGTAGGCCCTGGGATCGCGGTGCAGCAACCCGAGGCGGAATTCGAAGAGCGCGGTCAGGTAGTTGCCGGGCTTCAGCCACGCGGCGCTGAGCGCCAGCCGCTCTACCCGCTCGGGCGCTGTTGCGGCGATGGTCTGCACGATGCAGCCGCCGGTCGAGTGGCCGAGGAAGGCGGCGCGGCTCAGCTCCAGCGCGTCGCAGATCGTCAGCACGTCCCTGGCCAACTGCGCGATGTTCACCGGGGCGCTGCCGCGGGTGGAGCCGGCGATGCCGCGCTGGTCGAAGGTGATGAGTTCGAACCGGTCCTGCAGCCGCGCGATCACCGGGTCCCAGAACCCCGCCGTCCCGCCCAGCCCGCTGACCAGAACCACCGGCGCGCCGCGGCCCTGACGGCGCACCTTCAAGACCGCGCCGTCGCCGGTTTCGACCGTGAGCGGGGTCATTGCAGCGGCGAGAAGCTGGTGGGCGTGAGGATCCGGGTGTTCTGGGTCTGCAGCAGCCCGTCGACCCGCGCGAGGTATTCGGACCATTCCGGGTCCGCAAGCATCGCCGCCCGCATCTCGGCCCGCTGGTCGAGGCTCTCGTAACTCCAGAGTGCGACGACGTGGTTCAGCTCGCCGATCTCGGTGGTGAAGTAGCCGATGAAGGTGCCGAGATACTTCTTCTGAATCTCGACACCGTAGTCGCGATAGAGCCCGACGAAGGTGTTCAGCTTGCCGGGTTTGATCGCGTAGTCGCGTTCCTCGTAGATCATGGTGGCTCCGGTGTTCGGCGTGAGTGGCGGCGTGGGTGTTCGGTGTGAGTGGTGGCGTGGGTGGGGACGGTCCCGGCGAAAATTGCCGGGACCGGGCAGGCAGGGGCGTCAGCCGTAGATCAGCTTGGGCATCCAGGTCGCGAGCGCGGGGAACAGGATGACCAGCGCCAGGACGATCAGCTGGCAGCAGATGAAGGGAATGACGCCCCAGTACATCTGCTTCAGCGTCATTGTAGGCGGCGCGATGGCGCGCAGGTAGAAGATCGACGGTGCCATCGGCGGGGTCAGGTAGCTGGTCTGCAAAGTGATCAGGAATACGATGGAGAACCACAGCAGGTCGACGTTGTAGGCATTGAGGATCGGCACCGAGATCGAGGTCATGATGAGCACGATCGAGGTCAGCTCCACCGCGAAGCCCAGCACGAAGGTGATGATCAGGATCAGCGCGATCACGCCCCCGGCCTCGAAGCCGAAGCTGTCGAGGAAGCTGCGGATGGCCATCATGCCGCCCGAGGCGAAGAGCACGCCCGAGAACATCACGCCTGCCAGCACGATGGCGAGGATCATCGCCGTCAGCGACACGGTCTGCAGCGACGCCGCGAGCAGCATCCTGAACGTCAGGCGGCGGTAGAAGGCGGCCAGTACCAGCACCCCGAAGGAGCCGCAGGCGGCGGCCTCGGTCGGCGTCGCGAGTCCGCTGAAGAGCGTGCCCAGCACCAGCGCGATCAGCACCACCGGCGGCACCAGCGCCTTGAGCGTGAAGGTGATCTTCTCGCCGAGCGTGTGGGTGTCTGGATCGGTGTCGCGCGGCGCAAGCTCGGGCTTCAGCGTGGCCGAGAGGATGATGTAGAGCGAGAACATCGCCGCCATCATCAGGCCCGGCACGAGGATCCCCGCCATCAGGTCGCCCACGGGCAGCGTCATGATCGGGGCCAGCACGATCACCGGGATCGACGGCGGGATCACCGTGCCCAGAGAGCCGCCGGCGCAGATCGTGCCAGCAACCAGAGAGTTGTCGTACTTGCGCTTGAGCATGCCGGGGATCGCCAGCATCCCCACCAGTGTCTCGGTGGCGCCCACGACGCCCGAGGCGGCGGCGAAGATCGTGCACATCACCAGCGCGGCGACGGCGAGGCCCCCGGGCAGGCGGCGGGTCCACATGTAGATGGCGTCGAACAGGCGCTCGGCGATGCCCGCGCGCTCGAGGATGGCGCCCATGAAGATGAAGAGCGGGATGGCGCCCAGCACGTAGTTCGAGGCGACCTCGTCCACGCGCTGCGCGAACTGGCGGAAGACGATATCCTCGAAACGGATGAAGCCGAAGATCGCGGCCACCAGCATCATCGAGAAGGCGATCGGGATGCCGAGCGCGATCAGCACGATCAGCGCCGGGAACATCAGAAGGACGGCGTCTCCCATCACGCGGCCCCCGCCTTTTCGTCGACGGTCGCGTCGGGGTGGCTGGGCGGCTTGCCGCCCGAAAGCACCAGCAGCGCCTCGAGGAACCGCCCGAAGACCTGCAGCGAGAACAGCGCGAAGCCCACGGTGTAGACCAGCCGGAACGGCCAGACCTTGGGGTTCCACGCCGACAGCCCCGAGCCCTCGCCGGTGCGATAGGTGCGGGCCACGCCCTCGCCCAGCGTGATGGTGAGCCAGACCAGCAGAACGGTCATGCCGCCGAAGGCCAGCACCTCGATCACCGCGTTGACGCGGGCGGGCAGCAGGGAGGGCAGGATGTCGACGTTCACGTGGGCGTCGTTGCGCAGGCAGTAGGACAGGCCCAGCGTGAAGATCGTGCCCATGAGCATGTAGCTGATCTCGAACGCCCACTGGGTTGGCGCGGAGAAGACGTAGCGGCTGACGACCTCGTAGACCATGGCGAAGACGAGCGGCACGAGCAGGAGCGCCGCGATCCGTCCGGACCAGAGCGATATGGTTTCGATGATGGAGATGAGTGTCCTCAAGGCGGGCTCCTCGGGTCCGGGGCAGATCGTCGTTGAGTGTTCACCCGTCACGGCGCGAGCGGGTGCGCGGGCTGGGCGAACGGAAACATCCGGCGGGTGGCCCGCCGGGGACGGTGGGGCGATCCGGGCGCGGCGGGAGGTGCCGCGCCCGGGGTCAGGACTTAGCGGGAGCCCGGCGCGAAGCGGAACTCGGAGAGGCCCGAGAGACCTTCGAGGAAGGCGGACTGGTCCTCGTAGACCTTCTTGAACCACTCGTTCGAAGCGGATTGCTCGACGGCCCATTCGTTCGACGCGGCGGTTGCGGCCTCGACGAGGCTCTCGTCGATCTTCACCATCTCGACGGGGGATTCGGTCTTCAGCGTCTCGAAAGCGGCAAGGTCCATCTCGGCATAGCCGAGGTAGGTGTCGAGCATGGTCAGGCGGCCGGCGATCTCCATGAGCTTCTGGTCGCTCTCGGGGATCTTGTTCCAGGCGGTCTCGTTGAAGATGCAATCATGCACGGCCGCACGCGAGTGCACGCCGGGCATCATCATGTAGGGTGCGATCTTGTCGAAGCCTTCCTGCAGGTTGCCGCCCGGGCCACCCCATTCGATGGCGTCCACCACCTGGCGCTCGAGCGCCGAGAACACCTCGGAGCCGGGCAGGGTGACGGTCGAGACGCCGAGCTTCGGCGCGATCTCGGCCCAGGCCGAGGAGGTGCGCAGTTTGAGGCCTTGCAGGTCCTCGGGCGTCTGCACCTTCTTGTGCGAATGCATGAAGACCTCGGTCTCGGTCACGCCACACGGGATGGCGACCACGTCGAACACGTCGGCGCGCCACTCTTTCCACAGCTCGAGCCCGTTCCCGTTATACATCCACATCATGTATTCTTCCGGGGTCGGGCCGCCCGGCCAGCCGCCGAAGAGCGCGCTGGTGCGGTCCACCGACCAGTCGTAGCCGCCCCAGGCGTGGCCCATGTCGGCGATGCCCATCTGCACCGTCTCGGTGACGTCGAGCGCCGGGCCGAGCGCGCCGGCGGGGAAGACGTTGATCTTGACGCGGCCCTCGGTCAGGTCCTCGACGTTCCTGGCGTAGCTTTTGGCACCGATCTCGAGCCAGTGGCCGCCGGCCCACGGCGTGGCCATGCTCAGCTCGACGGTGTCCTGCGCAGAGGCGGTGCCGGCGACGCAGACGGCAAGCGCCGTGGCCGCGGTGGTCTGAACCAGTTTGTTCATGGGTGTCTCTCCTGTTGGTGTCTTTTGCTTTGGTTGGGTCGTGAGGGGCGGGGCCACCCCTGGCGCGGCGCCCCCGGTCGTCATTGCAGTGTTCCGAAGTGGCGCAGCGTGGCGGCGACGAGGCTGTAGGCGGTGATCGCCGAGGTCTTCGGGTTGGCGGGATCGGGGGCGTTGCAGAACCGCATGGCGCTGTCGCCGAGCGGGCCCTCGATCCGGATCTCGTGGGTGTTGCCGGTCGCCGCCGGATCGGCGAGGACCTGCACGCTTGTGCGGTCGAACCCCGCCGCGAGCGCGATGGTCAGCCCCGCGTTGAGGTTCTTCGGATAGCGCGCGGCGGCCTCGCGGGCGTCGCCCTCGAACAGCGTCACGGGGCCTTTCTGCGCGGCCTCGGACAGGCCCAGCGTCGCCAGCTCCGCGACCCAGGCGGCGGGCGGCTTGCGTGAGATGTAGGTCACGCGGGTCTCCGGGCGCAGCGCGGCGGCGGCGATGTGGTCGATGCCGCCCACGGCGCCCGAGGGCACCACCAGCCGGCTGCCGGTGCGGTCGCAGAGGCACTTGATGCGCTCATGCAGCGCCGCGTCCTGCAGGGCGCCGACCGACGCCGCGACGATGTCGATGCCGGCCGCGAGACAAGCGGGAGCGAAGGCGGCAAAGGCGTCGGCCGAGGCCGCCTCGATCACCGCGTCCGGGCGCCAGTCGAGCAGCGCTTCGAGATCGCCAAGCGCCTCGGCGCCCGGTCCGAACCCGCCCGCGGGCACGCTGCGGGTGACGATTCCCAGCGCGTGGCCCGGCTGCGCCAGCAGCAGGCGCGCCACCGACTGCCCGATCGCGCCGTAGCCGATCAGCCCGACGCGCCACACGGGATCTGCCGCTGCTGCGCTCATGCCCGGTCCACGCTGCCGCGTTCGGCCTTGAGCGCCCGCAGCGCGAGGATCGATTGGTCGCGCCACGCGACCTTCTCGGGCAGCGCCTCGACCGGGATGCGGCCGCGGGTGTAGGCCTCGAGCGCGTCCACGGTTTCGGGCGGGAGAATGTCGCCGAGCCCGTAATCCCTGGCGCGGTCAGTGAACAGGAAGCCGTAGCGCTCGAGATACTGACGGATGCCGCCGGGCGCGTTGAGATCGACCCCCTCGAGCGGCCCGAGGAAGGCCCAGCGAAGCCCGAAGCCCTGGCTGATGATGGCGTCGATGTCGCGCGGGTCGATCAGCCCGTCGCGCAACAGCGTGAGCATCTCGACCACCAGCGCCGCCTGCATCCGGTTCAGCACGAAGCCCTCGACCTCCTTGCGGATGTGCACCGGCGTCTGGCCGCAGGCGCGCATGAAGGCGGTGGTCTCCTCCATCACCCAATCGGCGGTGAAGGGCGCGGGGCAGAGCTCGGTCACCGGCAGCAGGTGCGGCGGCGTCGCCGGGTGTGCGACGATGCAGCGGTCGCGGCAGGGCAGGTCCTGCGCGAAATGCGAGACCGGGAAGCTCGAGGTGGTGGTGGCGAGGATCGCGCGCTCGGGGGCGCAGTCGTTCAGCGCGGCGAAGATCGCCTTCTTGCTGTCGAGCTTCTCCTCGATGCACTCGTGCACGAAATCGGCCCCGGCAACGGCGGCCTCGAGGCTGTCGTGCAGGCTGATCCGGGCGAGCACCGCGTCGACGGTGTCGGTGTCAGCGAGAAGCGAGGCCGAGTCCTCGGTGGTGGTGCGCAGCCGCTCCATGGCGGTGGCGCGGAAGTCGTCGCTGCGCTCGTAGATCGCCACGTCGAGGCCGGCACGGGCGTATACGATCGCCCACGAGCTCCCGATCACGCCGGATCCCAGAATTGCAGCCTTGCGGATGGTCATGTCGCGTTTCTCCCGGGCTCGGTTGGGTCAGCGCTTGGGCGCGTAGCGGCGCGACAGCTCGGCGCGGTCGTCGTAGCTGGCCTCGAACACCGCGGCGGCGAGCGTCGCGCGGACGTGCAGCACGTCCTCGCCGATGTTCTTGAAGCCGTGGCGCGCGCCGCGGGGGATCAGCACGGACTGGTTTGCGGTGACCGTGAAGGAGGCGTCGTCGAGCCAGATTTCTGCTGTGCCTGCAATGACTTCCAGAACTTCCTCGACGGCGTGCTCGTGGATCGGAGCGCCGAGGCCGGCGTCGCACCACTGCTCGAAGATGCAGAGCTGGTGCGCCGAGGTCAGGGCCGAGGTCCGCATCTGCGTCCGCACCCCGTCCCGCCAGGTTTCGAGTTCTGCAACATTGTGGTCCTGGACCGTCATCGGGGCATTCCTTTGCAATTCGGCATGACCCCGGGGCGCCCGGCATGGCCGGGCGGCGGGGTGATTTCAGAGAGGTGCGGCCGGCGAGCGTGTCGGAGGGCCGCGGCAGCCGTGGTATGGGTTTACGCTACGTTTTATACAATTCTGGGAAAGAGGAAATTTTCGTGCCCGGAAAAAGATGCGAATTTACCACAGATTTCTGCCGAAAATATGTGCAATTCGGCGGAAGTTCGGGGGGCTCCGGCGTCGGGAGCCGGGTATCGCAGGGATTTGGGGCCGGAATCGCTTCTCGGCGGCCTCTCCAATGGGGCGGAGGGGCCGTAATCTGGTCTCTTCGCTGAGGGGCTGGGATTCCCGCGCGATCCGATTGGCCCCGGGCTGCGCCGCCGGTCGAGTGCTCAGCGGCGGTCGCCCAGCACCACCATGAGCTCGTCGCGGGCGAGCAGGATATGCTCGGACATGACGCGGCGTGCCTCGTGCACGTCGCGCTCGGCGCAGGCGCGCAGCAGGCGGCGGTGCTCCCGGTCTGCGCCGCGCTTGGTGCTGTCGGTCAGGCTCATGTGCATGCGCACGTAGCGCCCGCCGCTGCGGTGCAGGGTCTGGATGATGCGCATGGTCCGGTCGCGGCCGGCGGGTTCGAGAAGGATGCGGTGAAACAGCCAGTTCTGTTCGCCCCATTCCCGCGCATCCACCGTATCGTGGTGATTTCCTTCAAGTCTATCAAGTACTTCCTTGGCGTCCGCCAAGTGCTTGCGCTTCAGGTGCGGGATCGCGCGCATGATCAGGTCCGACTCGAGCATGGCTCGCAGGTCGAACTCTTCGCTGATCTCGGCGAGCGAGAGCTTCGAGACGGTGTAGCCGCGGTTCGCCTGCTGCCGCACCAGGCCTTCACCCTCGAGCTGCAGCAGGGCCTCGCGCACGGGGATGCGGCTCGCGCCGTAGCGCGCGGCCAGCTGGTCCTGCCGCAGCGGTGTGCCCTCGGGAAGCGCGGCGGAGAGAATGTCCTCGCGCAGAGAGTCGAGGATGCGGGCGTGAAGCGTGGGATAGGCCTCGCGTTGCGCTACGACGTCGCCGTCCAGCAGGGACGCGTTGGTCGAGGCGGCTACTTTCGGTTGCTTCATCGCGTGCGGGCTCCGGAACTGCCATTGGATCGGCTGTCGGAGCATAGACATTTTATACAATGATGGCCAGCGTCTTGCTGGCGGTCACGCGGACCCGGTGCGGGCCGCCCGCTCCTGCACCGTCTGGCGCAGATGCCGGATATGGCGCCCGACGGTGATCCTGTGCGCGATCCCGACCGGCAGCATGTAGATCCGGCAGTAGGCGTTGTGCGTCACGACCGAGGCGGTGACTGTGAGGCGGCGCGCGACCACCGTGAGGCAGATCATCACGTCGAGATGCCGGTGCGCTCGGTCAGCTCGCAGCCGCAGCGATGCAGCTCGAGGACGGGCCAATGGGCGCCACCGGCTGGGCGCGGCCCGCGGCGCATCCGCCTTCGGGCGAGGCCGGGCCGGAAGAGCTCGCGATCTTCGTCAGTGGTGCGCCCATGTCGGGCATGGCGCTGAACCGCGAGCTGGTGCCGCTCGGCGCCCGCTTCCTGCGCTCCTGCCTGACGGCGCCCTCCTACAAGCTCTGCGCGCTGGCGGGCGGCCCGCCGCAACGGACCGGGCTCAGCCGTCAGGCGCAGGGTAGCCGGGCGATCGCGGGCGGGCTCTGGGCGCTGCCGCTGCCTGCGGCGGGCCGCTTCCTTGCCGGGATCCCCGCGCCGCTGGGCCTCGGCTCCGTTGCGCTGCAGGATGGCTCCGAGGAGGTCGGGTTCATCTACGAGCCCATCGGCGTCGAAAGCGGCACCGATGTTTCCGAGCACGGCGGCTGGCGCGGCGCCCTCGAACAGCTTGCGGCCCCGAGGCGCATGACTGTGAGCGCCGCCTCGAAGTGACGCCGACGCCGCGCCCGGGGGTCCCCAGTGCCGCCGCGCGTGGGTCTCACGCGCGCGAGCCTCAGTCGCTCAGTCGCTCTCAGAACTCGCGAAGCTGAAGCGCGGCACGGGACTCGAAACCGGCGGCGCCCCGCGCACGGGCGATCTGCAGCGCCCGCTGAAGCGCCAGCCGGGCGAGGTCCGGGCGGGCCTCGGACAGCAGGAGCCGGGCGCGAAGACGGTGGAGCTCGGCGTGATACCAGCGCTCGCCGGTGCCCCGGACAATGGCCATGGCGCGGCGCAGGTGGAGTCGTGCCTCGGCGGGCGCGCCACCGACCACGGCGGCCTCCGCGGCGAGGCCGAGGCAGAAGGGCAAGGTCAGGCGCGCCTGCAGCGCCTCGTACTCGGCGAGGCCCTCGTCGATCAGCGCGGCCCCTTTCGGATCGCCGCCCATGGCCCGCGCCCAGCCGGTCAGCATCAGCCCGGCGGGCGACCAGAAGGGGATGTTCTCGGCCCGGCAGAGCGTGGTGAGTGCCTCGGCGCGGACCCGGCACAGCGCAACGTCGCCGCGCATCCGGGCGCAGACGGCGCCGCCCCAGTGCATCTGCGCCAGTCCGAACAGCTGCCCGCGCTCCTCGGCGAGTCTGCGGCCGATGGCGACGTGGCTCTCGGCCTTGGTCTCCTGGCCCAGCACCTCGTGCACACAGGCCGCGTACTGATGGCAGACGATCTCGGGATCCTCGCCGAAGAGGTGGTTCGCACCGCTTTGCAGTCCCCGTTCGCGGAGCGCCAGCGCCGCGCGGATCTGCGGCAGGGCATCGGTCAGGGCACCGCTGAAGAAGTGGGTCTGCCCCACGATGTTGTGCGCCGCCATGGCAAGCTCGCCGGAGGCGCGGGACGACAGCGCCTGCAGGTTCGCAGCCAGTTCCCCGGCGCGGGCAAGATCGGCGCGCGAGACGTGGTCGTTCCAGATCCCGGCCAGCACGGGAATGGCGCCGTCGACATCGCCGGCCTCCATTGCGAGCGCGCTGGCGCGGCGGTAGACCGTCCGCAGCTCTTCGCTGATGAACCCGTCCGAGACGATGAGCGCTGCCCCGAGCCCGAGCAGCGGCCGCAACTCGCAATTCCCGCGCTCGGCAGAGGTGGAGGGCGTGCCGTGGGACTGGCGGCGGCAGAGGTCCAGCGCCGTGCGGAACTGCTGCGCTGCCTCTGGCACGGCACCGCGGGCCAGCGCCCGCTCGCCACAGATCGTGCGGTATTGCACCGCGCGCGGCCAGTCGGCGCCGCGTTCGAAATGATCGGCCAGCAGCGGCGCCACCTCTTTGACCGCAGCGCGATAGCCGGCCTCGAGCCGCAACCCGATGCGGCGGTGGGTGCCCTGCCGGTTGGCAGCGGGCATCGCCGCGTAGAGCGCCTCGTGGTGAAGCGCGTGGCGGAAGGCGAAGCGCGTGGCATGGGTGCCGTCCGGTCGCCGGCTGACGCCCGCGTGCTCGATGAAGCGACGGTTGCGGGCGAGGTGCTCGAGCTGGCGCTCGGCCTCTTCCAGCGCCTCGCGGTCGTCGGCGAGGTCGATGGCCGAGAAGCTGGGCCCGGCCACGCTCGCCACCTCGAGAAGAGTGCGCTCCTCGGGGTGGAGCTGGCCAACGCGGTCCTCTTCGATCAGTGCCCGCATGTCCTGAGCGATGCTGCCCGCGAGTTCGTCTGGATCCCGCGTCAGCTCCCAGCCGTCGCCGGATGACCGGATGGCGCCCTCGGCCAGCCAGTGCTCGACGGCGGAAGCGACGAGCATGGCGTGCCCCTCGGTGCGGCGCGCGAGGGCCCCTGCCAGCGCGGTCGGAAAGGCGCTGCCCAGAAAGCGTTCCCTCAGGTAGTCCGAGACCGCCGCCTCGGAGAGCCCGCCAAGTGTCAGTCCGCGGGTGCCCGGCTGGCGGGCGAGCTGGCGCAGGCTGTCGGCCAGATCGCGGGACCGGTCGAGCGCGTCGTCGCGGTAGGTCCCGATCACCATCAGCCGCGAGGGCCGCTGCTGCATGCCCCACTGCGCGAGCCACGCCAGCGTGCTGGGATCGGCCCAGTGCAGGTCCTCGAGCACCAGCACGCCGGGGCGGGTGCGGGTCAGGCGCTCCATCAGGTCGGAGAACTCACGCCGCATGGTGTCGGTGTCGACGGGTCCGCCCTGTGTGCGGGTGCCCGCGCCCGATAGCTGCCCGGCCCAGGACGGCGCCACCCGCCGGAGATGCCGCGCCAGCGTCTCGGCCTCGGGACCGGTGGAGAGCCCTGCGAGCGCGTCGAGCAGCAGCCCGTAGGGCTCGCGCGCGCCGGGGTGCACGATGGCCTGCCCGCGCGCGACCCAGAGCGGCCTGTGGGTCGGCAGGCGGGCGGTGAAGGCGTCCAGCAGGCGGGTCTTTCCCGCCCCCGCCTCGCCCGCCACAAGCGCCAGCGCACGGTGGCCGCGCCAGCAGGCCTCGGCGCCGTCGAGCAGGACCGCCAGCTCGGCCTGCCGTCCGACGCAGAGCGCGTCAGAGCGCTGCGCGGGGCCGGGGGTGTCGCCGTGGGTCGGGATCGGGCGGGTCAGGCGGTAGCCGCGGCGGCCCTCGGTCTCGATCAGCCCGGCGCCCGCGTCGCCGTCGTCGAACAGGACGCCGATCAGGTGACGCAGCTCGCGGATGCATTGCTTGGGGCCTGCCTGGCTGCCGTGGCCGCTGCCCCAGACCATCCGGCGCAGATCGTCCTGGCTTACGACCTCGCCCTGCCGTTCGATGAGAGCCGCAAGCACCGCCAGGGTCTTGGGTCGCAGCCCGACAGCGCGACCGCCGCGGAACAGGGCGCCGCCGGAAAGGTCGAGTGCGATGTCTTCCGAAACCATACCCGGTTGATTTTCCTGCGTTACAACGTGATCGGTGTCGTGGGCGCAGTAGGAAAACGCCGGCCGGTATGAACGTTATACCAAAATTGAACCCGACGCTACTTTGAAGGCGCCCGCTCTTGCGCAAGACAGGGATCCGGCACGAGAGCTGGATGGGGTGTAAGCAGATGTTGAGTATCGGACCGGGCGTATCAGTAGGGCGGCTTTCGCGGGCGGTCGCGGGCGGGGCGATGGCGATGCTGCTGACGGGCGGCATGGCAAAGGCGGGCGCCTGCGTGGCGGACCCGGTCGCGGTCAGCGCCCGGCCCGCAGTATCCTCGGGCCTGCCGCCCGTGCCGCCGGAGCAGGCCGAAGCGCTGGAGGCAGCGGTGCGCGCCGCCTTCCCCGAGGCGGCGACGCCCGGCATCATCGCCGGTGTCATGACGCCCGAGGGGATCTGGACCGGCGCCTGGGGCGCGGCGGATCCCGACGGCGGCGCGCCCATGGAAGTGGGCATGCACACCCGCATCGGCTCGGTCACCAAGACCTTCACCGGCACCGTGCTCCTGCAGCTGGCCGAGGACGGGGCGCTGTCGCTCGACGATCCCATCGGGCGCTACGTCGAGAGCCTGCCCAACGGCGACCGCATCCGCCTGCGCCAGCTGGCGACCATGACCAGCGGGCTGCTCAGCTACACCCGCGCCGACGCCTTCCTCGACCGCTTCTTCGAGGATCCGGCGCTCACCTACACGCCCGGGCAGCTGGTGGATTTCGCCATTCCGGGCTCGCCTATCTTCGCCCCCGGTGCGGAGTTCGACTATTCCAACACCAACACGGTGCTGCTCGGCATGGTGATCGAACAGGTGACCGGGCAGCCCATAGGCGAGGTCTTCGCCGAGCGGGTCTTCGCGCCGCTGGGGCTCGGGGGGACGTTCTGGCCCGGCGCCGAAACCGCGCTGCCCGAGCCCTTCCCGCAGGGCTTCACCCTGCAGGGCAACGCGGCGACGCCCGAGGCGCCGTCCAACGCCACGCACTGGAACCCGTCCTGGGGCTGGACCGCGGGCGGCATGGTCTCGACCCTCGGCGACCTGCTGGTCTACGGACAGGCGCTTGGCACCGGGCGGGGGCTGCTCGGCCCCGAGACCCAGCAGGAGCGGTTGCGTTCCTTCCCCGAGCCCGCAGGCTATGGCCTTGCGATGGGGTGCGTGGACGGCTGGATCGGCCACACCGGCGAGCTGCCGGGCTACAACACGACGGTGTTCTACGACACGACAACCGATATCACCGTGGTGGTGCAGGCCAACAGCGACATCCCCTCGGGCGACTGCGGCGACGAGGCGGTGCTGCCCGACAACCCGACGGGCATTGCCTGCGCCTCTCCGGCCAGCCGCGTGTTCGGGGCGCTCTCCGAGGCGCTCGGCCACCCGTTCGCGATGCCATAGCCATTCGCGGGGGCGGCTTTTGCTGCGTCGTCGCATGGGAAACAGCCCGCCGGGCGGCAACCTTTGCGAGCCCCCGGCGTTTCCCCTTCCGTTCGTGGCCCCCGCGCCCGCGTTCGGATTTCAGGGCCCCGCCACAGGCGGGGAAGACAAGTTCTTTCAGTATTTGCCCTCCGGCGCGCGGTCGCCGGCGGGCCTACCGACGGCAGGCAAAGATGACATATGGACGATCCTACGATGCCATCGTGGCGGGCACCCGGCTGGCGGGATGTGCGGCGGCGATGCTGCTGGCGCGGCAGGGCTTGCGGGTGCTGGTGATCGAGAAGACGCGGCACCAGATCGCTCCTGCGCTGCCGGTGGGGCTGCTGCCCGGCACGGTGCGCTTCCTGCGGCGCTGGGGGCTTTTCGAGGCGATCCAGGGCGCCGGCACGCAGGCGATCACCCGAACCACCCATGTGCATGGCGATCTCGCCATCGACATGCCGCTCATCGGCCGGGGCCGCGCGATCTATGCGCCGAGCCGGCAGCTGCTCAAGACCTTCCTCGTGCAGGCGGCACGGCAGGCGGGGGTGGCGTTCAGCTACGAGACCGCGGTCCGGGGCGTGCTGCTCGACAGTTGCGGCGCGGTGAGTGGCCTGCGGGTGAGCCGCGGCGACGGTCCCGAAGACGACGTGACCGCGGGCCTCGTCATCACGACCGACCGGCAGCGGCCCGAGGCGCACCGCTCGGCGGATTGCCTCTATCAGTATGTCCGGGGTGCGAGCCCGCGCGGGCTGCGCTGGCATCACGGCAAGGGCGTCTGGGGCGGGCTGATCCCGAGCAGCGAGGGGCTCACCTGCGCGGTGATGGCCGGGCCTGCCGTGCGCGACGGCGGCGCGGGTCCGCTGCACGACCTCGCGGCGGCGCAGCTTCCGTCCATGGCGACTGAGCTGCGCGGCGGGATTGCGGTCGGGGCAGGGGCGGCGAGGGGGATGCTGCCCGCCGGGCGCCTGCACGGCTGGGCGATGGCCGGAGGCCCGGGCTGTGCCCTGGGGCCGCTCGCCGGGCAGGACATCTCGCGCGGGTTCCACGATGCGCAGGCGCTCTGCGATGCAATTTCTGGCGGCGCTCTCGACAGCGTGGCGCTGGGGCCCGAGACCCGGTCGCTGAAGCTCCTGCGTCGGGGCGGCGAGGCGCTCCGCGTCGGCCGGTGAAGCAATGCGCGTGCCGAAGTGAGGCCCGACCGAAAAGCCGCGCGGCGCGGTGAAGCGGGGACTGGGGGCGGTGCCCCGCCTCGGGCGGGTCGGGTCCGTGGGGGGCTCGGGGCCCTTGCCCGGCGTGACGCCCCTCGCCGCAGCGGGGGGCGGGCGCAGCTGTGCCCCGGGCCTGACGCGGCCCGGGATCCAAGCGAGGCGTCAGGAGGCCAGCAGGCCGTGCGGGTCGAGCACGAACTTCTTCGCCACGCCGCTGTCGAAGCTGGCATAGCCCTGCGGCGCCTCGTCGAGCGGGATGATCGTCGCGTTGACGATGTCGGCGATCGGCAGGCGGTCGTGCAGGATCGCCTGCATGAGCTGGCGGTTGTAGCGCAGCACCGGGGTCTGGCCGGTGTGGAAGGTCTGCGCCTTGGCCCAGCCGAGGCCGAAGCGCATCGACAGGTTGCCGGTCTGCGCGGCCTTGTCCTCGGCGCCGGGATCCTCGGTCACGTAGAGGCCGGGAATGCCGATGCCGCCGGCGACGCGGGTGATCTCCATCATCTGGTTCAGCACGATGGCGGGCTGCTCGCCGCCCGAGTGGCCACGGGCTTCGAAGCCCACCGCATCGATGGCGGCGTCGACCTCGGGCGCGCCGGTGATCTCGGCGATCATCTCGGGCAGGTTGTCGCTTTTCGACAGGTCGACCGGGGTGAAGCCCACCTTCTCGGCATGCGCGAGGCGCTCCTTGTTGAAGTCACCCACCATCACCACCGCGGCGCCGAGGATGCGCGCCGAGGCAGCCGCGGCCATACCGACCGGGCCCGCGCCCGCGACGTAGACGATGGAGCCCACGCCCACGCCCGCCTGCAGCGCGCCATGGAAGCCGGTGGGCAGGATGTCTGACAACATGGTGAGATCGCGGATCTTCTCCATGGCGCGGTCCCGGTCCGGGAACTTCAGCAGGTTGAAGTCGGCGTAGGGCACCATGACGTAGCGGGCCTGCCCGCCGATCCAGCCGCCCATGTCGACGTAGCCATAGGCCCCACCCGCGCGCTCGGGGTTCACCGTGAGGCAGACGCCGGTGTCGCCCTCGCGGCAGCAGCGGCAGCGCCCGCAGGCGACGTTGAAGGGGACCGACACGACGTCGCCGACCGAGAGCATCTCGACGTCCGAGCCGACCTCGACGATCTCGCCGGTGATCTCGTGACCGAGCACGAGCCCGGGCTGTGCGGTGGTCCGCCCGCGCACCATGTGCTGATCCGAGCCGCAGATGTTGGTCGAGATGACCTTCAGGATCACCGCGTGCTCGAGTTTGCGACCGTCAGGCCCGTGCAGTTTCGGGTCGTCGATCTTCTGGACCTCGACCTTGCCGGGGCCCGTGTAGACCACACCGATATTGCTCATGTCTCTTCTCCTCCATAGAGCCGCAAGCACCGGAATCCGTTCTTTATCAGACGCTTGCCGCCGAAAACTGTTCGCCAACACACGCCCGGGGCTACCGGTCTGCTGCGGTGATTTGGACAGGAATCGCGCGACTCGCACACGCTGGGAAACGACATGCGCGCAGCGTGAAGCGACAATCGTGCGGGCCGCGTCCCGGGCGCCGGGCGACGGCGGTTTTCTGCTGCCCGCCGCTCGCCCGCAGCAAGGCATTCCGACCCGCCTTCACCGCAGGGCAGGGCGCCGATGGACGGTGGTTTTTGCCCGCCCCCTTCGGTATGGAAGGCCCCAAGGCAAGACCGCAACAATCGGGACAGAGATGGAAAAGATCACCCTGCCGGAACGTCCTGGCTGGAGGGCGCAGGCCGAGGAACTCGGCTTCACCTTCGCGGACATGCATGGCGAGCCCTACTGGGACGAGACCTCGGCCTACCGGTTCACGCTCGACGAGGTCGAGACGATGATCGAGGACCCGGCCACCGAGCTGCACGCCATGTGCCGCGAGGCCGCGGACCGCATCGTCGAGAGCGAGGAGCTGATGGAGCGGCTCGCCATCCCCGAGGCGCATCGCGATCTCGTGCGCGACAGCTGGCGGCGCGGCGATCCCGAACTCTACGGTCGTTTCGATCTGGCGCACGACGGGCAGGGGCCCGCGAAGCTTCTGGAATACAACGCCGACACGCCGACGTCGCTCTATGAAAGCGCCTCGTACCAGTGGCTCTGGCTGGAAGGTCAGCTCGAGCTCGGCGTGCTGCACACCGGCGACGACCAGTTCAACGGCATCCACGAGGCGCTGGTCGCCCGGTTCGCCGAGCTCTTCGCCGAGGACGAGCAGCTGCACTTCACCGCCGTCGCCGGCGCGCCCGAGGACTACGCCACCGTCGAGATGCTCGGCTGGGCGGCGCGCGAGGCGGGAATGGGGGCGCATTACTGCGACCTCGACAAGATCGGGCTCAGCGACGAGGGGCAGTTCGTCGATGACGAAAGCCGGGTGATCGGCACGCTCTTCAAGCTCTACCCGTGGGAGGACCTGCTGCGCGATCCCTACGCTGACCACGTCGCCCCGTCCGGCGTGCGGATGCTGGAGCCCGCGTGGAAGGCGCTGCTGTCCAACAAGGGCCTGCTGCCGGTGCTCTGGCAGATGTTCGAGGGTCACCCCAACCTGCTGCCGTCCTTCTTCGAGGACGACGCCGACATGAACGCGCCCGGCATGGACCGGGTGGTGCGCAAGCCGCTCTTCTCGCGCGAGGGCAGTTCGATCACGATCCGCGAAAATGGCGCGGTCACCGAGGCCTCGCCCGATGACAGCTACGCCCATCATCCCCATATCCTTCAGGCCTATCATCCGCTGCCGGTGATGGACGGGTTCCGGCCGGTGGTCGGTGCCTGGATCGTGGGGCAGTCCTGCGTCGGCATGGGCCTGCGCGAGGACCGGTCCCGCATCACACAGGACCTGTCGCGCTTCAAACCGCATTTCATCCGGGGCTAGGAGGTCCCTGTCATGACGCATCCCAAGAGAAAACGCTCGCGTACCGTTGCCGTCGGCATCCTCGGCGCCGCCTCCTTTGCGCTGGCCGGCTGCCGCGACGAACAGGTGACGGCGCAGGCCTTCCCCGACCTGCAGAGCTGCCGCGACGCCTCGATCGCCAGCGCCGAGATGTCGGCCAGCGACTGCGATGCGGCCTTCGCGCAGGCGCAGGAGCTGCACGTGCAGTCGGCGCCGCGCTACGACAGCCGCGAGCTCTGCGAGGAAGAGCACGGCGAGGGGTCCTGCGGGACCGAGGCACAGGCCGCGGGCGGCGGCTCGGGCAGCATCTTCATGCCGCTGATGATGGGCTACCTGCTGGGCAACATGATGAGCGGCCGCAGCGGGTTTGCCGCGTCGCAGCCGCTCTATCGCAACGGGCAGGGCGGGTTCACCAACGCCTCGGGCACCTCGACGTTCTCGACCAATGCCGGGCGCGGCAACATGAGCTCGAGCCAGTTCCGCACGCCGCCCACGACCGTGGGCAAGGCGCCGCTGACGCCGGCGACGGTTTCGTCTCGCGGCGGCTTCGGCGGCAGCGGCGGCTCGCGCATGTTCGGCGGCTGAGGCCCTGGTCCCGTAGACATGAAAACCGCCGCGACGGGGACGTCGCGGCGGTTTTTCCGTTTCGCGATGCGGGCGTCAGCGCTTGCGCAGCGCGTCGGCCTGATCGTCGGTCAGCGGCCGGGTCTTGTGGCCCTGCAGCATCAGAAAGAGCTTCGCCGTCTCTTCCAGTTCCTCGGTCGCGTATTGCGCCTCTTCCAGCGAACCGCCCGCGACCACGGGCCCGTGGTTGGCGAGCAGCACCGCGTGGTTGTCGCCTGCCTGCTCTTCGACCGCGCGGGCGAGTTTCTCGTCGCCGGGCGCGAAATAGGGGATCAGCGGAAGCCGGCCAACGCGCATCACGTAATAGGCGGTGAGCGGCGGCAGCACGTCCGCGGGGTCCACTTCGGCCAGCACGCTGACGGCGACGGAATGGGTCGAGTGCAGGTGCACCACGGCGTTGGAATGCGGCCGCTGGCAGTACATGCACATGTGCAGGAAGGATTCCTTGGTCGGCTTGTCGCCGTCGAGGAAGGTGCCGTCCGCGTCGAAGCGCGACAGCCTCGCGGGGTCGAGCGCCCCGAGCGAGGCATTGGTCGGCGTCATCAGCATGCTGCCGTCCGAAAGGCGCACGCTGATGTTGCCGGTCGAGCCGAAGGTCAGCCCGCGGTCGAAGATCGACTTGCCCACGGCGCAGATGCGGTCGCGGGCCTTGGTGGCCTCGGATAGGGTCGCGGTCATGCCAGCATCTCCCATGCCTTGAGGAAGAAGTCCTCGCCCCCGAAGTTGCCAGATTTCAGCGCGAGGCACAGCGGGCGATCCGCATCGAGCGCCGAGACCCAGGGCACGCCCGGGTCGATCTCGGGTCCGATGCGCAGGGCCGAGGTCCCAAGCGCCGCGACCACCGCGCCCGAGGTCTCGCCACCGGCCGAGATGAAGCGGGTGAAGCCGCGCGCGGCGAGGGAGGCGGCGACGCTCGCCAGCAGCTCCTCGACGACCTCGCCCGCGCGCATCCGGCCGAGCTTGTCCTGCGCCTGCGCCACGACGGCGGGATCGGCGCTGGAATAGACCAGCGGCGGCAGGTCCGAGCGCTGCGATGCCGCCTCGACGAATGCGACCACCGCCTCGGGCGTGGTGGCGCCGCTGGCGATCTCGAGCGCGTCGAGCCGAAGCATGTGCACGCCCGCCTTCTCGGCGGCGGCGATCTGGCGGCGGGTCATGGCAGAACAGGACCCGGCGAGGATCACGCCGCGGCCCTCGGGGGCGGCAAAGCCCTCGCCCGGGGCGGCGGGGGTGATCCAGCCCTTCTCGCGGTAGACATCCGGCAGGCCCATGGCGACGGCAGAACCGCCGGTGACCAGCGGCAGTTCCGCCACGGCACGGCCGATGGCGCGCAGGTCCTCGTCCGAGATCGCGTCGACGATGCAGATGCCGGGCTCCTGCGCGATGGCGGCCTCGATTGCGGCGGCGCCGCGGCGCACGGTCTCATGCGCAACGAGCCGCACGGGCCGGTCGGTCTGGCGCGACAGCACGCTCACGAGGTTCGGGTCCCGCATCGGCGTCAGCGGGTGGTCCTTCATCGGGCTGTCCGAGATCAGCTGGTCGAAGACGAAGAGATGCCCCTTGTAGACCGTGCGGCCGTTCTCGGGGAACGAGGGGCAGGCGATGGTGGTGGCGGTCCCGAGATGCTCCATCAGCGCCGCCGCGACCGGGCCGATGTTGCCCTCGTCGGTGGAATCGAAGGTCGAGCAGTACTTGAAGAAGAGCTGCTTTGCGCCTGCGGCCTGCAGCGCGCGGGCGGCGGCGAGCGACATCTCGATGGCCTCGGCCGCTGGGTTGGTGCGCGACTTGAGCGCGATCACCACGGCATCGGCATCCTGCGCGACGGTGTCGAGCGTGTCGGGCACGCCGATCACCTGCACGACGCGCATGCCGTTGCGGGAGAGGATCAGCGACAGGTCGGTCGCGCCGGTCAGGTCGTCGGCAATGGCGCCAAGGATCATGGGTTCGCTCCGGTGTTCGGGCCAGTGGGGCGGTTTGCGCCTAGTAAAGCCACTGGCCGGGGACGGTGACAATCTGCGGGAACAGCACCAGCAGGACCAGCAGCAGAAGCTGGACGACGATGAAGGGGAACACGCCCCGAACCACGTCCGAGTAGCGCTGTTGCGCCACGGCGCAGACCACGTTCAGCACGGCGCCGACCGGGGGCGTCAGCAGGCCGATGGCGGCGGACATCATGAAGACCACGCCGAAGTAGACCGGGTCGATGCCCGCCTGCTTGGCGATGGGCAGCAGCACCGGGGTCAGCACGAGGATGGTCGGGATGAAGTCCAGCGCTGTGCCTACGGCGATCACGATCAGCACGATGGCGAGCATCAGCAGCACCTGGTGCTGGGCGAGCGGTCCGAGCAGTCCCGCAAGCTGCTGCGGTACGCCGGCGATGGTGATGGCATAGGCGGTGATCCCGGCGGCGGCGATCAGCAGCATGACGGCGGCGGTGGTGCGGATCGCGCTGATCATGCAGTCGTAGAGCGCCTTGAGGCTGATCTCGCGGTAGATGACGGCGCCCGCGAAGATCGCGTAGACACAGGCCACGACACCGGCCTCGGTCGGGGTGAAGATGCCGAACTTGAGCCCGCCCACGATGATCACCGGCAGCATCAGCGCGACCAGCGCGTCGACCAGCGCGGTGCGGATCTCGGCACCGGACCTGCGCGGCAGGGTCGACATGTTCTCGCGCCGGCACATCAGCCACCAGGTCGCGGTCAGCGCCAGCGCCATGGCGACGCCCGGCACGATGCCCGACAGGAACAGCCGGGTGATCGACACGTTTCCCGCGACGCCGAAGACGATGTAGCCGATCGACGGCGGGATGACCGGGGCGATGATCCCGCCCGAGGCGATGAGCCCCGAGGCGCGGCCCATCGGGTAACCCGAGCTGCGCATGATCGGCACCAGCATCCCCGCGAGCACGGCGGTGTCGGCGATGGCCGAGCCCGAGAGGCTCGCCAGCAGAACGGCGGTGACGATGGCGACGTAGCCGAGGCCCCCGCGCAGGTGGCCGACGAGCGCGAGCCCGAGGGTCACCAGCCGTTTCGACAGGCCGCCCGCGTTCATCACCTCGCCCGCGAGCAGGAAGAAGGGGATGGCGAGCAGCGGGAAGCTGTCGGCGCTGTTGGTCATCTGCAGCGCGATGGACTGCCAATCGAGGAAGCCCATCTGCCACAGCATGCCGATCCCGGCGAGCATCAGGCCGAAGGCGATGGGCACACCGGTGATGACCGCCACGATGAGGACGACGAGAAAGATCAGGATGGTGGTCATGCGCCGTGGTCCTCTTCCCCCGAGGCCATGGCGCCGGCGGTGTATCCGAAGGCCGCGCCGAGGGCGTTGGCGAAGGCCACGCAGCCGATGCCGATGCCCCCGAGCCAGGGCGCCGCATAGGTGAGCGCCGTGGGCAGGCCCGAGACCGGAGCGGTGTTGATCCAGTTGAGCTGCATCTGCCCCCAGGCGCCCGAGACCAGCACCCAGCAGCAGAACAGGATCGCGAGATTGCCGAGCAGGTGCACGATCCGGCGCGGCAGCACGGGCAGCGCCGCGACGACGAAATCCACGCCCAGCTGCTGGTGGCGGCGCGACACCGCGATGGCGCCGGCGAAGGCGATCCAGACGAACATCATGCGCGAGACCTCGTCGGTCACGGTGATGCCGCTGTCGAAGCCGTAGCGCAGCACGACGTTGCCGAAGACCAGCACGATCATGGCGGCGAGCACGAACACGAGAAACGCCTCGAGCGCGGCCAGAACAAGGTCGGCCGCGCGGACGATGCCGGTGACGATGGGAGGCGGCTGCATCAGGAGGCCGCCCCGCCGGGGGTGCCGGGCATGTCCTCGATGGCAAAGATCCGGGCGGGCGCGCCGTCGGCGTTACCGACCTTGAGCGGGGCGGCGCAGAGCCAGGTGCGCTTGCCCTTCAGCGCGGCGGTGTTCACCACGTATTCGATCAGCGTGACGCCCGCGCGCAGCAGCACGTCATGGGTCACGTGCTCCTCGTCGGGCACGCGGATGCCGTCGAGGAGCAGCCGGATCGGGTAATCCTGCGGGAAGTCCACCGCCACCGCCGTGGGCGCTAGCGCCAGCAGGTATTCCGAGGCGGCGCGGTTCAGCCACGGCGCCTCGGTCCAGAATTCGCGCGTCTGGCAATCGCGCTTGGTGTCCCATTGCGTTGCCAGCAGAAGGATTTCGCCCGGATTGCCGCCGGGATCGGCGGCGGCGAGGGTCTCGGGGCCGATCTCCTCGTCGGGCTGGACGCCCGAGAGGTCGAAGATACGGCACGGCCCCACCACCCGGTCCAGAGGCGTGCTCTCGATGGTGGGGCCGTCGGCGATGAAATGCGCCTGCGCGTCCACGTGCGAGAACCCATGGCAGGTCGTGGCGAGCCGGGTCACGCGGAACTGGTCTCCGGCGCTCTTGTCACCCTTGACGGAAATCTCGGGGGCCCAGCGGAAGTGCGGCCCGACCGTCATGCTCAGATCGACGATGTCCATGGTGTTCTCTTGGTCTTCACGTGTCTGCGGTTCAGGCGGCGGCGCCGTTGATCTGGTCGATCAGATCGCTGCCGAACTCCGAGGCGAACTTGGCCTGCACTTCGTCGGCGACGATGGCGCGGAAGGCCTCGCGATCGGGTTCCTCGACCACCTCCATGCCCTCGTCCTTGAGCGTCGCGAGGCTGGTTTCCTCACGCTCGACGTTGAGCGCGCGCTGGCGCCTGGCACCTTCCTGCGCGGTCTCGATCAGCAGGGTCCGGCGGTCCTCGCCCATCGCCTCGAGCTTTTCGGCATTGGTCACCAGCGGCGCCGCGGTAAAGGCGTGCTGGGTGAGCGACAGGTACTTCTGCGCCTCGTAGAAACGCGAGTTGAGGATCAGCGTCGTCGGGTTCTCCTGCCCGTCCACGGCGCCCATCTCGAGCGCGGTGAAAAGCTCGGTGAAGGCCATCGGCGTCGGCACGGCGCCGAGCAGGCGGAAGGCCTCGATGTGGGCCGGGTTCGGCGTGGTGCGGATCTTGAGCCCCTTGATGTCCTCGGGCGTGGCGACGGGACGGCGGCTGTTGGTGACGTGGCGCCAGCCGGTCTCCCAGAGCGAGAGCGCGAAGAGGCCGGTGCCCTCGAAATCGGAGCGCAGACGGTCACCGATCTCGCCGTCGAGCACGCGGGCCACGTGGTCGCGGTTCTGGAAGAGATAGGGCAGGTCGAGCACGTTGAGCTCGGGCGCGAGGCTTGTGAAGAACGGGTTGCCGGTCACCATGATGTCGAGCGATCCGGCGCGGACCGAGTTGATCATGGTGGGGTCGTTGCCGATCAGGCCGTTGGGGAAGACCTGCAGCGTGATCTCGCCGCCGGACTTTTCCTTGAGCGTGTCGGCCATCCACAGCGCGGTGTCCTGCCAGCTGTCAGTCTCGGGGTGCGGGTGCCCCATGCGCAGCGCCAGCGTGCCCTGCGCGCGCAGGATCGCCGGGGCGGCCATGAGGCCGGTCGCCGTGGCGGCAGTGGTCAGGAAATTGCGTCGGGTCAGTGTCATGTCGGGTCCTCCCTTGGTGTCGTACGGTCAGGCGCTCTTGCGCGCTGTGAAGAAGCGGGCGTCCTGGCTTTCGCGAAGCCGGGCCAGCACGCTGTCCTGCGGGATCTCGAGATGGCGCATGCGGATGAGCTCTCCTGCCGCCACATCCCGCGCGAGGCGGCAGTTCGAGGCGAGGTAGAAGGGCGCGGGGCTGTCGCCGTCGAGCGCGCCCGCGGGCATCATCCGGGCCGAGACGCCCTCGATCGAATGGTGGTGGCCGCCCATGGCCAGCCGGTGGCCGGCTGGCAGGTCGCGGTCGGCATGGGCCACGAGGTCGATGTGGTGGCCGGGCGCGGGCGCGCCGCTGGAGACGCCCAGCAGGCCCGCCTCGAGGATCGAGGTCGCGGCCTCGAGCCCAAGCAGGTGGCGCGGGATGAAGACCATGGCGGTCTTGCCGTTGCGGCTGACCACGTGGCCCTTGTCGCGCAGCATCTCCCAGGTGTCGGCATGGTCGCAACGGATCACCACGAAGACGCCGCCCGCAAAGCTGATCTCGCCCGGGGCGCGCAGGCAATGGAACACCTCGAGCACGCCGGTGCGGCTCAGGATGCCGCCGTCTTCGGTGCCGCTGAGGATCGTCGGCACCTCTTCGATGCGCGCGATGGGACAGTGCAGGTCGGGGCGGTCGGGGCTCATGCCGCAGGCGTTGGCGACCACGGTCATCTCGCAGAGATCCGGCACGGCGCGCTGGGGCAGGGCGCTTGCGGCCTCGGCCCTCGCCGCCACGATCTCGGCGGCGCTGCGGTCGCCCATGCGGGCGAAGGGCGCGAACCCGGGCACCTCGTAGGTGCCGCCGTTGCAGAGGATGGTGCCGGTCTCGGGATCGTGCACGAAGTCGTATTCGCTGGACTTGCCCGCGGCGACGATCTCGAAGCCCAGCACCTGGGCCCAGGTGATGAGCCCGATCAGCAGGCTCGGCTGGTCGCCGTCCACCGGCGTCACGAGCACGCCCTTGTCGGCGGCCATGGCGGCGAGGCCGGGTCCGACGACGCTGTCGACTTCCTTGGAGACCATCGCGACATGCTTGCCCGCGGCGATGGCCAGCTCGGCGTGGCGGGCGCCGTGGACCGGATGGCCGGTGGCCTCGACCGCGACGTCGAAGGGCAGGTCCGCGACGAGCGCGAAGTCGCCCACCGCCACGAAACTCCCGTCCTCGAAGGCGGCGCGGGCGCTCTCGGCGTCGTCGCAGATCCGGATGTCGTCCCAAGAGATGCCCACGTCCTGCATGGCCGCCGCCGCGGTGGCCGCGTCCACGTCGACGCCGATGCGCACCGACATCTGCGGCACGCGCAGGCCCTGCGACAGGAAGCTCCGGCCAAAGCCCCCGGTGCCGATGATGCAGGCTTCGACGGTGCGGCTGTCGGCGCTGAAATAGGCGTTGTAGTTCATTCGCGGTCCCCGGATCTGCGGCGATTGCATGCGCGTGGGATCGGTGCCGGGCACCGTATTGCGCGCAATCTGCGAGAAATCTCCTCAGCCGACCCTCTGAATCGGCGATTTCGACAGTGATTGCATTCAAAAGTACGCTCGTCAACTGCCTTGCGCAAATCGACGCGGTTTTTTAGATTGATTGCATGCAATAAGGGAGGGCAGGCATGGGCGAAGACAGGTGGCAGGCGTTGTCCGAGGAGGTCGCCGGCTGGCCGCGCGGGCAGCGATCGACCTTCGTGACGAATTTTCTCCGCGACCTGATCGTCAGCGGCGAGATTCCTCCGGGCGAGCGGATCAACGAACGTATCCTGACCGAGCGGCTCGGGATCTCGCGCACGCCACTGCGCGAGGCGTTCAAGATCCTTGAGGGCGAGGGGCTGGTGTCGATCCGTCCCAACGCGGGCGCGACGGTGGTGAGGTTGTCGCCCGAGGACGTCGAGGACTCGCTCGAGATCCTGATCGGACTGGAAAGCATTGGCGCCGAGCGTGCCGCCGAACGCGCAACCCCCGAGATGATCGAGGAAATCGCCGAGCTCGACACGCGTATGGTTGAGGCCTTCGAGCGTCGCGAGCTGATGGATTACTTCCACATCAACCAGGACATTCACCAGAAGATCATCGACGCCGCACAGAACGAGGCGCTGTCGCGGGTCTATTCCAGCGAGAGCGCCCGCATTCGCCGGTTCCGTTTTGCGGGGAATCGCGATCACGCCCGCTGGGCGCAGGCGGTGGCCGAACACGCGCAGATTCTCGAGGCGCTGCGGCGGCGGCAGGGTCCTCTTCTACGGGAATTGCTCCGGGCGCACCACCGCGCAGGTTGGAAAATTGCACGCAAAGCTCTGGAGACCCCCGAGCCAACTGACTGAGTGCATTCAATTTTGCACAAATTTCGGGTTTAACCTCAAAAATCTTTGACAAATCCCCCATATTGCATGCAAAGCTCGTCACTGAGGCGCCCGCACTGGGCAGGGAGGCACTGTGACCAGCGAAGCAAAGACCGATGCGATGCAGATCGTGGATGCCCATTGCCATGTCTGGGATCTGTCGCTCGGCAAGCACCCCTGGCTCATGGAGGGCGTGCAGCATCCGCACCGCTACGGCGACTACAGCGCGGTGAAGGCGGACTTCCTGCCGGACGACTACCGCGCCGCTGCGGCGCCCTGGCAGATCGCCGCCGCCGTGCACATGGAGGCGGAATGGTCGCCCGACGATCCGCTGGGAGAGGCCCGCTGGATCGCGGAACTCAATGAAAAAACGGGGTTTCCGGCGGCGATGACGGCGCAGGTCTGGTTCGACCGGCCCGACGTCGACGACCTGATCGCAGCGCAGGCCGCCTTCCCGCTGGTCCGCTCGCTGCGCCAGAAGCCCAGGGCTTTTGCCACGGCAGGGGAGTGGTCGCGCGGCCATGACCTCGCGGGGTCGATGAACTGCCCGACCTTCCGTCGCGGCTACGCCGGGCTTGCTGCGCACGGATTGCATTTCGAGCTGCAGACGCCGTTCTGGCATCTGCCCGACGCGGCGGACCTGGCCCGCGACTTCCCCGACACGCTCATCATCATCAACCACGCGGGCGTGCCCGGCAGCCGAGAGCCCGCCGTTCTGAGGGCCTGGTCCGAGGCGCTCGCCACCGCCGCCGCCCCGCCCAATGTCCGCATCAAGGTAAGCGGGCTCGGCGTGCGAGGCGAGGACTGGACCACCGAGGCGCAGCGCGAGGTCATCCTGACCTGCATCGACCTCTTCGGCGCCGACCGCGCCATGTTCGCGAGCAACATGCCAGTGGACGGCATGTTCCGCAGCTTTCCCCGGCTCATCGAGGATTTCATCGAGATCACCTCGGTACTGCCGGAGCGCGACCGCCGGGCGTTCTTCGCCGGGACGGCCGCCGACACCTACGGGCTGACATTGTCCTGACCAGAGATCACAGGGAGGATCACACCATGTTCACCACCACCCGCCGCAGGGCCGCCGCGCTGATCGCCGGCTTCACCATGGTCGCAGGCGCCGCCTTCGCCGAATACCCCGAGCGTCCGGTCCAGCTGATCGTGCCGTACCCGGCGGGCGGCGGCACCGACATCGTCGCGCGCACGCTGGCGGTGGAGCTCGAGAAGGAGCTCGGCCAGCCGGTGTCGGTCGTCAACCGCGACGGCGGCGGCGGCATTCCGGGCCAGACCGCCATCGCGCGCGCGCGTCCCGACGGCTACACCATCGGGCTCATCGCCTCGGACATTTCGCTCTACAAGCCGCAGGGGCTGGCGCCGCTGACCTACGCGGACATGACCGCCATCGGCCAGACCAACGAACTGCCCGGCAGCGTGACGGTGAGCGTGGACTCGCCCTACCAATCGATGGAAGAGCTGGTCGCCGCGATCAAGGCAAACCCCGGCACCATCAAGGGCACCGGTGCCGCGCCGGGCGCAAGCTGGCACGCGGGCTTCCTCGGGCTCATGTTCGCGCTGGGTCTGTCGCCCGACGACGTGATCTGGGTACCGACGCAGGGCGGCACCAAGGGTCATCTCGACGTGGCCGCCGGCAACAGCGATTTCTCCACCGCCTCGCTGGTCGAGGCCCGCGCGCTGGTCGAGGGCGGCAAGCTGCGCCCGCTCGCCACCATGGCCGCCGAGCGCGTCGATATCTTCCCCGAGGTGCCCACGCTGCGGGAGCAGGGGATCGACTATACCTACGGTCTCTGGCACGGGGTGACCGGGCCGAAGGACCTCGACCCCGAGGCGCTCGAGGTGCTGAGCAAGGCCGTCGAGGCCGCCGCAAACAGCGAGAGCTTCGTCGCGACGCTGCAGGAGCGCGGGTTCAAGCACGTCTGGCGCCCCGGTGCCGAATTCGAGGCCTTCATGGCCGAGGATCTCGACAAGATGCAGGTGATCTTCGACCAGCTCGAGAAGTGACGCGGGCGGATCGCGACGACTGAAAAGGAGGCTGACCCATGCAAATCCATGACACGGCCATCGGAGCGCTGCTGGCGCTGCTCGGGGTCGCAGTGATCTGGCACGTGGGCAGCTTCCCGCAGGTCGCGGGCCAGAGCTACGGCCCCGACCTCTTCCCGCGGCTCACCGGCATCGGGCTGGTGATCTTCGGCGGCGGGCTGGTGCTGCGCGGCGTGCGCACGGCCGAGGGCGCGCCGAAACTCCTGACCATGCCCGACGCCGTCACCCTGCGGCGCGGCACGCTTGCGGCGCTCTACATCCTCGCCTCGGTCTTCGCCATCGTGCTCTTCGGCGAGACGGTGGGCATCCAGATCCTTGTCTTCGTCATCCTCTTGGTGGGCCTTCTGGCGGCGTTCCGGCGCCCGGTGATGTCGCTGGCGCTGGCGGTGGGGCTGACGGTCGCCTTCGACCTGATTTTCCGGATGCTCCTGCGCGTGCCGGTGCCCTCGGGCCTGCTGACGGGAGTGCTGTGATGTTCTCGGACCTGATAAGCGCCGCCGTACTGGTGGCGAGCCCCGACACGCTGCTGTCCATCGTCGTCGCCTCGTTCTTCGGCTTCGTGGTCGGCGCCTTGCCCGGCCTCACCGCCACGATGGCGGTGGCGCTGCTGATCCCGATCACCTTCCTGCTGTCGCCGATCGCGGCCATCGCCTCGATCGTCTCGGCGGCGGCCATGTCGATCTTCGCAGGCGACATCCCCGGCGCGTTGCTGCGCATTCCCGGCACGCCCGCGTCGGCCGCCTACATGACCGACGCCAACGCGCTGGTAGAGAAGGGCGAGGCGGGGTTCGTGATCGGCGCCTCCGCGGTCTTCGGCACCATCGGCGGCATCATCGGCACGGTGATCCTGATCGCCGCCTCACCGCTGCTGGCCAATTTCGCGCTGACCTTCTCGAGCTTCGAGTTCTTCTGGCTGGGCTGCCTCGGCCTCAGCTGCGCGGTGCTGGTGGCAGGTGACGACCTGCTCAAGGGCATGGCTTCGCTGATGATCGGCCTGCTGATCGCCTGCGTCGGCATGGATTACACCACCGGCTTCCCCCGCTTCACCTTCGGGTCCTGGGCGCTGCTCGAAGGCATCTCCTTCATCCCGGCGCTGATCGGGATGTTCGCTCTGCCCGAGATCCTGCGCCTGCTGTCGCAGGAGGCCACGGTGCGCAAGCTGCCCGAGGGCGCGCCGGGCTCGGCGCTGTCCAAGATCGGGCGGGCAGGGCGCCGCTACTGGTGGCCCTCGCTGCGCGGCTCGGTCATGGGCACGGCCATCGGCTCGCTGCCCGGCGCCGGTGCGGACATCGCGGCGTGGATTTCCGTCGCGGTGACACGGCGCGCGACGCGGGAGCCCGAGAAATGGGGCAAGGGCCACATCGAGCCCATCGTGGCGGGGGGCTCGGCCAACAACGCCGCGCTTGCGGGCGCATGGATCCCGGCGCTGGTCTTCGCCATTCCCGGCGATACCATCACGGCCATCGCCATCGGGGTGCTCTATCTCAAGGGCGTGAACCCGGGGCCGATGGTGTTCCTCGAGAACGGCCAGATGGTCTACGCGGTATTCCTCGTGTTCTTCCTTGCCAATCTCATGCTCATTCCCTTCGGCTGGCTCGGCATCCGCATGGCGGGTCTGGTGCTGCGGGTGCCAACCACGGTGATCGCACCGACGCTGCTGATCCTTGCCTGTCTCGGCGCCTTCGCCATCAACAACGACATGTCGGGGCTGCTGGTGATGATCGGGCTCGGCGTGCTGGCGGCGATTATGAACGCCTCCGGGCTGCCGCTCGCGCCGACGGTGCTGGGCATTGTCATGGGCAAGATCGTCGAGCAGAACCTGATGCAGTCGCTGATCAGCACGCAGGGAGACCTGCTGGCCTTCTTCGACCGGCCGGGTTCGGCGGTGCTGGGGGTGCTGACGCTGGCGCTCTGGGGCAGCGTGATGGTGCGCGCGGTCTACGGATTGCTGCGCAAGAGCCATTCGGCGCGCCGTGCGCAAAGCTGACCGGCGGGCGCACTTATATATTACATAATCAACCTTATGGGAAATCTGTCTGTAAGCGCCAAGTTAGAATGTCCCACATGAGCAAAGCTGAAGTGTCACACTCCCCTGAATGGGCAGGATTGGAGTGCGGCCGTGGGATTGGTGGTCATGAGCGAGCGCGAGCTGAACCGGATCGAAGTCCTGAGTGATGTGGTGCAAGGCCGGATGTCTGCGGTGGCGGCAGCCTCGGTCTTGGGCCTGAGCCGAAGGCAGGTTCACCGGCTTCTGAAGACGTTCCAGGCCGATGGTCCGGCAGCGATCCGGCACAAGGCCCGCGGACGTCCGTCCAACAACCGGATCGATCCCGCGGTGCGTGAGTTTGCGCTGACGCTGATCCGTGAGCG
>NZ_FNAV01000003.1:282799-434706 GCF_900102075.1 Salipiger thiooxidans | reverse complement strand
CCCGAGCGTCCTGCTGGCCGACCGAGGCTATGACGCTGACAGCATTCGGGAAACCATGGACAAACGGGATGTCCTGCCGGTCATTCCCCTCTCGGGACATCGCTTTGCGATGCCCTGCCGGGCAAAGGATGCGCAAGTCCCGCAAAAAGCGCGTTGGCGTGGACCGATCACTATACCGACTGCGCAACCTGGTCGAACGGTGCTTCAACAAGCTGAAGAACGCCCGCCGCGTCGCCACCCGCTACGACAAAACTGCGGAGAGCCTCCTGGGCTTCATCGACATCACGTCGATACGCCTTTGGGTGCGCCATTTGTCAACATGACCTAGACCTAACCGAAACCGCCGTGCTTGCCGTGCCGCTGTACGCGATCACGTCGAAAGACCGGGCCAACGTGCAAGAGGTTTGCCGAAGTACCTACGCCGTAGCCGCGTAACCCGTGTTCCTTCTGAAAGTGCCAACTAGCCCCGCTTCGGCGGGGTTCTTTTTATTTTTCACCTATTGGATTTAAACCACCGGCTTCCAGCCGGTAGTCTTTCACTTCGGCAGTTGTTTGCGAATTTTCTCAAGCTCTTGGGCAACGTCGTGAATGCCTTTGGAGTTGAAGCCGCCTCTAAACCCGTCTTTGGGTTCAAAGGTATATTCCAGTGTTTCGCGTTCGCTGGAACCGGGATAAGACGACCAACTAACCTTCGCCGTGAAAACTTTGTCGTGGACCTGCGGTCCCATCGCCCCTTGAATGCTGAGCATTTGGCCGGGTGGAAGTAGCGATGTGTCAAAGGCGGTTTCTTTGTCTTCGCCGGAAGGTGTTCCATCTGGCTTGTCCGCCAGCGCCGGTGTTAGCCGCACCTTAATGTCAAATGCAGTCGCGTTGCCCGTGTTGCGAAGCGTGAGGTTGAGCGCGATTGCGCTAGCTGTGCTAGAATCTAGCCAACACACGACGAAAGGTTGCGCCGTCATTTTGGCGAGTGTCGTTGTTTCGACCGCAAGAACACGCGTTACACGCCAAAGCGCAATTGTGGCGACTGCGGTTACTAGTGCGGCGAGAACCTGCGCAAGGGGAAGCGAGTTAGCCCATATCCACGCGCCCGTCGTGAGGGCGTATTCCCAAAGTTGGTCTTTGGTCAAATCGTTCCCCTTCGTTATAAAATACGATGGGACTATGTGCCGTGGACAAGTTAGGGGCAAGGCTGCTCGACAAGCGGATGGACAGGCCGGGCTTGTCACACTTCCGTGAGCAAAACGCACAAATCTACCGCTCAAAAATGAGTAGTAGATGGTGAGTAGATTTGGCCTCTTGCCAGATTTCTCAATGAAATCAAAGGCAAGTGGCGGAGAGGAAGGGATTCGAACCCTCGAGACGGTTTCCCGCCTACACACTTTCCAGGCGTGCGCCTTCGACCACTCGGCCACCTCTCCGCCGACCCCTTTAGCGGATCGAATGTCCCGGATGCAAGGGCCAATCCGCCGATAAATCAAAGCCCCGGCAAAACCGGGGCTTTGGGATCGTTGCGTGTAGAAAAGCATCGCGAACCGACGCCGCCTCACATGTTCGGGTAGTTCGGGCCGTCCCCGCCCTGGGGCACCGTCCAGGTGATGTTCTGGGCCGGGTCCTTGATGTCGCAGGTCTTGCAGTGAACGCAGTTCTGGAAGTTGATGACGAAACGCGGGCCGCCCTCTTCCTCGACGAACTCGTAGACCCCTGCCGGGCAGTAGCGCTGCGAGGGGCCGGCGAAGCTGGTGTAGTCCACCACCACCGGCACCGCCTCGTCCTTGAGCCGAAGGTGGCAGGGCTGGCTTTCCTCGTGGTTGGTGAAGGCGAAGGACACGTTGGTCAGCCGGTCGAAAGACAGCTTGCCGTCGGGCTTGGGGTAGTCGATCGGCTTGTGGTGCGACGCGGGCTCGGTCGAGGCCGCATCGTTCTTGCCGTGGCCCATGGTGCCGAACAGCGAGAAGCCGAGCTGGTTGGTCCACATGTCGAGCCCGCCCACGGTCAGCGAGCCCATGAGCCCGTATTTCGACCACATCGGCTTGACGTTGCGCACCTTCCACAGGTCCTTGCCGATGGCACCCTCGCGCACCTCGGTCTCGTAGGCGGTGAGCTCGTCGCCCTCGCGTCCGGCCCGGATCGCCTCGAAGGCGGCCTCTGCCGCGGCCTTGCCCGAGAGCATGGCGTTGTGGTTGCCCTTGATGCGCGGCACGTTGACCATGCCCACCGAGCAGCCCAGCAGCGCCACGCCGGGCGCGACCATCTTCGGCATCGACTGGTAGCCGCCCTCGGAGATCGCCCGTGCCCCGTAGGCCACACGCTTGCCGCCCTCGAGCAGCGCCGCCACGTGGGGGTGATGCTTGAAGCGCTGGAACTCCATGTACGGGAACAGGTAGGGGTTCTTGTAGTTCAGGTGAACCACGAAGCCCACATACACCTGGTTGTTCTCGATGTGGTAGATGAAGGCACCGCCACCGGCGTTGCTTCCCAGCGGCCAGCCCATGGTGTGCTCGACGCGGCCTTCCTTGTGCTTCGCCGGGTCGATCTCCCAGATTTCCTTCATCCCGAGACCGAACTTCTGCGGGCACTTGCCGGCGGACAGGTCGTATTTCGCGATGACCTCCTTGGCGAGCGAGCCGCGCACGCCCTCGGAGAGGAACACGTACTTGCCGTGCAGCTCCATGCCCGGCTCATAGCCCGGCCCGGGGGTGCCGTCCGCCTCGCGGCCGAACTCGCCCGCAACCACGCCCTTGATCCGGTCGCCCTCGTAGACGAGCTCGGAGCAGGACATGCCCGGGAAGATCTCGACACCCAGCGCCTCGGCCTGCTCGGCCATCCAGCGGCAGACGTTGCCCATGGAGACGATGTAGTTGCCGTGGTTCGACATGAACGGCGGCATCGGCCAGTGCGGGATGCCGAGCTTGCCGCTCTCACCGAGGACGTAGAACTTGTCCTCGCGGACCGGCACGTTGACCGGTGCGCCCTTTTCCTTCCAGTCGGGCATGAGCGCATCGAGCCCGCAGGGGTCGAGAACCGCCCCGGACAGGATGTGCGCGCCCACCTCGGAGCCCTTCTCGAGCACCACGACGCTCAGGTCGGCATCCAGTTGCTTGAGCCGGATCGCCGCGGAGAGGCCCGCGGGCCCCGCTCCGACGATCACAACATCATATTCCATCGACTCGCGCTCGATTCCGGACATACCGACCCCTCCGCTGGCTTCCCGTGAAATTTTCTTGCGCTTCGGCCTAACGCGGCGGCGCAGCGAAGGTCAATCAAAACACGGCGTCGCAGCGCTCACAAGCGACCATTGGTGCGTTTCTGACAGGGTTTTCATGCGCCTCGGCGCTGCGCCCCCGCGGGGCCCCCGGACCGATCGCGGACCAGCCCGGACCGGCCCCGCGAGGGAGCGTGATCGCGATTCCGCCGTTTTCGCGACCTAATCGGCAAGCGCGTGCCGGTCTGGACCTTGACGAGGGGGCGGGGAGACACGTTATGTGCGATACTCAGACTGGAATGCACGAACCGTACGTTCAGGAGCCCCCTCCTTGGAAAAGATACTGATCACCCGCGCGGGCTTCACCGCGCTCGAAACCGAATTGAAGAAGCTCAAGAGCGAAGAGCGTCCCGCCGTGATCCAGGCGATCGCGGAGGCGCGCGAGCTCGGCGACCTCAAGGAAAACGCCGAATACCATTCCGCGCGAGAGAAGCAGGGCTTCATCGAGGGCCGGATCAAGGAAATCGAATCGATCATGGGTCTCGCCGAGGTGATCGACCCCCGCACGCTCTCGGGAGCGGTGAAGTTCGGCGCGACCGTGAAGGTCGTCGACGAGGACACCGACGAGGAGAAGACGTGGCAGATCGTCGGCGAGCACGAGGCCAGCATCGAGCGCGGCCTGCTCAACATCAAGTCGCCCATCGCCCGCGCCCTGATCGGCAAGGAAGCCGGTGACAGCGTCGAGGTGCGCACGCCCGGCGGCGAGAAGAGCTACGAGATCCTGAGCATCGACTACAAGTAAGGTCCGCTCCAGATGGTCGACAGCAACGACAGCCGCCAGAGCCCGATCGGAATCTACGACCGGTCGCAGAAGGGCGGCCCCAACGGCATCGAGATCACGGCCGCGGCGCTCAGCGTCGCGTGGCTGGCGCTCTCGTCCGGGGTCTTCATGCTCTATACCGGCGAGGGGACGGACGCGCTGCAGTTCGTCCTGACGATCATGGTGGTCTTCATCCCCGTGGCGCTGATCTGGGTCGCGGCGACTGCTGCCAAGGCCAGCCGGGTGATGCGCGAGGAAAGCGCCCGCCTGCAGACCGCCATCGACGCGATCCGCAACGCCTACATCGCGCAGGCGCAGGCGGGGCGCAAGGATCCGGGCGCGCAGGCGATCGCCAAGAAGCTCGACGAGATCATGGCGGCGCAGCGCAAAACCGAGACCGCGCTGGCGACCTTCGCCACCACCCGCGCGGTGGCCCCGGCGCAGACCGCCGCGCCGCCCGCCGCGGCGCCCCAGCCCGGCGACGACCAGCCGGCGCTGTCGCTCGGCACGCCCGCCGAGGCGCTGCAGCCGCCAGTCGCCAACGCCGATTTCATCCGGGCGCTGAACTTCCCCGAGACCGCCGACGACCAGGCCGGTTTCTCGGCGCTGCGGCGGGCGCTGAAGGACCGGCAGTCGGCGCAGCTGATCCAGGCCGCCCAGGACGTGCTCACGCTGCTGTCGCAGGACGGCATCTACATGGACGACCTGCGCCCCGACATGGCCCGCCCCGAGATCTGGCGCGCCTTTGCCGAGGGGACCCGTGGCCGCGCCATCGCGCCGCTGGGCGGCGTGCGCGACCGCTCGTCGCTGGCGCTCACCAGCGCGCGAATGAAGCAGGACCCGATCTTCCGGGATGCGGCGCACCACTTCCTGCGGCTCTTCGACCGGGCGGTCGCGCGCTTCACCCCCGAGGCCAGCGACACCGAGATCTCGGAACTTGCCAACACCCGTTCCTCGCGCGCCTTCATGCTGCTGGGCCGGGTCGCGGGCACCTTCGACTGAGCCCCCTCCGGCCCCCGCAGGGCCGGATCACCCTTCCCTTGCCGCCGCCTGCAGCTCGTCCTCGAACCCGAGGCCGAGGATCCAGCCCTCTTCCGGCGCCGACACGTCGAGCATCGCGGCAAGCCGCTCCGGCGCAAGCCGCGCCAGCGCCCTGGCCGTCAGCCGCACCTGATGGGCGTCCTTGATCCCGCCCTCCGCCAGCGCCTCGGCCACGGCCCCACGCAAGAGAGACGGCCAGATCTCGACGAAGGCGATGGGCCGGTCGAGCGGCTCGAAGGGCCAGACGGCGATCCGACCGGGAAATCGCGCCCGCAGCCGGTGCAGCACCGGCAGGCCGGTCATCACCTGCCCGCCCACCGCGCCGGCGCCGCCCATCTGCCAGCAGGTGAAGCTGCCCTTCGCGGCGCCCTCGACCTCGCGGCGCTCGGGCATGCCATGGCCCGTGCGGGTATCGCGGCGCGGCAGGTCCGGAACATCGGCCTTGCCACCGTTGAACCAGAACGGCCCGATGCCGGGGAAGCGCCGGTTCACCTCGCCCGCAAGCGCAAAGCGGGTGTTGCGCTTCGGCGCATCCTCGAGCCGCGCCTCCAGCCACGCCCAGACCGCGAGCGGATCGGCGCTGCCGGTCAGCGCCGTCCCGAAACCGCGTGGATAGGCGAAGGGGAAGTCGAACCCCAGCATCAGACGCTCACCCGACTCCAGCGCGGCCGAGATCCGGTCGCCGAGCAGCGCCTCGACCGCGACGCGGTTGCGCAGGTAGAGCGGCGCGGCGTCGCCCTGCGCGGTGCTCTCGCCCAGCCAGATGGCGTCCTTGCGCGGCCTCGGGCCGGTGTCGTTGCCCGAGGACCAGTCGACCATCAGCACCCGGTCGAAGAAAGCGCCGGTCACTACGCGCCGCTCCGCCGGTTCCACGCCGGACAGCTCGCGCAGGCCCCGCGCCGGGTCGGTCTTCTGCGCTGCTTCATGGGTCCCCGCCGTCCTCCGCGACCGCGCCGTTTGCATCTTTTCCCGGGCTTGGATACGGCTTTGCCGAACCCTTCCGGAAAGGAAAACCATGGCCGGGCCCGGCGTGAAGTCAAGTTACTGGAGAGGGCTGCGCGACGGCCTGCCCTTCCTGCTCGTGATCGTCCCGTTCGCGACGCTCTTCGGCGTGCTGGCCGACGACGCCGGGCTGAACGCGGCCGAAGCGCTTGGCTTCTCGGTCGCGGTGATCGCAGGCGCCGCCCAGTTCACCGCGCTCCAGCTCATGCAGGACCACGCGCCGCTGATCGTGGTGCTGGCCTCGTCGCTGGCGGTGAACCTGCGGATGGCGATGTACTCTGCCTCGCTGACCCCGCACCTCGGCCACCTGCCGCTGTGGAAGCGCGGCATCGCGGCGTATTTCCTCATCGACCAGTCCTACGCGCTCGGCATCATCAAGTTCGAGAAGGACCGCGAGCTGAGCCAGGCCGAGCGTTTCGCCTATTTCATCGGGACGGTCTCGGGGATCTGCCCGTTCTGGTACATCTTCACCGTGGTGGGCGCGCTGGTCGGCTCGAACATTCCGATGAACACCGGGCTCGACTTCGCCATGCCGATCGCCTTCATCGCGCTGGTGGGACCGGGGCTGCGCACCGGTGCGCACATGTCCGCCGCCTTCGTGGCGAGCGCCTCGGCGCTGCTCTTCGCCTTTCTGCCCTACAATCTCGGCCTGCTGGTCGCGGCGGTGCTGGGCATGGCCGCGGGGGCCGAGGTCGAACGCAGATGGGGAGCACCGGCATGATCGACCGCGTCGACCTCTGGACCGTCATCATCGGGCTCGGCATCGGCAGCTTCGGGCTGCGCTTCGTCTTCCTCGGGCTGGTCGGCGACCGCCCCCTGCCCGCGTGGCTGATGCGCCACCTGCGCTACACCGCCGTGTCGGTGCTGCCGGCGCTGGTCATGCCGCTGATCGTCTGGCCCACGGCCACCGGAGGCGAGACCGATCCGGTCCGCCTTGCGGCTGCAGCCGTGGCGCTGGCGGTGGGCTACTTCGCCCGCAACCCGCTGCTCGCGATGGTCGTGGGCGCCGCAGTGCTCGTCGCCGGCGGTTACTGGGTTTCCTGAGCCTCGAACCGGGCGATGGCGACGGCCTTGTCGTCGGCATCATCCTCGCGCACCACGCGCTCGGTCACGCCCGGGTGCTGCGCGAGATTGTCGGCGAGCTTGTTGGGGAACCACGTGCGGTTGATGTCCCCGAAGCCAGGCAGCTGCGACAGCACGCCCGAGGTCGCGACGGTGCATTGCGACTGCGATACGGCGCCGTAGGATTCGGCCAGCTGCAACGCCCTCTCGGCGACGTCCGGCGAGACCTCGACACGCTGGATGCGCACCCGGTAGGTCTCGCGCGCGTGGGCGCGTTCGTAGAACTGCTCGATGCGCGGGGTGACGCCGTAGAGCACGTCATCGCGCTCGAGCAGGCCGACCGCCCGTACCGAGCCCGCCGGGTCGAAGATCACGCGCTGCGAGGGCGCGTTGATCATCAGGCTCGAATGCGCCCCCGCCTCGCTGCGGTTGTTGATCATGGTGTAGAGCGTCAGCGCAGGCGGCCCGTCATGGACGTAGGCCGCCGCTGCGATGGCCTCGAGCGAGGCGTTTTCCCGGTTCGCCGAAGGGGTCGTGCAGCCCGCAAGGGCAGAGGCGGCCAGAACGGCAAGGACCGTGGCACGGAAGTACATCGCAGGCAGCTCCTGAGAGGACGTGGCGTCAGGCGCCGAAGATCGCCATGATGACCACGATCACGAAGATCACGGCAACGGTGCGGATCACGAACTTGATGAACCCGTGAAAGGTCTGTTCCTGATCGGTGATGTCCATGGTGCCGTGCTTGTGCTCAGCCATTCGTCCGCTCCGTCCCTGTGAATTAAGGTCTCTCCGTGGAATTGGTTAGCCGATTTGATTGGCCCTGTCACCTGCCCAAAAAGCACGATCTTTCAATGCCTGCCGGCCCCCCGGGGCGGGAGGCCCGGCAGCCGTGCTCAGAGCGCCTGCCAGGTCCAGGCGCCATCCTCGCGCAGCACCCGCTGCACCCGGCCCTCGTGCCAGAGGTGCAGGCAGTGGGCCATGGCCTCGACCAGCGCCAGCCCGTACTCGGCCTCGCCGATGTTGCGCTTGAAGAGCACCGGGAAGCAGTCACCCGCGGTTTTCGGCACGTCGAGGTAGCCGTGCAGCCGGTTCAGCGCGGAATGGTGGTTCTCGATCAGCTGCGCCATGCGGAAGGGCAGCCCGGTGAACGGCAGCTTGTGGCCGCCAAGCACGAGGTGCTCGGGCCGCGCCAGCTCGGCGAGGCGCTCGCAGGCCTCGAGCCAGTCGCCCACCGGGTCGGCCTCGGGCTCGGTGGCGTAGACGCCGATGTTGGAGCTGATGGTCGAGAGGATCTGGTCGCCGGACAGAACGAGATTGTCGTCGCGCGACCAGAGCGTGGCGTGCTCGGGGGCGTGGCCGTTGCCGATGTGCACGTCCCAGGTGCGGCCGCCGATGCGGATGCTGTCGCCCTGCCGGATGCGGGTGAAACCCAGCGGCATCGGCCAGACGCAGTCCGAGAAGTTGAACGGCCGCTCGGCGCTGCGCTTGGCGAGGATCTGGGGCGCCATGCCGCAGCGGCGCCAGTAGGTCAGCTGCGCCTCGGTTGGCAGCTCCTGCGAATCGAGCGTCAGCATGCGCGAGAACAGCCACGCGGTGCGCGTGGTCACCAACTCGGCACCACGTTCCTGGAACCAGCCGGCGAGGCCGACGTGGTCGGGGTGGTGATGGGTCACCAGGACCCGCGTCACCGGCTTGCCCATGAGCGGGCCCGCCAGCAGCGTCTCCCAGATCGCCTGCGTGCGCTTTGACGAGAAGCCGGTGTCGACGACGGTCCAGCCATCGCCGTCATCCAGCGCGTAGACGTTGACATGGTCCAGCGCCATGGGCAGCGGCAGGCGCATCCAGAGCACCCCCTCCGCCACTTCGATCGCGCTGCCCAGCTCGGGCGGGGTGTCGTACGGGTAGCTGATGCAACCGGTCATGGGATCAGGCCGCGAGATCGTCGGGGGAGATCTCCATCAGCTCGGCCTCGCCGGCGCGGACGTGGCCGAGAAGTCCCGCGTGTTCCGGCAGCAGGCGCGTGATGTAGTAGCGCGCGATGCGCCCGTGCGCCCCGTCGGGATCGGCCATCGCCGCCCGCAGGTGGTAATGCCCGCCCAGCACCCGGGCGAAGGCGCGCAGGTAGGGCACCGCGGTGCCGAAGCGCTCGGCCATGGGCTGGGCGACCAACCATTCGGTGGTCTCGCGCAGGGTCTCGGCGGCCTCCCAGACGGCGCCCGCGAGATCGGGCAGAGCGCCCTTGGCGGCCTCGGCGTCGGCCTCGATCTCGTCGAGCAGACGGGCCGCGGCCTCGCCGCCGTCCATCAGCTTGCGGCCGACCATGTCCATCGCCTGGATGCCGTTGGTGCCCTCGTAGATCGCCGTGACCCGCACGTCGCGGTAGAACTGAGCGGCGCCGCTTTCCTCGACGTAGCCCATGCCACCGTGCACCTGCACGCCCATCTCCGAGACCTCGCAGCCGATGTCGGTGCCGAAGGCCTTGGCGATGGGGGTCAGGAAGGCCGCACGGGCGTCCCACTCGGCCTCACCGGTGGCGCGCCCCATGTCGATGGAGATGGCGCAGTCCAGCGCGATGGCGCGGGCGGCGAAGATCTCGGCCTTCATCGTCGCCAGCATGCGGCGCACGTCGGCGTGGCCGATGATGGTGTCGAAGGGGCTCTTGCCCTGCTTGCGCTCGTTGGCGAAGGCCAGCGCGTGCTGGTAGGCGCCCTCGGCCGCCCCCACGCCCTGACCGCCGACGCCGAGGCGGGCGTTGTTCATCATGGTGAACATGGCCTTCATGCCGCTGCCCGGGGCGCCGATCATCCAGCCGGTGGCGCCCTCGTAGGACATCACGCAGGTCGGCGAGCCGTGCAGGCCCATCTTGTGCTCGAGGCTCACCACCTTGAGGCTGTTGGCCACGCCCGGGTTGCCGGCGGCATCGGGGATGAACTTCGGCACCATGAAGAGGCTGATGCCCTTGGTTCCCGCAGGCGCACCGGGAAGCCGCGCCAGCACGAGGTGGCAGACGTTCTCGACGAAATCCGCATCGCCCCAGGAGATGAAGATCTTCTGGCCGGTGATGGCGTAGGTGCCGTCGCCGTTGTCATCGGCCCTGGAGGACAGCGCGCCCACGTCCGAGCCCGCCTGCGGCTCGGTGAGGTTCATGGTCCCCGACCACTCGCCCGAGATCAGCTTGGGCAGGTACAGGGCCTTGATCTCGTCCGAGGCGTGGTGCTCAAGCGCCTCGATCTGGCCCTGCGTCAGCAGCGGGTTCAGCTGCAGCGACAGGCAGGCGCCCGACATCATCTCGTTGACTGCGGTCGAGATCACCACCGGAAGCCCCATGCCGCCGTATTCGGGATCCGCGGTGATCGCCACCCAGCCGCCGTCCGAGATCGCCTTGTAGCCCTCGGCGAACCCGGGCGAGCTGCGCACGACGCCGTTCTCGAGCCGCGCCGGATGCAGGTCGCCGTTGCGCTGCAGCGGGGCCATCACCTCGTCGCACATCTTGCCCGCCTCGGTCAGCACCGCGGTCACCGTATCGGTGGTCGCTTCGGAAAAGCGCTGCGTGTCCTGCACGGCAGAGAAACCGACGACATTTTCAAGAAGGAAGCTGAACTCGGAGACGGGGGGCGCGGTACGGCATGACCATGTTCCAATCACGGTTGGCAATATGTGAGCACTGAGCTAGTCAATGCGGCAATTCTCGGGAAGCGACCCTAGTCGCCCCCGCGCCCCTGTCCAACCAAAACGCGGCGTCACGACGAATGAGCGAAATGGCAACCCAGCGCCTCACGGCCGACCCCGAGGGCATCGCCCGCGCCGCCACGCTGCTGCGCGACGGCCAGCTGGTCGCCTTCCCGACCGAGACCGTCTACGGGCTGGGCGGCAACGCGCTCGACGATCGCGCCGTGGCCGGCATCTTCGAGGCCAAAGGCCGCCCCTCGTTCAACCCGCTGATCGTTCACCTCGCCGATCTCGACGCGGTCAAGGAACTGGTGCAGTGGTCCGATCTCGCCGACGTTGCGGCGCAGGTGTTCTGGCCCGGCCCGCTGACCATGGTGCTGCCGATCCGCGCGGGCGCGAAGGTGTCGAAGCTGGTCAGCGCCGGGCTCGACTCGCTGGCGGTGCGGATGCCCGCGAGCCCGGTGGCACGCACGCTCCTGCGCGAATGCGGCTGCCCGGTGGCGGCGCCCTCGGCCAACCGCTCGGGCCGCATCAGCCCGACCCGCGCCGAGCACGTGCTCGAGACCCTCGACGGGCGCATCGCGGCGGTGCTCGACGGCGGCCCCTGCGACGTGGGGCTCGAATCGACCATCCTCGGGCTCACCGGCAAGCCGACGCTGCTGCGCCCCGGCCGGGTCACCGCCGCGCTCCTGTCCGAGGCGCTCGGCCGCCCGGTGATGGAGCGGCGCGACCGTGACCAGATCTCGGCCCCCGGCCAGCTTGCCTCGCATTACGCTCCGAACGCGCGGGTCCGGCTCAATGCCTCCGAGTGGCACGAGGGCGAGGCACGGCTCGGCTTCGGCCGCACCGAGGGCGACTGCGACCTGAACCTCTCGCCCGCGGGGGATCTGGTCGAGGCCGCGGCGAATCTGTTCGAATACCTGCACCGGCTCGATTCCTCGGGCGCCGAGGTCATCGCGGTCATGCCGGTTCCCCATGTCGGGCTGGGCGTGGCGATCAACGACCGGCTCAGCCGCGCCGCCGCGCCGCGGGGCTGAGACCGCAAGACCGCCGAGGCGTCAGTCGGTCTCGGGCTCCGGCCGCTCGATTACCACGAAGGCCACCGCCGTCACCACGAAAAGCAGCTGCACCAGAACCATGAAGCTGCGGTCCTCCTGCACCGCCCCCGCGGGCGGAAGGAACAGGTGCAGCTGTTGAAAAGACGAGATCAGCAGGATGGTGGTCACGATGCGCACCGGCAGCCCGCCAGCCGCTGTTTGCGTCATCCCGCCGATTGGCAAATGTCTCGCCCGCAGACAAACCCCCGCAGACAAAACCCAAGGGGACCGCCGCGCCACGATTTGCCGCAGGTTGACGCAAGTGCACACCGCCGCCGGGCAGCGCGCTTGCAGGTCAGGCGGTGCCGCCCTCGGCCGAAAGCAGGTGCGCCGGGATCCCCATGGAATTCAGCGCCGCTTCCCATTTCGAGGCATCGGCGGTGTCGAAGACCAGCGCGGGCGAGGCATCGCACACCAGCCAGGCGTTCTGTGCCAGCTCGCCCTCGAGCTGCCCCGGCCCCCAGCCGGCATAGCCCAGCATCGCCATCCAGCGCTCGGGCGGGTTGCCGCGGGCGATGGTCTCGAGCACGTCGAGCGTGCCGGTCATGTTGAAATCCTCGTCGACCTGCAGCGTGGTGAGCCCGGACTTGTAGTCGGGCGAGTGCAGCACGAATCCCCGGCCGGCCTCGACCGGCCCGCCGAAATGCACCTGCCGCAGGTCGAGCCCCGGGGCCGGCGAGATCGAGAGCTGTTCGAGCAGGGCCGCCATGGTGACGTCGCCCGACGGCTTGTTCACGATCAGCCCCATCGCGCCCTCGTCGGAGTGAGCGCACATGTAGACCACGGCATGTTCGAATCGCGGGTCGCCCATGCCCGGCATGGCAATGAGCATCTTGCCCGTAAGATCGGTTGCGCCAGAGGCGATATCCATTCGGTTGCTGTCCTGCTCGGGGTTGCCCCTCCAACATGACCCCCAGCCGGGTATGGTGCAAGGGAGGACATGTCACACAGTCGGGCTCACACGGTGCTCTCGCCGCAATGTGACTTGGCAACTCATTCCGAATTGCCCATGTGTCGAGCATGATCCGAGCCCTGACCAAGACCCTTGCCGCCTGCCTCGCGCTCGCCCTGCCGCTTCAGCCGGCACAGGCGGAAGAGCCCGTGCGGGCCGAGCTGCGCCCCGGCTGGCGCCTGCCCAACGGCGACCACATGGCAGCGCTGCACCTGTCGCTGGCGCCGGGGTGGAAGACCTACTGGCGCGCGCCCGGGGATGCCGGCATCCCGCCGAGCTTCGACTGGAAGGGCACCCGCAATGCCCGCGACATCGCCGTGCTCTGGCCGACGCCGCACGTGTTCTGGCAGTCCGGCATGCGCTCGGTGGGCTACAAGGGCGACCTCGTGCTGCCGATCCGGATCACCCCCGGCAACAAGGGCGAGATCACCCTGAAGACCGAGATGCAGATGGGTCTCTGCAGCGACATCTGCGTGCCCCACACGCTCCGCATCGACGCCACCCTGCCCGCCGAGGGCAGCACGCCCGACCCTATGATCGCCTCGGCGCTGGCCTCGGCACCGTTCTCGCGCGGCGAGGCCTCGGTGCGCGCGGTGCGCTGCAGCGTGCGCCCGGTGGACGGCGGCGTCTCGCTGCGGGCCGAGATCGACATGCCCCGCGCCGGTGCCGAAGAGGAAGCGGTGGTCGAGAGCGGCCAGCCCACGGTATGGGCCGCCGAGCCGCAGACCCGCCGCGAGGGCGGCACGCTGGTGACCGAGACCAAGCTCATGCACATGGACGGCAAGCCGTTCATGCTCGACCGCTCGCGGCTGCGCTTCACCGTTCTGGGCAGCGAGCACGCGGTCGACATCCAGGGTTGCGACAGCTGATCCTTCAGGCGTTCGGCCTCAGGCGGCCCGCCGCCGGCGCTGAATCAACAGAGCGACAGAGGCCAGCGCCCAGATCAGAACGATCCCCGCGGCCACGCCCCCGATGAAGAGCACGAAGGCCGCCCCGAGCGGGGCCAGCAGCGCCAGTGACGGAAGCGCCAGCACGTGCAGAAGCGTGCCCGTCACCGCCACGTAGCCCATCGTCGCCCCCAGCCACAGCACCACCGCCGCCAGCGCGAGGCCCATCAGCGCCCGCACCGGCGCCATGCGGAAACGGACGCCGCGCCGGAACGCCGCCAGCCGCCGGCTGATGTCGTGCTGCACCGCGATCAGCGCGGGCACCACCATCAGCACCAGAAGCATCCCGAAGCCCAGCCCGTAGACCAGCGTGATCACCGTGGGCTTGAGGAACTGCGCGTCCGCGCTGCGCTCGTAGAGCAGCGGCGCGAGGCCCAGCACCGTGGTCGCGGTGGTCAGGAACACCGGCCTCAGCCGGTCCGCCGTACCGTCGATGATCGCGCGGAACATGCCGCGGTCGGGCGCGTATTCGTCGATCTGCGTCACCAGCACGATGGAATCGTTGATGATGATGCCGGTCATGCCGAGGATGCCCACCACGGTGAACATCGACATCGGCACCTCCCACAGCGCGTGGCCGTAGATCGTGCCGACGAGGCCGAAGGGAATCACCGACATCACAACCAGCGGCCGGGTCCAGCTCGCGAAGACCCATGCCAGCACGAGGTAGATACCCAGCAGCACCAGCGTGAGGCCTGTCCGCGCATCCGAGAGGAACGCATCCTCCTGCTCGGACAGTCCGGCCATCCGGAACTCGATCTGCCGCCGCTCGGCGATCGAGGGCAGGATCTCCTGTTCGAGCGCCTGCATGATCTCGGCGGCGCGGTCGGCGTCGTCCTCGGAGATGTCTCCGGTGACCGAGATCAGCCGGATGCCGTTCTCGCGCCGCACCGTCGAGAAGCCGGTCTGCCGCGTCACGCTGACCAGATCGGCAAGCGGTACATAGGCGCCTTCGGGGGTGCGCAGCTGCGTGCGTTCGAGAAAGTCGGCGGTCTGCTCGGTCTCGGGCAGCTCGACGCGGATCTCGGTGCTGCGCGGGCCGTCGGGATAGGTCGCCGCCTCGATGCCGCCGATGCGGTGCCGCAGCACCGTGCCCAGCGCGTCGATGGTGAAGCCCAGCGCCTTGCCCTGCGGCGTCAGCTCAAGCACCAGCTCGTCCTTGTCGTAGCTGAGGTTGTCCTCGACCGCCGAGACCTCGGGAAAGCGCAGCAGCGCGGTCTTCAGATCCTCGGCGGCGGCCTTCAGGGTCTCGGAGGTGGCGCCGAAGAACTGCACGTCCAGCGCCGAATCCCCGGGGCCGGAACGCCAGCCGCGGAAGCTGATGGTCTCGACCAGCGGGTGCCGCTCGACCCGCTCCTGCAGCTCGCCCACGAAGGCGAAGCTGGAATAGGGCCGCAGGTCGGCGTCGATGAGCTCGATCGAGATGCCGCCAAGCTGGTCCTCGTCCTTGCTGTCGCTCCCCGCGAGGCCGTACCCTGCGTTGCCGCCGATCTCGGCGATCACGTAGTCGATGGGGTTGCGACCGTAGCGGTCCTCGTACTCGCGACCAAGCTCGTCGGCCATGCGCTGCAGCATCCGCATCTGCTCGAGTGTGTCGGCGCGTTTGGCCCCGGGCGCCATGGCGAAGTTGCCGGTGATCGAGGGCTGCTCGGGCGAGTTGAAGAAGCGCCACTGCACGTCGCCCCGGATGAACAGCGCCGCCTGGCTCGCAAAGGCCAGCACGGCGCCGGCCAGCACCACGTAGCGGGCCCGTATGACGCCCGCCATGAACGGCCGGAACAGCCGCTCGCGGACCCAGCGGAAGCCGCGGTTCACCATGCGTGAGGGCATGTCGTACCAGTGCTGCTTGCGCGAATGCGCGATGGCGTGGGCCATGTGATTGGGCAGGATCAGGAAGCACTCCACGAGGCTCGCCAGCAACACCGCGATCACCGTGAAGGGGATGTCCTGGATCATCTGACCGAAGCGCCCGCTGATCGCGGTGAGCCCGAAGAAGGCGATGACCGTGGTCAGGGTCGACGAGAACACCGGCAGCGCCATGCGCCGCGCGGCAAGCTCGGAGGCCTCGACCGGCCCGTAGCCGTGGCGCGACATGTGGTCCGCGTGCTCGCCCACCACGATGGCGTCGTCCACCACGATGCCCAGCGTGATGATCAGCGCGAAGAGCGAGATCATGTTGATGGTGAGCCCCGAGGCATACATCAGCGCCAGCGCCGCCAGCATCGAGGTCGGGATCCCCGCTGCCACCCACAGCGCGGTGCGGGCGTTGAGGAACAGGAACAGCAGCACGACCACCAGCAGAAGGCCGGTGGCGCCGTTCTCGAGCAGGATGTTGAGCCGTGCGGTGATCGCCTCGGCGCGGGTGCGGATCAGGTCGACGCTGGTGCCCTCGGGCAGCGCCGCCTGGAACGACCGCGCCACGTCCTCGACCGTGTGCTGGATCTTGATGGCGTCGCCCTGCGCCGAGCGGTCCACGCGGATCGAAATCGCCGGATTGCCGCCGACGAAATAGGTGCGGGCGCGGTCGACGCCCTCGACCCGCACGGTCGCCACGTCGCCGACGGTCAGCTTGGTGCCGTCCTGTTCCGAGCGCAGCACGATGGCCGCGATGTCGTCGGCGCTGCGCTTCTCGACGCCGGTGCGCACGCGGGCATTGGCGCCCGAGACGTCGCCCGCCGGGTTGGCATCGACCTCGCCGGCGATGGCGGTCGCGATCTCCTGCATAGTGACGTCATGGGCGATGAGGTTGCGCGTCGGCACCTCGACGATGACCTGCGGCGCGGCGAGCCCGCGGATGGTGGTGCGGGTCACGCCCTCGGAGAAGAGCCGCAGCACGAACTCGTCGGCGAAGCGGGCAAGCTGGGCGGTCGCCACCGGACCGGTGATCACCACGTCGGTCACCCGGTCGCGCCAGCCACCCGAACGGATGGTCGGGTCCTCGGCGTCGTCGGGCAGCTCGGTCACGCTGTCCACGGCGACCTGGATATCGTCCACCGCCTTCATCATGTCGTAGCCCGGCTCGAACTCGAGCTCGATCGAGGCCGAGCCCTCGCGCGACATGCTCTCGGAACTCACCACCCCCTCGACCGCGAGCAGCGTCGGCTCCAGCAGCTGCACGATGCCCGAATCGACGTCCTCGGGACCGGCGCCCTCCCACGTGACGCGGACGGTCACGTCGTCGTCCACCACGTCGGGGAAGAACTGCGCCCGCATGTTGGGCACCGCGAGCAGCCCCGAGGCCAGCAGGATCACAAGCAGCAGGTTCGCGACCGTGGGGTGGCGGGTGAAGTAGCTGAGGATGCCGCGCGCCGGGCCGGGGATCTGTCGCAAGGATCAGCCCCCCATCCGCTCTTCGATGCGCTGCACCACCTGCACCGGCACCCGGTCCTGCGACAGCTGCGAGAGGATTCGCTCCTTGGCCTCGGCCGGCATCCGCGTGCTGGATTCGACGAAGGCCACCAGACGCGCCCGCTGCTCGGTGGAGAGCTCGACCATCTCGGGGCCCTCGGTCGCGGCGGGCGTCGCCGTCGCGGCGCCCTGGCCCGCGCGCAGCGGCCGCACCTTGATGCCGGCGCCAAGCAGCGGCGTGCGCTCCATGACGACCTCGCGGCCTTCCAGCGCATCGCCCTGAACCAGCACGTCGTCGCCCTGACGGCGCAGCAGCCTGACCGGCACCGGCTCGAGCCGGTCGTCGGCATCCAGCGCCAGCACCTGGCTCGCAGCGTCGAGCGCCGTTGACGGCAGGCGCACCACCCGCTCCAGCGGCGCCTCGGTGACCTCGACGGTGACGAAATCGCCGGGCTTCAGCCCCGCGGGCCGGTCAAGCGTCGCATAGAGCAGCCGCCCGGTCTGGCCTGCGCCCACCGCCGCCCCCTCGCGGGAGAGCCGCCCCTCGGCCACCAGATCGGCACCGTAGAGTTCGAGCCGCGCCAGCACCGGCGTGGCGCGCGGGCGTCCGTCGTCGCCCAGCAGCCGGGCGTATTGCAGGGTCGAGACCCGGAACGCCACCTCGAGCGCCTCGGGATCGACCAGCGTGGCAAGCTGTTCGTTGGCCGAGACCCGGCGCCCGGCCACCACGGCCACGTCACTGAGCTGGGCGTCGAAGGCGGCGCGGATCTCGGTCTCGTCGAGCCGGCGCTGCGCCTCGTCACGGCTGATCCGTGCCCGCGCGAGCCCCGTGGTCGCCTGGTCGACCCGGGCCACGGCCTGCGCCACCGCCTGCCGCTGGCTCACCACCGACTGCCGCGCCGAGGATGCGGCCAGCTCGGCCTCTTCGACCGCAGCGGCGGTGCCGACATCGCGCCGGGCAAGGTCCTGCTGCCGCTCGTAGGCGTTCTGGCGCAGCACCGCCTGCTCCTCGGCGGCGCCCAGCGCATCTTCCTCGAGCCCGACCGCCCGGCGCGCCTCCCGCAGCTCAGCCTCGGCGTCGGTGAGGGCGGTCTCGGCGCTCTGCAGCGCCGCCTCGAGATCCGCCGGGTCGATGCGTGCCAGCACCTGCCCCGCCGCCACCCGTCCGCCTTCGACGAACTCGGGCGCGAGCTCCATCAGCGTGCCCTCGATGGCGCTGCGCAACTCCAGCGTGCGGCGGCTCTGGACCTCGCCGAAGGCGGTCAGCACCGGGGTCACGGTCTCGAAGGCGACCGGCGTCACGTTCACCGCGAAGACCCGTTCGCGCGCCTCGGGCATGCGCGGCACATCGTTCAGCCGCACCATCACCGCGTCGCGCACCAGCGCCCCGGCGTAGACCAGCAGCGCCAGGGTCAGCGAGAGCAGAAAGAGACCAACGAGGCTCTGGCGGAGAAAACGCATCCTGGCTTCCCTCGGGGATCGGACCAAAGGGCCCTGACTCAGATTATCATATGAGACGACACGCCGTGTCGCACCACGTTCATGTTACGTGGTTTCGCGTCATTTCCGTCGCTTGTGTTCCTCGAGGCGCGGAAAGATCTCGACGAAATTGCAGGGCAGGTGCCGGTAATCGAGCTGGAACCCGAGGATTTCGTCCCAGGCATCGCGGCAGGCGCCGGTGCTTCCCGGCAGCGCGAACAGGTAGGTGCCGCCCGCAACCCCGCCGGTGGCGCGGCTCTGCACCGCGCTGGTGCCGATTTTCTGCATGGAAATCAGGGTGAAGACCGTCCCGAAGGCGTCGATCTCCTTCTCGTAGACATCCCGGTGCGCTTCGACAGTCACGTCGCGCCCGGTGAGCCCGGTGCCGCCGGTCGAGATCACCACGTCGATCTCGGGGCTGGCGACCCACTCACGCAGTTGTGAGGCGATCAGCTCGCGGTCGTCGGTGCAGATCGCCCGCGCCGCGAGCGTATGGCCCGCGTCGGTGAGCCTCTGCACCAGCGTGTCGCCCGAGCGGTCCTCGGCCAGGGTGCGGGTGTCGGAGACGGTAAGAACGGCGATGCGGACGGGAATGAATTCTCGCGACTCGTCGATACGGGACATGGCGGCCTCGGGTGGTCGGTTTCAGCGGCAGGGCTCGGTCACAGGCAGGCGCGGCGTGGCGAAGACCTTCGCGAAGCGCCTCAGCGACGCATCCTCTGCGATATGGGCGGCAAAGGCCAGCGGCGCGCTGTCGCGGTCGCGGCTATCGAGCGCCATACGCCCGCGCGCCCGTTCGAGCGCCGCCAGCATCGCCGAGCGCCGCGCCTCGGGCGACATCGGCGGCACGGTGTTCTCGGCGAAGAAGTCCACGCCGCGCAGCAGCTGCCCCGCCGCCCGGTCGCGCTGTGGCACGGTGAAAAGGTCGGGGCAGCTCTGGACCGCCGCCGCCACCACCACCAGGCGGCGCAGGGCACAGCCCGCCGGGCCCCAGCCGCTCTGGTCCTCGGCCCGGATGCGCCGACCGCGGCGCTCGACGATCACCGGCCCCGGCAGTTCGAGCCGCTCGACCCCGGGTGCCGGACGCAGGACCGCGTCGGCGTGCTCGGCAAAGAGCCGGTCGTAGTCGATGGCGAATTCCGCAGCGGCGGCGGGCGTGGCGAGCATCAGCGCGAGGGCAAGCGCCCTCACCCCAGAGCCCGCAGCTTGGCACCGATCGCGAGCATGTCGGCCCAGGCCTCGCGCTTCATCTGCGGCTGGCGCAGCAGGTAGGCAGGGTGGAACATCGGCATCGCAGGGCGCCCCTCGGCCTCGGCCCAGTTGCCGCGCAGCCGGGTGATGCCGCGCCGCCCGAGCAGCGCGTCGCAAGAGATGTTGCCCATGATCACCAGCAGGTCCGGGTCGACCAGCGCGATGTGCCTGGCAAGGAACGGCTTCATCATCGCGATCTCGTCGGGCCGCGGATCGCGGTTCTGCGGAGGCCGCCACGGCAGCACGTTGGTGATGTAGACATTCTCGGCCCGCGACAGCCCCAGCGGCGCCAGCATCCGGTCGAGAAGCTGCCCGGCGCGGCCCACGAAGGGGCGGCCCTGCAGATCCTCGTCACGGCCCGGCGCCTCGCCCACGATCATCACACGCGCATCGGGGGCGCCGTCGCTGAACACGAGGTTCCGCGCACCCCGCTTGAGGGCGCAATGTTCGTAGGCCCCGATGGCGGCGCGCAGCTCGTCGAGGGTCGAGGCGGCAGCGGCGGCCTCTTGCGCCACGACCACAGGATCGGGCCCGGCGTCGGCGACAGGGATCGGCGGCGGTGCCCCCCGGCCCCCGGCAGGGGCTGCGGACACGGCACGAGCTGCCTGCGCCTCGACCTCATGGGCGAAGCGGTCGACGGGCGTCTCGCCGATCGCCTCGTCGGCGCCCAGCTCGATCTGCCAGTCCAGCGCGGCGCGCGCCCAGTGCCAGTCCATCCCCGAATCCATGGCGCCATCCTATCCCCGTGCCCCGGCGCCGGAAATCCCCTCTCGTCCTCTTATGTCCCCATATCGTTTCAAATCCGCACGATCCCGCCCCTTGGGCACTGCGGCAGCTGCACGGGCTTGTCCCGTGCCCCTGCGCTTCCTATAACCGCCAGCAGTCTTTCAGGGAGCCGACCCATGCGTTTCGACCAGCGTCACCTACTCGGAATCGAGCCGCTGCGCCCGGACGAGATCACCACGCTGCTCGATCTGGCGGATCAGTACGTGACGCTGTCGCGGCGCCGCGAGAAGCACTCGAACGTGCTGTCGGGTCTCACCCAGATCAACATGTTCTTCGAGAACTCGACCCGCACGCAGTCCAGCTTCGAGCTCGCCGGCAAGCGGCTGGGCGCAGACGTGATGAACATGGCGATGCAGGCCAGCTCGATCAAGAAGGGCGAAACCCTGATCGACACGGCGCTCACGCTCAACGCCATGCACCCCGACCTGCTGGTGGTGCGCCACCCGCATTCCGGCGCCGTCGACCTGCTGGCGCAGAAGGTGAACTGCGCCGTGCTCAACGCCGGCGACGGCCGCCACGAGCACCCGACGCAGGCGCTGCTCGACGCGCTGACCATCCGCCGCGCCAAGGGCCGGCTGCACCGGCTCAACATCGCCATCTGCGGCGACATCGCCCACAGCCGCGTGGCGCGCTCGAACATCCTGTTGCTGCACAAGATGGAGAACCGCATCCGCCTTGTCGGCCCGGCCACGCTGATGCCTCCGGGCATGTCCGAGTTCGGGGTCGAGGTCTACGACGACATGCGCGAGGGCCTGCGCGACGCCGACGTGGTGATGATGCTGCGCCTCCAGAAAGAGCGCATGGACGGCGGCTTCATCCCCTCCGAGCGCGAATATTACCACCGCTGGGGGCTGGATGCCGAAAAGCTCTCCTACGCGGCACCGGACGCCATCGTGATGCACCCCGGCCCGATGAACCGCGGCGTCGAGATCGACGGTACCATCGCCGACGACATCAACCGCTCGGTGATCCAGGAGCAGGTCGAGATGGGCGTTGCGGTTCGCATGGCGGCGATGGACCTGCTGGCCCGCAACCTGCGCGCGCGACCCACGGAGCTCTCCGCATGACGAAGATGCAGATCAACGGGTCCGAAACCGGCACCGTCCGGGTCTTCCACCTCGATCTGCCTCCCGAAGCGGTGGAGCGCTTCACCACCCAGGCCGGGACCGGGGAATACCCGCTGCAATACGCCCTCGGGGCGAGTCACCTGCGCCCCGCCTTCGTCGACGTGGTGGCGCTGCGCGACCTCGGGGACATGGCGCTGTCGGCCTATCTCGCCGAGGCCTACCAGGTCCCTTCGCGTGAGCTTCGCGACCTGCGCCCGCAGCTCGACGCGCTGCACGGCCACGTGGTGATCCTGCCGAGCCAGGCCTTCGACCACCAGAGCCAGGAGCTTGCGGTCGCGAGCCCGTTGCGCTGGGTCGGCACCTTTTCCGAGGAACGGGCCAGGCCCCGCGGTCCCAAGCTGCGCAGCACCTCGGCCGAGGGCCGCTCCGCCGGCACCGCGCCCACCGGCGAGGCGCCCAAGAGCCGCGCTCTGCTCTTCACGCTGATCGCCCTCGCCGTGGTGGTTCTGCTGCTTGCCGTGGCGCTTTTCGGGACGGCGGGATGACGCCCGTGGCACCGCACCGCCGGGGCCGGGGATTGACCCTTTTCCTTTCAGCTTTCTTCAAATACTCAAACGCCGCATCTCCTACCCGCGCCGACGCCCGCGAAGCCTGACCAGGGACCGCCAAGCATGACCGCCACCCTCATCACCAACGCCCGCCTGATCGACCCCGAGCAGGGCACCGTCACCGCGGGCGCCGCCCTGCTGCGCGACGGCGTGCTGGCCGAGCTCTTCGACACCGCCGAGCCCGGTCTCACGGATGCCGACCGCATCGACGCCCGCGGCGCCTTCCTCGCGCCGGGCATCGTCGACATCGGCGTCAAGGTGGGCGAGCCCGGCGACCGGCACAAGGAAAGCTACAAGACCGCGGGTCTGGCCGCCGCCGCCGGTGGCGTCACCACCATCGTCACCCGCCCCGACACCACGCCCGCCATCGACACCCCCGAGGTGCTCGAGTTCATCCGCGACCGGGCCGAGGACGACAGCCCGGTGAACGTGCTGCCCATGGCGGCGCTCACCAAGGGCCGGGCGGGCCGTGAGATGACCGAGATCGGCTTCCTGCTCGACGCCGGCGCCGTGGCCTTCACCGATTGCGACCACGTGGTCACCGACACCAAGGTGCTGGCCCGCGCCATGACCTATGCCCGCTCGCTCGGCGCGCTGGTCATCGGCCACCCGCAGGAGCCCGGCCTTTCGAAGGGCGGCGCCGCCACCAGCGGCAAGTTCGCCTCGCTGCGCGGCCTGCCCTCGGTCTCGCCGATGGCCGAGCGCATGGGGCTCGACCGCGACATCGCGCTCGTCGAGATGACCGGCGTGCGCTACCACGCCGACCAGATCACCACGGCCCGCGCGCTGCCGGCGCTGGAGCGCGCCAAGAAGAACGGCTTCGACGTCACGGCGGGCACCTCGATGCACCACCTGACGCTGAACGAGATGGACCTCGCCGACTACCGCACCTTCTTCAAGGTCAAGCCGCCGCTGCGCTCTGAAGACGACCGGCAGGCAGTGGTCGAGGCGGTGCGCTCGGGCCTCATCGACATCATCGGCAGCTTCCACACCCCGCAGGACGAGGAATCGAAGCGCCTGCCCTTCGAGGAGGCCGCAAGCGGCGCCGTCGGGCTCGAGACCATGCTGCCGGTGCTGCTGCGGCTCTACCACTCGGGCGAGCTCGACCTGCCGACGCTGTTCCGCGCGCTGTCGCTGAACCCGGCGCGGCGGCTGGGGCTGCCCTGCGGGCGCATGGCGGCTGGCGCGCCTGCCGACCTCGTGCTCTTCGACGCCGACAAGCCGTTCATCCTCGACCGCTTCAAACTGCAGTCCAAGTCGAAGAATACCCCCTTCGACGGCGCCCGGCTTCAGGGTAAGGTGCTCGCAACCTTCGTCGCCGGCAAGGCAGTCTACCGGAGCGCCTGATGTTTCCCGAAATCACCACCGCCCCCGTCCTGCTCGCGCTCTGGGCCGCGATCGGGTACCTGCTGGGCTCGATCCCCTTCGGCATGGTCCTCACCCGGGCGATGAAGCTCGGCGACCTGCGCAGCATCGGCTCGGGCAACATCGGCGCCACCAACGTGCTGCGGACCGGCAACAAGGCGGCCGCCGCCGGCACGCTGATCCTCGACGGCGGCAAGGGCGCGGTGGCGGTGCTGCTGGCGCGCTGGCTGGGCGCCGAGGACGCGGCGCAGCTGGCAGGCTTCACCGCCTTCCTCGGACATTGCTACCCGGTCTGGCTCGGCTTCCGGGGCGGCAAGGGCGTCGCCACCTTCCTCGGCCTCGTACTGGCGCTGAGCTGGCCCGTCGGGCTGCTGAGCTGCGCCACATGGCTCGCCGCCGCCGCGTTGTCGCGGATCTCGAGCGTCGGCGCGCTGGTCGCGGCACTGATGTCGACCGCGTGGATGCTGCTGCTGCGCGAGTACGAGTTCACAGGCCTGACCCTCGCGCTGACCGTGCTGATCTTCTGGCGCCACCGCAGCAACCTCGAGCGCCTGCGCGAGGGCACCGAGCCCAAGATCGGCAAGAAGGGCTGACCGCGCCCGCCGCGACTCGCCGTTTTCGGACATCATCATCTCCGCGCGCTCGCCTCGCGGCGCGGCGCGCGGTATCGTTCTGCCATGCTGGATTTCGACACATGCAATGCCGCAAGGCTCCGCCGCGACCCCGCCTATGACGGCGTGTTCTTCATCGCCGTGCGGACCACCGGCATCTATTGCCGCCCGGTCTGCCCGGTGAAACCGCCGCTGACCCGAAACGTGTCGTTCCTCCCCAGCGCCGCCGCGGCCGAGCGCGCCGGCTACCGCCCCTGCCTGCGCTGCCGCCCCGAGACCGCACCCTTCTGCGCCGCGTGGAACGGCACCCGCACGACGGTCGACCGGGCGTTGCGGCTGATCGACGAGGGCGCGCTCGACGGCGGCACCGTCACCGCCCTCTCCGGGCGGCTTGGCATCGGCGCCCGCCACCTCGCGCGGCTGTTCTCGGAACAGGTCGGCGCTTCGCCGCTGCAGGTGGCCCAGACCCGGCGCCTGCAGCGGGCCAAGCGGCTGCTCGACGAGACCACTCTGCCGATGGCCGAGATCGCGCAGCGCGCGGGCTTCGGCAGCCTGCGCAGCTTCAACGCCGCCTTCTCGCGGCTCTATGGCCGCGCTCCCTCGACCCTGCGGCGGAGGCGCGCGGCATGACGGCGGCGCTCTCCTGGTGCCACACCGACAGCCCGATCGGCCCGCTGCTGCTGGCCGGCGACAGCGACGCGCTGCATTTCCTGAGCTTCCCGTCCGGCCACAAGGCCTTCGGCCCGCGCGAAGGCTGGCACGAGGACCCCACTCCCTTCGACGCGGTGCGCCGCCAGCTCGACGCCTATTTCGCCGGCACGCTGACACGCTTCGACCTGCGCCTCGCCCCGCAGGGCACCGCCTTCCAGACCCGCGTCTGGCAGCTGCTGGCCGAGATTCCCTACGGCACCACCCGCAGCTACGGCGCGCTCGCCACCCAGCTCGGAACACCAAATGCCAGCCGCGCCGTGGGCGCCGCCAACGGTGCCAACCCGATCCCCATCATCCTGCCCTGCCACCGCGTCATCGGGCAGGACGGCGCGCTCACCGGCTTCGGCGGCGGGGTCGAGGTGAAGCGCTTCCTCCTGCAGCACGAGGCCGAGGTCTCGGGCGTGGCCGAGACGCAACTGTCGCTCTTCTGAAGATACGAACTTGGCTTGACCCGGGAACTTTCCGGGGCAAAACCCGGTTTGCACTCCGTACGAAAGGAGCCAGTCTCATGAGCGCACTAATCACAATTCTTCTCATGGCAGCCAGCATCGTCGGACTGTTCAGCCTCAGCGCAGTGGCCATCTGGTGGGCCGGTCGCCTGCCGATCCGCGACAGCGCCGTCCCGACCGTCGCCTCGGTCAAATCCGGGCTCTGATGCCATTGCCCGCCGCCGCGCCCCGCAGGGCACGGCGACCGCTTGGCTGACCGCCCGACGCCTCTCAGAGCTTCCCGGAAAGCACCAGGTCGAGATCCTCGAGCCGGTCCTGCCCCCAGAAGCTCTGCCCGTCCTCTAGTATGTAGAACGGCGCGCCGAACACCCCGGCATTGACCGCGTCCTCGAGATTGGCGGCATAGGTCTCGGCCCCGGCGAGCATGCCGCTGAAGGTCAGACCCGGATCGAAGCCCGCCGCCTTCAGGCAGTCCTGCACGACCGAATCCTCGGCGATATCACGGTCCTCGACCCAGACCGCGCGCAGGATCGAATGCACCAGCCCGCCGAGATAGCCGCCCCCGGCCTTCTGCGCCGCGATGATGGCGTAGGACGCCGGCGCCGCGTTGGTCGGCCAGTGCGCCGGCTTCATGTTGAGCGGCATCCCGGCCTTCTTCGCCTGCCGCGGCAGCTCCTGCGCCCGGTAGGCCATGCGCGAGGGATGCCGGTCCTTCGGCGCCAGCCCCCCGGTGCGGGTGAACAGCGTCATGATGTCAAGCGGCTTGTAGGTGATATCGAGCCCGTGGGCGTCCGCGATCTTCTCCAGCCGCTGCCCCGCGAGGTAGGCATACGGAGAAAGAACCGAGAAATAGTAATCCAGATGCGCCATTGCGTGCTTCCCTGTCCTGAGCGTCTTTGCCCCACGCTACCTGCGTGATAAGCGACCGGCAACGTCACGAATCTGTCATCGCTGCCGGAGCCCCCGTCCATGCCGACCGTCATTGAGCCCAAGCTTATCGCGGGCAATTCCAACAAGCCTCTCGCCAATGCCATCTCGCGCCGGATGTCGCTCTACCGCGGCATGTCCGTGGGACTGGTGGACGCCCGCGTCGAACGGTTCAACGACCAGGAGATCTTCGTCGAGGTCTACGAGAACGTCCGCGGCGAGGACATGTTCATCATCCAGTCGACCTCGCGCCCGGCGAACGACAACCTGATGGAACTGCTGATCATGGCGGACGCGCTGCGCCGCTCGTCGGCGTCCCGCATCACCGCGGTGATCCCCTACTTCGGCTACGCCCGCCAGGACCGCCGCACCAAGGCCCGGACCCCGATCACCGCCAAGCTGGTGGCCAACATGATCCACGAGGCCGGCATCGAACGGGTGCTGACCATGGACCTGCACGCCACCCAGATCCAGGGCTTCTTCGACATCCCCGTCGACAACCTCTACGCCTCGCCGGTCTTCGCGCTCGACATCCTCAAGCATTTCGAGGGCGGGCTCGAGGACGTGATGATCGTCTCCCCCGACGTTGGCGGCGTGGCGCGCGCGCGCGAGCTCGCCAAGCGCATCAACGCTCCGCTCTCGATCGTGGACAAGCGCCGCGAGAAGCCGGGCGAGATTGCCGAGATGACCGTCATCGGTGACGTGACCGGCAAGAAATGCATCATCGTCGACGACATCTGCGACACCGCCGGCACGCTCTGCAAGGCCGCCGAGGTGCTGATGGAGCACGGCGCCACCGAGGTCCACGCCTACATCACCCACGGCGTGCTCTCCGGCCCCGCGGTCGAGCGCGTGAAGAACTCGGTGATGAAGTCGCTGGTGATCACCGACAGCATCGCCGCCACCGAGGACGTCGCCGCCGCCCCCAACATCCGCATCGTGCCGACCGCGCCGATGTTCGCGCAGGCAATTCTCAACATCTGGAACGGCACCTCGGTGTCCTCGCTGTTCGAGACCGACACCCTCGGCCCGATCTACGAAGGCATCCTCTGAGCCTCTGTCCGAAGGGGGCGCGACGCCGTCCCCTTCATCTTGCCGGATAAACTCCGGGGGTGAATTGGCCGCAGGCCAAGAGGGGGCAGCGCCCCCCTCCCCCGTCACCATCCGCACTGGCCCCGGCCATCTTCACCGACATCGCCACCCGCCGCCGGGCCCCGCCCCGAAGGCCCTGCGAACGACGGCCGAACCGGCCATCTTCCAAACGCCTCAGTGCCAACCGAAACGCCGCCCGAACACCGCGCGCGGCCCCGGCAGACACGTCCCCCCGTTGCTACAGCTGCCAGTCGTCCTCGCTCGCGACCTCGCCGATGGCGAGCCACGACATCCGCACCCTTGCGACGCGGGTATCGGCCCAGGTCCGGAACACCAATTCGAAGCCGCTCTCGGTGATGTTCTCGGCAAGGATGTCGGCGCGGATATTGGCGCTCTGGTCCATGTCCCAGAGCGAGAGGGACACCTGCACCGAGGGCGGGCTGCGGAAGGCTTCCGAGAAGCGCACGGCCTTGCGGCGCTCGCGGGTGCCCGAGCCCGTCCACATCTCGCCGCCATTGGCGAAATCCGAGAACAGCTCGGTGTTGCCCTGTTCGATGCCGATGTGCGCGCCCAGCAGTTTCCGCATGCCGTCTCCTCCGTTGCCGAGGGGGGATAGCACCCGGTGCCCCGCCATGGAAGCGCACGGCCCGCGCACAACAGCCCACCGCAAAAGCAAAAGGCCCCGCGCAAGCGGGGCCCTCGATCCGTTCCGGCGACAAGGCCGGGATCAGAAGTTCGGCTGCTTCGGGTCGAGCCCGATGTGGCCACCGATCGCGACCATGTCCATGAGCAGCTTGGCTGCCTCGTCGACCGGGCCGGGTTCGTTGTTGGTGGCTTCCTTGATCTGCCTGTAGGTCGCCTCTGCCTCGGACACCAGCGCCTCGTAGGTCGCCTGGTCCATGTCGGCATGGGGCACGGCCTTCTCGGCCAGGACGGTCACGCCGTCCCCGATCTCGACGAAACCGCCGGTCACGACGAACTCCTCGGCGCCCTTGTCGGTCTCGACCTTCAGGATGCCGGGACGCAGCGTGGTGATCGTGGGCTCGTGACCCGGACCCACGGTGAGGTCACCCTCGGAGCCGGGGATCGCGACCGTCGAAGCCTGGGCGGACAGCAGGTTCCGCTCGGGGCTCACGAGGTCGAATTGCATCGTATCAGCCATAGGGGCCTCCGGTTGAATGGGGGGCGCGGATCACAGAGCCGGCCCCCCGGCAGTCATCAGGCAGCTTCCGCGGCCAGCTTCTCGGCCTTGGCGAGCACCTCGTCGATGCCGCCGACCATGTAGAAGGCTGCCTCGGGCAGGTGGTCGTATTCGCCTGCAACCACGGCCTTGAACGACGAGATGGTGTCTTCGAGCGGAACCTGGACACCGTCGGAGCCGGTGAAGACCTTCGCCACGTCGAACGGCTGGCTGAGGAAACGCTGGATCTTCCGGGCGCGCGCCACGGTCAGCTTGTCCTCTTCCGACAGTTCGTCCATGCCGAGGATGGCGATGATGTCCTGCAGCGACTTGTAGCGCTGGAGGATCCCCTGCACGTCACGTGCCACGTTGTAGTGCTCTTCGCCGACGATCTGCGGGTCGAGGATCCGGCTGTTCGAATCCAGCGGGTCCACGGCCGGGTAGATGCCGAGTTCCGAGATCGCGCGGTTGAGAACCGTGGTCGCGTCGAGGTGGGCGAAGGTGGTCGCGGGCGCGGGGTCGGTAAGGTCGTCCGCGGGAACGTAGACGGCCTGGATCGAGGTGATCGAGCCGTTCTTGGTCGAGGTGATGCGCTCCTGCATCGCGCCCATGTCCGTCGCGAGCGTCGGCTGGTAGCCCACGGCCGAGGGGATACGGCCGAGAAGTGCGGACACCTCGGAGCCTGCCTGCGTGAAGCGGAAGATGTTGTCCACGAAGAACAGAACGTCGGTGCCGGACTGGTCACGGAACTGCTCGGCGAGGGTCAGGCCGGTCAGGGCGACGCGGGCACGGGCCCCCGGCGGTTCGTTCATCTGGCCGTAGACCAGCGCCACCTGCGATTCCGACAGGTTGTCGGGCTTGATGACGTTGGATTCGATCATCTCGTGGTAGAGGTCGTTGCCCTCACGGGTCCGCTCGCCAACACCGGCGAACACGGAGAAGCCCGAGTGCACCTTTGCGATGTTGTTGATCAGTTCCATGATGAGAACGGTCTTGCCCACGCCGGCGCCGCCGAAGAGGCCGATCTTGCCGCCCTTCGAGTAGGGCGCCAGCAGGTCGATGACCTTGATGCCGGTCACGAGGATCTCGGTGTCGGTCGCCTGCTCGTCGAACTCGGGTGCCGGCTGGTGGATCGCACGGTATTCGTCCGCCTCGACCGGGCCCTGCTCGTCGACGGGCTCGCCCACGACGTTCAGGATGCGGCCCAGGGTGGCGTTGCCCACGGGAACCGAGATCGGGCCCTGGGTGTCGGTCACTTCCTGGCCACGGACCAGACCTTCGGTCGAGTCCATCGCGATGGTACGCACGGTGCTTTCACCGAGGTGCTGTGCAACTTCAAGAACCAGGGTCTTGCCGTCGTTGGTGGTGGTCAGCGCGTTCAGGATCTCGGGGAGGTGGTCGTCGAACTTCACGTCGACCACGGCGCCGATGACCTGGGTCACTTTGCCTTTTGCGTTTGCCATTTATCGTCTCCGGTTCTTAGAGCGCCTCGGCGCCCGAGATGATTTCGATCAGTTCGTTGGTGATGACCGCCTGACGCGAACGGTTGTACTCGATGGTCAGCTTGTCGATCATCTCGCCCGCGTTGCGCGTGGCGTTGTCCATGGCGCTCATCCGAGCCCCCTGTTCCGAGGCCGCGTTCTCCAGCAGAGCCGAGAAGATCTGGGTCGCGACACCACGGGGCAGCAGGTCGGCGAGGATACGCTCCTCGTCGGGCTCGTAATCGTAGAGGGGGCCCGTGCCCTCCTCGTCGGACTCCGGCGCCTCGAAGGCGGCCGGGATGATCTGCTGCGCGGTCGGGATCTGGCTGACCACGTTTACGAAGGCCGAGTAGAAGATCGTCGCGACATCGAACTCGCCGGCATCGAAACGTGTCAGCACGTCCTTGGCGATGCCCTGCGCGTCGGCGTAGCCGAGCTTCTTCACCTCGCTCAGGTCGACGTGTCCGACGAACAGATCGGCGAAGTCACGCTTGAGCTGCTCGCGGCCCTTCTTGCCGACGGTCAGGATCTTGACCGTCTTGCCAGCGGCCCTGAGCTTCTCGATCTCGACCCGCGCCTTCTTCACGATGGAGCTGTTGAAACCACCGCAGAGCCCGCGCTCGGCGGTCATGACGACGAGCAGGTGCACGTCGTCATGGCCGGTGCCGGACAGCAGTTTCGGAGCCGTGGCGCTGCCACCGACAGACGCGGCCAGAGCACCGAGCACCTTGTTGAAGCGCTCGGCGTAGGGACGCGACTGTTCGGCAGCATCCTGTGCCCGCCGCAGTTTCGCGGCGGCCACCATCTGCATGGCCTTGGTGATCTTCCGGGTCGACTTGACCGAGGAGATCCGGTTCTTGAGGTCCTTTAGGCTAGGCATGATCCTGTCCTTTCAGGGCGCTCAGGCGTAGGTCTTGGCGAATTCGTCGAGCGCTGCCTTAAGCTTGTCCGCGGGTTCGCCCTTGATCTTCGGATCCTCGCTCTCGATCCAGTCGAGGATGTCCTTGCGCTGGCCGCGCAGGAAGGCGAGGAGCGCCGCCTCGTACTTGCCGACTTCACGGACCGGGATGTTGTCGAGGTAGCCGTTGGTGCCCGCGAAGATGATGCAGACGATCTCGGCGTTGGTCAGCGGCGAGTACTGCGGCTGCTTCATCAGCTCGGTCAGACGTGCGCCACGGTTCAGCAGGCGCTGGGTCGCGGCGTCGAGGTCGGAACCGAACTGCGCGAAGGCGGCCATCTCGCGGTACTGGGCGAGAGACAGCTTCACCGGGCCTGCCACCGAGGACATCGCCTTGGTCTGGGCCGAGGAGCCCACGCGCGACACCGACAGACCGGTGTTCACGGCCGGACGGATGCCCTGGAAGAACAGTTCGGTCTCGAGGAAGATCTGGCCGTCGGTGATCGAGATCACGTTGGTCGGGATGAAGGCCGACACGTCGCCGCCCTGGGTCTCGATGATCGGCAGCGCGGTCAGCGAGCCGGCACCGTGATCCTCGTTCAGCTTGGCCGAACGCTCGAGCAGGCGCGAGTGGAGGTAGAACACGTCGCCCGGGTAGGCTTCACGGCCCGGCGGACGGCGCAGGAGGAGCGACATCTGGCGGTAGGCCACGGCCTGCTTGGAGAGGTCATCGTAGATGATGAGCGCGTGCTTGCCGTTGTCGCGGAAGTATTCCGCCATGGCGGTCGCGGCGTAGGGGGCAAGGAACTGCATCGGCGCCGGGTCGGACGCGGTTGCGGCCACGACGATCGAGTAGTCGATGGCGCCGGTGGCTTCGAGGCGCTTCACCAGCTGCGCGACGGTCGAGCGCTTCTGGCCGATGGCGACGTAGATGCAGTAGAGCTTCTTGCTCTCGTTGTCGCCGGCGGCGTCGTTGTACGACTTCTGGTTCAGGATGGCGTCGAGCGCGATGGCGGTCTTGCCGGTCTGACGGTCGCCGATGATCAGCTCGCGCTGGCCGCGGCCGATCGGGATCATGGCGTCGACGGCCTTGAGGCCGGTCGCCATGGGCTCGTGCACAGATTTACGCGGGATGATGCCCGGTGCCTTCACGTCGGCGATGCGACGCTCGGAGGCTGCGATCGGACCCTTGCCGTCCAGCGGGTTGCCGAGACCGTCGACCACGCGGCCGAGCAGTGCCTCGCCGGCGGGGACGTCCACGATGGCGTTGGTGCGCTTGACGAGGTCGCCTTCCTTGATGTCGCGGTCGGAGCCGAAGATCACGACGCCGACGTTGTCGGCTTCGAGGTTCAGCGCCATGCCCATGATGCCGCCCGGGAACTCGACCATCTCGCCGGCCTTCACGGAATCGAGGCCGTGGACGCGGGCGATACCGTCACCGACAGAGAGCACACGGCCCACTTCGGCGACTTCGGCCTCCTTGCCGAAGTTCTGGATCTGCTCCTTAAGGATCGCCGAGATCTCGGCTGCTTGGATACCCATTTATCCGACCTCTTTCATTGCATTCTGGAGGGAGTTGAGCTTCGAGCGGATCGACGTGTCGATCATCTTCGAGCCCACCTTGACGACGAGACCACCGATGAGACCCTCATCAACGGTCGTTTTGATCTTCACATCCTTGCCGAAGCTGGACTTGAGCTTCTCGGCAAGCTGGGCGGTCTGCTCGTCGGACAGCGCGGTGGCGCTGGTCACGTCGGCGGTCACTTCCCCCTTGGCCTCGGAGATCTTCTCGCGAAGCTGGGCGATGACCTGCGGCAGCACGAACAGACGGCGCTTCTGCGCCATCAGGCCCAGGCCGTTGTGCAGCGCGGGAATGAGGCCCATCTTGGCGGACACGGCCATGATCGCGTCCTGCATGGACTGACGGGGATAGATCGGCGAGGAGACGAGATCGCGCAGGTCGGCGCTGTCGTCCAGCGCGGCCGCCAGTTCGTTGATGTTGCCTTCGAGATTGCCGAGATCATTGTTCTCTTTGGCGATGTCGAAGATCGCCTTGGCATAGCGTGCCGCGATGCCGCCGGAGATCGAAGCTGGTTCTGACACGTCCACCCTTCCGATATGAGGCCCCCGCGACACACGGGGTCGTCCCGGTGTCCGGAGGCGTTGTCCCTGCCCTGATCTGCACCAGGGCGTCGAAATCAGCGCGGATGTAGCAGAGGCACCCCGCCCTCGCAACATGCTTAGGAGGTTTTGCGGCCAGCTTGAAGCCGTCATTTTCCAAGGACTTGCGCCTTTCCGTAACGGCGCTCTCGGACAGGCTTTTGGAATTAATTGATTTTTCGTTAATTCAGGCAAACAAAAACGGCCCCAGGCTGCGGCAAGGGGCGCCATCCCGCGATAGCGCAAACCGTTGGAAAGCTGCGCCACCACGCGTCCGGAACGCCCGCCGTTACCGCCCGACACAGGGTCCGTCGGGATCTGCGGAGGGCCAATGTTTGCGTTAACCAGCGAAACGTCAAGTTTCAGCGAGTCACGTCCCGGTGATGCGATTCTGCCGCCCGCCGCGGCGTCCTGCCGCAGGACCCGGGCGGGACCTCGTCGCGACAGGTCGGAGGCCCCGCGCGACACCGGCGCGCAGCAGGACCGCAGGACCGGCGCGGGACGAGCCCCGGGGCCGGTGTGGAGGAGCACGCGGCATCGGCGTGGGGTCCCTCGACACTGAAGTGACGGAGCTCACGACACCAGCGCAGGACAACTTGCGGGAACCGCCTGAGGGACCGGGCGCCGCCGGTACGCGCCAGGCCGCCCTGACAGGAGAGAGGGAGCGGGCGGAGACAGCATGGCACCGACCCGAGACACGCCGCGGCATCGGCACGAGCGAGCGGCGACATCGGCAAGCCCCCAAAGACCGGCACGCCTCAAGCCGCCGCTCCGCCACGATGGCAGACCGTCAGACCGGCTTCTGTTCCTTCTTGGGCGCCGGCGTGAGCACGTCGAGCGGATTCGGCATCCGCACCTTGTCGCCCAGCCCGGTGCGCTCGGGCGGGTAGCGCTTCGACACCCGCACGATCAGCACGCCGCCCGCCACCAGCGCCGGGATGGCACGGCCGATGCGCTCCCACACCGGGCCGGTGCGCATCCAGAACCGGCGGCTCGAGGGCGGCTGGTACAGCACCGAGACGTGGCTCTGCCGGATGAAATCGTGGCGCTTGAGCTGCGCGTCGAGCTGGCTCAGCGAATAGGGGCGGCCGTAGCCGAAGGGCGTCTTCTCGGAGCGCGCCCAGAGGCCCGAGCGGTTGGGCACCACGAACAGCGCCTCGCCTCCCGGCCCCAGCACGCGGTAGCATTCGTCCAGCAGCTCCGAGGGCCGCTCCGAGGTCTCGAGCCCGTGCATCATGATCAGCCGGTCGACATGGCCGGTCTCGAGCGGCCAGAGGGTTTCCTCGCACAGCACGGTGACGTTGGGCTGCCCGGCGGGCCAGGACATCACCCCCTGCGGCGCGGGCATCAGCCCGACGACCCGGCGCGCGCCCTTCAGGTACGGCCGCAAGAGCGGCACCGCGAAGCCATAGCCCACCATCGTGTGGCCATGGGCATCGGGCCAGAACTGCAGCACCTGGTCGCGGACGATGCGTTGCGCCGCGCGGCCGAGTGCGCTGCGATAGTAGAAGTCACGCATATCGTGAACGTCGAGGTGCATTGCGACGCTCTCTCCCTTCCTTCAAGCTGGGCGCAGTCTGGCAAAGCCTATGAGGAAAGACCATGGAGATCGTCACCGTCCCCTGTCTCAGCGACAACTACGCCTATCTCGTGCGGGGTCCCGGCGGGGTCTGCCTCATCGATGCGCCCGAGGCGGCGCCGATCGCCGCGGCCCTGTCCGAGCGCGGCTGGGGCCTCGACACGCTGCTCATCACCCATCACCACCACGACCACGTCGGCGGCGTCGACGAGCTGCGCGCCACCTTCGGCTGCTCCGTCGTCGGCCCCCGCGCCGAGCAGGAGAAGATGCCCGCCCTCGACCTCGCGGTGCAGGGCGGGGACGTGCTCGAGGTTGCGGGAACCCGGTGCGAGGTCATATATGTGCCCGGACACACGCTCGGCCACATCGCCTTCCACTTCCCCGAGGCGCAGGCGGTGTTCACCGCGGACAGCCTGATGGCGCTCGGCTGCGGCCGCGTGTTCGAGGGAACGCCGGAGATGATGTGGGACAGCCTGTCGAAACTGGCAGCGCTACCACCCGAAACAATGGTTTGCTCCGGCCATGAATATACCCAATCCAACGCCCGCTTCGCGCTGACCATTGAACCCGGCAACGCAACGCTTAAATCTAGAGCAAACGACATTGCCAAAGCCAGGGCAGAGGGGCTTCCAACCGCCACCTGCAAGCTGTCCGAGGAACTGGCCACCAACCCTTTCCTGCGTCCCGACTCCCCGGAAATCCGCGATTTGCTGGGCATGAAGACCGCTACCGATGCAGAGGTCTTCGCCGAGATCCGCGCAAGGAAAGACAAGTTCTGAGCCGCCGCTTTTCACGCCAGATGTCATGGCTCACTGCAAATGTGAGCGGCATCGGCCAAGAAATTCCTTGATGGAACGCGGGAGTCGACCGAACTTTAACGATAGAAGGCAATGTTGGGCCTGACCGCCCGACGCAGACAAGAGGAGCGCCCCCGTGCCGTCTTTCTCGAATACCCTGGAACAGGCCATTCACGCAGCGCTGGCTCTCGCGAACTCGCGCAGCCATGAATTCGCGACGCTGGAACATCTCCTGCTCGCACTGATCGACGAACCCGATGCCGCACGCGTGATGAAGGCCTGCTCCGTGGACACCGAGGAGCTGCGGACCACGCTGGTGGAGTTCATCGATGAGGATCTCTCGAACCTCGTGACCGACATCGAGGGGTCCGAAGCGGTGCCCACCGCCGCCTTCCAGCGCGTGATCCAGCGCGCCGCGATCCACGTCCAGTCCTCGGGCCGGACCGAGGTCACCGGTGCCAACGTGCTCGTCGCGATCTTCGCCGAGCGCGAGAGCAACGCTGCCTACTTCCTGCAGGAGCAGGACATGACCCGCTACGACGCGGTCAATTTCATCGCGCATGGCGTGGCCAAGAACCCCGCCTACGGCGAGAGCCGCCCGGTCACCGGCGCGCAGGAAGCCGAGGAAGAGACCAAGGCCACCCAGGCCGAGGCTCCGCAGGACAACAAGGAATCGGCGCTCGGCAAGTACTGCGTCGATCTCAACAGCAAGTCCCGCAAGGGCGACATCGACCCGCTCATCGGGCGCGAGCAGGAGGTCGAGCGCTGCATCCAGGTGCTCTGCCGCCGCCGCAAGAACAACCCGCTCCTGGTGGGCGATCCCGGCGTGGGCAAGACCGCCATCGCCGAGGGGCTGGCGCGCAAGATCGTCAACGGCGACACCCCCGAGGTGCTGTCGAAGACCACCATCTTCTCGCTAGACATGGGCGCGCTGCTGGCCGGCACCCGCTACCGCGGCGACTTCGAAGAGCGGCTCAAGGCCGTGGTGACCGAGCTCGAGGAACACCCCGACGCGGTGCTCTTCATCGACGAGATCCACACGGTGATCGGCGCCGGCGCGACCTCGGGCGGGGCCATGGACGCCTCGAACCTCCTGAAGCCCGCGCTTCAGGGCGGCAAGCTGCGCACCATGGGCTCGACCACCTACAAGGAGTTCCGCCAGCACTTCGAGAAGGACCGCGCGCTCAGCCGCCGGTTCCAGAAGATCGACGTGAACGAGCCCTCGGTCGAGGACACGGTCAAGATCCTCAAGGGCCTCAAGCCCTATTTCGAGGAGCACCACTCGATCAAGTACACCGCTGACGCCATCAAGTCCGCGGTCGAGCTCTCGGCGCGCTACATCAACGACCGCAAGTTGCCCGACAAGGCCATCGACGTCATCGACGAGGCCGGCGCCGCGCAGCATCTCGTGGCCGAATCCAAGCGTCGCAAGACCATCGGCGCCAAGGAAATCGAGGAGGTCGTGGCCAAGATCGCCCGCATCCCCCCGAAGAACGTCTCCAAGGACGATGCCGAGGTGCTCAAGGATCTCGAGAAGAGCCTCAAGCGCGTGGTCTTTGGCCAGGATCCGGCGATCGAGGCGCTCAGCTCGGCGATCAAGCTGGCCCGTGCCGGCCTGCGCGAGCCCGAGAAACCGATCGGCAACTATCTCTTCGCGGGCCCGACCGGGGTCGGCAAGACCGAGGTGGCCAAGCAGCTCGCCAGCACGCTGGGCGTGGAGCTGCTGCGTTTCGACATGTCCGAGTACATGGAGAAGCACGCGGTCTCGCGCCTGATCGGTGCGCCTCCGGGCTACGTCGGCTTCGACCAGGGCGGCCAGCTCACCGACGGCGTGGACCAGCACCCGCACTGCGTGCTCCTGCTCGACGAGATCGAGAAGGCGCACCCGGATGTCTACAACATCCTGCTGCAGGTGATGGACCACGGCTCGCTGACCGACCACAACGGCCGGACGGTGGATTTCCGCAACGTGATCCTGATCATGACCTCGAACGCGGGTGCCGCGGAACAGGCCAAGGCGGCGATCGGCTTCGGCCGTGACCGTCGCGAGGGCGAGGACACCGCCGCCATCGAGCGGACCTTCACGCCGGAATTCCGCAACCGTCTGGACGCGGTCATCAGCTTCCAGCCGCTGCCGAAAGAGATCATCCTCTCGGTCGTCGAGAAGTTCGTGCTGCAGCTCGAGGCGCAGCTCATGGATCGCAACGTGACCATCGAGCTCACCAAGCCGGCGGCCGAATGGTTGGCCGACAAGGGCTACGACGACCGCATGGGCGCGCGTCCGCTGGGCCGCGTGATCCAGGAGAACCTGAAGAAGCCGCTGGCCGAGGAACTGCTGTTCGGCAAGCTTCAGAAGGGCGGCGTGGTCAAGGTCGGCATCAAGGACGGCAAGCTGTCGCTCTCGTTCGAAGGGCCGGACAAGCTGCGCCTCTCCTCGAAGAAGCCGCCGCTTCTCACCGCCGACTGATCCGGGCCGCCGGTCTGGACCAGACGACAGGACTCATCGCTCCGCCGCGCCCCACGCGCGGCGGAGTTTTCGTTTTCACCCCATGGCGGCTCCGCGTGTCCCGCCGCGGGGCTGGCCAGCCCCGGTGCCGCCGCGCTATAAGGGCCGCCGGTCCGCGGGATGACCCGCAGGACCGCCCCCGGACGGCGCGCCAGACGCCGCCGCACACAGGAGGACCCGGATGACGAGACGTCCGGACAAGGCGCCCCCGCGGCGCTCGCGGCCGGTGCAGCTCGCGGAGACCATCAAGGAATGGGTCGTCGAGCACGAGCTGCGCGCCGGAGACCGCCTGCCGGGCGAGGCCGAGCTCATCGCCCGATACGGCCGCTCCAAGGGGACCGTGCGCGAGGCCATGCGCATCCTCGAGGCGCAGGGGCTGGTCGAAACCCGCACCGGCCCCGGTGGCGGCAGTTTCGTGGGCGAGGTCACCGGCGAACGGGCGCGGGCGCTGCTGGCCAACTACTTCTACTTCCGCGATCTCTCGATCTCGGACATCTACCAGCTCCGCAAGCTGCTCGAACCCGAGGTCGCCGCCAGCCTCGCCGGCCGCGTCTCCGAGGAACAGCTCTCCCAGCTCGAGGAGGTGATCGCCGAATACCCCCTGCCCGCCCGCGACGTGGACGAGGAGCGCGCGCAACACGTCTCATCGCTCAAGTTCCACGCCCTGCTGGCGTCCTGGGCCGAGAACCCGCTGCTGGCCTTCACCGTCGAGTTCATGACGCAGATCCTGACGGAACTCACGGTCTGGCGCCGGCTATACGAGCCGCAGAACCGGGCGCTCTGGCAGAAGGGGCGCTCCTACCAGACCGAGCTGGTCGACGCGCTGCGCAAGAACGACGCCTCGCGGGCCCGCGCGGTGATGCGCGCGCACATGGAAGTGGCGGAGTCGCTGATGAAGGAACAGGAAGCGCGCGTGCTGCGCCGCTTCATCGCCGAATAGGCGCGCGGCCCGCGACGGTCGGGGCCTCTGCCGGCGCCCGCGTCCGGTCCGTGGCCACCGGCACCACGGGCAGCCAGTCGGCATAGGGCGAGCCCGTCGCGCGGGCCAGCAGCGCCTCGAGTGCGTCGAGAGGCGCCTCGGAATAGTCGATGCGCAGGCTCAGGGGCGGCGCCTCCGGGTGCAGCACCAGCAGCGCCGCCGATTGCAGCCCGCGAAGGTCCGACGCATCCGCATCTGCCGCCCGCAACCCGGCGAGCAGGCGCTCGGCCATGCTGCCCGCGGCCTCGAGATAGCCCCGGCGCAGCGCCGGCAGCACCGTGGAGGCCCCCAGCATGTTGCCCGCCACCACGAGCCCCGGCTCGGTGTGGTGACCGCTGACCGGGATGCTGTCGGCGCCGGTGAAGGCGCCCGTGCCGCCCCGCGGGTCCAGCGCCGAGAGTTGCCGGTGGCCGCAGCCGGGATCGGCCCCGGTGAGCCGCGTCACCGCCTCGGCCGCGCTTTCGCCGCCGCGCATGGCGGTGAGCGCATCCTCTCCCCAGAAGGTCGAGGGCGCGGTGCCCTGGCTGGCCGACAGGCCCGAATCGACGGTTCCGCGCAGGACCCAGCCGCCGACGCAGAGGCTCCCGGTCGCGGCGGCGCCGCCGAATGTGCCGGTTTCGCGGTCATGGACGAGAAGGGAAAAGGTCACGGGCACCTCCGGGCAAGCGGTCGGGAAAGAATTTCGTTGAATTTATCACGATAATTTGGCCTGCTTCAATTAATCATGAAAAATTATGGCCGCCGGGCCGCGGCGGCGACAGAGAGAGGATGAAAACATGGGAGTTCTGACCTGGACCCGGCGGGGCGTCCTCGCCACCGGCACCGCGCTTGCCCTGAGCCTCGGCCTGCCCGCAGCGGCGCAGACGCCGCCCGGCGTGCTTATCGTGGGCCAGATCGCCGAGCCCAAGGCGCTGGACCCGGCGGCGGTGACCGCGGTGAACGACTTCCGCATCCTGATGAACGTCTACGACGGGCTGGTGCGCTACAAGTCCGGCACGCTCGAGGTCGAGCCGGCGCTGGCCACGTCGTGGGAGATCTCGGAGGACGGCACCGAATACGCCTTTGCCCTGCGCGAGGACGTGAGCTTCCACGACGGCAGCCCCTTCGATGCCGAGGCGGTGGTGTTCAACTTCGAGCGCATGCTGAACGAGGACCACCCGTTCCACGACACCGGCCCCTTCCCGCTGGCGTTCTTCTTCTCGTCGGTGGCCTCGGTCGAGGCGGTGGACGAGCTGACGGTGAAGTTCACCCTGTCCGAGCCCTATGCGCCCTTCCTGTCGAACCTCGCCTATCCTACCGGGCTCATCGTCTCGCCCGCGGCGGTCGAGCAGTACGGCGCGGATTTCGCCCGCAACCCGAGCGGCACAGGGGCCTTCACCTTCGCCGAATGGCGCTCGAACGAGGCGGTGGTGGTCGAGGCCAACCCCGATTACTGGGACGGCGCGCCGGCGCTGCAGGCGGTGGTGTTTCGTCCGATCACCGACGCCAACACCCGCACCGCCGAGATGCTGGCGGGTGGCATAGACATGATGGTCGAGGTGCCCCCGGTGGCGCTGTCGGAGTTCCGGGGCGACAGCTTCCGGATCTTCGAACAGGCCGGCCCGCATGTGTGGTTCCTGATCCTGAACGCCAAGGAGGGCCCGTTTGCCGACAAGAAGGTGCGGCAGGCGGCGAATTACGCGATCAACAAGGAAGCGCTGGTGAACGACGTGCTCGAGGGCACTGCCGAGGTCGCCGCCGGCCCCACGCCGCCGGCCTTCGCATGGGCCTACAACGAGGCGCTCGAGCCCTACCCCTATGACCCCGAGAAGGCGAAGGCGCTGCTCGCCGAGGCCGGTGCTGAGGGCGCGGAGCTGACCTTCTTCGTGACCGAGGGGGGGTCGGGGATGCTCGATCCGATTGCCATGGGCACGGCAATCCAGGCGGACCTGAACGCGGTGGGCTTCGACACCAGGATCGAGACCTACGAGTGGAACACCTTCCTCGGCGAGGTGAACCCAGGGCTCGAGGGCAAGGCGGACATGGCCGAGATGGCGTGGATGACCAACGACCCCGACACCCTGCCCTTCCTCGCGCTGCGCAGCGAGGCCTGGCCCGACAAGGGCGGGTTCAACTCGGGCTACTATTCCAACCCGGAGGTGGACGAGCTGCTCGAGAAGGCGCGGGTCGCCACCGACCAGGACGAGCGCGCGACGCTCTACAAGCAGATGCAGGAGATCGTGCAGGAGGATGCACCCTGGGTCTTCGTGGCGAACTGGAAGCAGAACGCGGTGACCAGCGACCGGGTCGAGGGCTTCGAGCTGCAGCCGTCGTTCTTCCTGCTGCTGGACGAGGTGACGAAGAACTGAAGGGGTTTCGGACCGGGGCTGCGCCCGGTCCGACCGGCGCGGGCTGACGCCCGCGCGGAAGCAGGGGCTCTGCCCCTCTGCGCGCGCAGCGCGCATTTACCCCGGAGTTTGTCCGGCAAGATGAAGCGCCGCGGTCGGTGACAGCGGAAAACGGGGGCACCCCTTGGGAAGCTACATTCTGAAACGGCTGGTCTCGGCGATCCCGGTGCTGCTGGGGATCACGGTGATCGTCTTCGCCATCATGGCGCTGATCCCGGGCGATCCGGCGACGGCGATCCTCGGGAGCTACGCAACGCCCGAGAACGTGGAGAAGCTGAACCGGGATCTCGGGCTCGACAAGCCGGCGGTGCAGCGCTACGCGATCTGGCTCTGGAACATGGTGCAGGGCGATTTCGGGCGGTCGTTCTCGCTCAACCGGCCGGTGCTCGACGAGGTGCTGGACCGGTTCGGGGCGACGCTGGTGCTGGCGGGGACCTCCTTCGTGCTGTGCTCGGTGGTGGGCGTGGCGGCGGGGGTGGTCTCGGCGGCGCGGCAATACGGGGCGGCGGACCGGGGCATCACCTTCGCGGTGCTGCTGGGGATCTCGATCCCGTCCTTCTTCCTCGGCATGATGATGATCCTGCTCTTCGCCGTGCGGCTGCGCTGGTTCCCGGCCTCGGGGATGTGGCCGATCTACGGCGACCGCCATCTCTGGGTGCTGCTGCGGCACCTGACGATGCCGGCGCTGGCGCTGGCGGTGGTGGCGACCGGCGTGGTGGCGCGGCTCGCGCGCTCGGCCATGCTGGAGGTGCTGCGGCAGGACTATATCCGCACGGCGCGGGCCAAGGGCGTGCCCGAGCGCGGGGTGATCTGGCGCCATGCGCTGCGCGCCGCGATGGTGAGCATCATCCCGGTGCTGGGCATCCAGGCCGGCTTCGTGCTGTCGGGCGCGGTCTACATCGAGATGGTGTTCCAGTGGCCCGGCGTCGGGCGGATGCTGGTCGACGCCATCCTCAAGCGCGACATCCTGCTGGTGCAGGGCGGCGTGGTCTTCGTCGCTGCCTGCTACGTGCTCTTCAACATCGTGGTGGACGTGGCGCAGAGCCTGCTCGACCCGAGGATCAAGACATGAGCTTCCTCGCGCTTCTCGCCCGCAACCGGCTGGCGCTGGCCGGGCTCGTGGTCATGGCGCTGGTGGTCGCGCTGGCGCTGGTGACGCCGCTGCTGCCGCTCGCCGATCCGGACGTCACCGACACCGGCAACCGCTTCCTGCCGCCGTTCTCGGAGGGCGCGCTTCTGGGCACCGACCATCTCGGGCGGGACCTGCTGTCGCGGCTGCTCTGGGGCACGCGGCTGTCGCTTGCGGTGGGCTTTGCCGCCGCGGTGATCGCCGCCGTGCTCGGCGCCGCGGTGGGCATCGTCGCGGGCTATTACGGCGGGCGGGTGGACAACCTGATCATGCGCGGCGTCGATATGCTCATGGCCTTTCCCTACATCCTGCTGGCGCTCGCCATCGTGGCAGCACTCGGGCCCGGGCTTCTGAACGCGCTGATCGCGGTGGCGGCGGTCAACATCCCGTTCTTTGCCCGCAACATCCGTGGCATCACCGTGGGCATCGCGCACAAGGAGTTCGTGGACGCGGCCAAGCTCGCCGGCATGGGCGACGGGCGCATCATCCTGTCCGAGGTGCTGCCCAACGTGATCCCGGTGATCGTCATCGCCATGTCGACCACCGTGGGCTGGATGATCCTCGAGACCGCCGGGCTGTCGTTCCTCGGGCTGGGCTCGCAGCCGCCGCAGGCGGATCTGGGTTCGATGCTGGGCGAGGCGCGCTCGGCGCTGATCACCAACCCGCACACCTCGGTGGTGCCGGGGATGATGATCCTGGTGATCGTCATGGCGATCAACCTGCTGGGCGACGGGGTGCGCGACGCGCTCGACCCGCGGCTGCGCTCGGGGGCGCTGTCCCGGCCGATGGCGGCCACCATGGTGCGGCGCGAGGGGCCGGTTCCGCAGCCCGAGGGCGAGGCGCTGCTCGCGCTCCGCGAGTTGCGCACGGAGTTCCACGTGAAGCAAAGGGTGTACCGCGCCTTGGGCGGGGTGAGCCTTGGCGTGCGGCCCGGCGAATGCCTCGGCATCATCGGCGAGAGCGGCTCTGGCAAGTCGGTGACGGCGCTGAGCGTGATGGGGCTGGTGGCCTCGCCGCCCGGGGTGATCGCCGGCGGGGCGGTGCATTACCGGGGCGAGGACCTCGTGGGGGCGACATACGAGCGGCTGCGCAGCCTGCGGGGGCGCGAGATCGCCTACATCTTCCAGGACCCGCTGGCCACGCTGCACCCGCTCTACACCGTGGGCGACCAGCTGGCCGAGGCGATCCGGGTGCATCGCGGCGTCTCGCGCGGCGAGGCGCGGAGCCGGACGCTTGCGCTGCTGCGGGACGTGCGCATTCCCAACGCCGAGAGCCGTCTCGACAGCTACCCGCACGAGATGTCGGGCGGCATGCGGCAGCGGGTCGGCATCGCCATGGCGCTGGCCAACGATCCGCAGGTGATCATCGCCGACGAGCCGACCACGGCGCTCGACGTTACGGTGCAGGCGCAGATCCTGTCGCTGCTCGACACACTGCGGCGCGAGAAGGGGCTGGCCATCGTCTTCATCACCCATGATTTCGGCGTGGTGGCGCAGCTCTGCGACCGGGTGGCGGTGATGTACGCGGGGCGCATCGTCGAGGAAGGGCCGACGCAGGCCGTGCTCGAGACGCCGGCGCATCCCTACACCCGCCGTCTCATCGCCTGCGTGCCCGAGCTGGGCGAGGGCAAGCGGGTGCTGCACGCGATCCCGGGCCTGCCGCCTGCGGTGGATGCGCTGCCGCCCGGCTGCGCCTTCGCGCCGCGCTGCGACAAGGCGGCGGAAGCCTGCCGCGAGGGCGACGTGGCCCTGCACGGCGGCGCGCGCAAGGTGCGCTGCCTGTTCCCCGAGACTGCCCCGGAAACCGACCCGGAAACCGCTGCGGAGGCCGCGCAATGACCGTCGCCCTGAAGCTCGAGGAGCTCTCCAAGACCTTCGCCGTCGGCAAGCGACTCTTCGGGCCGCCCAAGGGCCGGGTCCACGCGGTGCATCCGGTGACTCTCGAGATCGCCTCGGGCGAGACCCTTGGCATCGTCGGCGAGAGCGGTTGCGGCAAGTCCACTCTGGCGCGGATGCTGGTGGGGCTGCTCGAGCCCAGCGGCGGGCATATCGAGATCGACGGCGAGCCGCTCGACAACGCCGATCCGGCGGTCTTCGGCAAGCGCATCCAGTATGTGTTCCAGGACCCGATCAGCTCGCTCAACCCGCGCAAGACCATCCGGCAGATCATGGAGGTTCCGCTGAAGCGCCTGCACCGGATGGACAAGGCGCAGCGGGCGGCGCGGATTTCCGAGATCTTCAGCCAGGTGAACCTGCGCGAGGAGTTCCTCGACCGCTACCCGCACGAGTTCTCGGGCGGGCAGGCCCAGCGCATCGGCATCGCGCGGGCGCTGGCGGCGGAGGCGCGGATCCTGATCCTCGACGAGCCGGTCTCGGCGCTCGACGTGAGCGTGCAGGCGCAGGTGCTGAACCTGCTTGCCGACCTGAAGGCGCGGCTGGGGCTGACCTACCTCTTCATCTCGCACGACCTCGCGGTGGTCGAGGCGGTGAGCGACCGGGTCGCGGTGCTCTACTTCGGCTCGGTGGTCGAACTCGGGCGTGCCGAAGAGGTCTTCGCCCATCCCCGCCACCCCTACACCAGGCTGCTCGCCGACAGCGCCCCGGTGGTGGGCCGGGCGCTCACCGCCCCCGAGGGCCGCGAGACCGAGCTTCCCGACCCGCTGAACCCGCCGCGGGGCTGCGCCTTCCGGGCGCGTTGCCCCAACGCGGGCCCCCGCTGCGCCGGGGAGGTGCCGATGCTCGACGGCAGATCGCAGCAGGCCGCCTGCTTCCACCCCCTGCATCCGGGCGCCTGAGACGCCTCCGGCTCCCCGCTTGCACCACAGCAGGGCGCCGACCGCTTGCCCGGCCCCGTCCCTGCCGCCTATAGGTTGGGGACAGGGGCAAGGAACGGGCAGGAATGACGGCAGGCAGTCTCGACAAACTCCGCGAGCTCTACGAGGGCGAAAGCGACAAGGCACACCGGTTCCGCTACGCGGTGCTGATCTTCGACATCGGGACCATCCTCTTCGTGATCGCCACCAGCTTTACCCAACACGGTCGCGTGGTGGAGAGCATCGACGCGGTGTTCGGGGTCGTCATCCTCGCGGATTTCATCGCCCGTGTGGCCATCGCACCGCGCAAGCTGCGCTTCCTCGTGATGCCGGTGACGCTGGCGGACATGGTGTCGATCGTGTCCTTCCTCGCGCCGCTCGCGGGCGAGGGGCTGGGCTTCCTGCGGGTGGTACGGACGCTGCGCTTCCTGCACACCTACCAGCTGCTGAAACGGCTTCGCGCGGACTTCCCGTTCTTCAGCCGCAACCAGGACGTGTTTGTGGCGGCGATCAATCTGATGGTCTTCATCTTCGTGATGACCGGGCTGGTCTATGCCACGCAATTTGGCTCGAACCCGCAGATCGACAATTACGCCGATGCGCTCTATTTCACCGTCACGGCGCTGACCACCACCGGCTTCGGGGACATCACGCTCACAGGCTCGCTCGGACGGATGATCTCGGTCGTGGTGATGATCTGCGGCGTCACCCTGTTCCTGCGACTGGCACAAGTGCTGTTCCGGCCCAACAAGGTGCGCGAGACATGCGGCACCTGCGGCCTGTCGCTGCACGATTCCGACGCGGTGCATTGCAAGCATTGCGGCGCGATCATCCACATCAAGACGGAGGGTCAGAGTTGACGTCCGAGATCACCATCCGGCACTTCGAGCCCCGCGACCGCGACGCGCTCTGGCGCGTGCTCGAGCCGGTGTTCCGGGCGGGCGACACCTATGCCATCGACCCCGACATCCCGCGCGAGGACGCGCTGGCCTACTGGTGCGGGCCCGGGCGGCAGGTGTTCTCGGCGGTGATTGACGGCCGTCTCGTCGGCTCCTACTTCCTGGTGCGGAACCAGAAGGGCGGCGGCAGCCATGTCTGCAACTGCGGCTTCGTCACCGACCCCGACCAGCATGGGCGCGGCATCGCGCGCTCGATGCTGGCCCACGCGCTGGCCAGCGCCCGCAGCGCAGGCTTCCGCGCGATGCAGTTCAACTTCGTGATCTCCTCGAACCTGCGCGCCGTGGCGCTGTGGGAACGGGCGGGGTTCAAGATCGTCGGCCGCCTTCCCGGCGCCTTCAACCACCCAAAGGAGGGTTACGTGGACGCGCTCGTGATGCACAAGCCGCTGGGCGCCACGTGATCCCGTACAAGGAGGGCACAATGCCCAGTGAAAACCGGCTTCTCGCCATTCTCATCGACGCCGACAACACCTCGCCGAAATACGCCAAGGCGATCTTCGACGAGATCGCCTCGCTGGGCGAGGCCAGCGTGCGCCGCGTCTACGGCGACTTCTCCAGCCAGCAGATGGCCGGCTGGTCGAAGATCACTGCCGAATACGGGCTGGTGCCGCTGCACTCGCCCGCCAACACCGTGGGCAAGAACGCCTCGGACATCTCGCTGGTGATCGATGCCATGGACCTGATGCACACGGCCCGGTTCGACGGCTTCGTGCTGGTCAGCTCCGACAGCGATTTCACCCGCCTCGCCAGCCGCATCCGCGAACAGGGGCTCGACGCCTACGGCATGGGCATGCAGAAGACGCCGGACGCCTTCCGCAAGGCCTGCAAGCGTTTCATCTTCCTCGAGAACCTCGACGGCGCCCCCGAGCAGAAGACCGCCGGCAGCCAGCCTCACGCCACCGGCAAGCTCGACGAGGCGCGCAACCTCATCTTCACCGCGATGGACGCCATCGAGCAGGAAGACGACTGGTACACGCTCGGCCAGCTCGGCCAGTTCATCACCGCGGCGAACCCCGACTTCGACACCCGCACCTACGGCAAGCGCAAGCTCTCCGACCTGGTGTCCGAGCTGAAGGTGTTCGAGACCAAGCGCGGCCCGGGCAACCAGCTTCTGGTGCGGCGCCTCGACTGAGGCCGCCCCTGCCCCGTCCTGCTGGCAGGTCGGGGCCAGTTCGGGGATGGGCCGGGCGTCAGGCGCCGTAGCGGGCGAGGAAGGTCTCGACCGCCCCATCCACGACGCGGCCGGTCTCGTCATCCTCGAAGCGGGTCTGGATGCCGAAGCAGAGCTTGGCCCAGAGATCCGCCTTGCAGAGCTCGGCGAACTGGTCGGCGGCAAGCTCGAAATCCGTGACCCTGAGCTCGCCGCGCTCGGCGCTCTGGTGCAGATAGCCGGTGAGCGCGTTGTGCAGCATCCGCGGCCCGCACTGGTAGAACTGCCGGCCGAGCTCGGGGAAGCGGTCGGATTCCGCCACGCAGATGCGAAAGACGCGCTGGCCCATCTCGGACAGCAGGAACGAGAGAAAGCGCCGCCCGACCTGCGGCAGCACCCGGTCCGGCGGCCCGGACATGTCGATGCTCAGCATCGCCTCGTCGGTCTGGGCCTGGCACTGGGCGCTGGCCATCTCCATGAACAGCAGCCGCTTGTCGGGGAAGTAGCTGTAGAGCGTCGCCTTCGAGACCCCCGCCGCGCGCGCGATGTCGTCGACGCTGGCCCCCTCGAAGCCATCGCGAAGAAAGATTTCGCGGGCGCCTTCAAGCACCTGGTCGAATTTGCGCCCCCGACGGACGGTCGCCTGAGTGGTTGTCATCCCGGACCTCCCGATGCCGGCCATCATAAACCGGCCAGTTCAGTTCCGGCAAGCACCAACGGTTCAGGGCCGCCCTGCCGGCTGCGGGACGGGCGCGGGCGACGGTGCGGGCGCAGGCCAGGTCAGGTCAGGTCAGGCGCGGAAGCTCGATCCCCTGCGCGGCGCCGGGCAGGGGCGCAAGGATCATGAGGGCGGCGGCAAGCAGAAGCATCTCTTTCATGGCGCGATTCCAAACTGAACTGTATGGTTCATTTTTGCGAAATCCCGCGATCATGCCAAGCACAAGAGTGAACCGATCAGTTCACTTTTTGCCGATTGCATTCCACCAGAAAATTTCTAGTTTAGAATTATTCTAACCACAGAGGTTTGCGATGAGTTTCTTCAATCACCGCCGGCAGTTCCGGGATCTGAGCGAACAGGAGATTCTCGCGCTGGCGATCTCGTCGGAAGAGGACGACGCCCGGATCTACCGCAGCTACGCCGAGATGCTGCGCCCCGACTTCCCCGACTCGGCGGCGATCTTCGACAACATGGCCATCGAGGAAGACGGCCACCGCAAGGCACTGATCTCGGCCCACAGCATGCGCTTCGGCACGGTGATCCCGCTGATCCGGCGCGAGCACGTGGCCGGCTTCTACGCCCGGCGGCCGGTCTGGCTGATGAAGAACCTCTCGCTCGAGCGGATCCGCGAACAGGCCGAGATCATGGAGCGCGACGCCGAGCGCTTCTACCTCGAGGCCGCCAAGCGCAGCACCGACGCGTCGACCCGCCGGCTGCTGGGCGATCTCGCCGCCGCCGAGGCCTCGCACGAACGCCGCGCAATAGAGCTGACCGGCGACCACCTCGACGACGAGACCCGCGAAGAGGAAGACCGCATCGCCCACCGCCAGTTCGTGCTGACATGGGTGCAGCCGGGGCTCGCGGGGCTGATGGACGGCTCGGTCTCGACGCTGGCGCCGATCTTCGCGACCGCCTTCGCCACGCAGGACACCTTCACCACCTTCCTCGTCGGCCTCGCCGCCTCGGTCGGCGCCGGCATCTCGATGGGCTTCACCGAGGCCGCCTCGGACGACGGCGAACTGTCGGGCCGCGGCTCGCCCTTCAAGCGCGGCGTTGCCTCCGGGGTGATGACGGCGGTGGGCGGGCTCGGCCATGCCCTGCCCTACCTGATCCCGCATTTCTGGACCGCGACCATCATCGCCTGGATCGTCGTCTTCTTCGAACTCTGGGCCATCGCCTGGATCCAGAAGAAATACATGGAGACCCCCTTCCTCCGCGCCGCCGTGCAGGTGGTCCTTGGCGGCGCGCTGGTGCTGGCCGCGGGCATCCTGATCGGCAGCGGCTGACCTCCCAAGGCCCCCGCCCGCCTTCCGGCACAAGCACAGAGCCCACCGCAAGCGCGCCCCCCGCCCTTCATCTTGCCCGTAAACTCCGGGGGGAGCGCGAAGCGCGGGGGGCTGGCCCCCCTTCGGCCCCTCCGCCGGGCATTCCCTCTGGCAGGCGCGCGCCGCCCGTGGCAAACCATGGCGCAACGCACAGCACCGGGAGACGCCACCATGACCCAGTTCGGCAAGGGCTGCCACCTGCACCTGATCGACGGATCGGCCTTCATCTTCCGCGCCTATCACGCGCTGCCGCCGCTCACCCGCAAGTCGGACGGGCTGCCCATCGGCGCAGTGTCCGGCTTCTGCAACATGCTGCAGAAATACGTCGAGGACAGCTCCGGCCCCGACGCGCCGACCCATGTCGCGGTGATCTTCGACAAGGGCAGCCACACCTTCCGCAATGATCTCTACGACCTCTACAAGGCCAACCGCGAGGCCATGCCCGAGGACCTGCGCCCGCAGATCCCGCTGACCCGGACCGCCACCCTGGCCTTCAACATCGCCTGCAAGGAACTCGAGGGCTACGAGGCCGACGACATCATCGCCACCCTCACCTGCCAGGCGCGCGAAGCCGGCGGGCGGGTGACGATCATCTCCTCCGACAAGGACCTGATGCAGCTGGTCGGCGACGGGGTCGAGATGCTCGACGCCATGAAGAACAAGCGCATCGACCGCGACGGCGTCTTCGAGAAATTCGGCGTCTTCCCCGAGCGGGTCGTCGACGTGCAGGCGCTGGCCGGGGATTCGGTCGACAACGTGCCCGGCGCCCCGGGCATCGGCATCAAGACCGCGGCGCTGCTGATCAACGACTTCGGCTCGCTCGAAGAGCTCCTCGACCGCGCCGGGGAGATCAAGCAGCCCAAGCGCCGCCAGACCCTGATCGAGAAGCGCGAGCAGATCGAGCTGTCGAAGCGCCTCGTGCAGCTCGACTGCGAGACCCCGCTCGACTTCAGCCTCGACGATCTCGAGGTCCGCGACCCGGATCCCGAGGTGCTGCTGGGCTTCCTCACCGAGATGGAGTTCCGCACCCTCACCAAGCGCGTCGCCGACAAGTTCGGCAAGGACGCCCCCGTCCTCCCCGAGGCAGCGCCCGCCGCCGCGGGTGCCGAGGCCGGTGCCGCGCCCGAGATGCCAGCCATCGACCCCGCCGGCTACGCTTGGGTCAAGACCGCCGAAGAGCTCGCGCCGTGGATCGCCGAGGCGCAGCAGCGCGGCTGGGTGGCCGTCGACACCGAGACCACGGGGCTCAACGAGATGGCCTGCGATCTCGTCGGCATCTCGCTCTGCATCACCCCCGGCAAGGCCTGCTACATCCCGCTCGCCCACCGCGCCGTCGCCACCGACGATCTCTTCGGCAGCGACGAGCTGGCCGAGGGGCAGATGCCGATGCAGGACGCGCTCGACCTTCTGAAACCGCTGCTCGAGGATCCAGCGGTGATGAAGATCGGGCAGAACATGAAATACGATGCCAAGATCTTTGCCCGCTACGGCATCGGCATCACCCCCATCGACGACACCATGCTGATGTCCTACGCCATGCACGGCGGGTTGCACGGGCACGGCATGGACACGCTCTCCGAGCGCTACCTCTCGCACACGCCGATCCCGATCAAGTCGCTGCTGGGCTCGGGCAAGAACCAGATCACCTTCGACCGCGTGCCGGTCGAGGACGCGGTGAAATACGCCGCCGAGGACGCCGACATCACCCTGCGTCTCTGGACGATCTTCAAGCCACAGCTGCACCAGGTCCACGTCACCCGGGTCTACGAGGGGCTCGAGCGCCCGCTGGTCCCGGTGCTGGCCGAGATGGAGATGACCGGCGTGCAGGTCGACCGCGACACGCTCTCGCGCATGTCGAACGCCTTCAGCCAGAAGATGGCGCAGCTCGAGGCCGAGATCCACGATCTCGCGGGCGAGAGCTTCAACGTCGGCTCTCCCAAGCAGCTGGGCGAGATCCTCTTCGACAAGATGGGGCTCGAGGGCGGCAAGAAGGGCAAGACCGGCGCCTATGCCACCGGCGCCGACGTGCTCGAGGATCTCGCGACCGAGCACGAGCTGCCGGCGCGAGTGCTGGACTGGCGCCAGCTCTCCAAGCTCAAGTCGACCTACACCGACGCCCTGCAGGAGCACATCAACAAGGAGACCGGCCGCGTCCACACCTCCTACGTGATCGCGGGCGCCAACACCGGCCGCCTGGCCTCGACCGACCCCAACCTGCAGAACATCCCGGTGCGCTCCGAGGAAGGGCGGCGCATCCGCGAGGCCTTCGTCGCGCCCGAGGGCAAGACCATCGTCTCGCTCGACTACAGCCAGATCGAGCTGCGCATCCTCGCCCACATGGCGGGCATCGACGCACTGAAGGAGGCCTTCCGCGAGGGGCAGGACATCCACGCGATGACCGCCTCCGAGATGTTCAACGTGCCGATGGAGGAAATGACGCCCGAGATCCGGCGTCAGGCCAAGGCCATCAACTTCGGCGTCATCTACGGCATCTCGGGCTTCGGCCTCGCCCGCAACCTGCGCATCCCGCGCGGCGAGGCGCAGGCCTTCATCGACCGCTATTTCGAACGTTTCCCCGGCATCAAGACCTACATGGACGAGACCGTGGCCTTCGCGAAGGAACACAAGCGGGTCGAGACCCTGTTCGGGCGCATCATCCACACGCCCGAGATCTCGGCCAGCGGCCCGCGCGCGGGCTTTGCCAAGCGCGCCGCGATCAACGCGCCGATCCAGGGCACGGCGGCGGACATCATCCGGCGCGCCATGGTGAGGATGCCCGGCGCCATTGCCGAGATCCCCGCGAAGATGCTGCTGCAGGTGCACGACGAACTGATCTTCGAGGTCGATCAGGGCGCCGAGGACGACCTGATCGCCGCGGCCCGCTCGGTCATGGAGGGCGCCGCCGAGCCGGTGGTCAAGCTCGACGTGCCACTGGTCGTGGACGCCGGACGCGGCAAGAGCTGGGCCGAGGCGCACTGAGGCAACGCATCTCTCAATCCAACTGGGTGCCCTAGCCCACCGCCGCCCGCGGTGCCTGCACCAGCCCCTGCCCGCGGTCGAGCGCGTCGGTGGCCGGGTCGAGCCCCGCGGTGGTGCAGGTGGCGAGCAGCCGCGCCCGCACCGCCTCTGCATTCGCGGGGCTGCCCGAGGCGCGCTGCGCCTCCCACCAGAGCGCCGCGATGCCGGCGGTGTGGGGACAGGCCATCGAGGTGCCGTTCAGCGCCCGCAACCCGCCACCGGTCGCCGCCGAGATGACATTGACGCCCGGCGCCGAGACCGTGGGGTTGGTGTTGGAAAAGGCCGCGATGCCGAGCCCGGCGTCGCCCTGCCCCAGCGCCCCCACCGAGACCACCCCGAAGGCGGCAGCGGGGACCGAGGCCGAGACCTCGAAGCCCGGGTCGATGTTGCGGCGGCTCTCGTTGCCGGCGGCGGCGCAGACCACGGTGCCGCCCGAGAACGGCGCCTGCGCCCGCAGCATGTCCATCAGCGCGTCGAACATGCGCAGGTTCATCCGGTAGCCCTCGAGCGCCACCGAGGCCGCCAGCAGATCCGGCCAGCCCTCTCCGATCAGCTGCTCGACCAGTCCCGGAAAATCGAAACCCAGCGACATCGAGACCACCTGCGCCTGCTGGTCCGAGGCCCACTTGATCGCGTCGAAGAGCATCTCGGACGAGCCGCTGCCATCGTCGCCCAGCACCTTGCCGATCAGCACATCGGTGACCCCGCGCGCCACGCCGATGCGGGTGCCGTCCACGTCGCGCCCGAAGATGGTGCCGGCGCAATGGGTACCGTGGCCATTGGCGTCCTCGATGCCCGAGCCCGCGAAGTCGCGGGTCACGAGATTGACGCCCGCGAAGGCCGGGTGGTCGGTGTCGATGCCGGTGTCGAGCACCGCGACCCTGACCCCCGCCCCGGTGAATGGCGCGTCGAGCGCGCCGACCGCGGCCACGCCCCACGCAGGCTCGGCGTCCTCGGCCCGCACGTCGTCGAGCGGTTCCGGTTCGATCAGCTTGGTCGGCATGGCGCGTGCCACCGCGGCGACTGAGGGGTCATGGGCCACGTCGCGCATGTCGGCAGCTGTGAGATCCGCGGTCTCGAGCTTGGGCGACGGGGGCACCGCCGCGATCATCGGACTTTCCAGGGCCCCCGGACCGAACCCCGGAAGGCCGGTGGGCGCAGCCGGGCGCGGGGCTCGGCTGCGGAAGGGTGCATTCTCGTCACGTAGAATGACAAACATGGGCTCTCTCGCTTCAATGGGGCAATATCAGTGTCCAATGAAGCGAAATTACACTCTAAGGTTGTCTCTACGAAGCCTCTTAACGTGAACCCAGCGTAAATTCTCCGGTCAGAGCAGCCCGGCCCGGCGGAACAGCGCCTTGAGGTCGGCCTCGGGGCGCGGCCCCATGTGCGCGATGACCTCGGAGGCGGCGACGGTGCCCATGCGGCCCGCGGTCTCCATGTCGGCGCCGGTGGCGAGACCGTAGAGGAAGCCCGCGGCGAACTGGTCGCCGGCACCGGTGGCATCCACGGGCACGACCTTGGTCACCGGGATGTCGATGCGCTCGCCCCCCCGGACGATGGTCACGCCGTCGCCCGAGCGGGTGCAGACCACCAGCGGGCAGACCTCGGCAACGCGGGCGAGGTCCTTGTCGAGGTGGTCGTCCTGGTAGAGCGAGCGGATCTCGGCCTCGTTGCCGATCACGTAGTCCATCTCGTTGGCGATGAGACGCAGGAAGTCGTCGCGATGACGCTCGACGCAGAACGGGTCCGAGATCGCGATGCCGGCCATGCCGCCGGCGGCGCGGCAAGTGCGGGCGGCGCGCAGGAAGGCTTCCTTGCCCTTGGGCTTGTCGAAGAGATAGCCCTCGAGGAAAATGATCTCGGCCTGAGCCGACACGTCCTCGGAGACGTCCTCGGGCCCGAGCTCGGAGGAGATCCCGAGGTAGGTGTTCATCGAGCGCTCGCCGTCGGGCGAAACGAAGATCATCGAGCGCGAGGTCGGCAGCTCGCCCCCCGGCACCGGCGCGTTGACGAAATCCGAGCCGTCTTTCTCCATCGCGTCGGCGTAGAAGCGGCCCAGCGCGTCATCGTGCACACGGCCGATGAAGCCGGTGCGCAGCCCGAGGTTGCCGAGCCCCGCGAGGGTGTTGGCGACCGACCCGCCGGGGGCCTGAACGCGGCTCTCCATGGCGCCGTAGAGCTGCTCGGCGCGCTCGCGCTCGACCAGCTGCATGATGCCCTTCTCGATGCCCATGTGCTCCAGAAAGCTGTCGTCGGCGCGGGTCAGCACGTCGACGATGGCGTTACCGATGCCGACGACCTGGTACTTCTTGGTCGGATGCTGGGGAGTAAGCGTCATGGTGTCTTGTCCTCGAAATCACAAAGGTCACGAATGAGGCACGCATTGCACTTCGGCTTGCGCGCGACGCAGGTATAGCGCCCGTGCAGGATCAGCCAGTGGTGGGCGTGCTGTTGAAAATCAACTGGAATATTGTCTTCGATGGCGCGCTCGACCGCCACCACGTCCTTGCCCGGGCAGATGCCCGTGCGGTTGCCGACGCGGAAGATGTGGGTGTCCACCGCCTGCGCCGGGTAGTGCCACCACATGTTCAGGACCACGTTCGCCGTCTTGCGCCCGACCCCGGGCAGGCTCTCGAGCGCCGCGCGGGAACAGGGAACCGTGCCGTTGTACTCCTCGACGAGGATCTTCGACAGCTTGATGACGTTCTTGGCCTTGTTGCGGTAGAGACCGATGGTCTTGATGTGTTCGATCACGCCCTCTTCGCCGAGATCGAGCATCTTCTGCGGCGTGTCGGCGATCTGGAACAGCTTGCGGGTGGCCTTGTTGACGCCCGCGTCGGTGGCCTGCGCCGACAGGGCGACGGCGACGACCAGCGTATAGGCGTTCACATGCTCGAGCTCGCCCTTGGGCTCGGGCTCCGACTCGCGGAAGCGGGTGAAGATTTCCCGCATGGTATGATAATCGAGCTGCTTGGCCATCCCGCGATTGATGCCCGAGCGCACCGGGATGCGCAATATTCGGGTCGCTCCACGGGACGAATTGTCTAGAAAAAGAGGTGGATGGCCGCAGTGGCGGCGCGCGCATGGAGCAAGTCGGAGGGCAAGGCCATGGACGAAGGCGGATATCACTACGAGGTCATGCGACGCGCCATCGAGCTGGTGGACGCCAAGGGTCCGGCCGCGACGCTCGAGGATCTGGCCGCCGGGATGGGCATGAGCCCGGCGCATTTCCAGCGCGTGTTTTCGCGGTGGGCCGGGGTCTCGCCCAAGCGGCTGCAGCAGTACCTGACGCTGGGCCACGCCAAGGCGCTGCTGGGCGAGCGCTTCACCACGCTCGACACGGCGCTTGCCACCGGGCTCTCGGGCGGCGGGCGGCTGCACGACCTGTTCCTGCGCTGGGAGGCGATGAGCCCCGGCGACTACGCCCGCGGCGGCGAGGGGCTGGTGATCCGCTGGGGCCGCTTCGACAGCCCCTTCGGCCCGGCGCTGGTGATGGCGACCGACCGCGGCATCTGCGGCGTGGCCTTCACCTCGGAAACCGGCGAGGCGGCGGCGATGGAGGATCTCTGCAGCCGCTGGCCCGGTGCGGAGTACATCGAGGACCCGGACGCGCTCGAGGAGTGGGTGGCCCGCGCCTTCGGCCGGACCGAGGGCGAGGTGCCGCTGTTCCTGATCGGCGCGCCGTTCCAGATCAAGGTGTGGGAGGCGCTGATGCACATCCCCTCGGGCCACGTCACCACCTATTCCGAGATCGCCCACGCGGTCGGCCACCCCAGGGCGGTCCGCGCGGTCGGCACCGCGGTGGGGCGCAACCCGGTGTCGCTGCTCATCCCCTGCCACCGGGCGCTGCGCAAGTCAGGCGGGCTCGGTGGCTATCACTGGGGCCTGCCCGTCAAGCGCGCCATCCTCGCCTGGGAATCGGCGCGGCTCGAGGCCTGAGCGTGGCGCGCCCCGGACCTGTACGGCGGGGCCGTTTCACAAGCCCTTGAGCCCGTGCTTCACGATGCGCGGAGACCCGCCGATTCCCCGGTGACAGCGGTGTTCCCGCAGTCCATGCTGACGCTATAAAGCAGTAGGAACCCCGCTGAGGGTCGACAGAACATGAGGCATCAGATGATCCGCGCCAGAACTTCCATCTTCGTTTCGCTCGCAGCAGCGATGGCCCTGACCGCCTGCGGCGAGGGTCAGACCTTCGGCGAAGGCAACCCGAACCGGAACACCAACAGCGGCGTGCTGCTCGGCGCGCTCGGCGGCGCGGCCGCGGGTCGCATCATCGGCGGCAACAACGACGATTCCACCAAGAACGCCCTCGCCGGTGCCGCCGTGGGCGCCATCGCCGGCGGCCTGATCGGCAACCAGCTCGACAAGCAGGAAGCGGAACTGCGCCAGCAGCTCGGCAACAACGTGTCGATCAACAACACCGGCGACCGTCTGGTGGTGACCATGCCGCAGGACATCCTGTTCCCGTTCGACAGCGCCGCGCTGCGGTCGGACCTGCAGGCCGACATCCGCACCGTGGGCCGCTCGCTGCTGCAATACCCGAACACCACCGTGCAGGTGCTGGGCCACACCGACAGCGACGGCGACGCCGCCTACAACCAGAAACTGTCGCTGCGTCGCGCGCAGGCGGTGTCGAGCGTGCTCATCGCCGAGGGCGTGCCGTCCTCGCGCATCCAGTCGATCGGCCGTGGCGAGGACCAGCCCATCGCGTCGAACCTGACCGCAGAGGGCAAGCAGCAGAACCGCCGGGTCGAGATCGTCATTCTGCCGAACTCCTGATCCGCCGTTCCCGACGGACAACGAACGCGCCGCGGCACCCCCGCGGCGCGTTTTCGTTTGCGCCCCTCAGGCGCGGTTCGAGATCTCGAGCAGGTTGCCGTCGGGGTCGCGGATGTAGACCGACATGAGCGGCCCCTCGGCCCCGCTGCGCGCCACCGGCCCCTCGATCACCGGAATCCCCGCCCTGTCGAGATGCGCCAGCCACGCATCGAGCGGCACATCGCTCAGGAAGCAGAGGTCGGCACTGCCCGGCGCGGCGGCGCGGGCCTTGGGTTCGAACTCGGCCCCGGCCTGGTGCAGGTTGATCTTCTGGGCACCGAAGCGCAGCGCCACGCGCAGGGTTCCGTCCGCCGCCTCGAAGCGCAGCACGGTCATGCCAAGCACGCTTTCGTAGAAGGCACAGGTCACGCCGGTATCGCCAACGGTGAGGACGAGGTGGTCGAACGACTGGACGGACGGCGGCATACCGGGCTAGCTCCGCTGCAAAGGGAGATGTTTCATGCACGATGCCGCCCCGCAGACGACACGTCAAACCGATCTCATGGACCCGGCCCGCGCCAATGCCCTGCTGGCGGCGCTTGGGAGACCCGCCGTGATCGAGACCGGAGACCCGCTGCCCCCCTTCTTCCACCAGCTGCATTTCTGGGACGCGCGGCCGCCGGTGGCGCTTGGGCGCGACGGCCATCCGCGCGTCGGCGGGCTGATCCCCGACCTCGGCCTGCCGCGGCGGATGTGGGCGGGCGGCACGCTCGACTTCCTCGCGCCGCTCTGCGCCGGCATCCCCGCCGAGAAGCGCACCAGCTGCGAGTCGGTGGCCCGAAAGACCGGCCGCAGCGGGCCGCTGGCCTTCGTCACCCTGCGCCACCAGGTGATGCAGGAGGGCGTGCTCTGCGTCGACGAACGTCAGGACGTCGTCTACCGCGAGGACCCCGCCCCCGGCGCACCGCAGCCGGTGCCGCCGGTCGCCCGCGACGACGAGGACGAGGCGCTGCCGGCGGAGTTCGACAGCACGCTGCTGTTCCGCTACTCGGCGCTGACCTTCAACGGCCACCGCATCCACTACGACGCCGATTATTGCCGCGAGGTCGAGGGCTACGCCGCGCCGGTGGTGCACGGGCCCCTGCTGGCGCAGCTGCTGATGCTGATGGCCGAGGACCGCGCGCCGCTGCGGCGCTTCGCCTTCCGCGCCACGGCGCCGGTCACGCTGGGCGAGACGGTGACGCTCTGCCGCAAGGGCACCGACGCCTGGATCCGCGGCGTTGACGGGCGGCAATGCATGAGCGCCGAGCTCTCGTTCTGACGTCCCTCTGAAACGCGAAGACCCCCGCCGGGGCGGGGGTCTGTCGTGAACCCTCGGAGAGAGGCAGAGAGAGACGGGCTCAGCAGCCGGTGCCGTGGATCACCACCCGCACGGTGCGGGCAAGGACCTTCAGGTCGGTGCGGAAGGAGAGGTCGCGCAGGTAGGCGGTGTCGAAGCCGGCGCGCTCGGCGAAGCTCGATTCGTTGCGCACCGAGGTCTGCCAGAAGCCGGTGATGCCCGGACGCATCGCGTAATACGCGGTGCCCGGATAGATGGACTGCTGCTCGACCATCATCGGACGCGGCCCGACCAGCGACATGTCCCCGCGCAGCACGTTCCAGAGCTGCGGCAGCTCGTCGAGCGAGCATTTGCGGATGATCCGACCCACCGGCGTGATGCGCGGATCGCGACGCAGCTTCTGGGTCCGGTGCCACTCCGCGCGGGCGATGGCGTTGCCGGCGAGATAGCTCTCGAGCCGGGCGTCGGCGTCCTTCACCATCGAACGCAGCTTCCACATGTGGAACACCCGCCCGTTCCGTCCGACCCGGCGCTGGAGATAGACCGGCCGATGGCCGTCGGAGGCGATGATCGCGGCCAGCACCAGCGTGACCAGCAGCGCCGGCAGCGCCCCGATCAGCACCAGCGCCACGTCGAGAACGCGCTTGGCGAAATGGCGGTAGAAGGCACCCCTAGGCGCGGCGAAGAGCGCGTCGTCGATGAGCTTCTCGATGTCGGCCGCCGGCAGCGGCTGGCGTATGTGCAGTGTCAATTCGACCTCCCGGAGGCATTGATCGACGAAAGCAATGGCAAGGCGGCGGAGCGTCCCTGTTCCCGATCGAAAGACACAACTTATAAGTGTCTCTCCGAGCGGAGAAACAGGCTCGCAGCGCCCGCGAACGGGTCGGATTTTCAGAACTTCAGGACCGAGCGGACCGCAGCAACCTAACCAAAAACTCCCAAGTGGAAGCACCAACCCCCGAGTGCCGTCGTGTGACAGAAAAATGTTCTATTGATCGACCTTGATCTTTAATCATAGCGCCATGAAAGCCGTCAACATCCGGTTTCTACTACACTTTTTGATTGAGTCACATGCCCGTGTCTCGCCGTTCCTCAACCGTCTCCGTGGGTATTTCACCCGGGCGCAAGCTCTCATACCCCGGGCCTGAGTGCCGGTCCCGAGGTGCCGGCACGGCGACCGGAGAGGCGCAAGACGGCCAGAAACAATTCCCGCCGGAAACAACCCATGATTGTTTCCACTCCAGATCCGCGGCCCTCGAAAACGGCGGATCGTTGACGGTTCGCGAACACTCTCCGGCCCGGCGGCGCATCCGCCACGGCACGGTGCCCGAGAGGACCTGCAATCGGAAACAATCCCGCCGAGGGGATCCGGCCGCCTACCCCGGCGGGGGGCCCGGATCCGCCCCCGAAGACGCCCTCGGGCCCCGGCGCGATGCCCGCTTACGGTGCCGCTCACAGCCCCCGGCGAACGACACGCGAGAAGCGAGTGACTTTCCTCACGAAATGTTACACTGGTTCGGAGGCCGAGAGGGAGAGGGTCGAATTCGCGCCCGAGGCACGACAATGAATCGCCACATTCGCCCCGAATCAGGCCACATTCCGCCCGGGGCATCGCGCAAATGTGGCCGCGGCGTGGTCGGGCTCAGTTGCAGAACCCGCTCCGCTTGCCTATTCCCCTCGCAGATCGGAAGCACGAGTTGAAAGGGTCCGGGATCATGGCGAACCACCTCTACAAGGGCGATCTTCCCGATGGGCTCGACCTTGGACCGGTCGTGGCCATCGACTGCGAGACCATGGGGCTCGATCCGCACCGCGACCGGCTCTGCGTCGTGCAGCTCTCGGGCGGCGACGGGAATGCCCATCTCGTGCAGGTTGCCCGCGGCCAGACCGAGGCGCCGAACCTCTGCCGGCTGCTTCGCGACGAAACCGTGCTGAAGCTCTTCCACTTCGGCCGCTTCGACATCGCCGCGATGTACCATGCCTTCGGCGCGCTCGCAGCCCCGGTCTATTGCACCAAGATCGCCAGCCGCATGGTGCGCACCTACACCGACCGGCACGGGCTCAAGGCGCTGACGCAGGAGCTGCTGTCGGTCGACATCTCCAAGCAGCAGCAGTCCAGCGACTGGGGCGCCGCGGATCTGACCGCGGCCCAGCTCGACTATGCGGCCTCCGACGTGCTCTATCTCCACCAGCTGCGCGACAAGCTGAACGGAATGCTCGAGCGCGAGGGCCGGACGGCGCTGGCGCAGGCCTGTTTCGACTTCCTGCCGACGCGCGCATTGCTCGATCTCGAGGGCTGGCCCGAGACCGACATCTTTGCCCATGCGTGACCGATGGCACCGCGCGGGGACACATATTCCAAGTTCATCGGCTGGCTGAAGCTGCTGCTGCCGCTGGCTGCGCTCACGCTGCTGTCGACGATGTTCCTGCTGCCGCGCGTGTCGGAGCCGGTGAACAAGCTGCCCTTCGTCGAGGGCGAGGACCCCGGCGATGCCACCCGCCAGCAGATCGTGGCGCCGAACTTCGCCGGCACCACCGACAAGGGCGACCGCATCACCATGACCGCCGACCGCGCCGAGCCGCTGGCCGCCGACATGGCGCGGCTGCGGGCGCATCAGCTCGACGCCGCGCTCGACTTGGTGGACGGCAGCCGCATCACCCTGCGCGCCGACCAGGCGGTGGTGGACGACACCGACAAGACCGCCGATCTTGAGGGCGGGGTCCACATCACCAGCTCCACCGGCTACGTCATCGACACCGAACGGATGCTCACCTCGCTCGACCGGATCGGCGCCGAGACCCTCACCCCGGTGAGCGGCAGCGGCCCCGCCGGGCGCTTCACCGCCGGCAAGCTGACGATTGCCGCCGACGAGAACGGCGAGAACGTGCAACTGCTTTTCACCGAAGGCGTAAACCTGATATACGATCCGAAAGACCAATGAGGTTTTCCAGCATGTTCCGCTTTCTGACCGCCGCCGCCACGTTGTTCCTCCTGTCCGGACCGGCGCTGGCGCAGGGTGCGCAGGTCGCATTCGGCGGCATGTCGCAGGACACCTCCGCCCCGGTCGAGGTCAGCGCGGATTCGCTGCAGGTGAACCAGACCGACGGCACCGCGCTCTACGAGGGCAACGTGGTGATCGGCCAGGGCGAGATGCGCCTCGCCGCGCCGCGGGTGCTGATCGTCTACGCCGAGGGCGAGGGACAGGGCCGGATCGAGCGCATGGAAGCTTCTGGCGGTGTCACGCTGGTCAGCGGCGACGAGGCGGCCGAGGCCGAGAACGCCGATTACACCATCGCCACCGGCGTGGTGGTGATGACCGGCAACGTGCTGCTCACGCAGGGGCCGAACGCGCTGACCTCGGAACGCATGACCGTCAATCTCGAGGACGGGACGGCGCAGATGACCGGGCGGGTCCGCACGGTGATCCAACAGGGCACGGACGCCCCGCAACAAGTGCAAGAGTGACCGGTAGACCCATGGCCCGCCCCGAACTGACCGTGACCGAAGGCGACAGCGGCCTTCGCGTCCGCCACCTGCGCAAGAGCTACCGCAAGCGCGTCGTGATCCGTGACGTGACGCTTGAGCTCGACCGCGGCGAGGTCGTGGCGCTGCTGGGCCCCAACGGCTCGGGCAAGACCACCACCTTCTACGCGGTGGCGGGGCTGGTGAATCCCGAGGGCGGGCAGGTTACCATCGACGGGCGCGACGCCACCTGGCTGCCGATGTACCGGCGCGCACGGCTCGGCATCGGCTACCTGCCGCAGGAGATGTCGATCTTCCGCGGGCTCACCGTCGAGGACAACATCGCCTCGGTGCTCGACATCGCGCTCAACGACCGGCACCGCCGCCGCGAGCGGCTCGAGGAGCTCCTGGGCGAGTTCTCGATCGAGCACCTGCGCCGCGCCCCCGCGCTGGCCCTTTCGGGTGGTGAACGGCGCCGCGTCGAGATCGCCCGCTGCCTTGCCGCCGATCCCAAGTACCTGCTGCTCGACGAACCCTTCGCCGGCGTCGACCCGATCAGCGTGAACGACATCCGCCACCTCGTCGCCGACCTCAAGAAGCGCGGCATCGGGGTGCTGATCACCGACCACAACGTCCGCGAGACGCTCGAGATCGTCGACCGCGCCTACATCCTGCACGACGGCAAGGTGCTGATGTCCGGCACCCCCGCCGAGGTCGTCCAGAACGAAAATGTGCGCAGGGTTTATCTCGGCGAGAACTTCCGCATCGGTTAGGGCGAATTCTTCCTATCCGGTCGGATGTTTCCACGACAGGTTTGCGACAGATCATTGACAGAACCGCCGAGTCTCAAGTCAAATAAGGCCATGACGCAGCGCATCCCTGCATGCCCGTTCTCGAACGCCCCCAAAGGAGAGGGAGGATTGGGCGTTGAGTGCAGCAGCCTTGCGTCTCCCCCGATCCGGCACCACATCTAACCTGCCATCAAGGCAGGAGTGAAGTCGGGTCCAACGAAGAGAAGGAATGAACATGCGCTACCAGATCACGGGAAAGCAGATCGATATCGGCGAGGCGCTCCAGACTCATGTCCAGACCGAACTGGATGTGGTGCTCGAGAAATACGCCTTCAGGCCGACCGACGCTCAGGTCACCTTTTCCAAGAGCGCACATGAGTATATCTGCGAGGTCACGGTGCATCTCTCGACCGGCCTGACCTCTTCGGCCAAGGACAAGGCGACCGAGATCTACGCTTCCTTCGACGGCTGTGCCGAGAAAGTCGACAAGCAGCTTCGCCGTTACAAGCGCCGCCTGAAAGACCACCACAAGGAGCGCGCAGAGCCCGTTGAACTCTTCGGGGCCTCCTCGTATATCCTCGCCGGCGAAGCCGACTCGGGTGCAGAGGAACCGGACTCGCTGCAGCCCATCATCGTGGCTGAGATGGAAACCAAGATCCCGTCTCTGACCGTGGGCGAAGCCGTGATGCAGATGGAACTGGCCGGGGCCCCCGTGCTGGTCTTCCGCAACGAGAAAAAGGATGGCGTGAACGTCGTGTACCGGCGTGAAGACGGCAACATCGGCTGGATCGATCCATAAACGATCGACGCGGCCGCGGCCTTGAGCGCCCCAGAGCAGCAAGTGAAAGGCGGTCTATGACCTTTCTGGAACTTCTGAAGCCGCAGGCGGTCAAAGTCGTCGCGGCCGCAAGTAGCAAGAAGCGGCTGATGCACGACATCGCCGAACTGGCCGGGAGCGCCTACGGGCTCTCGGCCCCCGCGGCGGTGGAAGCCCTGATGGAACGCGAGAGCCTCGGCCCGACCGGCGTCGGCCATGGCGTCGCCCTGCCCCATGCCCGGGTCTCGGGCATCGACGAGGTGCGCGGCGTGTTCATCCTGCTCGAGAAACCCGTCGAGTTCGAATCCGTCGACCGCCAGCCGGTCGATGTCATCCTCGCGCTCTTTGCGCCCGAGGAGGCCGGGGTCGAACATCTCAAGGCGCTTGCGCTGGTGTCCCGCACGCTCCGTGACGCGACGCTCTGCAACAAGCTGCGCGCCAACCCTGACCCGGCAACGCTGCACGCGATCCTCACCGAGGACCGCTCGTCGCAGGCGGCGTGATCCTTTCTCATCCGTAGCGCCAGGCCGTGACGCCGGATGCCTCCGGCGGGAGTTTATCCGGCAAGATGAAGAGCGGGCGTGGCGCGCTGTCGGCTGGCACGGTCAGGTGGCCCCGGGGAAGAGGTGCGGTATTCCGAGTAGGGCGCGTGTTGCGTCGAGGGGGCAGAGCCCCTTTTTTGATGCTTGCTCCGGCCGCGCGTAGCCCCGGCCGTCCCGGCTCAGCCCCAGTCGCCGAATCCGAACATCAGGTAGTCGCGCGCATAGGCGTCGCGGGCGAGGCTCTCGAGCCGGTCGTCGTAGATCCGCGCCAGACCGTAAGGCGCGCGGGTGGTCTGCGACAGGGGCTCGGGCGGCGCCTCGTGGCCCACCTGCATGGCCAGCGCCGGCAGGTAGCTCGCCATCTCGTCCTCGCGCACGATCATGTCCGGCAGGGTCAGTTCAGACATGCCCTGAATCACCTGCGCCTGGCTCGCCCAGTGGCCGTCGATGCGCACCGCTGTCTGCCCGGCGAGGTTCGCCTTCAGGAAGGCGAGGAAGGCGGTGAAGGCCTCGCGGTGCGCCTCCGGCGTATAGGCGTCCAGCGCGCCGTCTTCGGGCAGCGCGAGGTTGTGCGCGCGGATCAGCGTCTTGCGGATGCCGAGGAAGCTGCCCGGGCCGGTGCCGAGGATCTTGCTGCAGAAGGCATCGTGCGCCCGCGCCAGCGGGTGGCGGATCACGGTGAAGCTGCGGTGGCCCGGCCGCTCGCGTTTCCACTGCCGCAGGGTCTTCTGGCTGAAGCCGCGGGTGAGCCCCTCGCGCCCGACGCCGTCGAGCGCGGAGAGCCAGCGCTCGACCCCGTCCTCGGGGCCGGAGCGGATCGGCATGTAGAGGAGCGGCGTGCGCGCGCCGCCCACGTAGGAAGGCACGTTGGGCCCGCGCCGCGGCTCGAAGTTCGGCGTGCGGGTGAGGTTGAACCGGTCGTGCCGCGCCAGCGCCTGCTCCATCTCGTCGAAATTCGCCACCTTCTCGGAGAGTGGCTCGGGGTTCTGGCGCTTGAGCGCGGTGTTAAGGCTCTCGAGCCGCGCGGGCACCCCCAGCCAGGTCGCGAGCCCGTTCATCACCGCCACGTCCTGCAGATCCTCGTAGGCGACGTAAAAGGCCGTCTGCCCGGCCACCTGCAGCGCGGTCATCAGCTGCACCTGGAAGGCCTGCAGCGCGCCCAGATGCTCTTCGAACTCGGCGGCGTCGAAGCGTGCCCGTGCGTCCTTGCGCGTCTTCACGTTGGTGAGCTTCCATTGCCCCGTGGCCTGCGCGATCTTCCAGCTCACGTAGCTGTCGACCGGGTTGCGGGTCAGCACGATCTTCGCGCAGCGCGGGTCCTGCAGGATCACCGGCAGGATCCGGGGATCGTGGTCGTGGAAGAAGCGGAAGCCGCCGAGCCCGCCCGGGGTCGCGCCGCGGATCTCGGCCAGCAGCCGCCCGGGGTCGCGGTCGCGCTCGGCCTGCGAGATCCCCAGCACGTCCTCGGCGTTCGGGTAGCCGATGAAATGCGGGTTGAAGACCTCGCCATGACAGGTGATGCCGTCGAAGGCGTTGAGATTGGCCTCGAGGAAGTTCGAGCCGGTGCGCATCTCGGCGAAGACGACGAAACAGTCGAAGCGGTCGGACATGCGGGGCCTTACTTCTTCACAAGGTAGGGTCTGCGCGCCGGGCGGTGGCTGTTGCGCGGCGCGGGCTCGACCGGGAAGTCGCCCACGAGATAGGGGTGCATCCCCTGATTCTTGAGGTTCTGCAGGAACTGGCCGAAGCCCGCGAGATCCTCGAGCACCGGTGCCTCGGCGAGGCGGCGCGGCGCCGTCTGCCCGATCTCGTCGATCACCGCCTGCAGGGGCTCCATCGGGGCCTCGATGAACTCGGCCATGGTCCAGATCCGGATCCGCGCCCTGGCGTCAGGCGAGCGCAGCTCGTCGAGCATCGCGCTCTCGATCTTCTGCAGCCTGGCGGCCTCGGCCCGGAGATCCGCGAAATTGGCGTTGGACTTGAAGAGCGGCACCGCCCAGGCCCCCGAGATCACGCTGATCTGGGCGTTGGGGTCGCGAGCCAGGTCCCACATGATCTCGGGCGTGTCGTGCGGGCCGTACTGGAAGCACTGCCGCATGCCGCGGGTGTTCCACAGCAGGTTGGTCAGGAAGGCCTTGGGGTTGGCATCGCGCAGTTTCGCGGTGTCGGGCAACGCGCCGTTGATCACCGTCTGGCCATCGGCGAACTCGGCCCGCCCGGGTCCGTAGAGATGGCCGTGCACCTGCGCCCCGGTGGCGCGTGCCAGCCAGCCCTCGAACCCCTTGAAGAGTTCGGAAAAGCCCTGGAAGACCGAGTACCTGCCCGCGGTGACGCCGTTCTCCCAGCCATGGTTAGGAAAGCGCGACTGCATGTAGAGCCCGGCCCGCCCCCGAGTCCGCCGGTCCACCGCCCGCGTGAAGATCCGGTCGATCTTGCCCGGGTTCGGCTCCTGCCGGGCCTGGGTGCCCTTGGGGTCGGAGAGGAAGGCGCTGTAGAGACGATCGGCATGGGGCCAGATCTTGCGCGCGACGAAGCAGTCCGAGCGGCGCAGAAGCTGCAGGTGATCGTCGTAGAAAATGTGTGGCTTGCCCTGGAAATCGAACTTCGAGAGCGTCAGAGACCGGCTTTCCACGTTGGTCGAGCAGAGCCGCGCCAGCGTCTGGAAATAGCTCTCGTCCGGGATCCAGACCCGGCGGAAATAGCGGTCGAAAACCCGGCGCTCGGGGTTCTGCAGGATCGCCGAGAGGGTCTGCCGGGTCAGGCACCACCACTGGCTGCCCATATGCGGGACGATCCCCCGCGGCACCCGGCGGCGAAACCCCGTGCGGCGCTGCAGCTCGACGAAGCGGTCGAAGAAAAAACGGTTGCGGCGCCACGAGAACGGGAAGAGCAGCGTGAAGCGATCTTCGTCGAGCCCGCCCACCGTCCAGGGCACGTCGGCGGTGGTGGCGCTTTCGATGAAATCGGTGCGCGGGCGCTCGTCGAGATACGCGATCAGCTCCTCGACCGGGCGCAGCGGCAGGCAGGAGCCCGAGGTCAGGTAGACGTGGCGCACGTCGGGGAAGCGCTCGAGCATCAGCTCGGCGGCGTCCTGGCTGGCGGCGACCAGCCCCCAGGTGCCCCATTCGCAGCGGTGCCGGCGCGAGAAGGTGACGTCGGGCAGATCGCCCAGCGCCTCGACGAAGCGGTCGTGATCCGCGGCGGGCACCATGCTGTCGACGTGGATCACCACCGGGCAGCCGGCCTTGTTCCAGTGCCGCGCGACCTGCTCCGCCCGCCCGAAGGCGGTGTGGACCAGCATCAGGATGCCGACACTCACGCCCAGTTCCCCTTGGACATGAGGCCGAGGATCTCGAGCTGGCGCCAGTTGATGTATTTCTCGGACCACTTGCACCACAGGTCTGGGTTGTCGCGGATGCGCGCGGCATAGGCGAGATACTCGGTCGAGCCCGCGTAGTGCTGCTTGCGGGTCAGCTCTTCCTCGGCCTTGCCGGTGAAGGTGTCGAGAAACTTGGTGTGCAGCAGAAGCCCGCTGGCCTTTTCGCCGCCCCACTCGTCGAACACCGCGTTGAGCCCCCGCGGCAGCAGCATGTGGGTCGAGCTCACGTAGGCGTAGCGCCGGTCCCACCGGACCAGCGGCACCTTGTTGAGCGCCGGAGCCTGCTCGGGCCGGTCGGCGAAGAATGCCCGGGCGCGCGGCCCGCCCTGGATCCAGAGGTTGCCGTAGCGATGGTTGCGCCGGATCGAGTAGTTGCCCGCGTCGAACCAATGCGCAATCTCGAGCGGGTTCTGCCCGGCCTCGTAGGGTTGCGCGTCGATCCGGCCCTTGGGGTACATGTCGAGCAGCATCGCCGAGAAACTCTTGATCGACGAGGCGTCGAGCCAGTCGGTCAGCGCCCTGAGCGGCCGGGTATCACAGAACGGGTAGAGGAAGAACTCGTCGGGATCGACGGTCAGGGTCCAGTGGCCGTGGCCGTACCTGCGCAGGAGGAAGTTGATCCAGTCCATCCCGAAGCGCGAGCGCTTGTAGCTGCCGCGGGTGGTCCAGACCGAGACATCCTCTTGCCGGGCGAGGTAGTCGAGCGAGGTGTCGGTGCTGTCATTGTCGACGAAGATGAAGTGGTTCACCCCCATCTCGCGGTAGTAGCGCAGGAAATACGGCAGCCGCACCCCCTCGTTGCGCTGGGTGCAGAAGACCAGCAGGTCCGAGGGGCGGATGCGGTCGGTGCGGTCGCTGGCGGGCCGAAGCTCGCGCGATTTGCGCAGGGCACGCAGCCGCCATCGCTTGCGCTGAAGCCTCAGCCGGTATGACTGCCATGCACCCAAAACGCGCACCCTTACGCGGGCCGGTTTCTCTGGCCCAATTCCCGACGGCTATCAGATCAGCGTTAACACGGTCTTGAAGTGCGCATCCCAGCCCGGCGGAGTCCAGTTGCCGGCGCCGCGTCGCACGTCGTGCCGATCCGCTGCCATCCTCGTTATTTCACGGGCCCAAAGATACTGGTCGGATACCTGTGCGTAAACGGGAATATCCTGCAGCACCTCGCGCACCACCGGCAGCTCGGCCGAAAGCACCGGCACCCCCAGCGCCGCGGCCTCGACCGGCGGCAGGCCGAAGCCCTCGGCGAGGCTCGGGAACAGCAACCCGGCGCTGTCCGCCAGCAGCGCCGCGACCTGCCCGTCGTCGAGCCCCGGCAATTCGTGCACCCGTGCGGGGCGGGCATCGAGCGCGGCGAAAACCGCGGCGTTGTTCCAGCCCCTGCCCCCGCAGATCAGCAAGTGGGCGTCGGGCGGCACGCTATTCCGGTCCGTCTCGGAAGGCTTGTCCCCTTGCCAGAGCCGCAGCAGCAGCGTGTGATTCTTGCGTGGCTCCACGGTGCCCAGCACGACAAAATAGGGCTTGCCTGTCCACGGCCCCTCGGGCGCCACGCCGGGTTGTGGCCTGGGCACGCCGAGATGGGCCACAACCGTCTCGGGGCACGCGGGGCCGAGGTGGCGACGCAGATCCGCCTCGGTCACCCGCGAATTGCAGATCACCAGATCCGCCGCCTGCCCCACCCGGTCCAGAAAGCTCCGGAACCGCTGCGGGATGCCCTCGCCGCAATACTCCGGGTGATCGAGCGGGATGGTGTCGTGCAGCAGAACCGCGATGCGCGCGCCCGGCACGCCGCGAAGGGCGCGGACGAGGCGGTCGGTCAGGCCGGTGTGGCCGGTGTTGAGGTAGTGAGTGCCGGCGGGCAGCCCGCGCAGCATCCGCCCGAGACCCGGCGGCAGGCACCGCGCCACGGCCACGCGGCGCAGCGCGCGCTCGGCCCCGGCGCGGGCGGGCGCGATTCCCCGCAGCCGCGACAGGCGGTCGGGCGCAGGCCAGTCTCCGCGGTCGATGTGCCGCTTCAGCGCGGCGCAACCGTCATGGCCAAGCAGCAGGTAGCCCAGCGACGTGCGCACCAGCCCCCAGAGGGAGCCGGTTGTCAGCAAATGGTCGAGATAGGCGTATTCCACCCGGTCGATGCCGGTGAAGGGGCGGCCGGCCCTGGAGACCAGCCGCGTGAGGTCGAGGAGGCGCGGCGGCGCCTCAGCCCTCGTAGTGCCCATTCTGGTGCCAGCGCCAGGCGTCGGCGATCATCTGCGGCATGGTCGACCGGGACGGCTCCCAGCCGAGCTCGGCGGCGGCACGGGTCGAGCCCGACACCAGCTTGGTGGCGTCACCGGCACGGCGCGGGCCCTCGGAATGCGGCACCTCGCGGTTGGTGACGGAGCGCGATGCGTCGATCACCTCGCGCACCGAGAAGCCCTTGCCGGTGCCAAGGTTGAACACCCGGCTGCCCTTGCCATCGGTCAGCCACTTCAGCCCGAGCACATGCGCGTCGACGAGGTCGCAGACATGCACGTAGTCGCGGATGCAGGTGCCGTCCGGCGTGTCGTAGTCGGTGCCGTGGATCGACAGCGCCGGGCGGGTGCCGTCGATCGCCTCGAGCATCACCGGGATCAGGTGCGTCTCGGGGCGGTGATGCTCGCCGACCTCGCCCTCGGGATCGGCGCCCGCCACGTTGAAGTAGCGGAAGATCACGTGGCGCAGCCCCTTGGCGGCCTCGAAGTCGCGGAGGATGTTCTCGACCGCGCGCTTGGAGGCACCGTAGGCGTTGAGCGGCTCCTGCGGCGTGCTCTCGTCGAGCACGACGTTGTCATGCTCGCCGTAGGTGGCGCAGGTCGAGGAGAAGACGAAGTTCAGACAGCCCGCCGCGGTGGCGGCCTCGATCAGCGTCAGCGATCCCTCGACGTTGTTGCGCCAGTAGCGGCCGGGTTCCGACATCGCCTCGCCGACCTGGCTGAGGGCGGCAAAATGCATCACGGCAACGGGCTGGTAGGTCGCGAAGACCTCGTCGAGCCGGGCGCGATCCGACAGATCGCCCTGCTCGAATGGGCCGAATTTCACGGCATCCTTCCAGCCCGTGACCAGGTTGTCGTATGTCACGGGGGTATAACCGGCGGCTTTCAGGGCCTTGCAGGCGTGCGAGCCGATATAGCCCGCACCGCCGGTCACCAATACATTGCTCATTGCCTCTTATTGCGCGGCCTTGCGGGCCCCGATCACCTCGTGGAGGTAGGCCTCGAGGTCGTCGCGCAGGTCGGCCCGGTCGAGCCCGAAGGCCACCGTCGCCTGCAGGAAGCCGGCCTTGGAGCCGCAGTCGTAGCGCTGGCCGTTGAAGCGGAAACCGTAGACGCCCTCGTCGCTGCCGATCTGCTGCGCGATGGCATCGGTCAGCTGGATCTCGCCGCCGGCACCGGCCTGCTTCTGGTTGAGGTTGTCGAGGATCGTCGGCGACAGGATGTAGCGGCCGATCACGGCGAGGTTGGACGGAGCGGTGCCCTTGGCGGGCTTCTCGACCATGCCCTTGACCGACACCAGCGACCCCATGTCTTCCTGCACGTCGAGGATGCCGTACGAGGACGCCTTGTCAGCGGGAACTTCCATCGCGGCGACCATGTTGCCGCCGATTTCCTCGTAGGATTCGACCATCTGCTGGAGGCAGGGCTTGTCGGCGGCGATGACGTCGTCGGGCAGCATCACGGCGAAGGGCTCGTCGCCGATCAGGCGGCGGGCGCACCAGACCGCGTGGCCGAGGCCCAGCGCCTTGTGCTGGCGGATGTAGGCGATCTCGCCCGAGTCCATGTTGGTGGATTGCAGGACTTCGAGCAGCTCGTCCTTGCCCTTGGCCTTCAGGTCGGCTTCAAGATGGGGAGCGTGATCGAAGTAATCCTCAAGCGCGCTCTTCCCGCGCGAGGTGACAAAAATAAATTCCTTGATACCGGCGGCCCGTGCCTCGTCGATGGCGTATTGCACCAACGGGCGGTCAACCAGGGTCATAATCTCTTTCGGGACGGATTTGGTCGCCGGAAGGAAGCGCGTGCCAAGTCCCGCAACAGGGAAGATGGCTTTCGTTACCTTGTTCCGCATATTCTGCTCCTAGCATTCCATACGGGCTCTTTTCGCGCCCGTATCGAAGATTCACTAACACGTTACTCATGACGATAAAACAACGCAAACTTGCATGTATTCCGTCAATTTTGCGCCTGCAGCAAAAGGCCGCTGTTTTTTTGGCTACTGCCGCGGATATCCGCGACTCGCTCAACCTCAGCGTGCACGCGCGACCTGAAAAGACAAGGGCGAATGATACGGCCAGAGCGGATGCTCCGGCCCCAAAGCCCCCCTGTCTGCTCCCAGTACCCTTCGGGCCTGAAACTCATCTGGTGGTAGAGCGCCGTGTGCGAGAAACGGAACACGCTCACCACGTGTCCGAGGCCCGCGAGCCGCGCTGCCTCCACCCTCGTTTTGCGCCGGCTCCACAGCCTCCCCGCGAGTACATCTCGGGGCGCCCCCGGGCGACCCGGGAACGGCAGGAACGGCGTCTTCGCGGGCCCGATCGGCTCTGGCGCCGATAGCGGCCTCGTCTCGCCGTCGCGATAGCCCCGGTCGAGCCCCGCCAGCAGCCGGAGCACATCGTCCGGCCCCAGCGGGCCGCGCCGCATGTACTCGAGCAGCCGCCGTCGCTGCTCCGCGCGGAACGTCAGCCACGCGGCACCGCGCTCGGCCTCGGGGCAGTGCCGGCGCAGGAAGACCGCCAGCGAGGCGCCGATTTCGGTCAGGTCCCGCGGCGTGCGGTCGGCCCCGCGGCGCGCGCTTTCGGCGTAGCCATGGTGGACCTGCGCCCGTGGCACCACCGCAACCGCATGCCCCGCCGCCGCCAGCCGCAGGTCGAGGTCGGTCTCGTCGAGAAAGAACCGATAGGCGGGGTCGAAACCTCCGAGCCCTGCCAGCACCGAGCGGCGATGCGCCATGTTGGTGCCCTGCAGCTTCACCGCGCGTCCGGGCATCGGCGCAAAGACCTGCGCCTCCATTCCCCCGAGAGCGAGCGGCGCCTCTTCCGCACGCCCGGTCACGCTGCGCGCCGTCCACTGGTAGTCGATGCCGTTGCGCCCGCGCACGTAGCCCCCGGTTGCGGCAACCTCCGCCGCTTCGAAGGGCGCGCAGAGATGACCGAGCCATGTCGGCTCGGGCACCGCGTCGTCATCGAGAAAGGCCACCGCCTCGCCCGCCGCATGGGCGATGCCGAGATTGCGCGCGGCCGAGATGTTGGGGGTGTCGAAGGGGACCAGCTTGATGCGGTCCGCGTGGGGACGGGCAGAGGCGGCCGCCGCGCCCTCCGGGCAGGCGACGACGATCACCTCGAAGCCCGGATGGTCGAGCTGCGCCACCGCCGTCAGGCAGAGGCGCAGCGCCTGCGGGCGTCCCCGGCTCACGATCACGACGCTGACCGGGGGCACGCCCATGATGTCAGCCCTGCTTCAGCTCCACGCTCGGAGCGTAGGCGATGAAGAAGGGGTTGGCGAAGCCCGGCTTGCCATAAGCCAGCGGCGAATGGTCATCGAACCGCACGACCCGGCCACCCGCACCGTTGAGCACGGCGTGACCGGCGGCGGTGTCCCACTCCATGGTGCGGCCAAGGCGCGGATAGAGGTCCGCCTCGCCGGTGGCGACGAGGCAGAACTTCAGCGACGAACCGGCGCTTTTCATGTCCTCGACCGAGTACTTGCCGATGTAGTCGTCGGTGGCCTGGTCGCGGTGCGACTTGGAGGCCACCACCATCAGCGACGAGTTGTCCGCCTGCGAGACGGTGATCGGGGTCAGCTCGCCCACGGTCTCCTTGTCGAAGGGGCCGGCCTCCTCGACCGACTTGCCGAGCGCATCGGTGTAGAACATGCGCTGCTTGGCGGGCGCGTAGACCACGCCGCGCACCGGGACGCCCTCTTCCACCAGCGCGATGTTCACGGTGAAGTCGCCGCGACGGTTGACGAATTCCTTGGTGCCGTCGAGCGGGTCGACGATGAGGAAGGTCATGACCTCCTGCCCGTGACTGTCGGACTGCTCCTCGGTGACCAGAGGCATGTCGGGGAAGGCCTCGCGCAGACCGGCGGAGATCAGGGCGTCGGCAGCTTCGTCGGCCTCGGTCACCGGGCTCTGGTCGGATTTCGATTTCACCTCGAAGTCGTCGCTGTTGTAAATTTCCATGATCTTGTCGCCCGCCTCGAGGGCCAGACGGCGCATGACCGCAACCAGAGTTTCGTAATTCAAAGCCTGTCTCCTTCACCGCGACGCCCGCGGATTTATTGATTTGGAAGCCTGCGACTCTTATGCTGGCGCCAAACAAGATGGGCAAGAAGACCCGTCGCCTTTTGCGTGTATCGGAGCAGTTCTGCCATGTTTCAGACCACGAAGCCGCGCTCGCGGTTCGGATCCGCGCTCTACATCTGCGAACTGATCTACCACAACTCCGTGCGCGCCGTCCGCAAGAGCCATGGCAACGCCTTCGTGGCGCTCTTCATGAACATGCTGCAGACCATCATCTTCGTGCTCGCCTTCTACTTCATGTTCCAGGTGCTCGGCATGCGCAGCACCGCCATCCGCGGCGACTTCATGATCTACATCATGACCGGCGTGTTCCTCTACATGACCCACTCCAAGACGCTGGGCGCCGTCGTCGCCTCCGAGGGGCCCGCCAGCCCGATGATGCAGCACGCGCCGATGAACACCGCCATCGCCATCGCCTCGGCGATGCTGTCGACGCTCTACATCCAGATCCTGTCGCTGGTCTTCATCCTCTTCGTCTACGACGTGGCCTTCAATCCCTTCGTCATGCAGGAGATCCACGACCCCATCGGCTGCATCGCCATGATCCTGCTGTCGTGGTTCTCGGGGGCGGCCATCGGCATGGTCTTCCTTGCGGCGAAGCCTTGGTTCCCGACGCCGGTGCAGATCCTCTCGACGGTCTACCAGCGCGCCAACATGATCGCCTCGGGCAAGATGTTCGTGGCCAACACCCTGCCGAGCTACATGCTGGTGATGTTCGACTGGAACCCGCTCTTCCACACCATCGACCAGTCGCGCGGCTACGCCTTCGTCGACTACAACCCGCGCAACTCGAACTGGGAATACGCGCTCTACGTCTCGCTGGTGCTGCTGATGATCGGGCTGATGGGCGAATTCTACACCCGCCGCCATGCCTCTGCGAGCTGGAGCGCGCGGCGCTGACACCGCGGCCGCCCGCAACACCCTGGGTTGCGCCCGGCATCGCTGCTATCCTGCCGCCAGAGATTGACCGAAAAGGGATTGCCCATGTCACGCCTTGCGCTTTCGCTCGCCTGCGGCCTTGCGCTGTCGCAGCCGCTCTTCGCCCAGGAGTTTCCCGCGCTCTACGACGTGACCGGGGTCGCGGCGGGGGACGTGCTGAACGTGCGCACCGCCCCGGACGCCGCGGCCGACGTCATCGGCGCGCTTGCCCCGAACCAGCAGAACGTCGAGGTGACCGCCTCCGACGACGACGGCAGCTGGGGCCGGGTCAACATCGGCGAGGGAACCGGCTGGGCCTCGCTCTCCTTCCTCGCGCCGCAAGAGGGCAGCGCCATGCCCGACGCCGCCGAGGTGACCTGCTTCGGGACCGAGCCGTTCTGGAGCTACCATGTCACCCCCGGCGGCGACGCCACGTGGTTGGCCATCGACGACGAGGTCGCCACCATGCTCGCCGGCCCGTTCCGCCACGCCGACGCCCGCTTCGAGCCCTTCGTCTCCATCGCGGGCGGCCCGGACCAGCAGGGCGTGCTCGTGATGCAGAAGGACGCGGAATGCTCGGACGGGATGTCGGACGGTCTCTGGGGGCTGAGCGGCACCGTGGTGCTGACCGGCGCGCTCAGCCGGGCGGTCTCGGGATGCTGCAGCCTCGAACCGCAGTGATCCGCACCAGCCGGACCAGCCGGACCAGACACATCCAACGCCCTGAGACGCCACGGCAAGGGCGGACCCCCGCCCTTCATCTTGCCGGATAAACTCCCGCCGGAGGCATCCGAGCTCGCCACCGGGCGCATGGCCCGAAGGTCAGCGCCCCGCCTCCCCCCGGTTCAGCCCACCACAAAACAGATCAGCCCCCAAGATCAGCTCACCACCCGCAAGGTCAGGTTGATCCGTCCGCCCTGCGGCAGCAGCGTCGACGAGCCGAAGCGGATGCGGTCGACCCCGTGGTGCCGCAGCCGTGCCTCGCCGCCCATCACCACGACGTCGCCCGAGCGCAGCCAGACCGACTCGGTGCTGCCGCCGCGCTCGGTGTTGCCCATGCGGAAGAGCCCCTCGTCTCCCAGCGACACCGAGACCACCGGGCAGGAGAAATCCGCCTCGTCGCGGTCCTGGTGCAGGCCCATGCGCGCGCCTTCGCCGTACCAGTTGATCAGGCAGCATTCCGGCGCCCGCGCGCAGCCCGAGACCGCCTCCCAGATCGCCAGCACCTCGTCGGGAATCGGCGGCCAGTCCATGCCGTCGGGGTGGCGCGGCTCGTAGCGGTAACCGCGGCGGTCGGTGACCCAGCCAAAGCGTCCGGCCGCGGACATGCGCACCGACATCTTCTGCCCGCGCGGCGTCACCGGCTGGTACAGCGGCGCGATCCGCAGGCAGTCGCGCAGCCGCGCCACCAGCGTTTCCTGCGCGGCACGGTCGAGAAAGCCCGCATGGATCCGGAATCCGCGTCGCTCGAAGGTCTCTGTCATGGCCTCTTTCTTTCGCATCCCTTCATGTGACGCAAAGAAAATACCGAGATTCCCGCGAAACTGGCAAAGAGCGGCGCTTGCAGGGGTGAAACGCCCTCCTTATATACCTCCCGAAGCCGCGAGGCCCCGGCCAGACGGCAGATCAAACAGCGGGGCTCTGATGCCGTAATCGGGTCCGAGTACCTCGCGTCATCGCCTTGAATTCAGAAAGGGATCGAAACATGGGTAAAGTGATCGGTATCGACCTCGGCACCACCAACTCGTGCGTCGCCATCATGGACGGCAGCCAGGCCCGGGTCATCGAGAACTCCGAAGGTGCACGCACCACCCCCTCGATCGTCGCATTCGCCGACGACGAGCGCCTTGTCGGCCAGCCCGCGAAGCGGCAGGCCGTGACCAACCCCGAAGCCACTATCTTCGCCGTCAAGCGCCTGATCGGCCGCCGCACCACCGATGCGGAAGTGACGAAGGACCAGAAGATCGTCCCCTACAAGATCGTCGACGGCGGCAACGGTGACGCATGGGTCGAGGCCAAGGGCGAGAGGTACTCCCCGAGCCAGATCTCGGCCTTCATCCTCGGCAAGATGAAGGAAACCGCCGAATCCTACCTCGGCGAGGAAGTGACCCAGGCGGTCATCACCGTCCCGGCCTACTTCAACGACGCCCAGCGTCAGGCCACCAAGGACGCCGGCAAGATCGCCGGTCTCGAAGTGCTGCGCATCATCAACGAGCCGACGGCCGCCGCGCTGGCCTACGGTCTCGACAAGAAGGAATCGAAGACCATCGCGGTCTACGACCTTGGCGGCGGTACCTTCGACGTCACCATCCTCGAGATCGACGACGGCCTCTTCGAAGTGAAATCCACCAACGGCGACACGTTCCTCGGCGGTGAAGACTTCGACATGCGGATCGTCAACTACCTCGCCGACGAGTTCAAGAAAGAGCACCAGGTCGACCTGACCAAGGACAAGATGGCCCTGCAGCGCCTGAAAGAGGCGGCGGAAAAGGCCAAGATCGAACTGTCCTCGTCGAGCCAGACCGAGATCAACCAGCCGTTCATCTCGATGGGCTCGGGCGGCCAGCCGCTGCACATGGTCATGAAGCTGACCCGTGCCAAGCTGGAAAGCCTCGTGGGCGACCTGATCAAGAACTCGCTCAAGCCCTGTGCCGCCGCTCTCAAGGACGCCGGCATCTCGAAGGAAGAGATCGACGAGGTCGTGCTCGTGGGCGGTCAGACGCGCATGCCGAAGGTCATGGAAGAGGTGACCAAGTTCTTCGGCAAGGAGCCGCACAAGGGCGTGAACCCGGATGAAGTGGTCGCCATGGGCGCCGCGATCCAGGCCGGCGTCCTGCAGGGTGACGTGAAGGACGTGGTCCTTCTCGACGTGACCCCGCTGTCGCTCGGCATCGAGACGCTGGGTGGCGTGTTCACCCGCCTGATCGACCGCAACACCACGATCCCGACCAAGAAGTCGCAGATCTTCTCCACCGCCGAGGACAACCAGTCGGCCGTGACGATCCGCGTCTTCCAGGGCGAGCGCGAGATGGCTGCCGACAACAAGCTGCTCGGCCAGTTCAACCTCGAGCAGATCCCGCCGGCCCCCCGCGGCCTGCCGCAGATCGAGGTGACCTTCGACATCGACGCCAACGGCATCGTCTCCGTGTCCGCCAAGGACAAGGGCACGAACAAGGAGCAGAAGATCACCATCCAGGCCTCTGGCGGTCTGTCGGACGATGACATCGAGAAGATGGTCAAGGAAGCCGAAGAGAACGCCGAGAAGGACAAGGAGCGCCGCGAGCTCGTCGAGGCCCGCAACCAGGCGGAAAGCCTCATCCACTCGACCGAGAAGTCGATCGAGGAGCACGGCGACAAGGTCGACCCGTCGACCATCGAGGCCATCGAGCTGGCGATCTCCGCGCTCAAGGACGATCTCGAGAAGGACGGCGTCGCCGCCGAGAAGATCAAGGCCGGCATCCAGAACGTGACCGAAGCGGCCATGCGTCTGGGCGAGGCGATCTACAAGGCGCAGGCCGACTCGGCCGAGGGGTCGGACGATCCCGAGGCCTCCGCCAACGCCGGGTCCTCGTCGCAGGATGATGACATCGTCGACGCCGATTTCGAGGATCTTGGCAACGACAAGCGTGGCTGAGCAAAGCCTCGGAACAGATCGGGGGCCGGTCCGGATGCCGGGCCGGCCCCTTCCCGTTCCGGGCGAGAGGAGGACATAGATGTCCAAACGTGACTATTACGACCTGCTCGGCGTCGCGAAAGGGGCCTCCGCGGAAGAGATCAAGAAGGGCTATCGCAAGAAGGCGAAGGAACTTCACCCCGACCGTAACGCGGACAACCCCGATGCCGAGGCACAGTTCAAGGAAATCAACGAGGCCTACGACGTCCTGAAGGACGCCGACAAGAAGGCCGCCTACGACCGCTTCGGCCATGCAGCCTTCGAAGGTGGCATGGGCGGTGGTGGCGGCGGGCGTCCCGGCGGCGGCTTCCAGGGCGGCCAGGGCGATTTCGCCTCGGCCTTCTCCGACGTCTTCGACGACCTCTTCGGCGACTTCATGGGCGGCCGTCAGGGTGGCGGGCGCCAGCGCGCCGCGCGCGGGGCCGACCTGCGCTACAATCTGCGCGTGACGCTGGAAGAGGCCTACAACGGCCTTCAGAAGACCATCAACGTGCCGACTTCGGTGCAGTGTGGCGAATGCAACGGATCCGGAGCCGAGGGCGGCGCCGAGCCGGTGACCTGTCCGACCTGCTCCGGCATGGGCAAGGTCCGCGCCACGCAGGGCTTCTTCACGGTCGAGCGCACCTGCCCGACCTGTTCCGGGCTCGGCCAGATCATCAAGAACCCCTGCGCCAAGTGTGGCGGTCAGGGCCGCGTCCAGAAGGAACGCGCGCTCTCGGTCAACATCCCCGCAGGCGTCGAGACCGGCACCCGGATCCGGCTTGCCGGCGAGGGCGAGGCCGGGATGCGGGGCGGGCCTCCGGGCGACCTCTACATCTTCATCGAGGTCAAGCCGCACGAGATCTTCGAGCGTGAAGGCGTCGAGCTGCATTGCCGCGTGCCGGTGTCGATGACCACGGCAGCACTTGGCGGCGACATCGAGGTCCCGACCATCGACGGCGGCCGCAGCCGGGTGAAGATCCCCTCCGGCAGCCAGTCCGGCCGCCAGATGCGCCTGCGCAGCAAGGGCATGCCCGCCCTGCGCGGCGGTGCTGCGGGGGACATGTTCATCGAACTCGCGGTCGAGACCCCGGTGAACCTGACCTCGCGCCAGAAGGAACTCCTGCGCGAGTTCGAGGAGCTGTCCGAGGACAACAATCCGGAATCGCACAGCTTCTTCTCATCGGTGAAGAACTTCTGGGATTCGATGAAGGGGTGATTTCACGTACCCGCGCCTCTGGCGCGGGCAAACTCTCCGGGGAGAGGGTTTGGTGAAATCACGGGCCCCATCCAACGCGCACATCCGAAAGGCCGCGCTTCGGCGCGGCCTTTCTGCTTTTAACCCTTCGCTAACCAGCCCGCGTCAATCTGGCGGCATGAAACGTGCCCCGCATTTCTCCGATTCCCAGGCCGCACTCTTCGATCACGACGAGGCGCCGGTGCTGCCTGCCCGCGGAGAGAGGCAGCTTCCCTCCTACATCCGCGACCACCGCGCCCGGCTGCGCGAGCGCTTCCTCATAGGCGGCCCCGATGCGCTGCCGGATTACGAGCTGCTGGAACTCGTGCTCTTCCGCGCCATCCCCCGACGCGACGTGAAGCCGCTCGCCCGCGCGCTGCTCGAGCGTTTCGGCGATTTCAACGGAGTGCTTTCGGCACCGGCCACCCGCCTGCACGAGACCGCCGGGGTCGGCGACGCCGTGGTGACCGAGCTCAAGATCGTCGAGGCTGCCGCGCACAGGCTTGCCCGCTCGCGCGTGTTGCAGAAGCAGGTGGTCACCTCGTGGGACGCGCTGCTCGAGTATTGCCAGACCGCCATGGCCCACCGCGACACCGAGCAGTTCCGCGTCCTGTTCCTCGACCGAAAGAACGTGCTCATCGCCGACGAACCGCAGGCGCGGGGCACCGTGGACCACGTGCCCGTCTACCCGCGCGAGGTGGTCAAGCGCGCGCTCGAGCTCAATGCCTCGGCGCTGATCCTCGTGCACAACCATCCCTCTGGGGATCCCACGCCAAGCCAGGCGGACATCGACATGACGGCGCAGATCCAGGTCGCGGCGGATGCGCTGGGGATCACCCTGCACGACCACCTCGTGATCGGGAAATCCCGCGAGCTGAGCTTCCGCAGCGCCGGGCTGCTGTAGCCCGGGCGCGCAGGCGGATCAGTTCACCCAGACCTCGACGCGGCGGTTGACCTGCCGGCCCCAGACCGTGTCGTCGCAGGCCATCGGCATGGCCTCACCGAAGGCCTCGGTCGCCATGCCGATGCGGTCAAGGTCGGCAGCCTCGGCCGCCTGCTCCACCGCCGTGCGCACCGCGTCGGCGCGTTTGCGGGCGATCTCGAGGTTGGCGTCCGCATCCCCCTGCCCGTCCGAGAAGCCCACGAAGACCAGTTCGCGGCCGTCGTACTCGCCCGCCTCGAGCGAGCGCGCCAGCTGCTGCACGTTCGAGCGCGACTGCGCGTCGAGCCGCACCGAGCCGGGCTCGAAGCGGAACGAGGTGGTGAGCCGCCGCATTGGCGCCAGCGCCGTCACCATGTGCTGCAGCAGCGCCAGCCCGCCTTCGCCCTCGGCCACCGCGATGGCATTGGCCAGCCGGTCGCCCTGCAGGTTCAGCGCCAGCTCTTCGGGCGCCTGATCCACGAACCCCGCCCGGCGGATGACGATCTGCGCCGGGGCGCTGCGGGTGAAGGCGAGGAAGTCCCGCGCCAGCGCCGGCAGACGCCGCGCGGGCAGGTAGAGGAACATCGGCGCGGTCAGAGGGTAATCCTCGGTCTTGATTTCGGCGCGCCGCCCGCGCAGCTGGAAGCCGCAGCTGCCGGTGATGTAGAGCGGCTTGGTGTTGCCGATCTCGGAGTAACTCGCGAGGCCGATGCCGAAGGGATCTCCGGCCACCGCCTCGGCCAGCGCCGCATTGCCCGCGTGGCGGATGATCTCGCCGTCGAGCTCGAGCCCCGAAGGGCGCAGCAGCCGGTCCTCGATCCCCTGCGACAGCCCGGATTCGGCGTTGCGCAGGTGCAGGACCACCGGCGCGTCGGGCCCGCCGAGCTCGCGCCAGTTGCTGAGCCGCCCCGACAGGATTCGCGCGAGGTCCGAAAGTGAAAGCGCGTTGACCGGGTTGTTCGCCGCGACCACCGGGATCATCGCGTCGAGCGCCAGCACCCGGCTGCGGTTGGGATGCGAGAGGTCTCCGAGCCCGGCCTCGCTGGCCAGCGCTTCCTCGTTGTCGCGGATCTCGCGCAGGGCCATGACGATGTCGGCCTCGTCGGCGAGCAGGTCCGCGAAGCCCGCGTCGGTGCTGCTGATGCGGAAGTCGAAGCGCCCGACCACGCGGTCCTCGGCGGGATCGGTGAGCTCGTAGCGGAAGCCGGTGTCGCCCAGCTGCAGACGCTCGGCCTCGAGCCCGTTGCGCAGCGCGAAGCCCTCGATCAGCGCGGGCATCAGCACGTCGCCGATGGTGGCAGAACCCGAGACCCGCATCTCGGCCACGAAATCGGTCAGCGAGGGGCAGCCCACACCGTCGCAGAGCACGCCGGAGCTGTCCACGGTGAGCTCGCCGTAGCGGGTTTCGACCCGATAGAACTCACCGTCGAAGCCCAGCAGAGTGCCGTTCAGCTCGATCCCGCCATCGCGCGAGCGCAGGGTGATGTCCTGCGCCAGAAGCGGTGTGCCCGTAATGAAAAGTGCGGCGAAGACCGCCGCACGAAACGCCTGCATGAAAGACCCCGGTTGCCCCTGTCTACCTCGCGGCAATCTTCAGGTCTTCGACCAGATTATTCAACACCAGAAAATCTCCGACGGCGCCGTCACAGGCCGGCATGTCGAGCGACAGATCGTTTACGCCGAGCCGCCCCGAGCCCCGGCGATCGAGCATCTGGGCCTCGACCGTGGTGCCGCAGTTCCCGGCGGTGACCTCGGCCTCGACCGAGAGCGCCACGCTGCCCTCGCGCTTGGCGCCGCCGGTGGGGAAGCTGTAGACCTCGGCCACCAGAGCACCGGGCACGAGGCTGTTGCCGAGCCGGGTCAGGAAGCCGCCATCGCCCTGCGCGGCGCGCTCGACGTCGCCGGTGCGTTCCGACCAGACGTGGCCCTCGTCGCGGTAGCCCGCGCCGAACTCGAGCGCGTGCAGGCCGAGCCCGCTGCCCCCCTGCCCCTGCAAAACGACGCGGTCGTAATAGGGCAGGACGGGGACCTCGGCGCGGGCGATGGCGCCGTCGCCGTTGCCGAAGGAGACGATGAAGAGCGCGCTTTCCGCCAGCGCCGGGACGCTCACACGCAGGCTGCCGTCGGGGCGGGTGATCTCGGTGAACATCATGCCCTGGTGATGGATGGCGACGCGCTCGGAGCGGTAGCAGGGCGCCATGACCTCGAGCGCCACCATGGCGCCGAGCTCGACCTTGGCACGCGCGGTGACCATGCAGTCGGGCGAGGCCGCAGCCGCCTGCAGCGAGGCGGCGCTGTCAGCCGCGGGCACGGTCCGGAGCGAGGCGAGGGACAGCGGCGCCGGAACCCGGTAGGCGGCTCTGGTGGCGGGAAGGCGTGGCGCGACGGCGGAGGAGGTCTCGGTGATCCCACTGACCACCAGCGGCGCGGCCTCGGCGCTCAGGACGGGTTGCGTCGTGGCGCCATGCTCCATGACGAAGCCGATGGCCAGCGCCGCACAGGCAGTCACCACTCCAAGAAGATATGTCTTGAGACGCTCCATCCAGGCCTCCGCTCACGGTCCACATTCCTTGTTGGTAAACAATCTCGCAAGGAAAAGCGGCTTTGTTGCGGCGGTTACGGGGAGTCATTCTGACAGAAAGGGGCGCCGAAGCGCCCCTTGATCCCGGATCTTGCGGTCAGCTCAGCCGACCATGGCAGTGCTTGAACTTCTTGCCCGAGCCACAGGGGCAGGCATCGTTTCGGCTGGGCGAGCCCCAGGTGTCCGGATTGGATTCGTCGAAGCCTTCGACCAGTGGCGCAAGCGCCACGCCGCCCGCCTCGGCCCCTGTGTCGGCCGCGGCCGGAACCGGCGTCGGCGCGGTCGCGGGCTGCGCGGCCTCGGCCTGCTGGCGCAGGGCGGCCTGTTGCTGGGCGAGCTGCTGGAACATCGCGCGCTGCTCGTCCTCGGTGATCGGACGAATGCGCGAGAGCTGCTCGGTCACCGTCTCGCGGAGCGATTCGAGCATGCTCTCGAAGAGCTGGAACGCCTCGGTCTTGTACTCGTTCAGCGGGTCGCGCTGCGCGTAGCCGCGGAAGCCCACCACCGAGCGCAGGTGCTCGAGCGTCAGCAGGTGCTCGCGCCACTTGGTATCGATGGTCTGCAGCAGCACCTGCTTCTCGATCTGGCGCATGGTGGCGGGACCGAAGGCGGCGGCCTTGTCGGCGATCATCTTGTCCGATGCCTCTTCGAGACGCTCGCGGATGATCTCGGCGTCAACGCCCTCTTCATCGCCCCACTTCATCACCGGCGCGTCGACGCCCAGCTTCTCGATGGCGGCGGCGTAGAGGCCTTCGGTGTTCCACTGGTCGGCGTAGGTCTTGGGCGGGATGTAGGTGTCGACCAGTTCGTCGACGACCTCGTGGCGCATGTCCTCGGTGATCTCCGACACGTCCTCGGCTTCCATGATCTCGCGCCGCTGGGCGAAGATCACCTTCCGCTGGTCGTTCATCACGTCGTCGAACTTGAGCAGCTGCTTGCGGATGTCGAAGTTGCGCCCCTCGACCTTGGCCTGCGCGCGCTCGAGCGACTTGTTCACCCAGGGGTGTACGATGGCCTCGCCCTCTTTCATCCCCAGCTTCGAGAGCATCCGGTCGAGACGCTCGGAGCCGAAGATGCGCATCAGGTCATCCTCGAGCGAGAGGTAGAACGAGCTGCGGCCCGGGTCGCCCTGACGGCCGGAACGGCCGCGAAGCTGGTTGTCGATGCGACGGCTCTCGTGACGCTCGGTGGCCAGCACGAAGAGGCCGCCGGCCGCCTTCACCGCGGCCTCGTCCTGGGCGTGGCCCTCTTCGATCCGCGCGCGGATCGCCTCGGGATCGGCTTCCGGGTCGGCCTCGATGGCCTGCATGATCTTGAACTCGACGTTGCCGCCCAGCTTGATGTCGGTGCCGCGGCCGGCCATGTTCGTGGCGATGGTCACCGCGCCCAGCTTGCCGGCGTCGGCGACGATCTGCGCCTCCTGCTCGTGCTGGCGGGCGTTCAGCACGTTGTGCTTGAGCCCGGCGCGGGTCAGCAGCTGCGACAGCAGCTCGGATTTCTCGATCGAGGTGGTGCCGACGAGGACCGGCTGGCCCTTCTCGTGGGCAATCTTGATCTCTTCGACGATGGCGTCGTACTTCTCGCGCGCCGTGCGGAAGACCTGGTCGTCGTCATCCTGGCGGGCGATGGGACGGTTGGTCGGAACCTCGACCACGCCCAGCCCGTAGATCTCCATGAATTCCTCGGCCTCGGTGGCCGCGGTGCCGGTCATGCCGCCGAGTTTCTCGTAGAGACGGAAGTAGTTCTGGAAGGTCACCTGCGCGAGGGTCACGTTCTCGGGCTGGATCTGGCAGCCTTCCTTGGCTTCGATGGCCTGGTGCAGACCGTCGGAGAGACGGCGGCCGACCATCATCCGGCCGGTGAACTCGTCGATCAGCACCACGTTGCCGTCGCGGACGATGTAGTCCTTGTCGCGGCTGTAGAGCTTGTGGGCGCGCAGGCCCTGGTTCACGTGGTGGACGACCGTGGTGCTTTCCGGATCGTAGAGCGTCTGGCCCTCGGGCAGGATGCCCCGGGCGTGCAGCAGCTCTTCCAGCGCCTCGTTGCCTTCCTCGGTGAAGGTCACGTTGCGGGTCTTCTCGTCCATCGTGTAGGCATCATCCGCCAGCTCGGGGATGATCTTGTCGATGGCGATGTAGAGCTCGGAACGGTCCTGGCTCGGGCCCGAGATGATCAGCGGCGTCCGCGCCTCGTCGACGAGGATCGAGTCCACTTCGTCGACGACGGCGAAGTAATGCTCGCGCTGCATCATCTGGCTGAGCTCGGACTTCATGTTGTCGCGCAGGTAGTCGAAGCCCAGCTCGTTGTTCGTCGCGTAGGTGATGTCGGCGGCGTAGGCGGTGCGCTTCTCGTCCTCGGGCTGCTGCGGGTAGACCACGCCAGTGGTCAGCCCCAGCGCACCGTAGACCTTGCTCATCCACTCGGCGTCGCGGCGGGCGAGGTAGTCGTTGACGGTGACGATGTGCACGCCCTTGCCGGTCAGCGCGTTGAGGTAGGCCGGGAAGGTGGCGACCAGCGTCTTGCCCTCACCGGTCTTCATCTCCGAGATGTTGCCCTGGTGGAGGAAGATGCCGCCCATCAGCTGCACGTCAAAGGCACGCAGGCCGATGGCCCGGCGTGCGCCCTCGCGGCAGTTGGCGAAGGCCTCGGGGAGGATGTGGTCCAGGCTCTCGCCGTCGGCGATGCGCTTGCGGAACTCCTCGGTCTTGGCGATCAGCCCGGCGTCATCGAGCTTTTCGAACTCCGGCTCGAGCGCGTTGATCTTGTCGACCAGCGGGCGCGTCGCCTTGATCTTGCGGTCGTTCGGGGTTCCGAAAACCTTCCGCGCGATAGTTCCGATACCCAGCATTCCTGGCCTGCTTCCTGTCTGACAAAACCGTGTTCTTGCGGTGGCATCCGCTTGCCCGCCTCGCACACAGCCCATATGACACAGGGGAACGACCGGCCTTGCAGAGCCATATGGCGATGTAAGCGCAGGGCCGGATACTGTCAACGCCGCCTGCCCCGGGCGGCCAACCCAGGGACCGGGAAAGGACCTAACGACATGCGTAGAACGCTCACCACACTGACCGCGGCCGCCCTCGCCTTCACGCTGGCGCTGCCCGCTCAGGCGGAGGAGATGGACCTCGACTCGGTCGTCGCCACGGTCAACGGACAGGACATCACACTCGGCCACATGCTGGTGATCCGCGCCCAGCTTCCCGAGCAGTATCAGCAACTTGGCGACGAAGTCCTCTGGGACGGCATTCTCGACCAGATCGTGCAGCAGACCGTGCTCGCGCAGGACGACCGCGCCGAGGAGACCAAGCGCGTGACCCTTTCGCTCGACAACGAGCGCCGCTCGCTGCTGGCCGCCGAGGTGGTTCAGTCCATCGCAAACGATGCCGTGAGCGACGAGGCCGTGCAGGCCGCTTACGACGCGGAATACGCCACTGCCGAGCTCGGCAAGGAGTTCAACGCCTCACACATCCTCGTCGAGACCGAGGAAGAGGCGCAGGCCCTGATCGAGGAACTGAACGGCGGCGCCGACTTCGCGGAGCTCGCCAAGACCAAGTCGACCGGCCCCTCGGGCCCCAACGGCGGCGAGCTCGGCTGGTTCGGCCCGGGCATGATGGTCGAGCCCTTCCAGGCCGCCGTCGAGCAGATGTCCGTGGGCGATATCTCGGCCCCGGTGCAGACCCAGTTCGGCTGGCACGTCATCAAGCTCAACGACGAGCGCAACAAGGAAGCGCCGCAACTCGAGGAGGTCCGCGCCGACATCGAGCTGAAGCTGCAGCAGGAAGCGGTGCAGAATTATATTGACGAAAAGCTCGGCGCAGCCGAAGTCACCCGCACGGACAAGGCCGACATCGACACCTCGGTGCTGTCCAACATGCAGCTCCTGGAGGAATAAGTGGCCAAGATCACGTCCGTTTCACCCCTCGCCCCTGCCGCGTTCCCGGATCTTCCGGTGATCGACGGCGTCCGCTTCGCCTCGGTCGCGGCCGGGGTCCGATACGCCGGACGAACGGATGTGATGCTGACCCTCCTCGACCCCGGCTCGGTTGTGGCCGGGGTCTTCACCCGCTCCGCGACGCGCTCCGCCAATGTGCTCGACTGCCAGGCCAAGATCGGCTCGGACAGCGACGACGGCGCCGCGATCATCGTGAACTCGGGCAACTCCAACGCCTTCACCGGCAAGGCCGGCGACGGCTCGGTGGCAGCGATCTGCGAGGCCGTGGCCACGGCCACCGGACTGCCCGCCACCCGCGTCTTCACCAGCTCCACCGGCGTGATCGGCGAGCGCCTGCCCCATGACCGCATCATCGCCAAGGTCGGCGACCTCGTCGCGGCGCTGGACCCCGGCAAGGGCTCCGAGGCGGCACGCGCCATCATGACAACCGACACCTTTCCGAAGGGCGCCTGCGCCACCGTCTCGCTGCCAGGCGGCGAGGTGAAGATCGCGGGATTCGCCAAGGGCTCGGGCATGATCGCCCCCGACATGGCGACGATGCTGGTCTACATCTTCACCGACGCGAAGATCAGCCGCGGCGACCTGCAGGCACTGGTCTCCGAGATCAATGACCGCAGCTTCAACTGCATCACCGTCGACAGCGACACCTCGACCTCCGACACGCTGCTGATGGGTGCCACCGGCGCCTCCGGCGTCGCGGTTACCACCGCCGACACCGCCTTTTCCGAAGCGCTCGAGACCGTCTTCCTCGATCTCGCGCACCAGGTTGTGAAGGATGGCGAGGGCGCTACCAAGTTCGTCACCGTGAACGTCACCGGCGCCCGCGACGACGCCGACGCCCGCACCCACGCGCTCGCCATCGCCAACTCGCCGCTGGTCAAGACCGCCATCGCCGGCGAGGACCCGAACTGGGGCCGCGTCGTCATGGCCGTCGGCAAGTCCGGCGCCGCCGCCGACCGCGACGCCCTGAGCATCCGCTTCGGTGACGTGCTCGTGGCCGAAAACGGGTGGGTCGCCCCCTCCTACAAGGAAGAGGACGGCGCCGCGCTGATGAAGAAACCCGAGATCGCGATCAACGTCGACATCGGCCTCGGCGAGGGCAAGGCCACCGTCTGGACTTGCGACCTGACCCACGGCTACATCTCGATCAACGCCGACTACCGGTCCTGATCCGCCCTTCATCTTGCCCCTAAACTCCGGGGAGCGCGAGGGGCTGGCCCCTCGCACCCTCCGCCGACGCCAGAGCTGCCCCATGTCGAAGATCGTCCTCGTCTCCGCCGTCGCCCTGATCGACCCCGACGGCCGCGTGCTGCTTGCACAGCGCCCCGAGGGCAAGTCGATGGCGGGCCTCTGGGAATTCCCGGGCGGAAAGATCGAGCCCGGCGAATCGCCCGAGGCAGCGCTGATCCGCGAACTTCAGGAAGAGCTGGGCATCGACACGTGGGAGAGCTGCCTCGCGCCACTCACCTTCGCCTCGCACGCCTACGAGAGCTTCCACCTGCTGATGCCGCTCTTCGCCTGCCGCAAATGGCAGGGCACACCGCAATCACGCGAGGGCCAGGCGCTGAAGTGGGTCCGGGCCGCGGATCTGCGCGACTACCCAATGCCGCCCGCCGACATTCCCCTGATCCCGATCCTGCGCGACTGGCTCTAGTCGTTCCGAATTTGTCCAGAACTTTCTGCGTCGCAGCAGGCGGATTTCCGCAAGAGACGGAGCCTCGCTTAGTCCTTAAGCACTAATCGTGCGCTTTCTTCTGGTTCCGTTAACGATTGTGTCGTATTCATATATTTGTAACACCCAAATCGGGAACCCATGCAATGCTTCGTACGATCATTCTAGGCACCTGCGTTTCCGTGCAGGGCATCTTCGAAAAGAAACTGCCCGACGGTCGTATCGCCGTTCGTGTTGGTACTCAGGTCTTTACCGGAACTCCGGTCGCCGCCTGATATTGCGCGCAAAACTTCGGACTTCCAGCTAAGCAACAGGCTCGGGCACCTCGCCCGGGCCTGTTTGCCTTTGGGCCACCCCATCCCGCCTGCATCACAGTTTCACGGAAACGAAAAAGGCGGCGCCAATGGCGCCGCCTTCGATCTGTCTCCGATCGGGTCGATCAGAGCGTGCGCGCGATCTCCTCGCGCTCGAAGATCTCGATGACGTCCTGCGGACGGACATCTTCGTAGTTCTCGAAAGCCATGCCGCATTCCTGGCCCGACTGGACCTCGGCGACCTCGTCCTTGAAGCGCTTCAGCGTCTTCAGGGTGCCCTCGTGGATCACCACGTTGTCGCGCAGCAGGCGGACGCCGGCGGAACGACGGGCCACACCCTCGGTGACGAGACAGCCCGCAACCTTGCCGACATTGGAGACCTTGAAGACTTCCTTGATCTCGGCGTAGCCGATGAAGTTCTCGCGGATCTCGTTCGACAGCAGGCCCGAGGCCGCTGCACGCACGTCGTCGACCAGGTCGTAGATCACCGAATAGTAGCGGATCTCCACGCCCTTCTGGTTGGCGCTGTTGCGCGCCGGCGCGTTGGCACGGACGTTGAAGCCGATGACCGGGCAGCCCGAGGCTTCGGCAAGGCCGATGTCGGTCTCGGTGATGGCGCCCACACCGTAGTGGATCACCCGCACGCGGACCTCGTCGTTGCCGACCTTCTCGAGCGCCTGGACGATGGCCTCGGCCGAGCCCTGCACGTCGGCCTTCACGACCACCGGCAGCTCGGAGACGTTCTCGTCGTCCTTGGCCTTCTTCATCAGCTGTTCCAGGGTCGTCGCGGCGCCTGCGGCGGCGCGCTTCTCCTTCGCGGCATGTGCGCGGTACTCGGCGATCTCGCGAGCCTGCGCCTCGGTCGAGGTGACGTTGAGAACGTCACCAGCCTCGGGCGTGCCGTTGAGGCCGAGCACTTCGACCGGAACCGACGGACCGGCTTCGGCAACGCGCTCGCCCTTGTCGTTGATGAGCGCGCGGACCTTGCCGTACTGCTCGCCCACGACGAAGATGTCGCCCTGCTTCAGGGTACCGTTCTGCACCAGGACCGTCGCAACCGGGCCACGGCCGACGTCGAGCTGCGCCTCGATCACGGCACCTTCGGCGGCGCGGTCGGGGTTGGCTTTCAGTTCAAGCAGTTCGGCCTGAAGCGCGATGGCTTCCAGCAGTTCGTCGAGACCCTGCCCGGTGTGGGCCGACACCTCGACGTCCTGCACGTCACCGGACATCTGTTCCACCACGACTTCGTGCTGGAGCAGGTCGGTGCGCACCTTGGTCGGGTTGGCCGACGGCTTGTCGATCTTGTTGATTGCCACGATCATCGGAACGCCGGCCGCCTTGGCGTGGTTGATGGCCTCGACGGTCTGCGGCATCACCGCGTCATCCGCCGCAACCACCAGCACCACGATGTCCGTCACCTGCGCGCCACGCGAGCGCATCGAGGTGAAGGCCGCGTGGCCGGGCGTGTCGAGGAAGGTCAGGATATCGCCACCCTTGGTCTGCACCTGGTAGGCGCCGATGTGCTGGGTGATGCCGCCGGCTTCGCCTGCGGTCACGTTGGCCTGACGGATCCGGTCGAGCAGCGAGGTCTTGCCGTGGTCGACGTGACCCATGATCGTGATGACCGGGGGACGCGGCCTGAGATCTTCCGGCTTGTCGTCCGCCGTCTTGATCACGTCCTCCACGTCCGCGTCCGAGACGCGGGTGACGCGGTGGCCGAATTCCTCGATGATCAGTTCCGCGGTATCGGCGTCGATGGACTGGTTCTGGGTCGCCATGATGCCGCTCTGCATCAGTGACTTGACCACGTCCGCCACGCGCTCTGCCATGCGGTTCGCCAGTTCGGCGACGGTGATCGCCTCGGGCAGCTGCACGTCGCGCACGACCTTCTCGCGGCTCTGGGCTCCGCCCATTGCCTTCTGGCGCGCACGCTCCTGCTTGCGCTTCATGGCGGCCATGGACTTCTGACGTCCACCTTCGCCACCGAGCGCCTGATTCAGCGTCAGCTTGCCGGCACGGCGGTTGCCATCGTCGCGACCACGGGTCGAACGGCCACGCTCTTCGCGCTCGCGCTCGGCCTTGCGCATCTGCTGCGGCTGGCCCGCGGCCGGCTTGGCGGCACCGGCAGCGCCTGCGGCCGGGGCAGCGCCTGCAGCGGCACCACCCGCGCGGGCCGCGGCGGGATCGGCGGACTTCGGAGCGGCAGCGACAGCTTCGGCCTTCTTCGCGGCCTCGGCGGCTTCGCGAACCTTGCGCTCTTCTTCCTCGGCCTTGGCGCGGGCGCGCTCTTCGGCTTCGCGCTGATCGCGCTCTTTCTGTTCCTTCTCGGCCCGGAGACGCTCACGCTCTTCGGCGCGGGCCTTTTCCTCGGCCTCGCGCTGCGCGGCTTCCACGACCTCGCGGGCCTTCGCGGCCTGCAGCGCCTTCAGGCGGCGCTCCATCTCGGCATCGGAAATCCCGGCCGGGCGCTTGCCGCCCATGCCTCCGGGCGCGCTGCCACCCTTGGCGCCGCCGGCGCCGGGCTTCGGCACGACAACCCGCTTGCGCTTGGTTTCGACCACGACATTCTTGGTGCGGCCATGGCTGAAGCTCTGCTTCACGGAACCCGAACGGGGACCACCACCACGCACGCCCAGAGTCTTTTTGCCGTCGTTATCGCTCATTCAGCTCTCTTATCCTTTCCGGCGGCCCCTGCCGCCCCCGGCGGCTTTCGCCGCCTCGGCAGCCCCTGCTGCCGTCGCCGCATCGGTCCTTCCGACGCGCAGGCCCTTCAATCGTTGGGCTTCCTCTACAACACGTTTCGTGAGTCCACCAGCGCCAAGCGCGGCGTGTATCACCTTTTCCCGTCCAAAGGCCAGCCCCAGCTCGTCTGCGGTGAGCCAGCCGATGTACTTGCCCCCGTAGGGAGTCGACAATTTCGACTTGCCCCGCGACGAGCCATCCTCGGCCTGGATCAGCACGACCGCGTCTTCGCGGCCAAGCCAGTCCTTGACCTTCTCGTAGCCCGATACAGCCGAGCCCGACTTGCGCGCAAGGCTGATGAGCTCGACCACCCGGCGCGCGAGCATCTGCTCGATCAGCGTCGGAAGATCATCGGGCACCGTCACCGGTGCCTTGGCGGCGCGGGCGAAGAGCCCCTTCTTCGCCGCCTTCTCAAGTGCCGCGGGCTCGGAGGCGACCCAGATCCCGCGTCCGGGCAACTTGCCCGCGAGATCCGGCACCACCTGGCCCTCGGGTCCGACCACGAAGCGGATCAGGCCGGAGGCCGGCTGCGTCTCGCCCGTGGCGATGCAACGGCGTTCCGGCCCGTCGGCCCGGTCCTTGTCCTGGCCTCCGCGGCTCATGATCAGGCCTCTTCGCTCGTCTCGGCGTCGTCTTCGCCGTCGGCCTCTTCCTCGGCCTCGGCCTCGGGCTCAAGCTCGGACGGGTCGACCCATCCCAGCAGGACGCGCGCGGTCATGATGAGGTTCTGCGCCTCGGCGAGATCCACGTCGAACTTCTCGAGCAGGCCGTCGTCTTTCACACGCTCGCCGCCTTCGGTCGTCCAGCCACCGGCCAGTTCCCAGTCGGCGCAGGTGGCGAAATCCTCAAGCGTCTTCACGCCGTCTTCCGCCAGTGCCTCTACCATCTGGGGTGTCAGGCCCTCGAATTCAATAAGGCTGTCCTCGGCACCGAGCTCGCGGGCGTGTTCCAACGCCTTGCGGGCCTGCTCCTCGAGGAACTCGCGCGCACGGGTCTGCAGCTCCTGCGCGGTGTCCTCGTCGACGCCGTCGATGACCAGCAGCTCGTCAAGCTCGACGTAGGCCACTTCTTCGAGGTTGGTGAAGCCTTCGGCGACCAGCAGCTGGGCGAAGAACTCGTCGAGGTCGAGCGTGTCCATGAACAGCTTGGTGCGCTGCTCGAACTCGGCCTGACGGCGCTTGGACTCTTCCTCTTCGGTCATGATGTCGATGTCGAGACCGGTGAGCTGCGAGGCGAGGCGCACGTTCTGGCCGCGGCGGCCGATGGCCAGCGACAGCTGCTCGTCGGGCACCACCACCTCGATGCGCTCGGCGTCCTCGTCGAGAACCACCTTCGACACCTCGGCCGGCTGCAGCGCGTTCACCAGGAAGGTCGGCACGTCCTCGTTCCACGGGATGATGTCGATCTTCTCGCCCTGGAGCTCGTTCACCACGGCCTGCACGCGGCTGCCGCGCATACCGACGCAGGCGCCCACGGGGTCGATGGAGCCGTCATAGGAGATGACGGCGATCTTGGCGCGCGAGCCCGGGTCGCGGGCGACGGCCTTGATCTCGATGATGCCGTCGTAGATCTCGGGCACTTCCATCTTGAACAGCTCGGCCATGAATTCCGGCGAGGTGCGCGACAGGAAGATCTGCGGGCCGCGGGCTTCGCGGCGCACGTCCTTGATGTAGCAGCGGATGCGGTCGCCGGGGCGATAGCTCTCGCGGCCGATCTTCTCGTTACGGCGCAGGATGCCTTCGCCACGGCCGATGTCGACGATGACGTTGCCGTATTCCTCGCGCTTGACGGTGCCGTTGATGATGGTGCCGGCCCGGTCCTTGAACTCGTCGTACTGGCGGTCACGCTCGGCTTCGCGGACCTTCTGCAGGATCACCTGCTTGGCCGACTGCGCGGCGATCCGGCCCATGTCGACCGGCGGCACCTCCTCGATGAACTGGTCGCCCACCTTGGGGTCGGCCATGTACTGCTTGGCCTGCTTGACCGTCAGCTCGGCCTGGTAGTTCTCGAGCTCCTCGTCCTCGACGACGGTGCGCACGCGGGTAAAGGTCGCCCGGCCGGTGCGGCGGTCGATCTTCACGCGGATGTCCATCTCGGAGCCGTAGCGCGACTTGGCGGCACGGGCGAGGCTCTCTTCCATGGCCTCGATCACGAGGCCCGGGTCGATCATCTTCTCGCGGGCGACGGCCTCGGCGGTCTGAAGCAGCTCGAGCTGATTGGCAGAGGTGATTGCCATGGGGTCTTACTCCTCGTCGGTGGCCGCGTCCTCGGCCTGAATTTCGTCGAATTGGGTATCGTCGTCGGCGTCGTCATCGCCCCGCGCCTTGCGGGCGCGCAGCATCTCGCGCATCAGCTCGTCGGTCAGGATGAGCTTGGCATCGGAAAGCCAGTCGAACTGCAGGCCGATGGTCTGGGTCTCGCCGTTCTCTTCGATGTTGAGCAGCACCTCGCCGCCCTCGACACCGGCGAGCACGCCTTGCCAGCGCTTGCGGCCGTCGATCAGCTCGTCCGTCTGGATCTTGGCATCATAGCCCTCGAAGGTCTCGAAATCCTTGAGACGGGTCAGCGGACGGTCGATGCCGGGGCTGCCGACCTCGAGCACGTAGCTGTCGAGGATCGGATCCTCGACGTCGAGCACCGCCGACACGGCGGTCGAGATGTCGCCGCACTCGTCGATTTCGATCCCGCCCTCGGGGCGTTCGGCCATGATCTGAAGCGTGGCGGTCTTGCCGCCCATCAGGCGAATGCGCACGAGTTCGAACCCCATGTCCTCGATGACGGGGGCGACGATCTCGGCGAGACGCCGGTCGATGGCGGATTTGGCGATCAGGTCGGTCATTGGGTCCGGGTCCGATTGGGCACAAAAAAACGGGCGCGCGGCCCGTCGATGTTTCCCGGTGGAACTTCGGAGAACCTCCGACGCGCCGCTGTCAAAGGGCGATATACGCTGCGCGATTCGATTCCGCAAGGGGGGAGCATCGGGCGACATCGCGACCTCTCGCCGCCGCCCGGTCCCAGGGCACACGTCAGGCGAAGCGGCCCTCGCGCGCCAGCACCTCGATCTGGTAGCCGTCCGGGTCGGCCACGAAGAAGAACTTCGCCACCACCTCGCCCGCCGGCGCGAATTCCACCAGCTTGCGCGGGTTCAGCCCCTCGGCGGTGAAGCGCGCATGCTCGGCCTCGAGATCGGCGACCGACACCGCGAGGTGGCCGTAACCGTCGCCTAGGTCGTAGGGCTCGGTCCGGTCCTTGTTTACCGTCAGCTCGAGCTCGAAGCCGGTCTCGGCGTTCGACAGGTAGACCAGCGTGAACTCGGGAAAGTCGAGCCGGTCGGCGACGGTCAGGCCGAAGGCGGTCTCGTAGAAGGCCAGCGAGCGCGCCTCGTCGAGAACCCGGATCATGCTGTGGATGGCCTTGGCCATGACGGTTTTCCTTTCCTGCGAAGGGCGACCTCGGGATGCGTTGCCGTGAGGCGGGCCGCCCGCTATAGGGCTGTGAACCGGATCGCACGAGGAGACAAAGATGTCCAACGCACAGCTCGAAGCCGCCATCGAAGCCGCCTGGGAGGCGCGCGACACGATCACCCCCTCGACCGGCGGCGAGACCCGCGAAGCCATCGAGGACACGCTCGAAGCGCTCGATTCGGGCAAGCTGCGCGTCGCCGAGAAGCAGGCGGACGGCAACTGGCAGGTGAACCAGTGGGCCAAGAAGGCCGTGCTGCTCGGTTTCCGCATCAAGGACATGGAGATCCACGACAACGGCCCGCAGGGCGGCGGCTGGTGGGACAAGGTCGACAGCAAGTTCAAGGGCTGGGGCAACAACCAGTGGAAGGCCGCGGGCTTCCGCGCCGTGCCGAACTGCGTCGTCCGCAAGTCCGCCTACATCGCGCCGGGCGTGGTGCTGATGCCGTCCTTCGTGAACCTCGGCGCCCACGTCGGCGAAGGCACCATGGTCGACACCTGGGCGACCGTCGGCTCCTGCGCGCAGATCGGCAAGAACGTGCACCTCTCGGGCGGCGTCGGCATCGGCGGCGTGCTCGAGCCGCTGCAGGCCGGCCCGGTCATCATCGAGGACAACTGCTTCATCGGCGCCCGCTCCGAGGTGGTCGAGGGCTGCATCGTGCGCGAGGGCTCGGTTCTGGGCATGGGCGTGTTCATCGGCCAGTCGACCAAGATCGTCGACCGCGAAACCGGTGAAGTGATGTACGGCGAAGTGCCGCCGTACTCGGTGGTCGTGGCGGGCTCGATGCCCTCGAAGAACGGCATCAGCCTCTACTGTGCGGTCATCGTGAAGCGCGTCGACGCGAAGACCCGCTCGAAGACCGGCATCAACGAGCTGCTGCGCGACTGATCCGGAGATCGTGCCCGCGCCGCCCGTCGTGGCGGCGCGGGCACTTGCCGCGACGCGGAATTTCGCCGGGAACCCACGGGCCTCCAGCGCGGTTAATCCCCGGACGATTAACCGTGAACGGGGGTTTTACCATGGGACTTGGACTTATCGCATCCATCATCGTCGGCGGGCTCGCCGGCTGGATTGCCAGCATGATCATGAAGGCCGACACCGGCATACTTCTGAACATCATCCTCGGCATCGTGGGCGCAGTCGTGCTCAACACCATTCTTTCCCTGCTGGGAATATACGCCGCCAACACCTGGGTGCCGCAGCTTATCGTGGGCATCATCGGTGCCAGCGGCCTGATCTGGATCGTGCGCAAAGTCCGCAGCTGATCCATTGATCCAGGGTCTGTCGCTTCCGCTCCTGCTGGGGGTCTTTGCCCTAGCGGGGGCCATTGTCGTGGCCGTATCCATCCGTGCCACCACACTTGCCGACATCATCGCCGACCGCACCCGCCTCGGAGAGGCGCTTGCGGGCGGCGTGCTGCTGGGCGGGGCGACGTCGCTGTCGGGCGTCGTGGTGTCGGTCACCGGCGCCGCCGGCGGAGACGCGAGCTTTGCCGTCTCGAACGCGGTGGGCGGGATCGCGGTGCAGACGCTGTTCCTCGCCATTGCCGACCTGCTGCACCGGCGGGTAAACCTCGAACACGCCGCCGCCGAGCCCGCCAACCTGTTCCAGGCGGTGATGCTGCTGATCCTGCTCAGCCTGCCCATCGCCGGCATGGCCGGGCCGGACATCGCCTATTTCGGCGTGTCACCGGTGTCGATCGTCATGTTCCTCGCCTATCTCTGGGGCGTGCGCCTCTCGGCCGCGGTCAGCGAGAGCCCGATGTGGCGCCCGGTCGAGACCCGCGACACCCGCCGCGACGAGCCCGACGACGAGAACGACCCCGACGCGCCGGTGCTCCGGCCGGCGCTGGTCTTCGCCGCCTTGGTGGCGGTCATGGGCCTCGCGGGCTGGGTCATCAGCCAGGTCGGCGGCGCCTTCATCACCCGCTTCGGCCTGACCTCGAGCCTCGTCGGCGCACTGATCACCGCCGTCATCACCTCGCTGCCGGAACTGGTCACCACGCTGGTGGCGGTGCGGCGCGGCTCGCTGCAGCTGGCGGTCGGCGGGATCATCGGCGGCAACACCTTCGACACGCTGTTCCTGGTGTTCTCGGACGTCGCCTACCGCGAGGGCTCGATCTACCAGGCGGTGGGGCAAACCGACCTCTACTGGCTGGCGACGGGCATGCTGATGACGGCAATCCTGCTCGGCGGGCTGATCCTGCGCCAGCGCGAGGGACCGGCCCGGATCGGCATCGAGAGCGTGCTGCTGATGGTGGTCTACGCCTGCGCCGTCGCGGTCGAACTCTTCGCGCCCGACTGAGGGCGCCCGACCGGCGCGGAACGGGGTGCGGGGCCCGGGCTCTTGACAGAACGGGCGCCGCACTCCATGGCTCCCGCGCCAAAGACGGAGCACCCCATGGCCAGCAAGAAACCATCCCGGCAACAGGTCTACACCCTTGTGGTCGAAGTCGGCCGCAAAGCGGGCGACGGCCTGCCCGACGAGGCGACGGGTGCGGCGCTGATGTGCTATGCCAGCGGCGTGGACGAGTCCGAGGCGGTGCGCGAGACCGTGGCGATCCTCAAGCAGGCCGATCTCGCGCCTCTGGACGTGACCGGCTACGGCACCGAAGAGGAACGCCGCGCGCAGGGTCACGAGATCGACGAGGAAGAGCAGGCGCTGATGGCCCGCGCGCTCGAGGAGAACTCGGTCATCGTCGCCCAGATCACGCCGTTCTTCGACGAGGGCTGATCCGCGTCGCCTCGTGACGCGTCGTGGCGTCCGCGCCTCCCCGCAGGCGCGAGGAGTCACAGCGTCTGGGCGTATTCCTCGAGCTGCGTGACCACGGTGCCCCAGCCGTCGAAGAAGCCCATGTCCTCGTGCGTCTTGCGCGCCTCGGGCGAGCGGTGCCGCGCGATGGCGGTGTAGGTCGTGCCGCCCTCGGGGTCGTCCTCCAGCAGGATGATCGCGGTCATGAACGGGTCCGGCGCGGGCTTCCAGCCTTCGCTGTAGGCATCGGTAAAGACCAGCTTTTCGCCGTCGACCACCTCGAGATAGACGCCCTTGTTGTCCATCTCGTGCGCGCCCACCTTCATCACCGTGTTGAAGCGACCGCCGACCCGCAGGTCGATCTCGCACGAGGTCACCTCGTGCGGCCTCGGGACGAAGAAGTGCCGGATGTGCTCCGGCGTGGTCCAGCACTCCCAGACCAGCGCCCGGGGCACCGCCAGCTTGCGGGTGAAGGACAGGTCGGTTTCGGGGTCGAGCTTCATGAGTTGCGTTCCTTCATCAGGTTGGTGACGTAGTCGTCGAGACGGTCGAGCCGTCCGTTCCAGAGATCGCGCTGCGCGGACAGCCAGTCCTGCGCCGGGACGAAGGCATCAGGCGCCAGGGTGCAGATCCGCACCCGGCCTTCCTTGCGCGAGACGATGAGCCCGGCCTCCTCGAGCTTCTTCAGGTGCCCCATGAACGATGGCAGCGCCATGTCGTGCGTCGCCGCGAGCTCGCTCACGGTGGCGCTGCCGCGCGCCAGCCGGCTGAGGATCTCGCGCCGGGTGCTGTCCCCCAGCGCCGCGAAGTGAAAATCGAGAATCGGGTCAAGCTTAGCCATGTGACTAAGTAATCTCCGGCGCCACTCCGAGGCAAGAAAAACTTAGCCGTTAAGCTAAGTTTCAGCAGGGGCATGTCGCCCCGAACCCGGACGCATTTGCCTTGTCTGCCCCGGCGCGGTAGCCATGCGCGACACCAGACCGGAGGCAAGCACCAGATGACCGATCCCGTAGCGCTGACCGCGGACCTGATCCGCTGCCCCTCGGTGACGCCCGACGACGGCGGCGCCCTCGGCGTGCTGCAATCGCTGCTCGAAGGCGCGGGCTTTGCCTGCACCCGCGTCGACCGGGGCGGCATCTCGAACCTCTATGCCCGCTGGGGCGACAAGGGCCACGCCCGCACCTTCGGCTTCAACGGCCACACCGACGTGGTGCCGGTGGGCGACGTCGACGCCTGGAGCGCCGATCCCTTCGGCGCCGAGATCCGCGACGGCATCATGTTCGGCCGCGGCGCCACGGACATGAAGTCCGGGGTGGCGGCCTTTGCCGCGGCGGCGGTGGATTTCGTCCGCGACACCCCGCCCGAGGGCGCCGTGGTGCTGGCGATCACCGGCGACGAGGAGGGCGACGCCGAGCACGGCACCGTGGCGCTGCTCGACTGGATGGCGGCAGAGGGCGAGCGCATGTCGGTCTGCCTCGTGGGCGAGCCCACCTGCCCCTCGGAGATGGGCGAGATGATGAAGATCGGCCGCCGTGGCTCGATGACCGCGTGGTTCACGGTGACCGGGCGGCAGGGCCACGCGGCCTACCCGCACCGGGCGCTGAACCCGATGCCGGCGGTGGCGCGGCTGATGGACCGGCTGGCCTCGCACGAGCTCGACCGCGGCACCGAGCATTTCGACGCCACGACGCTGGCGGTGGTCACCATCGATACCGGCAACCCGGCCACCAACGTGATCCCGGCGCAGACCCGCGCCGCGGTGAACATCCGCTTCAACGACGCCCATACCGGCGCCTCGCTGTCCGAGTGGCTGCGGGCGGAGGCGGCGAAGATCGACGCCGAGTTCGGCTGCACCACCGAGGTGCGGATCAAGATCTCGGGCGAGAGCTTCCTGACGCCTCCGGGCGCGCTCTCGGACCTGATCGCGGGCGCGGTCGAGGCCGAGACCGGGCGCCGGCCGGAGCTGTCGACCACCGGCGGCACCTCGGACGCGCGCTTCGTCAAGGACCACTGCCCGGTGGTCGAGTTCGGGCTGGTCGGCAAGACCATGCACCAGGTCGACGAGAACGTGCCGGTCGCGCAGATCGGGGAGCTCAGGGCGATCTACACCCGAATCCTGCGCGACTATTTCGCGACCTGACGCGCACCCGCCCCTTCCGGCTTTGCGGCTGTGGGAAGGCTGATTTGGGGCGGGTCACCCGGACGCTTTGCGTGCGCCTGAATGACAGGTGTTTCGGACGCTTGGCGTCCGTCTGCCTGATAGACAATTCGGACGCTTGGCGTCCGACCGGCCGGGGGCTCTGCCCCCGGACCCCCGGGATATTTGGAGCCAGAGGAAGCAGGGGCGCGGCACCCGGGGGAACCGGTGCGAGAATCGTCATGACGCCTGCCTTTCGGCATGCTAGCTGAGAGGCATGAGCACCCTGCCGAGCAAGGCGGAGATCCTCGACTGGATCGCCGCGAACCCGACCCTTTCCGCCAAACGTGACATTGCCAAGGCCTTTGGCATCAAGGGGGCTGCGCGCATCGACCTGAAGCGCATCCTCAAGGAACTCGAGTCCGAGGGCCATCTCGAGAAGCGCAAGAAGACCTATCGCGACCCCGACCGGCTGCCGCCGGTGTCGGTGCTGCAGGTCCGCGCGCCGGACGAGAACGGAGATCTCTTCGCGCTGCCGCTCGAGTGGCATGGCGAGGGCGTCGAGCCCATCGTGCTGGTGGTGCCGCGCGCCTCGGACCCGGCGCTCGGCGAAGGCGACCGGATCCTCGCGCGGCTGCAGGTGGTTCACGAGGCCGACCACAATTACGAGGCGCGGCTGATCCGGCGCATCGGCATGAGCCCCCGCAAGGTGGTGGGCATCTTCCGCAAGGGCGCCGAGGGCGGCCGCATCCTGCCCATCGACAAGGGCGCGGACAAGGAGTGGATCGTCGGCCCCGACGCCACCCACGGCGCCAAGGACGGCGAGCTGGTCGAGGCCGAGCAGGCCGGCCCCCGCGCCACCCGCATGGGGCTGCCCAAGGCGCGCATCGTCATGCGGCTCGGTGATCCGTCCGAGCCCAAGGCGGTGTCGCTCATTGCGATCCACCAGCATGGCATCCCAGACGACTTCCCGCCCGAGGTGGTCGACGAGGCGGACCAGATGAAGCCCGCCGGGCTCAAGGGCCGCACCGACCTGCGCGAGGTGCCGCTCGTCACCATCGATCCGTCGGACGCGCGCGACCACGACGACGCGGTCTTTGCCGAACCCGACGAGGACCCGAAGAACGCCGGCGGCCATGTGCTCTGGGTCGCCATCGCCGACGTGGCGCATTACGTGCGGCCGGGCTCGAAGCTCGACCGCGAGGCCAAGAAGCGCGGCAACTCGAGCTACTTCCCCGACCGGGTGGTGCCGATGCTGCCGGACCGGCTTTCGGGCGATCTCTGCTCGCTGCACGAGGGCGTGCCGCGCGCCTGCATCGCCGTGCGCATGGTGATCGACGCCGAGGGCAACAAGACATCCCACAAGTTCGTGCGCGGGCTGATGCGCTCGCCCGCCTCGCTGACCTACCAGGAGGTGCAGGCGGCGCAGGACGGCGCACCCAACGACAAGACCGGGCCGCTGCTCGAGCCGGTGATCGCGCCGCTCTATGCCGCCTATGCCGCGCTCAAGGCGGCGCGGGCGCGGCGGCAGCCGCTGGATCTCGACCTGCCCGAGCGCAAGGTGGTGCTGAGCGACGAGGGCAAGGTGACCTCGGTCAACTTCGTCGAGCGGCTCGACGCGCATCGGCTGATCGAGGAGTTCATGATCCTCGCCAACGTCGCCGCCGCCGAGACGCTGATCGCCAAGCGCAGGCCGCTGCTGTTCCGCGTCCACGAGGAACCGCCCGCCGACAAGCTCGAGAGCCTGCGCGAGACCGCCGAGGCCTCGGGGCTGACGCTGGCCAAGGGGCAGGTGCTGAAGACCGCGCATCTCAACAAGCTGCTGCATGACGCGGCGGGCAAGGAAGAGGCCGAGCTCATCAACCTCGCCACCCTGCGCAGCATGACGCAGGCCTATTACTCGCCCGCGAACTTCGGCCACTTCGGCCTTGCGCTGCAGAACTACGCCCACTTCACCTCGCCGATCCGGCGCTACTCGGACCTGATCGTCCACCGCGGGCTGATCTCGGCCCATGGCTGGGGCGACGACGGGCTCACCGAGCAGGAGATCGAGCGGCTGGAGCAGACCGCGCAGCACATCTCGGACACCGAACGGCGGTCGATGATGGCCGAGCGCGACACCAACGACCGCTATCTCGCCGCCTATCTCAGCGACCGGATCGGGGCCGAGTTCGGCGGGCGCATCAGCGGCATCGCCAAGTTCGGGGTCTTCGTGAAGCTCGACGAGACCGGCGCCGACGGGCTCATCCCGATGCGCAACCTCGGGCGCGAGTATTTCCACTTCGACCGCGAGGCGGGCACGCTGATGGGTGCCGACACCGGGGTCATCATCGCGCTTGGCCAGCGGGTGCTGGTGAAGCTCGTGGATGCGGCGCCGGTCACCGGCGGCATCGGGCTCGAGCTGCTCGAGCTCGAGGATGCCGAGATGCCGCAGGGCCGTGGCACCGGGCGGCCGTCGCGCCGTCCCGGCGGCGGCGGGCGTGGCAAGCCCGGCGGGCCCCCGCGCCGCAAGGAGGCGAAGGCCCGGCACAAGGACGCCAAGGTCAAGCGCAAGGTCACGCGGCGACGGACAACGAAGAGCTGACCTCCGGGTAGAGCTGCAACCGCCCCCGCGCCACGTAGTCCATCAGCCGTCCCCGCGACCGCAGCGCGCGGCGCAGGGGCGTGTCCACCGGGTGGGCGTTCATCATGCTGAGGAATGGCACCGCCGCGCAGTCGGCGGCCGAGGGCCGGGCGTCGAACAGCCAGTCGCCGTCGCCGAGCACGTCCTCGAGCGCGTCGAGATCGGCGCCGACCCAGGCCATGCGGTCGCTTTCGCTGAGGCGGGTGAATCCCTGCCAGTGCAGCCCCTTGCGGACCCTGCCACGGAACAGCTCGGGCAGCACCGCGCGCAACGGCGCGGGCATGGCGCCGAAGAGGGCGGGCTTGGTGTGGTGCCAGCCGGCGTCGTCGATCCAGCGCTGCGTGGTCAGCGCGTGGCGCAGGCTTTCCTCGATGGTGCGGATGGTCATGTGGGCCATTGCGCGGGCGGTGGCGTCGAAGCCGGGGAACATCGGCGCGCCCTGCGCCTCGAGCCAGCGCAGGATGAGGTTGCTGTCGCCGATCACGCCGTCGGGCGTCTCGAGCGCGGGCAGGTGACGGTAGGGACCGTTGGGCATGGTCTCCCAGCGCGGTCGCCAGTCCATGCCGGACATCTCCAGCAGGCACATGGCCTTGACGCAGAACGGGCTGTAACTGGGTTCGCCGCCGCCGGGGCGAAAGCTTCGAAGGATCAGCATCGGTCGGGCTCCTGACAGGGATTGTCCCCGATCCTGCGCGAGACTCCTGTCAGTTTCCGTCAGGACGTGGCAGCATGATCGGGTCATGTCCCGGACCGTCCGCCTCTTTCAGCTCATGCAGGCGCTGCGCCGCCTGCCCTCGCCCGCCACTGCCGCCGCGCTGGCGCAGGAGACCGGCGTCTCGGAGCGCACGCTCTACCGCGACATCGAGGCGCTGCGCGGCCTCGGCGCGGTGATCGACGGGGCCGCGGGCTATGGCTACACGCTGATCGAGGACCCGCACATGCCGCCGCTGTCGTTCACCGACGACGAGATCGAGGCGCTGGTGCTGGGGCTGAGCGAGGTGGCCGCGCTTGGGGATCCGGCGCTCGCCGAAGGGGCGCAGAGCGCGCTCTCGAAGCTGCGCGCGCGGCTGCCGGAACGGCAGGCGCAGCAGCTGCGCCACGCGGTGCTGACCGCGCACCGCTTCGACCCGCCGGTACCCCCGGCTGTCGATTCGCGGGCGATCCGGCAGGCAATGCGCACCGAGGTCGCGATCTGCTTCGACTACGTCGACGCCGCCGGGCAGGCCACCGCACGCCATGTGAAGCCGCTTTCCATCGTGCTCTTCGACCGCAGCCACTGCCTGCTGGCGTGGTGCCTGTTGCGGAAGGATTTCAGGATGTTCCGCCTCGACCGGATGGCGGCGCTCGAGATAACCGGCGACAGCTTCCGCCCCGAGCGGGTGCCGCTTCTGCGCAGCTACCTCGAACGGCTGCGCGAGGAGATAGCGGGAAACCGCGACCGCGCCGGCTGAGCCCTTCGCAAAACCGCGCGGACAGGATACCCTTGGCGCGAGGCACAAGGAGAGGAGCAGCCGCCATGAGAATGCGGGCCCTGACCATATTCATGAGCATTTTCGCCACCGGCGCCGCCGCGCAGGCCACCGCGCCGCACGCGTCGTTGCGCCCCGAGGCACGGCCCTTCGTGTCGACGCAGGGCACCGCGGTGCGCGCGCCGCAGGACGTCAAGGGCGCCGCCGGGTTCGCGGACTGGGTCCGCGACTTCCGCAGCCGGGCGCTGGAGCAGGGCATCACGCCCGAGGTCTTCGACGCCGCCTTCCGGGGCGTCGAGTACGACGCCAAGGTGATCGAGCGCGACCGCAACCAGAACGAGTTCACCAAGACCGTCTGGGTCTACCTGGACAGCGCCGCCTCCGAGGCGCGCATCGCCGCCGGGAAGAAGGCTCTTGCCGAGAATCGCGCCCTGCTCGACCGGATCGAGGAGCGCTACGGCGTCGACAAGCAGGCCGTCGTGGCGATCTGGGGTCTCGAGAGTGCCTTCGGCACCTTCCGCGGCACCGAGCCGGTGATCCGCTCGCTGGCCTCGCTCGCCTATGACACCCGGCGCGGGACCTTCTTCGAGGGCCAGCTCGTCGACGCGCTGACCATCCTGCAGAGCGGCGACACGGTGCCCGCCAACATGAAGGGCTCGTGGGCCGGTGCGATGGGACACACGCAGTTCATGCCCTCGTCGTTCCTTGCGCTGGCGCAGGACTGGGACGGCGACGGCCGCCGCGACATCTGGTCGGACGATCCCGCCGACGCGCTGGCCTCGGCAGCGCATTACCTCGCCGAGAACGGCTGGACCAAGGGCCAGCCGTGGGGCGTCGAGGTGCGCCTGCCCGAGGGCTTCGACTACACGCTCGCCGACCGCGAGATCGAGAAGCTGCCCTCGGACTGGGCGGCGCTCGGCGTGACCGACATGGACGGCAAGCCCATCGCCGACCACGGCCCGGCCTCGGTGCTGCTGCCTGGCGGCCATCAGGGCGCGGCCTTCATGATCTTCGAGAACTTCGCAGTGATCGAGCGCTACAACACCGCCGATGCCTATGTCATCGGGGTCGGTCACCTTGGCGACCGCATCCTCGGCGGGCCGGAGATCCGCCACGGCTGGCCGCGCGAGGACCGGGCGCTGACGCTGGACGAACGGCTCGAACTGCAGGAGCGGCTGCGCGACGCGGGTTTCGACCCCGAGAAGATCGACGGCCGTATCGGCCCGCTCACCATCGACGCGGTGCGCGGCTACCAGCAGAGCATCGGCGCGGTGCCGGATGGCTACGCCTCGCTGCAGGTGCTCGAGGCCCTGCGCTGATCATTCCGTGAAAAGGGGGCCGTTCCCCGGCCCCCGTATGCCCTCTGGCTACCTACTGGCCGCAGCTGCCTTCGGTCACGCAGGCGACGATCTCGGCCTTCTGCGCGTCGGTGGGGTTGGCGTAGAGCATCGCCGGACACGGACCGCTGGTCATCACCAGGGTCCCGTCTTGCTGCCTGAGGAACGCCAGCACCTTGCCTGACGGGACGGAGCCGCACCACGGACCGGCGCAGGTCACGTTCACCGTGATGTCGGCGTCGAACTCGTTGACGAAGCCGCCTGCCCCCAGCGACATGCCCTTGAGCCGCGCGTTCAGCGTGCGCGGCACGCCCTTGTCGTCGGACGAGGTCGGCAGCGATGCGCGATCCGGCGTCACCACGCCCTCGACCACCACCCAGGTGTCCTCGGACTCGGCGGCAGCGCGGAAGTCGCGGCTGAGGTCGGCGGGGGCGCAGCTCAGCGCCAGCGCGGGTTGCGCCAGCACGGCAGAGGCCAGAAGCGAGAGAAGCAGGCGTTTCATGACAGGTACTCCGCGAAATCGGCAAGCACCCGTTCGTAGACGGCGCGCTTGAAGGGCACGATCTGGCCGACGACCTCGGACGGCGCCAGCCAGCGCCAGGTTGAGAACTCGGGGTGGTGGGTCTCGATGTTGACCTGCTCGTCGGTGCCGTGGAAGCGCAGCAGGAACCACTTCTGCTCCTGCCCGCGGAAACGGCCCTTCCAGATCCGGGGCACGATGTCATGCGGCAGGTCGTAGGGGTACCACTCGGGGCTCTCGGCCTCGACGGTCACCAGATCCGAGATCACGCCGGTCTCTTCCCAGAGCTCGCGAAGGGCGGCGTCGCGCGGCGCCTCGCCCTTGTCGACACCGCCCTGCGGCATCTGCCAGGCGGGGATCTCGCTGTCGATGCGCTGGCCCACGAAGACCTCGTTCGCCGCGTTCACCAGCATCACGCCGACGCAGGGGCGATAGGGCAGCTTCGCGATGTCCTCTGCGGTCAGGTCCTTGGTCTTTGCCGTCATCGGAGCCTCTCGTCTTGGAACTGCGGGCGCCCGGCGGGGGCAAGGCCGGGGGTGGCGACGGCGGAGGAACGATCATGCCCCCCGCCGACACGGTCACTGTTCGAGCTGCGCCTTCTCGGTCTCGAGAACGCTCAGGCCCTTGAGGATGTCGATGGCGTAGGCGAGCTGGTAATCCTCCTCGCGCAGCGCCGCCGCGGCCTCGGCCTTGGCACGGTCCTCCTCGATCTGGCGAACCTCCTCCTCGGTGAGGCTGTCGTTGTCGAGACGACCGCGCAGGTCGGCCTCGGAGCGGCTGAAACGGTTGGTCGCCTCATCCTCTTCCTCTTCCGGGCGCGGGCGGGGCTGTTGGACCACGATGTCCGGCGACACGCCGAGCGCCTGGATCGAGCGGCCCGACGGCGTGTAGTAGCGCGCGGTAGTCAGGCGCATCGCGCCGTCGCCACGCACCGGCATCACGGTCTGGACCGAGCCCTTGCCGAAGCTCTTGGTGCCCACGACCACGGCGCGGCGGTGATCCTGCAGCGCGCCGGCGACGATCTCGGAGGCCGAGGCCGAACCGCCGTTGATCAGCACGACCATCGGCTTGCCGTCGGTCAGGTCGCCCTCGGTGGCGTTGAAGCGCTCACCGTCCTCGGGGTTGCGGCCGCGGGTCGAGACGATCTCGCCCTTGTCGAGGAAGGCATCCGAAACCTTGATCGCCTGGGTCAGGAGGCCGCCCGGGTTGTTGCGCAGGTCGAGCACAATGCCGTTAACCTTGTCGGCACCACCGGCTTCCTCGATGCGCTCGGCCAGCCCTTCCGCGAGGTTGGGATAGGTCTGGTCGTTGAAGGTCGTGACGCGCAGCACCACGGTGTCGCCCTCGAGACGGGTGCGCACGGCGGTGAGCTTGATGGTGTCGCGGGTGATGGTCACGTCGAAGGGTTCTTCCTCGCCCTCGCGCACCACGGTGATGACGATCTCGGACCCGACCGGGCCGCGCATCAGGTCGACCGCCTCGTCGAGGGTCATGCCCAGCACCGACTCGCCGTCGACGTGGGTGATGAAGTCGCCGGACTCGATGCCCGCCTCGGCCGCCGGGGTGTCGTCGATCGGCGAGACCACCTTCACGAAGCCGTCTTCCTGCGTCACCTCGATGCCGAGACCGCCGAACTCGCCACGGGTCTGCACGCGCATGTTCTCGGCGTCATCGGGGGGCAGGTAGCTCGAGTGCGGGTCGAGCGAGGTCAGCATGCCGTTGATCGCGGCCTCGATCAGCTCGCCCGGTTCGACGTCCTCGACGTATTGCGCCCGGATGCGCTCGAAGATGTCGCCGAACAGGTCGAGCTGTTCGTAGACGCTGGCCTGCTTGTCGGCTTCCTGAGCCACGAGCGGACCCACGAATTGCGTTGTCGCGACGACGCCGGCGACCGTGCCGCCGATTGCGGCCATCAGAAACTTGTTCATGCCCATATCATCCCTTGTCGCTTGCGAACCACGTGAGCGGGTCCACGGGCCTGTCGCCCTGTCTGACCTCTATATAGAGCGTCTCCGTGCGTCCAGCGCCACCCCCTTCAACAGATGGTGACGCCCCTGCCGCAGGGTTCGTGCCGTCCGGCGTCCCGCCCATCAGGCCAACTGGCGATCCTTCGGGCAGAACCTCGCCGGCGCGGCCGTAGGCGACCTCGAGTCCGGCGATCACGAAGAGCAGATCCGGCTGCGGCTCCAGAATCGACACCAGCCCGTAATCGAGCAGCGGCCCGCTGTAGCGCACCGTCGCCGCCGTAGGCGTGGTGACCAGCGCCTCGGGGCGGGTGGCGATGACGATGCCCGGTCGCGCCACGCCCGCGGCGTCGGCCTCGCCCGCGCGGCGCAGGATCTGGCCCTGCACCGGCATCCCGAGCGCGCCCTTGCGGTCCTCGATGGGCGGCAGCTCGGTCGGCACTTCGTCGCTGGTGATCTGCGACAGTCCGCTGGCGAACCCCTCGAGCGTCTCGGTCGACGAGATCAGGATCGCCGTGCGGATCGGATCCTCGGTGAAGCGCGTCGGCAGGTCGGTCCGGTCGGCGATGGCCTGGCTCAGGTCGGTGCGCGCCTGCTGCACGCCTTCAAGTCCCTGCTGCAGGGTCTCGGCCGCGCTTTGCTGCAGCGTGCGCAGCGCGGTCACCTCGTCGAGATCCGCGCGAAGCGCCTGCGCCTCGGCGCTGAGGCCCGGGGTCACCGAGGCCAGCATCATTCCCGCCCGTGCGGCGCCCACCGGGCCCTGGGGGTGGAGCATCGCCGAGGGCGCAGCGCGGCCCCCGAGGCTCGAGAGGACGCCCAGAAGCTGGGCGATCTCCGCCTCCTGGCTCTGCAGGCGCCGGGTAAGCTCGGTCTCGCGGATGGCCGCGTCGCGCAACCCGCCGCGCATCGCGGCCAGCCCCGCCTCGTAGGCCTTCACCGTGCCGGTGAGCGCGCGCACCCGGTCACGGGCGCTTTCGGCGGCATCAAGCTGCATCGAGGCCTGCTCCAGCGCCGAGGCCGCGGCACGCGCGGCCTCGGCCGGATCCTGTGCGAGGACCGGCGTCGCCAGCAGTGTCAGGGCCAGCGCGATGCGTTTCACAGGTCGATGAGGCTCTGGCCCGTCATCTCCTCGGGCTGTTCGAGGTTCATCAGCTGCAGCAGCGTCGGTGCCACGTCGGCGAGCCTGCCGTCATGCACCTTCGCCCCCTCGGGCCCGCCATACAGGATCACCGGCACGAGGTTCGTGGTATGCGCCGTGTGCGGGCCGTTGGTGGCCTCGTCCCACATGGTCTCGCAATTGCCGTGGTCCGCGATCACCAGCATCGCGCCGCCGACCTTCTCGAGCGCCGCGACCACCCTGCCAAGCCCGTGGTCCACCGCCTCGCAGGCGGCAATCGCCGCCTCGAGCACGCCGGTGTGTCCCACCATGTCAGGGTTGGCGAAGTTGGTCACGATCAGGTCGTACTCACCGCTCTCGATGGCGGCGACGAACCGGTCCGCGACCTCGGGCTCGGACATCTCGGGCTGCAGGTCGTAGGTCGCCACCTTGGGCGACTTCGGCATGAAGCGGTCCTCACCCTCCTCGGGCTCTTCCTTGCCGCCGTTGAGGAAGAAGGTCACGTGCGGGTATTTCTCGGTCTCGGCCAGGCGGAACTGCCGCAGCTTGTGCTTGGCCACCCACTCGCCGATGGTGTTGACGATGACGCGCTTGGGATAGGCGGTAGCCATGTAGGCATTGTGGGCGTCGGAATACTCGACCATCCCCAGCAGCGCCGACAGCTCGGGCTTGTCGCGCTCGAAGCCGTCGAAACCGGGCTCGCCGATGGCCTTGAGGATCTCGCGGGCACGGTCGGCGCGGAAGTTCATGCAGAAGAAGCCGTCACCGGCCTTCAGCCCCTCGTAGCCGTCGATCACCGTGGCCGGGATGAATTCGTCGGTCTTGTCCTTGGCGTAGCTCTGGCTCACCGCGGTCACCGGGTCGGGGGCACTCTCGCCCTTGCCGAGGATCATCGCGTCATAGGCCTGCTCGACCCGCTCCCAGCGGTTGTCCCGGTCCATGGCGTAGTAGCGCCCGATCACGGTGCCGATGCTGGCGCCCTCGGGGAGGCTGTCGTTCAGCGCCCTGACGAAGGCCTCGCCGGATTTCGGCGACACGTCGCGCCCGTCGGTGATGGCGTGGACGACGACCCTGCAGCCGAGGTCGGTGACCATCTTCACCGCCGCCTTGATGTGCTCGATATGGCCGTGCACGCCGCCGTCCGAGACCACGCCCATCAGGTGCGCGGTGCCCTTGGCGTCCTTCACCGTGGCGGCGAAGGCCTTGATGGCCTCGTTGTCGAAGAAGCTGCCGTCCTCGATGGCAAGGTCGATCTGCCCGAGATCCATCGCGACCACGCGCCCCGCGCCGATGTTGGTGTGGCCCACCTCGGAGTTGCCCATCTGCCCGGTCGGCAGGCCGACGTCGGGCCCGAAGGTCACCAGCGTGGCGTTGGGGCAGGTCTCGTAGAGCCGGTCCATGGTCGGGGTGCGGGCGAGCTTGGGGGCATTGAACGCGGCATCGTCGCGGAGGCCCCATCCATCGAGAATGGTCAGGACAACGGGTTTCGGCGTGGTCATGTGAGCGGCCCTCCTGCTGCGGTCAGGGGAGGCTTAGCAGGGTTGCAGGGGGATGTGGAGAGGATGCGGTGTCACGGTCTTCGCGCGAAGCCGCGCCAGAGCTATACTAGCGGAAAGGGCGGGGCGCTTCCGCCCCGCCCCCTGTACTACTTCTCCTTGCGAACGCCCTTGAACGGCGTCTTGCTTGAAGTCTTCTGATCCATGAAGCGCCCTGTTTTGGCGTCGCGCTTCACCCAGTTTCCATTCGGAGCCTGCGTCTGGGAGCGGCCACGAACCGCACCGTTCCGCTTTCCGTCGCCACTTGGCGGATTGGTTGCCATTTTTACCTCGTATGACACGTGCTGTTGCACCAGTAGCAACCATCATTGCGCTGAAACCCAAGATTGCGGGCAGCGTTGGACGCCTCAGCGCAGGATGAATGCCATCCTAAGTCTCGTCGATTCCCGAGCTGAGGAGGATACGGGCAAGTGCCGTTATCCTTGTGAACTTCATGAACGCCGTCCTGATACTGAGCGTTCTGATTGATGTAGTAGCGTTGGAGCGACATATCGCTTCCTCTCAAAGAAATCCTTGAAAGGAGCCGCAACGCGTGAAATACAAAATCTTGCGACAGACGAAGTATTTCGAGCTACGGCTCCTAGTATTTTGCGGGAAGGCCGGTCCTTTGGGACCGGCTTTCTTCCTTTAAGGTGCAAGCATCTGCTGAGCCTGCACCAGATCATCTTCTTTTCATATGAGCGGATCTCCCTCCTCTTGTTCGGAACTCTCCGCCTCCAAGCCAGGCATCAACATTGCCTGCCTATCGGTTTCTGTGCGGAGCAAACTCCAAGTGGCCTCCTCATCGTTGTAGGATAGCAGGCCATCTTGATTCTTTAGCCGCGACAATTGAGGAGACAGACTTGTGCGCGCCACCTCGACTCCAAATCGCGACAATATCAAGCCTACAATCGCCTCGGCGCTCTGCCCACCCTCAGAATTCCTGAGGACCTCAACAACCATTTGTTTAATAGTCATTTTTTCGGAACGCAGTTGAGTTTCGAGCGGCTCAGCCTCGTCACCCTCACGAGGTGAAACTACTTGCTTCGCCGCCTTGATCTGCCTGAGTTCTTGCAGAAGCTCTGCGCGCAGAGACTTTATTTCGGCCTCACGCCGGCCCAAGAATTCAAGAAGGGTTTCATTCGCTCGTGCCATGAGTGTTTGTAGAATCGCGAGCGCGCCGAGTCAACCCAAAGACTTCAAGGCGGATCAGACTTGACCGCAACAAAGTCCTGAATCATGGGGTCCAGAGCGCCCGAAGACCCAACATCTAGACTTGAGGCAAAAAAAGGGGGCGGTCCCCCACCCCCTTGCAAGCTGGCCTCAAGTCTCACTCACCCCTGCAGCGACTTCACCACAATCTCCCCCTCCTCGCGGGACTTCATCGCCATCACCGCGGCATGCGCCCCGGCGGCGGTGGTGAAGTAGGGGATCTTGTCGTAGAGAGCGACCGAGCGGATCTCGCGGCTGTCCTCGACCGAGGCAGCGCCCTCGGTGGTGTTGAGCACCAGCTGGATGCCGCCGTCCTTCATCATGTCGACCACGTTGGGACGGCCCTCGTAGACCTTCTTGACCACCTCGCAGGCGATGCCCGCGGCCTCGAGGAACTTCGCCGTGCCGCCGGTGGCGATCAGCTTGAAGCCCATGCCCGAGAGCACCTGTGCCGCCTCGATCATCTGGTCGGTCTTGTCGGCGTCCTTGATCGAGAAGAACACGTTGCCCTCGGTCGGCAGGTGGGTGCCCGCGCCCATCTGCGCCTTCAGGAAGGCGCGCGGGAAGGAGCGGTCCCAGCCCATGACCTCGCCGGTCGAGCGCATCTCCGGCCCGAGGATGGTGTCGACGCCCGGGAAGCGGGCGAAGGGCAGCACGGCCTCCTTGACCGAGTACCAGGGCATGTTCGGGTCGGCGAGGGTCATCGGATCCGCCATCGGAACGTCGGTGGTGTCGTAGTCGGTGTCCGCGGCGTAGCCCTCGCGCAGCGGGAAGTTGGACAGCGGCTCGCCGGCCATGATCCGCGCCGCGATGGAGGCAATGGCCGAGTCCGTCGCCTTGGCGACGAAGGGCACGGTGCGCGAGGCGCGCGGGTTGACCTCGATGAGGTAGATCTCGCCGTCCTTGATCGCGAACTGCACGTTCATCAGGCCGACCACGCGCAGGGCACGCGCGAGCGCCACGGTCTGCTCCTTGATCCGGTCGATGACCTCGGCCGAGAGCGAGTAGGGCGGCAGCGAGCAGGCGCTGTCGCCCGAGTGCACGCCGGCTTCCTCGATGTGCTGCATGATGCCCGCCACGTGCACGTTCTCGCCGTCGCAGAGCGCGTCCACGTCGAGCTCGGTCGCACCCGAGAGGTAGCTGTCGAGCAGCACCGGGCTGTCACCCGAGACCACCACGGCCTCGTTGATGTAACGCTCGAGGTGGGCCATGTCGCGGACGATCTCCATCGCCCGGCCGCCCAGCACGTAGGAGGGGCGGATCACCAGCGGGAAGCCGATGTCGTCGGCGATGGCCAGCGCCTGCGCGTCGGTCGAGGCGATGCCGTTCTTCGGCTGCTTGAGACCCAGCTGGTTGACCAGCGCCTGGAACCGCTCGCGGTCCTCGGCGAGGTCGATGGCGTCGGGCGTGGTGCCGAGGATCGGGATGCCCTCGGCCTCGAGCGCGTTGGCAAGCTTGAGCGGGGTCTGGCCGCCGAACTGCACGATGACGCCGTGCAGGGTGCCGCGCTCGAGCTCGACGCGGAGGATCTCCATCACGTGCTCGAAGGTCAGCGGCTCGAAGTACAGCCGGTCCGAGGTGTCGTAGTCGGTCGACACGGTCTCGGGGTTGCAGTTGATCATGATCGTCTCATAACCCGCGGCGGTCAGCGCGAAGCAGGCGTGACAGCAGCAGTAGTCGAACTCGATGCCCTGACCGATCCGGTTCGGACCGCCGCCGAGGATGACGACCTTCTTCTTGTCCGAGGGACGCGCCTCGCATTCCACCTCGCCCATCATCGGCATCTCGTAGGTGGAGTACATGTAGGGCGTCTGCGCCTCGAACTCGGCGGCGCAGGTGTCGATGCGCTTGAACACGGCGGTGACGCCGAGCGAGGTCCGGCGGTTGCGCACGTCCTTCTCGGAAAAGCCCGTGAGCTTGGCGAGGCGCGCGTCGGTGAAGCCCAGCATCTTGAGCTGGCGCATGCCGCCCTCGTCCTGCGGCAGGCCGGCGGCACGGACCTCTTCCTCGGCCTCGACGATCTCGCGGATACGGGCAAGGAACCACGGGTCGAACATGGTGACGCCGTGGATCTCGTCATCCGACAGCCCGTGGCGCATCGCCTGCGCGATGGTGCGCATGCGGTCCGGGGTTTGCTGGCTGATCGCCTTGATGACGGCGGATTTCTCGGGAGCGCCCTCGATCTCGACCTCGTCGAAGCCGGTGAGGCCCGATTCCATCGACGTCAGCGCCTTCTGCAGCGACTCGTGGATGGTGCGGCCGATAGCCATCGCCTCGCCCACCGACTTCATCGCGGTGGTGAGGTAGGGCTCGGAGCCCGGGAACTTCTCGAAGGCAAATTTCGGGATCTTGGTGACCACGTAGTCGATGGTCGGCTCGAAGGAGGCCGGCGTCACCTTGGTGATGTCGTTGTCGAGCTCGTCCAGCGTGTAGCCCACGGCGAGCTTGGCGGCGATCTTGGCGATGGGGAAGCCTGTGGCCTTGGAGGCCAGCGCCGAAGAGCGCGACACCCTCGGGTTCATCTCGATCACGACCATCCGGCCGTTCTCGGGGTTCACCGCCCATTGCACGTTGGAACCGCCGGTCTCGACGCCGATCTCGCGCAGCACGGCGATCGAGCCGTTGCGCATGATCTGGTATTCCTTGTCGGTGAGCGTCAGCGCCGGCGCCACGGTGATCGAGTCACCGGTGTGCACGCCCATCGGGTCGACGTTCTCGATGGAACAGACGATGATCGCGTTGTCCGCCTTGTCGCGGACGACCTCCATCTCGTATTCCTTCCACCCCAGCAGCGACTCGTCGACGAGGATCTGGTTCACCGGCGAGGCGTCCATGCCGGTGCGGCAGAAGTGGATGTAGTCCTCGCGGTTGTAGGCCACACCGCCGCCGGTGCCACCCAGGGTGAAGGCGGGGCGGATGATCGCCGGAAGACCGATGTCCTCGAGCGCCTCGAGCGCGATGGCGACGCCTGCGTCAAGGTCGGCCTTGCCGTTGTCCTTCTTCGGCGCGGTGACGATGGTGGCGGCCGGGTTCTCGAGCCCGATGCGGTCCATCGCCTCGCGGAACAGGGCGCGGTCCTCGGCCATCTCGATGGCCTCGCGCTTGGCACCGATCATCTCGACGCCGAACTTCTCGAGCACGCCCATTTCCTCGAGCTTCAGCGAGGTGTTGAGGCCGGTCTGGCCGCCCATGGTCGGCAGCAGCGCGTCGGGGCGCTCCTTCTCGATGATCTTGGCGACGACCTCGGGGGTGATCGGCTCGATGTAGGTGGCATCGGCGAGCTCGGGGTCGGTCATGATCGTGGCCGGGTTCGAGTTCACCAGGATCACCCGGTAGCCTTCTTCGCGCAGGGCCTTGCAGGCCTGGGCGCCGGAATAGTCGAATTCGCAGGCCTGACCGATGATGATGGGCCCTGCGCCGATGATCATGATGGATTTGATATCGGTTCTCTTGGGCATCGTTCGACCTCTGGTTCTCGGACTGTCTGGGCGCATTCGGCGGGCACGCGGCAAGGCGCGGAGGAGTCGCAGCTGCCCGCAAATTGTCGTGCGTTATAGACAAGAGCCGTGGGTCTGCAACCCCATTCCGCCCGGGTCACACGGGGTTCGGAAGAGCGTCATCCGGCGGGCCCGGCCGGATGCGGCACGTGCCGCGGCGCGGCCCACTGGCGGGCCGCGCAGGAAAATCCCGGCGGGCGGGGCGCTTCCGGGCCGTTCGGATCTGCGCGAAGACCCGAAGTGCCCTGCCCCGCTACTGCGCGGCGTGCATCAGCGCGTCGGCGGCGCCTGGGCTATAGAGGTAGTCCCGCGTGGTCGGCACCGCGTACTGGCGATGCGCGAGCTGCAGGTGGAAGACGCCCTGAAAGGTCTCCTCGAAGGCCGCCTCGCAGACCACGAGGTAGAATCGCCACATCCGGATGAAGGTCTCGTCATACATGCCGCGGATCTGGTCCAGCGCCGCCTCGAACCGGTCGCGCCAGTGGTGCAGCGTCGTGCCGTAGTGACCGCGCAGCACCTCGACGTCGGTGGCCCAGAGCCCGGTGCGTTCGATCGCCGCCGACACCTCGGAGAGCGACGGGATGTAGCCGCCGGGGAAGATGTACTTGTCGATCCACATCGACGTCGCCGCCGGCTCGGACACGTGCCCGATGCTGTGAATCAGCGACACGCCGTCCTTGGCGAGCAGCTCGTCGACCTTGGCGAAGTACTCGTCGAGATGCGGGTAGCCCACGTGCTCGAGCATGCCGACGCTCACGATGCGGTCGAAGGTCTCGTCGATCTTGCGGTAGTCGAGCAGCCGGAAGTCGACCTTGTCCGCCACGCCCTCGGCCTCGGCCCGGGCCTGCGCCGTTGCCAGCTGGTTCTCGGAGAGTGTCACGCCGGTCACATGGGCGCCGTAGTCGCGTGCCAGCGTCAGCGCCATGCCGCCCCAGCCGCAGCCGATGTCGAGCACCCGCATCCCGGGCTTGATCAGCAGCTTGCGGGCGATGTGGTCCTTCTTGGCTTTCTGCGCCTCTTCCAGCGTCATGCCGGGCCGGGTGAAATAGGCGCAGGAATACTGCATGTCGCTGTCGAGGAAGATCCGGTAGAGATCGTCCGAAATGTCGTAGTGGTGCTGGACGTTGCGCTGGCTGCGCAGCGGGTTGTTGCGCTGCTCGATGCCGCGGGTCCAGCCGCGCACCGCCTGCACGATGTTGAACCACTTGGGCATCTCGCCCATCTGCTGGTTGCGCACGAGCAGCGCCACGAAGTCATAGACCTGCTCCGGCGCCACCACGATGCGGCCATCCATGTAGCCCTCGCCGAGCGCCAGCACCGGCCGCTGGCCCAGTTCGCGCACGATGCCGTCGTCGGCCAGCGCGACATCGGCCTCCAGATCTCCGCCCGGTCCGTAGCTTTCGGTGGTGCCATCCGGCCAGGTCAGGTTGAGCCGGCCCGTCACGACCAGCTTCCTCAACATCTTATCGAGCACGGTCCTCCACATGATAAGACCCCTTTGTGCAATGAGATTCGGTATCGACCCTTGGCGGCAAACCGCGCGCGGGTCTTAAGAAAGGTTAAGTCACACGACCTTTTCGGCAAGTTCGGCGCCCGATTCCCTTGACTTCCGGTCCGTCGCGCGCTGTATCGGCGCCTAACTTTCCAGCAGTTTCCTAAGGGGCATCCCACATGCACGCCTATCGCACGCACACCTGTGCAGACCTGAAAAAGGAGAACGTGGGCGACACCGTTCGCCTCTCGGGCTGGGTGCACCGCATCCGTGACCACGGCGGCATCCTGTTCATCGACCTGCGCGACCACTACGGCATCACGCAGGTGCTCTGCGACCCGGACAGCCCGGCCTTCGCCGATGTCGAGAAGGTCCGCTCGGAATGGTGCATCCGCATCGACGGGACCGTCAAGGCCCGCGACGAAAGCCTCGTGAACCCCAAGCTTCCCACCGGCGAGATCGAGGTCTTCGTCCGTGAGCTCGAGGTGCTCGGCGCCGCGAAGGAGCTTCCGCTCATGGTCTTCGGTGATCAGGAGTACCCGGAAGAGACCCGCCTGCGCTATCGCTACCTCGACCTGCGCCGCGAGGAGATGCAGCGTTCGATGACCCTGCGCTCGGACGTGGTGGCCTCGATGCGCCGCCGCATGTGGGACAAGGGCTTCCGCGAATACCAGACGCCGATCATCACCGCGTCCTCGCCCGAGGGCGCCCGCGACTTCCTCGTGCCGTCGCGCCTGCACCCGGGCAAGTTCTACGCGCTGCCGCAGGCACCGCAGCAGTTCAAGCAGCTGATCATGGTGTCGGGCTATGACAAGTACTTCCAGATCGCGCCCTGCTTCCGCGACGAGGACCCGCGCGCCGACCGCTCGCCCACCGACTTCTACCAGCTCGACCTCGAGATGAGCTTCGTCACCCAGCAGGACGTGTTCGACACCGTCTCGCCGGTGATCGCGGGCGTGTTCGAGGAATTCGGCGGCGGCGCATCGGTCGACGATCCCGCCTCCTGGCCGCAGATCCCCTACAAGGAAGCCGCGCTCAAGTACGGCACCGACAAGCCCGACCTGCGCAACCCGATCGAGATGCAGGACGTCTCCGAGCACTTCCGCGGCTCGGGCTTCGCGATCTTCGCCAGGCTGCTCGAGCAGGACGGCACCGAGATCCGCGCCATCCCCGCCCCCACCGGCGGCTCGCGCAAGTTCTGCGACCGGATGAACGTCTTCGCCCAGAAAGAGGGTCTGCCCGGCATGGGCTACATCTTCTGGCGTGAAGCCAACGGCGAGATGGAAGCCGCCGGCCCGCTGGCCAAGAACATCGGCCCCGAACGCACCGAGGCGATCCGCCAGCAGCTGGGTCTCGGCGTCGGCGACGCGGCGTTCTTCCTCGGCGGCAAGGCGGCGAGCTTCCAGCGCGTCGCGGGCAAGGCACGTGACGTGATCGGCGAAGAGCTCGGCCTGACCGAGAAGAACCGTTTCGCCTTCGCCTGGATCGTGGACTTCCCGATCTACGAGAAGGACGAGGAAACCGGCGCCATCGACTTCGAGCACAACCCGTTCTCGATGCCGCAGGGGGGCATGGAGGCGCTCGAGGGCGACCCCCTCGCCGTGAAGGGCTTCCAGTATGACCTCGCCTGCAACGGTTACGAGCTGGTCTCGGGCGCGATCCGGAACCACAAGCCGGACGTGATGCTCAAAGCCTTCGAGCTGGCGGGCTACGGCGAGGACGAGGTGAAGAAGCGCTTCGCCGGTCTCTACACCGCGTTCCAGTACGGCGCCCCGCCGCACGGTGGCTGCGCCGCCGGCATCGACCGTATCGTGATGCTGCTGGCCGGCACCTCGAACATCCGCGAGGTCATCATGTTCCCGATGAACCAGCGCGCCGAGGACCTGATGATGCAGGCGCCCTCCGAGCCGACCTCGGACCAGCTCATGGAGCTGTCGCTGCGGGTGATCCCGCAGGAGTGAGCTTCGGCCACTGTCTGACCGACGAAAGGGCGCCCGCGGGGCGCCCTTTTTCGTTCTGCCGGGGTGTGGGGCAACCGACGGGAGCCGCCCCGTGGCCTCCCGCTTCCAGCGAAACGGGCGCCGCGCGTCGCCGGTCCGCGGGGTGGCGATCCGACAGTCGATCCTCTCGCTTTTTCCCGGCCACGTCCGAAGGATCTCGACACGCGGCCCCCGGACCAGCCAAATCGCCAGCCCGGATGACGTCCCGTCGCCCCCCCCGTTCCAGAGAAACATGAGCCGCGCATCGCCGGTCCGCGAGATGGCGATGCGAACTACGAGCCTCTCGATTTATCCCGGCCACGTCCGAAGGACCTCGACACGCAGCACCCGGGCCAGCCAAATCGCCAGCCCGGGGGGCGGGCCGGCGATGCGCGGCGGCTTCGCCTTGGTTCCGCGCGGGGGCTTCGCGCACAGAGGTGCGGTACTCGACACCGCGCCGCCCGCACACCCGTGAGCCCTATTCCTCCGCCAGTCCTGCGAGGATCGGGCAGTCCGGGCGGTGGTCGCCGTGGCAGGCATCGACCAGCCGGCCGAGCGTGTCGTGCATCTCGCGCAGCTGCGCGATCTTCTCCTCGATCGCCACGAGATGCTCGGACGCCAGCGCCTTGACGTCGGCGCTCTCGCGCGTTTCGTCCTCGTAGAGCCCCAGCAGCTTGGGGCAGTCCTCGATGCTGAAGCCAAGCGCCCGGGCGCGGGCGAGGAAGGCAAGCTTGTGCAGATCCGCCTCCGAGAACGCCCGGTAACCGTTCCCGGACCGCTTCGGCGTCACGAGGCCGATGTCTTCGTAGTAGCGGATCGTCTTGGCGGGGATGCCCGCCCGCTCGGAGACCTGACCGATATTCATTCCGCCGGCTCCGCCACGAGGGTTTCGCGCCCCGCCCGGGTGGCGCCGCTGCGCATCGCGGGTGACAGCCGCCGCAGCCGCAGCGCGTTGGTCAGGACGAAGACCGAGGACAGCGCCATCGCCCCCGCCGCCAGCATCGGCGACAGCAGCAGACCGAAGGCCGGGTAAAGCGCCCCGGCCGCGACCGGGATCAGCGCGACGTTGTAGCCGAAGGCCCAGAACAGGTTCTGACGGATGTTGCGCAGCACCGCGCGACTCACGTGAAACGCCTCGACCACGCCGGCCACGTCCCCCGAGACCAGCACCACGTCGGCGCTCTCGATGGCGACGTCGGTGCCGGTGCCGATGGCGATGCCCACCTCGGCCTCGGCCAGCGCCGGGGCGTCGTTGATGCCGTCGCCGACGAAGGCCACGGCACCGAACCGTTCGCGCAGCACCTTGACCGCGGCGAGCTTGCCCTCGGGCAGCACCTCGGCCTCGACATGGTCGATGCCCAGCTCGGCGGCGATGGCCCTGGCGGTTGCCTGCGTGTCGCCGGTGATCATCGCCACGCGGATGTCCTGCGCGTGCAGCGCCGCGACCGCGGCCCTGGCCCCTGGCTTCACCCGGTCGGCAACCGCGAAGACCCCGGCGACCTGCCCGTCGATGGCCACCACGACCGGCGTCTGGCCAGCGGCGGCGATCTCGTCATGCGCGGCCTCGAGCCCGGCCATGGCCACGCCCTCGCGCACCATCAGGCGCTTGGCACCGACCAGCAGGCGGCGCCCCTCGACCGTGGCGCGCAGCCCGTGCCCGGCGATGGCCTCGACCACCTCGGGCTGTACCAGCCCCTCGGCGGCCTGCTCCAGCGCCCGCGCGATCGGGTGCTCCGAGCCCTGCTCGGCGCTCGCCGCCAGCCGCAGCACCTCGGCCACGTCCCAGCCCGGCGCCGCCTCGGAGCGCGCCAGAGCGGGCTTGCCCTCGGTGAGCGTGCCGGTCTTGTCGAAGGCCACCACCTTGCTCGATTCGAGTCGCTGCAGCGCGTCGCCCTTGCGGAACAGCACGCCGAGCTCGGCGGCGCGGCCGGTGCCCACCATGATCGAGGTGGGCGTGGCGAGGCCCATGGCGCAGGGGCAGGCGATGATGAGGACCGAGACCCCGGCCACCAGCGCATGGGTCAGCGCCGGAGACGGCCCGAGGACCAGCCACGCGAGGAAGGTCAGCGCCGCCGCGGCGATCACCGCGGGCACGAACCACACCACCACGCGGTCGGCGAGCGCCTGGATCGGCAGTTTCGCCCCCTGTGCATCCTCGACCAGCGAGATGATCCGCGCCAGCATGGTGTCGGCGCCCACGGCGGTGGCCCGGAAGCTGAGCGCCCCCTGCCCGTTCACCGTGCCGCCGACGACCGGGTCGCCCGGGCCCTTGCCCACGGGAACCGGTTCGCCGGTGATCATGCTCTCGTCGACGTAGCTGCGCCCCGTGAGCAGCTCGCCGTCGACGGCGATGCGCTCGCCGGGGCGGACATGCACCACGTCGCCGGGCTGCACCTCGTCGATGGCCAGCTCAGCGATTGCGCCATCGCGTTCGACCCGCGCGGTGGCCGGGCGCAGCCCCACCAGCCGCCGGATCGCGGCGCCGGTGCGGCCCTTGGCTCGCGCCTCTAGGAAACGGCCCAGCAGGATCAGCGTGACGATCACCGCCGCCGCCTCGAAATAGACCGCGCGCGCGCCCTCGGGCAGCAGCCCGGGAAGGAACAACGCCACGGTGGAATAGCCCCAGGCCGCCAGCGTCCCGAGCGCCACCAGCGCGTTCATGTCGGGTGCGCCCTTGAACAGCAGCGGCAGGCCGATGCGGTAGAACCGCCGGCCGGGGCCCACGAGCACCGCGGTGACAAGCGCGAATTGCAACACCCAAGAGGTCGTGGTGCCGATGGTCGAGGCGATCCAGTGGTGGAAGCCGGGGAAGATGTGGCCCCCCATCTCGAGCACGAAGACCGGCAGGGTCAGCGCCGCGGCGACGATCAGGTCGTGCTTCAGCGTGCGCAGCTCCGCATCCTTGCGGGCGTCGCGCTCGGCGCTGTCGTCGCCCGCCGGGCGCGCCTTGTAGCCTGCCTCGCCCACCACGCGGGCAAGCTCGGCGCCGTCCACGCTGCCCGCGAGCAGCCTCACCTCGGCGCTCTCGCTGGCGAGGTTCACATGGGCCGAAAGCACGCCGGGAACGGCGCTCAGCGCCTTCTCGACGCGGTTGACGCAGGAGGCGCAGCTCATGCCGTCGATGGCCAGCGTCACCCGCGCCTCGCGCGCCGGGTAGCCAGCGCGGTCGAGCGCGTCGCGCAGCGCCTCGACACCGGCCGATCCATCGACCCGGGCCATGCGGTTGGCGAGGTTCACGCTGGCGTCGGTGACACCGGGCACCGCCGCGAGGGCCTTCTGCGCCCGCCCGGCGCAGCCCCCGCAGTTCAGCCGAGTGACTTCGAAACGCATGCTATCGGTGGCCATGTCAGACTCCTTCCGTCTGGTTCTGGCCGGGATATACTCCTTCCAGTCACTGGAAGGTCAAGGGGCAGTCGAGCCTGTCCCGGCATTCCTCGCACAAGAGCGGCAATCCGACACGCTCGCCGGCCGCAACCAGCGGCAGGATCGCCTGCGGCACGACGATGGCCATGGCCTCGACCAGCGCCGCCTCGCGGTCCTGCTCGGCAGAGAGCAGCACGAAACGGGCCAGGTTGCGTTCGTCGTCGCTGACGCCCTCGGCCCCGGGACGGAGGATAAGCGGGGGATGCCAGGCGTGCAGGCGCATCAGCGCCATGAGCTGCGCGAAACCATCGACGCAGGCGCGGGCGCGCTCGAGGCCGATGGCCCCGGCAAGCTCGGCCTCAAGCCGGTCCGCCTCTTGCTGACGCCGCAGCATCTGCACGATTCGCCATTCCGGCACCCTCAGCGCGGGGCCGACCGTTTTGAAATATTCGTGACGCATGAGCACTCTCCAGCCGCGTGACCACAGAACGCCGGGCTTACCCGCGCGTCGGGCTGGCTGGACAGGCTTATCCTGACTTAAATTGTCGGATAAATCAAGCGGCGCCGTCGAGCCCGGTTTCCGCGGCGATCTGGGCACGCGACTTGCGCGCCCGCTCGGTCGCAGATTTGAGCTGCCCGCACGCGGCCATGATGTCCTCGCCCCGCGGCGTGCGGATCGGCGAGGCATAGCCCGCCTTGTGCACGATGTCGGCAAAGCGCTCGATCCGCTCCCAGTCCGAGCGCTCGTACGGAGCACCGGGCCATTCGTTGAACGGGATCAGGTTGATCTTGGCGGGGATGCCCTTGATCAGGTTCACGAGGCGGCGCGCGTCGGCGTCGCTGTCGTTCACGTCCTTCAGCATCACGTATTCGAAGGTGATCCGCTCGGAGTTCGACAGCCGCGGGTATTCGCGCAGGGCGTTCAGCAGCTCTTCGATGTTCCAGCGCTTGTTGATCGGCACCAGCTTGTTGCGCACCTCGTCGGTGGTGGCGTGGAAGCTCACCGCCATCAGGCAGCCGATTTCCTCGGCGCAGCGGGCGATCTCGGGGACGACGCCCGAGGTCGACAGCGTGATGCGGCGGCGCGAGAGGGCGATGCCCTCGCCGTCCATGACGATCTTCATCGCGTCGCGCACGTTGTCGAAGTTGTAGAGCGGCTCGCCCATGCCCATCAGCACGATGTTCGACAGCAGGCGCGGGCCATCCTCGCCGGTGCCGGTGCCGGGCGCGGGCCATTCGTCGAGGTCGTCACGCGCCAGCATGACCTGCCCCACGATTTCGCCCGCGGTCAGGTTGCGGACCAGCTTCTGGGTGCCGGTGTGGCAGAACGAGCAGGTGAGCGTGCAGCCGACCTGGCTCGAGATGCAGAGTGTGCCGCGGCCTTCCTCGGGGATGTAGACCGTCTCGACCTCGTGGCCGCCGGCGATGCGGACGAGGTACTTGCGGGTGCCGTCGGCCGAGACCTGCTTCGAGACGATCTCGGGCAGGGCGATCTCGAAATGCGCCTCGAGCTTGGCGCGGTAGTCCTTGGCCAGGTTGGTCATCACCGAGAAGTCGCGGACGCCCCAGTGGTAGATCCATTGCCAGACCTGGTTGACGCGCATTTTCGCCTGCTTCTCCGGCGTGCCCATCTCGATCAGCGCAGCGCGAAGGGCATCGCGGGTGAGGCCCACGATGTTCAGCCTGCCGCCCTCGGGCAGCTTGCGGGGGATCGTCACCACGTCCTGGGTGATCGGCGCGTCTGCGGCCATAACTCTGGTCCTCTGGCTGGAGAAGCCTGCTCCATACAGGATTCGACGAGAAAAACAAAGGGGCGCGTCGGGACCGTTTCAAGACCCCGGACCCCGTGACCGCCCGTCAGTCCCTGACGGTGCCTGAAGGTGGCCGCCGCCCCGGTCAGTACACGGGCCCGCTGCGGCGCGGACCCGTCGGGTCAGAACCGTTCGAGCAGGCGCTCGAGGTACTCGAGCTCTTCCTCGGGGCGCTCGCCCTCGCCCGAGCGGCGGCGGATCTCGTCGAGCAGTTCCCGGGCGCGGCGATAGACGTCCTCGTCCTGCACCATGTTCTCGTCGGTGCCGATCTGGCCGTTGGCGCCGGCGTTGCGGCCCAGCGGGTCACGCTGCTGGCCGGGGTTGCCGCCCTGCTGCTGGCCCTGCTGACCCTGGTTCTGCTGTTGCTGCTGGGCCATCGCCTCGCCAAGGCTGCGCATGCCCTCGCGGAGCGCCTCCATGGCCTGCGACTGCTGGTCGATGGCCCCGGCGAGATCGTCATCGCGCAGCGCCTCCTCGGCGCCGTCCATCGCCTCTTCGGCGCGGCGCAGCGCATCGCGGGCGGCCTCGCCCGGTTCGGTTCCGGCGCCGGGAAGGCCCTGGCGCTGGCGGTTCAGCTCGCTGCGCAGCTGCTGCTGGCGGTCGGCGAGGCTTTCCTCGAGCGACTGCTGGCCGCCCTGCCCCTGCTGCGACTGACCCTCCTGCTGACCTTGCTGGCCCTGCTGCTGGCCGTCACCGCCCTGCCCCTGCTGAGGCTGGCCGGGCTGTTGGCCCTGTTGCCCTTGCTGGCCCTGCGGGCCCGGGTTGAACTGGTCCTGGAACTGGCGGAAGGCCTCGTCCGAGAGCCCCTGCTGCTCGCGCAGGGTATCGCCCAGCCCCTCCATCGCCTGCTCGCCCGGCGACTGGCCCTGCTGGCCCTGCGTGACCTGCATGTTCTCCATCAGCTGCTGAAGCTGCTCGAGCGCTTCCTGCGCCTCGGCCATGCGGCCCTGCTCCATCAGCTCCTGGATGCGGTCCATCATGCGCTGCAGGTCGTTCTGGCTCATCTCCATCATGTCCTGCGACTGGGACATCTCGGGATTGTCCTCGGCATTCTGCTGCGCCTGACGCGACAGCTGCCGCAGGTAGTCGTCGGTCGCCTCGCGCATCTCCTGCATGAGCTCGGCGATCTCCTGCTCGGAGGCACCGTTCTTCATCGCCTCGGACAGCCGCTCCTGCGCGCGCTGCAGCCGCTCGAGCGCCGAGGCAAGATCGCCCTCCTCGAGGATCAGCGCCAGATCCCACATCGCCTTGGCCAGCACGTCCTGCTGTTCGCCGGTCATCTGCGCACCCGAGGATTCGAGGTCGCGCAGCACGCCGCGCAGCCGCAGGTAGGGCACCGCCGAGCGGAACACGTCGTCGGGCAGGTAGCTGATCGCGCGCAGGATCCGCGCAATCTCGGGGACGTTGTCGCGGGTCCAGAGCAGCGCCCGGCGCTGTTCGATGATCGCCGCCGCCAGCGGATCGAAGAACCGGCGGCCCGGCAGGGTGATGGTCTCGATGTCCGAGGCGCCGGCCTGCCCGGCCTCGTCGGTGACGTTCAGCTCGAGCTTCACCGGCAGGTTGGCCCACGGATGCTCGGAGAAATTCTCGACCAGCGTCTCGGTGAACTCGGCCCGGTCGCCGGCGATCGGCATGGGAAGCGGCACCTCGATGGCGTCGCGCGGCTCGGGCTCGGTGGCGAGCAGGTAGCTGCGGTCGACCTCGTCCAGCGCCAGCGTGATCCGGGCGGTGCCACCGACGACGCCATAGTCGTCACGGGCGGTGAAGGGGATCTGGGCGTCACCCTCGTAGCTCGACTCGATCTCGCCCTCGCGCGCCACGCTGGGCGGAGCATCGGCGGTGACCGAGATCTCCCACGCGCGGCCGCCCGGGCCGTCGATGGCGAGCCGGCCGGAATGCGCGACGGCGAAATCCTGTGCGGTCTCCTGCGCCGTCTCCGGCGTCAGGCTGCGGCCCGAGACGGATTCGTCGACGCTGAGCGCGCCGACCTCGCCGTACATGCGGAGTGTGATCTGGGCGCCCTCGGGCACGTCGATGCCGGGCGCGGTGATGTCGTTGAGATAGACCGAGGGCAGGCGGGTGTAGCCCGGCGGCTCCATCCAGCCTTCCCATGCGGGGCCGGATGCGAGATCCGAGCCCGAGGGCCCCATCGCGGTCACCGACGAGACCCGCAGGAACGAGCCGAAGACCAGCGCCACGGCGAAGGCCAGCAGCGCGACGTAGCGCAGGGCGAAGGGATCGGCCTTGGCAACGCGCAGGTCGGGTTCCACCGCCCTGGCCTCGGCGAGGCGCTTGCGCATCCGCGCCTGGTGCGCCTGCCAGACCGCCTGCGAGCCCGTGTCCGCAGAGCCGATGGCCTGATCGTCGAGCGCCGCCTGAATCGGGTTGCCGCGCATGGTGCCGTCGAGACGGGCCACCGCCTCGGACCGGCGCGGCCAGCGCAGCATCCGCACCCCGCGCCAGGCCGCCCAGCCCACCGCGCCCAGAAGCGCGACGGTCGAGACCCAGACCCATTCGACGGCGACCATGTCCTGCACGCCCAGCATCAACAGCCCCAGCGCCGCGATCAGCAGCGACCAGAGCGGCCAGAAGGCGCGGGTGATGCGCTCCGCCGCCATGCCCCAGAGGGTCAGGCGAAGCGGCCATTTGATGGGGCTCAGGATGTCCGGTCGCGGCTTTCCCGTCTCGGGCATGAAGGTCTCCTGCGGTCGGGGCCGCAGGAGGGATGCCCTACAGCCACTCGGGAAGGCTATCGCGGTTTATGATATCCTCAAAGCTCGGTCTCTGGCGAATGACAGCGAATTGATCATCTTTCACCAGCACTTCGGGGATGAGTGCCCGCGTATTGTACTCGCTCGCCATCACCGCCCCATAGGCGCCAGCCGAGCGGAACGCCACGAGCCCGCCTGCGCGCAGCGCGGGCATCAGCCGCGCCTTGGCGAAGGTGTCGCCGGTCTCGCACACCGGGCCCACGATGTCGTAGGGCTCCTGTTCGCAGCCAGGCTCGGGTTCGACCACGGGGATGATGTCGTGATGGGCGTCATACATCGCAGGTCTTATCAGATCGTTCATGGCGGCATCGAGAATGAGGAAATTCCGGCCCTCGCCCTCTTTCACGTAGATCACCTCGGAGACGAGGATGCCGGCGTTGCCCGCGATCAGGCGGCCCGGCTCGATCTCGATCTCGCAGCCGAGATGGCCGAGCTCGCGCTCGATCAGGCGGCCGTATTCCACCGGCAGGGGCGGCGCCTCGTTGCTGCGGGTGTAGGGAATGCCGAGCCCGCCGCCGAGGTCGAGCCGGCTGATCTCGTGCCCGTCGGCGCGCAGGGCCTCGGTCAGCTCGGCCACCTTGCGGTAGGCCAGCGCGAAGGGGTCGAGCTCGGTCAGCTGCGAGCCGATGTGCACGTCGATGCCCACCACCTTGAGCCCCGGAAGGGCCGCGGCCTCGGCATAGACCTGCCGCGCCTTGGCGATGGGGATGCCGAACTTGTTCTCGCTCTTGCCGGTGGCGATCTTGGCGTGGGTCCTGGCGTCCACGTCCGGGTTCACCCGCACGGTGACCGGCGCCACGACGCCGAGGGCGGACGCGACCTCGGAGATCGCCCGCATCTCGGGCTCGCTCTCGATGTTGAACTGGCGGATGCCACCTTCGAGCGCGGTTCGGATCTCGTCACGGGTCTTGCCGACGCCGGAGAAGACGATGCGCTCGCCGGGCACGCCCGCGGCAAGGGCGCGCGCGTATTCGCCGCCCGAGACCACGTCCATGCCGGCGCCCGCGGCGGCCAGCGTCTTGAGGATCGCCTGGTTCGAGGCGGCCTTCATGGCGTAGCAGACGAGGTGCGGGCCCCAGTCCAGCGCCTCGTCGAAGAGCCGGAAATGGCGCAGCAGGGTAGCGGTGGAATAGATGTAGACCGGCGTGCCCACGGCGGCGGCGATCTCGGACACCGGCACGTCCTCGGCATAGAGCTGCCCGTTGCGATAGAGAAAATGATCCATGCCTGGCTCCGAAGTGTGACGGGCTGCCCTTAGCGTAAGGCCGCGCGCCGCGCCACCCCCTGCCTTCGGCCAGGTGGCGAGGTGGCCGGGGGCGCTGCCCCCGTCTCCTTGCGGAGACTCCCCCGGGATATTTTCGGCCATTGGATGCGCAGGGCGTGGCGCAGGTTGTTTCGGGTTCCGGTCAGACCGGTCGGGAGCGCAGCCAGAGATAGAGCGGCAACCCGCAGCTCACGCCGATGAAGCAGGTGGCGGGGATCGCCCAGAGCGCGTCCCAGTTGCGGCGCACCGCGACCTCGGCCAGCACCCAGAGCACCAGCACCAGCGCCGAGATCAGCAGGTCCCAGGTCAAGCCCGCAACCGCCGGGTTGGCGAACCAGGCGACGACGAGCCCCGGCAGCGACCAGCCCTCGCGCTGGAACCAGCCGAGGAAATGGACCATCGGGTGCACCGCGCCCCAGATCGCAAGCGCGAGCCAGAGGTGCCGGAGCCGGAGGCTCACCGGCTGCTGACCCCGATCTCCGCCGCGCCCGAGATGCGGATGCCCGGCTCGGGCGTCCCGCGCTTCTCGGGAGCGATCGGCTCGCCATCGGCACCACAGGCGGCCAGCAGCGCCACCACTCCGAGCGTCAGGATCGTTCTCATGCCAGGATCTCCTTCCAGCGGGCCACCTGTTCGCGCACCCGGACCGGGGCGGTGCCACCGTAGCTCAGGCGGCTCGCGACCGAGTTATGCACACCGAGCACGTCATGGATACCCTCGGTGATCGCGCCGCTGACGGTCTGCATCTCGGCGAGCGTCAGGTCGGGCAGGTCGCAGCCCTTCTTCTCGGCCATGGCGACCAGCGCGCCGGTGACGTGGTGCGCCTCGCGGAAGGGCAGCCCGGTCTCGCGCACCAGCCAGTCGGCGAGATCGGTCGCGGTCGAGAAGCCCGCGGCGGCGGCGGCTTCGAGGTTGGCGACGTTGGCGGTCATGTCCTTGACCATGCCTTCCATCGCGGCCAGCGCCAGCATCAGGTTGTCGGCGGCGTCGAAGACCTGCTCCTTGTCCTCCTGCATGTCCTTGGAATAGGCCAGCGGCAGGCCCTTCATCACCGTCATCAGCGCCACGTTGGCGCCGAAGATCCGGCCGATCTTGGCGCGGATGAGCTCGGCGGCATCGGGGTTCTTCTTCTGCGGCATGATCGAGGACCCGGTGGAGAACCGGTCCGACAGCGCCACGAAGCGGAACTGGGCCGAGGACCAGATCACCAGCTCTTCGGCGAAGCGCGAGAGGTGCATGGCGCAGATGCTGGCGGTGCTCAGGAACTCGAGCGCGAAGTCGCGGTCCGAGACGGCGTCGAGCGAGTTCGCCGCCGGGCGCGCGAAGCCCAGGGCCTCGGCGGTCATGTGGCGGTCGATGGCGAAGCCGGTGCCGGCCAGCGCCGCGGCGCCGAGCGGGCTTTCGTTCATCCGGGCGCGGGCGTCCCGGGCGCGGCTCAGGTCGCGGGCGAACATCTCGACATAGGCCATCATGTGGTGGCCCCAGGTCACCGGCTGCGCGGTCTGCAGGTGAGTGAAGCCCGGCATCACCCACTCGGCGCCGGCCTCGGCCTGGTCGACCAGTGCGCGGATCAGCGCCAGCAGCCCGCTCTCGAAGGCGTCGAACTGGTCACGCACCCAGAGCTTGAAGTCGGTCGCGACCTGGTCGTTGCGCGAGCGGGCGGTGTGCAGTCGGCCAGCCGGTTCGCCGACGACCTCCTTCAGCCGCGCCTCCACGTTCATGTGGATGTCCTCGAGCGCGGTCGAAAAGGCGAAGTTCCCGCTTTCGATCTCTGACAGTACCGTGAGCAGACCTTCCCGAATGGTCTCGGCATCGCTATCACTGATGATGCCCGTGGCCGCCAGCATCGCGGCATGGGCCCTCGAGCCGGCGATATCCTGCGCCGCGAGCCGCTTGTCGAAGCCGATGGACGCGTTGATCGCCTCCATGATGGCATCGGGGCCTGCGGCGAAGCGGCCGCCCCACATCTGGTTCGAGGACTTGTCGGACATGGTGTTCACTCCGGGAGGGATCATGAGAAAACTGGCGCTCGCGCTCCTCTATACCGCCACCGCGGCGCTTGCAAATCCGGCCCTCGCCGACGTCGCTGCCGCCGACGGGCTGCGCGACGGCGACATGAAGAAGCTGAGCTTCCATTCCGCGCCGAAACCGGCCGGGCAGGCGGCGTTCGCCACCTTCGAGGGGGAACCTCTGAGCCTGTCCGACTGGAACGGCAAATGGGTGCTGGTGAACTTCTGGGCCACGTGGTGCGCCCCCTGCCGCAAGGAGATGCCGGCGCTCTCGGCGTTGCAGGACGAGCTTGGCGGCGACCGCTTCGAGGTCGTGACCATCGCCACCGGCCGCAACCCGCCGCCCGCGATGACCGAGTTCTTCGCCGAGATCGGCGTCGACAACCTGCCACTGCACCGCGACCCGGGCTCCAAGCTCTCGCGCGAGATGGCGGTGCTGGGGCTGCCGGTCACGGTGATCCTGAACCCCGAGGGTCAGGAGGTGGCGCGGCTGATGGGCGATGCCGAGTGGGATTCCGAGAACGCCCGCGCCGTGCTTTCGGCGCTGATCGGCGGCGAGGGCTGAGGCCCGCCCGGGCCACGGGACACGCTGCAGACGAAAACGCGGGACAGGTTCCCCTGCCCCGCGTCATTCTTTGCCAGCGTCTGTCCTCGTGCGGTCCCCGGATCGCGCCCTCAGCGCAGCGCAAGCATGAGCCACAGCGAGCAGGTCTTTGCCCCGCCCGCGTGGTCCTTGCGCCAGCCGTTCCTGGCTGCACCGAAGCGGTCCGGTTCCGGCCCTCCGGTGGCCACGAGCCCGTCGAGCCCCCATTCCTTCCACGCCGGCCCCGGCGCGGTCTCGCGCGTCACCGGCTTGCGGGTTTCGCGAAAGCCATCGGAACGGACGATGACATGGCTGCTCGCCCCGAGGGGTCGGGCGCAGCGGTGCGACTCGCAGCGCGTGATTCTGCCATCGGCGGACACGCTGCGCACCCCCTCGCCCCGGTCATTGGTGTCGTAGCTGCCGGCGTAGACCGGAGCATCGCCCTTGCCCTCGTAGGTGTCGAACCGGAAGAATCCCGCCGTTCTGCCGCGGGCCGCGTGGCTGAGACCCTCTCCGCGCTCGTCCTCCATCAGCATCAGCGAACCGGGCGCCATGCGCGCGGTCTGCCATCCGATGTCGGCGGATAGAGGCGTAGCGTTCAGCACGGCCAGGATGGCCGCAACACGGGCGCGCATGACGATCGTCTCCGGTTCAGCGGCCCCCACCGCAAGGGGAACTTTGTCGAGAATCTGGCGTGGGACAAGCGCCCCGCCCAATTCCCGCCACAAAGCACTTCATAGCACCGCGGTCGGTGAACAATGCCACCGGCCGCGGGAAGACCGTTTCCGGAAGGGCCGGCAAACCCCCGGCCGCGCCACCGCGACGGGGCGAATCGCCCGGTTACTCGACGATCACCTCGCCCGAGGGTCGTGGGGTGCCCGCGGTCTCGGCGGGCAGCACCGGGTAGACCACCTCGGGCATCTCGCCGGTCAGCGCTCCGAGGAAGGCCACGACGTTGTCGACCTCCTCGTCCGACAGCTCGGCGCCGAGCTGCGAGGTTGCCATGATCTCGACCGCGGTCTTCAGGTCCCAGACCACGCCGGAGTGGAAATAGGGCGCGGTCACCGCGATGTTGCGCAGGGGGGCGGCGCGGAAGACGTATTCGTCGTCCACCGTCTCGGTCACGGCGAAGCGGCCCTTGTCGCCCTCGGGCAGCACCTCGGCGCCGGGCTTCTCGATCAGGCCGAAGGGGTAGTAGTCATGCCCACCGACGTTGATGCCGTTGTGGCAGGCCACGCAGCCCGCATCCATGAAAGTCTGCAGCCCGGCGAGTTCCGTCCCGGTCATCGCGTCGTCGTTGCCGTTCAGCCAGGCGTCGAAGGGCGCGGGGGTCAGCAGGGTCGCCTCGTAGGCCTCGATGGCCTTGGCGAAGTTGTCGAAACTGACCGGCTCGGCCTCGTCCGGGAAGGAGTCTGTGAACCACGCGACGTATTGCGGCATCGAGGTCAGCGTCGCCACGACGTTGTCCGGCGTGTTGGCCATCTCGACGCCCGCCTGCACCGGTCCCTTGGCCTGCGCCGCGAGGTCCGGCGCCCGACCGTCCCAGAACTGCGCCGCGTTGAACACCGCGTTCAGCACCGTGGGCGCGTTGCGCGGGCCCTTCTGCCAGCCGTGGCCGATCGAGGTCTCGAGGTTGTCGTCTCCGCCGGTCGCGAGGTTGTGGCACGAGTTGCACGAGAACACGCCCGAGGCCGACATGCGTGGGTCGAAGAACAGCGCCTTGCCGAGGTCGATCTTCTGCGGGGTAATCGGGTTCTCCCTGACCGCGGGAATGGTCGAGGGCAGGGCCGAGAAATACTCGAGCGCGTCGGCGCGCAGGTCCTGCGCCGCGACAGACTGGGCGCCGAGGATCACGGCCAGCGCCGTGGCCGGTAGCGTTGCTTTGGGGAACATGACGGTCTCCGTTCGTTCCGGAAGGTGGTGTCCGCGAGCTTCCGTTTAGAACCATTATAAACTATCGGAGGCGCCACCTTGATCCAGCGCAAGTCCGGCCGTCGAATCCGAGAATTTATCTCTTTTTAAACAAAGGCATAATGGTCATCTTTAGGAGCTGTCCGCGGCCCCGTCCGGGGTGGCCGAGACCTCGTGCACCTCGATGATGTTGCCGTCGGGATCGTAGAAGAAGATCTGCCGCCAGCCCTTCACCGCCGCGTGGCCCCAGTCGGAATAGGGCACGCCCTGCGCCTCGAGATGGGCACGGAAGGCGTCGAGATCGTCGGTCCGGTAGGCGATGTGGCCGCGCACCAGCGGGTTGACGATCTGGCCGGTCTTGAACCCCGCCATCACGTCCTTTTCCGCAAGGTGCACCTGCACCGCGCCGTCCCAGACGAAGCCCACCTCGCCGCTGTAGCCCTTGCCCTTCTCGAGCGCGGGGATGTCGCGGTCGGTGTCGTTCAGGCACAGCACGCGGCGGTAGAAGTCGGTCATCTCTCCGACCTTCTCGGTCGACAGGTTGATGTGATGCAGGGTGAGTTTCATGCAGTGTCCTCCCGCCGCCAGCCTGCGGCGGAGCGCGCCGCGAGGCAAGCGCGCTCAGCGGCAGTAGGAGCCGCCGCTGCGGTGCCGGGCGGTGTCGAAATGCAGGTGATCGCGATGATACCCGTCCGAGCCCGGCCCCAGCACCGTGCCGAAGGTGCGGCAGGCGCTGCCGTGCATCCGCTTGAGCGAGGCGCCCTTGGCGCCGCGGCCCCAGTCGCGCAAAACGCTGATCTCGGAGCCGTCCTTGAGCCGCACCCCGGCAATGTCGATGGCGCGCCCCTTGCCATGCTCGCTGACCTTGGCGCCGGGCTGGTTGTTGCGGGTCCGGCAGGCGTAATGCGCCGCGACGCGCAGCCCGGCGACGCCGCCGCCCTGGCTTCCGACCGCCGGTTTCAGTCCGCTCTCCACCCAGCGCTTGAGGGTCTTGGCGGTGGTGCAGTCCATCACCGCCTGCTGGCTCAGGGTGACGCCCGCGACCGAACGGATCTTCACCGCGTCCTGCACCCCGCAGGCCGGGATCCGGCCCGGCACGTGCCCGACGTGCTGGCCCTGCAATGCCAGATCGCCGCAGACCGCGCCGCGCGCACGCTCCTGCCGCCGGGCCATGGCCTTTTCCACCATCGCCGGCGGGCGCAGCAGCGGCCGCAGCGACAGCGCGATGGCCTGCGGCGAGCGCGCGGCAAAGGCGGTGGCGCGGGCGATGCCCAGCGCGGCATCCTCGGGCACGAAGCCGGGCACGCCTGCGGCGCGCAGCTCGTCGGCGACGTCGCGGTGGAAGATCGCCTCGATGCTCGAGGGACGGGCGGCGGGGCGGATCTGCGCTTCGGCGTCCGCGACCATGGGCTTGAGAGGGGTCCTGGTTTCGGCAACAGGCGCGGGCGCCACCGTCTCGACCGCGGCCCGCGGCATCGGGCGCACCGAGCTTTCGGGAGCTGCCGCCATCGCCTGCACCGCAAGCCCTGCCGTCAGCGCCGACGCCCAAACTATCCGCATGCCTGCCCTTTCATCCTGCTCCGGGAAGCGCGTGGCCGCCCGGGATCCGAGTTCGCACCGACCCGGCGAGGATGAGGCCGCGCAGGGCGATTCAGCCTTGTCCCGAACCGCCTTGCTCTTTCCTGATCCGTCCGAAGTCGGGGGCATCGGTGTCCTGCCCCGCCTGGACGATACCACGGCGGATCGCCCGCGTGTGGGTAAAATAGTCGAAAAGCGTGTCCCCGTCGCCGGTGCGGATCGCCCGCTGCAGCGCGAAGAGCTCTTCGGTGAAGCGCCCGAGGATCTCGAGCGAGGCTTCCTTGTTGGTCAGGAACACGTCGCGCCACATGGTCGGGTCCGAGGCCGCGATCCGGGTGAAGTCGCGGAAACCGGCGGCCGAGAACTTGATGACCTCCTGGTCCGAGACCCGGCGCAGGTCGTCCGCCACGCCCACCATGGTGTAGGCGATGAGGTGCGGCACGTGGCTCACCACCGCGCAGACGAGGTCGTGATGCTCGACCTCCATGCGCTGGGTGTTGGCGCCCAGCGCCCGCCAATAGGCCTCGAGCCGGTCGGTCGCTTCTTCGCGCGCACCGTCGGGCACGATCAGGCACCAGCGGTTGTCGAAGAGCGAGGCGAAGCCGGATTCGGGGCCGGAATGCTCGGTCCCCGCCATCGGGTGGGCGGGGACGAAATCAACGCCCTCGGGGATGTGCGGACCCACCGCCTCGATCACCGCCTTCTTCACCGAGCCCACGTCGGTCACGGTGCAGCCCGGCTTCAGATAGGGCGCGATGGCCTCGGCCACCCGGCCCATGGCGCCCACCGGAACGGCGAGCACCACGAGATCGGCATCCTTCACCGCCTCTTCGGCGCTATCGCAGACCGTGTCGCACAGGCCGATGCGGCGGGCGGTCTCGCGGGTTTCCTCGCTGCGGGCATAGCCCGTGACATGCGCGTCCATCCCGGCGCGACGCATGGCCCAGAACATCGAGGAGGCGATGAGCCCGAGCCCGATCAGCGCGACACGGCGGTAGGTCATCGCTCGCCCGCCTTGAACAGGCCGATGCAATGCGCCACGCGGCGGCACGATGCCTCGTCGCCCACGGTGATGCGCAGCGCCGCCGGCAGCCCGTAGCCGGTCACCCGGCGCACGATGATCCCCTGCTTCTGCAGGTACGCGTCGCAGGCCCCGGCCTCGTCGGCGCTGGCGAAACGCGCCAGCACGAAGTTGGCGGTCGAGGCGTCCGACGGCACGCCATGCTCGGCCAGCGCCTCGGCCAGCCAGGCGCGCAGGCGGGTGTTGTCCTCGCGGCTCTTCTCGACGTGGGCGGTGTCGCGCAGCGCCGCCTCGGCGGCCACCAGCGCGACGTTCGACAGGTTGAACGGCTGCCGGACCCGGTTCAGCACGTCGATGATCTCCTGCGGGCCATAGCCCCAGCCGACGCGCATCCCGCCAAGCCCGTAGAGCTTGGAGAAGGTACGGGTCATGAAGACGTTGCCGCGCGCCTCGACGAGACGGGCGCCGCCGTCATAGCCCTCGACGTATTCGGCGTAGGCGCCATCGAGCACCAGGATCGCCTGCGGCGGCAGGTTCTCGGCCAGCCGCTCGATCTCGGCGAGGCCGATCATGGTGCCGGTCGGGTTGTTGGGGTTGGCGATGAACACCAGCCGCGTGCGCTCGTTGCAGGCCGCGAGGATGTTGTCGACGCTGACCACGCGCTCGGTCTCGGCCACCTCGACCGGCGTCGCTCCGACCGCGCGGGCGAGGATCTCGTACATCGCGAAGCCGTGCTCGGTGTGGATCACCTCGTCGCCGGGGCCGGCATAGGCCTGGGCGAGGAACTGCAGCACCTCGTCGGAGCCGACGCCGAGGATGATGCGCTCGGCCTCGAGCCCGTGCACCTCGGCAATCGCCTGGCGCAGCTCGGCATGGTCGGTGGAGGGGTAACGATGCATCTCGTGCACGACACGGCGGACCGCCTCTTGCGCCGCCGGAGACGGGCCGAACGGGTTCTCGTTCGAGCTGAGCTTGATGACGTTGGAAACGCCCTCGACGCGCGACTTGCCGCCGACGTAAAGGGCGATGTCCATGATGCCGGGCCGCGGTTCGATGCCAGCCATGTTACCACCTTCAAAATAACGTGCCGCGCCCTTCTAGAGCGTTTCGGGAACCACCCGCAACACCATGTGTCGCTTTCGACGCACGACCAATGGGCGAGATGTCGGAAAGCGATACAAGTTATTGCGAATTTTCCGGGGCGCGGGGGCTGCTCTTTCGACAGGCGCCCGGCGCCGCCCGTTCCGGCGCGCATGGCGCAGGGGATGCCCCGCGCCATGCCACGGCGTTCAGGTGGCGAGCACGTTGCGGAACGCCCAGGGCTCGGTCTCGTCGATGTCCTCGGGGAAATGCTCCCAGCGGTCCTGCAGCGGGGTCCAGTCGGTGTAATGCGCCTCGACCGGGCCGAGGTAGGGCGTCTGCACCTCGAGGCAGCGGGCGTGGTCCATCTCGTCGGTCTCGACGATGCCGGCCTGCGGGTTCTCGATCGCCCAGACCATGCCCGCGAGCACCGCGCTGGTGACCTGCATGCCGGTGGCGTTCTGGTAGGGCGCGAGGTCGCGGGTCTCGTCGTTGGACAGGCGAGAGCCGTACCAGAGCGCGTTCTTCTCGTGGCCGTAGAGCAGCACACCAAGCTCGTCGATGCCCTCGACGATCTCGTCCACGTCGAGGATGTGGTGCTTCTCCTGCTGGCGGCCCGAGCCGAACATCTCGTGCAGCGACAGCACCGCGTCGTCGGACGGGTGGTAGGCGTAGTGGCAGGTCGGCCGGAAATCGGGCGCGTCCTTGTCGCCGACGGTGTAGTAGTCCGAGATCGATATCGCCTCGTTGTGGGTCACGAGGAAGCCAAACTGCGGGCCAGGCGTCGGGCACCAGGTGTGCACGCGGGTGATGGCGCCGGGACGCTCGATCCAGATGCCCGCCTTGCAACCGGTGTCGTGGCTGTGGCCGTTTTCGGGGAACCACGGCTCGTGCGTGCCCCAGCCAAGCTCCGCGGGCTGGAAGCCCTCGGCGATGAAGCCTTCGACCGACCAGGTGTTGACGAAGACGCCGCGCGGCCGCGGCTGGCGGCGGGCCTGGGTGTCGCGCTCGGCGATGTGTACGCCCTGCACGCCGAGGCTCTGCATTAGCTTGCCCCAGCCGGCGCGGTCGCTGGGCGTATCGACGCTGCGGCCGGTGTCGCGCGCCAGGGTCAGCAGCGCTTCCTTGACGAACCAGCTCACCATGCCCGGGTTGGCGCCGCAGCAGCTGACCGCGGTGGTGCCGCCGGGGTTCGCCGCCTTCTCGTCGCGCACCTTCTGGCGCAGCGCGTAGTTGGTGCGCTCGGCGTTGTTCTCGGTGTCGAAGTAGAAACCGGCCCAGGGCTCGACCACGGTATCGATGTAGAGCACCCCGATCTCGCGGCAGAATTTCATGATGTCGAGCGACGAGGTATCGACCGAGAGGTTGACGCAGAAGCCCTTGCCCTCGGAGAACAGCCCGCCCAGCACCTCGCGGTAATTCTCGGGCGTGAGCCGGGTGGTCACGTGGTTGATCTTGTGCTGCCGCAGGAAGTTGGTCTGCCTCGGGTCGGGCTCGATCACGGTGAACTTGTCGGCGTCATAGTCGAAGTGCCGTTCGATCAGCGGCCAGGTCCCCTTGCCGATCGACCCGAAGCCGATCATGACGATGGGCCCGTCGATGCGTCCGTAGACCGGGTATTCCTCTGCCATGCGTGCCGTCCTTCTGATGTGCGGGAGCTGCCTGTGGGTCAGCGCCAACCGGGTTGCAACAGGCGAGACTTAGTGCCCCGCGCGCTTCAGACGACGACGTCGCGCCGCTCCTGCTCGCCGACGCGGAACACCCTCTTGTAGCGCTCGATCTCGGCGGCGGGCCCCATCGCCTTGTTGGGGTTGTCCGAGAGCTTCACCGTCGGGTGGCCATCGGCGCTCACCGCCTTGCAGACAAGGCTGAACGGCGCCAGCCGGTCGTCGGGGGTGAGCCCGCGGAAATCGTTGGTGAGCAGCGTGCCCCAGCCGAACGAGACCCGCACCCGGCCCTGGAACTTGCGGTAGAGCTCGAGGATCTTCTCCACATCGAGCCCGTCCGAGAAGATCACCAGCTTCCGGGTCGGATCCTCGCCGCGCGCCTTCCACCAGGCGATGGCCGCCTCGGCGCCCTGCTCGGGCGCGCCGCTGTCGATGCGGATGCCGGTCCAGCCGGCGAGCCAGTCGGGGGCGCGCTCGAGAAAGCCCTCGGTGCCGTAGGTGTCGGGCAGGATGATGCGCAGGTTGCCTTCGTGCTCCTGGTGCCAGTCGGCGAGCACGTCATAGGGCGCGCGGGCCAGCGCCGCGTCATCCTGCGCAAGCGCGGCGTAGACCATGGGCAGCTCGTGGGCATTGGTGCCGATGGCCTCGAGATCCCGGTTCTTGGCGATGAGGCAGTTTGAGGTGCCGGTGAAGTTCTCGCCCAGCCCCTCGGTCATCGCCTGCACGCACCAGTCCTGCCAGAGGAAGCTGTGTCGCCGCCGCGTGCCGAAATCCGCGATCTTCACCCCGGGCTGCTCGCGCAGGCGCTCGATCTTCTCCCAAAGCTTGGTGGCGGCGCGCGCGTAGAGCACCTGCAGCTCGAACTTCTTCATGTCATTGAGCACGGCGCGGCTGCGCAGCTCCATCAGCACCGCGAGCGCCGGGATCTCCCACAGCATGACCTCGGGCCAGGAGCCTTCGAAGGTCAGCTCGTACTGGTCGCCGACGCGTTCGAGGAAATAGGGCGGCAGGCGCAGGTTCTCGAACCACTCCATGAAGTCCGAGCGGAACATCTGGCGCTTGCCGTAGAAGGTGTTGCCGCGCAGCCATGTGCTTTCGCCCCGGGTCAGCGACAGCGACCGGATGTGGTCGAGCTGTTCGCGCAGCTCGCCCTCGTCGATGAGCTTGGCGAGCGGGACGTGCTTGGAGCGGTTGATGAGGCTGAAGGTCACCTTCACGTCGCGCCGGTTGTGAAAGACCGACTGACACATCAGCAGCTTGTAGAAGTCGGTATCGATCAGCGAGCGGACGATCGGATCGATCTTCCACTTGTGGTTCCAGACTCTGGTGGCGATTTCCACTGCGAGGCCTCATCCGAAGGGGTCGAGCCCCCTGATACGGCATCCTGCGCCGGAGGGCCAAGGGCTTTCTCCCCCGTCCAGTGCCGTTGCGCCCGTGCAAGTGCCGCCAGCAGCGCGCTTTTCCGCAGCGGCTTGCCGAGAAAGTCGTCCATCCCGGTGGCGAGGCAGGCCTCGCGGTCGCTGTCGAAGGCATTGGCGGTGAGCGCGATGATCCACGGCTGCGGCTGGTCCGAGGCGCGGATGGCGCGGGTGGCCGCGAGCCCGTCGAGCACCGGCATCGACATGTCCATCAGCACCACGTCGGGCTGGTCGATGCGCACCCGCTCGACCGCGTCGCGGCCGTTGAGCGCCTCGGTGATGGTGATCATGTGCCCTTCGAGGAAGCGCTTCACCAGCAGCCGGTTGGTGCCGTTGTCCTCGGCCAGCAGAAGGCGGAACGGCAGCAGCTGCTCGTCCAGCGGGATCCGGACATTGGGCGCCGCGGGCTCGGCGCCGGCCTTCGCCAGCCGCAGCGTCAGCTCGAAACAGGCGCCTGGGCCACGGCCCTCGACCAGCCGCAGCCCGCCGCCCATGCGCACCGCCAGCTCGCGCGAGATGGCGAGCCCGAGCCCGGTGCCGCCGAATCGCCGGGTGGTCTCGGCATCGGCCTGCTCGAACTGGTCGAAGATGCGCTCGGCCCGGTCGGGCGCCACGCCGATGCCACTGTCCTGCACGGTCACCGTCAGCGCCACGCCGGCATCGTCGCCCTCGACCCGCGTGGTCAGCGTCACCCCTCCGGTCGCGGTGAACTTCACCGCGTTGCCCAGCAGGTTGATGAGGATCTGCCGCAGCCGCCCGCTGTCGCCGAGCACGCTGTCGGGCAGCGGTCGCTCGTGGCAGATGTCGAGGAACAGCCCCTTCTCGAGCGCCTGCGGCCGCAGGATGCCGGCGGCGTCGCGGATGCAGGCAGCAAGCGAGAAGGGCTCGGCCACGATGGCGAACTTGTCCGCCTCGAGCTTCGAGTAGTCGAGAATGTCGTTGATGATCTTCAGCAGTGCCTCGGCCGAGGTCCGGATCGTCGCGACGTAGAGCTGCTGGTCCTCGGACAGCGCCCCGTCGGAGAGCAGGTCCGCCATGCCGATGATGCCGTTCATCGGCGTGCGGATCTCGTGGCTCATGGTGGCAAGGAAGGCGGCCTTGGCGCGGGCGCCGGATTCCGCCCGCTCCTTGGCGTCGGCAAGCTCGATCGCGCGCAGCCGCGCGTCGGTGATGTCGCGCTCGGTCACGATGACCTTCTCGACGGTGCCGCTGGCGTCGAGCATCGGCGCGAACACCGCCTCGACCCAGATCTGGCGACCGTCCTTGGTATAGTTGAGGATCTCTATGCGCAGCGGCTCGCCGGCGAGAGCGCTGCGCGAGATCTCGGTCAGCGCCTCGAGATCGCTGTCGGGCCCGGCGAGCACCTCGACCGGGGTGCGGCCCATGACCTCATCGGCGTGGAAGCCCTTCATCCGGGTGAAGCCCTCGTTCACCCAGATGATGCGCAGGGCGTTGTCGAGCAGCATGAAGGAATCGTTGGCGTGCCGCGCCACGAGCGCCAGCTGCCGCGCCTCGGCCTGCGACTCGCGCAGGTCGCTGTTGGCGCGCTCCAGCGCCTCCTGCCCGACCAGCAGGCGGCGGCTGTCCTCGGTGCGGCGACGCTCGGCGCGGTCGACGAAGCGCAGGAAGACGAAGGCGATGAAGCCGAGCATCGCCAGACCGAAGGCGTTGTAGATCAGCCCCTCGACGCTTTCGCCGAACATCTCCTCGAGCGCGTAGCCCGCGACGCCGGTGACCGCAAAGATCGCGATGCGGATATTGGCGGCCTGCGGGTGGTAGCGCCGCACCACGCCCGCGTTCAGCACCGCCGCCAGGAGGAAGGCAAAGCTGAAGAGCGATGCCTCGCCCTCCAACGCGGTGCCCTGCGCGACCAGCACCGTCGCCGCGACGGTCAGCCCCTGGATCCCGGCGGTGAAGCTGGTAAGCGCGAGCAGCCGGTGCACCGGAACCCCGCGCGCCAGCAGTGCCGGAACCCGTGCGAGCAGCGCGCAGTCCACAAGTTCGCCGCCAATGGCGAGCACCGTCACCAGCAGCGCCGCACTGGGCGACACCAGCAGCCACAGCGCGATTGCTCCGCTCACCGTCGCGATCTGCCGCGCCGCGAAATGCCGGACCCGGCCGCGCGCATAGCGACGCAGCAGCCCCTCGGGACTGTTGCGCACCTCGAACGCGGCGAGGGACGGATTTTCCTCTGCGTGGCTTTCGGCCATGAGCGGACCCCGAGAAGTTGGCCCGGCCCTTGTAGCGCGCTGATGGTTAAGAAATGCGCAAGCCCGGCGCCTAGGCCAGCGTGACGCCCGCCGCCGCCATCGCCGCCTGCGCCGCCGCCTGCGATCCGTCGAGGTCGATGCCGCGGCAGGCGCCCTCGCGCACGGTGACGTCAAAGCCCAGCCTGGCCGCATCCAGCGCCGAGTACTGCACGCAGAAATCCAGCGCGAGCCCGACCATGGTCAGCGTGTCAATGCCGCGGCTGCGCAGGTAGCCCTCGAGCCCGGTGGGGGTGCTGCGATCGTTCTCGAAGAAGGCGGAATAGCTGTCGATGGCGGGCCGGAAGCCCTTGCGGATCACCAGATCGGCGCGGTCGGTGTCGAGCCGGGGGTGGAAGGCGGCCCCGGCGCTGCCCTGCACGCAATGCACAGGCCAGAGCACCTGCGGCCCGTAAGGCATCTCGGTCATTTCGTAGGGCGCCTTGCCGGGATGGTTGGCGGCGAAGGAGGAATGCTCTGCCGGGTGCCAGTCCTGGGTCAGGATGACGGCGTCGAACTCCGCCATCATCGCGTTGACCGGGCCGACGATCTCGTCGCCGCCCGCCACCGCGAGCGCGCCGCCCGGGCAGAAATCCACCTGCAGGTCGATGACGATCAGCGCATGCATCGGCGCGGCTCCCTCAATACGGCGTCAGGAGCGCCCCCGCGGACAGGGGGCGCCCGGGGGTCACTCCGCGGGGCGGCGCGCGGAGGGCGCATCGGGCCAGGCGCCCGGGTCGACGTCGAGGTCGGGGAAGTCGGCCGGATCGAAGATCGGCTTGGCGACGCCCCGCCTGATCTGGTCGCGGAAATCGCGGATCAGCCGTTGCGCGATCGGGAAGAGCATCATCAGCGCCAGCAGGTTCACGATGGCCAGGATGCCCATCATCGGGTCCGAGAACGAGAACACCACCGTCGCCCCGGGCGCGGTCGCGCCGAGGAAGACGATGCCGATGATCGCGATGCGCAGCACCAGCAGCGCGACGGGCTTCTCGGTCATGAAGGTCAGCGCGTTCTCGCCGAGGTAGTAGTTGTACATGATCGAGCTGAACGAGAAGAGCAGGATGGCGAAGGTCAGGAAGTACTGCGCCCAGGTGCCGACATGGTTGACCATGCTCTGCTGGGTCAGCGCCACGCCGTCGATGCCCTCGGCCCCCGGCTGGTAGACGTCGCCCAGCAGGATGACGAAGGCGGTGCAGGAGCAGATGACGATGGTGTCGATGAAGACCGAGAAGCTCTGGGTGATGCCCTGGCTCACCGGGTGCAGGTTGTAGGCGGTGGCCGCGACGTTGGGCGCCGAGCCGAGCCCGGCCTCGTTCGAGAAGAGCCCGCGGCGCAGCCCGTTGGCAATGGCCGCCCCCATGCCACCGGCAACCGCCTCGCGGAAACCGAAGGCGTTGGCGACGATGTCCCAGATCACGCCGGGCAGGCTGGTGATGTTCAGCAGGATGATGATCAGCGCCATGCCGATGTAGCCGATGGCCATGACCGGAATGATCACGTCCGCGGCCTTGGCGATGCGGTGGATGCCGCCGAAGACGATGATCCCGGTCAGCACCGCGAGCAGCGCGCCGGTGGCGACCCGCGGGATGCCCATGCTGTCCTGCGCCGCACCCGCGACGGTGTTGCCCTGGAAGGCGTTGAAGCCGATGGCGAAGGAGGCGATCAGGCAGACCGCGTAGATGATCGCAAGCCAGCGGTAGTTCTCGCCCAGCCCGTGGATGATCGACCGTGCGGGACCACCGCGGTAGTCGCCCGCGGCGCTGGTGCGCTTGTATGCCTGCGCCAGCGTGGCCTCGATCAGCCCCGAGCACATGCCCACCAGCGCGATCGCCCACATCCAGAACACAGCGCCCGGGCCGCCGGCGGTGATCGCCACGGCGACGCCCGCGATGTTGCCGCCGCCGACGCGGCCGCCGACCGACACGAAAAGCGCCTCGCGGGCGCTGATCTTCGTCGGGTCGTCGGTCTCGCTGCCCGCCCGCAGGACGTTGAACATGCGCTTGAAGAAGCGGAACTGCACGAAGTCGCTCGCCACGGTGAAGAACACCCCGAGGACGACGAGGAAGGGCACCAGCGCCCACCCCCATGTCAGATCGTTGATCGCGTTGAAGATCGTGTCGAGAAAGCCCATGCGCCTGTCCCCCGCTTGTGTTCCCGGCCCCGTCTCTGACGCGGGATCCGCCGGATATTGGCACGACCCTAGGAGCCGGGGCCTGATCAGCAAAGCGAAAAACCCTATTCTCCAGAGATTTGCGCAGATTTCGCCACGAATATGCGCGGCATGCGGCGGAAATTTCGGGACCGCGGCGTCCTGACCGCTTGCGTGGGGCCGTGTCGCGGGCCTATCTGTCGCGCCATGTTCACCGTCTGCGCGCTCTATCATTTCACCCGGTTCGACGATCCGGACTCCCTGCGGCAACCGCTGCTCGATCTGTGCCGCGACCACGCCGTCACCGGCACGCTGCTGCTGGCGCGCGAGGGCATCAACGGCACCGTCGCCGGCCCGCGTGAGGGCATCGACGCGGTGCTCGCCCATGTCCGCGCCCTGCCCGGCTGCGCCGACATCGAGTGGAAGCTCTCGACCGCCGAGGAGCGCCCCTTCGCCCGCATGAAGGTGCGGCTGAAGCGCGAGATCGTGACCATGGGCCAGCCCGACGTCGACCCGCTTGCGCGCGTGGGGCATTACGTCGAGCCCGCGGACTGGAACGACCTGATCCGTGCGCCGGACGTGGCGGTCATCGACACCCGCAACGACTACGAAATCGCCATCGGTACCTTCGAGGGCGCCATCGACCCGCACACCGCGAGCTTCCGCGAGTTTCCCGCGTGGTGGGAGGTCAACAAGGAGCGCTTCCACAACAAGCGCATCGCGATGTTCTGCACCGGTGGGATCCGCTGCGAGAAATCGACCAACTACCTGCTCGGACAGGGCGTCGAAGAGGTCTTCCACCTCAAGGGCGGAATCCTGAAGTACCTCGAGGACGTGCCAGCCGACGACAGCTCGTGGCAGGGCGAATGCTTCGTCTTCGACGGCCGCGTGTCGGTCGGACACGGCCTGCGCGAGGGGCCGCACCAGCTGTGCCACGCCTGCCGCCGGCCGATCCTGCCGCAGGACCGCGAGCGCCCCGAATTCGAGCAGGGCGTGTCCTGCCATCTCTGCATCGACGAGACCTCGGACGAGGACAAGGCCCGCTTCCGTGAGCGCCAGAAGCAGATCGCGCTCGCCCGCGCCCGCGGCGAGCGCCACCTGCACGCGGACGTCCCCGAGGATCCGGAGTATTGAGCGGGGGGCTTCCGGTCTGGGCGTGATGGCGTCGCGCGCCTTGAGTGCCTTGGGTGCCGCCTATTGGCCTTCAGCACATGATGTCATGAGCCTTGGCGCAATGGCTCGGCGGGACCGCAACTTTCGACGTCATGACGTCATTGGGCCACGCGCCACGCGCATCGCACCCGTCTTCCGTCTTCCGTCTTCCGTCTTCCTTCAGAAATAACTTCGCACCAGTGACCCGGCGAGCAGCGACCAGCCGTCGGCGATGACGAAGAAGGCCAGCTTGAAGGGCAGCGACACGATGGCGGGCGGCACCATCATCATGCCCATCGACATCAGCACCGCCGCGACCACGAGGTCGATGATCAGGAACGGCAGGAAGATCAGGAAGCCGACCTGGAAGGCGCGGGCGATCTCGGAGAGCATGAAGCTCGGCACCAGCAATGACAGCGGTGCGCCGGGATCGAGCTCGGTGCCGCGCGCATCGGGACGCAGGTCCGCAATGTTGGCGAAGGTGTCCGGGTCGATCCGCGTGGCCATGAACCCGCGGAACGGCTCGAGTGTGCGCTCGAAGGCCTCGCGGGCCTCGATCTGCTCGTCGAGCAGCGGCGCGACCCCGTTGGTCCAGGCCTCGGTGAACACCGGCTCCATGACGAAATAGGTGAGGAAGAGCGCGAGGCTCACGATCAGCATGTTGGGCGGCGACTGCTGCAACCCGATCGCCTGCCGGAGAATCGACAGCACGGTGACGAGGAAGGGGAAGCAGGTCACCATGATCGCAATGCCGGGCGCGAGGCTCAGCAGGGTGATCAGGGCGATGAGCTGCAGGCTCGCGGCGGTGACCGAGCCACCCTCGCCGAGGTTCAGGGTGATTTCCTGTGCCGCGGCGGGGCCGGCCTGCATCAGCAGCGCAAATCCCGTAAGCGCGATGAGCCGGTGCATCGCTCAGGACGGGTTCTTCAGATCGACCACCTCGGTCAGGCGCACCGCGAGCTGGCCGTTCTCGCCGCCCTCGAGCACCTCGAGCGCGCCGATGCCGATCAGCCGGTCGCCGACGTAAAGCTCCACCGGGTCCTCGAGCCGCTTGTCCAGCGTCAGCACCGACCCCTCGCCGAGCTTCAGCAGGTCGCGCACCAGCGGCCGCGCGCGGCCCACCGAGACGGTGATCTCGATGGGAACCGAGGTGAAGGGCGTCGCTGTCTCGGGGCGCGTGGCTTCGGTCTGGTCATCCATGGGAGTTCTTTCTCCGGTTGTCGTGCACGAACCCCTGCACCGCCTGCGCGACGTCGCTCAGCAGGCCGCGCAGGTCGATCTGTTTCTCGGTCTCTCCGAAGCGGATATCGGCCTGCCCGTCGGTCAGCGTGTCATCCTCGACCAGCGTGAGCGGGAAGCCGAAGTCCTGCTCGATCAACGGAGTGACCGTCTCGGCGTTTCCGGGCGCCACGGCGATCTGAACCTCGAGCGCACCGATCTCGCGCGCCATGGCGCCCAGCTGGTCCGAGATGTGCAGGCCGAGCGTATCGCGCAGCGTGCCGGGCAGCAGCTTGCCCACCACGTCCTCGAGCAGCGGCGAAATGCCGTTCAGCACCTGGCTGTAGGCCTCGTGATAGGTGAAGGAGAGGTCCTGCAGGTTCTGGGCGAAATCGCTGGCGATGCGGGCGTGGTCGTCGTTCTGCGCCTTGATCGCGTCATCCCAGCCCGCGCGGTAGCCGGTGTCGAACCCCTCGAGCCGCGCCGCCTCGATCGCGCCGTCGTCATGCAGCGCAGCGGGCGCCGCGGGCGTGGCCACCGCGCTGCCGAAATCCTCGAGCACCTCCGCGAGCCGGGTCATTGCGCCTCTTCCTTCTCGTCAAGCCAGCTGCGCAGGATCTCGACCGTCTCGGATTTACGCTGCTCGATGAGGCCGCGCAGCCGGTCCACCGGGTCCTCAGCCACGGGCGAGTCGAAATCGACCATGCCCATGCCGCCGAACCCGCCTCCGAACCCCTCGCCGCTGCCCAGGTCCGCCAGTGGCGCGAAGCCCTCGTCGCCGTCGTCGATTTCACCGTCGAGCACGGTGCCGCCCGAGGGCAGCGCCAGCGCGCCGCCTTCCGCCCCCGGCAGCGCCGCGCGGGCGGAACCGGTCAGGATCGGGCGCACCACGAAGAGGCCGAGGATCAGCGCCACCAGCGCCAGGACCGCCATCTGGATCAGCATCATCGGATCGAGCTGCAGGGCGAACCAGTCGGGCTCGATCGGGCCGGTGCCCAGACCCTCGGGGCGCTCGAAGGGCAGCGAGCGGATGGTGATCTCGTCGCCGCGCTGCTCTTCGAAGCCGACCGCCGAGGCCACGAGATCGCGCAGCGCCGTCAGCTCGTTGTCGGGCAGCGGCACGAAAAGCTGGGTACCGTCGGCGGCGGTGTCGTAGGTGCCGTTGACCAGCACCGCGACGGTCAGCCGCTTGATGGCGCCGGGTACGCGGGTCACCTCGCGCATGGTCTCGGAGACCTCGTAGTTCACCCGCTCGCGGGTCTCATTGCTCTGGCTCGAGGAGCTGTCGCCGCCGCCCGCCTGCCCGTCCGGCAGGTTCGAGGCCACGGTCACGTTGCCGCTTCCGGTGTCCTGCGAGGTGCTCGACTGCTCCTCGGTGTCGGTCGAGATCACCACCCGGTTCTCGGGGTCGAACTGGCGCTGACGAATCGTCTCGCTCTCGGTGACCGTGTCGACGCTGACCTCGACCACCGCGTTGCCGAGCCCCACGCGCGCATCGACCAGCCGCTGCACCCGGTCGCGCAGCAGGTCGGCCTTGTCCTCGGCGGTGGGGCCGCTGCCGACCTCGTCCTCGGCGCCGATCAGCCCGCCCTTGCCATCGATCACCGCCACCTGCTCGGGCACGAGCCCGGGCACCGCCGAGGCCACGAGATATTTCAGCGCCCGCGCCTGGGCGGGCGACAGCACTTCGCCGGTGCTGGTGACCGAGATCGAGGCCGAGGGCTGCACGTCACGCTGGAAGGGATTGGCCGAGCTGTTGGCGATGTGCACCCGCGCGCTGGCGATGTAGGGGCTGGCGACGATGGTGCGCGCCAGCTCGCCCTCCTTCGCGCGCCAGTAGGCGGCGTCGAACATCTGCGAGGTGGTGCCGAACCCGGACAGCCCGTCGAGCAGCTCGTATCCCTTGTTGGAATTGGCGGGCAGCCCCTCGCTCGCGAGGGTCATGCGCAGGGCGTCGCGTTCCATTTCGGGCACGAAAATGGCACCGCCGCGCACCTCGTAGACGACGCCGCGCTGTTCAAGCGCCTCGACGACCTCACCCGCGGCGCCGTTCTCGAGCCCGGCGTAGAGCAGCGCCATGGACGGCGTCCCCGCCATCCGTGCCATCGTCAGGACCGCGAGAATCACGCCCACCGTCGCGGCGAGGACGATGATCCGCCGCCGGGCGCCGAGCCCCTCCCAGATTTGCGCGAGTTGTTGCAAGACCAACCTCCGTTCCGACCGTTCTGCTCGGTACCCGCATCATTGGACTATCAGGCTTAACAATCGGTTAGTCCCTGCAGGGCTATAACGGGGCGAGGTTGAAGAAGAGGTCGGCCCATGACGGATGCCGCTGCGGATGTCCCCGGCGAGGATGAAGAACCGAAGAAGAAATCTTCGAAACTGCCGCTGATCATCGGCGTCGTTCTGGCGCTCGTGGGCGGCGGCGGCGGGTTCTATGCCGCGTTCTCGGGGCTGCTGCCATTCGGTGGCGGGGGCGACCACACCGCGCCCGCCGATGGTCATGGTGATACCGCCGCGGCCGGCGCCCACGACCCGCATGCCGCCGACGATCATGGCGCGCCCCTGCCCGACGCCAACGTCGCCTTCATCGAGATGCCGCAGATGATCATCTCGATGGGGCCGAGCTCGGACATGCATCACCTGCGCTTCCTCGCCAGTCTCGAGGTGCCCCCGTCCCACATGGCCGAGGTCGAATCGCTGAAGCCGCGGGTGGTCGACGTTCTGAACAACTACCTGCGCGCGCTGCACCCCTCGGACATCGAGGCACCCGGCGCGCTCATCCGGATTCGCTCGCAGATGCTGCGCCGGGTCCAGCTCGTGGCCGGCGAGGATCGCGTGCGCGACCTGCTGATCATGGAATTCGTGCTGAATTGAGGGGTCCCAGATGGAACTGATCGCTGACATCCTGCTCGCGGCAGGTGCCCTGGGCGCCGGCTTCTACTGCTTCGTGCTGTCCCGGCGCCTGTCGCGCTTCACCGATCTCGAAAACGGGGTCGGCGGCGCGGTCGCGGTGCTCTCGGTGCAGGTCGACGACCTGACGCGCACGCTGGGGGCGGCGCAGACCGCGGCCAAGGACTCCTCCGCCTCGCTCGAGACGCTCACCACCCGGGCCGAGGACGTGGCGAAGCGGCTCGAGCTGATGCTCGCCTCGATGCACGACATGCCCGCCGGTGCCGAGCCCGCATCCAGGCCCGGCAACGAGCCGGAACCGGTGTTCTTCCGCCATCCCGCGCGCGGAGCCTCGCGGTGATCTCGTGGCTGCGCAAGACGCCCGCCAAGGGCAAACCCGCCCGGCGTCCGCGCCGTCGCAACAAGGGGGTGCTCGCGGTGATCGGGGGATTGCTCATCGCTTCGGCCGTGGCGCGCCTCGCGGTGCAGGCCGGCGCGGCGTTTGCGCTGGAACCCGGCGGCGATCAGGCGGGCCAGCCCGCCGCGAAGCATGACGCGCAGGATCCGCTCTCCTGCGCCGCCGAGGAGGATATCGCGCCCATCCTGGAGGCGCTGCGCCAGCGCGAGGAACGCGTCGCCACCCGGGAGGAGGCGATTCAGGCCCGGATGCAGGCGCTCTCGGTCGCCGAGGCCGAGATCGAGCGCAAGCTCGTCGCCATGGAGGAGGCCGAACAGAAGCTCCGCGCCACCCTCGCCACCGCACAGAGCGCCGCCGAGGACGACGTCGAGCGGCTCACGCAGGTCTATGCGACCATGAAGCCCAAGCAGGCCGCCATCCTCTTCGAAGAGATGGATCCTGAGTTCGCCGCAGGTTTTCTCGCCCGAATGAGGCCCGATGCCGCCGCCGCGATCATGGCCGGGCTGACACCGCAAAAGGCCTACACGATCAGCGTCATGCTGGCGGGGCGCAACGCGGGCGCGCCCCGCCAGTGACCTGGCGATGCGGGCTCAGCGACGACCGGCACCCGAGGCGAAGGCCTCGATCTGCGCCGCGGGCAGGGCGCCCGACTGCCGGCCTGCCTCGCGCCCGCCGGAAAAGGCGATCATCGTGGGGATGCCGCGGATGCCGAACGACGCGGCGGCCTGCGGGTGCATCTCGGTGTTGACCTTGACCAGCCGCGCCCGCCCCTTCATCGCACCGGCCGCCTTCGAGAACTCGGGCCCCATCATTCGGCAGGGCCCGCACCAGGGCGCCCAGAAGTCCACCACGAGCGGCATCTCGTCGGTGCGAATCGCCTTCGCCAGCGTCGACGCATCCAACTCGCGCGCCTTGCCTTCGACCAGCGCGGCGCCGCAGGTTCCGCATTTCGGACCCGCGTCGAGCCGGTCCTCGGGCACGCGGTTGGTCTGCCCGCAGTCGAAACAGATCAATTTGACCATGATTGGCCCCTTTTTCACATTCATTTTAAAATATATGTGTCCCCCACGCCATCGTGACAATCCCCGGAGGAAACTCCGCATTGATTTCGCGTTAGGGCTGGAGAGAATGAGAACCGCTGACCCGAGGGAATTCGAGCTTTGTCCATGATCACCCGTCGCAATTTCATTGCCACCGCCACTGCCGGGACCGCGATTGCCGCAGGCCTTCCGGCCCACGCATTCGAAGTCGAAGAGAAGTTTCGCCCGCAGCAGGTCCGCATCAAGGCCGACCTCCTGCCCGGCCAGATCCTGATCCTGCCCCGTGCGCATTTCCTTTATTTCGTGACCGCACCGGGCCAGGCCATCCGCTACGGCGTCGGCGTCGGCCGCGCCGGGCTGGAGTTCACCGGGGACGCGGTCATCCAGGTCAAGAAGGAATGGCCGACCTGGCGTCCGACGCAGGAAATGATCGAGCGGGACCCGTCCTCCTATGGACGCTTCCGCAACAACGACTACGTGCAGCCCGGCGGCCCCACGAATCCGCTCGGGGCCCGCGCGCTCTACCTGTTCCAGAACGGGCGCGACACGTTCTATCGCATCCACGGCACCACCGAGCCGCAATCGATCGGGCGCTCGGTGTCGAACGGCTGCATCCGGATGCTGAACGAGCATGTCATCGACCTCTACAACCGCGTGCCCGTCGGCACGCCGGTCACCGTTCTCTGAGCGGAAAACAGATCGCCTGATCAGGCCAGTCCGGGGCCGCGCCACATCGGTGCGGCCCTATCCATTTGCCCCACTGACAAGCCGGCTCGCGCCCGTTCCATGCCACATTCGCGCCCGAATCCGTGGCGATTAACGACTTGTAAGGACTTTGGACCTAAACCGGGGGGTGGAGATGGAGAGTCGCATGGCAGTTATCGCGCTTCTGATGGGCAGCTTTCTTGGCTTCTTCGGTGGTTTCACCGCCTGGGGCATATTCGGATGGTCGGCCGGGTCCGCCGTCACCCTCTACTTCGCCCTCGCGCTCGGTCTGGGGCTGCTCCCCTTCGTTGCAGCTGCCCTGCGCCGGGGCGCCAGTTCCAAGGCTCTGGCCGCAACCGCGCCGAACTGATCATTGGCAGGACGGTCGCAAGGGGCGATGGCGCCCGGTGGACGGGCTTGTAATCGCAAACGTGGTCAGGTCGATCCGGGCGGGTCTGCGTAAGACGCATCTCCGCAGGGTCACCCAGACCCAGACCCAGACCCAGACCCAGACCCAGACCCAGACCCAGACCCAGACCCAGACCCAGACCCAGA
>NZ_FNAV01000003.1:0-282789 GCF_900102075.1 Salipiger thiooxidans | reverse complement strand
ACCCAGACCCAGACCCAGACCCAGACCCAGACCCAGACCCAGACCCAGACCCAGACCCAGACCCAGACCCAGAGGCGTTCACCCGATCCGCGAGGACCGCAAGCCTCAGTCGGCGTCCTCGATCCGGGCGATCAGCTCCTCTACGGACGGCCCGAGCGCCTCGACGACGCGCGTCACGCCCTCGGCGTTCGGATGGATCCCGTCCGCCTGCATGAACTCCGTGGCGTCCTGCGGCGTACCGCCCTCGGGCAGGATCCCCGCGAAGAAGCTCGGCGCATAGACCGTGTCGAACCGCTCGGCCAGTTCGGGATAGATGGCATCGAAGCTCTGCTTGAACTCCGGGCCGTAGTTTCCCGGTGCCTGCATCCCAACCAGCAGCACCTCGACCCCCTTCGCCTCGGCGGCCTGCAGGATTCCCTCGAGATTGGCGCGGCTCACCTCGGGGCTCAGCGCCCGCAGCAGATCATTGCCGCCCAGCGTCACGATCATCCCCTGGATCTCGGGCGTCAGCGACCAGTCCACCCGCGACAGCCCGCCCGCGGTCGTGTCGCCGGAGACACCGCCGTTCACGATCCTGACATCGTGCCCGCGCTCTTCGAGCCACGCGCGCAGCTGCGGTACGAAGCCGTCCTGCTCGATCAGCCCGTATCCTTGCGTCAGGCTGTCACCCAGCGCCAGCAGCTGCACCGTCTCGGCCCGGGCGGGCGCCGCGAGCATGCCGCAGAGCAGCACCAGCGCCGGCATCGCCTTGTTCAGCCGCATGGCGGCCCCATATCCTAGCGAGCGCTTCATTTTCCCGGATCCCCTTATGCCTGCTCCCGTCATCGCCCTCAAAGATGTCACGCTCAGCCTGCGCGGCAATGCCGGGATGGTAGAAATCCTGCACGGCATCTCGCTCGAGGTCGGCAGCGGCGAGACGCTGGGGCTGATCGGTCCATCGGGCAGCGGGAAGTCCTCGCTTCTGATGGTGATGGGCGGCCTCGAGAACGCCACCGGCGGCACGGTCGAGGTTCTGGGACAGGACCTGACGTCGATGACCGAGGACCAGCTCGCGCGCTTCCGCAGGGATCACATGGGGGTGGTGTTCCAGAGCTTCAACCTGATCCCGACGATGACCGCGCTCGAGAACGTGGCAACGCCGCTCGAACTTGCCGGTCATCGCGATGCCTTCGAGAGGGCCCGGGCCGAGCTCGAAGCGGTGGGGCTCGGCCATCGCGCCGACCACTACCCGGCGCAGATGTCCGGGGGCGAACAGCAGCGGGTCGCGCTGGCCCGCGCTTCGGCGCCACGGCCCGACGTTCTGCTGGCGGACGAGCCCACCGGCAACCTCGACGGTCGGAACGGCGACGCGATCATGGACATGCTCTTCGGACTGCGCGACCGCCACGGCGCGACGCTGGTGCTGGTCACCCACTCGAACGCACTGGCGCAGCGCTGCGACCGCGTGGTGCGGCTGACCGACGGCGAGGTCGCGGAAGAGGCGGCGAGGGCGGCGGAATGAGCCTTTCCATCGCGGCCCGCTTCGCCCGACGCGAGTTGCGCGGCGGCCTGCGGGGGTTCCGGATCTTCCTCGCCTGCCTCGCCCTTGGCGTCGCGGCCATCGCCGGCGTGGGATCGGTGCGCTCGGCGATTCAGGCCGGTCTCAGCGATCAGGGCGCGATCCTGCTCGGCGGCGACGCGCAGGCCGAGTTCACCTATCGCTTTGCCTCGGAGGACGAGCGCGCCTGGCTCGAGAGCGTGTCGACCGCGGTCTCCGAGGTCACCGACTTCCGTTCAATGGCCGTGGCCGAGGGCGAGACCGGAGCCGAGCGTGGCCTGACGCAGGTGAAATCGGTGGACGACGCCTACCCGCTGCTGGGCGAAATGGTGCTCGACCCGCCGATGCCGCTGTCGCAGGCGCTCGACGGCGACGACCTGCCCGGCGCGGTGATGGCACCGGTGCTGGCCGACCGGATGGGCCTCAGCCCGGGCGACAGCTTCGCGCTCGGCACCCGCCGCTTCACCCTCTCGGCCACCATCGTGACCGAGCCCGACGATGCCGGCGGCGGCTTCGGTCTGGGCCCGCGCACCATGGTCCGCACCTCCGATCTCGAGGGCTCGGGCCTGCTCGCGCCCGGCTCGCTCTTCGAGACCGAGTACCGCCTGCTGGTGCCCGAGGGCACAGACATGGACGCGCTGCGCAGCCGGGCCGAGGCGCAGTACGAAGGCAGCGGCATGCGCTGGCGCGATGCCCGCAACGGCGCACCGGGCGTCGCACGCTTCGTTGACCAGCTGGCCAATTTCCTCGTGCTGGTCGGGCTTTCCGGGCTCGCGGTCGGCGGCATCGGCGTCTCTGCCGCGGTGCGCGCCTACCTCGCGCGCAAGACCGCGGTCATCGCCACCCTGCGCACCCTCGGTGCCAGCCGCCGGGTGATCTTCCTGACCTATTTCCTGCAGATCGGCGCGCTGAGCCTGCTCGGAATCGCCATGGGCCTGGTCCTCGGTGCCGCTGTGCCGCTGCTCTTCGCCCCGATGATCGCGGGCGCGCTGCCGATCCCGGTGATCTTCACCCTCTACCCCGGGCCGTTGGCCGAGGCCGCGATCTACGGCATCCTGACCGCGCTGCTCTTCACGCTCTGGCCGCTCGCCCGCACCGAGGAGGTCCGCGCCGCTGCCCTCTTCCGCGACGCGCTCGACAGCGCCCGCGGCCTGCCTGCGACCCGCTTCGTGGTCGCGACCGGACTGCTGGTGCTGCTTCTGGTGGGCGTCGCCATGGTGTTCTCGGGGAGCCCGCAGATCACCCTCTGGACCGCCGGCGGCATCCTTGGCGCGCTCATAATCCTCGCGGTCGCCGCCACCGGCATCCGCGCGCTGGCCCATCGCAGCGTCTCCGCCGCGCGCGGTCGCCCCGCCCTGCGCTGGGCGCTCGCGGCCATCGGCGGCCCGCGCGAGACCGCCGCCTCGGTGGTGCTGTCGCTGGGGCTGGGGCTCTCGGTGCTCGCCGCCGTCGGCCAGATCGACGGCAACCTGCGCAGCGCCATCGACCGCGACCTGCCCGAGGTCGCCCCGTCCTATTTCTTCGTCGACATCCAGCCCGCCCAGATCGACGGCTACCTCGAGCGTCTCGAGAATGACCCGGCCGTCAGCCGCGTCGACACCGCGCCCATGCTGCGCGGCGTGATCACCCGGATCAACGGCGTCAACGCGCAGGAGGTGGCGGGCGATCACTGGGTGGTGCGCGGCGACCGCGGCATCACCTACGCCGCCACCCCCGACGACCGCACCATCGTCACCAGCGGCGAATGGTGGCCCGAGGATTACGACGGCCCTCCCCAGATCAGTTTCGCCCGGGAAGAGGCCGAGGAGATCGGGCTCAAGCTCGGCGACGAGATCACCTTCAACGTGCTGGGTCGCGACATCACCGCGACCATCACCAGCTTCCGCGACGTGGATTTCTCGACGGCGGGCATCGGCTTCGTGATGACGCTGAACCCCACCGCGCTGCAGGGCGCGCCGCACACCTTCATCTCGACGGTCTATGCCGAAGCCGGGGCCGAGGCGCAGATCCTGCGCGACCTTGCCTCCACCTATCCCAATATAACCGCAATCCGGGTTCGTGACGCCATAGACCGGGTGGCGGAGCTGCTCGAGGGCATCGGCGCCGCGATCCGCTGGGGCGCCGCGGCGACGCTTCTGACAGGCTTCCTCGTGCTGATCGGAGCGGCGGCGGCGGGCACCGGTGCGCGCACCTTCGAGGCGGCGGTGCTCAAGACCCTCGGGGCCTCGCGCCGGCGCATCCTGCAGAGCTTCGCGCTGCGCTCGGCGCTGCTCGGTGCCGGGGCCGGCGTGGTGGCGCTGGTCGCGGGCATCCTCGGCGGCTGGGCGGTGAGCACCTTCATCATGGAAACCAGCTTCGCCATCGTCTGGCCCTCGGCGCTCGGCATCATCGCGGGCGGCGTGCTCGCCACGCTGCTCGCGGGCATCGCCTTTGCCTGGGGTCCGCTGGCAGCGCGGCCGGCGCAGGTGCTGCGGGCGCGCGAATAGCCGCCGCCCGACGCTTGCACCCATGCGCCCCGGCTGGCAATCCGGGGGCACCTCTGGCTGCGAACGGACCCCGACCCATGCGCGATTCCCTCTCCCCCACCCTGCCGATGACCGTCTCCACGCTGACCTCCGCCCAGCGCGCCTCGATCCTCAACCTCGTGCGCCGCGCCGCCCGGGCCGAGATCCTGCCCCGCTTCCGCACGCTCGAGGCCTCGGACATCGACCACAAGACCTCGCGCCAGGACGTGGTGACCGAGGCCGACCGCGCCGCCGAGCGGATGATCGCGCGCGGCCTGCTGACGCTCTTCCCCAACGCGCTGATCATCGGCGAGGAGAACGTCGCGCTGCACCCCGAGGTGCTCGACGGCATCCCCGAGGCCGAGCTCGCCTTCACCATCGACCCGGTCGACGGCACCTGGAACTATGCCCACGGGCTCGCCACCTTCGGCGTGATCGTCTCGGCGCTGCGCTTCGGCGTGCCGGTCTTCGGGCTGATCTACGACCCGCTGATGGATGACGTGGTGATCGGCGAGACCGGCGGCCCGGCCGAGCTGGTCACGCCGAAGCGCCGCGCCCGCCGCACCCTGAAGGTCTCCGGAGGCGGCCCGGTCGAAGAGCTGCAGGGCTACGCCCCCTTCTACATGCTGCCCGCCGACAAGCAGGCGCAGTTCGGCGCGCTGATGCCCCGGTTCGAGCGCGTGGGCTCGCTGCGCTGCTCGGCGCACGAGATGCGGATGCTGGCGCAGGGCCACGTGGATTTCGTGCTCTCCGGCCGGCTCACGCCCTGGGACCACGCCGCGGGCGCCCTGCTCTGCCAATGCGCGGGCGGCCATGTCGCCATGCTCGACGGCAGCGCGTACAACGCCGCAAACCGCGAGGGCTACCTGCTCTGCGCCTCCGACCCCGCCACCTGGGGCCGGATCCGCGACACGCTCGGCTTCCTGCTCGAATCCGACTGACACCACCCAATACCACACGGCCCCCCGGATACGGCACGGCCCGCCCTCCGGACAGGAGCGCGGGCCGTCTCTTCATCTTGCCCCTAAACTCCGGGGAGTGTGAGGGGCTGGCCCCTCACTCCGGCGCTCTCCGCCTATTCCGCCGCCTCGGCATAGTCGCTCATCGGCGGGCAGGTGCAGACCAGATGCCGGTCGCCGTAGACGTTGTCGACGCGGTTGACCGGCGGCCAGTACTTGTCGACCCGGAACGCACCCGGCGGGAAGCACCCCTGCTCGCGCGAGTAGGGGCGGTCCCAGTCGCGGACGAGGTCCTCCATCGTGTGCGGCGCGTGCTTCAGCGGGTTGTTCTCCGCGTCCATGCGCCCGTCCTCGATGTCGCGGATCTCTTCCCGGATCGCCAGCATCGCGTCGCAGAAGCGGTCGAGCTCGGCCCGGGTCTCGGATTCCGTCGGCTCCACCATCAGCGTGCCCGCCACCGGCCAGCTCATGGTGGGGGCGTGGAAGCCGCAGTCCACCAGCCGCTTGGCGATGTCCTCGACGGTCACCCCCGCGGATTTCTCGAAAGGCCGCACGTCGAGGATGCACTCGTGCGCCACCCGGCCCTGCGGCCCGGTGTAGAGGATCTCGTAGGCGCCCGAGAGCCTTGCGGCGATGTAGTTGGCGTTCAGGATCGCCACGCGCGTGGCCTGCGTCAGACCCTCGCCGCCCATCATCAGGATGTATCCCCACGAGATCGGCAGCAGCGAGGGCGAGCCGAAGGCCGCGGCAGAAACTGGCCCCGCGACGCCCCCCTTGAGCGGATCGGAGGGCAGGTGCGGCACCAGATGCGCCTTCACCCCGATCGGGCCCATGCCGGGGCCGCCACCGCCATGCGGGATGCAGAAGGTCTTGTGCAGGTTGAGGTGGCTCACGTCGCCGCCAAGATCGCCCGGACGCGACAGGCCCACCATGGCATTCATGTTGGCGCCGTCGATATAGACCTGCCCGCCATGCTCGTGGGTGATCGCGCAGACCTCCTTCACCGTCTCCTCGAAGACCCCGTGGGTCGAGGGATAGGTGATCATGCAGGCCGCCAGCGTGTCGCTGTACTGCTCGGCCTTCGCGCGGAAGTCCGCCACATCGATCGAACCTTTCTCGTCGCATTTCACCGGCACGACCTTCCAGCCGACCATCTGCGCCGAGGCCGGGTTGGTGCCATGCGCGTTCACCGGGATCAGGCAGACGTTGCGCTGGCCCTCGCCGCGCGCCTTCTGCCACGACGCGATGGTCAGCAGTCCTGCGTATTCCCCCTGCGCGCCCGAGTTCGGCTGCATGGAGAAATCGTCGTAACCGGTGATGGCGCAGAGCTTCTGCGACAGATCGGCGATCATCTCGGCATAGCCCTTGGCCTGGTCCGCCGGCGCGTAGGGGTGCAGCGAGGAGAACTCGCGCCAGCTCACCGGCATCATCTCGGCGGCGGCGTTGAGCTTCATCGTGCACGACCCCAGCGGGATCATCGCGCGGTCGAGCGCAAGATCGCGGTCCGCGAGGCGGCGCATGTAGCGCATCATCTCGGTCTCGGCCCGGTTCATCTTGAAGATGTCATGGGTGAGATAGGCGCTCTCGCGCAGCAGCGCCTCGGGCAGACGGTATTCGCCGGCGCTCTCGACATCCTCGCGCACGAGGCCGAAGGCCCGCCAGACCGCCTCGATCTGGGCCGGGCGGGTCGCCTCGTCCAGCGTGATGCCCACCTTGGTCTTGCCGACCCGGCGCAGGTTCACGCCTTCCTTGATCGCCGCCTGCAGGATGCCCCGCTGCAGCAGGCCGACCTCGACGGTGATGGTGTCGAAAAAGGTCTCGGTCTCGACCGCGTAGCCCGCATCCTCGAGCCCCCTGGCAAGACGCGCGGTCTTGAGGTGGATGCGCTGCGCGATGGCCTTCAGGCCGGTGGCGCCGTGGAACACCGCGTAGAAGCCCGCCATCACCGCCAGCAGCGCCTGCGCCGTGCAGACGTTCGAGGTCGCCTTCTCGCGGCGGATGTGCTGCTCGCGGGTCTGGAGGGCCAGCCGGTAGGCGCGGTTGCCCAGCGCATCGACCGAGACCCCGACGATGCGTCCCGGCATGGCGCGCTTGAACGCCTCGCGGCAGGCCATGTAGGCGGCGTGCGGACCGCCGTAGCCCAGCGGCACGCCAAAGCGCTGGGTCGAGCCCACGGCGATGTCGGCGCCCATCGCACCCGGTTCTTTCACGAGGCAGAGCGCCATGATGTCGGCGGCGACGATGCCGACCGCCTTGGCCGCGTGCAGGGCCTCCATGGCGGGGCCGAAATCACGCAGGCCGCCGTAGGTGCCGGGGTACTGGAAGATCGCCCCGAAGACCTTGTCGGCGTCGAGCGCCTCGGGCGCGCCCACGACGATCTCGATGCCCAGCGGCGCGGCGCGGGTCTTCATGACGGCGATGTTCTGCGGGTGGCAGTTCTCGTCGACGAAAAAGGCCGTGGCCTTGGACTTCGCCACCCGCTGCGCCATGGTCATCGCCTCGGCGCAGGCGGTGGCCTCGTCGAGCAGCGAGGCGTTGGCGATCTCGAGCCCGGTCAGGTCGCTGACCATGGTCTGGTAGTTGAGCAGCGCCTCGAGCCGGCCCTGCGAGATCTCGGGCTGGTAGGGCGTGTAGGCCGTGTACCACGCCGGGTTCTCGAAAATGTTTCGCTGGATCGCCGGCGGCGTGATCGTGTTGTGGTAGCCCATGCCGATCAGCGAGGTGAACACCTTGTTCTTCTCGGCCACCTCCTGCAGCCGCCAGAGCATCTCGCGCTCGGAAAGCGGCGCGCCGAAATCGAGCGGCGCCTCCTGCCGGATGGCCTCGGGAACGGTCTGGGCGATCAGCTCGTCCAGGTCGGCGACGCCGAGGGTCTCGAACATCCCGGCCATCTCGGCGGGGGACGGTCCGATATGGCGCCGGTTGGCGAAATCGTAGGGGAGATAGTCGGTCGGGGTGAAGGGCATGTCGATTTGTCCAGGATGTCCAAAGCCGGGGCGGGAACGGGCCCCGCCCTGCCATCATTCCAAAAATACTCACCGCCCGCCTTCCGGTCCGCGCCGTGACCCGGCCCGGAAGGCGCTAGGCGAGTCGCTGCATCAATGGAGCAAGCCTAGCCGATGAACTTCTTGTAGGCAGCCTCGCTCATGAAATCGTCGAGCACCGAGAGATCCTCGACCTTGAGCTTGAAGAACCAGGCTTCGCCCTCGGGATCCTCGTTGACCTTGCCCGGATCCTCGACGATGGCCTCGTTGACCTCGACGATCTCGCCGTCGATCGGGGCGAGGATGTCCGACGCCGCCTTGACCGACTCGATCACCACGACTTCGTCATCCTTGCTCACCGTGGTGCCCGGCTCGGGCAGCTCGACGAACACCACGTCGCCCAGCTGTTCTGCCGCGTGGGCGGTGATCCCCACCACCACCAGGTCGCCCTCGATCTCGAGCCACTCGTGTTCTTCGGTAAATTTCATAACGCTCGTCCCTTCCAAGTCAGCGTTTGTAGCTTTGTTTTACGAACGGCAGCGCGATCACGTCGACCGGCAGCCGCTTGCCCCGCACTTCGCCATAGAGCCGCGACCCCGGGGGCGCCGCCTGCGCGGGCACGTAGCCCATGGCGACCGGCCCGCCGACCGTCGGTCCGAACCCGCCCGAGGTGATCCGGCCGACCGCGTCGCCGCCGGTCTCGGTCTCGAAGAGCTCGACCCCCTCGCGCATCGGCGCGCGGCCCTCGGGCTTCAGCCCGACCCGCACCGAAGGCGCACCGGTGGCGATCTCGGCAAGGATCTTCTCGGCCCCCGGAAACCCGCCCGCCCGCGCTCCATCGGCGCGACGCGCCTTCTGGATCGCCCAGAGCAGCCCGCCCGCCACCGGCGTGGTGGTGGGATCGAGGTCGTGGCCGTAGAGGCAGAGCCCCGCCTCGAGCCGCAGCGAGTCGCGGGCGCCGAGCCCGATGGGCTCGACCGCCTCATGCGCCAGCAACGCCTCCGCCAGCGCCACCGCGGACTCCTCGGGCACCGAGATCTCGTAGCCGTCCTCGCCGGTGTAGCCCGAGCGCGAGACCCAGCACTCGGCCCCCGCAAGCTCGACCGTCGCGACATCCATGAAGCGCATCCCGGCCACCGCCGGGTTCAGCGCCGCCAGCACCTGCTCGGCCGCGGGTCCCTGCAGCGCGAAGAGCGCCCGGTCCTCGATGTAGTCGACGGTGACGCCCGCGGGCTCGAGCCCGGCGCGCAACCGGGCCACGTCGGCCTCCTTGCAGGCGGCGTTGACCACGAGGAACAGGTGATCGCCGCGGTTGGCGATCATCAGGTCATCCTCGATGCCGCCATCCTCGTTGGTAAAGAGCCCGTAGCGCTGCCGGCCCTCGCCGAGCCCCGCCACGGCGACGGGCACCAGCGTCTCGAGAGCCAGCGCCACCCCTTCCGGGTCGTCGCCGCGCAGGATCACCTGGCCCATGTGGCTCACGTCGAAGAACCCCGCTGCCGCGCGGCAGTGGAGGTGCTCCTTCATGACACCAAGCTTGTATTGCACCGGCATCTCGTAGCCGGCGAATGGCACCATCTTCGCTCCAAGCGACAGGTGCAGATCGTGTAGTGGCGTGCGTTTCAGCTCGTCCATCGCGTCTCACATCCCTCTGGCCCGGATGCGGCGCGCGGCCTTGCCCCGGACATTCCTCGCACGGATAGGCTCCGTGCCTGAATGCCCCCTCTGTCCGTCAGCCTGAGATCGTTATCCCTTCGGCGGGCACGAACGGGCCGCGCCACTCTCCAGAGTTCTTGTGTCCGCAAAGGTCCATGGGCCTGAGAGTTTCCGGGGCGGTTGCTCCTTCGGCACCGGACGGGCCGGTTCTCCCCTCGCGGTCCGGATCAAGCTACGCTGTTTGTCACTGAGCCGCAAGATTCTGCTGGCGCAAAGCCCCGGTGCACTGCCCTGCCGGTGCAAGAATGTCCATCAGCGGGGCATTGTCACAGACCAGCGTATCGAGCGAGATCGGATCAAGCGTCGCATAGAAGGCGCTGGCCGCATCGGTCAGCGCAATCTTGAGGCGACAGGCATTGGTCAGCGGGCAGGTGTTGTCCACGTCGGCGAAGCATTCCGCCAGAGGCACCGGCGCCTCGAGCGCGCGGAACACATCGCCGATGCGGATCTGGTCTGCCGGGCGCCCGAGCTCGAGACCGCCATGGCGGCCGCGCTGGGTGTGCAGGTAGCCCAGTTGCGCAAGCTGGTTGATCACCTGCGCAAGGTGGTTCTCGGACGCGTTGCAACGCCTGGCGATCTCGGCTTTCGTCACCAGACGGCCGGAGTTGGCCGCGCAATGCATCAGCACACGGATGGCAATGTTGGTTCTCTTGGTAACGCGCACGGCCCAGGTCCTCGCTTCCTCAGGTCGCCGGATTACATACATCATCCGGGAAAAGACGGTTTGACATACATCAATCGCGAGAACGGAACGACGCTTGAGTAACGCATTCTTCTTTGGTTACGGCTCCCTGGTGAACCGGTTTACCCACGGTTTCACCCCGGCACACGGCGCAACCGCCCGCGGTTGGCGTCGCGCGTGGCGGGTCACCCCTGATCGCGAGCTTGCCTACCTCACGGCGATTCGCGACCCGGACTGCGAGATCGAGGGGCTGATCGCGCCCGTTCCCGAAGACGGCTGGGCGGCGCTCGACCTGCGCGAGCACGCCTATCAGCGGCTCGACGCCGCCGCCTGCGTCACCCACGCGGCCCCGGACGTGGCGCAGCTTGCAATCTATGCCATCGCGCCCGAGCGGCTGCACGCGCCCGACGATGACCATCCGGTGCTGCTGAGCTACATCGACGTGGTGATCCAGGGCTATCTGGCGGAGTATGGCCCGGAAGGCGCGGAGCGATTCTTCGCCACGACCACGGGCTGGGAGGCGCCGGTGCTCGACGACCGCGCCGCGCCGATCTACCCGCGGGCCCAGCGCCTGACCGACGACGAGCGTGGCTTCGTGGACCGGCACCTCGACGCGCTCGGCAGCAGAAGGATCCACCGATGAAGCGTTCGAAACCGTTGCTCATGGTGCGGCGCGTGGCGCGCAACCTTGCCGCGCGGGTGCTGTTCGGCGCGCTGGTCGCGCTGGCCACCGCCTCGCTGGCGCCGCTCTTCGATCCGCTCATCCCCGAGGAGTGGCAGGACCGTTTCGGCAGCGACGCGGTGATGCCGCTGCTCAACATCCTCGCCACGACCATGCTCACGGTCACGACCTTCTCGCTTTCGGTCATGGTGCAGGCGTTCCAGACCGCCGCGAGCCAGGCCACGCCGCGCGCCTACCGGCTGCACCTGTCGGACACCACGACGCAGACCGTGCTCGCGACCTTCACCGGCGCCTTCCTGTTCTCGCTCACCGCCATCGTGATGTTCCGCGCCGGGTTCTACTCGGAATCCGCCGCCGTCGTGGTGTTCTTCTTCACCATCCTTGCCATCGCGGCCATCGTGCTGGCGATCCTGCGCTGGATCGACCACCTGAGCAGCCTCGGCAGCATGGACGACACCCTGAGCAAGGTCGAGGAACGCGCCCGCGAGCCGCTGCGCCGCATCCTCTCCCAGCCCGCGCTCGGGGGCGTGCCCCTGAGCCCCGACGCCGAGATCCCCTCGGGTGCGACGGCCCTGCCCGCGCCCTCCGGCGGCTATCTGCAATTCATCGACATGAATGCGCTGAGCGACGCGCTGGCGAAGACCGGCGCCTCGATCACCCTCGCCCGTGCGCCGGGGGAACACGTGCTCAAGGGCACGCCGCTCGGCTGGGTGCTGGGCGAGATCGAAGACATGGCAGCGCTGGCCAAGACCTTCACCCTGGGCGAGATCCGCACCAACGAGCAGGACGCGCGCTTCGGGATCGTGGTGCTGAACGAGATCGCGGTGCGGGCGCTGTCGCCGGGGATCAACGACCCGGGCACCGCCATCGACGTGCTGCACCGGCTGAGCCGGATCCTGTCCGAGGCCGACCCCACCCGCAGCATCCCGGCGGAATTCCCGCGCATCGAGGTGCCCGTCCTGAGGGCCGGCGACCTGATCGAGGACGGTTTCGCCGCGCTGATCCGCGCCGGGGCCGGCCATCCCGAGGTCGTTGGGGTCGCGGTGTCGGAACTTGCGCAGCTCGAACAGTCCGAGTGGGACGAGCTGGCCTCAGCGGCGCGCTCCATGCGCGGCTACGCGCTGCGTCACGCCAAACACGCGCTCGAGATCAGTGACGACCGCCGCGATCTTGCACGGCGGTCATGAGATCTTTGAGACAGCCCGGGCTCAGCCCTCGGCGAGCTTGCGCGCCGGGATCTGCTGCAGAAGCGGCATCACGTCGGCCATCTCGGGGCCGCGCTCCAGACCGGTGAGCGCCTTGCGCAGCGGCATGAAGAGACCCTTGCCCTTGCGGCCGGTCTTTTCCTTCACCGCCTTGGTCCATTCGCCCCAGGTCTCCTGGGTGAACGGGCCCTCGGGGAGCATCGCCATGGCCTCGGCGATGAACGCCTTGTCCTCGTCCGCCACCAGCGGCTCGGCGCCGTCGCGGAACAGCGCCCACCACTTGGCCAGCTCCTTGCGGGTCTGGATGTTCTCTCGCGTCACGGTCCAGAACAGCTCGGCCTTGTCGGCGGGCACGCCCAGCGCTTCGATCTCGTCCGCCACTGCCTCGAGCGGCAGGCCATGCAGCTTGCGCGCGGTGAGCGGGTAGAGGTCGTTCTCGTCGAACTTGGTGGGCGCCGCGCCGAACTGGCTCAGCTCGAAACCGTCGGCGATCTCCTCGAGCGACATGCGCAGCTCGACCGGCTGGCTCGAGCCGAGACGGGCCATCAGCGACAGCAGCGCCTCGGGTTCGACGCCTGCCTCGCGCAGGTCGCGGATCGACAGAACGCCGAGTCGCTTCGACAGCGATTCGCCCTGCGGGCCGGTCAGCAGCGAGTGGTGACCGAAGCCCGGCGGGGTGCCGCCCAGCGCCTCGATGATCTGGATCTGCGTCGCGGTGTTGGTGACGTGGTCCGAGCCGCGCACCACGTTGGTGACGCCCATCTCGATGTCGTCGACCACCGACGCGAGGGTGTAGAGGATCTGGCCGTCGCCGCGGATCAGCACCGGGTCCGACACCGACGCCGCGTCGATCGAGATCGGGCCGAGGATGCCGTCCTCCCAGTCGATACGCTGCTGGTCGAGCTTGAAGCGCCACACGCCGTTGCCGCGCTCGGCACGCAGCGCGTCCCTCTCGGCGTCGGAAAGTGCAAGCGCTGCGCGGTCATAGACCGGGGGCTTGCCCATGTTCAGCTGCTTCTTGCGCTTGAGATCAAGCTCGGTCGGGGTCTCGAAGGCCTCGTAGAAGCGACCGATGGCGCGCAGCTTGTCGGCGGCCTCGTGGTAGCGGTCCAGCCGCAGGCTCTGTCGCTCCGTCCTGTCCCACGTCAGGCCCAGCCACTCCAGATCGCGCTTGATGCCGTCGACATACTCTTCCTTGCTGCGCTCGGGATCGGTGTCGTCGATGCGCAGAATGAAGGTACCGCCGGACTTGCGGGCGATCAGGTAGTTGAACAGTGCCGTGCGAAGGTTGCCCACGTGGATGTGGCCGGTGGGCGAAGGGGCAAAACGGGTGACGGTCATGGGAGGCTCCTGCTTACGCGGAGGGCACTTCCCACAAGCGCGGTCATTTGTCCAGTTCGCGGCTCTTGGCGAAGCCCCCGGCGCCTGACATGGTGCAACCCATGAAGGATATTCTGACGGTCACGCTCAACCCTGCTCTGGACATCTCGACGACGACCGACCGGGTCATCGCGGGCCCCAAGCTGCGCTGCGATCCCATCGTCGTCGATCCCGGCGGCGGCGGGATCAACGTCGCCCGCGTGGCGGCCGAGATGGGGGCACATGCGCGTGCCTTCGTCGCCCTTGCCGGACCCAGCGGCATGCGGCTCGAGGCGACGCTCTCCGAGCTCGGCATCCCGCTGGTGCGGATGAAGGCGCCGGACGAAACCCGCGAGAGTTTTGCCGTGCACGACCGGGAAACCGGCGCGCAGTACCGCTTCGTCCTGCCCGGCCCGCAATGGTCGGAAGAGGACGTGGCCGAGTCGCTGCAGGCCATCGCCTCGTCGGTGCCCAAGGGCGGCATCGTGGTGCTGAGCGGCAGCCAGCCGCCGGGTGTCTCGGTGCACTACGCGACCGAGCTCTGCCGGGTGCTGCTGCCGCAGGAGGCGGAGGTGATCGTCGACACCTCGGGCGCGGCGCTGGAATACCTCGCCGCGGGCACTGACCCGGCGCCCGCCGTGCTGCGCATGGACAGCGAGGAGGCCGAGCAACTGGCGGGCCGCCCGCTGGTGACGCGCCGCGAATCCGCCGAATTCGCCGCCGAGCTGGTGGCACGGGGCGCGGCGAAACGGGTGATCCTCGCCCGAGGGGCGGACGGCTCGGTGATGGCCGGGCCCGACGGGCTCACGCAGGTGAGCGCCGCCAAGGTCTCGGTGGTGTCGGCCGTCGGCGCGGGCGACAGCTTCGTCGGCGCTTTCGCCTACGGGCTGGCCACAGGCATCGGCGCGCCGGATGCGCTGGCGCTCGGCGCCGCCGCCGCGAGCGCAACGGTCACCACGCCCGGAACCCAGCTCTGCCGGCACCAGATGATCGCCGAGCTGCTGCCGCAATGCGGCGCCAGCGAGATCGACTGACGACGGGCTTTCATCCGGAAAGTGGCCCGCGCAAGGCACGCGGGCCACAAGCTCAGGCGACCTGCGCTGCCTCGGCAGCCCGCAGGTTCACCCGCACCATGGTCTGGTTCAGCAGCATGTAGGCGATCTCGCCAAAGGTCGCGGGGCCGGTGAATCCCCCGGTCGTCTTCGATTCCAGCTCGCCATAGAGGTAGTTGAGGATGCAGTTGCACGACAGCTCCCGCGTCCCGTCCCCCTGCGCCCGCGCCGCGAACTCCGAGGCATAGTCGCCGGGCGTACTGGCAATGTGATAGGTCATGCCCTCGATCACCGGGGCATAGAAGCTCACACCCGCCGCCGGATCCACCGCCTGGAACGAGACGTTGACCATCGCGCCCGCGAAATTTGCCACCAGCGGGCAGCGTGTGTCGATGCCCTTCTCGACGAGATAGGCGGCGAAATCGACCTCCTGCCCGTTGACCATGGCGGTCTTCGCCCCGAAGCCGGTCTCGCCGAAGCTGATCTCGTCCGCGGACATGTCGGGCTCGAAGAGGTTGAGGATGTCGAGATCCGCGACCTCTCCCGCGGGAAGTTTCACGTGCAACAGCATCGCGCCGTCCTCGTGCATCTCGCCCCTGGCGCCGTCGAAGACCTTGGGCGTCACCTCGCCGAGATCGTCGAGGTGAATGCCGGTGATCCAGCCCATCAGCGGCTGGTCGAAGAGGCCCGGAAACTCGGCGCCGCGGATCGCGAACGCCTCGTGCGCCTTGCTGAAGGCCGGGATCAGGATGATCGACAGACCGTTTTCGTAGCGCCCCATGGTCAGGCTCGGCAGGTCCTCGCCCCGGTAGAGCACCGGCCGCGCGTCCTCGGCGGCTTCGATCTCGGTCACGAAGAGGTTCTCGCGGTCCGTGCGGCCGCCGGTCTCGGTCACGAAATAGACCGAGGTGCCGCCGATCCAGCGCCCCTTGGGCAGGGACGACAGCGCCTCCTCGGAGCCGGCGATCACCAGCACTGCCCCGGCCTCGATCCGGGCACGCGCCTCGGCAACGGACATCATTGCGTTTTTCATGGGTCTGACCTCTCAGAAGAGTGCGATGTCCTTCACCGCGAAGGAGTTCTTTTCGAAATAGGTACGCAGTTCCGCGATCTTGCTGTTGAGCGCGGCCGGACGCTGCTTCACCTCGCGCCGCAGGCGGGTCACGAGGAGTTTTGTGGCAAGCACGGCCCCGGCCAGCTCTTTCTCGGTCATGAGCACGCGCTGCCAGCAGGGGTTCGACGCATCGGGAATCATCTCAGGGCTCCTCACTCAAGGGGTGAGGCTGGGTACCCGATGACTCGTTAATCTCGCGCAAAGGGCAGCGCGCATTTCTGGCAGGGACACGCTTTCGCGCTAGAGTCCCCGCCATCGGCATGGCCGGCAACGAGAGGGAACACGACCATGATGCAACCCAACATTTCGAGACGCGGCATCCTGGGCGGCGCGGCGGCGCTGCCGCTGATGGCCGCGGCGGGCCGGGCAGGCGCCCAGGTCGCGCAGAAGGGCGCGCAAGTGCCCAAGGTCAACCGTGTGACGCTCGGCGACTTCGAGATCACCGCGCTGATGGCCGGCACCGCGACCCGTGAGGAGCCGCACAAGATCTTCGGCCTGAATGCCAGCGACGAGGAATTCGCCGCAGTCTCCGAAGCGGCCAACATCCCGACCGACAAGGCGCAGTTCTTCTTCACACCGACGCTGGTCAACACCGGTGCCGAGCTCATCCTCTTCGACACCGGCCTCAACCCCGACGGCATCGTCGCGGCGGTCGAGGCCGCGGGCTACGGCAGCGACGAGGTCACCCACGTGGTCATCACCCACATGCACGGCGACCACGTCGGCGGCCTCACCGGCGGCGGCGGCCCGACCTTCGCCAACGCCCAGCATGTCACCGGGCATGTGGAATACGACCACTGGTCCGGCGCCGGGGGCGAGACCTTCACCGGCAAGATCCAGCCACTGGCCGACCGCTTCGAATTCATCGCCGACGGGGACAGCGTCGCCTCGGGCGTCACCGCGATGATGACCCCCGGCCACACCCCGGGCCACATGAGCTACATGCTGGAAAGCAGCGGCAAGCAGCTGGTGCTGATCGCCGATCTGGCCAACCACTACGTCTGGTCGCTGGCCCATCCGGACTGGGAAGTGTCCTTCGACACCGACAAGGCGCAGGCCGCGCAATCCCGCCGCAAGCTCCTCGACATGCTCGCCGCCGACAAGACGCCCTTCATCGGCTACCACATGCCGTTCCCGGCGCTCGGCTACGTCGAGACCCGCGATCAGGGCTTCCACTACGTGCCGCACAGCTACCAGCTGATGCTCTGACGACAGAGGCCGCGCGCATCCCCCGGGACAGACGCGCGGCCCGCCCCTTCATCTTGCCCGGTAAACTCCGGGGGAGGCCGCGTCAGCGGACGGGGGCAGCGCCCCCTCTTCCCCTGTCCACCACCGCAGAACGCCCCCTCACACACCGTTCACCGGAAGGCGGGACCGTGCGCCCAGATCGTCAAAGAATGCCTCTCGCCCTGGCTCACCGGTGTCACCCGGTGCAGCAGGAAGGACGGGAACAGCGTCGCCGTGCCGCGCTCCGGTGCCGCCTCGAGGCTGTGCGCCGAGGGCATGATCTCGAGCGTCCCGCCGCGGTAGCGCCCGGGGCAGGTGAGCTGCACCACCATGGTCAGCTTACGCCGCGCCGCGAGCCGGCCGTCGCCGATGTCGGAATGCCAGCCGAAATGGCCCTCGCGCTCAGCGCCGTAGCGGGCGACCTGCGGGCTCTCGTCGAAGGCGTCGAGATCGAAGCCAAAGGCCTCGCGGTTGGCTTGCCGCACCACGTCGACGATCCGGTCCATCACCCATTCCGTCCCCTCCACGTCGTCGAGCCAGACCAGCTCGGCGCGGCGCAGGTTGTGGTCGCGGGTGTTGCCGACGAGCCGCGCGTCGGCGCTGCCCGCGGCGCGGGCAATGTCGATGATGCGGTCGCATTCCGCCTCGGCGAAGGCGGCGGGTATCTTGTGGACGGTGAGCATGGAGGGACTCGCAAGAAGAGGATCGCCGTCCCTTACCCGCATCGCCCCGGGCTTCTGGCCGGATTGCGACCCACCGGGCGGAAAACGACCTTTTCCTCGCGTCGCCCAGCGGCCATATCAGAGCCATGAGCACCCCCGATCTCTCCGCCTTCGAAGCCATGGCCCACCGCGCCGTCGAGACCTTCCCCGAGCCCTTCCGGAAGTCCGCCGCAGAGGTGCTGCTGCAGGTCGAGGAGTGGCCGCCCGAGGACGTGCTCCGCGAGATGGAGATCAAGGATCCGCTCGAGCTCACCGGGCTTTACGAGGGCATCCCGATGACGGAACGGTCGTTCAGCGACCCCTCGCCCTGGCCCGACCGGGTCTGGCTGTTCCGCCAGCCGATCCTCGCCGAATGGCGCGACCGCGGCGACATCGAGCTCGAGGACCTGGTGATCCACGTCACGGTCCACGAGTTCGCCCACCACTTCGGCTGGTCCGACGACGACATCGCCACCATCGACAGGTGGTGGGAATAGCAGCCCGCTCGCGCCCCGACGCGAGCGGGCCGTGCGCAAGGTCGGGTCGCACCGCGATCCCGACCGCGTCACCAGTTTGCTATGCCTGGATCAGCCCGTCGGCTCACATCTCGAACCGAAACGCACGAGCTCAGGGTCCGGAGTGATCTGGACAGACCGTGGACCGGCCACTCGGCCAGGGGCGTTCCGGCGCCGCCGTCCCCACCCGAGGACCGCGCCCCTGCCCCGTCCCCTCAGCTGTTGTCCCGCCAGCGGTTCACGATGGGATAGCGGCGGTCGAGCCAGAAGGCGCGCTTCGACAGGCGCGCGCCCGGGGCCGACTGGAAGCGCTTGTATTCCGAGATGTAGAGCAGGTGCTCGACCTTCTTGGCGTCCGCCCGGTCGTAGCCCGCTGCCACGCAATCGGCGATCGAGCCGTCGTCATCCACGAGGATCTTCAGGATCCCGTCCAGCACCGGGTAGTCGGGCAGCGAATCGCTGTCCTTCTGGTCGGCGCGCAGCTCGGCCGAGGGCGGCTTGGTGATGATGCGCTCGGGGATCGGCGCGGCCCCGGGGCCCGACATCCAGCCGCGATGGTTGGCGTTGCGCCAGCGGCAGATGTCGAAGACGCGGGTCTTGTAGAGATCCTTGATCGGATTGTAGCCGCCCGCCATGTCGCCGTAGATCGTGGCATAGCCCACCGCGACCTCGGACTTGTTGCCGGTGGTCAGCAGCATCTCGCCGAACTTGTTGGACATCGCCATCAGCAGCAGACCGCGCAGGCGGGACTGGATGTTCTCTTCCGTCAGGTCCGGTTTCAGCCCCTCGAAGAGCGGCGCCAGCGTCGCGGTGATCGCGTCGCGGCCGGGCGTGATCGGCACGAAATCGTAGTGGCAGCCCAGCGCCTCGGCGCAGGCCTTGGCGTCCTCGAGCGAATGCTCCGAAGTGTATTCCGACGGCAGCATCACGCAGCGCACGTTGCCGGCACCCAGCGCGTCCACCGCGATGGTCGCCACCAGCGCCGAGTCGATGCCGCCCGAGAGCCCGAGCAGCACCTTGCCGAAGCCGGTCTTGCGGCAATAGTCGCGCAGCGCGACCACCATCGCGTTGTAATCCTGCTCCATCGAGTCCGGGTGGCGGGTGAAATCGCCCTCGAGCGCGCGCCAGCCGCTCTCGGTGCGCTCCAGATCGACATGGGCCACGACTTCCTCGAAGACCGGGAGCTGCACCGCCACCTGCCCGTGCGGGTTCAGCACGAAGCTGCCGCCGTCGAAGATCTGGTCGTCCTGACCGCCGGTCATGTTCACGTAGATCAGCGGCAGGCCGGTTTCGATGACGCGGGCCACCATCTTGTTCAGGCGGGTCTCGTACTTGTCGCGGTGATAGGGCGAGCCGTTCGGCACCAGCAGGAACTCGGCGCCGGTCTCGGCCAGCGTCTCGGCCACGTCCTCGTACCAGGCGTCCTCGCAGACCGGCGAGCCGACCCGGGTGTTGCCCACCGCGTAGGGGCCGCCGATGGGGCCGCTGTCGTAGATGCGCAGCTCGTCGAAGACCTCGTAATTCGGCAGGTGATGCTTGAAGACCTGCGTGGTGATCTTGCCGCCGCGGCAGATGACGTAGGCGTTGTAGAGCTCGGTGCCCTCGACCCAGGGCGTGCCGATGGCAAGGGTCGGGCCGTCGGCGCAATCCTCGGCCAGCTGCCTCACCGCCGCCATGCAGTCGAGCGTGAAGGCGTTCTTCGAGGGCAGGTCCTGCGGGCTGTAGCCGGCGATGAACATCTCGGGCAGCGCCACCATGTCGGCCCCCGCCGCCTTGCCCTGTTCCCATGCATCACGGGCCTGCGCGGCATTGCCCGCGAGATCGCCGAGCACCGGGTTGAGCTGCGCGATGGTGAGGCGGAAACGGTCGGCCATACCCACGTCCTTTCGATCACATCCTCGTGCCGACATAGCAGAACCACGCCGGAGGGGAAGGAGCCCGGGGCAAAAGAGATTGTCAGTCCAAGGGGGCTTGTTTACCTTCCGGGCACGAGGCGAGGAATATCCGGCAAGGAACGAACAATGACACGCGCAGGCATCAAACTTGCCGCCGCAGCGGCTTTTCTGGCCATTGCCGGCGCCGCCATCGCGCAGGATGACGGCGAGATCATCACCAAGCAATTCGACGATGGCGGGGTCTACGAGGGCACCTTCCAGGACGGTCTGCGCCACGGGACCGGCACCTACCGGCTGCCGAACGGCTACGAGTACACCGGCACCTGGGTCGAGGGCGAGATCAATGGCGAAGGCACCGCCCGCTACCCCAGCGGTGCGATCTACGAAGGCCATTTCGAGAAGGGCAAGCCCGAGGGCATCGGGCGCATCGTGCTGGCCGACGGCTCGGTCTACGAGGGCTCCTGGCTCGACGGCAAGATCACCGGAAAGGGCGTGATCCAGTACGCCAACGGCTCGCGCTACGAGGGCTCGTTCCGCAACGCGCTGCACCACGGGCGCGGCGTGATGACGACCCCCGAGGGCTACCGCTACGACGGCGACTGGGTGAACGGCGTCGAAGAGGGCAACGCCACCATCACCTACCCGGACGGCTCGGTCTACGAGGGCCGCGTCGCCAACGGCAAGCGCGCCGGTCAGGGCGTGCTGACCATGGCGGACGGGCTGGTCTACGAGGGCATGTGGCGCGACGGGCAGCAGGACGGCTCCGGCAAGCTCACCCTGCCCAACGGCGACATCTACGAGGGCGAACTGGTCGACGGCCGCCGCGAGGGCGAGGGCAAGGAGACCTACGCGAACGGTGACACCTACGAGGGCGCCTTCAACAACGACCAGCGGCAGGGCTTCGGCACCTTCACCGGCGCCGACGGCTACCAGCTGCAGGGCAGCTGGGTGGCGGGTCAGATCGAGGGCGAGGGCCGGGTGACCTACCCCGACGGCTCGGTCTACGAGGGCGAGATCCGCGGCGACCTCGCCAACGGGCGGGGCAAGACCACCTATCCCGACGGCTCGACCTATGACGGGGCCTGGGTCGACGGTGTGATCGAGGGCGAGGGCATCGCCACCTACACCAACGGCGTGGTCTACCAGGGCGCCTTCAGCAACGCACGCTACAATGGCGAGGGCCGGATCACCTACCCCGACGGCTACACCTACCAGGGCGCTTGGAAGGACAACCAGCGCCACGGCCACGGCACCGCGACCTATGCCGACGGCGCCACCTATACCGGCGATTTCCGCGAGGACCTGCGTCATGGCGAGGGCGAGATCGTGATGCCCGACGGCTTCCGCTACAGCGGCGGCTGGGTGAACGGCGATTTCGAGGGCGAAGGCATCGCGACCTACGCCAACGGCGACGTCTACGAGGGCAGCTTCCGGGACGGCAAGCGCCACGGCCAGGGCACGCTGCGCTACGCCACCGGCGAAGAGGTCTCGGGCGATTGGGTGAACGGGGTGCTGACCACCGCCACACCGGTCACAACGCCCGATGACGGCGAGGCGCCCGCCGAGGGCGCCCCTGCCGAAGGTGCCGAGGCCCCTGCCGCCAACTGAGCTGGCGGCGCGCCCGGCCTGCCGCCGATTATCCGGGCGACTGGCCGTGGTCTGCTCGCCGGATTGGCCGGGTGACTGGTTCCGCCGCTGCTCACGCTGCCCAAAAGATGACCGGGCCGGTGACGGGCCGGCCGGCCCTGCCCCGCCGGTCAGCTGTCGCGGCAGCGCGAGACGCCCATGCGGATCAGGTCGGCCCCCATCAGCGTCAGGTAGCCCGAGGTCACGTAGCGGGCCCGCGACAGGAACCAGCCCTGCACGCCCGGCGGGTAGTAGGTTGCCATGCGCTGCGACCAGTATTCGAAGCGCTCGCGGCGGATCGGCCGTGACGGGTAGCCCGGCCCATGGAAACCGAAGCGCGTGTCCGGGTCGACGCAGACGTTGCCCGCGCCGAGGTAGAGCGTGCAGGCCGAGAGGCAGTAGCGCCCCCGGATCTCGACCCGTTCCCCGCGCGAACGCAACGCCCGGATTTCGGCGAAGCGCCGCTTCAGCCGCCCGCCGTTGTCGTTGCCGATGACCCGCACCGAGCTACCGCCCGCGAAGCCGTATTGCGGCGCGCCCCGGGCCGGGAGCGCCAGCGCGCAGAAGCACATGAGAGCGAGGAACGCGGCCAGCCGGAAGGCCGGTCGCGGCGAAAGCGGTTGGGAGGGGGGCATTGCCGGGTCTCCTGCAGATCCTGGTGTCGCCTCGCGGCGCGGGTTGTCACGGGGCGACTTCGCTTGGGACGCCGCTGCGACGGGGCCCGGAGGGCCTCGTGCCGCGCCAAGGGACCGGATTCGGCTTAAGCCCCGGTTGAGGTGCGAAATTGTCTCTAATTGTCAGTTATTTCGCGCGCGCAGCGTTGGCGCATTGACGCCGCGACAGCGCACCCCCCATCCTCAAGGGCATGAGCGACACCTCCCTTCCCGAGGACGCCCCCGCCGGGGCGCCTCCTCCGCCTGCGCCGCGCAGAGCCATCAAGCTGACCTTCGGCGACTGGATGAGCGCGCTCTGGGGCACCTGGCAGCGGATGGACGAGCGCAACCTCGGCCTGATCGCCGCAGGGGTCGCGTTCTACGCCTTCCTCTCGCTGTTCCCGGCGATCTCGGCCGTGATCGCGATCTGGGGCTACTGGGCCGACCCCATTGTCATCTCCGAGCAGATGGAACTGGTGAAGGAAGTCATGCCGGAAGAGGCCTACAGCCTTCTGGCGACACAGATTTCGGCGCTCATCACCGCCAACCGCTCGACCCTGCAATGGGCGTCGGTGATCTCGATCGTGCTGGCGATCTGGTCTTCGCGGGCCTCGGTCGCGGCGCTGATCCGGGGTCTAAACGCGGTGTACAACACGCCGCACCGCGAGAACGCCATCCGCCGGCTCGCCGTGGCCTTTCTGCTGACCGTGCTGCTGGTCCTGACCGCGCTCGTCGCCTTCGCGGCGGTGGTGATCGTGCCGGCGACCTTCGTCTTCCTCGGTCTGCCGTTCCACGTGGAGCTCATGGTCAGCATGCTGAAATGGGCGATCCTGCTGGCAGTGGTGTTCTTCGCCATCGCCCTTCTCTACCGCTACGGCCCCAACCGCCGGCAGGCCCGGATGCGCTGGTTCACGCCCGGCGCGGTGCTGGCGCTGCTCGGCTGGGCGCTGGGGTCGTGGGTCCTGACCACCTACGTGCGCAACTTCGACCGCCTGAACGAGGTCTACGGATCGCTCGGCGCGGTGGTGGCGCTGCTGCTCTGGTTCTACGTCAGCGCGCTGGTCACGCTTCTGGGCGCGCAGCTTAACGGCGAGCTGAACAAGCGCCGCAAAATTCGTGAAACTTATTCTTGAAGACCCGGGAACCGGTTGAGACGACGGGCGTTCTTATCTCAAGGGCGCGAACGTCCTGTCCCTAAGCGTGTCGCACCCTGTCCCGACTTCCCTCAGCGACACGCACCCCATACCCCGCTCTCCCTCCCCGGAGAGCGGGGTTTTCTTTTTCCACGCCTCCTCGGCCCCGCCATTGTCTCGGCAGACAGCAAAACGCCCGCACCTGGGTCTCCGGGCGGGCGTGTCCGTGGTCGCGACATGTAAGCTGGTCAGGCAGGCCGGGCGGCGGGATTGCGCGAAGGCCGGTCGCCGAGGATGTCGAAGAGACGCAGCGTGATCAGCGTCACCGGGATCGCGACGATGCCGCCCAGCGGGCCCCAGAACCAGAGCCAGAACAGCAGCGCGACGAAGATCAGGAACGGGTTGATCTGCACGTGCCGCCCGACCAGCGAGGGCGTGACGAACTGCGCCTCGGTCATGTTGAGCCCGAGATAGATCGCCATCGGTGCAAAGGTCATCAGCCCGTCGAAGTTGACGATGCCCGCCAGCAGCAGCCCGCCGGCCAGCGCTGCCGGCCCGAGGTAGAGCACGAAATTCAGAAGCATCGCGGCGATGCCCCAGACCACGGCGCCGGGCAACCCGATGAGCATCAGCGCCGCCCCCACCGCGAGGCCAAGCCCCGCGTTCACCACCGAGATCGCCGCGAAATAGCGCGAGACCATTTTCTCGGCCGCACAGAAGCGCTCGAGCATCATCGGCGTCTCGGGACCCGAGCCGATGCGGTGCGCCATCCAGCGGTAGATGTCGTTGCGGGTCAGCAGGAAGAAGAAGAGCCCGCCGAGGAACACCAGCACCTGCGCGAGGATCACCGGTGCGAGGAACAGCGCGTCCTTCATCGTCGGCACGCCGGTAGCGTCCGAGGATTCGGCGACCGCCGCGCCAAGCGCGTCCTCGATCTCGCCGCTGACCTCGCCGATACCCTGTATCAGGCCCCGGTATTCGAACATCAGCTTGCCGAGCTCGAACTTGATCGAAGGGATCCGGTCGATAACGAGGGTGATGTAGGGCTCTACGAGGAAGGCGAGCGCCGCAATCGCGAAGAAGATGCCGATGATGATACCGAGCGCCACGACGCCGCGCGGCAGCCCGAGACGTTCGAGCCGGTCGGCGAGCGGCGCGAAGATGACCCCCACCACGATGGCGAGCATGAGGGGGGCGAAGATGTCTTCTGCTACCTTGAGAGCAAGGAGCAGCGTTCCGGCAGCCATGATCGCCACCGAGACGCGCAGCACTGGATCGGGGGCGGTGGCTGATCGTTTCATGCCGGCTCAACCTTGGATCGGGCGCGAAGGTTCCGCCCCCTCGGAACCAAATGTTGTGTCAGCCGGCCCGTCCCGTCCGGGGCCCTCTCAGCCGCGCTCGGCGAGGCCGTTTTCGGCGGGCTCCGGCGGCTCTGCGAAGAGCGCGTCGAGCTTCTCGTGCGCCTTCGGGGCGGCCACGATGATCAGCCGGTCGCCCTCGCAAAGCTCGTCAATGTCGAAGACGAATTCCTCCTCGTTTTCGCCCCGCGCGATGCCGATGATGCGCGCCTTCTCGGGCAGCTCGAAATCGGCGACGGTCCAGCCGTGGCAGCGCTTGCCGATCTTGTAGCCCAGCACCTGCACGCCCTTGTAGTAGCGCAGGTCGAGCGCGGCGTCGGCGCCGTCTTCGAGCACCCGGACAATGGAACGCGCCACCGTGGCATGCGGAGTGATGAGGTCGCTCAGGCCAAGCTCCTGGCAGACCGACAGCAGTTCCGGGCGCACGATCTGCGGCACCACGCGCGGGAAGCCGACCGAGCGGCCGACGGCGGCGGCCAGCACGTTCACGTCGTCGGCGTTGGTCAGCGCCACCAGCGCGTCGGCATGATCGCCGAAGGCATCGCGCTGCACCGTGGGCAGGCAGCCGTCGCCATGCACCATGCCGCAGTCCAGGGTCTCGCGCGCGGACTTCAGCCGCTCGGGGTTCTCGTCGACGAGGACGACCTCGTGACCGCTTTCCAGCAGCTCCTTGGCAGTCGCCTGACCGAAGCGCGAGGCTCCGACGATCACAACTCGCATGGTCAGCTCCTTTTCCGGATCCATGTGTAGGGAGAGAGCGCCGCGATCAGCGCGACGAACTCGAGGCGCCCCAGCAGCATCGCCGCGATCAGCGCGAGCTTGAGATGGGGGGCCAGCGAGGGTTCCGAGATTCCGACCGAGAGCCCGGCAGTGGATTGCGCCGAGATGATCTCGAAGCTCGCGTAAAGCGGGTCGATGCCCGAGGCGATGAAGATCAGCCAGAACACGAAGGCGCAGGCCACATAGAGCGACAGGATCGCGGCGATGGCGGCGATGCGCTCCTCCTCGATCTCGCGGCCGCGTTCGGTGAGATGGATGACCGCACGCGCGGGCGAGCGCAGGCGGATGAGCGTGAGCCGCACGCTTTTCGCGAGCAGCACCGCGCGGTCGATCTTGATGCCCCCGGCGGTGGAGCCGATGCCGCCGCCGACGAACATCCCCGCGAGCACCAGCGCGACCAGCGGCCGGTACTCGATCACCGGGGCCACCGAGAAACCGGCGGTGGTCATGCCCGAGATGAAGTTGAGCGCGGTCTGAAGCAGCACCATCGGGTTGGTCTCCCGGTCGAGGAGCAGAAGCCCCACCACCACCAGCGCGCCGCCCAGCGTCGCGCCCAGCACGGCGCCGGTATTGGTCTTCTCCCACGCCGGCCCGAGCCCGTAGCGCCGGGCGTAGACGTAGAAGAGCAACGATACCGAGGTCGCGAGACAGGCCACCATCGTCACCACCTGCGCCGCGACAGGATAGGAGGCCAGCGAGTCCGGGCGCGGCGAGAAGCCCCCGGTCGAGACCGCAGAGAGCGCGATCATCAGCGCCTCCCAGAAGCTGGGCATCAGCGGCCAGAGCGCCAGCACCGCAAGCACGGAAATCGCCGCGTAGACCCGCAGCAGCGCCCGGGCCTGATCGCGGGTCGAACTGAGGATGTCGCGCTCCTCGATGCCGGCCTCGCCCATGGCCTGCGCCACGTTGCCGGGACCGAGGATCAGCGCGCTGCCCGCCACGGCGATGGCAAAGCCCCCGCACCAGAGCAGCCAGCCGCGCAGCAGGTGCCCGGCCACCGGCCAGTCGTAGACGTCCCCCGCCACCGATAGCCCGGTCGAGGTGATGCCCGAGACGGATTCGAAGAGCGCATCCAGCACGCCCAGCCCCAGCACCTGAAAGGCGGGCACCGGCAGGATCGCGGCAAAGAGAAAGAGGATCACCAGCGTGCAGACCGCCTCGATGGCGCGCAGGTCGTGCGGGGGTGGCAGGCGCCGTCCCGCAAGCCCGGCGCCGATGCAGAGCGCCGAAGCGCCGCCGGTCATCGCGGCGAGTTCCCACTCGCCCTCGATCAGGGCCACTGCCGTGGGTGGCAGGAAAATGGCTGACAAGATCATCCCGTGGCTGAGGACGGCGCGGGTCACCACTCCGGGTCTCGCTCTCCAGGTGACGCTGTTCTGTCCGCGGCTTTTGGCCAAGCGGCCCCCCTTGAGCTGCGCCGGATTCGGCCCGGCAACCCGGCGGACGGTAGCACCATGCCCAGCCCTCTGCCCGCCTCTTTTTTCATCTGCTATAGGCTGTTGCAACGGAACCCGGACGGGCCCCGCGCATTGAGTAACGATCGTAACAGGAGACCCGCACCAAATGACAGCCGCGGCGCAACAAGGGCACGGGCCCGTCGGGCAGATCGTCGACAGACTATCCAGGGTGACCGAAGCAGAAGACCTCACACTGCGGGACCTGTTCGAGGAATTCGGCGAGAGCTCGTTCCTGCCGGCGCTGATGGTTCCTGCTCTGCTGGTGGTCTCGCCGCTCTCGGGGATTCCACTGTTCTCTTCGGCCTGCGGGCTGGCGATCGCCTTCATCTCGGCGCAGATGCTGGTGTCCCGGCGTCACCTCTGGCTGCCGGACGTGCTGATGCGCCGTCGCATCGACAGCGAAAAGGCCCACAATGCGGTGGGCAAGCTGCGCGTGGTGAGCAACTGGCTCGACAAGCATTCCAAGCGCCGGCTGCGGGTGCTGACAGCGGCCCCGCTCTCCAAATGGCTGCAACTGCTGTGCTTCCTATGCGGCGCGGCGATGCCGTTCCTCGAGATCGTGCCGTTCTCGTCCTCGCTGCTCGGCGGCGCGGTGATGCTGATCGCCACGGCACTGCTGGCACGCGACGGTATCTTCGCGCTGTTCGGAAGCTGCGTCATCGTGGGCGCGGCGCTGGTGCCGCTCTTCGCGCTCGGGGTGATCTGAGCCCCCGGGCGCACGGCCGGCCCTGTTCAGCCCATCGCCGCCCAGCCAAGGACCACCGCGACCAGCACCCCCAGAAGAAGCAGTCCGAAAAACAGCCGCGTCGCACTGCGCCCGGCGCGGCGATCGGTGGCAGTCTCGGGAAGATGGCTGGGCCGGTCGGCGGCGCCCGCGTCTCCGGGTCCGGCACGCACGTCGCGCGGATGCGCCACGTGTTCGGCATTTTCGGCGGTGTCAGTCTCGCGCTCCGTCATCGGACGCCCCTCCTGTTGACTCAGTGCCGCAACGCCGCGGGGTCCCTGACCGTTCCCGCCGGCTCCGCGGACATAGTGTCGCGGCGCTCCTTCCAGCCCTCGTCGCCATAGACGAACCGGCGCACGCCGGCCTCGGCAAAGGCACCGTCGCGGGCGATCATCCGCGTCACCGCCACCTCGTCCTGCGCCACGTCGAGCAGGGCGAAATCGTTCTCCTGCCCGCGCAGCCGGGTCGAAAGCCCGGTACCCACGTGAACCTGCAGCACCTGCGAGCGGTTCTTGCGCGACAGGAAGGGTTCGGCCCGCCAGCGGTGCAGGTGGCCCGAGAGCACGACATGCGCGCCGCAGTCCGAGAGCTGCTCGATGGCCTTGTTGGCTCCGCGCATCAGGCTCTTCTTCACGTCGGCATCCTGCTCGAACGGGTGATGCGCCAACACCAGCTTGGTGCCCTCGGACTCGCCGAAGATGCGGCAGGCCTGGCGCAGCTGGAACCAGCGCACCTTGCCGCGCTGCCAGCGGTAGCGGTCGACGGTGTTGAGCCCCACCGCCACGATCCCCGCGCCCCGGAAGGTCGGGAAGAGGTCGTTGCAGATATGCTCGCGATACCGCTTGTAGGGCCGGATGAACCGCATCCAGAGATTGTCGAGCGAGACGTCGTGATTGCCTGGCACCGCCATCCACGGCGCTTCGAGCCGGTCGAGGAAGGCGCGGGCCTCGCGATATTGCGAAACACGGGCGCGTTGGGTGAAATCGCCGGTGACGGCAACGAGATCGGGACGCGCTCCGTTCACCGCGGCGAGCAGCGGGTTGAGCAGTTCGACATCGGTACGTCCGAAGTGCAGGTCTGAGATATGGGCTATTCGGGTCATTCTGTCGGGTCGTTTCGGGGCACCATGACTCGGAGGGGCACGTCGCGCAACCGGACGCGGATCGGTGTCTTCATCAGGGCCTTCTCGCCGTCACGGGCGACAAGCGCCTTGGGACGGCCGGTGTGGATGGTGATGTCGCGGGCGGTCACGAGGTCGAAATCGGCGCCCTTCTGGGCCGCGCCGCCCGCCAGTTTCAGCGCCGTGCGCACGAGATCGATGCTGCGCTCGCCCTTGGCGGTGAAGAGCGCGAACTTGCCGTCCCGCACCGCCTCGACGCCGTCGAGGTTGAAACGGTCGAGCTGGTAGGCGCTGTTGGCGACGAAGACCAGCGACGTGCGCACCTTCCTCTCCTGCCCGTCGATTACGATGCGCAGCTTCAGCGGGCGGCGGAAGCCCGAGAGCGCCAGCAGCACCGACCAGTAGGCGGCAATGCGCGAGCGGCCCCAGCGGTTGTAGATGCTCTCGCGCCGGTGAAGGATCAGAGGGTACACCCCGAGGCTGGCGTTGTTCAGGAACACCTCGCCGTTGACCTCGCCCAGCGGCATGTCGTGCAGCCGGCCATTGGCCAGCACGTCGATGGCGCCTTCCATGTCCTCGGGGATGTCGAGCCCGCGCGCGAAGTAGTTGAAGGTGCCCTGCGGGATCACCCCCATCGGCACGCCCTCGTCATGGCTCGCCGCCGCCACTGCCGCAATGGTGCCGTCCCCGCCGGCGGCGACCAGCATGTCGGCACCGCTCTGGCGCAGTGCACGACGGGCAGCCTCGGTCAGGTCCTGGTTGCGGTCCGGCGTGACCACCTTGGCATTGAGACCGGCCTCTCCCAGCAATGCCGCGATCCTGGCGCGACGGTCGCCTTCCGCGTGGTCTCCGGATCTTTCGTTGAGAATGACGCAAACGGTGCGCTGGGACTGCACGATGGCCTCCTGGATGAACCCCATTTCAACGTCCCGGCAAGGCACGCGGTTCCATCACCTGTTGAAAAGGCAGCTTTCACGACGCATCTTCAAAAATCCGGATCGGTCCGGCGACGGACCCGTTCGAATCGTCTAGCATCAATCCAGACGCTGCCGAGCGTCGCCCTCCCTTACGCCAACGAGCACAAACAAAAACAAATCAAGCAGCTGCAAGGAGTCGCCGACGAAATGGCCGAGCCCCCGACGCCCCCACTGTCCGCAGTGATCGTGGCCCATGGAAGTCCATCCGACCCGCCCTCGCAGGAGGCCGCGCTGCGGGCGCTGGCCGTGAGGGTCGAATCCCGGATGCCCGGATGGGAGATCGGCAGCGCCACGCTTGCCACCACCGGCAAGCTCGAGGCCGAGATCGCGCGGCTGGGCAAGCCGCTGATCTACCCGTTCTTCATGGCGCGGGGCTGGTTCACCGGACAGGTTCTGGCAAAGAAGGCCCGCGCGCTGGGGGTGAGGATGCTCGAACCCTTCGGCGTTGAGCCCGGGCTCCAGGCCTGCGCCCGGCGCGAGTTGTCCGCGTTCCTCGCGGCGCGCGGCTGGCAGGCCTCCGAGACGGCACTGGTCGTCGCCGCGCACGGCAGCGCCGTGTCGCGCACCAGTGCCGACAGCGCCTATGCCTTCGCCAAGACCCTGCACGCGGGTCTCGGTTTCACCGCGACGCGCACCGGCTTCATCGAACAGCCGCCGTTCCTCAAGGACGTGGCGCAGGGGCTGTCGCAGGCGGTCTGCCTGCCCTATTTCGCGCAGGAATCCGGTCACATGAGCGACGACGTGCCCGCCGCGCTGGCCGCCGCGGGCTTCGAGGGCCCGACGCTGCCGCCCTTCATCGCCTGGGCCGACACGCCTGCCCTGATCGCCGAGAGCATCGCGCGACAGGGGGCCGAGGCGGGACTCCCGTGTAAGTAGCATCCAGATCTCGCCAAAACCTCTTAAGTGCAGGATCTGGCGAGAAAAAGCTTATCACGCCCCCGTGACTGTGCCTATATGCCCGTGGTTCCGCAGCACACGGGGGTCTCTGGTGGAGCAATCGTCCATCCATCCGCTCGCGCCGCATCACATCCCCGGCTACGTGGCCGGGGCCGACGGCAGCGATGTCCTGTTCACGGCGATGGTGATCTTCGGGATCATCCTGGTCGCCGCGCTCGGGGTGTTCTATCTCACGCTGCACGCGATCCCCGAGCGGATGGCCCACAAGAGCAACCATCCGCAGCTTCAGATCGTCGGGATCCTCGCGCTGTTGGCGCTCTTCACCCACAACAACCTGTTCTGGGCGGCGGCGATCCTCGTGGCCGGGTTCCGGATACCCGACCTGCTCACCCCGATCGAATCCATCGCCGACTCGCTGGCCGCGCTGAAGGCCAAGGCGCTGGGAGAGCCCCAGCCCGTCGCCGAGGCGCCCGAGCCCGCGCCTGCCCACGGGCATCATGGGCATGGGCACCCCCACGCCCCCGACGCACCGAAAGAGGAGAGCTGATCCGATGCTCGAAGCGATCCTCTGTTCGCTGGTCTCGCTGCTGCCCGATTACCTGTTCCGCCGCTACGGTCAGGGCAAAAGGATCGGGCACGAAATCACGCTCTTCTCCATGTGGTATGAGCTGCGCTGGGGCCTCACCATCTGGCTGATGCTGACCATCTCGCTGATCACGGTGCTGTTCTACTACCACCCGGCGAGCCTCACCGTGAACTCCTACTTCCGTACCGTCACCATCCTCCCGCAGGTCAGCGGCCGGGTCTCCGAGATCCACGTCTCGAACAACCAGATCGTCTCGGCAGGCGATCCGCTGATCGAGCTCGACGGCCTGTCGCAGCGCGCTTCGCTCGACGCGGCGCGGGCGCAGCTGGTCGAGACCGAGGTCTCGGCCACCATCGCCGAGACCGATCTCGCGCTGGCCGAGGCGGGCGTGGCGCAGGCCCGCGCCGCCCTGACCCAGTCGCAGGAGGAACTCGAGCGCAACGAGACCCTGCGCGATCAGGGCTCCAGCGCCGTCCGGCTGACCGAGATCGAGCGCCTCGAGAACCTCGTCGACCAGCGGCAGGCGCAGCTTCAGGCGGCGGAATTGCAGCAGCAGAGCGCGCAGCAGCAGATCGACCAGGTCATCCCCGCCAGGCTCGAAAGCGCCAAGGCGCAGGTGGCGCTGGCGCAGGCAGAGCTCGACAAGACGGTGATCGTCGCGGGCATCGACGGGCAGATCGAACAGTTCGGCCTGCAGGTCGGCGATTTCATCAGCCCGCTGGCGAGGCCCGCGGGGATCCTCGTGCCCACCGAGTCGGGCCGCAACCGCTTCCAGGCCGCCTTCAGCCAGATCGCGGCGCAGGTCATCCACACCGGGATGGTCGGCGAGATGGGCTGCATGTCCAAACCCCTCGACATCATCCCCATGGTCGTGACGCAGGTGCAGGACGTGATCCCGGCGGGGCAGATCCGGCCCACCGACCGGCTCGCGGATCCGCAGGACAACGTGCGCCCGGGCAGCGTTCTGACCTATCTCGAGCCGCTCTACCCCGGCGAGGCCAGCCGGGTCCCGCCCGGCAGCAGCTGCATCGTGATGCTCTACACCGACAACCATGCCAAGCTCGAGGACGAGACGCTGCCCACCGGCCGGAAGATCTTCCTGCACGTGGTGGACACCATCGGCGTGGTGCATGCCGCCGGTTTGCGACTGCGGATGCTGTTCATGCCGGTGCAGCAACTGGTGTTCTCGGGCGGCCATTGACCCCCGGACCCGGGGCCCCTGCCCCGCGCCATGAACCCGACCAAGTCAAAGGGCGGCGCGCAGTTCCTGCACGCCGCCCTTCCTTTGTCTCACGCCTCCGGCCCGCAGGGGCTCAGAAGTCGAGGTTCTCGACGCTGAGCGCGTTCTGCTGGATGAACTCGCGCCGCGGTTCCACCACGTCGCCCATCAGCTTGGTGAAGATGTCGTCGGCCTCGGTCAGGTCGTCGACCCGCACCTGCAGCAGCGTGCGCGCGTCGGGATCGAGCGTCGTCTCCCAGAGCTGGCCCGGGTTCATTTCGCCCAGTCCCTTGTAGCGCTGCAGGGCCAGACCCTTCTCGCCTTCCTCGAGGATCCCCTCGAGCAGGCCGAGCGGGCCGTAGATGGCCTGCCGGCGATCCTTGCGCTCGAGCGTGGAGGCGGTCGAGTAGATCGCCTGCAGTGCCTGCGTGAAGCTGCCGGTCTTGCGCGCCTCGCCCGAGCGGAGCATCGGGCCGTCCAGCGTCCGGACCTCTTCCACGCCGCGAAGGATCCGCGCGAGACGGATGCCACGGTCCTGAGTGATGCGGCCGGTCCAGCCCTTCTCGTACTCGACCGCGATCAGGTCGAGCCGCTGCGCCACTCGGTCGGCCACGCCCTGAAGGTCGGCATCCACGGCGCCGGGCACGAAGGCCCCGGCCACGGCGGCCTGCTCAAGGATGTGGCGCGGGTAATGGGTCGGGAAGGCGTCGAGCACGCGCTTGAGCTGGCGTGCCTCGTCGATGATCCGTCGCAGGTCCTGTCCGACGATGACCTCGCCGCTGCCCAGCGTGAGATGCGCGCCGTCGATGCCCTGGTCGATCAGGTAAGCGTCGAGCGCCGCCTGGTCCTTGACGTAGACCTCGGACTTGCCGCGGCTCACCTTGTAGAGCGGCGGCTGCGCGATGTAGAGGTAGCCGCCCTCGATCAGCTCCGGCATCTGCCGGTAGAAGAAGGTCAGCAGCAGCGTCCGGATGTGCGCGCCGTCGACGTCGGCGTCGGTCATCAGGATGATCTTGTGATACCGCAGCTTTTCGATGTTGAACTCGTCGCGGCCGATGCCGGTGCCGAGCGCCATCACGAGGTTGCCGATCTCCTGGCTGCCGAGCATCCGGTCGAACCGCGCGCGCTCGACGTTCAGGATCTTGCCCTTCAGCGGCAGGATCGCCTGCGTGCCACGGTCGCGCCCGGTCTGCGCCGAGCCGCCTGCGGAGTCACCCTCGACGATGAAGAGCTCGGTCTTGGACGGGTCCTTCTCGGAGCAGTCCTTGAGCTTGCCGGCGAGGAAGTTGACGTCCATCGGGTTCTTGCGGCGGGTGAGTTCGCGCGCCTTGCGGGCGGCCTCGCGGGCCAGCGCTGCCTCGACGATCTTGCCGACGATGATCTTGGCCTCGTTCGGGTGCTCCTCGAACCACTCGGTCAGCTTCTCATTCACAAGGTTCTCGACCGCCGGGCGCACCTCGGACGAGACCAGCTTGTCCTTGGTCTGGCTCGAGAACTTGGGATCGGGGACCTTGACCGAGAGTACGCAGGTCAGGCCTTCGCGGGCGTCGTCACCGGTGAAGTTGACCTTCTCGCGCTTGGCGATGCCGCTGTCGGTGGCGTAGCGCGTGAGCGTCCGGGTCAGCGCCCCGCGGAAGCCCGCGAGGTGGGTGCCGCCGTCGCGCTGCGGGATGTTGTTGGTGAAGGGCAGCACGGTCTCGTGGTAGCTGTCGTTCCACCACATCGCCACCTCGACGCCAATGCCGTCCTTCTCACCGGTCATGTAGATCGGATCGGGCATCATCGGCTGCTTGGAGCGGTCGAGGTATTTCACGAACTCCTTCACGCCGCCGTCGTAGTGCAGCTCGATCCGCAGCGGTTCCGCCGGGCGCTCGTCCTCGAGGATGATGCGCACGCCGGAGTTCAGGAAGGCGAGCTCGCGCAGGCGCTTTTCGAGCGTGTGGAAGTCGAAGTCGAGGTTCGAGAAGGTACCGGTCGAGGCGAGGAAGCGCACCTCGGTGCCCTTTTCGCCCGGAGCCTCGCCCACGACGCGAAGGTGCTCGGTGGTCTCACCGTGCTCGAACTTCGCGTAGTGCTCCTTGCCGTTGCGCCAGATGCGCAGCTCGAGCCAGACCGAGAGCGCGTTCACCACCGAGACGCCCACCCCGTGCAGACCGCCGGAAACCTTGTAGGAGTTCTGGTCGAACTTCCCGCCGGCGTGAAGCTGGGTCATGATGACCTCGGCCGCCGAGACGCCTTCCTCGTGGTGCATGTCGACCGGGATTCCGCGGCCGTTGTCACGCACCGAGACCGAGTTGTCGGCATGAATCTTCACGCGAACGAAATCCGCGTGGCCTGCCAGAGCCTCGTCGATGCCGTTGTCCACGACCTCGTAGACCATGTGGTGCAGGCCCGAGCCGTCATCGGTGTCGCCGATGTACATCCCGGGACGCTTGCGCACTGCTTCCAGGCCCTTGAGAACCTTGATAGAATCCGCGCCGTATTCCTGCGGCGCGCCTGCGGGTTCGGCCATCTAGCCATCCTCTGTCTTGTTTGTGGATTTTATAGTGGGAAAGCCCTGCAATGTCACGCAGATGACACAAGATTTGGTGTCAGTTGAGCGGGTTTTCAACGAATGATTGCCCACCCTCCTCGCGCACCTCGAGCCGCTGTGCGCGGGCGCCGAGTTCCCCGAAGAGCTCGGGTCCGGTGCCGGTCATCCAGGCCTGCGCCCCCAGCGCGCAGATCTCGTCGTAAAGCGCCGCGCGGCGGCCCGCGTCGAGGTGGGCCGCGACTTCGTCGAGCAGCAGGATCGGCGGCGCACCGAGGTCGGCGGTCAGCGCCCGCGCGTTGGCGAGGATCAGCGAGATCAGCAGCGCCTTCTGCTCGCCTGTGGAGCAGTCCGAGGCCGGCACGCCCTTGGCGGCGAAGACCCCGTGCAGGTCGGCGCGGTGCGGCCCGATCAGCGTGCGCCCGGCGGCCATGTCGCGGAAGCGGCTCTCGGACAGCGCGCCGCGCAGGTCCTCGGCGGTCTCGGGGATGTCGGCCTCGGTCGACACCAGCTCGAGTTCGGCGGCGGGAAACTGCGTCTCGGCCCCCTCCTGCGCCTGCGCCAGCCGTGCCAGCGCCGCCTGCCGGTTCGACTGGAGCTGCGCGCCGGCCTGCGCCATCTGCCCTTCGAGCGCCGCGTACCAATGCGCGTTGCGGACCTGGTCCTTGAGCAGCCGGTTGCGCTCGCGCATGGCCTTTTCGTAGGTCAGGGAGGCGTCGGCGTGGTCAGGGAAGAACGACAGCGTCATGCGGTCGAGAAACCGCCTGCGGCCCTCGGGCGCCTCGATCCAGAGCCGGTCCATCGAGGGCACCAGCCAGAGCACCCGGGCGATCCGCGCCAGCGCCGTCTGCGGCGCGGGCTTGCCGTCGATCGAGACCTGCCGCGCGGCCCCGGCCTCGGCACGGATGTCGATCTCGTGGACCCCGTCGGGGGCGTGCAATTCCGCGCCGATGCGCCAGCCCAGGGCCTCGGGCCGGCGGGCGATCTCCTGCGCCGCGGCACGCCGCATGCCGCGCCCGGGCGACAGCAGCGACACCGCCTCGATGAGATTGGTCTTGCCCGCCCCGTTCGGCCCATAGATCGCCACGGGACGCGCATCCACCGCGATTTCTGCGCGCCGGTGCGAGCGGAAATGCGACAGCGCGAGCGAGGAAAGATGCAGGCTCATGGAGGTGCCTGGCGCATGTTGGAAGGTGTTTTTCCGAGTATCTCCAGACAGATGAAAGACAGGCGCGGTGCCTGTCCCTCGGTCTTGTCCGGATACGTGACGGATGGCTCGCAAGCGGTGCGAGGCTTCGGGGACGCGGTGCCCCGACTCACACCCGCATCGGCATCACGACATAGACCGCGCTGGTGTCGCTGCCCTCGCGCATCAGGGTCGGGTCGCCGGACGAGTTGAACATGAACACCGCGTTCTCGCGATCCACCTGGCTCGCGATCTCGAGCAGGTACTTCGCGTTGAAGCCGATCTCGAGCGGGTCGTCGCCATAGGCCACCGCCAGCTCTTCCTCGGCGGCGCCGCTGTCGGGCGCGTTCACCGAGAGCACCAGCCGGTCCTCGTCAAGCTGCAGCTTCACCGCGCGCGACCGCTCGGACGAGACGGTCGCGACCCGGTCCACCGCCTTGGCGAACTCGCTCGCATCGACCTCGAGCCGGCGGGTGTTGCCGGTGGGGATCACGCGGGAATAGTCGGGGAAGGTGCCGTCGATGACCTTGGAGGTCAGGGTAATGTCGGGCGTGGCGAAACGCACCTTGGTCTCGGAAACCGACACCGCGATGTCCATCTCGTCCTCGTCGAGCAGCTTGCGCAGCTCGCCCACGGTCTTGCGCGGCACGATCACGCCCGGCATGGCCTCGGCGCCCGACGGCAGCGGCGCGTCGATGCGCGCGAGGCGGTGGCCGTCGGTGGCGACGCAGCGCAGCACCCGGCCCTCTTCGCTGTCGGCGATGTGCATGTAGACGCCGTTCAGGTAGTAGCGGGTTTCTTCGGTGGAGATGGCGAATTTCGACTTGTCGAAGAGCTTGCGCAGCACCTCGGCCTTGGCGGTGAAGTTCGTCGCGTATTCCGACGAGGCCATGACCGGGAAGTCCTCCTTAGGCAGGGTGGCGAGGTTGAAGTTCGACCGGCCCGCGGTCACCGTGAGACGCCCGGCGCCACCGTCCTCGGACAGTTGCACCAGCGCCCCGTCGGGCAGTTTGCGGACAATCTCGTGCAGCGTCACCGCCGACACGGTCGTGGCCCCTGCCCGCTCGACCTGCGCCGGCGCCTTGTCCAGGACCTCGATGTCGAGATCGGTGGCACGGAAGGTCACCGTGTTGCCCTCGGCCTCGATCAGGACGTTGGCGAGGATCGGAATGGTATTGCGCCGTTCCACCACGGATTGCGCCTGACTCACTGCCTTGAGCAGTGTCGCGCGTTCGATACTGACTTTCATCCCTCACCCTCCGCGATGCCGGAGATGCAGCCTAGCGCCATGCGCTAGCCGCTCCAAGCGTTGTTTCTGCGATTGATCCGATGGTTTCAATGTGCCGTCAAGGCCGCGGGGCCACGGTTTCGCGGCCCCGGCTCGATGTGTTGTGACAGGGACTCAGGCTTCGAGCGCGCGGCGCAGCAGCTCGACGTCGTCGGCGATCTGGCTGTCCTGCGTGCGCAGTTCCTCGATGCGCTTGACGCCGTGCATCACGGTGGTGTGGTCGCGCCCGCCGAAGCGGCGGCCGATCTCGGGCAGCGAGCGGGCGGTGAGCTGCTTGCACAGGTACATGGCCACCTGCCGCGGACGCGCGAAGTTGCGCACCCGCTTCGGGCCGATGAGATCCGAGAGACGGATGTTGTAATGCTCGGCCACCTTGCGCTGGATCTCCTCGATCGAGATCTTGCGGTCCGAGGCGCGCAGCACGTCGGCGAGACAATCCTGCGTCAGCTCCATGGTGATCGGCTGGCCGACAAGAGACGCGAAGGCGAAGAGGCGGGTCAGCGCGCCCTCGAGCACCCGGACGTTGGTCGAGATGCGATGCGCGAGGAATTCGAGAATGCCGTCGTCGAGTTGCAGCGACGGGTATTGCAGGCGGTAGTTCTGAACCTTGGACTGGAGGATGCCAAGGCGCAGTTCGTAGTCGGTCGGGTGCAGGTCGACGACCAGACCGGACTGGAGCCGCGAGCGGATGCGGTTCTCGAGGTCCTTGATCTCGTCGGGGGCACGGTCGGCCGAGATGATGATCTGCTTGTTCTGGTCCACCAGCGCGTTGAACGTGTGAAAGAACTCTTCCTGGGTGGAATCCTTGCCGGCGATGAACTGCACATCGTCCACCATGAGCACGTCGACCGAACGGAACAGCTCCTTGAAGTCCATCATGCGACGTTCGCGCAGGGCCTGGACGAAGCGGTACATGAACTGTTCGGCGGAGAGGTAGAGCACGTTCAGGTCGGGACGGTGGTTGCGCAGGTCCCATGCGATCGCATGCATCAGGTGCGTCTTGCCGAGGCCGACGCCGCCGTAGAGGAAGAGCGGGTTGAAGGTCACCTGGCCGCCCTCGGCCACGCGCTTGGCCGCAGCATGGGCCAGCTCGTTCGGCTTGCCGACGATGAAGCTGTCAAAGGTGAAGCGGGCGTCGAGCGGAGCCCCCGGAAGCACGTCCCCCGAGGTCGCGGTCGCCGTCTGCGTGGACGCGGCGGAGCCCGCGGCCGGAGCCGGGCGCGGCTGCTGCGACGGTCGCGTATCGACGTTCGCCACCTGGAACTTCAGGCGCCTGATCTCTGAATCCATCGATGCCAGCTTGGCCAGCAGCAGCTCGCCGAAATTCTGCGACACGTAGGTGCCGATGAAGTTCGTCGGGACATTGAAGACCGCGATGCCACCGGGCTCGATGCAGTGGAATTCGATTGGCTGGATCCAGGTCTTGTAGTTGTTCTCCCCGATCGTGCTGCTCAACTGGTCCTGCAACGCGCCCCATTGTTCCTTCGTCATTCTGTCCCCGCTCCGAAAGCTTCTTGCCATGTGCTCGACTCGTCGTCCCGGGGCGCCCTGCGCGTGGCGCCCCGCGAAGCACGTCGCTTGACAATACTCGGCTGCCCCATGCCGTGGAAGCATGGGCTGGGGTGACACGCACCCCTGACCGGAAACAACGCCGCTACCGCCCTTGCTCCCCTGTGCAAAGGTGGCCTGGCTGGCGCTTTCCGCGCTTTGTATATGTTCGGACTGGCAGGGCTTGCGCCCTGTTCCGACAGCTGTGACAGCAGACTGCCGAAGACGCGGCTTCAAACGCCACTGGAATGCGTGGCGCTGATCCGCTTGCCTGTCCCCCCAAGCAATGTGACTCGCCTGTTGAAATTAGCAACTCGGCGTGAACAGCGGCAACCGATCTTCAAACTTGACTCCGGAGTTTACCGAAAAAGAATCTCTTTGATCAATTAATGGGTGAAGGAACGAAAAAAGGCACCACTGGTTGTGGTGCCTTTCGCCTTAGAGATATTCGCAGTGTGTGGCTTTTCAGCCGAGCGATTTGACGCGCGATGCGAGGCGCGAGATCTTCCGCGACGCGGTGTTCTTGTGGAAGACACCCTTCGTCACGCCGCGCATCAGCTCGGGCTGTGCGGCGCGCAGGGCGGCGACTGCGGCGTCCTTGTCACCGGAGGCGATGGCCTCCTCGACTTTGCGGAGGAAGGTGCGGATGCGCGAACGGCGGGCCTTGTTGACCGCGAACCGATTTTCGTTCTGGCGGGCGCGTTTTTTGGCCTGGGGCGAATTTGCCATGATGATCTGTCCTGTCTGTCTCGGGTCTATGGTATCTGGAGTGCGCAATACCGCCTTGACCCGGACTCTGTGTCGGGACCGATTCTTGCCAAAGCGGGCATCACGCGCATGTAGCGGCGGCACCTATAGCAAAATCGCGGAAAAGCAAAGCCCAAATGCCCGAAACGCGCCATGGGTCGCAGAATCGCTTTTAGTTCCCTATAGTCGGGCTCCCGTCACGGCGGGCGTGTTCTCACTGAAGGGAGGAGTCAGAGATGGACGCAATGCAGATCACCGAGTACGCGCAGGCGCTCTACCGCACCCATGGCGACCGAGCCGAGATCGAGGCCGCGCAGAAGGTGCGCGAAAGCGAAGAGCGCGGAAACGCCACCCAGGCGCGCGACTGGCGCGCCATTCAGGCGGCCATCCGCAGCCATCGCGGCGCCCTGCAATCCTGACATGACCTGAGCCCGGCCGGATCGGGGCCCGCTCACGGCCCGCGACATCCCGGTCGGGAAACGCAAAACGGCCCGCCGATCCGGCGGGCCGCTCAAAACAGTGTCGCCTGCGCGATCAGCGGTCGCGGAACTGCGCGCTGCGCTTTTCCTGGAAGGCTGCCATGCCTTCCTTCTGATCCTCGGTGCCGAAGAGCGAGTGGAACACGCGGCGCTCGAACAGCAGACCTTCGGTCAGCGTGGTCTCGTAGGCGCGGTTGACCGCCTGCTTGGCCGCGATGGTGGCGATCATCGACTTCTCGGCGATCTTGTCCGCCGCGGTGCGCACCTCGTCCATCAGCTGCTTGGCGGGGACGACGCGGCTCACCAGACCGGCGCGCTCGGCTTCTTCCGCATCCATGAACCGGCCCGTCAGGTGCATGTCCATCGACTTGGACTTGCCCACGTAGCGGGTCAGGCGCTGGGTGCCGCCGATGCCGGCGATCACGCCGAGGTTGATCTCGGGCTGGCCGAACTTGGCGTTGTCGGCGCAGATGATGAAATCGCACATCATCGCCAGCTCGCAGCCGCCGCCCAGCGCGTAGCCGCTGACCGCTGCGATGATCGGCTTGCGCACCTTCGCGGCAGCATCGACCGTCGGCTGGAAGAAATCGCCGAGGAACATGTCGACGAAGCTCTTCTCGGACATCTCCTTGATGTCGGCCCCTGCGGCAAAGGCCTTGGCCGAGCCGGTCAAGATGATGCAGCGCACCTTGTCGTTGGCGTCCGCCTCGGTGAGGGCCTGCGCCAGCTCTGACAGTAGATGGCTGTTAAGGGCGTTCAGGGCGTCCGGGCGATTGAGGGTGATGGTTGCGACGTGGTCCTCTACTTCGACGATGATCGTCTCATAGGCCATGACTTCGGGCTCCCGTCCGTTAGCGTCAAAACGCAGCCTTAACAGCTTGACCGGACCGATCAAGCTATCTTTGGCAGCTCGGACAGTAGAAGGACGAGCGCCCCGATTGCACGATCCGGTGGACGGTTTCCGTGCATCCGGGCGTTCGACAGGGCGCGCCCTCGCGACCGTAGACGTCGAAGCTGTGCTGAAAATATCCAAGCTCGCCATCGGCTTGGCGGAAATCGCGCAGGCTCGAGCCGCCCGCCGCGATGGCCTCCTCCAGAACCTGCCGGATCACCGGAACGAGCGAGGCGATGCGTTTCGCGGAAAGTCTGCTGACGCGACGTCCGGGATGAATCCCGCAGCGATAAAGCGCCTCGCAGACGTAGATATTGCCAAGCCCCGCGACGATCTTCTGGTCGAGCAGCGCCGACTTGATCGGCATCGTCCGCCCCGAAAGCGCCGCCACGAGGTGGGATTCGCTGAACGCGTTGCCCAGCGGTTCCGGCCCCAGCGCCGCCAGCAGCGGATGCTGCTCGGCTGTCGCCGTGGGCATCAGGTCCATCGCGCCGAAACGTCGCGGGTCGTTGAAGGTGATGCGGGCGCCGTCGGCCAGGTCGAGCACCACGTGATCGTGCTTTTCCGGAGCAGGGTGGTCGTGCACGAACCGCCCCAGCGCATCGCCCGAGACCAGCATCCGCCCGGTCATGCCGAGGTGGATGAGCAGGGTCTCGCCGCTGTCGAGATCGCCCAGAATGTACTTTGACCGCCGCCGCAGCCGCTCGACCCGGGCCCCGGTGAGGCGCTCGGCCATGCGCTCGGGGAAAGGCCAGCGCAGGTCGGGACGGTTGACCAGGGCCTTCGCGATGGTGTTGCCCTCCATCACGGGGGCGAGGCCGCGGCGCACGGTTTCGACTTCGGGCAGTTCGGGCATTCTCACTCCTTGTCACGGGGCCGCATTGCAGCGCGGGCCGCGCGCTCTATAAGGAGATGCAGCAACAGGACGGCAAGACCCATGAGCGACAACACCCAGAAAACCACGCATTTCGGTTTCACCGATATCCCCGAAAGCGAGAAGGCAGGCCGGGTGCGCGGCGTCTTCGGGTCGGTGGCGTCGAAATACGACGTGATGAACGACGCCATGTCGATGGGCATCCACCGCATCTGGAAGGATGCGATGATGGACTGGCTGGCGCCGCGGCCCGGGCAGCGGCTGCTCGACGTGGCGGGCGGCACCGGCGACATCTCGTTCCGCTTCCTCAAGCGCGCGGGCCATGGCCACGCCACCGTGCTCGACCTGACCGAGCCGATGCTGGTCGAGGGCCGCAAGCGCGCCGAGGCCGCCGCCAAGGCCGACGAACTCGACTGGGTGGTGGGCGACGCCATGGCGCTGCCCTTCCCGGACAACAGCTTCGACGTCTACACCATCTCCTTCGGCATCCGGAACGTCACCCGCCCGCAGGAGGCGCTGAACGAGGCCTACCGCGTGCTTCGCCCCGGCGGCCGGTTGATGGTGCTCGAATTCAGCCAGATTCCCAACGACATGATGCAGAAGATCTACGATCTCTACTCGTTCCACATCATCCCCCGCATGGGGCAGGCCATCGCCGGCGACCGCGACAGCTACCAGTACCTCGTCGAGTCGATCCGCAAGTTCCCCGACCAGGAGACCTTCCTCGGCATGGTGAGGACGGCGGGCTTCGGAAACGCCAAGTACCGCAACCTGTCGATGGGCATCGCCTGCCTGCATTCGGGCTGGAAGCTGTAATTCATGCGTGGACCGCACAACATCTGGCGCCTGATCCGCACCGGCGCCACCTTCGAACGCACGGGCGCCATGGGGGTCGTTCTCGACGCGCTCGACGCGCCAAAGTCCGTGCGCGTGGCCTTCCGCACGCTGGTCTGGCCGTTCAAGTGGCTCGGAATCGAGGGCGATCCGTCGATGCCGCCCGCCACCCGCGCGCTGTCTGCGCTGGGGCCGGCCTACATCAAGTTCGGCCAGATCCTCTCGACCCGGCCCGACGTGGTGGGGCAGGACCTCGCGAACCAGCTCCGGGTGCTGCAGGACAAGCTTCCGCCCTTCGGTGTCGAGAAGGCCCGTGCACAGATCGAGTCCGAGCTCAGCGTGGCGCTGCCCGAGATCTTCTCCGAATTCAGCGAGCCCGTGGCCGCCGCATCCATCGCGCAGGTGCACAAGGCGCGCCGCGCCGACACCGGTGAGACTGTCGCGGTCAAGGTGCTGCGTCCGGGAATCGAGCGTGCCTTCCGCACCGACATCGATGCCTTCTACTTCGCCGCCGACATGATCGAGACGCTGGCGCCTGCCTCACGGCGGCTGCGCCCACGCGACGTGATCAAGCATTTCGAGAGCGTCGTGATGGGCGAACTCGACCTGCGGCTCGAATCCGCTGCGGCCAGCGAATACGCTGCCAATACCGAGGGCGACGCAGGCTTCCAGCTGCCCGCCGTGGTCTGGGGCCTGTCCGGCCGCCGGGTGATGACCATGAGCTGGGCCGAGGGCGAGCCGCTCGGCGACAATGCCGCGCTGGATGCCGCCGGCCACGACCGCGTGGAACTGAGCGAGCGGGTGCTGCAGCTTTTCCTGAACCATGCACTGCGCGACGGCTTCTTCCACGCCGACATGCACCAGGGCAACCTCAAGGTGGCGCCCAACGGTGACATCATCGCGTATGATTTCGGCATCATGGGACACATCGACGAATATACTCGCCGGGTCTACGCCGAGATTCTCTACGGGTTCATCCGTCGCGATTACAAGCGTGTCGCCGAGGTACATTTCGAGGCCGGCTACGTGCCCGCCGACCGCGACGTCGATGAATTCGCCCGTGCCCTGCGCGCCGTCGGCGAGCCGATCTTCGGCATGGACGCCACGCGGATCTCGATGGCGCGGCTGCTCTCCTACCTGTTCGAGGTCACCGAGCGCTTCGGCATGCAGACCCGGACCGAGCTGATCCTGCTGCAACGAACCATGGTGGTGGTCGAGGGGGTGGCACGGTCCCTGAACCCGCACATGAACATCTGGCATACCGCGCGACCCGTGGTCGAGGACTACATCAAGACCTCGCTCGGCCCGCGCGCCGTTCTGCGCGATCTGGTGCTGACGACCCGTGTTCTGGGCCGTTTCGGGCCGCGTCTGCCAGGGTTGGTCGAGGCCGCGCTGATCCGCCAGTCCGAAGGCGACGCGCCTGCACGCCGCAATCCCTGGCCAGGCCGCATCGGCTGGAGCGCTGCCGGCGCCGTCCTGGGCGCGGTGCTGGTCTTCGGCTGGCATTACTGGAACTGACCCCTCGTCATTCGGCCAAGCTTGCGGCGTCGCGCAAAGGTACGCAGGGTCGCGTCCGGTCTGCCGCTGCGTCGCTTGCGTCATGCGATGCCCGATCGCAGCGCGGTCACATCCGAGGCACGGATCTCGCTCCCATCGGAGAGGGTCAGCATCACCTCACCGTTCTGCTGCCGCACCTCGATGATCGGGTTATACACCTGCGCGTCGGATCTCCCGATCACCCCGCTGCCCGAGAGGCTTTCGATCTGGAAGCTGTAGACACCAGAGGGAAGGGGATCGCCGAGGTCGTCCACGCCGACCCAGGCGATCACCGGATCAGACATATCGAGGGTCAGGGTCTGCACCTCCGACCCGCCGGAGTTCCGCACGACCAGCCGCGCTCCATCCGCGCCGCTTGCATACTCCGGCCGCAACACGATCGGCGCCCCACCGTAGAAGACCGGCGCGTCTGAAAGCGCCTGTTTCCCGATCCAGCCGGCAAGATGCTGGAACTGGTTGCCGCCGATGACGCCGGTCAGTTCCTTGAGCAGGTCGTTGGTCAGCACCTGCTGCTCGACCGAGGAGAAGGTCGCGAGCTGCGTCGCGTACTCCGTGGTGTCGAGCGGATTCAGCGGATCCTGGTTCTGCATCTGCGTGGTGAGCATCTTGAGAAACGTCTCGAAATCGGAGCTGAGCACAGTCTTGTTCGTGCTCGCCGTGTTCGAGGAAGAGATTGAGGCGTTCGCCGCCCCGACAGATCCGGTTTGCATGGGTTACCTCCTCAGATGCGGATGTCGAGGCCGTCGGACGGGGTAACCCCGCGTGCGGTCATTCTCGGAGTTTCGATGTCCTGGTATCTGTCGATTGGCGCCGCATGATCGGTCGCCATACCTCTACCGGCCTCACCGCCTCGACCATTGCTCTGTCCACCCTCGCCGAAGCTGAAGCTGGCGTCCCCGTAACCAAGGTCCGATAGACTCCGGGCCAATTGGTCCACATGACGGCGCAGAAGGTCGAGCGTCTCCGGTCGATCGGCCGAAATGTTGAGCAGAAGCCCATGCTCTCCGTGAATCATCCGGAAGCGCAAATGGCCAAGTTCCTCCGGCCGGAGTTGCAGCTCGATGACATCATTGGCAGCGTCGGGGGCGGTCGTGACCCCCTCAATCACCTGCCTCAGCACCGAAGTTGCGGTTTCCGTGCGGTGAAACGCAGTGCCGGCAGGAGCCTGCGAGGCCGAACCGGACGCACGCGCCTCGCCCGACAACATACCGAGGCCGGCCTCGAGCGGCTCGGGGTCGCCGTCATCCAAAACAGGCGAGAGCACTGATCCTGTAGGCTGGGTTCGCTGCGAAAGCAGATCCGAGCGGATCGGAAAACCTTGTGCGGAGACAATCTTGCCCCCAATCTGCTGGGGTGAGGTCCCCTCGTCCATATTCTCGCGCAGCATCCCGCTTTCTACGCGGCGTAGCCTTTGCGTTTGCGTCACGGGCTCTGGCGTGGGGCTCTGCAACTTTGCGCCGCTTAAACGCGCGGTGGTCTGCTCCGGCCGGTGGCGGAAAAACCGGACAGTCTCATCGGAATACGCGCGAGGATGGCCCAACGCTTGTGGTGCTGCGGTGCCCAGCGATGAGCGTTGCCACACAAGCGCTGGCACTTGTGTGGTCTCGCGCTTGTCGATGCGACCACCGACGATGCCGTGTGCGAGTGTCTCCGCACCAGTTTCCGGGGCCGCTTCAGAGGTCGAGTCTGAGATGGTGTCTATGGATCGTACCTGTCCAGCGCCCGGAACCTGGACGGTTTTTTCACGAGAATTTTCCGAAAAGGGGAGGCTCTTCGCCAGTTGAGGGTCTGGCAGCCGTCGCGTCTCAGGTGGTACAAGCTTCCCGATTGGATCCAGGCTCGGTGCATCTTCGCCGGCCTCCGCCGTCGCCATCTTCCCCTCAGGCGGCTTTCCGAAGATATTGTCTTTGTTGGCTTCTGAACGGCCTTGGACCGTGCTTCGCGTAGCGGACACCTCTCCGGAGACCACATGGCCGACTTCAGCGGAAGGCTCATGCTGCTGCCCGGAATTGTTTGCGCTCCTTAGGGTTTCGGCGGCGATAGGTTCGGCGCTATTTGTGTCTGGCAGATGGGCCATTGCTTCGCGGGCAGCGCCTGTGAACAGGATCTGCGCCCTTGCTGGTTCGGGCGTTGGCTCAAACTGTGGGGTACGCGATGATGGGTGGATATGTCCCAAGTCACTAAGGGATGCTGGACGGCGTGCCGATGAGCGCAGTCCGAACGCGACCTCAACTTGCTCACCAACTTCCTTGGATGTTCGATCTGCAGCGAGACCAGCTGCTTCCGCCGAAACAGAGGGCATTGCGAGTGTTTTTGATTGAGCGCCGTTTTCTGTGTTCCGTCTTGCTTTCGGGGCGTCACCATCGACAGAAGGAGTTGCCGAGACCTCTGTGTCAGGGATGCCTTCGATAGTGCCATGCGCCGGCATGGGAACATCAAGCCGGCTCCCATAAGAAATTCTGCCGTCACGCACTTGGCTAGTCTCGGCCGAAAAGCGCACTTCGCCACGTGCCCGGACTGCGGTGTGTCCTGGTCTTGCCAGGGACACGTCTAAACCCGAACGCAAGTTCGTTTCCAAGCGACTCGCCGGAGGTTCGGTCGTGAGCTCCCCGCGCGGGTATGGCATGGCGACATTCGTTCCGGTCCCTTCCACGTCACCCAGGATCACAGTGCGCACCGCGCTCTTGGGTTCGAAGATGTCGACTTGGTTCCGTGAGGTGGAAGGAACCTGAAACGAAGTGCTTGGTCTATCAACCCTTTGATGTGCAAGCCTCATTCTTCGAGGTTCGCCGCCACTGACACTTTTCTGTGGGTGGGTTTCGGCCAAGCGTGACGCTGAAGGAGACTCCTGGTCTTGCGTTCGACCGGTCGGCATAGACGCTTCATTTTCTGACGGTTTTTCCGCTTTGGAGCGGACAAGCGTGCCGGACGCGACTGATCGAAATTCAGCTCTGGTTTTCTGAGGTGCTGAATCGGCTTGCGGCGCAGGGCCTGGTCGCGCGACGGCGAATGGGTCTCTGTCTTTGCCTGCCAGCTCCTGGCCTTGAAGGTACGAGGGCATTCGAGGCGTGTCCGCCTGCTCCGACCTGGTGCTGCGTTCTATCCTTTGGATATGCGGCACGTCCGCGGAGATAGGGGCGGCCACATGCGCGGGCTGTACACCCCCCATCGAGGCCGCCGCGCCACGGGCCGAAACCTCCGTTGCGACTGCGTTAGTTGGGGCTATCGAACGTCTGGTTGTGAACATGGTCAATGCATTGTCGTGCTTGGCGACAAGTCCGGCACCCAGTTCGCCGTCCCGATGTGCCGGACCATCCTGCTTCCCTGGAAATGTCGCGCCACTTTGCGCTTCCTGACTGTCATCGTGGTCGGGCAAACCAGGCAGATCTTCGACATCCTCCTCTTCAGCGAACGCCTCATTCCGCCCGACCTCTATAGCCTCCGCGGAAGAAGGATCTGAGGCAGATACCTCTTCAAGCCGCGGCTCAGCATCGGCCTCAGGCAAACTGTCATCGCCCGAGGAGCGCGACTCATTGCGGACGCTTCGAAAGACCTCGTCGAAGGGCATCTCGCAGCCGCGCTCGGCGGCACCGTTCTCCTTGTCCTTCGCGACAAGCGCGTGGCTCAGAAAGCCTGTGAGTTGGCTCAGCATGGTCACTCCGGGAATTCTTCCGTTCCCGGGAACATATCGTGCACATCCTTACCGGTTCTTTACCGTCACGCGATTGAATGGGCTCAGTTGAGTCCAATTGGAGCCACCTGATGGAAATCACCGGTACTGGCCCGGCCAAGCCTCCGGACGCGCTGCGCAAAGCGGCCGTCGAGCTGGAAGCCACATTCCTGAACGAAATGCTGAAGGCAGCGCGGCTTGGCGAGAGTCCGGCGGGCTTCGGTGGGGGCATCGGCGAGGAACAATTCAGCTCTTTCCTGCGCACTGAGCACGCGCGGGTCCTGGCGGAGCAAGGCGGCATCGGGCTCGCCGAATCGATCTATCACGCTATAAAGGAGCGACTGCATGACTGAGATGGCCCCCGCCACACTCGAGGCGCTCGAGGCGCTGCTCGACCGCGAACGCCGCGCCTTGCTTGACGGCGCGCTGGACGACATCGGCCCGATCATGGAGGAGAAGATCGCCCTGATCGACCGGCTGGCCGAAAGCCCGCCCGACAACAGTGACGCGATTCGCCCTCTGCGCCTGAAGCTGCGCCGCAACCAGGAACTGTTCGATCAGACGCTCGCCGGGATTCGCAATGTCGCGGAAAGGTTGGGGGTGCTGCGCCAGATCCGGAAATCCATGGATGTCTATGATGCACAGGGGCGCAGGGAGACCATCAGCGCCGAACAAGACAGTCGGCTGGAGCGCCGCGCTTGAACGGATTCGAGGCAAATCGCGTGCAACTCACCGAGGCGCCTTAGCGCACCGTTAGGATTCCCGAGGCAAGGTGGCCTCGCATCCGATTGGATGGCGCGGCGGGCGTGACGCCCGGTCTGCTCTCGTCAGAAAGACGTTCAGGAAGCCGGTTCCGGCACAACACAAAAGCCGCGTAAAGCGCGGCGCGACTGTAAGGACACATATCAATGTCTAGCATCCTGACGAACAACGGCGCCATGGTGGCGCTGCAGACCCTCAAATCCATCAACAACAACCTCGCCATGACCCAGGGCGAGATCTCGACCGGCAAGTCGGTTGCGACCGCAAAGGACAATGCCACGGTCTGGATCACCTTCGCGTTGGACGAATAGGCGCGCTGGGTGCGGATCATGTCAGTCAGCTCACGCGCGATGTCCGTGGCGGACTCCTGCCGGGCGTAAGATTTGACGCTGCCGGTCGGACCGTCGCCCGCGTCCCACAGGAAGAACGAGCCGCTCTCGGGCGAGGGCCGGAAAGTCGAGCCGTCCACCGCGATCATGCCGTTGTAGTTCGGCAGGTCGGCGAGCGGGATCTGGTAGAGCACCTGGCTCTGGCCGCTGTCGTAGAGCGCGCTGACATAACCGTTCTCGTCGACCTCGACCGAGACCATGTTGCCGACCGAGGAGCCGTCCTTGCTGATCGAGATGGGCGCGAAGCCGTCGCCAAGCTGCGAGAGGCCGCCGGTCTCGCCAACCGCGCCGATGTGGAACTCGATGGGGCCGCCGGACACGTTGACGGTGAAGAGACCGGTCGCGCCGTCATAGACGCCGCCGGTGATGTCGGCGACCGACAGGATGGTGCCACCGCTGCCGCTCGTGTTGTCGAAGGTGATGGTGTACTCGCCGATCACCGCGCCCGCCTGTGCGGAGTCCGTCATCACCATGGTCCATTCGTTGGACATGCCGGTGGCGGGCACCGTGGGCGTGAAGGTGATCGAGACGCTCTGCGAGATGCCGACGTTGTCGAAATACTCGATCTCGAGATACTCGGTCTCGCCCGAGGCGCCGGCCTGTGTCGCGGTGGCCGGAAGGTTGAGCGCCATGTCGACCGAGGTGGTCGGGTCACCGGTGAGGCTCAAGCTGAACTGGATGGGCTCAAGCCCGTTGATCGTGTCGCGCGGATAGTTGGGGATCGTCCCGTCGAGGTTCGCAGGCCAGCCCATCAGGTAGTAGCCGGACTCGCTTGCCAGGTAACCGTTCTCGTCGATGCGGAAGGAGCCCGTCGAGGTCAGCAGCAGCTCAGGCTCTCCGGTCGCCTCGTATTGCGAGACCGCGACCACCGGCAGCATGCCGATGCCGTCGATGGCGAGGTCGGTGGCGTTGCTGGTCGAGACCAGCGCGCCGCCCTGGTCGACCAGACGCAGGTTGTCGACCGAGGTGCCCCCGGCGGTGTAGGTTCTGGTTCCGCTCGACATCACCAGTGCGGTGAAATCCGTCTCGACCCGGCGATAGCCGTAGGTCGAGGAGTTGGCGATGTTGTCGGAGATCGCGGCAAGCCGGCTTGCGTTTCCGGAAAGCCCCGAAACCCCGGCATTGAGCGACGAAGAGATGGTCATGGGACACGCCTTTCTGCTGTCTCGATCTGATTACTCGCGACAACAGTTACGGGCGTGGCCTTAACGCCGCGCTAACAGGTAAAATGCGAGCCATAACCGGCCCGCGTTTTCACCCCTTGCGCAGGAAGATGACCTCGAGCCGGTTGTTGCGCGCATCCATGGGGTTGCTCTGAGACGGCTCGCGGTCGGCATGGGCGGTCACCCGGTCGATGCGCTTGCGGTCGAGCCCGCCGGCGAGCAGGAGCTGCCGGAAATCGTCCGCCCGCCGCGTCGACACGTCCCACGAGGGATCGCGCGCGAGCACGATGGGAAAGGCCGTGGTGTGGCCCTCGACCGCGAGCGGGTTGGTCACCAGCCGCGAGACCCGCGCAATGACCCCCGCGAGATCCCGCAGGAGCGGCATCGGCGCCCCGGTCTCGTCGAAGAGGCGCGCGTCCTCGGTCTCGAAGAGTTCGACCACGAGGCCTTCGTCGGTCACCCGCGTCGCGATGTGGCGCATGAGGTTGTCGTCGATCATGGTCTCGCCGCCGCGTCCCATGAGCAGGTCCTCGAGCGCCTTGAGGTCTTCATCGCTCGCGCCGGCCTCTTCGGCCTTGCCGGTCTCCCGGGCCTGGCCGGGATCCGAGGAGCCGCGGGCGCGGTTCTGGGCCATGGGATTGAGACTGGTGGCGCCGGTGCCGACCCGCGGCAGCACCGCCTCGGTGAAGACGCTTTCGCCGCCGAGGGTGCCGTCGCCGCCACCGGACATCCGGCTGACCGCGATCGTCGGACTGAAGTAGTCCGCGAGCCCCTTGCGCTGTTTCTCGGTCGTCGCGTTGAGCAGCCACATCAGAAGAAAGAAAGCCATCATCGCCGTGACGAAATCGGCATAGGCGACCTTCCAGGCGCCGCCGTGATGCCCGTCGCCGCCCGATACTTTCTTTCTCTTGATGATGACCGGCGCGACATTGCTGTCGACCGCCATTTCCACCACCTCGTTATTCACCCCGTCGATGGTGATAGCCGGGCATCCGTTTCCGCCGGCTTAACGTTTCAAAATGTCCGCGTTCGGCATGGGCGGGGACGTGCCGTTTATCCCACAGGGCGCCACCTGCCACGGGAGGGTCGATAGACAGGGACGGGGATTCCGACTAGCTCTGGTGCCGGAAACCGATTGCGTCAGGGGTCGATTGAATGGGGACGGGGCCAGTGAATCCAAGGAGACAGGCGCGGATTTTAGCATCCATCGCGATGCTTGCAGCGTTCTCCGGCGCGTCTTCGGCACAGGAGTTCCCGTCGTTCAACAGCTACGGCTCGCCGGGCCTGATCGACATGCCCTCGGCCGAGGTGGCGCCCGACGCGACCATCGCGCTGACCTACGGGCGGATCCATGACAGCAACCGGCTGTCGCTGATCTTCCAGATGACCCCGCGGCTGATCGGCACGTTCCGCTACAGCGGCATCCAGAACTTCGACAACCGCGACAGCGTCGACGGCGTGTTCTACGACCGCAGCTTCGACCTGCGCTACCAGATCCTGACCGAGGGCGAGATCCGCCCCGCCGTCGCCATCGGCCTGCAGGACTTCATCGGCACCGGCATCTACAGCGGCGAATACCTCGTCGCGACCAAGACCGTGACGCCGCAGCTCAAGCTCACCGCCGGTCTCGGCTGGGGCCGCCTCGGCAGCTACAACTCTGTCGCCACGCTGGGCACCCGCCCGGTCGAGACGCTGGGCGAGGGTGGCCTGCCGACGCCGGACCGCTGGTTCCGCGGCGACATGGCGATCTTCGCCGGCATGAGCTACGCGCTGAACGACCGGCTGAATTTCACGCTGGAATATTCCTCGGACGACTACGAGCGCGAGTCAGAGTTCGGCGGCTTCGACCACGGCTCGCCCTTCAACTTCGGCGTCGACTACAGGCTCAAGAACAACACCCAGCTGTCGCTTTACTACGCCTATGGCAACACCATCGGCGCGCAGGTCACGGTGTCGCTGAACCCGAAATCCACCGGCGTGCCGGGCGGCAACGAAAGCGCCGGCGTGCCGGTGAAGCCGCGTGAACCCGCCGACATCCAGGATCTCGGCTGGGCCAGTACGCCCGCCGGGCTCGCCGCGGTCGAGGACAACACCGCGCAGCGCCTCGTCACCAGCCTCGAGAAGGAAAAGCTCGAGGTCGAGGGCTTCGACCTGCAGGGGCGCAACGCCACGCTCAAGCTGCGCAACCCGATCTACGGTGCCCCGGCGCAGGCCATCGGCCGCGCGGCGCGGGTGATGACCCGCGTGCTGCCCGCCTCGGTCGAGCAGTTCACCATCATCCCGTCCGAGAACGGCATGCCGATGTCGGCGGTCACCATGCGGCGCTCGGATCTCGAGGCGCTCGAGAACGACGCCGCGGTCGAGATGCTGGCCCGGACCACGATCACCGACGCCTTCGGCCGCGCCCCGGCCGTGGACATGTCGCAATATCCCAAGTTCACCTGGTCGCTGACGCCCTACTACGCCTACTCGGCCTTCGACCCGCAGGACCCGCTGCGCATCGACGTCGGCGCCCGCCTCAGCGGCGAGCTTGAGGTCACGCCGAACGTGGTGCTGAGCGGCTCGATCAAGAAGAAGGTTCTGGGCAACCTCGACACCATCACCCGGATCGACGAATCCAAGCTGCCGCGGGTGCGCACCAACTACAGCTACTACGCGCGCGAGGGCGATCCGCAGATCGACCGGCTGACGCTCGATCTCTACGCGCGCCCCGGTCCTGATCTCTACGGCCGCCTGAGCATGGGCTATCTCGAGCAGATGTATGCCGGTGTCTCGGGCGAACTTCTGTGGAAGCCGGTGGACAGCCGCTTCGCGCTGGGGGCCGAGCTGAACTACGTCCGCCGCCGCGACTACGACGGCATGCTCGGGCTGCTGAGCAACACCACCGTCGACCCGGTGTCCGGCGTCGAGCGCGACATCCCCGACGTGAACGGCCATGTCTCGGCCTATTACGCCTTCGGCAACGGCTTCCACGGTCAGGTCGACATGGGCCGCTACCTCGCGGGCGACTACGGCGCCACCGTCACGGTCGAGCGCCAGTTCACCAACGGCTGGCGCGTCGGGGCCTTCGCGACCCTCACCGACGTGTCGGGCGACGACTTCGGCGAAGGCTCCTTCGACAAGGGCATCACCCTGACCATCCCGCTGTCGATCGGCCTCGGCACGCCCTCGCGGAAGACCCAGACCGAAACGATCCGCACCATCCAGCGGGACGGCGGCGCGCGCCTGAATGTCTCGAACCGTCTCTACGAACAGGTCCGGACATGGCACGAACCGGACGTGGCCAACACTTGGGGAAGGTTCTGGCGATGAAATTCCGCATGATCCCGAAGCTCGCAGGGGCGCTTGGCCTGGTGGCGGCGGTCGCCGCCTGCAGCAACGATCCGTATTACAACAACCCCTTCGCCGCCAGCTATGACGTCATCTTCGGCGGCGCCGGGGAACCGACGCCGGTGACGCAGGAGCAGATCGTCCAGACCCTGACGTCGACCGACCTGCCGACGGTGTTCCTCAATATCCCCGAGCGCCAGTCGCAGACGCTGCTGGTGCGGATCGAGCAGAACAACGGCTACGACACCTACGCCAACGCCGGGCGCCAGGCGGTGATCATGCGCAACGGCGTGATCGTCGGCACACGCGGCTTCGGCGGAGACCTGATGTCGACCGATGCCGGCGGCGTCCGTGACCTCGTGCGCGGCTCGCGCACCGGGCAGGCGACCTACATCCAGCGCTTCCTCACCGCCGAGGACGTGACCCGCACCGTCACCTACCGTTGCGGCGTCGAGCCCGACAAGCCGGTCGATGTCTCGATGGGGCTTGTGCAGGGCACCGCCCGCGAGGTCATCGCCGCCTGCGAGAGCGCCGACGGCACGCCCTTCGTCAACTACTTCGTGGTGGACGGGAACGGCGACATCCTCGCCTCGCGCCAGTGGCTGGGTGAAGAACTCGGCTACGTGTCGATGCACCGGCTGCGGCGCTGACCCCGCACGCTTCACCGACAACCGCGCTGCACCGGGTGTTCCCTAGTGCAGCGAAATCCGGCGGAACACCGTCGCGAGCATGAGCTTCAGATCGTAACAGAAGCTGCGTTTGTTCGTGTAGATCCGGTCGAGCCGGGCCTTGCGCGGCACGCAGCGGCGGCAATAGACCGCCTCGGTCTCGTCCTTGCTGCTGCAGGGGGCGAGCAGCCGTTCCTCGGTGCGGTGAAAGGCGAGGGTGGCAAGCCCGGTGACGCCCGGCCGCGATTCCAGCACCTCGGCATAGAGCTCGGGGAACATCTCGGTGTAGCGGCGCAGGGGCGGGCGGGGACCGACGAAGCTGATGTCGCCGCGCAGGATGTTCCAGAGCTGCGGGATCTCGTCCAGCCGGTAGCGGCGCAGCGCGCGCCCGGTGCGGGTGATGCGCGAGGACTTGTCGCCGCCGGACACGCCGCGATCCGAGGCATCGGGCTTCATGGTGCGGAACTTCCACAGCCGGAAGCCCTCGTCCTGGGTTTTCATCCGCTCGGAGAGATAAAGCACAGGCCGGCCGTCGAGCACGAGGATCGCCAGCGCGATCAGCACGATGAAGGGTAGGAGGCCCGTCAGCAGGACCAGCGCCGCGACGACATCGAAGACACGTTTTCCCGGGGTCATTGTTCGCCTCCTGCGCGAGACGGCGTCCGACACGAGCCTGAAGCGCGATTCAGGCCGGCTGAATCCCGCTGACCCTCCGCAACTTGCGCCATTCCCGACACCCGGTCCCGTCCAATTTGCCATTTTCGAACCACAAGAGGCTGTCTATCACCAGCGACAACCGCTAAGAAAGCCTTTGAAAGTCAGGATGCACTTCCCGGGGGTCTCGTTGCCAAGATTACATAGCCTCGTGGTTGCCCTCGCAGCCGTTCTGCTCGTTCCTGCCTGCAGCCTGCCGCGCGGTGCCGCGATCCAGTCCCAGGTGGTGAGCGAGTCCTCTTCCGAAGCGCCGACGTTCCAGGTGGTTCCGGTCACCCGCGCCAACATGCCCGCCATCGCGGCCTGGCCGAAGACCGGCGAAGACACCGTCTACGGCTGGCCCGGAACCTCGCAGGGGTCGAATTCGAACCTCATCCAGACCGGCGACCAGGTGAACATCGTGATCTGGGACAGCCAGGAGAACTCGCTGCTGATCGACGCCGCCGCGAAATCGACCCGGCTGACCGCGATCGAGGTGAGCCCCAGCGGCTCGGTCTTCGTGCCCTACGTGGACGAGGTCTACATCCGCGGCCTCACCCCCGACGCCGCCCGCGCCCGCATCCAGGAAAAGCTCATGCAGATCGCGCCCTCGGCGCAGGTGCAGCTGAGCCTGACGCAGGGCCGCAGCAACTCGGTCGAGCTGGTCGGCGGCGTCGCCAGCCCCGGCGCCTACCCGATGCCCTCGCGCAATTACAAGGTGCTGGGCCTCATCGCCGACGGCGGCGGCATCAGACAAGGCATGCGCAACCCGCAGGTGCGCCTGCTGCGCGGCGGCACCACCTACGAGACCTCGTCCAAGGACCTGCTCGAGAACGGCTCACGCAACGCGCTGCTCTACCCGGGCGACACGGTCATCATCGAGGAAGACGACAAGAGCTTCACCGCCATGGGCGCCTCGGGCAGCGAGGACCTCGTCTACTTCCCCAAGGACGACCTGAGCGCGATGGAGGCGATCTCGCTGATGGGCGGGCTCAACCCGAACCGCGCCGATCCCAAGGGCGTGCTGGTGCTGCGCGAATACAGTGTGCGTCACCTGCGCTCGGACGGCAGCGCCCCGCGGATGCAGCAGGTGGTCTTCACCTTCGACCTGACCTCCGCCGACGGCCTCTTTGCCGCGCGGAACTTCGAGATCAATCCCAACGACACCGTGCTCGCCACCGAGTCGGTCATCACGCAGGCCCAGGTGGTCTTCGCGCTGATGGGCAGCGTCTTCGGCCTGACGCGGCAGATCGGGGTCAACTGATCCCGGTCCCGCTCAGGGACACCGCATGAGAAAAGGGCGCATCCAAGGATGCGCCCTTTATCGTTCTCGCGGGTCTGTCGCCCTGTCGCGTCGCCGCCCGCCTCTCTCGCAGGGCGCCCGGGACGGGCAGGGGCTCAGTTGGCGGGGGCCACCGATACCAGGTAGGCGTAGACGTCGGCCGCGCCGTCCTTGAGTTTGAAGGTCATGCCCGAGCGAGCGCCGCTGTCGCCGAGGTAGTCCTGCAGGAAGGCGGACGGATCCTGCACGTAGGTCTCGAAGGTCTCCTCGTCCCAGACGAGCCCCTTTTCATTCGCTTCGTGGATCGAGGCCTTGTAGCGGAAATCCTCGACCGCGCCGGCGGGGCGGCCGATCACGCCGTAGAGGTTCGGGCCGGTGCGGCCGCCCTTGACGATCACTTCGCCCGCGTCGTCAACGACGGAGTGACAGGACCGGCAGCGCTTCTTGAACAGGTCCTCGCCGGCAGCGGCATCGCCCGCGTCCTGTGCGACGGCGGTTCCGGCAAGAGTCACTGCAGCGAGGGCCGTGGCTATCTTGAGTTTCATGGTATGTCTCCCGTGACACGTCTCCGGGGCCGAGGCTACTCCGGGAAAGGCTGCGTGAACAACAGTTTGAGCCGGACATGCGACCAATTGGCAGTGCCCGCTTGACGATCGGGGCCGGGCAACGGAAACAGACGCCATGAATACCAGCATCCCCGCATGGGTCGACGGTGTCCTGACACCGGTCGACAAGATCGAAGCGCACCTGCGCGGACTCCGCCACAAGGCCGTGTCCGTCTTCGTGCTGCGCGGGGACGAGATCCTGCTCCAGCGACGGGCGCTCGGCAAGTATCACACGCCCGGGCTCTGGGCGAACACCTGCTGCACCCACCCGCACTGGGACGAGGCGCCCGAGACCTGCGCCGCGCGCCGGCTCGAGGAAGAGCTCGGCATCACCGGGGTCGCGCTCGAACCGCGCGGGCAGGTGGAATACCGTGCCGATGTAGGTGGCGGGATGATCGAGCACGAGCTCGTGGACATCTTCGTGGCCGAGGCGCCCGAGGGCATGACCATCGCGCCGAACCCGGACGAGGTGATGGACACCGACTGGGTGGCGCTCGATGCGCTGCGGGCGCGGACCGTCTCCGAGGCCGGAAGTTTCACGCCGTGGCTGCGGATCTACCTGTCGGACCACACTGAACAGATCCTGCCCGGCCGCGGCTGACGCCCTAGCGCCGCTTCTTCAGATAGACGTAATACGCGCCCGACCCGCCGTGCTTGCCGTGCGCCTCGGTGATCTGAAGCACCGCATGCGAGACGCCGGGCATCCGCAGCCACTGCGGCACCTGCGTCTTGAGCACGCCGCGCCGGCGCGGCATCGGGTCGTGGGGATCCTCGCGCAGCCCCTTGCCGGTGATCACCAGCACCAGCCTCAGCCCCAGCGTCACGGACATGAGGATGAAGCGCACCAGTTCGGGATGGGCCTCGTTCAGGGTCATGCCGTGCAGGTCGAGCCGCGCCTCGGGCACCAGCTTGCCGCGCTTCATCCGGGTAAATGCCTTGGAATCCATCCGCACTGGCTCGCGCGAGAGCCGGTCCGAGGTGGTACCGAGGTAGTCGTAATGCTCGGGCGACGCGGGCGCGGAGCTGCCCATCGAGAAGGGCGGAAGGGGATCGCGCGGCGGCGGCAGCGGCTTGCGCGGCTTGGCCGAGGGATCGACCGCGGGCTTCGGCTTGGCCGGAGCGCCAGGGAGCCGCGTCGCGGTCTTCGCGACTTGTTGCCAGAGTTCGAGCTCTTCCGGCCGGAGACGGCGCTTGCTCATAGGACCGATTCCGGCAGCAGCGCATAGGCGCGCTGGATCGGCAGAAGCACGAGCAGCCGCCCCGTATCCTTGATCTCGCCCGCCCGCTGCCCGGCGGTGTCGCCGGTCCCAAAGAAGATGTCGGCGCGCTGTGCGCCCTTGATGGCCGACCCCGTATCCTGCGCAATCATCAGGCGACGCATCGGCTCGGCGCCGTCCTTCTCGATCCAGACCGGCGCACCGAGCGGGATGAAGGCCGGGTCGACCGCGATCGAACGCATCGGCGTGATCGAGCGGTTCATCGCACCAAGCGGCCCACGGTCGGCCGGAACCTCGTTCACCTCGCGGAAGAACACGTAGGAATCGTTGTGATATAGCAGCTCCTCGCCTTCGAGCGGGTTGGTGCGCACCCAATCCTTGATGCGCTCGGCCGAAACCTGGTGCGCTTCGAAGGTGCCACGACGCACCAGTTCCTGCCCGATGGAGTTGTAGGGCTGGCCATTAGCGCCACCATATCCCACACGCAGATGCCGGCCATCCGGCAGACGGATACGGCCAGATCCTTGAATTTGCAGGAAGAAAAGCTCCACCGGATCATCGACCCAGGCGATCTCGAGATCTCGGCCCTCCATCACGCCCGAGGTCAGGATCTCGCGCCGGGTGAGCCACGGTCGGGTCTCGTTGGCTTCCACCGGCATCCGGTAGATCGGGTAGCGGAACTGCTGCGAGGGCACTTCCGAGCCGTCGAGCTCAGGCTCGAAATAGCCGGTGAAGAGCCCGTCCTGACCATCGCTGATCAGGACGGGACGGAAGAAAAGTTCGAAGAAATCGCGGGCGTCGTCTGTTTCACGTGCAACAGCGCAGAGGCTTGTCCAGTCCGGCGCGTTCATGTCGCCGCAGGTCTCGGCGAACACCTTCAGCGCCGCGGCGTGATCGTCCCCGGCCCAGCCGTCGAGATCGGCAAAGTCGAGGATCTCGTATGTGGTCTCGGTTTCCGCCGCGCTCATGGTGCCTGCCATCGCCATGCCTGCCACAAGCGCAGCACGGATCGCCCGCCACATCGTTTATTCGTCGGTTGCGACCAGCTGCCAGTTCGGATCGTCGGTGCCCATGTTGCGGGCATAGGTCCAGACATCCTTCTGACGCTTCACCGTCCGGGGGTTGCCCTCGACGATCTCGCCAGCGGCATTCTTCACCACCGAGGTCAACTCGCCCACGTATTTCACCGTGATCTCGGCCAGCTGCCGCGTCTCGTCGAAGCTTGCGTCCACGAGGCTCAGCTCGCGCACGCCGACGAACTCGGCCTCGACGGTCAGCCCCTGCTGGCCACGCTGTTCGATGACATCCGAGAACGTCTCGTAGATCTCGTCCGACAGGAACGGTTTCAGATCCTCGATCTCGCCATTGTCGAAGCCCATGAGGATCATCTCGTAGGCACCGCGCGCGCCCGAGAGGAACTCGGTCACGTTGAACGATGGCTCGATGCGTTTCATCTTCGCAAGCGCCTCGGCGGCGGGGCTGTTCTCGGGGACGTGGTCGGTGATGTCGTGGTCTGGGCCGCCTTCGATCACCTCGAAGTCGCGCTTGCGGTCATCCCGCTTCGCCGGGGCCGGAGCCTCAGGTTTCTCGAACCCGTCTCGCGTCCCCAGAACGCTGCGCAACCGCAGGATCAGGAAAATTGCGATCCCGGCAAGGACCAGAAGCTGGACGATCGGCGTGTTCATCGGCACCTCATGCGCGCAAACGTGGAACTTTCTGTGTTCCATCCCTATGTAGGTGCTGGGTTCCGGCAAGTCTACCGGGGCTCGGACGCAAGGGAGACCCGACATGTGGCTTTTTCTGGCATTTCTCATGGTGCCGCTCATCGAGATCGGCCTGTTCATCCAGGTCGGAGGGCTGATCGGGCTCTGGCCGACGCTCGCCATCGTGATCCTGACGGCAATACTGGGAACCGCGCTGGTCCGCTCGCAGGGGATCAAGGCGCTTGGGGATGTGCAGGGCTCGTTTTCGCGGCTGGAGGATCCGACCACGCCGCTGGCGCATGGCGCGATGATCCTTCTCGCCGGTGCGCTGCTGCTGACGCCGGGCTTTTTCACCGACGCCATGGGCTTTGCGCTGCTGGCGCCGCCGGTGCGGCTGGCCGTGATGCGCTACGTCTCGAAACGGGTCACCGTGTCGCGCTTCGAGATGGGCGGGCGCACCGCGCCGGGACCGGCACCGCGGCATGACATGCGCCACGATCCGCGCCCGGCAGCGCCAGGTGAAGTGATCGAGGGCGAATTCACCGAGGTTCCGCAGGGGAAGAAGCCCAATCATCCGGGATCTGGCTGGACGAAGCATTGAGGCGTCCGCGACTGGCTGCTATGGCAATGCAGACCCTGTCCGAGGAGTGAGAGACACCATGGAAGAGATCCAGGAAAACGGCGCTGCGGCAAGCGCGGCACCGGCCCCCGTCAAGATGAACGTGCTGGCACAATTCGTGCGCGACCTGTCCTTCGAGAACATCCTGTCGCAGAAGGGCACCGCGGGCGAGGTTCAGCCCGACGTTCAGGTTCAGGTCAACCTCGACGCCAAGAAGCGCACCGCCGAGCACCAGTACGAAGTGGTGATGAAGCTGAAGGTCGAGTCGAAGTCCAAGGGCTCGGACACCACGCTGTTCCTGCTCGAGATGGACTACGCCGGCGTCTTCCACATCGAGAACGTCCCCGAAGACCAGCTGCACCCGTTCCTTCTGATCGAATGCCCGCGGATGCTGTTCCCCTTCGCGCGCCGCATCGTCTCGGACGTGACCCGCGACGGTGGCTTCCCGCCGCTGAACCTTGAGATGATCGATTTCGTCGCGCTCTATCGCAACGAGCTGGCCCGCCGCGCCCAGGCGCAGGCCGCCGGATCGCAGCGGCTCGACGCCTGATCCTTCAGCCGCGCGTCCAGAGCGCGTTGGCCCCGAGCTTTTCGACAAAGGCGGCGTGAGCCGCCTTTTCTTCTTCGCTGAGCCGCGACGGCAGGGCAACGGCGCGTCGCTGCGGCCGCCAGTCGCCGGCACTGGAGGAGTCGGCCCCTGATTTCTGCCCCGCCGGGGTCAGAACGAGGTCCGGCTGCTTGCCACCGATCAGTTCCAGGTAAACGTCGGCGAGGATTTCGCTGTCGAGAAGCGCGCCGTGCAGGGTCCGCGACGAGTTGTCGATTCCGAAACGGCGGCAAAGCGCGTCGAGCGAGGCCGGTGAGCCCGGAAACTTTCGCCGCGCGATCTCGAGCGTGTCGATGGCGCAGTCGCGGGGCAGCTGAGGGCGCTTCGACCAGCGCAATTCGGCGTTCAGGAACTTCACGTCGAAGGCCGCATTGTGGATCACCAGCTTCGCATCGCCGATGAATTCGAGGAAATCGTCGACGATCTGCGCGAACAGCGGCTTGTCGCGCAGGAAATCGTCGCCCAGCCCGTGTACCTCGAAGGCTTCGTTCGGCATCGAGCGTTCGGGATTGATGTACTGGTGATAGGTCTTGCCGGTGGGAACGTGGTTGTAGAGCTCGACGGCGCCGATTTCCACGATCCTGTCCCCGGTCTCGGGCTCGAAGCCCGTGGTTTCCGTATCGAGCACGATCTCACGCATGTCGCCGCCTTTCTATCTCCGTCATCACCTTCTGCACCTGTGCCTGCGCATGCTCAAGCGTGTCGGTGACGATCACGAAATCCGCGCGGGCGCATTTCTCTTCGTTGGGCATCTGCCGGGCGAGGATCCGGTCGAGATCCTCCGCGCTCATCGTTCCGCGCGCCAGAACGCGCTCGCGCTGGAGTTCCGCGGGAATGGTGACACATGCCACGGCGTCCATCTCGGACTCGCATCCAGTCTCGAAGAGCAAAGGAATGTCGAAAACCACGACACGATCGGGGTTCGCAGCGGCAAAATCGGCTCGATCTGCGCGCACGAGCGGGTGAACGATGGCCTCGATGGCGCGTAGCGCGTCGGGATCAGAGGCAATGATCTCGCGCAGACGGTCACGCGAGACGGCAGCATTCTCGATTGCGGCCGGAAATCGCGCACGCATCGGCGCCACAGCGGCACCACCGGGCGCGTAGAGCCGGTGAACGGCCGCATCCGCGTCCCAGACCGCGCAGCCCGCGTCGGCGAAGAACCCAGCGGTCGTGGACTTTCCCATGCCGATGGAGCCGGTGAGCCCGAGCCGGAAGCTCATCCGAGGATGGCCGCGCGGGTGGACTCGTCGACCTCGGGTCGCTGGCCGAACCAGCGCTCGAAGCCGGGCACCGCCTGGTGGATCAGCATGCCAAGCCCGTCCACGCAGGTGCAGCCCTGTTCCTCGGCGACGCGCAGCAATCTTGTCTGCAGCGGCGTGTAGACGAGGTCGGTCACCACGGTTCCCGGCTTCAATCCGTCGAGCGGCACGCGCAGCTCAGCCCTTCCAACCATCCCGAGGGAGGTCGAATTCACCACCAGCGCCGCATCTTCCATGACATTTCCCGCGTGGACCCACTCCACGACGCGCAAACGCGAGCCGAAGTCCTCGCGCAGCTTCTCCGCTCGCATCCGCGTGCGGTTCGAGATGAGAATTTCCGGCACACCGGCCTCGAGCAGCGAGGCAACGACGGCGCGCGCAGCGCCGCCGGCGCCCAGAAGCACGGCGGGACCGGCTGTCGGGTCCCAATCGGGCGCGCCTTGGCGAAGATTTTCGAGAAATCCGTAGCCGTCGGTGTTGTCAGCGTGAATCCGGCCGTCCTTGCGAAAGATGATCGTGTTCGCGGCACCGATCAGCGTCGCCCGGTCGGAGACCAGATCGGCGATCTCCATCACCTTTTCCTTGTAGGGAATGGTGACGTTCACGCCGACGAACCCGAGATCGGGCATCGTACGCATGGCCGTCTCGAGCTTTTCGGGCGCGATGTCCATCGGCACATAAAAGCCCGCGAGTCCGTATTGGCGCAGCCAGTGGCCGTGGAGCCGGGGCGACCGCGAATGCGCGACGGGGGATCCGATCACGCCGGCAAGGGGAATACGGTGGTCTGTCATGCGGGAATGATCCTCCGGACCGACAGGAAGGCAAGAAGTTCGAGCAGCGGCAGCCCGAGGACGGTGAAATGGTCGCCCTCGACGCGTCCGAACAGCCGCACCCCCTCTTCCTCGAGCTTGTAGCCGCCCACCGAGTGGCGAATGCTCTCCCAGTTTCGGGCGATATAGTCGTCGAGATAGGCGTCAGAGACATCGCGCATGTGCATTCTCGCCACGCCGACGTGCCGCCAGAGCGGTTCTCCGCCCTGGTAGATCACCGCACCGGAGTAAAGATGGTGCCGTTGACCGCGCAAACGGACGAGCTGAGCGCGCGCTTCGGCCGGATTTTGCGGTTTCGCGAAGATTTCGTCGCCGAGCGCGAGGATCTGATCGCATCCAAGGACGAAATCCTGGGGATTTTTCTGCGAAACACGGCGCGCTTTGTACTCCGCGAGCGCGTCGGCGAGGTCCCGAGGGCTCGCCCCCTCGTCCTCAAGGGCCGCCCTGATGGAGGATTCGTCGACTCGGGCGGGCTCGATTCGGTGCGGAACGGCCGCATTCCGGAGCATCTGGGCGCGAATTTCGGATCCGGACGCGAGGATGAGCTCCGTCTGCATGTGGAAAAACCTGTCGAAAGCTGTGTGGTTTCGTCAGGGGATGGTTCTGAGGAAAATCCACGCGACATGCAAGCCGGGGGACAAATGCCGAGTTTGCACGATGAGTCGGTGTGAGTCCTCCGCCTGTGGGAAGGGATAACACGTCGCTGGGGACGGCTTGCCTTGAGCACAGCTTGTCCTTGAGTTTTCCCACATGCAGATATGCAGCTGAACTGCCTGTTTTTCGGAGGAAATACGCGTTTCGGAAGAAACTGCGATCTTGCCCTCCACAAAGTTTTCCACAGGCTGTGAAGCCCGGGACAAGACGCGCATAAGCAAATAATCCACCGCGCGACGGGGGGCCTAGATCAACATCTTCCTATTCTATCTTTCTTTTAAAATTATGAATCCTTCCCTCCGCGCACCCATCTTCGAGAATGATTGACTCGACGGGTCGGGATGATTACTTCCATCTCCGACGCCCGTCCGGGTGTGTCGTTTTCCCAAAGACTGCCAGATACGGGGCCGAGCATCGGTCCAAAGGAGTCATGATGAGCGAAGAAAAGCTCAACCTCGCTGACCTGAAGGCCAAGAGCCCCAAAGACCTGCTCTCGATGGCTGAGGAGCTCGAGATCGAGAACGCCTCGACCATGCGCAAGGGCGAGATGATGTTCCAGATCCTTCGCGAGCGGGCGGATGAGGACTGGCAGATCTTCGGTGACGGCGTTCTCGAGGTGCTCCAGGACGGTTTCGGCTTCCTGCGCTCGCCGGAAGCCAACTATCTTCCCGGTCCCGACGACATTTACGTCTCTCCGGAGATGATCCGGAAGTACTCGCTGCGCACCGGCGACACCGTCGAGGGCGAGATCCGCGCGCCCGATGGCGAGGAACGCTATTTCGCGCTGGTCGATGTCACCAAGATCAACTTCGAGGATCCCGATCGGGCGCGTCACAAGATCGCCTTCGACAACCTCACGCCGCTCTATCCCGACGAGCGGCTGAAGATGGAGATCGAAGATCCGACCATCAAGGACCGCTCCGCCCGGATCATCGACCTGGTCGCGCCGATCGGGAAGGGGCAGCGTTCGCTCATCGTGGCGCCGCCACGGACCGGTAAGACGGTTCTGCTGCAGAATATCGCCGCCTCGATCGAAAAGAACCACCCGGAGTGCTACCTCATCGTCCTGCTGATCGACGAACGGCCGGAAGAGGTCACGGACATGCAGCGGTCGGTGAAGGGCGAGGTGATCTCGTCGACCTTCGACGAACCGGCCACGCGGCACGTCGCCGTCTCGGAAATGGTCATCGAGAAGGCCAAGCGGCTTGTTGAGCACAAGCGAGATGTTGTGATCCTGCTCGACTCGATCACAAGACTTGGTCGTGCGTTCAACACTGTGGTGCCCTCTTCGGGCAAGGTTCTGACCGGTGGTGTGGACGCAAACGCTCTGCAGCGGCCGAAGCGGTTCTTCGGGGCTGCGCGGAACATCGAGGAAGGCGGTTCGCTGACCATCATCGCAACCGCGCTGATCGACACCGGCAGCCGTATGGACGAGGTGATTTTCGAGGAATTCAAGGGCACCGGCAACTCGGAGATCGTGCTCGACCGCAAGGTGGCCGACAAGCGCGTGTTCCCGGCTATGGACATCCTCAAGTCGGGCACCCGGAAGGAAGATCTCCTGGTCGACAAGACCGACCTGCAGAAGACCTTCGTGCTGCGCCGGATCCTCAACCCCATGGGCACCACAGATGCCATCGAGTTCCTGATCTCGAAACTGAAGCAGACCAAGACGAACTCGGAATTCTTCGACTCCATGAACAGCTAGGACCCGCCGGGAGGCAGGCTTGGACACCATTTTCGCCCTCGCAAGCGCGCCGGGAAAGGCCGGCGTGGCAGTCATTCGCGTTTCCGGGCCGTTGGCGTGGGAGGCCGGGGTGCGTCTTGCGGGATCCTTGCCAGAGCCACGGCGGACGGCGGTGCGTGTTCTGCGGGACCGGCAGGGTGGTGTGCTCGACGAAGCGCTCGTCCTGGCGTTTCCGGACGGCGCGAGTTTCACCGGCGAGCGGGTGGTGGAGTTCCAGATCCACGGAAGTCAGGCCATCCTGAGGGCGGTTCTGCGGGAGCTCGATGCCGTCGACGGGCTCCGGATGGCTGAGCCGGGCGAGTTCACCCGGCGTGCGCTCGAGAATGACCGACTTGATCTGACCCAGGTCGAGGCCCTGGCGGATCTGATCGAGTCCGAAACCGAGAGCCAGCGGGTTCAGGCGCTTCGGGTGTTTTCCGGAGCGCTCGGTCAGAAGGTCGATGGTTGGCGCCGTGATCTGATCCAGGCCGCGTCGCTGCTCGAGGTTACCATCGACTTCGCCGACGAGGAGGTGCCAGTCGATGTCTCCGATGACGTCTCGGGTTTTCTGGATCGAGTGACCTTGGCACTTGAGGCAGAGCTGCGCGGGCTGGATGCGGCGGAGCGAATCCGCAGCGGGTTCGAAGTTGCCATCGTCGGTGCTCCGAATGTAGGTAAATCAAGTCTTCTCAATGCTTTGGCAGGACGAGATGCCGCCATTACCTCGGAAATTGCGGGCACCACGCGGGACGTCATTGAGGTTCGGATGGAGATCGCCGGGCTTCCGGTGACGTTGCTGGACACGGCGGGGTTGCGCGAGACGCAGGATCCGGTCGAAAAGATCGGCATCGCGCGGGCGCTTGATCGGGCGCGGACGTCGGATCTGCGCGTGATCCTTGTCGATGATCGCGGGTTGCCTGAGATTACACCTGTCGAGGGCGACATCGTGGTCGGGTCCAAAGCGGATTTGACCGGCCATGCGAACGGGCTTTCGGCGGTGACGGGGCAGGGTGTCGATCGGCTGGTGCGGGAAATCGGCGAGCGCCTTTCAGAGCGGGTGCAGTCCGCCGGGCTTGCGACGCGCGAACGGCACCGGGTGGCCTTTGAACAAGGCAAGACTTCGCTTGGTGCGGCGAAGGACCTGCTCACACGTGGTTCGGATTGCTATGATCTTGCGGCGGAGGAAATCCGCTCTGCGATTCGAAGCCTGGAGCTGTTGATCGGGCGTGTGGATGTCGAAAACCTTCTGGACGAAATCTTCTCGAGTTTCTGTCTTGGTAAGTGAGGAGTGTTTCACGTGAAACATCGCGATTTCGATGTGGTCGTCGTGGGTGGCGGTCATGCGGGTGCAGACGCCGCGGCCGCTTCTGCGCGCATGGGCGCCAAGACGGCGCTTGTCACGCTCACCGAGGCCGGAATCGGGGTGATGTCGTGCAATCCGGCCATCGGTGGACTGGGGAAGGGACACCTCGTCCGCGAGATCGACGCGATGGATGGCGTGATGGGTCGGGTTGCGGACCGGGCTGGCATCCAGTTCCGTCTTCTCAACCGCCGCAAAGGGCCAGCAGTGCAGGGACCACGGGCCCAGGCTGATCGCAAGATCTACCGGGAAACCATGCAGCGAGAGATGCGCGGGACACCCAACCTGACCGTCGTCGAGGGTGAGGTTGTTGATCTTCTGCTAAACGGTCGAACGGTCGGCGGTGTCGTTCTGGACGATGGCAGTGAGCTCAAGGCATCGGCTGTGGTGTTGACGACCGGGACATTCCTGCGCGGAGTGATCCATATCGGTGACAAGTCCCGTCCCGGCGGACGTATGGGGGACAGGCCTTCCGTTCGCCTTGCCGAGCGGATAGACGAGCTTGGGCTCGAGTTGGGCCGTCTCAAGACTGGGACGCCACCGAGGCTCGACGGTCGGGCGATCGCCTGGGATCAGCTTGAAGAACAACCGGGAGATGAAGATCCGGTGCTGTTCTCTTTCCTGTCAGATGCGCCTTATGCCCGTCAGGTCAGTTGCGGCATCACGCACACCAATGAGCGGACGCACGAGATCATTCGCGGAAACCTCGACCGGTCTGCGATGTATGGCGGACATATCGAAGGCATCGGCCCGCGCTATTGCCCGTCAATCGAGGACAAGGTCGTGCGATTTTCCGACAAGCTATCGCACCAGATTTTCCTTGAACCGGAAGGACTTGACGACCACACGATCTATCCGAACGGGATTTCGACCTCGCTCCCGGAAGACGTTCAGGTTGACTATGTCCGCTCGATCTTTGGCCTCGAGAATGCAGTGATCCTGCAGCCGGGCTACGCCATCGAGTATGATTTCGTCGATCCACGCTCACTTGATCTTCGTCTTGCGGTGCGAAATGTCTCTGGTCTCTTCCTCGCAGGCCAGATCAATGGCACGACCGGCTATGAAGAAGCCTCGGCGCAGGGCCTGGTCGCAGGTCTGAATGCCGCGGCCGAGGCGCTTGGTCGGGATCCGGTGCAGTTCGGGCGCTCGGACTCCTATATCGGGGTCATGGTCGACGACCTCACGACCCGCGGCGTGACCGAGCCGTACCGCATGTTCACCTCGCGCGCCGAGTTCCGGCTTTCACTGCGCGCGGATAACGCCGATCAGCGGCTGACTCCCAAGGCCATTGAGCTTGGCTGCCTGTCCGATGAGCGACGTGCGAGCTTCGAACGCAAGATGGAACGGCTCGCGCAGGGCAGACAGATGCTGGAGACGCGCCAGTTCGCTCCGCGTGCTCTGGTGGATATGGGTCTGCAGGTTGCGCCCGATGGGCAGAAGCGAAATGGGTTTCAGCTTCTGGCCTTCCCTGACGTGACCATGTCGACGCTTGTGAGTGGCGAACCGTCGTTCTCGGAAATTCATCCGGAAATTGCGCTTCAGCTTGAACGCGATGCGCTCTACGCGAATTACATCGAACGCCAGAAGCGCGACGTAGAAGCGCTGCGACGCGACGAGGCCATGGTCATCCCGCGCGACTTCGATTTTGCGGCGATCGACGGCCTCTCGAACGAACTCAAGCACAAGCTATCGCTCGCGCGGCCAGAAAATCTTGCTCAAGCGGGGAAGGTTGACGGTGTGACCCCCGCGGCGCTCTCCCTTCTGTTGCTGATGCTGCGGCGCCATGGCCAGGTAAAGTCGGCATGACCGTGTTGGACCCCCGGCTCCCCGGGCTTGATGTTTCACGTGAAACACAGGAAAAACTCGACCACCTCGTTGCGCTCCTCGCCAAGTGGTCCCCGCGCATCAATCTCGTCTCCCGAACCACGCTGGAGGACAGCTGGACGCGCCATATCCTGGATTCGGCGCAGGTCTTCAGCGTTCCCGAGGTGCATTCCGGACACTGGGCCGACTTTGGATCCGGCGGAGGTTTTCCTGGCCTCGTCGTCGCAATCCTTGCGCAGGAGCTGGCGCCGGACCTCAAGGTTACCCTTGTCGAAAGCGACCAGCGGAAGTCCGTTTTTCTTCGTACCGCGCTGCGCGAAACCAAAGTCGACGCACAGATCCTGAACGAGCGCATCGAAAAGGTCTCGCCACTTCAGGCCGACGTAATAAGCGCTCGCGCGCTCGCGGATCTTACGGCTCTGCTGGCGTTTGCGGATCGGCACATGTCCAAAACCGGGCGTGCGGTCTTCCTTAAAGGCGCAAACTGGAAAAAAGAGCTCGAAGCCGCGCGGGAATCGTGGAAGTTCGACTGCGCCGAGCGTAAGAGTATCACAGATCCCAACGCAGTCGTCCTGAGCATCGGAGCCCTGACTCATGTCTGACCCGTCGCGCCCCAGCGGCCCCAAGATCATTGCCATTGCGAACCAGAAGGGCGGGGTGGGAAAAACCACAACAACCATCAATCTCGGGGCGGCGCTCTCGGAAAAAGGTCTGAAAGTGCTCGTTGTGGACCTCGATCCACAGGGAAACTCGTCGACCGGGCTCGGGATCGAGCCTGATGACCGGCAGTTCACCACTTACGAGTTGCTGCTCGAGGACGCGACGCTCGACGAGATCATCCAGAAAACCGACCAGGAAAATCTCTTTCTGATCCCCGCCACGGTCGACCTGAGCTCTGCAGACGTCGAGCTTGTCGCCAACGAGAAGCGTAGTTTCCTGCTTCGTGACGCGCTGCGGCAATCCGGGATGGCTCAATATGGATACGATTACATCCTGATCGACTGCCCTCCGTCGCTGAACTTGCTGACCGTCAACGCGATGGTCGCGGCGCATTCGGTGCTCGTGCCGCTTCAGAGCGAATTTTTCGCGCTCGAGGGCCTTTCGCAGCTCATGCTCACCATTCGCGAAGTTCGCCAAAGCGCCAATACCGGCCTGAGGATCGAAGGCGTGGTGCTCACCATGTACGATTCCCGCAACAATCTCTCCCGCCAGGTTGAAGATGACGCGCGCGCTAACCTCGGCGATCTCGTGTTCTCGACGGTGATCCCGCGCAACGTGCGCGTGAGCGAGGCGCCGTCCTTCGCCATGCCTGTGCTGACCTACGACGGGCAGTCGAAGGGGGCGCTGGCCTACCGCGCGCTGGCAGAGGAGCTCCTGCGCAAGAACGCCAAGATGGCGGCCTGACAAACACAAGAAGAAAGAGCAGATATGGCAGACAAGAAGGAACAACGCCGGGGCCTCGGACGCGGACTCTCCGCGCTGATGTCGGACGTCGATCTCGTCCCGGCGCAGGAAGCTGACCAGACGACGCCGAGGTCGCCGGATCGTCTCGTTCCGATCGAGTCGGTCGTTCCGAACAAGGACCAGCCGCGTCGCACCTTCACCGAAGACCACCTGCGCGAGCTTTCCGAGTCGATCCGCGCCAAGGGTATTCTGCAGCCGATTATCGTCCGTCCCGCGCCCGGTTCCGAAGGCCAGTTCGAGATCGTCGCCGGCGAACGCCGCTGGCGCGCCGCGCAGCTCGCTCAGCTCCATGAAGTTCCGGTGCTTGTCCGCGATCTGGACGATCAGGAAACGCTGGAAATCGCGATCATCGAGAACATCCAGCGCGCTGACCTGAACGCCATCGAAGAGGCGGCCGGGTACAAGCAGCTGATGTTCCGTTTCGGCCACACGCAGGAGAAGATCGCCGAGGCGCTTGGAAAGAGCCGGAGCCACATCGCCAACCTTCTCCGGCTTCTGAACCTTCCCGAAGGCGTGCAGGAGCATGTGCGGAACGGCGAACTCAGCGCCGGCCATGCCCGTACGCTGGTCACGGCCCGCGATCCAGAGACCATGGCGCAGCAAATCATGGATAAGAAGCTCTCGGTTCGGCAGGCTGAGGCTCTGTTGCGTGCCGAAAGCCAGCCGCCGCGGCAACGTCCGGATCCTGCATCCTACCCGATGGAGAAGGATGCGGATACGCGCGCTCTCGAGGGCGATCTCTCGGCCGCGGTCGGCATGAAGGTCAGCATCTCGAACAAGCCCGGGGCAGAATCCGGCACGCTGACGATTTCCTACAACAATTTCGAGCAGCTCGACGCGCTTTGCATGATCCTCAGCGTCGCGCGCTGATCGGATCTTTGGCGCGGGGATGACCCCGCGCCCACCAATCTTGGAAAATCAGAGCAGTTCGGATGTCAGGGTGTTCAGCACCATGCGTCCTTGCAGCGTAGCACCAAATCGCGTGGCATCGCGCCAGATGAGCCCCAGATCCTGAAACTTCGCGAGCGGCATCTCCTCGAAACGGGTTCCGCCGATCTCGCGGGCGCGTTCCAGATCTAGGCCCTCAGACAGCCTCATCCCCATCATGATGTATTCTGCCCATACATCTTCACCAGTCAGCGGCAAGAGGCTCTCATCGCCGCTCCCAGCTTCGGCAGCCGCGATCCACAGACCCGGAAGTCTCCGGGCGACACTCGCGTGACGAACACCGTTCAGCGTCACCCGGCCATGCGCCCCCGGACCGATCCCGACGTAGTCGCCACCGCGCCAGTAGACGAGGTTGTGGCGCGACATCGCGCCCGGTTGGGCATGGTTAGAGACTTCATAGGCCTCGAACCGGGCGGCACCGCAGATTTCCTGCGTCGCAAGATACATGTCCGCGCCCAGATCCTCATCCGGCAAACCCTTCAACCCGCCCGCCTGCGCACGCTCCCAGAAGGCGGTGCCTTCCTCGATGGTCAGCTGGTAAAGCGACAGGTGATCCCCGGCGAGGTCCAGCGCCTCGCGCAGTTCGGTCTCCCAGGCGGCCAGCGACTGACCCTGCCGGCCGTAGATCAGGTCGAAACTGACCCGCGAGAACGTCGAACGCGCGATATCGAGCGCAGACAGAGCCTCATCGACCCCGTGCAACCGGCCGAGCCGGCGAAGATCGTCGGGCCGCAGGGCCTGAACGCCAAGCGACACGCGATTCACGCCGACGCCGGCAAACCCCTCGAACTTGCGGATCTCGACGGAGCGCGGATTGGCCTCGAGCGTGATTTCGATGTCGTTGGCCCAGGCCCAGTGATCGCGTGAGGCGCGCAGCACCGCACCGACGGTTTCGGGCTGCATCAGAGACGGTGTGCCGCCCCCGAAATAGATCGAGCGCAGCATCCGTCCTTCGGTGAGCGCGCCGTAGCGTGCGAGCTCGCGCACCAGAGCCTCGGCCCAGCGGGTTTGATCCACATGGGCCGTGACGTGGCTGTTGAAATCGCAATAGGGGCACTTGGCCTCGCAGAAGGGCCAGTGTACATAGAGGCCGAAGCCTCCGTCGCGCCAGGTCTCAGGCAAAACAGCCCTTCACGAACTTGGCGAACGCGTCCGCGCGGTGGCTGATCCGGTTCTTCTCCCAGCGGTCCATCTCGCCGAAGGTGATGTCGTAGCCCTGCGGCTGGAACACCGGGTCGTAGCCGTGCCCCTGATCGCCGCGCATCGGCCAGACCACCTGGCCCTCCATCACGCCCGGGAAAACCTCGTCATGGCCGTCGGGCCAGGCGAGCACCAGCGTGCAGCAGAAACGCGCAGTCCAGGGCTGCGCCGCGCCCGAGGCCAGAAGCTCGTCATGCGCACGGGTCATCGCCATGACGAAGTCGCGGCCATTGCCGGTTTCGGCCCAATCGGCGGTGTAGACACCGGGCGCGCCGCCAAGCGCGTCGATCTCGATGCCGCTGTCGTCGGACAGGGCAGGGAGACCGGTCGCCTGTGCCGCCGCATGCGCCTTGATGCGGGCGTTCTCGACGAAGGTGGTTCCGGTTTCATCCGGCTCCGGCAGACCCAGCTCGGCATTGCCGACCACGCTCACGCCGAAGGGCTTGAGCAGGTCGGTGATCTCGTCGAGCTTGCCCTGGTTGTGGGTGGCGACCAGAAGCCGGTCGCCCTCGAACTTGCGGGTCATGCCACTGCGGCCTTCTGCGCCTCGACAAGCTGCGCCACGCCCTTTTCAGCGAGGTCCATGAGCTCGCTCATCTGCGCCCGCGAGAAGGTCGCGCCCTCGGCCGACATCTGCACTTCGATGAGCTGGCCGTCGCCGCGCAGGATGAAGTTGCCGTCGACGCCGGCTTCGCTGTCCTCGGGGTAGTCGAGGTCGAGGATCGGCTGGCCCGCATAGATGCCACAGCTCACCGCCGCGACCGGCGAGACCAGCGGATCGGTCTTCACGTCGCCGGCTTTCATCAGCTTGTTGACCGCGAGCCGCAGCGCGACCCAGCCGCCGGTGATCGAGGCACAGCGGGTGCCGCCATCGGCCTGGATCACGTCGCAGTCGATGGTGATCTGGCGTTCGCCGAGTGCCACGCGGTCGACACCTGCACGCAGCGAGCGGCCGATCAGGCGCTGGATCTCGACGGTGCGTCCACCCTGCTTGCCCGAGGTTGCCTCGCGGCGCATGCGCGAGCCGGTGGAGCGCGGCAACATGCCGTATTCCGCGGTGACCCAGCCCAGACCCGAGCCCTTGATGAAGGGCGGCACACGCTCTTCAAGCGAGGCGGTGCAGATGACCTGGGTGTCGCCCACCTTGATCAGGCACGAGCCCTCTGCATGTTTCGTGGTCCCCGTCTCGATTGAAACGGTGCGCATTTCGCTTAAATGTCGTCCTGACGGTCTCATCGGCGCCCCTTTCTCGGTTGCGTCCGGGATAATGGTGCCTCGCAATCCCCGCAACCCCGATTGACGGCGCCATGGAGCCACCGTTTTATGACCGCAGGACGCGGAGAGGCGACGAATGAAAGAAGGCAGCAGACTGCTCGACGAGATGAACGACCGCTCGCGCGAGGTCTTTCGCAAGGTTGTCGAAAGTTACCTCGAATTCGGCGACCCGGTCGGGTCGCGCACGCTTACCCGGTCGCTCAGCGAAAAGGTCTCCGCCGCGACCATCCGCAACGTGATGCAGGATCTCGAGTTCCTCGGGCTTCTCGACAGCCCGCATGTGAGCGCGGGACGGATTCCCACCCAGCTTGGGCTGCGGATGTTCGTCGACGGGCTGCTCGAGGTGCGCGATCTCGACCATACCGACCGCGAGAAGCTGGATGCGACGCTCGGCAGCGGGGCCGATGATGTGGGCGGCGTGCTTGACCGTGTGGGGGCGGCGCTCTCGGGCGTGACCCATGGCGCGTCTCTGGTGCTGACGCCGAAGCACGAGGCGCCGATCAAGCACATCGAGTTCGTGAGCCTCGGCCACGACCGCGCGCTGGTGGTGCTGGTCTTCGGGGACGGCCACGTCGAGAACCGTCTCTTCACGCCGCCGCCGGGTCAGACCCCGAGCTCGATGCGCGAGGCGGCGAATTTCCTGAATGCATTGATCGGGGGGCGTACGCTGGCCGAACTGCGCCGCATCATGGCCGACGAGATCGCCCGGCGCCGGCAGGAAATCGACACGCTTGCGGCGGATCTGATCGAGGCCGGGCTGGCGAGCTGGGAGGGGCAGGGCGACACTTCGGCGCGTCTCATCGTGCGCGGCAGGGCGAATCTTCTGGGCACCGAGGCCGAGACAGATGAGCTCGGTCGCATTCGCACGCTCTTCGACGACCTCGAGCGCAAGCGGGACATTGCCGAATTTCTGGAGCTGGCCGAAGCGGGCGACGGTGTGCGCATTTTTATTGGTTCGGAGAACAAACTTTTCTCACTTTCGGGTTCCTCTCTGGTGGTCTCTCCATATATGAACGCGGATCGAAAGATCATCGGCGCGGTGGGTGTGATTGGGCCCACGCGTCTAAACTACGGCCGGATCGTCCCAATCGTGGACTACACGGCGCAGCTGGTCGGCAAGCTGATTGCCGAACGGAGCTAGAGGTGAAGAATGGCAGACCCGAAAGACGACGAGTTTCTCGACGATATCGAAGCCGCCGAGGCGGAGGCCATGGCGGATGACGCCGAAGAGATCGACAGCGCAGAGGCAGAGCTCGACGCCCTGCGCGCCGAGCGCGACCAGTTCAAGGACCGCTTCATGCGGGCGCTGGCGGATGCCGAGAACGCCCGCAAGCGGGCCGACAAGGATCGCCGCGAAGCGCAGCAGTATGGCGGCACGCGGCTCGCGCGTGACCTGCTGCCGGTCTACGACAACATGCAGCGGGCGCTGAGCGTGGCGCGCGAGGAGAAGGCTGGCGATGCGCTGATCGAAGGCGTCGAGCTGACGCTGCGCGAGCTTCTCAACGTGTTCTCGAAGCACGGGATGACAGCCATCAAGCCCGAGGTCGGCGACAAGTTCGACCCGCAGCAGCACGAGGCGATGTTCGAGGCGCCGGTGCCTGGCACCCGTGCCGGCGAGATCATCCAGGTCTCGGCCGAGGGCTTCATGCTTTACGACCGCCTGCTGCGTCCGGCGCAGGTCGGTGTGAGCTCGATGCCCGCAAGCTGAAGGTTCGGGGAAGAGAGGGGGGCGCTGCCCCCTCGGCGCGTTCCGCGCCTCACCCCCGGAGTTTACCTGGCAAGATGAAGATCGGAAGAGGGCGGTCCCGAGGTGGGGCCGCCCTCTTGCTATTCCGTCAGCAGCGTCTTGAGCTCGTAGAGAGCCTGAAGCGCCTCGCGAGGGGACATGTCGTCGGGCAGGATGCTCGCCAGCCGTTCCTCGACGGGCGAGGGGCCGGCGGCGGGTTTCGGGGCCGGCGCTGCGACGGCGGCGGCCGAGAAGAGCGGCAGGTCGTCGATGAGCGCCTTGGGGGCGGCGCGCTCTCGTTCGCCCTGTTCCAGCGCGTCGAGGATGGTGCGGGCGCGGTCGGTCACGGCCTTGGGCAGGCCCGCGAGCTGCGCCACCTGCACCCCGTAGGAGCGGTCGGCGGCGCCGTCGCGCACCTCGTGCAGGAAGATGACCTCGCCGTCCCATTCCTTGACCGCGACGGTGGCGTTCTTCACGCCCTCGAGTTTGCCGGCGAGCACCGTGAGCTCGTGGTAGTGCGTGGCGAAGAGGCCGCGCACCCGGTTGACCCCGTGCAGGTGTTCGAGCGTCGCCCAGGCGATGGAGAGCCCGTCGTAGGTCGCGGTGCCGCGACCGATCTCGTCGAGGATAACCAGCGCCCGGTCGTCGGCCTGGTTGAGGATGGCGGCGGTCTCGACCATCTCGACCATGAAGGTCGAACGCCCGCGGGCGAGGTCGTCCGAAGCGCCGACGCGGCTGAAGATCTGGCTGATCAGGCCCACATGGGCGCGTTTCGCCGGGACGTAGGAGCCCATCTGGGCCAGCAGCGCGATCAGCGCGTTCTGGCGCAGGAAGGTCGACTTACCGGCCATGTTGGGACCTGTGAGCAGGGTGACCGACGCGGCCTCGCCCTCGGCGGTGAGGCCGCAGTCGTTGGCGATGAAGGGCCCGGCGCCCTGGGTCTGCAACGCGCGCTCGACCACCGGGTGGCGGCCGCCCCGGATGTCGAAGGCGCGGCTCTCGTCCACCTGCGGGCGGCACCAGTCCTGCGCGCGGGCGAGATCGGCCAGACCAAGCGCCAGGTCGAACTCCGAGAGTGCCAGGCCGGTCTCGGAGAGCTGCGCCGCCTGCGCGAGAATGGCCTCTCTCAGGCTGGAATAGAGCCGCTTTTCGATCTCTAGCGCCTCGTTCCCGGCATTCAGGATGCGGGTCTCGAGCTCGGTCAGCTCGACGGTGGTGAAGCGCACCTGGTTGGCGGTGGTCTGGCGGTGGATGAAGATCTCGTTGAGTGGCGCCGACATCATCTTCTCGGCGTGGGTCGCGGTGGTCTCGATGAAGTAGCCCAGCACGTTGTTGTGCTTGATCTTCAGCGAGTTCACCCCGGCCTGTTCCGCGTATTGCGCCTGCATCGCCGCGACCACGCTGCGGCCCTCGTCGCGCAGCTTTCGGGCTTCGTCGAGGCCCTCGTCGTAGCCGGGTGCGATGAAACCGCCGTCCCGCGCCAGTAGCGGCGGCTCGGCGATCAGCGCGGCGTCGAGCAGGGCCAGCAGTTCGTCATGGCCGTGCAGCGCGGTGCGGGCCTCGGCCAGCAGGTCGGGCAGGTCGGCCTCGCCAAGGGCCAGCGCGATCTCCTCAGCCTGTTCCAGCGCATTGCGGACAGAGGCGAGGTCGCGCGGGCCGCCGCGGTCGAGTCCGAGCCGGGACAGCGCACGGTCGAGGTCGGGGACCTTGCGCAGCTTGTCGCGCAGGGCGGCGCCGAGTGCGCTGTCCATGGCCCAGTCGATGGCCTCGAGCCTGCGGCCGATCACCGCGAGGTCGCGGGCAGGGGATGAGACGCGCCGTTCGAGCAGCCGCGCGCCGCCCGGCGTCACCGTGCGGTCGATCACCGAGAGCAGCGAGCCCTGACGGCCGCCGTTCATGGAATGGGTCAGTTCCAGATTGCGCCGGGTCGCCGCGTCGATCTGCAGCAGCCGCGAGATCGCGTCGCGCTGCGGGGCGCGCAAGAGTGGTAGCCGACCCTTCTGGGTGATGTCGAGGTAGTCGACCAGCGCGCCCATCGCCGCGAGCTCGGCGCGGCTGAAGCTTCCGAAGCCTGCCAGCGTCTGCACCCCGTAGAGCGTGCAGAGCCGTGTCTCGGCGCCGCTGGAATCGAAGGAGGCGCGGCCCAGCACCGTGGGGTAGATCCCGAGATCACCCAGCACCGGCCGCAGTTCCCCGTCGACCGTGTCCGAGACCAGCAGCTCGGAGGGCGCAAGCCGCGCCAGCTCGGCACCGATGCGGGCCTGTGCCAGCGGCATCACGTGGAACGCGCCGGTCGAGATGTCGGCCCATGCCAGGGCCCATTCGTCTCTGACCCTGCCCAAAGCGACCAGGAAATTGTGCCGGCGCGCCTCGAGCAGCGACTCCTCGGTCAGCGTCCCTGGGGTCATCAGCCGCACCACTTCGCGCCGCACGACGGACTTGGCGCCGCGCTTCTTGGCCTCGGCCGGACTTTCCATCTGCTCGCAGACGGCGACGCGGAACCCCTTGCGGATCAGCGTCAGGAGATAGCCCTCGGCCGCATGTACCGGCACGCCGCACATGGGGATGTCGTCGCCCGCGTGCTTGCCGCGCTTGGTGAGCGCGATGTCCAGTGCTTCTGCCGCCGCCGCCGCGTCGTCGAAGAAAAGTTCGTAGAAATCGCCCATCCGGTAGAACAGCAGGGCGTCGGGATACTCTGCCTTGATCTCCAGATATTGCGCCATCATCGGCGTGACTGCCGTCATTCCGTCCCCCGCCTGTCGGTTCGGGCCAGACATAACAAAGCCCCCTCCCTGCGCGAAAGGCGAAAACGGCGCTGTTGAGCGAAGGTTTACCCTGCGCTAAGAGCTACGACGCCCAAGCGTTGGAGAGGAAGTCATGGCCAAGATCAAGTTCACCCGGGAAGAGGCGCTCGCCTTCCATCTCGAACCGACCCCAGGCAAGTGGGAGGTGCAGGCCACCGTCCCCATGACGACGCAACGCGATCTGAGCCTCGCCTACTCTCCCGGCGTCGCGATCCCCTGCGAGGACATCGCCGCCAACCCCGAGCTGGCCTATGATTACACCAACAAGGGTAACCTCGTCGCGGTGATCTCGAACGGCACCGCGGTGCTCGGTCTCGGCAACCTTGGAGCGCTCGGCTCGAAGCCGGTGATGGAGGGCAAGTCTGTGCTCTTCAAGCGCTTCGCCGACGTCAACTCGATCGACATCGAGCTCGACACCGAAGACCCCGAGGAATTCATCAAGGCGGTGCGGCTGATGGCGCCGACCTTCGGCGGCATCAACCTCGAGGATATCAAGGCGCCCGAGTGTTTCATCATCGAGCAGCGCCTCAAGGAAGAGTGCGACATCCCGGTGTTCCACGACGACCAGCACGGCACCGCGGTGATCTGTGCGGCGGGCCTGATCAACGCGCTGCACCTGAGCGGCAAGAAGATCGAGGACGTGAAGATCGTGCTGAACGGCGCGGGTGCGGCGGGCATCGCCTGCCTCGAGCTGATCAAGTCGATGGGTGCGAAGCACGACAACTGCATCATGTGCGATACCAAGGGCGTGATCTACCAGGGCCGCACCGAGGGTATGAACCAGTGGAAATCGGCGCACGCGGCGGTGACCGACGCGCGCACGCTCGAGGATGCCATGAAGGACGCCGACGTCTTCCTCGGCGTCTCGGCCAAGGGCGCGGTGACGCAGGACATGGTCCGCAGCATGGCCGAGAACCCGGTGATCTTCGCCATGGCGAACCCCGACCCCGAAATCACCCCGGAAGAGGCCCACGAGGTGCGTCCCGACGCCATCGTTGCCACCGGGCGCAGCGACTATCCGAACCAGGTGAACAACGTTCTCGGCTTCCCCTACCTGTTCCGCGGCGCGCTCGACATCCACGCCCGCGCCATCAACGACGAGATGAAGATCGCCTGTGCCGAGGCGCTGGCGGCCATCGCGCGCGAGGATGTGCCGGACGAGGTCGGGCTGGCCTATGGCAAGCAGCTGGCCTTCGGGCGCGACTACATCATCCCGACGCCCTTCGATCCGCGCCTCATCCATCGCATCCCGCCCGCGGTGGCGCAGGCGGGCATGGACACCGGCGCGGCGCGGCGGCCGATCATCGACATGGAGGCCTATGAAGAGACGCTTCGGGGCCGCATGGACTCGACCGCGCCGATCCTCCGCAGCATCAACAACCGCGCGCGCCAGGCGCAGGCCCGGATGATCTTCGCCGAGGGCGACGACCCGCGCGTGCTGCGCGCCGCGGTCATGTACCAGCGCAACGGGCTCGGAAAAGCGCTGGTCGTCGGCCGTGAAGATGACGTGCGCAAGAAGCTCGAGGAAGCCGGTCTCGGCGACGCGGTGCGCGAGCTCGAGGTGGTGAACGCGGGCAACACGCCGCATCTCGAGACCTACAAGGACTTCCTCTACAAGCGGCTGCAACGCCGGGGACGGGATCTCAAGGACATCCACCGTCTCGCCGCCCGCGACCGCCACGTCTTTGCCTCGCTGATGCTGGCGCATGGCCATGCCGAGGGTCTGGTGACCGGCGCGACCCGCAAGTCGGCGCATGTGCTCGAACGCATCAACACCGTCTTCGACGCTGACGCCCAGCACGGCGCGGTGGGCGTGACGGCGCTGCTGCTCAAGGGGCGGATCGTGCTGATCTCGGATACGCTGGTGCACGAGTGGCCCGAGTCCCACGATCTCGCCACCATCGCCGAGCGCGCCGCCGGCGTGGCACGGCATCTGGGCATGGAACCCCGCGTCGCCTTCGTCTCGTTCTCGACCTTCGGCTACCCGGTCTCGGAGCGGGCGCAGAAGATGCACATGGCGCCGCAGGTGCTGGACGAGCGCGGCGTCGATTTCGAGTACGAGGGCGAGATGACCGTCGATGTGGCGCTCAACGCCAAGGCGCAGGAGGCCTACCCGTTCCAGCGTCTCACCGGCCCGGCAAACATCCTCGTCGTTCCGGCCCGGCACTCGGCCTCGATATCGGTCAAGCTGATGCAGGAGATGGCAGGTGCCACGGTGATCGGCCCGATCCTCGCAGGGATCGACCAGTCGATCCAGATCTGCTCGACGAACATGACGGCGAATGACATCCTGAACATGGCGGTGCTCGCGGCCTGCAAGGTGGGCTGAACGCGTCACGTCGCGAGTTAAGGGGACAGAAAACATGACGATCTGGAATCTCGGATCCATCAACATCGACATCGTCTATGCGGTGCCGCACCTTCCCCTACCCGGAGAAACGCTTGCCGCCCTCTCGCTGACGCGGGGCCTGGGCGGCAAGGGCGCCAACATGTCCGTCGCCGCTGCCCGGGCCGCGGCGCGGGTGGTGCATCTGGGCGCCGTCGGCGAAGACGGGGCCTGGGCGGTCGAGCGGATGATGGAATACGGTATCGACACCCGGCTGATCACCACGGTCGATGGGCCCACGGGCCACGCCATCATCCTCGTCGATCGGGCGGGCGAGAATTCCATCGTCTTGCATCCCGGCGCAAATCACCTGATCTCCGAGGACCTGATGGGTCAGGCGCTGTCCGAGGCGGACACCGGCGACTACCTGCTTCTGCAGAACGAGACCCTGTTGCAGCGCGAGGCGGTCACGATGGCGCGCGATCTCGGGCTCAAGGTGGCCTACGCCGCCGCGCCCTTCGACGCCGAGGCCGCGCGCGGCGTGATGAGCCATGCCGATCTCATGGTGCTGAACGCGGTCGAGATGGAGCAGCTGCGCGCCGCCAGCGGGCAGGACCTCGCGGCGATCGGCGTCGAGACGGTGATCGTCACCGAGGGCGGCAGCGGCGGTCGCATCCATCGTGCCGAAAACGGCTGGGAGCCCGAGCATTTCGCCGCCCCCAGGGTCGAGGCGGTGGACACCACCGGGGCAGGGGACACCTTCACCGGCTACCTCGTCGCCGGGCTGGATCGGGGCCTTCCCTTGCGCCAGTCGGTCGAACTCGCGGCACGGGCCGCGGCGCTTATGGTCACGCGGCACGGCACCGCCGACGTGATTCCCGATCTCAAGGACGTGCAGGCGACCCGCTTCGGCTGATCGCCTTCGCGCAGGTCAGCCGCCGGCAAAGGGCGCGGCGCTGCCCCAGAGCTGGCGCACACGCTGGTCGCGCCCGCAGCCATCGCGGTATTTCTTGTAGGCCTTGGCCTGCTGGATCGGCCCGAAGCGGGTGAGCACGATGTTGCTCCCCTTGTAGTAGTCCTGGTGATAGGCCTCGGCGTCCCAGAACCGACCGGCCGGCAGGATCGGCGTCACGATGTTCTGCCCGAGCGCCGATTGCGCCTCTGCCTTGGCCTTTTCGGCAGCGGCCTTTTCGGCGGCGTTAGAGACGAAAATTGCCGTGCGATAGCTGTTTCCCCGGTCACAGAACTGCCCGCCCGCGTCCGTCGGATCGACCGAGCGGAAGAACATCGCCAAGAGCTGGTCCCGGGACACCCGGGCGCTGTCGTAGCTGATCCGGACGGCCTCGTAATGGCCAGTGCCGCCGCGGCTCACCTCCTTGTATGTGGGGTTGGAGCTCTTGCCGCCGGTATAGCCCGAGACGGCCTCGATCACGCCGGGAACCTTCTCGAAATCCGCCTCGACGCACCAGAAGCAGCCGCCGGCGACGACGATCTGCTGCCTTTCTCCGGCGCTGGCGCGGTGGGATTGCGCCGCGATGCCAAGCAGGATGGCGACGGCAAGGACGATGTTGCGGACCATGGTGACCTCCCTTTTCCACAAGGCTGCGGGAGCGACGGGTTCCGATCAACTGCTGCAACCGGATCTCACCGCATGGTGAGCGGCCGTGACGGGTCTTTCGTCTCACGTGAAACAGTCCTAGCCTGCGCGGGCGACGCAGGAACAGGAGCGCTGAGGTCATGAGAATTGCCATGTGGTCGGGGCCGCGGAACCTGTCGACCGCGATGATGTATTCCTTCGGCAACCGCGCCGATGTCCACGTCGTCGACGAGCCCTTCTACGGACCCTACCTGCGCCTCACGGGCCTTGCCCATCCGATGGCGGACGAGATCATGGCGAGCCGCCCGGAAAGCGCAGACGAGGTTCAACAGAGCCTCATCGGCCCGATCCCGGACGGGAGGCCGCATGCCTATCACAAGCACATGTGCCAGCACATGATCCCCGGTGTGCCGCGCGATTTCATGGCCGACTGCGTGAACGTCTTCCTGCTCCGCCACCCCGCGCGCGTGGTCGCGAGCTTCTCCAAGGGCTACGAGAACCCCACTGCCGCCGACATCGGCTTCGCGGCGCAGTCCGAGCTTTACGATCACGTGGTGTCGCTCGGCCTCACGCCCTACGTCATCGACAGCGCCGACATCCGCACCGACCCCGAGGGCAAGCTTCGCGCGCTCTGTGACGCCATCGGCCTGTCGTTCGACCCGGCGATGCTGGCCTGGCCCGCCGGTGGCCATGCCCAGGACGGGGTCTGGGCGCCGCACTGGTACGCCTCGGTGCATCGCTCGACGGGCTTCGCCGGACCCGAGGGCCCCTTGCCAGACCTCGACGGCGCCGCGGCAGATCTCGCCCGTGAGGCCATGCCGCATTACGAGAAGATGCGGGCGCACGGCCTGATCTGATTTTCCGAGATTTTTCTGAAACTTTGCGTGCCGCGCCTGCGTGACTGTTGTCGCGGCCAGGTGTCCGGGCGACGTGCGCCCGGTGCGGGTCGTGACCACGGGGCCGAAGACTGTTTGGTCACGAGTGACGTGGTCACGTAACGAGTATCGGGGTCCGGCCTCCAGCCCCGGACGGATCCCGCGCCGCTCCTGCCTGTCAGCAGGGGCGGCGCTTCAGCCGATCTGCCGTAGCGTTTCCGGGCATCTTGAGCCGGAATAGAGCCTTTCCAGCACCTCGCCGAACACTCCCGGCGCATCCGTCGCGGCCTCGAACAGCGTCATGCAAGACCGCACCTTCAGGGCATCGACCGTACCGAGGATCTCTTCCGGCGTGCGCTCCGGATGCTGCAACAACAGCTCTGCACAGGTGACCAGCCGCGGCCCGAGCACCGGGTGCGCCAGATACGTCCCGGCCTCTTCGATCCCGGACAGCCCGAAATGCCGCGCCATGGCGGAACGGCCGAGCGTGGCGAGCTGCGGGAACACGTACCAGATCCAGTGTGTCGCCTTTCGCCCGTCCCGCATCTCGCCAAGGATCTGCGGCCAATGCTTGTCCTGCGCGTCGACGAATTCCTGAAGCCCGGCCATGACACTCTCCTCCCACGCAGGGAGTGTCCCGCAGATCCATGCCGCGGTCAAAGCGCCCGTGATGCCTTCCGGAAAAAGGAAACCCCGCCGAAGGCGTCTTCGGCGGGGTGGTGCGAGTTCGTGCGAAGGGGCGCACCCGACGTGACGACGGGAAATCAGCCCTTCAGGCGACGGTTCCGGGCCGCGAGCAGCTTCAGACGCAGCGCGTTGAGCTGGATGAAGCCCTTCGCGTCTTCCTGGTTGTAGGCGCCGGCATCCTCTTCGAAGGTCACGTGGGCCTCGGAATAGAGCGAGTGATCCGACCAACGCGCCACGGTCCGGGCCGAGCCCTTGTAGAGCTTCAGACGGACGGTGCCGGTGACGTGCTCCTGGCTCTTGTCGATCAGCGCCTGCAGCATCTCGCGTTCGGGCGAGAACCAGAAGCCGTTGTAGATCAGCTCGGCGTAGCGCGGCATGATCGAGTCCTTGAGGTGGCCGGCACCGGAATCGAGCGTGATCTGCTCGATGCCACGGTGCGCCTCGAGCAGCAGCGTGCCGCCCGGGGTCTCGTAGACTCCGCGGGATTTCATGCCGACGAAGCGGTTCTCGACGAGGTCCAGAACGCCGATGCCGTGCTTGCCGCCGTACTCGTTGAGCTTGGTGAGGATCGTCGCGGGGGACATCGCCTCGCCGTTGATCGCAACCGCGTCCCCCTTCTCGAAGCTCACCTCGATGAACTCGGGCTCGTTCGGTGCCTGCTCGACCGGAACCACGCGCTGCAGCACGTAGTCGGGCGCTTCCTCGGCCGGGTTTTCAAGAACCTTACCCTCGGAAGATGTGTGAAGCAGGTTTGCATCAACCGAGAAGGGAGCCTCGCCGCGCTTGTCCTTGGCAACAGGGATCTGGTTCTGCTCGGCGAACTCGAGCAGGCGGGTGCGCGAGGTCAGGTCCCAGAGACGCCAGGGCGCGATCACCTTGATATCGGGGTTCAGCGCGTAGGCGGCGAGTTCGAAGCGCACCTGGTCGTTGCCCTTGCCGGTGGCACCGTGGGCCACGGCGTCGGCGCCCTCGGCAGCGGCGATCTCGACCAGCCGCTTCGAGATCAGCGGACGGGCGATCGAGGTGCCGAGCAGGTACAGGCCCTCGTAGAGCGCGTTGGCCCGGAACATCGGGAACACGAAGTCGCGGACGAACTCCTCGCGGAGGTCCTCGATATAGACCTTCGACACACCCAGCATCTCAGCCTTCTTGCGTGCCGGTTCCAGCTCTTCCCCCTGGCCGAGGTCTGCGGTGAAGGTCACCACTTCGCAGCCGTATTCGGTCTGGAGCCATTTCAGGATGATCGAGGTGTCGAGGCCACCGGAATAGGCCAGGACGACTTTCTTAGGCGCGGACATCGGTATCCCTCTCGTGAATTCTTCGGGCGCGGATACCGCCTTTTCGGCGCCGGTTCAAGGATCGCCCGTTGACCGCGGGCCCTGCTGTGCTAGCCCTGCCGTGATTGGTCGATGCAAGGGCGGTTGGGTTTGATGGGCTGGAAGATCTTCGTTCACTCGGTGCGCATGGTGCTGGACAACCTCGGAGCGGCGCTGCGGGTGTCGCTTCTGCTCTACCTCGTGCAGGTGGTGAACCAGGTCATCGTCTACGCCAGCCCGCAGATCGGGGCCGCCTCGGGTGAGCCGATGCAGAGCCCCGCGGCGTCCTTCGAGCTTCTCATCATGATGATCCTCGCGCTGATCGCGAGCCTGTGGATCGCCGTCGGCTGGCACCGCTTCGTGCTGACCGGCGAACAGCCGCGCGGAGTCCTGCCGCACTGGCACGGCACCGCCATCATGAGCTATCTCGGCCGCTCGATCATGATCGGCCTGCTTCTGGGTCTCGGCATCGCGGTGGTCGCAGGCCTCGCGCTGGGGCTCGCGACCGCGGTGCCGGGTCTCGTCGGTGTGGTGGTCTTCGGTCTCGTGGGGCTGGCGAGCTATCTCTTTTTCCGCATCGGGCTCATTCTTCCCGCGGCGGCGCTTGGCGAGCGGCTGACCCTGCGCGAGTCGTGGCAGGCGTCGGGCCAGGACGACAAGGCAATCCTCGTGCTGGCGCTGATCGTCATGGGCGCGCGGCTGCTGATCGAACTTCCGGCGATGATCGACGGCAGCACCGGCACCGTGGTGAGCCTGATTTACGGCATCGTGGTGAACTGGTTCGTGACGATGATCGGCATCTCGGTGCTGACGACGCTCTACGGCCACTTCGTCGAGGGCCGCTCGATCGACTGAGGCGCTTGCCAAAGCGCGCGGATTGCGCAAGGTCAGGCGGATGACACGCTTTCTCGATGACGCCCGCCAAGCCGCCCAGCACATGCGCGAGGTTTTTCCCGAAACTCCCCTGCTGCGCAACGCGCACCTCTCGGAGCGCTTCGGCGCCGAGATCTGGCTCAAGCGCGAGGATCTGAGCCCGGTCCGCAGCTACAAGCTGCGCGGCGCGTTCAATGCCATGAGCAAGCGCCCCGAGGCCGATCTCTTCGTCGCGGCCAGCGCCGGCAACCACGCGCAGGGCGTGGCCTACATGTGCCGCCACTTCGGCAAGAAGGGCGTGATCTTCATGCCGGTCACGACGCCCGACCAGAAGATCCAGAAGACCCGGATGTTCGGCGGCGACGCGGTCGAGATCGTGATGACCGGCGATTATTTCGACGACACGCTCGCCGCGGCGCAGGCCTTCTGTGCCGAGAAGGGCGGGCATTTCCTGTCGCCCTTCGACGACGAGGATGTGATCGAGGGGCAGGCCAGCGTCGCGGTCGAGATCGAGTCGCAGCTGGGCCGTGCGCCCGACCACGTGGTGATCCCGGTGGGCGGCGGCGGGCTTGGCGCCGGGATGCTGAGCTACTTCGGCAACGACACGCAATACACCTTCGTCGAGCCGTCGGGCGGGGCCTGCCTGCGGGCGGCGCTCGAGGCGGGCAAGCCGGTGACGCTGCCCGGGGTCAACACCTTTGCCGACGGTGCCGCCGTGGCGCGCATCGGTGCGCGGACCTTCGAGCGGCTCAAGGGCGTGGGGCTCGCCAACACGCTGACGATCAGCGAGGACAGGCTCTGCACGACCATGCTCGAGATGCTGAACGTCGAGGGCATCGTGCTCGAACCCGCCGGCGCGCTGGCGGTCGATGCGCTCAAGGATCTCGGCCAGTCGATCCGCGGCCGGACCGTGGTCTGCGTCACTTCGGGCGGGAATTTCGATTTTGAGCGTCTGCCCGAGGTCAAGGAACGCGCGCAGCGCTACTCGGGGGTGAAGAAGTACTTCATCCTGCGGCTGCCGCAGCGTCCCGGCGCGCTCAAGGATTTCCTCAACCTGCTGGGTCCCGAAGACGACATTGCCCGGTTCGAGTATCTGAAGAAGTCCGCGCGCAACTTCGGTTCGGTGCTGATCGGGATCGAGACCTCGGACCCCGCGAACTTCGGGCGGCTCTTCGCCGAGCTCGGCAGCCGCGGCTACACCTATCGCGACATCACCGAGGACGAGGTCCTGTCGCAGTTCCTGATCTGACCCTTTCACGGGTCAGGCGGTAAGCCGCTGCGGCAGCTCGCGCAGGAATTCCGCGCGCGAGCGTTCATAGACATCGGCCACCCGGTCGAGAGAGATACCGCCGGTCGCGCCCCTGCGCGCGGCCGTCTCGCCATGATGGCAGAGCTCGGACAGCGCCGCGAAACCAAGGTTCAGCGCGCTTCCCTTCAGGAAATGCAGCCGCGCCTCGAGTTCGCCAGGGTCTTCCGCCGCCTCCTGAAGTTCGGCAAGGGCGCCTGCAACCTCGTCCAGGAACAGGTCGACCACCTCCTGAAAATCCTCGGCCCCAATTTCGTCGCGCAACTCGGCGACGCGGCTCCAGTCGATCATAGCGCACCTCCCGGTCGTGTTCAGGACTAGGAGCAAAAGGTGAAGATTCCCTTGCCTCGCTTTGCCGGCGGCGGACCGGCGACGAAACCGCGTAAAGGGGACATTAAGACCGGCTCCGGTAAACCTCTTGCACACCCCGTTCGTGAGGAGCCTGCTTGCAGCCGAAGCCCGCCGATACGATTGCCGCCTCGACCTCGGAGGCCTCGCTCCAGCGCGTGCTCGTGGTGGATGACAGCCCCGTGCAGCTCAAGATTCTCTGCGCCGTGATGCGGCGCTGGGGGTTCGAGGTGCTCGAGGCCAGCAGCGGCGAGCAGGCGCTCGAGATCTGTCGCACCATGGTGCCCGACGCGGTGCTGTCGGACTGGATGATGCCGGGGATGGACGGGCTCGAGTTCTGCCGACAGTTCCGCGAGCTGAAGCGCGACCGCTACGGCTATTTCATCCTGCTCACCTCGAAGGGCGAAAAGGAAGAGATCGCGCGCGGGCTCGACGCGGGGGCCGACGACTTCCTGACAAAGCCGGTGAATTCCTACGAGCTGCGTGCCCGGATCAATGCCGGCGCACGGATCCTGTCGATGCAGCGGCAACTGTCGGACACGCTCGGCCGGCTGCGCAGTGCCTATGACGCCATCGACCGCGATCTCCGGCAGGCCCGCACGATCCAGGAGGCGCTGGTCCCCGAGCGCAGCCGCGATTTCGGCACCGCCCGCGTCAGCCTGCTGCTGAAACCCTGCGGGCACGTCGGCGGCGATCTCGTCGGAATGTTCAGCCCCAATGCGACCGGCGTCGGGGTCTACAGCCTCGACGTCTCGGGCCACGGCATCACCTCGGCGCTGATGACCGCGCGGGTGGCGGGATATCTTGGCAACGACTTCCCCGACCAGAACATCGCGCTTGAACGGAGGTACAACAAATTCCTCGCCTTCCGCCCGCCGGAAGAGGTGGCGGTGCGGCTCAACGACCGGCTCTCCGCCGATCCCGGGGTGCTGGAATATCTCACCATGGTCTACATGACGCTGAACTTCGCCACCGGCGACGTGACGCTGGTGCAGGCCGGGCACCCGCCGCCGCTGCTGATACGGGCCGATGGCAGCATGTCCTTCATCGGCGAGGGCGGTCTGCCGGTGGGGCTGGTGACGGGGGTGAGCTATACGCCGATCCAGTTCGCCATGGCGCCGGGCGACCGGCTTCTGCTCTATTCCGACGGTATCACCGAGGCCGAGCTCAAGGACAACACCATGCTCGAAGAGGACGGGCTGCGGGCGCTGGTCGGTCGTTGCCTCGCTGCCAGCGGGACCGAGTTTCTCGACGATCTCTACTGGAACCTCAGCCAGATCACCCGCAAGGGCACCGCGCTGCAGGACGACGTCTCGGCGGCGCTGGTGGAATATGTCGGTTGCTAGGGCGCGCTCAGCGCATGCAGCGCGCGACGAAATCGCGGTCGCCGGGGTTGCCCAGCAGCTCCATCGCAAGCTCGGGCGCCATCCAGTGCGCGCTGTGGCCGGGCTCGGTCGGCTCGCCGCGGGGCCGGACGGGAAGGGCGGTGTAGATGATGCAGAGCTTCTCGGCCCAGAGATCGTATTCCGGCATGTAGGCGAAGCGGCGGAACGCTCCCAGCCGGCGCGGCCGGGCGATGTGCCAGCCGGTCTCTTCGTAGACCTCGCGGTGCAGGGCGGTCAGGGGCTGCTCGCCCGCGTCGATGCCGCCGCCGGGCAACTGGAACTCGGGCCAGGGCTCTTGCTGATGGGTCACCAGCAGCGCCCCGTCGCGCGGCAGGATCGCGTAGACCCCGGGGCGAAGCGTGTAGCGGCGGCCGGGTTCCGGCGAAGCTCCGTAACGTGCGATCATGTCGGCCCCCTTGGTATCTGGCTTGTCCTGCCTATATGGTGCCGGTATGCCAACGCGCGGCAGATAAGGAAACCCCATGACCATCGGCAGCAAACTTGCCTGGGACGATACCGTCCTTCCGTTTCAGCTTGATCTCTCCGACATCCGTGGCCGGGTGGCGCGGCTTGACGGTGCGCTGAACGGCATCCTGAGCCAGCATGACTACCCGGAACCGGTCGAGGCACTGGTCGCCGAGATGGCGCTGCTGACGGCGCTGATCGGGCAGACGGTGAAACTGCGGTGGAAGCTTTCGCTGCAGGTGCAGACCCGCGGCGCCCTGCGGATGATCGCGACCGACTACTTCGCACCCGAGAAAGAGGGGCAGCCGGCGCGCATCCGGGCCTATGCGAGCTATGACGCCAGCAAGATCAGCGATGCCGCCGCCTTCGACCAGCTCGAGGACGGCTATTTCGCGATCCTCGTCGACCAGGGCAAGGGCACCACGCCCTACCAGGGCATCACCCCGCTTGCGGGCGGTTCGCTCGCGGCGTGTGCCGAGTCCTATTTCGCGCAGTCCGAGCAGCTGCCGACCCGTTTCGCGCTGAACTTCGGCAAGGCAATGCTGGCGGACGGCACCGGCGAATGGCGCGCCGGCGGCCTGATGATCCAGACCATGCCCAAGGCCTCGCCCTTTGCCTCGGGCGAGGGCGGCACCGGCGAAAACGGACTGCTCCGCCCCGAGGATCTGGTCACCGGCGACGAGGAAGAGAACTGGCGCCGCGTGAACTTCCACGTGGACACCGTCGACGAGCTCGAACTGATCGGTCCGGACCTGCCGCCGACCGACCTGCTCGTGCGGCTCTTCCACGAGGAACAGCCCCGCGTCTTCGACGCCCAGTCGGTGCGCTTCGGCTGCACCTGTTCGGAAGATCGGGTGCGCCAGTCGCTGTCGATCTACTCGGCCAAGGACATCCAGAAGATGACCACCGAGGACGGGCTGGTCACCGCGGACTGCCAGTTCTGCGGTCGCCATTATGAGCTCGACCCCGAGAGCGTGGGGTTCGAGGCCCGGAAGTGAGCCGAACCGGGGAGCAGATCGCGGCCCTGCGCCGGGCGATGGCGGAAACCGGCGCGCCTTCGTCCGATTTCGATCTGAACCCCGGCACGGTTCTTCCCGAAAATCGCAAACTGCGGCCGGCCGGTGTGCTGGCCGCCTTCCTGCCCGGACCCGAGGGGCTCGAGCTGGTGCTCACCAAGCGCTCTTCCCGCCTCAAGCACCACCCGGGCCAGATCGCCTTTCCCGGCGGCAAGGTGGATCCGGAAGACGACGGCCCCGTCGCCGCCGCTCTGCGCGAGGCGCGCGAAGAGGTCGGTCTCCAGTCCGAAACGGTCGAGATCCTCGGCACGATGCCCCCGCACGAGACCGTCACCGGCTTTCTCGTCACCCCGGTCGTGGGCCTTGTCAGTGACAGGTTCGACCCGATGCCCGAGCCCGGCGAGGTCGCCGAGATCTTCCGGGTGCCCTTCGAGCACGTCACCGATCGGTCGCGGTTCTCGGTGCAGGGACGGCGCTGGCGCGGCCAGCGCAGGCTCTATTACACCGTTCCCTACGGGCCCTATTACATCTGGGGCGCCACCGCGCGGATGCTGAGGGCGCTGGCCGGGCGGATGGACGGGTGACACAGGTTTCCGGCGACTGGCTGAGCTGTGATTCCACACAGCACGTGCTCGCCATGCTCGAGGCCGGTGGGCACGAGGCCTACGTGGTCGGCGGCTGCGTGCGCAATGCACTGATGAATGTCGCGGTCGGTGACGTCGACATCGCCACCAACGCGCGGCCCGAACGCGTGGTCTTGCTGGCCGAGAGCGCCGGTCTTAAGGCGGTTCCCACCGGCATCGAGCATGGCACGGTCACCGTCGTGGCCGATGGCGTCGGGCACGAGGTCACCACCTATCGCGCCGATGTCGAAACCGATGGCCGTCGCGCCGTGGTGCGCTATGCCGATGACGTGGCCGAGGATGCCGCGCGGCGCGACTTCACCATGAACGCGCTCTATGCCGACGCGCGGGGCAGGATGCTCGACCCGCTCGGCGGGCTGCCGGATCTCGAGGCACGGCGCGTGCGCTTCATCGGCGATGCGGGCGAGCGCATCCGCGAGGATTATCTGCGCATCCTGCGCTTCTTCCGTTTCATCGCATGGTACGGCGACCCCGCCGAGGGTGTCGACGCCGAGGCGCTTGCCGGGATCGCGGCCAATCTCGACGGTCTGCAAAAGCTCTCGGCCGAGCGTGTCGGGCACGAGATGGTGCGGCTCCTGCGGGCGCCCGAGCCCGGGATCGCGATCTGCGTCATGGCCCAGAGCGGGGTGCTCGACAAGGTTTTGCCCGGCGCCAGCATCCTGGCGATCCAGCCGCTTGTCGCGCTGGAACAGGGGCACGGGCTCACACCCGACCCGATGCGCCGGCTGGCGGGGCTCGGGTATTATGACAGCGCGTCGCTGCGGCTCTCGCGGGGGCAACAGAAGCGACTTGGGCAGTATCAGAGCCTGTTGTCTTCGGACGAGCCCATCGCCGAGACCGCCTGGCGGCACGGCGCGGAGATCGCGCTCGACGTGGCGATCCTGCGGGCGGCGAGCCTTGGGCAGCCGGTCGCGCCCTTCGTCCAGGACGAGATCGCCAAGGGCGCCGGGGCGACGTTTCCCGTGAAACCGCGCGACCTGATGCCCGGGGTGCAGGGCCCGGAACTGGGCGAGGCGCTGCGCAGGCTCGAACGGCGCTGGATCGCCTCGGGGTTCATGCTGTCCCGGGACGACCTTCTGGAATGATCCTCGATCCGCTCTACGGGTTCGTGTTCTTCGGCCTGTTCTCGCCCGGTCCGAACGTCGTGCTGCTCACCGCCTCCGGTGCCCGCTTCGGCCTGCGCCGGACCTTACCGCATCTCTTCGGCGTGGTGCTGGGCGTGGGCGTCACCGCCGGGCTCACCGGGCTTGGCATCGCGGCGCTGCTGCGCGAGGCGCCGGCGCTGGAACTCATCCTCAAGATCGCCGCCAGCGGCTGGATGATGTGGATGGCCTGGGGCCTCTGGACGGCGGACCGGCGTCGCGGCAAGGCCGATCGCGACCGGCCCATGACGCTGATCGAAGGCGCGCTCTTCCAGTGGGTGAACCCCAAGGTCTGGGCGGTGGCACTTGCCGCGGCCTCGGCCTATCCCGGCGGTGGCGGCCCGCTGGCCGAGGCACTGCGGCTTGGTAGCGCCTTTTCCGGAATCAACCTCTTCTGCTGCACCTTCTGGACCAGCGCGGGGGCTCTGCTGACCTACCTGCTGACGACCCCGCGGGCGTGGCGGATTTTTGCCCGGATCATGGCGCTCGCGCTGGGGAGCTTTTCGGTCATGGTTTTCCTGTAGGGAATCGGGGAGACTTCGCGCCTCAATGACGAAGGCCCAATTCCCGTGTTCCGTTACTTTGAAGATCTCGTAGATCCGTACACCGACTACCCGCCGACCGACCGTCCTCCGACCCGGCTGCTCCCGTTCCTCACCGATTACGCGCGCCCGTTCCGCCGTGTCTTCATCTGGGCGGCGCTGCTCTCTGTCGCCGTGGCCTCGGTCGAGATCGGGCTGATCTGGGCCATGGGCTGGGTCGTGGACATTCTCGCCGGCGACCCGTCGCAGGTCTGGGAGGAACACGGCACCGCGCTGATCCTGCTCGGGCTCTTCATCCTGCTGCTGCGTCCGCTGCTGCAGGCCCTCGACGTGCTGGTGCTGAACAACGCGATCACGCCGAACTTCGGCACGCTGATCCGCTGGAGGGCACACGCGCAGGTGCTGCGCCAGTCCATCGGCTGGTTCGAGAACGATTTCGCCGGGCGCATCGCCAACCGCATCATGCAGACCCCGCCCGCCGCGGGCGAGGCGGTGTTCCAGGTCTTCGACGCCATCACTTTCGCGCTGGCCTACGTGGTTGGCGCGGCGGTGCTGCTTGCCGATGCCGACCCGCGCCTGCTGCTGCCGCTGCTGCTGTGGTTCGGTGCCTACGCGCTGCTGATGCGCTGGACCATCCGGCGCGTCGGTCACGCGTCCAAGGCCGCTTCGGATGCGCGGAGCTTCGTGAACGGCCGGGTCGTGGACGCCTACACCAACATCCACTCGGTGAAGATGTTCGCGCAGGACGCGCAGGAGCTCGACTACGCCAAGGAGGCCATCGAGCGTTCGCGCGTCACGCTGCAGCGCGAAATGCGGCTCTATACCATCATGGATGTGGCCCTGGTGGTCCTCAACGGGCTGCTGATCGTCGGTGTGGTGGGCTGGGGGCTTCTGCTGTGGATGCAGGGCGGGGCCTCGGTCGGCGTGGTGGCCGCCGCAACCGCGCTGACGCTCCGGCTCAATGCCATGACCGGCTGGATCATGTGGGCGCTCACCACATTCTTCCGCCAGCTCGGTGTCGTGGCCGAGGGGATGGAGACCATCGCCCAGCCGATCACCCTGACCGACGCGCCGGGCGCCGCGCCGCTGGTGCTCGACCGGGGCGAGATCACGCTCGAGAACGTCAGCCACCATTACGGTCGCGGGCAGGGCGGGCTCGACCGCATCTCGCTGACCATCGAGCCGGGCGAGAAGATCGGGCTGGTGGGGCGCTCGGGGGCGGGGAAATCGACCCTCGTGAAGCTGCTTTTGCGGTTCTACGACGCCGAGGGCGGCCGCATCCTGATCGACGGGCAGGACGTGACGAAGGTCCAGCAGGACAGCCTGCGCCGCACCATCGGCATGGTGCAGCAGGACAGCGCGCTCCTGCACCGGTCGGTGCGTGAAAACCTGCTCTACGGTCGCCCGGGCGCCAGCGAAGAGCAGATCGTCGCGGCCGCGAAGCAGGCGCAGGCGCACGAGTTCATCCTCACCCTGCAGGATCCACAGGGGCGCAGTGGCTACGATGCCCATGTGGGCGAGCGCGGCGTAAAGCTCTCGGGCGGGCAGCGGCAGCGTATCGCGCTGGCGCGGGTCATCCTCAAGGACGCGCCGATCCTGCTCCTAGACGAGGCGACCTCGGCGCTCGATTCCGAGGTCGAGGCCGCGATCCAGGACACGCTCTACGGCATGATGGAGGGCAAGACCGTGATCGCGATCGCGCACCGGCTCTCGACCATCGCGCAAATGGACCGTATCCTCGTGCTCGACGGTGGACGCATCGTCGAACAAGGCAGCCATGACGTGCTTCTGCACCAAGCCGGCCTATATGCGAGCTTCTGGGCCCGCCAGTCCGGCGGGTTTCTCGACCCCGACATGCAAGGTGACAAGGCATCGGAATGAGCTTTTCCGACATAATAGACCCGTTTTCGCGCGCGGAGACCCCGCCTCCCCAGACCCTCGGACGCTTCGTCCTCTGGGCGCTGAAGGGCGCCTGGCCGGTGCTGATCCCCGCCGGGATCCTGTCGGCACTGGGCGGTGCCTTCGAGGTCCTGACGGCGAAACTGCTGGGCGACGTGATCGACCGCACGCTCGAGAGCGACGCCACGACCGTGTTCTCGGCGCACTGGCCGTTCCTGCTGTTCTGCGCGGTGTTCTTCATCGCGGTGCGGCCGGGGATCGCCGGGCTCTCCGCCTACATCCAGTCGGTCGTGATGCAGCCCAATGTGTTCAACCTGATCCTGAGCCGGGTGCACCGCTACACGCTGGGCCATTCCGTCACCTTCTTCGACAATGACTTCGCGGGGCGGATCTCGCAGAAGGAGATGCAGACCGCTCGGGCGCTGAACGACGTGATCTCCGAGGTGGTGCAGGCGATCCTCTTCGCGCTGGCCTCGGTGGTGGGCTCGGTGCTGCTGGTGGGGTCCATCGACTGGCGCATCGCCATGGGGCTGCTGGCCTGGGTCGTGGCCTATGCCTTTTTGCTGCGGTTCTTCATGCCGCGCATCCGGGCCCGCTCCAAGGCGCGCGCCGCCGCACGGGCCATGGTGACCGGTCAGCTCGTAGATACGGTGACCAACATCAAGACCGTGAAGCTCTTCGCCCATGACGACTTCGAGGACGAGGCCGCGCTCGGCGCCATGTCGACCTACCGCGACCGCTTCATCTCGTTCGGGCGGGTCGCGTCGGCGTTCCGGCTTTGTCTCATGGCGCTGGCGGGGACCCTGCCGGTGGTGCTGATCGGCGGCGCGCTGTTCTTCTGGTCGCAGGGCTTCGTCACCGCGGGCGACATCGCCGCCACCGGCGCGGTCGCGATCCGGCTCAGCCAGATGACCGGCTGGGTCAGTTTCACGCTCATGGGCATCTACGCCAACATCGGCGAGATCGAGGACGGCATCCGCACCATCACCCCGGCGCACACGCTGCTCGACGCCCCCGGCGCGACGCCGCTCGAGGTTACCAGCGGCGAGATCGATTTCCGCGACGTGGCGTTCTCCTACGGGCGCAAGGAGGGCGGGGTCGAGCACATCGCCGTGACCCTCGCTCCGGGTGAGAAGGTCGGCGTCGTCGGCGCCTCGGGCGCCGGCAAGTCGACCATGGTTGCGCTGCTCTTGCGGCTCTATGACGCCGAAAAGGGCGGTATCTTCATCGATGGCCAGAACATCGCCGAGGTCACGCAGGAGAGCCTGCGCCGCCAGATCGGCATGGTCACGCAGGAGACCGCGATGTTCAACCGCTCGGCGCTCGACAACATCCGCTACGGCCGGCCCGGTGCCACAATGGAGGATGTCATCGCCGCCGCCGAGAAGGCCGAGGCGCATGAGTTCATCCTTGGCCTGCGCGACCACATGGGTCGCGAGGGCTATGACGCGCATCTGGGCGAACGCGGCGTGAAGCTCTCGGGCGGGCAGCGGCAGCGCATTGCGCTGGCCCGCGCCATCCTCAAGGACGCGCCGATCCTGGTGCTGGACGAGGCCACCTCGGCGCTCGATTCCGAGGTCGAGGCGGCGATCCAGTCGGCGCTCGAGCGGGTGATGGAGGGCAAGACGGTCATGGCCATCGCGCACCGGCTCTCGACCCTCTCCGAGATGGACCGGATCATCGTGCTGGACCGCGGCCACATCGTCGAGCAGGGCACCCATGACGAACTGCTGGCGCAGGACGGGCTCTACGCGCGGTACTGGCACCGGCAGTCGGGTGGGTTCATCGTGCCCGAGGCAGAGGCGGTGGAGGACGCCGCCGAGTGAAACGCGTTATGATTGTCGGGCAGCCGGGCGCTGGGAAATCGACCCTCGCCCGGCAGCTTGGCGCACGCACCGGCCTGCCGGTCGTGCACATCGACCACATCCACTGGACGCCCGGATGGGTCGAACGCGAGCGCGAGGAGAAGTTCGCGATGATGCGCGCCGCCGAGCGCAAGGAGAGCTGGATCATCGAGGGCGGGCTCTCGGCCACGTGGGACACGCGGCTCGCCCGTGCCGACACGGTCATCGTGCTCGACCTTCCGCTGGCGCTGCGGCTCTGGCGGTTGCTGAAGCGGCGGGTAGAGTTCGCTGGCGGGCAGACCCGCCCCGATCTTCCCGACAATTGCCCGGAGCGCTTCGACGCCGAGTTCCTGAAATGGGTCTGGGACACGCGGCACAGCAACCGTGTCCGCAACCGCGCGGTGGCCGATCAGGCCGGCCCCGGGGTCCGCACCGTGGTGCTGACCTCGCCCCGCGCGGTGCAGCGTTTTCTGCGCGATCTCGACAGCGGGGCCGTTGCGGGGCATTAGTCCCGCATGGAACAGGTCACGATCGAACGTCTCGGGCATCAGGGGGATGGCATTGCGCCGGGCCCTGTCTTCGTGCCCGGAGCTCTGCCCGGCGAAACCGTCGAGGGCGAGATTGCCAACAACGTGATGGCGGCGCCGCGCATCGTCACGCCCTCGGAGATGCGGGTGAAGGCGCCCTGTCGCCACGCCAAGGGTTGCGGCGGCTGCCAGCTTCAACACGCCCGCGACGATTTCGTCGAGGACTGGAAGGTCGGGGTGGTGCGGCACGCGCTCTCCGCCCACGGGCTCGAGACCGAGTTTCGACCCTGTGCAACCTCGAAACCGCAAAGCCGGCGGCGCGCGTCCTTCTCGGCCCGGCGTACCAAGAAGGGCGCGCTGGCGGGGTTCCACATGAAGGGCTCGGACGTCATCGTACCGGTGCCCGATTGCCTGCTGGTCGATCCGAAGCTCGCCGCCGGCCTGCCGCTGGTCGAGGCGATGGCCGTGCTCGGCGGCAGCCGCAAGGGCGAGCTGTCGGTACTGTTGACGACCGGGGCCAACGGGCTCGACGTCAGGGTGACCGGCGGCAAGGAGCTCGATCCGCAGTTGCAGTCCGAGCTCGCCGATCTGGCGCGTGCGCATGACGTGGCGCGGGTCGCCTGGGGCGACGAGGTGGCGCTGACCCGGCGCCCGGCGGTGCAGAAGATGGGCCGCGCCGAGGTCGTACCGCCGCCCGGAGCCTTCCTGCAGGCCACGCCCGAAGGCGAGGCCGCGCTGCTGGCCGGCGTGCGCGAAGCGGTGGGCGACGCCAGCCATATCGTCGATCTCTTCGCCGGTTGCGGTACCTTTGCGCTGCCGCTGGCGGAAAACGCTAGGGTCCACGCGGTCGAGGGCGACAAGGCGATGACCGTCGCGCTCGACAAGGGCTGGCGCATGGCCGAGGGGCTGCGTCATGTCACCTCCGAGGCGCGCGATCTCTTCCGCAACCCGCTGCTGCCCGAGGACCTGCACCGCTTCGATGCCGCGGTGATCGACCCGCCCCGCGCCGGCGCCGAGGCACAGGTGGCCGAGCTTGCCGCGGCCCGGATCCCGCGCATCGCCTTCGTCTCGTGCAACCCGGTGACCTTCGCCCGCGACGCGTCGGTGCTGGTTGCCGCGGGCTATACGCTCGACTGGTTGCAGGTGGTGGATCAGTTCCGCTGGTCGACCCACGTGGAACTGGTGGCGCAGCTCAGCCTCACGGATCGGTGAAACCGTTAGATTCCGCAGAAGCGCCGACTATGCCGGAGGCTGAATTTGCGCTATAAACTGGTCGCAAAAAGAGACCGAAAATAACAACGAGCGGACAGATGCGGTTTTTCAGGCTGATTCTCATCATCGCCTTGCTGGGCGGCCTCGGGGCATGCAGCAGCAAGTTCAGGACCTATAACGGGCCCGAAGTGACTCAGGTCGTGGTCAAGAAGAGCACCCGCAGGATGTATCTCCTGCACAATGACAAGGTGCTCGAAAGCTACGACATCGGGCTCGGCTTCCAGCCCCAGGGTCACAAGCAGTACGAGGGCGACGGCAAGACGCCCGAGGGGCTCTATTTCATCGACCGGCGCAACCCGAACTCGAATTTCCACCTGAGCATCGGGATTTCCTACCCCAACCCCTACGACCGCGCCTTCGCGGCGTCTTCGGGGAAAAGCCCGGGCGGTGACATCTTCATCCACGGCGGTCCGCCGAAGGACAAGAAGCGTCGCGGCGGCGGCAGCTGGAGAAGCAACGGCCGCGACTGGACCTGGGGATGCATCGCCGTCTCCGACCGCGAGATGGAAGACATCTACGCCATGGTCCGCGACGGCACGCCGATCACCATCCAGCCCTGATCCGGGGTTGATGCCCAAAGAAAAGCCCGGCCACCGCAAGGGGCCGGGCGATTCGTGTCACGTGGCGGGCGGGATCAGACCGCGCCGGCCCCCGGCGCGCCGGTCACCAGCGTCCACCAGATCTTGCCGTTGCTCTCCTGATACCAGGCGAAGCCCATGTCGCGGGCCGAGCCGTCGAGGATGACGTTGCGGGTCGCGTCCTCTTCCATCCACGCGGCGAGGGTCTCGAGCTCGGTCTCGTAGGTCTCGGAGATGTTCTCTCCCACGAGGCGGCCGGAGTAGCCCACGCGCTGCACCCGGTCGATGGGCGAGGAGCCGTCCGAACCGAAGTGCCACGGGCGGTTCTGCACCGACATGTCGCGCGCGTGAGTCGCGGCGGCGGCGTTGAGCCTTGCATCAAGCTGAAGCGGCGCCACGCCGCGCGCCTGGCGCAGTGCGTTGACCGAATCGAGCATGTTGTATTCGATCTTGCCTTCGGACCCCGCGGGAATCCGGTAGGCACGAGGCAGGGGTTTGCCGTCCGGGCCGAGTTGCGGTGCGGTGACCGTCGGGCCACAGGAAGCGGCCAGGAGCGCCGCGGAAATCATGAGGAACGAGCGTCGGTTCATGGTCCTGCCTAGCTATATCGTGGGTTTTCCCGCCTTAACGTGCGCGCCTAGGCTAATCAAACGCACAACGTCGTGAAGTGGCCAACGTAACACGGTTTGACACGCGACTGAGGCTTTACGGCCATAACCCGGGACCGGTATCATGGGACATGATCCCCAGTTTTTGGGGCTTTTGGCGTTTGTGCAACAAGGATACCACCGACATGGCACAGAAAGGCTTTGACCGTCGCGCGTTTCTCGCCGGCAGCGCGGCTCTGATCGGGACGCCTGCGCTCGCGCAGAACGTGAACGGCAGTGACACCGTCGAGATCGAGCGGGACATCTCGCCCGCGACGCGGCGCAACATCTCGAGCTTCCGGTCGCTCGACTGGCACCCGCACTTCAACTCGCTGAACAACGGGGCCATCCTCGTCGACATCAGCTCGCGTGCGCTGCACTTCTGGGAAGCGTCCGGCGCGTACCACCTGTACCCGTGCTCGGTCCCGCTGACCGAGGACCTGACCCGCCGCGGTCGTACCCAGGTGGTTCTCAAGGACCCGTCGCCCGACTGGCGGCCGACCCCCTCGATGAAAGAGCGCAATCCCGAGTGGCCCGATTACGTCGGCCCCGGCCCGGACAATCCGCTCGGCACCCGTGCCATGCATCTGAGCTGGACGTACTACCGTATCCACGGTACCCATGACACACGCAAGATCGGGCGTCGGTCCTCTAACGGTTGTATCGGGCTCTACAACGAGCACATCGAACAGCTCTACAATATGTCCGTCGTGGGCACTCAGGTGTTGCTGATTTAACCACAGGGCGAGCGCGACGCATTCGGCGTCAACAACTTGAGTTTGCATTCACCAGGAATTGCTGCTTAGACAGATTTACGAGGTAAGTCTTGGGTGCTTGACGTGGAAATTTCTATCTGCGTCAGGCGATTATCTGGAGGATAACATGAAAAAACTCGTTCTCGCCGCCGTGCTTGCCGGTACCGCATCGACCGCAATGGCCGGTTCCTATGCCAAAGACGACGTGGTCATGGAGCCCGTCGTCGTCGTGGAAGAGACTCAACAGAGCTCGTCCTCGGCCGGCATCGTGATCCCGCTGCTGCTGATCGCCGTGATTGCCGCTGCCGCATCGGCCGACTGATCACCGATCGTCTTCGGACAAGGGAAAGGCGGTGCCACGGCACCGCCTTTTTCTTTGCGTAGTAGAGCCTGGCGCGTCGCCCCGGGGCGGGTCAGGAGACCCAGCCCGCGAGGTTCTGCCCGATGACCTCCGACAGCGCGTCGATATGCGCAGGATCGTCGTTGAGGCAGGGGATGTAGGTGAACTGCTCCCCGCCCGCGTGCTCGAAACTCTCGCGGATTTCCTCGTTGATCTCTTCCAGGGTCTCGATGCAATCCGCCGAGAAGGCCGGCGCGATCACCGCGATCTTCTTCTTGCCCTGCTTCGCCAGCTCGGCCACGTGCTCGACCGTGTAGGGTTTGAGCCATTCCTCCGGACCGAAGACCGACTGGAAGGTCGTGGTGATCCGGTCCTCGCCCCAGCCCAGCCGCTCGCGCAGAAGCCGCGTCGTCTTCTGGCACTGGCAATGGTACGGATCGCCCTGCATCAGGTAGCGCTTGGGCATGCCATGGTAGCTCACCACCAGGATGTCCGGCTTCTCGGCCAGCGCCGCGTAGCCGCGCTCGACCGACTGGGCCAGCGCCTCGATGTAGCTCGGCTGCTCGAAATACGGATCCACGACGCGGGCGGTGGGCTGCCACGCCTCGTCCATCAGCGCCCGGAAGAACTGGTCGTTGGCCGTGGCCGAGGTGGCGCCGGCGTAGTGCGGGTAGAGCGGGAAGAACAGGATCTTGCGGCAGCCGGCCTTGACCATGGCCTCGACCTTGGACTTGGTCGAGGGGTTGCCGTAGCGCATGCAGAAATCGACCATGACCTGATCGCCGTAGCGCGCCTGCATCTTGGCGGCGATGGCGGCGGTCTGCTGCTTGGTGATGGTCATGAGGGGGCTCTCGTTGAGCTCCTCGTTCCAGATCGACTTGTAGTTGGCGCCCGAGCTGAACGGCCGCTTGGTCAGGATGATCCCCTGCAGCAGCGGCTGCCACTTCCACTTCGGATAGTCGATGACCCGCGTGTCAGAGAGGAACTCGTTCAGGTACCGCCGCATCGGCCAGTAGGAGTAGTGGTCCGGCGTGCCGAGGTTGGCGAGAAGGACCCCGACTTTCGTTGCGGAGATCGCGGGGTGATCGGAGGGCCCGTGAGCGGGGCGGGCGGCCTTGTCGGTGGCGTCGAGCATTGTCCTGTCCTGAGGTGATCCTGATGACTTTACTTAGGTATCTCGTCTTTGGAATGATTCAATCTTCAAGAGGTGTTTCATTGACGTTCAGGGCGTCAGCGAGACGTTGCGCCGCAGATCCCGGGCGCAGCGGCTTCTGCTGGCTCGCGTCCGGGGCCCATCCGGTGAGGGTCACGATCTCGAAGCTGGCGGTAACGCGGCCGCTGTCGTCGGAGAAGCCCTCGGCATAGAGCTCGGCGGCGCGCAGCAGCACGGCGCGGCGGGTCGGGCGGCGGAGGCGGGCGGTCAGGGCGTTGGTCTCGCCCATGGCGCGCAGGTCGCGCATCAGGTGCAGCGCCGAGTCGTAGCTGGCGGTGAGCGTGAAGCTGTCCGCCACCGGCAGCGCCAGCCCGGCCCTTTGCAGCAGGCCACCAAGGTCGCGGATCTCGCCCATCGGCAACACCCGGGGCGACAGGCCGCCGGTGATCTCGATCTCGGCCTGGCCGAGCGCCGAGCGCAGCTCGTGCAGGGTCTGCCCGCCGAAGCACAGCGCCAGCAGCAGCCCGTCGGCCCTCAGCGCGCGGCGGCATTGCACCAGCTGGCCCACCGGGTCGTTGGCCCAGTGCAGCGCCATGGCGTGGACCACGAGGTCATGTGCGCCTTCGTCAAGCGCCAGCACTTCGTCGTCGGGCAGGATCCGGGCGTCGGGGAGGAAGCCGTCCCAGACCTGCGGAAAAGCTGTCACGACGGCCGGTGATTTAAACGTTTTGTTAACCACCATCAGCCGATCCTGCACCTCGTCGCGGGCGGCCTCGTGCAAGAAGACTGCAGGGTCGTTCGCGGCACGAGCGCGGTGTCGGCTCAGGGCGATGCGGTCGGTGAGGGGCGCGGGGCTGGACATGGAGGTTGCTTAGAATGTTCGCGCCCGCCTTGCAAACCATGCTGCGCATCGTCTACCCGGCCCGCTGCCTGCTCTGCGGTGGCCTCGTCGAAAGCGACTTCGGCCTGTGTGGGCCGTGCTGGCGCGACACCCCCTTCACCTCGGGACTGGCCTGCGCCACCTGCGGCACGCCGCTGCCCGGCAGCTCCGAGGAAGAAGAGTTCTGCGACGCGTGCCTGACTACGCCGCCGCCGTGGCAGCGCGGGGTTGCGGCGATGCTCTACCGCGACAACGGCCGCAAGCTCGTGCTGATGTTGAAGCACGGCGACCGTCACGACATCGCCGGGGCCGCTGCGGTCTGGATGGCGCGCAAGGCCCGCGCGCTCGTACGTCCCGAGATGATCGCGGTGCCGGTGCCTCTGCACCTGCGGCGGCATCTGCGGCGGCGCTTCAACCAGTCGGCGCTTCTCGCCCGCGGTCTGGCGCGGGAGCTCGACCTTGACTGGTGCCCCGACGCGCTCGAGCGTCCGCGCCACACGCCTGCGCTTGACGGCAAGACCCGCGAGGAGCGCTTCGTCACGCTTGATGACGCGATCCGGGTCACGCCGAAATGGCAGCCGCTGCTGCGCGACCGGCCGGTGCTTCTGGTCGACGACGTGATGACCTCGGGCGCGACGCTTTCCATGGCGACCGAGGCCTGTGTTGCAGCAGGCGCAAGCGAAGTTTGTGTCTGCGTGCTGGCGCGCGTTGCAAAGGATACCTAGATCTCTTCAGATATCCGGAACTTTGCGAAGGGACCATCCATGCAGCCGATCGAGATCTACACCAGCCCCTATTGCGGCTACTGCCACGCCGCGAAGCGTCTTCTCAGCTCCAAGGGCGCCGACTTCACCGAGATCGACGTCATGGAAGACCCCTCGCGCCGCCCCGAGATGGTGCAGCGCGCCAACGGGGGGCGCACTGTGCCGCAGATCTTCATCGGCAAGACCCACGTGGGCGGCTGCGACGAGCTCTATGCGCTCGAGAGGGACGGCAAGCTCGACGCCCTGCTGAACGGGTGACGGCGGGTTTGCGGGGGTGGTCCTATGGTTTGTATTGACCCCGTGGGCCCGGACGTTCAAACAACGCCCACTCTCACCCAGCCCCTCTCACCGTCCTTGCCGCCGACCGATCCGGAATGAACAACCCTCAGAATGCGCTCGCGATTTCGCTGTTCAGCGAGCTGATCATGGCAGATCAGCTCCTGCGGAACCGGCTCACCCGGGTGCTTCCGAACAAGATGGAGATCTCGCATTTTTCGGTGCTGAACCATCTCGCCCGGGTCAACGAGGAACGTACGCCGGCGCAGCTGGCGCGCAGCTTCCACGTCACGCGGGGGGCGATGACCAACACCATCGCCAAGCTCGAGATGGCGGGCTACGTGCATATCCGCCCCGACTGGGACGATGCGCGGCGCAAGATGGTGTCGATCAGCCCGGCGGGCAAGAGCGCCCGCGAGGCGGCGCTGGCCGCCATGGCGCCGGTGATTTCGGAGATGGTGGAGGAGCTCGGCGCGGAGAAAGTCCGCGCGGCGCTGCCGGTGCTGCGCGAACTGCGCCTGAAGCTCGAGGCGGACTGACGCCCGCCCCCGATCATGGGAAATGCGGCTCTATGCCAGCACGGGATGCCGGTTCGACGCCGCGAACTCGGTGATCTTCAGCGCGATCACGCCGGCCTCGACGAAGGGATCCTGCGCCATAAGCGCCTCGACCTCTTCCAGCGAGGTGCCCATTGCGATCACCACGCCGCCGGTACGCGGGGTTTTCGGCCCGGAGGCAAGGAAGCGACCCTCGGCATAGCCCTGCTTCACGAAGGCCATGTGCGGCTCGAGCACCTTCTGCACCTCCTCGAAGGGCACGGTGTACTCGATGTCGATGACGAAGAGGGCGCTGCCTTCGGGAATGACGCTCATGCGGCGGGCTCCGGGTTGATCGCGGCGGTGACGTAGTTCACCGACAGGTCGCGGTCCGAGATGCTCCAGGACCAGCTGACGGGGTTGAAGACGTAGCCCTTGCGGTCGACGGGATCGAGCCCGGCCTTGCGCATCAGCTCGCAGAGCTCGTCGGGGGTTATGAACTTCGACCATTCGTGCGTGCCCTTGGGCAGCCAGCGCATCACCCACTCGGCGCCGACGATGGCCATGGCAAAGCTCTTGGCGTTGCGGTTGATGGTCGAACACAGGTGCAGCCCGCCGGGCTTCAGCAGCTGGCGGCAGGCGGTGAGGTAGGCCAGCGGGTCGGCCACGTGCTCGACCACCTCCATGTTCAGCACCACGTCGAACCGCTCGCCCGCCTCGGCCAGCGCCTCTGCGGTGGTGTGGCGGTAGTCGATCTCCAGCCCTGACTGCTCGGCATGAAGCTGCGCCACCGGGATGTTGCGCTCGGCGGCGTCGACCCCCACGACCTCGGCCCCGAGCCGGGCCATCGGCTCGCAGAGCAACCCGCCGCCGCAGCCGATGTCGACGATGCGCAGTCCCTCGAAGGGCCTGGGCGCGGACAGGTCGCGGCCGTACTCGCCGGCCACCTGGCGGGTGATGTAGTCGAGCCGCACCGGGTTCATCATGTGCAGCGGTTTGAACTTGCCGTGCGGGTCCCACCACTCGGCGGACATGGCCTCGAACTTGGCGATTTCGGACGGATCGACGGTAACGCTCATCTCTCGCAATTCCCCCATGGTCTTTCGGGTCACCCTGCCAATATAGTCGAGGCATGGACAAATTCCCGGGTCAGAAGCGCGCAGTGCAGTACCTTTACCCGCCCATTGACCCGTTCGATCAACGCATGATCGACATGGGCGATGGGCACAAGATCTATATGGAACAGTGCGGCAACCCGCGCGGTGTGCCCGTCATCGTTCTTCACGGAGGCCCGGGGGGCGGCAGCTCGCCCGCGATGCGCCGCTATTTCGACCCGAGGGTGTTCCGCGTCGTGCTCTTCGACCAGCGCGGCTGCGGGCGGTCGCGGCCCCATGCCAGCGTCACCGACAACACCACGTGGCACCTCGTGTCGGACATCGAGCGCATCCGCGAGGACCTCGGCATCGACCGTTTCATCGTCTTCGGCGGGAGCTGGGGCGCAACACTGTCGCTGATCTATGCCATCAGCCACCCCGAGCGGGTGCGCCAGCTGGTGCTGCGCGGCGTCTTCATGATGACCCGGACCGAGCTCGACTGGTTTTACGGCGGCGGCGCCGGGCAGTTCTGGCCCGAGCCGTGGGAGCGGTTCACCGACCTCATTCCCGAGGACGAGCACGGCGACCTGATCGGCGCCTACCACCGCCGCCTGTTCAGCGGCAACCTGCGGGAAGAGACCCGCTACGCCCGCGCCTGGTCGGCCTGGGAAAACGCGCTGGCCTCGGTTTATTCCAACGGCACCGGCGGCGAGGCGCCCGGCGACTACGCCCGCGCCTTCGCCCGTCTCGAGAACCACTATTTCGTCAACGACGGCTTCCTCGCCGAGGACGGCTGGATCCTCAACAACGCCGACCGGCTGCAAGGCATCCCCGGGGTGATCGTGCAGGGACGCTACGACATGATCTGCCCGCCGCGCCGCGCGTGGGAGCTGGCGCAGGCCTGGCCCGACGCCGACCTGCGGATGATCCGCAACGCCGGCCACGCGCTGTCCGAGCCCGGAATCAGCGCCGAGCTGGTGCGCTGCATGGATCAGATTGCCGAGAGCGAGGGTTTACAGAGCCGGGCCGGCCTGTAACCTCGCTCGGTCATTACGCGGCGTCCGGCGAATCACCGGCCATCGCGGAGAAGCAGGGAAACGACCGCCACATGAGTGGATTCGCATGAGTGGGTTCAAACGACGTCGCCTGATCCAGTCCGCGCTTGCCGCGGCAGTGCTCGGCGCGTCCGGGCTCTCTGCCGCGCCGGCGCGGTCGGGCGGCACCCTGCGGGCGGGTCTCGGCGGGGCGCACCGCTCCGACAGCTGGGATTCCCGCACCCACTCCGATGTCTTCATGGTCGCCGCGGCTCAGGGCGCCGTCTTCGACACGCTCACCGAGGTCGCCGCCGACGGCTCGCTGCGCGGCGAGCTGGCCACCGGCTGGGACGCCAGCGCCGATGCGCGGATCTGGACGGTGACGCTGCGCGAGGGCGTAAGCTTTCACAACGGCAAGCCCTTCACCGCCGAAGACGTGATCGCCTCGCTGCGGCTCCATCTCGACCCGAACGCCGCCTCGGGTGCCCGCCCGCTGGTCGCCTCGATCGCCGCGATGGACCGGCTCTCGGATCATCGCATCCGCTTCACGCTGGCCGAGGGCAACGCGGATTTCCCCTACCTGCTCGCCGACTATCACCTGTTGATCTACCCGGCGGGCCAGATCGCCGAGGCCATGGCCCGCGGCATCGGCACCGGGCTCTACCGGGTCGAGCATTTCGAACCGGGTGTGCGTTTCCTCGGGCGCCGGGTAGCAGGGCACTACAAGGACGGGCAGGCGGGCTGGTTCGACGAGCTCCACTTCACCGCGATGAACGACGGCGCGGCCCGGGTCGCGGCGCTGCGCGGCGGCCAGGTCGATGCGATCAACAGCGTCGCGCCGCAACGGGTGGCGCGGCTGCGCGCCGAGCCGAGCCTGCGCCTGCAGGAGATCGCCGGCAACCGCTACTACGGCTTCGCCATGCAGACCGGCGCGTCACCCTTTGACGCGCTGCACGTGCGCAAGGCGATGAAGCACGCCATCGACCGGCAGGCACTGCTCGACGAGGTGCTGCTGGGGCACGGCCGGCTCGGGGCGGACAGCCCCATCGGCCCTGCCAACCAGTACGACGCGGCACTCGCGCCGGTGCCCTACGATCCCGACCGCGCACGCTATCACCTCCGGCAGGCGGGGCTATCGCAGCTGACCCTGCCACTCTCGGTCTCCGAGGCCGCCTTCGACGGCGCGCCTGCGGCGGCCGAGCGCTTCCGCAGCTCCGCCGCCGCGGCGGGCATCACGCTCGACGTCATCCACGAGCGCCCCGAGGGCTACTGGTCCGAAGTCTGGCGCAACCGCCCGCTCTGCGCCTGCGCATGGTCGGGCCGGGTGACCGAGGACTGGATGTTCTCGACCGCGCTGCAGCACGGGGCGCCATGGAACGACACGCAATGGGGCATGGCGCAAAGCCCGCGCTTCCAGGCCCTGCTGACCGAGGCGCGCTCCGAGCTCGACAGCGCCCGGCGCCGGGCGCTCTACGGCGAGATGCAGCAGATCCTGCGCGACGAGGGCGGGCTGCTGGTGCCGGTCTTCGCCAACCACCTGCAGGCGGTCAGCGACCGGATCGCTGCGCCCGCGATCATCGGCAACCTCTGGTCCATGGACAACGCCCGCTTCGCGGAACGCTGGTGGCGCGCCTGATCAGAGCCTGATCGCCGGCCCGGTGCGGCGGGGTCAGAGCGTCGCGTCGTAGTCGGATACCAGAAGATGCAGCGGCGGCTCGTCCTCCTCGATGGTCGAGAACCGGCCGATCTCCATCTCGAAGATATTGTCCGTCAGGTCGTCGTTCACCGTCGAGACCTCGCCGATCAGCACGTCGCTGCCCTCGCCCCAGAACGCGTGCCAGGTGGTGGGAAACAGCGTCACCGACTCGCCCGGATCGAGCTTCAGGTGCCCGCCCGCGGGCAGGGTCCGCTCCATGCCGTCGCAAAGCACGGTGACCGGTGCGCCGCGGTCGATCCCGCCCTCGGGCGTCGCCGCGAAGAGCTCCAGCACCAGCGTGCCGCCGCCGCGGTTGATGATGTCCTCGACCTTGACGTCATGGCGATGGTTTGGGCTCAGCTGGTCGCGGCGCGAGATCATGATCTTCTCGGCGTAGAGCATGGCGCTGCGCTGGCCGAGATCGGCGTTCAGACCATTCCGTGTGGTGAAGAGAAACAGCCCCATCCGGTCGAAATCGCCGGCGCCGTAATCGGTGATGTCCCAGCCCATCCGCCGCCGCGCGATCTCGCCATGCTCGGCCGCGCGCAGCTCCCCCGGCGAGAGATAGGCGAAGGGCGGCAGGCGGAAGCCATGGCTGCGGATGAAGGCATCGCCCTCGCGGATGATCTCGTTGATGCGCGAACGTTTCATGGTGCCCTCCCAAGCCAGTCGCCGCGACGTTATCTCCAGCCGCGCGCGAACGGTAGGGGCAGGAACGCCTCCGGCGGGAGTTTATCGGGCAAGATGAAGGACGGGTCCGCTCTTCATCTTGCCCTTAAACTCCGGGGAGTGTGAGGGGCTGGCCCCTCACCGGCGCCACGGCTCAGAGCACGTAGCGGCTGAGGTCGGCCGAGCGGGTGAGCTCGCCCAGGTAGGTCTCGACGAAGCTCCCGTCGACGGTGATGCTCTCGCCGGCGCGGTCGGGGGCGGTGAAGGAGAGTTCCTCGAAGACCCGCTCCATCACGGTGTAGAGCCGCCGCGCGCCGATGTTCTCGACCGACTCGTTCACCTGCGCCGCGATCTTGGCGAGCGCGTGGATGCCTTCCTCGGTGAACTCGACGATGACCTCCTCGGTTGCCATCAGCGCCGTGTACTGGCGGGTGAGCGCGTTGTCGGTCTCGGTCAGGATGCGGACGAAATCCTCTTCCGTCAGCGCCCGCAGGTTCACCCGGATCGGCAGACGACCCTGAAGTTCGGGCAGCAGGTCCGAGGGCTTGGCGATGTGGAAGGCGCCGGAGGCGATGAAGAGGATGTGGTCGGTCTTCACCGGCCCGTGCTTGGTCGAGACGGTGGTGCCCTCGATCAGCGGCAGCAGGTCACGCTGCACGCCTTCGCGGGACACGTCGCCGCCCCGGGTCTCCTGCCGCGCCGCCACCTTGTCGATCTCGTCGAGGAAGACGATGCCGTTCTGCTCCACCGCCTCGAGCGCGGCCTTCTTGACCACCTCGTCGTCGAGCAGCTTGTCGGCCTCTTCCTGGATCAGCACCTCGTAGCTTTCCCCCACGCTCAGCTTCTTGCGCGTGGTGCGGCCGCCGAAGGCTTTCCCGAAGATGTCGGAGAGGTTCATCATCCCCATGCTCTGGCCGGGCTGGCCGGGGAGCTCCATCATCGGGAAGGGCGAGGCGGTCTCGGCCACGTCGAGCTCGATCTCGGTGGCGTCGAGCTCGCCGTTGCGAAGCTTCTTGCGGAACATCTCGCGGGTCGAGTCGCGGGCGTCCTTGCCGGCGATGGCCTCGATCACCCGGTCCTCGGCGGCCTTGTGGGCCGCGGCCTTGACGTCCTCGCGCATGTGCTCGCGGGTCATCGCGATCGAGCTGTCCACGAGGTCGCGGATGATCTGCTCGACGTCCCGGCCGACGTAGCCCACCTCGGTGAACTTGGTGGCCTCGACCTTGATGAAGGGCGCCTTGGCGAGCTTGGCGAGCCGGCGCGAAATCTCGGTCTTGCCGACGCCGGTCGGTCCGATCATCAGGATGTTCTTGGGATAGACCTCGTCACGCAGGTCCTCGGACAGCTGCTTGCGACGCCAGCGGTTGCGCAGGGCCACGGCCACGGCGCGCTTCGCATCCTTCTGTCCGATGATGAAGCGGTCGAGTTCCGAGACGATCTCGCGGGGGGTCAGGTCGGTCATGGGGGTCCTTTCGGAAGGCGTCTCAGGCCGAAATGGTCTCAACCGTGAGGTTGCCATTGGTGTAGACGCAGATGTCGGCGGCGATGGCCATGGCGCGGCGGGCGATGTCCTCGGCCGAGCGCTCGCTGTCCATCATGGCGCGCGCGGCGGCCAGGGCGAAGTTGCCGCCCGACCCGATGGCCGCGACGTCGTGCTCGGGCTCCAGCACGTCGCCGGCGCCGGTGATGACGTAGAGCTCGCGGCCGTCGGTGACGATCAGCATGGCCTCGAGCTTCTGCAGGTACTTGTCGGTGCGCCAGTCCTTGGCGAGCTCGACGCAGGCGCGCTGCAGCTGGCCCGGGGTCTTCTCGAGCTTCGCTTCCAGCCGTTCCAGCAGGGCGAAGGCGTCGGCGGTGGAGCCCGCGAAGCCGCAGACCACGTCCGAGCCGCCGGGCGACAGGCGCCGCACCTTGCGGGCGGTGCCCTTGATCACGGTCTGGCCGAGGCTCACCTGTCCGTCGCCTGCGACCACGACCTGTCCGCCCTTGCGGACGCCGATGATCGTGGTGCCGTGCCAGCCGGGGAATTCCTGATCGGCCATGTCTCTGATCTCCTTGTCGTGCCGGGGCGATATGGGGGCTGGACAACGCCGCAACAAGGCGCTGCCCTTGGACCCGACATAGTGCAGGGGCGCGCGGATGGAAATGCAAAGCCGGGATCTGGTGGCGGCGGCGCTGGCGCACTGGCCGGCGCTGGCGCGACAGATGGGCGAAGACCCCGCGGCGTGGAAGGCGGCGCCGCTTTCGCTGCGCAACGACGCGCGGGTGACGCGGTCTGTGCTTGTGTTGCAGGGCCCCGGCGGGCGCCGGCTGGTGCTGAAGCATCAGCTGCGCCCGGGCGCCGATCCCGGCTTTCCTGCCGCTTTCGCCGCGCATCTCGCGGTGATGGCGGCCTGGCCCAAGGGCGTTCCGGCGTTGCATGCGGTCGAGCCCGAGGCGCAGTCGCTGGTGATGGATTACCTCGCGGCAACCCCGCTTTCGCAGCTGCTCGACGAGGCGCCGGTGGCCGGGCAGGAGGCCCTGCTCTGCCGCGCCGGGCGCTGGCTCGGCGGCTTCCATTCCGCGCTGCCCGGCGAGCGGCGGGTCTTCCAGCCGGGGTTCACCCTTCGCTACCTGAGGGGCATCATGTCCGAGGTCGCGTCTGGCGCGCGGCAGGTGGTGGCGCCGGAGCGCTTCCTGCGGTGTGCCGGGGCGCTCTGCGCGAGGCAGGCGGCGTACGAGGGGCGTGAGACGCTGACCGCGCAGACCCATGGCGACCTGCACCTGCGCAACCTCGTCATGGACGACGCGCAGTGCTGGGGCATCGACTTTGCCGCCGGGAGGGTGGTGCCGGTCGGGCACGACATCGCGCGGCTTCTGGTGGATTACGCCATCCTGCACGCGCAAAAGGACGCGATCCCACGGGGCGAGGTCCTGCCGGTGGGCGCTTCAAGCGCGTTTTTCGAAGGATACCAGCGGGTTGCCAGCGGCGATCCATCGGTCGGGCTGTTGTTGCGCAACAGGGTGCTGGCGGAGTGGTGGGGATTGCCGGTCACCGGGCGCTCCATTGCGCAGGAGCGGCGGCTGGCCGGGCTCATGCCGCTGGTGGGGCGGGTGTTTCGGGGGGGCTGAGCAGAGCACCTGAGGGGACCTTACTCTTAGCAAGAAAACGGCGCGCCCCCGGTCGAGGGCGCGCCTGAAGCGTCAGATCGCTTCCTTGATCCAGCTTTCCAGCGAGGCCTTGGGCGCTGCGCCGGTGCGGTTCGAGAAGACTTCGCCGTTCTTGAAGATGAACAGCGCGGGGATGCCGCGGACGCCGAGCTGGGCGGCCATCGCCTGATCCTTGTCGACGTCGACCTTGGCGATCTTGATCTGGCCGTCATACTGTTCGGCCAGCTCTTCCAGAGCCGGGCCGATCTGCTTGCAGGGGCCGCACCATTCGGCCCAGAAATCGACCACGACGGGGATGTCGGAGTTCTTCACTTCCTCGTCGAAGGTCGCGTCGGTAACGGGAACGGTGGCCATTTCGATCTCCTTGCGGGTTGGGCAGCCGGTGACTTGAGGCGCGAAGGTAGGTAGGGGCCGCGAAGACGTCAAGCGGCGGTAGCGCGCGCCAGCGCCGCAGACACAAGATCGTGTGGCAGCGCCATGTAGCTTTGCGTTGCCGTCCACAGCAGCCCGGTTTCGATGCAGCGGTCGGGCCAGATCTGTTGCAAGGCCGCGGCATAGGCCCCCATCTGGCGCAGTAGCCCCTCGGGCGTCTGCTCGGGGGTGGCGGGCACCGTGCGGTTCGACTTGAAGTCCACCGCGATCACCTTTTCCGGCGTGACGATGAGCCGGTCGATGATGCCGTGGATGCGCCCCACCGGCGCGATCTCGGCCGAGATCGGAACCTCGGCAAGGGTCTCCGGCGCGAAGAACGGCGCGAGCGGCAGGGCGGCGAGCACGGAGAGCGCCTCCTGCACGAGGCTGTCGGTCTCGGCGGGCAGTTCCTCGGCGATGGCCAGCACGTGGGGCACGGCGTCGGCGCGCCGGTCGGCGGGCAGGGCCGAGAGATGTTCCAGCAGCAGGTGCAGCGCGGTGCCGCGCAGCATCGCCTCTTCGGTCTCGTCGCCATCCTCGCCGCCAAGCGCCTTGGCGCCACCTAGCCCCGAGGGCGAAACCGCGCCGGGCGCAGGCTCGGGCACGACGGCGGGCTGGCGGAAGAGATCGAGCAGGGTGACTTCGATCACCTCCTTGGGCGGTACGGTGACGTGGGGCAGGCCGGTCCAGTCGGCCAGGCCCAGCCGCAGTCCCTCCCCGCTGCCCCAGTCGCCGTAGTCGAAGACGGCGGCCTCGGCGCCGGAGCGCTCCATCCCGATCTTCACCTTGTCGTACCAGGCGTTGCCGTCCTTGCCGAGCTCGCCGGCCGCGGCGACCACCAGCCACTTCTCGGCCCGTGTCAGAGCCACATAGAGCAGCCGGTCGCGTTCCTGTTGGTCGGCCTCCTTCGCGGCCTCCAGCGCCTCGGTCTGCACCCGGGGCTGAGTGTCGGCGCCGGCCTTCCAGACCGTGCCGGTGGCGCCGTCGAGCAGGCTTTCTCGGATCTGCGTGTTGGGCCGGGCGCAGTCGGGCAGGATCACGATCGGCGCCTCGAGCCCCTTGGCCCCGTGCACCGTCATCACCCGGATGCGGCTTCCGGCGCTGTCGGGGGCGCGCTTGATCTCGAGATCGTCGGTTTGCATCCACTCGAGGAACCCGGTCAGCGAGGGCACCTCGGTCTGCTCGTAGGCCAGCGCCTGCCCGAGCAGCGCGTTGATGCCGTCCTCGGCCTCTTCGCCAAGCCGCCCGAGCAGCCGGGCGCGGCCGCCGTGACGGGTCAGGATGCGCTCGATCAGGTCATAGGGGCGGAGGAAGTCGGTCTCGCTCCGCAGGTCGTCGAGCACCGCCATCACCTGCGGATATGTGTCCCTGTTCTTGCGCAACTCGGCCCAGAGATAGCCTTTGCGCGGATGCGCGAGTGTGAACAGATCCTGCTCGCCGAGCCCGAAGAGCGGCGAACGCAGCGCGGTGGCGAGCGACAGGTCGTCCTCGGGCGTGGCGAGGAAGGCCAGCAGCGCGCCGATGTCCTTCACCGCGAGCTCGGACATGACCTTGAGCCGGTCGGCGCCGGCGATGGGCAGACCGCGCTGCTTGCAGGCGCGGATGATCTCCGAGAACAGCGTACCGCGTCCGCGGACGAGGATGAGGAAGTCGCCGGCATGGGCGGGGCGGGTGCGGTATTCGCCGCTGTGCCCGATCTCCTCGGGCAGCGGCGTGCCGATGGTGCGCCCGATGAAGCCCGCGACGCGGTTGGCGAGTATCACCGCGTGATGCTGCTCGCCCACGCGGTCCACCGGCTCGAACCACTCGCCGTCCTCGGCGCTGTCCTTGTTGGTCTCGACATGCGGCCAGAGATCGACCCGCCCGGGCATCGCGGACTTGAACGCCCGGTGCCGCTGGTCCTCGGAAAAGCCCGAGGCTTCGCGGCCTTCGAAGCAATTGTCCACCAGACGCAGGATCGGCTCGGCCGAGCGGAAGCTGTATTCCAGCATCATCCGGCTGAGCGGCGCCTCGGTGCGTTGCAACCGCTCGGCGAACTCGTCGCACATGCGGTCGAACTCGCGCGGATCGGCGCCCTGGAAGCTGTAGATCGACTGTTTCTTGTCGCCCACCACGAAGATTGTGCGCCGCACGTCCGACCGCGCGCCCTCGCCGCTGGTGAACTCATGCGCCAGCCGCTCGATCACCTGCCATTGCACCGGCGAGGTGTCCTGCGCCTCGTCCACGAGGATGTGGTCGATGCCGCCGTCGAGCCGGTAGAGCACCCATTCCGCCACCCGCTCGTCCGACAGCAGGTCGCGGGCGCGGGTCACGAGGTCGTCGAAATCGAGCCAGCCGCGGCGCTGCTTCTCGGTTTCGTAGGCGGGCAGGAAGGCCTGAGCGAAGCGATGCAGCGCCAATTCCCGCTGCACGGCCTCGAGCGCAAGGCGTGTCTCGCGGGCAGCTTCGACCCGCTCGGCCAGCTGCTCGAGCCGCTCGGCCATCGGTCCGAGCGCGGCCCTGGTGTCCTTGGTCGGCACCCGCGTGCTGCGCGTGCCCTTCTGCGTCAGCAGCGCGGCTTCGAGCGCCACGAGACTGTCGAGATTCCGTCCGGTGAAGGCGGCGAGCTTGTCGGCGCAGCCCTGATCGGTGCTCTTGCCGGCCTTCAGTACCGGCAGGGCGTCGGCGATCAGCGCCGTCTCGCTGCCGAGGAAAACCGACGACAGCAGCGACTCCGCGTCCTCGTCGGGGCCGAGATCATAGAGCGTGCGCACCTCGGCAGGGCTGCGGGCGGGGATGAATGCGGCTCTGTTTCCGCACAACTCGGCCAGAAGCGCGTCGTAATTCTCGGGCAGCCACTGCGCGAGATCGGCGACGAGCCCGGCCTGCGGTCCCTCGGAGAGCCGGTCGAGCACCTCGGTCCGCAGAAGCTGCGCGGCGCGGTCCTCCATCTCGTGGAACTGCGGCGAGACCCCGGCCTCGAGCGGGAAGCGCCGCAGCAGCGAGGCGCAGAACGAGTGGATGGTCTGGATCCGCAGCCCGCCCGGCGTCTCGATGGCGCGGGCAAAGAGTGTGCGCGCGCCGGCCAGTCGCTCGGGCGGCAGCGCGCCTTCGAGCCCGAGCTGGCGCAGCTCGGCCCGCAGCGCCTCGTCATCGAGCATGGCCCAGGCGCCGAGACGGCGGAACAGCCGGTTCTGCATCTCGGTCGCGGCGGCCTTGGTGTAGGTCAGGCAGAGGATGTGCTCCGGCAGCACCCCGTCGAGCAGCAGCCGCGCCACCCGGTCGGTGAGCACCCGCGTCTTGCCCGAGCCCGCGTTGGCCGCGAGCCAGGTCGAGCTGTCGGGCCGCGCCGCGCGGACCTGCGCTTCGGTCGCCTCGTCGCGTTTCATGACAGCACCTTTCGCTCTGCCGGGTCGGTCACGTCCCATTCGCCGAAGCGCGAGAGGTGATCGTAGTCCGAACTGTCGCTTTCCTTGAGCAGGGCCGCGCGCGCGGTGTAGCCCCTGTCGGGCTCGAACCAGCGGGTCATCAGTGTCTCGAACTCTGCCCAGACCTGCTGTGCCGGGGCCTCGGCCAGCGGCGCCGGAACCTCGCGCGGCTTGCCGGGAGCAAGCGAGACGAAGACGGCGCGCTCGGCGTGACGGGGCTGCAGCTCCTTGAAGGCGCCTCGCTCGACCATGGCGGCCTCGAGCAGGAGCTGCTTGTCGAAATGCAGCTGCTCCTTTTCGCTGGGCGCCGCGCCGGTCTTGTAGTCGTAGAGATGGGCGTTGCCGCGCTCGTCCATGTCGATGCGGTCGGCCTTGCCGCGCAGGGTGAAGCCAAGCGCCGGGATATCGCCGCGGCCCATCTGCTCGAAATGAACCGGCCGGGCGATCTGCTGGCGCGCGCGCTCGGTTTCGGCGAACCATTCGGCGACCTTGGCAAGCCGCGCCTGCCAGAGATGGCGGGTCGTCGGATAGGGCACAACCTCGGGGTCACCGACGATCTGCGCGCTCAGCCGAAGCAGCGCCTCAGTGGTGAGTAGGGCCGGATCAGAGACGCTTTGCCGGACGAACTCCTCGAGCACCTCGTGGATCAGCGTGCCGCGCAGAAGCGCGTCGGGGGCGCGTTGCAGCGGGTTCAGCGCCTGAAGTTTCAGCACGCGCCGGGCGTAGATGTGGAAGGGGTCGCGCAGCAGCGTCTTGATCTCGGTGACCGAGAGCGCGCGTGGCCGGGCCTCGACCGGGGGGGCGGGTGAGGGCCGCGTGGCCGGCGCGCTGGGCCGCGGCGTCTCGAGCGCGCGGGCCAGCGCCAGCCAGTGCGCGCCCCGCTGCTTCATTGCCGCCAGCGCCTCGGGGCCATGACGGGCGGGCAGGCCGTTCATCAGGTTCATCAGCCGGTTCAGCCAGCGCGAGGGCACGGTCTCGGCGTCGTCGGATTTCAGCGCGCGGGTCAGCCAGACCTGCGGCGCGGCGACCGCCTGCTGGAAGTCATGTGCGGCAAGGCCGATGCGCCGCTCGGGCACCAAAAGCCCGGCCTTGTGCCGCATCCGGCGGTTCAGCCACGGGTCGGCGCCGGGCAGATTGGGCCAGGAGCCCTCGCTCAAGCCCCCAAGGATTAACAGTTCTGGTCCCATTGCCCGAGTTTCTTGCGGGCCCCAGATCATAATTTCGGGGTGAGTTTCGTCGGTATTCGGTAGCTCCTTCTGACTCAGAATAGCGTGGAAAAGGCCGGCATAGTCCCAAGAGTCGAGATCGGTGCCGTAGCCCGCCTCGTTCCGCAGTGCGTCGACGGTGGCACGGGTCTTGCGCCCTGCGGCCTCCTTCCACAGCTCCGACTCGTCGGCCATGGGACCGGCGGCGATCGCCTCGGCGCGGGCGACATGCAGATCGAGCCAGTCGGCGAGCGGATGCGTCCCGTGCACCGGCGGCTGGCAGAAGCTCGCGGCGACCCAGTCGGCCCAGGGACCGAAGCCCTCGGCCTCGCCCCAGGCGCGCAGGCTGTCGGGCTGCGGGTAGGGCCAGGACTTGTTGCGGATGTGCAGCTCGAGTTCGCGGGTCGCACGCAGGTGCTGGCCGCGGTCGTGGCCGGAGTGGGTGAGCGGGTGCTTGAGCAGGGTCAGCAGCGCCTCGGCGGTCAGATCCTGCTGGAACAGGGTCGAAACGTGGCGCAGGAAACGGCCCGGCGGAGTCAGCTGCAGCGGCGTGCCGGCGCTGTCGTCGGGCAGGATGCCCCAGCGGTCGAGCGCGGCGGTGACCTGGCGCGTGAGCATCCGGTCGGGGGTGATGAGCGCCGCGGTGACGCCGTCCTCCGCCGCCTGCCGCAGGCGCAGGGCAATTGCGGTGGCCTCGTCGCGCTGCGAGGCGGCCTCGACCAGCGTGAGCTCGGAGGTCGCCTCGGTGAGGTCGGGCAGGCTCGGCCCCTCGTCGCGCCATTGGTCGGTGACCGGAGCCGGGCGCAGCGCCAGCGAGACCAGCCGGTTGCGCCCGTCGTTCGGCGCCGCGTCGCCGCTCCAGCGGGCGATATCGTCCGGGCGCAGCCCGAGCCCGTGCATGAGGCGTGCAAAACGGAACTGCGGGTGATCCTCGCCCGACAGCGCGTCGGTGAGCCCGTCCCAGACGCTGGCCGGGGTGTCGAAGTCGAAGCCAGGCAGCACCAGCGCACCCTGCGGCAACCGCGCCACCGCGTTCATCAGCCGGTTGGTCCCGCCGCGCGAACCGGTCGAGCCGGCGAGGATCACCGGATGGGTCGGCGGCGAGATCTCCCAGTCCTTCAGTCTCTGTTCCAGCGCAAGACGGCGGAACGCGTTGACATCGGGCGCCTCTTCGCCGGTCTCGAAATAGCGCTGCACGATGTTGAAGAAGCTGAGCGCGCGCTGCCAGTGGCCGGATTCGTCGCTCACGTCGAGCTGTGCGATATCGTCGGGCGAGACGCCCTCGTCCTGCATCTCGTCCATCAGCGTGGCGAGGCTGTCGGCGAGGTCGAAGAGCGCGGTGCGCGGCGCGAGATCGGGCTGCGCGTCGAGCAGTTTCGACACCAGCCCGGTGAGCTCGAGCCGGCGCCGCAGCGGCGAGACCGGCGCCGGCAGGTCGGCAAGCGCGATCGGGTCGGCGATCTCGGTCAGCAGGCGGATGCGGGGCAGCAGCGTTGCGGGACCGGCGTCGAAGATCTGCCGGATCCGCCGCGCCATGCGGGTGGTGTTCACGATCAGCTCGACCCGGGCCATGGCCTCGGGCGGCTGGCCCGCCATGCGCTGCTTCAGCCCTGCGACCAGCGCCGCGGGGAAGTCGACGCCCGGGGCGAGCGCGAAGACGCGGGGGGTCTCGGACGGATCAAACATCGGCGGCCAGCATCTCTTCGGCGAGGCGGATGCCCTCGGGGTGGCCGACGTCGCACCAGCGCCCGGGGTAGGGCAGGCCGAACAGGCGCTCGTCGGCGCTCATGGCGTTCCAGACGAGGTTCAGCGAGAACACCGGCTCGGAGATCTCGGCGAGCCGCCCGGTGCGCAGGATCTGGGCGCCGGTGTAGACGAAATCGCCGCCACGGCTGAGCTGCCCGTCGTCCCGGATCGAGAAATCGCCGCCGCCCTTGCGCCCGACGGCGCGCGGCAGGGGCACGCAGAGCAGCAGCGCATCCATGCGGTCGGGGTCCCAGGCGTCGGTCAGCAGGTTCAGCGGGTTGGGCCCGGACCAGACCGCGTCGGTGTTGAGCGTGAAGACCGGGTCGGCGTCGAGCACCGGCAGGGCGGCGCGCAACCCGCCGCCGGTGTCGAGAATGCGCGGCTCTTCGCGCGAGACCGCGACCTCGCGCCCGAGCAGGTGCGCCTCGATCTGGTCGGCGCGGTAATGCGCGTTGGCGACGCGGCGCAGGGTGCCGAGCCCCTCGGTCAGGTCGAGCGCGTGGTCGATGAGCGGCTTGCCGGCCACCTCGATCAGCGGTTTCGGCCGGTCCGCGGTAAGCGCCCCCATGCGGGTGCCGAAACCGGCGGCGAAAAGCATCAGGGCGTCGGGCATGGGTCTTTCAGCCTTTGAAGGATGTCGGGCGTGGGGGCGGGAAGGGCCTCGTGCAGGATCGCGGTGACCTCCGCAAGAGCGGGGTGGCGCAGGTCGTGCTGGAGATGGTCCCAGACGCGCGGAACGAGGTCGATGTAGCCGGGCTTGCCTCGGGTGGCGGCGAGCCGGGCGAAGACGCCGAGGATGCGCAGGTTGCGCTGGGCGCCAAGCACGGCAAGCGCCGTGCGGAAGGGCGCATCGGGCAGGCCGGTTGCGCCGAGATAGTGTCGAATTACCGCCTCGGCAGTATCGTTCGAGACGTCGCGGCGGGCGTCCTCGATCAGCGATACGAGGTCATAGGCGCGGTGCCCGGAAAGTGCGTCCTGGAAGTCGAGCAGACCGGCGCGGGCGGCCCCCTCGCGCTCGGGCAGCCAGAGGATGTTCTCGGCGTGATAGTCGCGCAGGATCATCACGTCGGTATCGGCTGCGTGGTTCGTGAGCGCAGTCTCGAAGGCGCGGGCACAGCGCTCGGCGGTGCCAGGCGCCGGGGCGTGGTCGGCGTTGGTTGCGTAGCAGGTGAAGGCGAGGTCGGTCATCGCCGCCAGCCGCGGCGGATCGGCGAGCGGCAGACCGCGCGGCGGCGCGTGGCGGTGCAGGATCACCAACGCGTCTGTTGCGGCAAGATAGAGCCTCTTTTCGGCCTCGGCATCGGTGGCGAGCCGGGCGATGAGCCCGTCGCCGAGATCCTCGAGCAGCAGCAGGCCGGGCGCCTCGGCGAGGATGCGCGGCGCGCTCAGTCCGAGCGACAGCAGGTGCCGCGACAGCCGGGCGAAAAGCGCGGTGTCACCGTCGGGGTCCTGCATCAGGATGGCGTGCTCTTCGCCACGCCGCAGCCTTGTGTAGCGCCGGGATGAGGCGTCGCCCGCTAGCGGATGTGCCTCGGCGCCGTCCCAGCCGGCGCTCTTCAGGAAGGTCTCGGTCATGCCAGAAGCTCCGCCACCAACCCGTCCCAGCGCGGATCACTCCAGTCCAGCGACAGCTGGCGCGACTCGTCCGCGCTGCCTGCGTCGAAGCTCAGCGACAGAGCGGTGGACGGGGTCAGGTCCTGCAGCCGGTCGGGCCATTCGACGAGGCAGATCGCGGTCTCGAAGGCGTCGGCGAGGCCGAGCTCGACACATTGGTCGGGGACGGAGAGCCGGTAGAGATCCGCGTGCCAGAGCTCGCCCGCAGGGGTGTCATAGACCTGCACGAGGGTGAAGGTGGGCGAGGGCACGTCCTCGGGCGTCTCCTGCAACGACTGGATCAGGCAGCGGGCGAAATGGGTCTTGCCCGCGCCGATCCCGCCGGACATCAGCAGAACGTCGCCCGGGCTAAGCCGGGGAGCAAGCCGCGCGGCAAGCGCGCAGGTGGCATCGGGAGAGGGGAGCGTCAGCTCGGCGCGCGGCGGGGTCATGGCGCGAAGATACCGCGCCACTTGGGCGGTGCAAGCGGGATCGGCTGGGATCAGGCGCGCGCCTGCCGGCTCTCTGCCAGGGAAGCGCCCGGCCGTCCCACGGGGCCCGAGAAGCGCACCATGGTCGAGCCCCCGACCAGCGGCTCCGCCCGAAGCGTCAGCGTCTGGCCGTCCTGCCGCGTGAGCTCGGCGTCCCAGCCGGCGCGGTCGCGCAGGGTCAGTACGAAATCGCGCAGGTCGGGCCAGATCGGGCTCGGGTCGCAGCCCGCTTGCCAGAGCCGCGAGGCGTCGGCGATGTCGGTGTCGGCGAGGCTGCCATCCGGGTCGCCGCCCCACATATCGCGGTAGGCGGCGTTGCAGAAACTGAGCACGCCGAGCTGCGAGAACACCGCGACCGCGTCGTCGAGACTGTCGAGCACCGCCTGCGTGACCTCGATCTCCTGCCGGAAGCGCCGGGTGAGCGAGATCTCGGCGGTGATGTCCTCGAAAAGGAAGGCGACGCCGCCGTCCGGATGCGGCCGCCCGGTGACCCGGTATGTGAGCCCCGAGGCGAGGTTCCACGTCTCGATGTATTGGTCGGTGCTGGCGGCGGCGATCACGTCGCGCAGCGTGTCACGCCAGCCGCCGTAATCCTTGGGCTCGGGCATCATGCGCTTTTCGCGCAGCATGTCGAAGAAGCTGAGCAGGTTCGGCCGCGCGCTGAGGAAATCCGCCGCGAGCCCGGTCAGGTCGACCAGCGCCGGGTTGAACAGCACCAGCCGTCGGTCGCGATCGAACACCGCCAGCGCGATGGGCAGATGCGCGAAGATCCGGGTCAGGGTCTGCAGGAAGTTGCGCTGGGCGATTTCCGCATGGATCACCGCGTCGATGGATTGCGCGTAGTGCAGCCAGCCGTCGGGCAGGCGATAGGACTGCACCTCGAACCACGCCTGCGAGTTCTCGGCCCGGCTGCCGATGCTGCTGCGGGTGACATGATATTCCTCGCCGATGTCGGGCAGGATCGCGAAAGGCGGCACCGAGTGGTCGGGCAGCCCGGCCTGCGCGCAGAGATCGGCAAATCCCGCGTTGCTCCAGACCACGCGGCGGTCGGCATCAGTCTGCCAGATCGGCATCGGCGCGCGGGTCACCACCCGGCGCAGCTGCGCCAGTTCGCGCTGGTCGGTGCGGTAGCGAAGCAGGTCGCCGCTGCCGGTGGGCGGCGTGGTGATCGTCATGCGAAGCTCGGCGTCCTCGGGGGTGAGCCGCAGCAGCGTCTGCGGGTCGTCAAGGGCCTGCAGGATCACCGGGCTGCGCGGTGGCGCGTCAGGCAGCGGGCCGAAGCTGGGCTCGAGCGCGGCGCGAATGTCGCGCCAGCCCAACCGTTCGTCGCGCCGGCAGTCCAGAAGGCGTCGGGCCTGCGGTGTCGCCTCGGTCAGGACGCCGTCGGTGACGAGCATCTCCGCAAGGTCCCAGTCCGACCGGGCGGCCACGACCGCCCCCGTCTCGGTGCGGCGCGTCCGTTGCAGAAGGTAGCCGCCCACAAGCGCGGCCCCACCCGCACCGAGGCCGGCCGCGAGTGCATGAGCCAGATCCATCAAGGCAAGTGTCCGAATTCATTGTCCCCAGTCCGTGACTAGGGAAAGAAGGTTAATTAGTTGTAAACACTCGCCGACAGGTGGAGCGATCAGGCCTCGAAGCGCTGGTTTTCCCCAAGCGGGGCGCCGGGCTCGGGGCGTGGCGGCACGATGCTCTGGCGCGGCCAGACAACCTCGACGATGGCACCGCGCGGGGCGCCCTGTCGCGTGGGCTCGTTGAGATCCGCGCCGTTGGCGAAGCTCAGCTCGGCGCCGGAGCGCTCGAGCAGGGTCTTGGCGATGAAAAGCCCCAGTCCCATGCCCTCGTACTCGGGCCGGGTCAGGCGGTCGGCCTCGCTGCGGCGGCGGCGCATCAGCGGGTCGCCGAGCCTGCCGATCAGGTGCGGCGGGTAGCCGTCGCCGTCGTCGAGAATGCGGACAGTGACCGTGGCCTCGTCCCAGAGCGCTTCGACCCAGACCTGGCAGCGGGCGAAGTCCACCGCGTTCTGCACGAGGTTGCGCAGCCCGTGGATGACCTCGGGCCGGCGCAGGATCTGCGGCTGCTCGAAGGGGTCGAGCCCGGGCGTGTCGAGCGAGATCTCCTTGCCGCGGTTCTCGTGCGGCTCGGCGGCCTCGCGGATGACCTCGGTGAGCGGCGCCTGCCGCAGGTGCAGGTCGTCCTTCCCGGCCCGGCCCATGCTGCGCAGGATATCGCGGCAGCGGTCGGCCTGATCGCGGATCAGTCGCGCGTCCTCCTGCAGGTCGGGGTGGTCCTCGAGGTCGTCGATGAGCTCGGCCGAGGTCAGCTTGATCGTGGCAAGCGGCGTGCCGAGCTCATGCGCGGCCGCGGCCACGACACCGCCGAGGTCGTTGAGCTTCTGCGCCCGCGACAGCGCCATCTGGGTGGCGGTCAGCGCGTCGGACATGGCGTTCATCTCGCGCGTGATGCGGCGGGCGTAGACCGAGATGAAGACCAGTGCGATGGTGATCGCGACCCATTGCCCGAAGATGAAGACCTGCGGCAGCTCGAGCGTGGTGCCGTCGTAGGTGCGCAGCGGAAAATGCACGAAGGCCATCAGCGAGATCAGCGCGAAGGCGGTGGCGTTGAGCACGATGGTCGGGCGCAGCGACAGCACCGCCGCCGAGGTCGTCACCGGCCCCAGCACGAGGATCGAGAACGGGTTGTTCAGCCCCCCGGTGAGGAACAGCAGCGCGCAGAGCTGCAGGATGTCGAACATCACCATCAGGAAGTTCTCGGTCTCGGACAGGCGCTTGTTCTCGGGGAAGACGAACATCGCCACGAGGTTGCCGATCACCGAGACGCCGACCACGAGGTAGCACAGCCCGAGCTCGAGCCGCAGATCGTAGAGCTGCTGCGCGACGGTGATCGCGATGAGCTGCCCGCCGATGGCGACCCAGCGCAGAAGGATCATCGTCCTGAGCCGGATGAAGTTGCTGCGCTGGCCCTCGTCGAGCAATCCTAGGTCGGTCTGGCTCATACTGCGCGCTTTCGTCACTTGATCCTGCGGCCCCGATTGTTAGGTCTGCGATACAGATTTCGCAATCAACTCGGGAGGCCAGTCTCATGCGCTGGATCGCCGCTGCCGCCGCCGCACTCTTTCTTGTCCTGATGATGGGGGGCGTGTGGTATTGGACGCGGCCCGGGGGCGATGTCTTCGCCGATTGCCGCAGCAGCGCCGTCGCAGGCGGCGCCGGTGCAATCGGCGGCCCGTTCGAGCTGGTGAACGCGCAGGGCGAGACGGTCACCGATGCGGATGTGTTTACCGAGCCGTCGCTGGTCTACTTCGGCTACACCTTCTGTCCCGACGTCTGCCCGTTCGACGTCTCGCGCAACGCCGAGGCGGTCGACCTTCTGGCCGAGCGCGGCATCTCGGTGACGCCGGTGTTCATCTCCATCGACCCCGAGCGCGACACGCCCGAGGTGGTCGGCGACTTCGCCTACAACATGCACGAGAAGATGATCGGCCTCACCGGCTCGCCCGAGCAGGTGCAGGCGGCAAGCCAGGCGTATCGCACGTATTACAAGAAGCAGGAGTCCGAGGACGAGTTCTACCTCGTGGATCACTCGACCTTCACCTATCTCGTGCTGCCGGAACAGGGCTTCGTCGAATTCTTCCGGCGCGACGTGACGCCCGAGGAAATGGCGGAGAAATCTGCCTGCTTCATCGACAAGATGTGAACTCGGCGAGGATTTGACCCCCATCGCCTTGCGGGATATTAGAAAAATCCACAGGGCGAACAGGACTGGGGAAATTCTCGTGTCGGAACAGATCATCGAAGACCTAGGCGACGACCGCTCGCTGCTTCTTGTCGACGACGACGAACCCTTCCTGCGGCGGCTTGCCAAGGCGATGGAGAAGCGCGGCTTCGAGGTCGAGACCGCGGAGTCCGTCGCGGGCGGCAAGGCCATCGCCACGGCGCGGCCCCCGGCCTACGCGGTGGTGGACCTGCGGCTCGAGGATGGCAACGGGCTCGACGTGGTCGAGGTGCTGCGCGAGCGGCGACCGGACTCGCGCATCGTGGTGCTCACCGGCTACGGCGCCATCGCCACCGCCGTGGCGGCGGTGAAGATCGGCGCGACCGACTATCTCTCGAAACCGGCGGATGCCACCGACATCACCAACGCGCTGCTGGCGCGCGGCGATGACCTGCCGCCCCCGCCCGAGAACCCGATGAGCGCCGACCGCGTGCGCTGGGAGCACATCCAGCGGGTCTACGAGCTGTGCGACCGCAACGTCTCCGAGACCGCGCGGCGGCTCAACATGCACCGGCGGACGCTGCAGCGGATCCTCGCGAAACGCTCGCCGCGCTGAGGCGCCTGGCGCAGCCCTTGTTGTAACCAAGGGCTGAAAACCCCACATATAGAAGACACGCAACGGTGCCGGAAAGCGCATCGTCGCGTATCCGGTCGAGGATGATCTTTCCGGCGGAAAGGAAGGATCATGTTCAAACGTCTTTTCACAGCATCGCTGATCCTTGGCGCCGCAGCGCTGGCGCCGCCCGCGGCAGAGGCGCAGCAGGTCCGTTTCTGCGCCCCGCGCGACAGCGTCGTCACCCAGCTTGAGAAACGCTTCGCCGAGCGGCGCATCGCGATCGGCCTGCAATCCCCCGCCACGCTGATGGAGCTCTGGGGCTCGGAAGAGACCGGCACCTTCACGGTGCTGCTGACCGGCGCCACCGGGCAAAGCTGCGTGCTGGCCTCGGGTGGGGCGCTGATGCTCGACCTGCCGGAGCAGCCCGAGGTCGGAACGAGGACCGGGTTCTGAGCCGGGTCAGAGGTCGTAGCGCTTCAGCACCTTGTCGACGACCTGGCCATTCGACATGACGTAGCCCTCGATGCGGCCGTAATCCTCGAAGCCGCGGCTCTGGTAGTAGATCAGCCCGCCCTCGTTGTCGGCGCGGATCTCGGCGTTGATCCAGGCGTAGCCCGCGGTGCGGGCGGCGCGCTTGGTCGCATCGAAGAGCTTCGAGCCGATGCCCAGCCCGGTTTTGCCGACGCGGGCGAAGCTGGCGATCTGCGCGACCGTCTCGCCCAGCTTGAGATGCGGGTCGACCCACTGGAAGCCCATGATCTGCCCGGCGGCGTCCTCGGCCACGTGCCAGATCGAGCGCGGGTCGGCTTCCATCCAGTTCAGCAGGTCCTCGCGGGTGACCGGCTCGGTGATGGCGGTGGTGCCGCCGATGGCGATGACCTCGTTCAGAAGCTCCGCCATCGGGCGGGCGTCCAACGGACCGGCGCGACGCACGGTGATCATGGCAGGGCCTCCAGCAGTTCGGCGTGACGTGCGGTGAAGGCGCGGCGCACCTCGACCGGCGGGCGCAGGTGGATGTCGAGCCCTGCGATCAGCTCGTCGGCGGGGCGTCCGAAGAATCGCTTGGCCTCGGCCTCGGTGAAGCCGGCGATCTGGGTGGCCTCCATGAAGGCCGAGACCATGTCGGCCTTCTTGATCCGCTTCTTCAGCGCCGAGGTGGTCTGCGCGGGCAGGCCGAAGCGAATGTGGATCGCCGCCTCGAGCCGCTTGTCGAGCTCCTTGTACTCGGGCCCCACCGCGGCCTTCACCGGCGAGATCATGTCGCCGATGACGTATTCCGGCGCGTCATGCAGCAGCGCGGTCAGCTTCGCGGCGGCGTTGGCGGTGGGATACATGCGCGAGAACAGCGCCTCGACCAGAAGCGAATGTTCGGCGACGGAGTAGGGGAAGTCGCCCTCTGTCTGGCCGTTCCAGCGGGCGACGAAGGCAAGGCCGTGGGCGATGTCCTCGATCTCGATGTCCACCGGGGTGGGATCGAGCAGATCGAGACGGCGGCCCGAGAGCATCCGTTGCCAGGCGCGGGGCTGCTTGGACATGTGTCAGAGTTCCAGATCTTCGCAGGCGTAGACGTGAATTCCGTGCAGCTTCCCGACATGCCGGTAGCCGAGGCCGCGAAAACTGCGCCGGATCCACTGTTGCTGCCCGAGATACCCGAGAATCAGGATGGGTTTCCAGCGGTGGATGCGATGATAGGCGCCTCGCAGCGCAGGCTTCTCGTGACCCTCGACGTCGAACCGCAGGATCGTCACCCGTCGAACCGCAGGATCGTCACCCGTCGGGACAGCGGTGCCACGACGTCGGGCATGACCGCCTGAACCTCGCCCGGGTCCTCGGTCACGCGCGAGAGCCCGCCGGGGCTCTGGCCCTCGCCATCGCGGGTGCGGAAGAGCAGCGGGCCCTCGCGGTTCGAGAGCGCGGCATTGGTCAGGGTGACGTTGCCGCGCCCGGTCAGCGCGACGGTTCTGCGGGCGGCATCGAAACTGCCTGGATTGGGCTCGAAGACCCGGACCCTGCGCCCTTGGGCCATGGCAAAGGACAGAGCGGGAAGGAAATCTCCGAGGAAAGCGCCGGCGTGGATGATATCGCCGTCTCCGGCGCGGGCACGCATGAAACGCAGGGTTTCAGGTTCACGGACCAGGCCCGGGATCACGGAAAGGGCGGCCGGATGCGCCTCGGGTCCCGAGCGAACGCAATATCGCCCGAATTCGTTCGCGGGATGGCTTTCGTCCGTATTTTTCACCGCTCTGGCCCCGTCTGCGCCCGGCATTATGGTTCTGTTTGCCGAGGAGGCTTATCTGCGTTGCCTGCATAATCAAGGAATGCTAGGCCAAGGTCATCTTGCAAAAGGTGAATGGAGCGCCTGTTATGGCTCAAGACTACATCGTTAAAGATATTTCCCTGGCCGATTTTGGCCGCAAAGAACTTGATATTGCAGAAACTGAAATGCCGGGCCTCATGGCCTGCCGTGCCGAATTCGGCGAAGAGCAACCGCTGAAAGGCGCGCGCATCGTCGGATCGCTGCACATGACCATCCAGACCGCCGTTCTCATCGAGACGCTGGTCGCGCTGGGCGCCGACGTGCGCTGGGCGTCGTGCAACATCTTCTCGACGCAGGACCACGCGGCCGCGGCAATTGCCGCCAGCGGCACGCCGGTCTTCGCCGTGAAGGGGCAGACGCTGGAAGAGCACTGGGACTACCTCGACAAGTCCTTCATGTTCGAGGAAGGCCCGAACATGATCCTTGATGACGGCGGCGACGCGACGCTCTACGTCCTGCTCGGCGCACGCGCCGAGGCGGGCGAGGACATCATCCCGGTGCCGCAGTCCGAGGAAGAGGCCGTCATCAAGGCGCAGATCAAGAAGCGCATGGAGGCGAGCCCGGGCTGGTTCACTAAGGTTCGCGACCAGATCAAGGGCGTCTCGGAAGAGACCACCACTGGCGTGCACCGTCTCTACGAGCTGCAGAAGAACGGCCAGCTGCCGTTCCCGGCGATTAACGTCAACGACTCGGTGACCAAGTCGAAGTTCGACAACAAGTACGGCTGCAAGGAATCGCTCGTGGACGGCATCCGCCGCGCCACCGACACGATGATGGCCGGCAAGGTCGCCGTGGTCTGCGGCTACGGTGACGTGGGCAAGGGCTCGGCAGCCTCGCTCGCCGGCGCCGGCGCCCGCGTGAAGGTGACCGAAGCCGACCCGATCTGCGCACTTCAGGCCGCCATGGACGGGTTCGAGGTCGTACTGCTCGAGGACGTGGTCGGCAGCGCCGACATCTTCGTCACCACCACCGGCAACAAGGACGTGATCCGCATCGAGCACATGCGCGAGATGAAGGACATGGCCATCGTCGGCAACATCGGCCACTTCGACAACGAGATCCAGGTCGCGCAGCTGAAGAACCACAAGTGGACCAACATCAAGGACCAGGTCGACATGATCGAGATGCCCTCGGGCTCGCGCATCATCCTGCTGTCCGAAGGTCGTCTGCTGAACCTCGGCAACGCCACCGGCCACCCGTCCTTTGTGATGTCGGCCTCCTTCACCAACCAGACGCTCGCCCAGATCGAGCTGTGGAAGAACGGCGAAGGCTACGACAACAAGGTCTACATCCTGCCCAAGCACCTCGACGAGAAGGTCGCGCGCCTGCACCTTGGCCGGATCGGCGTGAAGCTGACCACGCTCACCCCCGAGCAGGCCGCCTATATCGGTGTGGCGCCGGAAGGCCCCTTCAAGCCCGAGCACTACCGCTACTGAGTCCTGTCCGCGGGCCTGCCCGCAGCACTGGCATTTCTGCAGCGCCCCGGCCCGTCGCCGGGGCGTTTTGCTGTCCGGGGGTTGCGCCGCGGCGCGAAGGGCGGTGCGGTGCCTGCAACGGATTCGGAAGGGAAGACCATGAGAGTCATCATTCACGGTGTGGGCGCCATCGGCGGTGTCGTTGGCGCGGCGCTGATCGAGGCCGGGACCGAGGTTCTGGGCATCGCCCGCGGGCGGATGCTGGCGGCGCTGCAGGCGGATGGAATCCGCATGATCAGCCACCGCGGCACCGTCGAGCTGCCGTTCCCCTGTGTCGCCCACCCCTCGGAGATCACCTTCCGGCCCGACGACGTGGTGCTGCTCTGCGTGAAGGGGCAGGACACGGCGGCGGCGCTCGAGGACCTGCGGGCGGCGGGGATGACCGACCAGCCGCTGTTCTGCTGCCAGAACGGCGTCGCCAACGAGCGGGTGGCGCTGCGCTATTTCCCCAACGTGCACGGCGTCACGGTGATGATGCCCGCGACCTATCTCGAGCCGGGCGAGGTCATTACCCACGGCGCGCCCTGCTATGGGCTGTTTGCGCTCGGCCGCTACCCCGGCGGCACCGATGCCGCCGACGAGGCGCTGAAGCAGGCGCTGGAGCGCGCCAACATCGCGGCCTTCACCTCGGCCGAGGTGATGCGCACGAAATACGGCAAGCTGCTGATGAACCTCGGCAACATCGTCGACGCACTGCTGCCGCTCGGGGCCGACCGGCCGCGCTTTACCGACCGGCTCAAGGCCGAGGCGACCGCGGTGTTCGAGGCCGCGGGCATCGGCTGGGAGGACGTGGGCCTCGACAACCCGCAGCGCAAGGACGTGATGCAGATCGTCGAGATCGAGGGCACGCCGCGCCCGGGCAGTTCGACCCGGCAGAGCTTCGCGCGGGGGGCGGGCAGCGTCGAGACCGACTACCTCAACGGCGAGATCGCTCTGCTGGGCCGCCTGCATGGCGTGCCGGTGCCGCTGAACGCGACGCTGACCGCGCTCGCCGCCGAGCGGGTGGCGAGCGGGCAGGGGGCCGGCAGCATTTCCGAGGACGAGCTCGAGCGCCTGTTCGCCTCCTGAGAGGGGGCTCCCGGCGGGACGGGCAGGAGCCTCCGGCGGGAGTTTATCGGGCAAGATGAAGTCCGGACGGTCGTTACGAAAGTGACACCGTTCGGCAATCATCCCGTCACCGGGAAGCGGTAGCAGCGGTCATCCTCTTTCAATCATGGATGATCCTCATGCGTCTTTCGCTTTCCGTCTTCGCCGTTGCCGCGGTTCTCGCCGCGCCCGCCCTCGCCGAAGAGAGCTTTCCCGCCACCCTCGCCGGCCACGCCTTCCTGCCGGCGCTGTCGTTGGTCGAGCCGCCGGCCGACGCGCCGCGCGATGCCTGGATCTCGGGCAAGTTCACCGGTGCCGCCCGCAACGAGCAGGCGATGAGCGTCATGGGCGACGTCGGCAAGAGCTACGGCGGCCATGCCACCGGGATTTCGCTTCCGTTCATCGGCCAGCCGGTGCAAGGCATGTCGGGCTTCGCGATGACCCGGGCCGAGGACGGCAGCTGGTACACGCTCACCGACAACGGTTTCGGCAACAAGCGCAACTCGCCCGACGCGATGCTGTTCTTCCACAAGATGGCGCCGGATTTCGAGACCAACACGGTGGAGCGCCGCGAGACGATCTTCCTGTCGGACCCCGACCACAAGGTGCCCTTCCGCATCGCCTATGAAGGCACCGAGAGCCGCTACCTGACCGGCGCCGATTTCGACCCCGAGTCGATCCAGGTGCTGGGCGACGAGATCTTCATCGGCGAGGAATTCGGCCCCTACATCATCCGCGCCACGCTCGACGGCGTGGTCAAGGAGGTCTACGCCACCGAGCTCGACGGCAAGACCCTGACCGGGCCGGACACTTACAGCGTCTTCGTTCCCGCCGCCGCCGGCACCGATTTTCAGGTGCAGCGTTCGGGCGGCTACGAGGGCATGGCGCTGCAGCCGGGCACCGACATGCTCTGGGCGATGCTCGAGAAGCCGATCCTGCTCGACGGCGGCGAGACCGAGGGCCCGTTCCTGCGTGTCATCCAGTTCGACCCGAAGGCGGGCGCCTGGACCGGCGAGAGCGTGAAGTTCCAGCTGGCCGAGGGCGCGACCGCCATCGGCGACTTCAACTTCATCGACGAGACCCGCGCGCTGGTGATCGAGCGTGACAACGGCGAGGGCGACACGGCGCAGGGCTGTGCCGAGGGCGCGACCGATCTCTCGGCCTGCTACCCGCACCCGGCCATGGTGAAAAACATCGTGCTCGTCGACATGTCCGACGTCGACGAGGACGGTTTCGTGCGCCGCATCGGCCACATCGACCTGCTCGACATCGCCGATCCCGACGGCATCGCGCTTGACGGCATGAAGCCCGCGGAAGGCCCGTTCACCTTCCCGTTCTTCACCATCGAGGACGTGGCCCGCGTCGACGAGACCCACATCCTCGTCGCCAACGACAACAACCTGCCGTTCTCGGGCGGCCGCGAGATCGGCGTCGCCGCGAACAACGAGTTCATCCTGCTGTCGGTGCCGGAACTCCTGTCGGCGGAATGACCCAACGGCCGGGGGCGGGCAGGCGCCTGTCCCCGGACCCTTTCCGGCCCGTCATCGCAGGGTCTTGCGCCTGGGCGGCGCCTCGGCCTCGGTGCGGGGCGGGAAGCCGATGGCGAGGATCAGCCCCGCCACAAGGATCAGCGCGTGGGGCAGGAAGACGCCGGGATAGAGCAGCATCAGGAACGGTCCCGCGCCCTCGGGCTGGCCGAACCACGCCTGCAGATCCGCCATCAGCCCGTCCCAGTTCGAGACGTGCATCTCGCTCCAGAGCCCCATCACCGGCACGATGGCCTCGCAGCCGGCCTCGAGGCTTTCCAGCACGCGCTCGTAGCCCTGCTGCCAGGACCTGAAGAGCGCGTCGATCCACCAGAAGGGGACGGTGCTGAGGGTCGCGAGCACCAGCGCGATGCGGCCGTTCCTTGTCACCGAGTTGCTGTAGGCCGCCAGCATCCCCGCAAGCGCCACCGTGACCGACCAGCCCTTGAGGGTAAGCGAGTAGCCGTTGAAGCTCTCGTAGGCGCTGAAGACCATGCTGTATTGCGTGGCCGCATCCGTGCAGTCCATGGTGTTCCTCTCCCTGAATGGCAGGAGGCGCGGACGCCTCCCGCCGGTGCGCCCCGGTCAGGCGAAGCGCTTGATCTCTCCCGATTTGAGCCGCGCGTTGTAGCTGTTCAGTTCGGCCTTCACGATCGGCATCAGGAAGTAGAGCCCGAAAATGTTCACCAGCCCCATCGCGAAGATCGCGGCGTCGGAGAAGTCGATCACCGGGCCGAGGTTCATCGCCGCGCCGATGATGACGAAGACGCAGAACAGGATCTTGAAGGACAGCTCCTGCGCCTTGCCCTCGCCGAACATGTAGGTCCACGCCTTGAGGCCGTAGTAGCTCCAGGAGATCATCGTGGAGAAGGCGAAGAGGATCACCGCGATCGCGAGGATGTAGGGGAACCAGCTCAGCGCCGAGCCGAAAGCGGCCGAGGTCAGCGCCACGCCGGAGACGTCGCCCACGGTCTCGACCCGGCCGAGTTCGGCGTTCCAGAGGTAGTTGCCGGTCTCGGGGTCGACCTGCAGCACGCCGGTGATGATGATCACGAGCGCGGTCATGGTGCAGATCACCACGGTGTCGATGAAGGGTTCGAGCAGCGACACGAAGCCTTCGGTGATCGGCTCCTTGGTCTTCACCGCCGAGTGCGCGATGGCGGCCGAGCCCACGCCCGCCTCGTTCGAGAAGGCGGCGCGCTTGAAGCCCTGGATCAGAGCGCCGACGAGCCCGCCCGCGACGCCCGCGCCGGTGAAGGCGCCGTCGAAGACCTCACCGAAGGCCCAGCCGATCCTGTCGTAGTTGATCAGCAGCACGATCAGCGCGGTGCCGACGTAGAGCACGCCCATGAAGGGCACGATCTTCTCGGTCACCTGTGCGATGGACTTCAGGCCCCCGACGATGACGGCAAAGACGATGGCCGCGAAGATCACGCCGGTGATCCAGCCCGGGTAGTCGCCGACGATATTGACGAGCTGCGCATGGGCCTGGTTGGCCTGGAACATGTTGCCGCCGCCGAGCGAGCCCAGCACGCAGAAGATCGCGAAGAGAATTGCCAGCCCCTTGCCGAGCCCGCCGAAGCCGCGCACCGCCATGCCCTTGGACAGGTAGTACATCGGCCCGCCCGAGACGGTGCCGTCCGGGTACTCGTTGCGGAACTTCACGCCGAGGGTGCATTCGGTGAATTTCGAGGCCATGCCCATGAGGCCCGCGAGGATCATCCAGAAGGTGGCTCCGGGGCCGCCGATGGAGACCGCCACCGCGACGCCCGCGATGTTGCCGAGGCCCACGGTGCCTGAAAGCGCCGTGGCGAGGGCCTGGAAGTGACTGACCTCGCCCGCGTCATTGGGATCGGAGTACTTGCCCGACACCAGCGCGATGGAATGCGGGAACGAGCGGAACTGCACGAAGGCGAAATAGAGGGTGAAGATCGTCGCCGCGATCACCAGCCAGAGCACGATCCACGGGAACGAGGTGCCGGGAAAGGGCGAGAAGATGAAGTTGACGAAGGGGCCGGTGACGGCGCCGACGACCGAGTTGATGGTCTCGTCGATGGTTTGGGCCTGCGCCGCGGCACCCGAGAGCGCGAAGCCGGCGGCGAGGGGAAAGGCTTTTCTGTCAAACATTCCGGTGTCTCCTTGGCTCAGGGCACAATGACTGTGGGGACGGGGGCGACCTGCGCGAGCCCCAGAGGGACCGAGCCGAAGACCCGCGCCGCCATGGAGTTCGAGCCCGACCGGCCCACGAAGATCACCGTCGCTCCGGCGGTCTTGGTCTCTTCCAGGATCAGCTCGACGACCTGGCCGTAGCGGATCTTGCCGTCCGCCGGGACGCCGGCGGCCTCGCATTTCGCCAGTGCAGGCGCCATGACGACCTCGTTGGCGCGGGCGAGTTCCTGCTTGCGCCGACCGTGACGCTCTTCCACTTCCTGCGGGGTGAGGAAGGAGTAGGGCGACCATTCGAGCACGTGGATCAGCAGCAGCCGGGCGCCTTCGGCCTTGGCGCGATGGATCGCGTAGTCGAGCACGTTGGGGTCGTCTGGGTCGCCCTCGTAGGCGACGACGAATGTTTCTGAACTCATTGCGACTGTCCCTTTTTGTCTTTAATCCGCCAGCCCGCGGCGCGAAATCGGTGCGTCACGGATGCGACAATGCTGGGCGAGGGGTGCTGCAGCTGTCACGAGATTTTTTCATATCAACCTGAAATTGTGAGATTCTCGCGGAATTTCGCCGTGAATTGCAGAAACGCAGCAGCGCAAAAGTCTTTTTCTCTGCGTCCATGGCGATAAGCTGGGGCCGTTCGCGGCACCGGATCCGCGACTCTGGGGCGGGACATCCGCCAGGAACGGGAGGAGACACCATGGGCAAACGAGACGAGCTGATCGCGAAATACGCTGACGATCTGCGCGGGAAATGCGGGATGGAGCCAGACATGGACCTGCTGACCAAGGTCACCATCGGCTGCGGTCCGGCGATCTACAACGACGACGCCTCGACCGTCGCCGCCACGCAGGAGGGCGAGCTCGAAACGGTGAAGACCAACTTCCTGATGCGCAAGCTGGGCCTGCCGGACGGGCCCGAGCTGATGGATGCGATCAACTCGGTGATCGAGACCTACGGCCGGTCCGAGCGCAACAAGTACCGCGCCGTGGTCTACTACCTGCTGGTGAAGCACTTCGGGAAGGAAGGCGTCTACGCCTGATCCATCCACCGCGCGCGGCGCCCGGGTCTTAACCGGGCGTTGCCGTTTTCCGTCAGGGTTTTAGACAGTTCGCCTTTGCTCCTGAGGTGCGGAGTCGTGTAGAACCGGGGGGTGGCCAGAAGGCCGGAACCGGATCGAACCGATCGCATGTGGGAGCATGGGTGGGGTGAGAGCGGGGTTCGGCCTCTGACCGGACCCCGTTTCGCCGTTTGGCGGTGGGGTTACCCAGCCTGGGTCTGTGACCGCGATGGTCGGTCGGGGGACGTCGGCGGCAATGGCCGTACGGGGCCGTTCTTCTTCGGCCTGCAAAGAACGAACCCCGGCTCTTTGAGCCCGGCAAACTCAGCCCGACACCTCAGCCCTGGAACAGCGTCAGCACCAGCCCCATCAGCGCACAGCCGAAGGTGGCGTAGCCGCCGTTGTTCAGCGTCAGGCGGAAGGGGCGCATCTCGCAGGCGTTGTTGATTATGATCCACGGCGAAATGAAGAAGAGCCCGCTGCCCAGCCCCGCCACGAGGGCCGCGCCCGGCGAGGCGATGCCGGCCATGCCGAAGATGTGGCGCATCATGCCCGCGACCAGAAGCACCGCCTCGGCGGAAAGGGCGAAGGGAAGAGGGCCGCCGCCCTTGGGCTTGCCGGTTTCGTCGCATTCGATGCCGGTGGCCGCCAGCCATGCCTTCGAAAGGGTCATGTATCACCGCTAACACCGCGCCCAGGATCCACCCGGCCGCCGCCGCCACGATCACCGCCAACGGTCCCTTCGCCGAAATCGCCCGTTCTGACGTGTCAGACGCGGAACCTCTGCCAGGTCGGCGCAGGCGCGCCTAGAGTTCGATCCCGGCCATGGCACAGATCGCGTGCCATTCGTCCTCGGTCACCGGCTGCACCGACAGGCGCGAGTTCTTCACCAGCACCATGTCCGAGAGGCGCGGGTCGGCCTTGATGTCGTCGAGGGTGACCGGGGTGCGGGCCGGGGCCAGCGCGCGGATGTCGACGCACTCCCAGCGGTCATCGTCGGTCGAGCTGTCGGGGTGCGACTCGGCGCTGACCTCGACCGCGCCCACGATCGCCTTCTCCTTGAGGGAATGGTAGAAGAAGCCGCGGTCGCCGAGCGCCATCTCGCGCATGAAGTTGCGGGCCTGGTAATTGCGGACGCCGGTCCATTCCTCGCCCGCGTCACCCTTGGCGACCTGGTCTTCCCAGGACCAGGCCGAGGGCTCTGACTTGAAGAGCCAGTATTTCATCAGATCACCTTCTTCCATGCCATCAGCTCGACGCTCTCGAAGAGCCCGGCCTTGGCGTAGGGATCGTTGGCGGCCCAGTCCTGCGCCGCGCTCATGTCGGTGACGTCGAGGATCACGAGGCTGCCCGCCATGTCGCCGGCGTCATCCAGCAGCGGACCCGCCTGCGTCACGACGCCGGTCGAGTCGATGTAGGCGAGATGGGCATCGCGGTTGTCCTTGCGGGTCTGCAGGGCGCCTTTCTTGTCCTTGGCGATGAGGGCGATCAGCATGTCATTCTTCCTTCAATGGTCGGTTGAGCAGGTAACGGATGGCCTCGGTGACGCTGGTGCCGCCGGTCGACACCTCGTGCACCATCGCGCAGATCGGCAGGTCGACGCCCAGCTTCGCGGCAAGGCGGGTGACGGCTTCGGCGGTCTTTACGCCCTCGACGGTGAGATGGGCATCGAAGTTCTCGCCACGGCCGAGCGCAAGGCCGAAGCGGTAGTTGCGCGACAGCTCCGACGTGCAGGTGAGCGCAAGGTCGCCAAGGCCGCAGAGTCCCGCCAACGTCTCGGGCCGGGCGCCGAGCCGGGCCGCGAGGCGGGTCATCTCGGCGAAACCGCGGGTCATCAGCGCGGCGCGGGCGCTGTCGCCCATTCCTTCGCCGATGCAGGCGCCGCAGGCGATGGCGATGACGTTCTTCAGCGCGCCGCCCAGCTCGGCCCCGGTGGTGTCAGTGGTGCGGTAGAGCCGCAGCGCCCCGGTGGAGAGTTCGTGCTGCAGCGCCTCGCCCGCGGCCTCGTCCCGGCAGGCGAGCGTGAGCGCCGTGGGCAGGTTGCGGGCGATGTCGTCGGCGAAGCTCGGGCCGGTGAGGATCGCGGGGATGGCCCTGGGCTTGGCATGGGCGATGACGCCGGTGGGCCCTGTCAGCTCGGCCAGATCGACGCCCTTGCAGCAGGCCACCAGCCGCTGCCCGGCGAGCGGCGCGGCGATGCGCGACAGCAGATCGTGCAGCGACTGCATGGGCACCGCCAGCAGCAGGGTTTCGGCCTGTGCCACCGCGTCGATATCGGTGCTCGCGGTGATCGTGTCGGGCAGGGTGATCGCGGGCAGGCGCGGGGCGCGGTGCTCGTGGTTGATCGCCTCGACGGTGGCGGCGTCGCGGGCCCAGATGCGCGGGGCGTGGCCCTCACGGCTCAGGCTCAGCGCCAGCGCGGTGCCGAAGGCACCCGCCCCGAGCACCGCGACGCTCATGCCTTGGCGCCCTTCTTGCCCGACCCCAGCAGGGGGGCTGCGCTGCGGTCGAGCGGCCAGCGCGGCCGCGCCGAAAGCGCCATGTCCGAGGTCTCGCCCGCGGCCAGCAGCTCGGATCCGGCGTAGGCGATCATCGCCGCGTTGTCGGTGCAGAGCCGCAGCGGCGGCGCGGTGAAGCGTACGCCATGCTCGACGCAGAGCGTCTCGAGCGCGGCCCGGATCGCCTGGTTCGCGGCGACGCCGCCGGCGATGGCGAAGGCGGGCTCGGCGGGCGCTTCGGCAAGGTAGAGCGCCAGCGCGCGGCGGGTCTTTTCGCGCAGCACGTCGCGCACCGCGGCCTGGAACCCGGCGCAGAGATCGGCGCGGTCGGCCTCGTGCAGCCCGCCCTGCGCCTCGACCAGCCGGTCGCGCAGGCGCAGCAGCGCGGTCTTGAGGCCGGAGAAGCTGAGGTCGCAGCCCTCGCGGTCGAGCAGCGGGCGCGGGAAGGCGAAGCGGCGCTCGTCGGCGCCCACCGCTGTGGCCTCGACCGAGGGGCCGCCGGGCTGCGGCAGGCCGAGCAGCCGCGCGGTCTTGTCGAAGGCCTCGCCCGGGGCGTCGTCGATGGTGCCGCCGAGCCGGGTGAAATCCTGCGCGCCGCGCACGATAAGGAATTGGCAATGCCCGCCCGAGACCAGCAGCATCAGGTAGGGATAGCTGAGCCCGTCGGTGAGCCGCGGCGTCAGCGCGTGGCCGGCGAGGTGATTCACCCCCACGAACGGCTTGCCGAGTCCCGCCGCGAGCCCCTTGGCCATCATCACGCCCGAGAGCACGCCGCCGATCAGCCCGGGCCCGGCGGTGACCGCCACCGCGTCGACGTCTTGCAGGGAAATCCCGGCCTGCGCCACCGCCTGCTCGACCGCCAGATCCAGCTTTTCCGCGTGGGCACGGGCGGCGATCTCGGGGACGACGCCGCCGAAGGCCGCGTGCAGCTCGGTCTGGCCCATCACCACCGAGGACAGGATCTCGCGGCCACGCAGCACCGCCGCGGCGGTGTCGTCGCAACTGCTTTCCAGCCCGAGGAGGATCTTGTCCGGCATGTCCGCGTCCATTGCAAAGCCCTTCCCATGCAGCTACCACCTGCGTATTCGCCTCACAATGCCAGACCGCCCATGGCCCAGCCCGACCCTGTCCTGCTTCTGACCCGTCCCGACGCGGCGTCGCGGCGGTTCGCGCTGGACCTCGAGGCCGAGGGGCTGACCGGGACCCGCGTCATCATCAGCCCGCTGATCCGGATTTCCGTGAACGGCCCGCTGCCCGAGATGTCGGACATCCGCGGCGTGATCTTCACCTCGGCCAATGGCGTATCCTCGTACCGGGTGCTTGGCGGCGCGGTGCTGCCGCTCTGCTACACGGTGGGCGACGCCACGGCGGCGGCGGCGCGGGCGGCGGGCTTCTCGCCCCGCAGCGCCCGGGGCAATGCCGACGCGCTGGTGGAGCTCATCACCCGCGAGGCGCCGGCGGGGCCGCTGCTGCACCTGCGCGGACGGCACGGCAAGGGCGATGTCGCGGCGCGACTCACCGCGGCGGGCATCCCGACCCGCGAGGCCGAGCTCTACGACCAGCCTGCACAGGAATTGAGCGCCGCGGCGAAAGCGGTGCTCGATGGCGATGCGCCCGTGATCGTTCCGCTTTTCTCTCCGCGCAGCGCAGCCCAGTTTGCGCAGGCGGTCCAGGGACGCGCGCCGCTTTTCGTCGCAGCGATGAGCGGGGATGTGGCCGCGGCGCTGGGCGGGCTATATGTGAGTCGACTCGAAATTCCGAAGCATCCGGATGCGGCCCATATGCGTTCGGCTGTGATTGGTTTACTGAAAGACTGCGGGGCGCTTGTTAAGGGTCACGGGTCTGTGAAAGGTTAGACAGGCACGGGTAACGTGCCGCACGAACGAATTTGAAAGGGTGGAGCGTGGCCGACGAGAAAAAGCCAGTGGACGGCACCGAGGACAACGCCGAGGTCGATGCGGCGAAGTCTCCCGAGACCGAGCTGACGCCGGAGACCGCTTCCGGCACGGTGGTGACCGAGGACGAGGACGCGAAGAACGTCACCGGAGACGAGGCCGAGACCTCCGGGCCGGGCGGGGATACCATCGTGGCCGAGGGGCTCGACACGGTGTCCGCGGGCGACGAGACGCTGACCGACGGGGCCGACACCATCGGTGACGAGACGCTGACCGCAGACGCTGACACGGTTGCCATCGGTGACGACACGGTGACCGGCGACGACAGCGTCGCGCCGGGGGACGAGACGGTGACCGGGGACGACACGATCTCCGACGATGCCGCCGCGGCCGACGCCTCGGGGCTCTACGACGATGACCGCATCCATTCCGCCGGCGAGGCGACGCTGCTGAGCGAGGAGGCGACTGTCGCCGGCCCCGAAGCATCCGAGACCCCCGCCGAAGACACGCCCGGGGCCCGCGCGCCCGAACCCGTCGTGGCACCGGCCCCCGTGGTCCAGGAACGCGTTGTCGAGCGCAAGGGCGGCTTCGGCTCGGCCCTGATCGGCGGCGTGATCGCCGCGGCGCTGGGCTACGGTGCCGCTGCCTACCAGAACGGCGGCTGGCCGTTCGCCGGGGACGGGGACACGTTCCAGGAAGAGACCACCGCCGCGCTTTCCGACCAGACCGCCCGCATCGACGCGCTGGCGGACGAGGTGAAGACGGCGACCGACACCGCCAACGGCATCGACCTTTCGGGGCTCGAAGGCTCGGTCGGCGAGCTTCAGGGCCAGATCGACACCGCCTCGGGCAATTTCGACGGCCTCTCGGGCCGGCTCGACGAACTCGCGGGCCGCATCGACGCGCTCGAGCGCAAGCCGGTCGAGGAATCGGTGTCGCCCGAGGCGATGGCCGCCTACGAGAACGAGCTGAACCTGCTGCGCGACGCCATCGCCCAGCAGCGGCTCGAGGTCGAGCAGATGACCAAGCAGGCGCTCGAGGCCGAGGCCAATGCCGAGGGTCAGGCGGCGGTTGCCAAGGCCCGCGCGGCGCTCTCGGAGGTCACCGCGGCGCTTACCGACGGTGAACCCTATGCCGAGCCGCTGGACACCATGCAGGAAAACGGCGTGACGGTGCCCGACGCGCTGGCCGCGCCCGCTACCGAGGGGGTCCCGACCCTGTCGGCGCTGGTCGAAGAGTATCCGCCGCTCGCCCGTGACGCACTCTCCGCCGCGCGCATGGCAGAGTCCGAGACCGAGGGCGGCACCGAGCGCTTCGCCACCTTCCTGTCGAACCAGCTCGGCGTCCGGTCGGTGACCCCGCGCGAGGGCGACACCGCCGATGCGGTACTGTCCCGCGCCGAGGCGGCGCTGCGCTCGGGCGATCTGCCCGCCGCGCTCTCCGAGCTCGGCACGCTGCCGGACGAGGCCAAGGCACCGCTCGCGGACTGGATCTCGCGCGCTCAGACCCGCGCCGATGCGGTCGCCGCCGCCGACGCGGTGTCGCTGGAACTGAACAAGGAATAAGGGTCGCAACATGCTCTGGTCACTCCTGAAGATCATCCTCTTCGTCGCCGTCGTCGCGGCCCTGACCCTTGGCGCCGGCTACGTGATGGAGAGTCACGGCGGCATCCAGATCACCGCCGGCGGCTACGAGTTCAACCTCGGGCCGCTGCAGTCGGTGATCGCGGTCATCGTGCTGGTGATCGCGCTCTACGTCGTCTTCAAGCTGGTCTCGCTGCTGATCGCGCTGTTGAAGTTCATCAACGGCGACGACACCGCGCTGTCGCGCTATTTCGACCGCAACCGCGAGCGCAAGGGTTACCACGCGCTGGCCGAGGGCATGCTGGCGCTCAGCTCGGGCGAGGGCAAGCTGGCCATGGCCAAGGCGCAGAAGGCCGACCGCTACCTGCACCGCCCGGCGCTGACCAATCTGCTGACCGCGCAGGCCGCCGAGATGACCGGCGACACCCGCAAGGCGGAAGAGGTCTACAAGAAGCTCATCGCCAACGACGAGACCCGTTTCGTCGGCATCCGCGGCATGATGAAGCTGAAGCTCGCCAAGGGCGACACCGACACGGCGCTGAAGCTCGCCGAGCGGGCCTTTGCGCTCAAGCCCAAGCATGCCGAGATCCAGGACACGCTGCTGCAGCTCCAGGCGCAGAAGCACGACTGGCGCGGCGCGCGCCAGACGCTGTCGGCCAAGCTCAAGCACGGCGCCCTGCCGCGCGACGTCTACCGCCGCCGCGACGCGGTGCTGGCGCTGTCCGAGGCCAAGGACATCTTCGCCGAGGACAAGCCCATCGAGGCGCGCGAGGCGGCGATCGCCTCGGCCAAGGGCTCGCCGGATCTCATCCCTGGCGCCTGCATGGCGGCACGGTCCTACATCGCCAAGGGCGAGCCGAAGAAGGCCGTCCGGGTGCTCAAGAAGACCTGGAGGGTCGAGCCCCACCCCGACCTTGCCGCGGCCTTTGCCGAGATCGTGCCGGACGAGACCCCGGCGGAGCGCATGAAGCGGTTCCGCGCGCTCACCTCGCTGCGGGTGAACCACCGCGAGACCCGGTTGCTCAAGGCCGAGCTGGCGCTGGCCGCCGAGGACTTCCCCGAGGCACGCCGTGCGCTCGGCGATCTGGTCGAGACCGAGCCGGATGCCCGTGTGCTGACCATCATGGCCGCCATCGCGCGTGGCGAGGGGGCCGGCGAGGCCGAGGTCCGCGGCTGGCTGGCAAAGGCGCTTGTGGCGCCGCGCGGCCCGCAGTGGGTCTGCGACAGCTGCAACCACATCCACGCCGAGTGGGTGCCGATCTGCGAGAACTGCGGCGGCTTCGACACCCTGAGCTGGAAGACCCCGCCGCAGTCCGATGCGGTGCCGCCGGGCGCCGAGATGCTGCCGCTGATCGTGGGGGCCATCGACGACAAGGCCGACGAGAAGAGCGCCGCCGAAGCCGCGGCCGAAGCGCCCGAGATCCTCACCCCGAACCCGCCCTCCGACACCGGTGCCGCGGCGGCCACGGCCCCCGCGACCGAGGTCGAGGACGCCGAGGAGGTGACCGGCGAGCGGCCGAAGGAAGAGGCGAAATAAGCTCTTCCATACGGGCGGCCCCGGTGCTAAGAGGCCGCCCACCAGTGCCGGTGTAGCTCAGCTGGTAGAGCACGTCATTCGTAATGATGGGGTCGGGGGTTCGAGTCCCTTCACCGGCACCACTTTCCCCTCCCGAGAAAGTCGACCCACCCGACGCCCCCCTTCGCGGGGGCTTCGTCGTTTGTGGACCGGCGCCGCCGCACCGGCGTGATGACGCCAGAGGCGGTGTTTCCGAAACCGTGAACGCACGCGATGGAAATGCTGATTTGACTTCCCGCGCCGCCGCGCACTAGGCACGGGTGTCCATGGCGGGTCAGGCTTGCCATGCCTTTCGCATCGCTCCGGGGCTGCAGGCCTCGCCCATAGGGATTGTTCAGGCGTGTTCGAGTCCTTCTTCCCCAAACCCAAGCAGTTTTTCCTCTCGGTCCTGCTCTGGACCGCTTTCGGGATGCTCGTCTGGTACGGCGTCGGCACGCAGATCGGCACGATGATAGGCTTCGACCTGCAGGACGCGGGCGAGCCCGTGGTGGGGATCGCGTATTTCTACACCCCGTCCTTCCTGTGGTTCTACGTCTTCTACGTGGTCTGGGTGGCGCTCTTCGCGGCGTTCTGGTTCCTCTACCATCCGCACCGCTGGCAGATGTGGTCGATCCTCGGCTCGGCCTTCATCCTGTTCACCACCTATTATGGCGTGCAGGTCAGCGTCGCGATCAACAACTGGCGCCGGCCGTTCTTCGACGAGTTCCAACAGGCGCTCTCGGGGGATGGGTCGGTCACCGCAGGGGATCTCTACGAGCTGATCGTGATCTTCGCCGAGATCGCGCTGGTCTCGACGGTGATCTACGTGGTCACCCGGTTCTTCGTCAGCCACTACGTGTTCCGCTGGCGCACCGCGATGAACGACTACTACATGTCTCGCTGGTCGACGATCCGCAACATCGAGGGCGCCTCGCAGCGGGTCCAGGAAGACACCATGCGCTTCGCCACCATCATGGAGGGGCTCGGGGTGTCGGTCGTGGATGCGCTGATGACGCTGATCGCCTTCCTGCCGGTGCTCTGGGGGCTCTCGCAATACGTCACCGAGCTGCCGCTGGTGGGCGCGATCCCGCACCCGCTCTTCGTGGCGCTGATCTTCTGGGCCGCCTTCGGCACCGGGCTTCTGGCGCTGGTGGGCATCCGGCTGCCGGGGCTCGAGTTCCTCAACCAGCGGGTCGAGGCCGCCTACCGCAAGGAGCTGGTCTATGGCGAGGACGACCCTTCGCGGGCGCAGCCGCCGACCGTGGCGCAGCTTTTCACCAACGTCCGGCACAACTACTTCCGGCTCTACTTCCACTACATGTATTTCAACGTCGCGCGCGGTCTCTACCTGCAGGCGGACAACATCTACGTAAACATCATCCTCGTGCCGACCATCGTGGCGGGTAAGATCACGCTGGGCCTCTGGCAGCAGATCCTCACCGCCTTCGGGCAGGTCAGCGGCTCGTTCCAGTTCCTCGTGAACTCCTGGACCACCATCGTCGAGCTTCTGTCGATCTACAAACGCCTGCGCGCCTTCGAGGCGACCTTCCGCGGTGAGGAACTGTCCGAGATCGAGAAGGTCATCGGCGAAGAGGGTTTTGCCCAGCCCATCCCCGACCCGGCGCCGGGCGAGGGCGGGCACAAGCAGGTGCACGACTTCGAGAAGTGACGCCCGGAACCGGGCCGCGCCTCAGGTTGCGCAGCCCGACCGCAGGGCCGGCGCATCCCCGGTGCCGTCCTGCGCCCATGCTGCGAGGCTCTCGAAGAATCGGGCCACCGCCTCGGCGCCCGGGTCGGCCTGTCCCTTGAGCTGATCGGCATTGATGCAGGCCGAGCGTCCTGCCTTGGCGGCGCGGTGCGGTCGACGCCGTTCTCGGCCAGCGCCCCCGCGATCTTGTTCACGAAGAGCGTGCCCGCCACACCGCGCGCCTGCGGCAGGCTGGGCAGGGCGATGTCTTCATCGACCACCACCATCGCGACATTGAGCCCGAAGGCCCCGGCGCACTCGGCGGCGAGGCCGAAGTTCAGCCGGACGCCGGTGTCGTTCTTGATGATCGGCAGGCAGCCCGCCGGGCCGGTCACCGCGAGGATGCCCGCAAGCACCGCGTCGACCGAGGACGAGGCAAAGACGTCGCCGCAGATCGCCGCGGTCGGAATGCCCGCGCCGACGAAGCCCGCGTGGGCGGGCTCGTGCCCTGAGCTGCCGCCCGAGACCAGCGCCACGCGGGACTTGTCTCAGTCGGCGCGCAGCACCACCCGGATATGAGGGTACCCCTCGAGCCGCGCGAGCCGCCCGCCCGATGCCGAAACCACGCCGTCCACCGCCTCTGCGACGATGTCTTCCTTCAGGGTGATGAATTGGCGCATTGCGGCCTCCTCACTGGGCGAGGGCGCCGGAGGCGTCGAAAAGAACGGGGGTTCGGGGGTGATGCGCACGGTGTCCCCCGAGCGCAGCGCGGTGTGCGGCTCGGTCAGCGTGATCAGAGCGTGGTCGCGGAAGCTCAGGTGCAGGCGGGTCTGGTCGCCAAGGTGCTCGACCGGGATGACCCGGCTCTCGGCTCTCGGCTCTCGGCTCTCGGCTCTTGGCGCTGTCGCCCTGCCGGATCTGCTCGGGGCGCAAGCCGATATAGCGCGCGGCCGCGGGGGCGCCGGCGAACAGATCCGCGGGCAGGATGTTGATGCGCGGCTGGCCGAGGCGGCTTGCGGCGTAGACGCTGACCGGGTCCTCGCAGACTCGCGCGGTGAGCCGAACTGCACCAGCCGTCCCTGATCGCGCACGCCGACGTGGCTCGCCATGGCCATCGCCTCGATCTGATCGTGGCTCACGTAGAGAAACGGCACGCCGGATTGGGCCTGGATGTTCTTCAACTCGACCCGCAGGTCGGCGCGGAGCTTGCGGGCGATCTGGGCCTCTTCGTAGCGCAGCAGCGGCGACTTCAGCGGGAAGGCGAGGTCCCCGCGCACCGTCATGTCCGGGTAGAGCGAGTATTGCTGGAATACCATCGCCACGTTGCGCAGCGCCGGCGTCATCCGGCTGGGCTTCGACACCGTCCTGAGGGCGGATTTCCCGCACCTGACGGCGCTGCCCTAGGTCGAGACCTGAGGCGATCCGGTGCGCACGCGGATGGTCATCGCCTACTCCTATGCCAACCCTCCCGACATCGTCGGCGCCTCCCTGATGAGCTCGGAGGGGCGGCAGGCGCTCGACACGCTCTGCGACGACTCCGACGCGATGCGGCAGGTGATCATCGCCCACGAGCGCACCGATTACACCGAGGAGAAGCTGCGCCGCTGCATGCTCGACGCGGTGATCGCGCAGAACCCCGGCCATCTCGTGCGCAGTGCCATCCGCGTGCTCAGGGCGCGTTCCGAAGGACGGGAGCCACTGGCCTCTCAGGAGCGCATCCGCATCGAGATCTACATCCGCGAGGCCCTCGGGGAGGGCTGGCGGCGCACCTTCCGGTGGCAGGATGGGCGGTGAAATTGCCCAGATCCTGCCCGGATGCCCGGAAAACTGGCCTGTAATAGTATAATATAACAGTCAATTGGACGGCTCAGGCAGGCAAATTCCGGTTTCTTTTTGTGTCACTGACAGCTTTCTCGCGAAAGGTCACGCCAGCGTTACATTCCTGCAGTCTGGGTCGCACCGGACGGCGCGCGTCATCGCGCGCCCATTGGGACACACCAAGGAGTTGACCATGAAGACGACCCTCTCCATCTCGGCCATCGCGCTGGTTTCCGCGACCGCTGCCATGGCACAGGACCTGCCGCAGGCCAGCAGCCAGTGGTTCGCCGACGGTCAGGCGCACATCGAGGCCATGATGGCCCGCCAGCCCAACACCTCGCGCGCGAAGAACGTCATCGTGCTCGTCGCGGACGGCAACGGTGTCGGCACCAACTACGCCGTGCGCCTGATGGACGGCCAGCTGAAGGGCATGCTGGGCGAAGAGAACGTGCTTCCCTACGAGACCCCCGAGTTCCACTCGGCGCTGGTCAAGACCTACAACATCAACGCCCAGACCCCGGACTCCGCCCCGACCGCCGGCGCGATGAACACCGGCGTGAAGCAGCGCTTCAACCTCATCAACCTCGGTGAGAACGCGATCCACGACGATTGCTCGACCGTCGCCGGCAACGAGCTGACCACCTTCGCCGAGATCGTCTCGGGCCAGATGGACAAGTCGGTGGGCATCGTCTCGACCGCGCGCATCACCCACGCCACCCCGGCCGCCGTCTACGCGAAGACCGCCAACCGCAACTGGGAAGGCGAAGTCCCCGAGGGCTGCACCGCCCAGAAGGACATCGCGGCCCAGCTCATCGACCAGATGGAAGCCGGTGTCATCGACCTCGCCATGGGCGGCGGTCGCCGCTACTTCGCCGGTGAGGACGTGACCCTCGACGAGGGTGGCAAAGGCCGCCGTCCCGACGGTCAGAACCTGATCGAGAAGGCCACCGGCATGGGCGCTCAGTACGCCTGGAACACCGAGACCTTCAACCAGCTGACCCTCGATGGCACCACCCCGGTGCTGGCGCTGTTCAACGACAGCCACATGGAATACGAGGCCGACCGCGCCGATGACGACGAGCCCTCGCTCGCCGACATGACCAAGGCCGCCATCGAGTACCTGAGCCAGAACGAGAACGGCTACTACCTCGAGATCGAGGCCGGCCGCGTCGACCACGGCAACCACGACGGCAACGCCTACCGCACCCTGACCGACGGCGTCGCCTTCGCCGAGGCCGTCGCCATGGCCGACGAGCTGACCGATGACGCCGACACGCTGATCATCGTCACCGCCGACCACGAGCACGCCATCGCGTTCAACGGCTACTGCGGCCGCGGCTCCGACATCCTCGGCCTCTGCTACGACGTGGCGAAAGAGGGCGTCGGGCACTCCGACGAGCTGCTGCTCGCCGACGACGGCAAGCCCTACACCGTGATCGGCTACCTCAACGGCGCCGGCTCGGTGCTGAAGCAGGTCGAGGGCGGCAACGACTACGCCGGGTCGCGCGCCGAGCTGACCCAGGAAGAGACCACCGACATGGACTTCGTGCAGGAAGCGCTGATCCCGATGTCCTCCGAGACCCACTCTGGCGAAGACGTCGCCGTCTACGCCAAGGGCCCGTGGGCACACCTGTTCGACGGCACTATCGAGCAAAACGTGATCTTCCACGTCATGAACCAGGCCGTGACCGCCGAGTAAGGCCGGCCGTCACGACTCCAAAGCAGGGGGGCGGCCGCGCCCCCTTGCCCGTTCCGGGCACCGGCCGCACACCGGGCCGGCCCGGAGGACCATCCCGGAAAGGACCTCGCCATGCTCACCCGACGCAGTTTCCTGATCTCCGCCGCCGCCACGCCGCTGGCCACTGCCGCCCGCGCCGAGGATGAGATGATCAAGGTCCGCGATCTCTACGAGCGCCGGGGCAACGATCTGTCCGAGCTCGCCACAGGGCTCGAGGGCAAGCGCATCCGGGTCGAGGGCTACATGGCGCCGCCGCTGAAGGCCGAGAGCAACTTCTTCGTGCTGACCCGGCGCCCGATGGCGGTCTGCCCGTTCTGCGAGACAGAGGCCGAGTGGCCCAACGACATCCTCGCCGTCTATGCCAAGCGCGTGGTCGAGGTGACCCCGTTTAACGTCAGGATCGTCACCTCCGGCGTGCTCGAGCTTGGGGCCTACAAGGACCCCGACACCGGCTTTCTGAGCATGGTGCGCCTTGCCGACGCCAGCTTCGCCTGAGGTGCCCATGTCCATGTCCCTTTCCGTCACCGGGCTCGAGGTGCGCAGCCCGCGCGGCCGCGTGCTGCTGTCGCTGCCGTCGTTCGAGGTTTCGGGCGGCGCGCTGGTCGGCATCCGGGGCCCCTCGGGCGCGGGAAAGTCGACGCTGCTCTATGCGCTGGCCGGGCTGCTCGAGCGGGTCTCGGGGTCGGTGCGCTGGGGCGACACCGAGTTGCTGGCGCTGGGCGCCGGGCGTCGCACCGCGTTCCGTGCCGCCAATGTCGGCATGATCTTTCAGGATTTCCTTCTGTTCGAAGAGCTCGACGCGCCGGGCAACGCCGGCGTCACCGCGCTGTTCCGTCCCCGCGCCGAGCGCGCCGCCCTGCGGGCACGGGCCGAGGCGCAGCTCGCACGGCTGGGGCTCGGTGATGCACAGCGCAGCGTCGCCAGCTTCTCGGGCGGCGAGCGCCAGCGCGTCGCCATCGCCCGCGCCATGGCCGCGCAGGCGCCGGTGCTGCTGGCCGACGAGCCCACCGCGAGCCTCGACCGCGCGGCCGCCGACCGGCTGATCGACGATCTCGTCACCCTTGCGCGCGAGACCGGAACCACGCTGATCGCGGTCAGCCACGACCTGCATCTGATCGAACGCATGGACCGGGTCCTGACGATCTCGGACGGCGCCCTGACCGAAGAGCGGAGTGTGACGGCATGAGCGACCTGTGGTATTCCCTGCCGTCCCTGCTGCAGGATGTCCTGAAGCTGGCGCTGCTGCTGCTACCCGGTCTGCTGGTGGGTGCCATCGCCCTGCGCGGCTACGCGCCCTGGCCGCTCACCCGGGCCATCCTGACCCGCTTCCGCTGGTCGGCGGTTATGTTCGTGGCGCTGATCGCGATCTCGGTCGGCATGGGCATCGGCCTTCTGGCGCAGGAACGCGGGCTGCGCCGCGGCACCGCGCAGGCGGCGGACAAGTTCGACCTCGTGGTGGCGGCGCCGGGCAGCGAGCTGAGCGTGCTCTTCGCCGCGGTCTACCTGCAGCCCAGCGACATGGCGCTGCTCTCGGGCGAGGTCTACGACGAGATCGCCCGCAACGAGAAGGTCGCGGTCGCCGCGCCGCTCGCGTTCGGCGACAGCTACGGCACCTCGCCGCTGGTGGGCACCACCGAGGCATTCGCCCGTCACCTTTCGGACGACAAGATCGAGGGGAGAATGTGGGCCGAGCATCACGAGGCCATCGCCGGCGCCTTCGTGCCGCTCGGGATCGGCGACAGCTTCGAGCCCGCGCATGGCATAGGCGAGGCGGCCGAGGACCACGCCCACGAGGGCGAGGGGCTCACGGTAGTCGGCCGCATGGCGCCCACGGGCACCTCGTGGGACAACGCGCTGCTGGTGCCGGTCGAGTCGGTCTGGGAGGTCCACGGCCTTGCCAACGGTCACGCCCCCGAGCGCGAGGAACAGATCGGGCCGCCCTTCGATCCGGACTATTTCCCCGGCACTCCGGCCATCGTGGTCCATGCCGAGGAGCTTTGGGCCAACTACGCGCTGCGCTCGGAGTTCACCCGTGACAGCGAGACAATGGCCTTCTTCCCCGGCACGGTGCTCGCCAATCTTTACCGGGTGATGGGCGACGTGCGGCAGGCGATGTCGGTGATGGCGCTGGTGACGCAGGTGCTGGTGGCGGCAAGCGTGCTGCTCGGGCTTTTCATCCTGTCGCGGCTGTTCCGCCGGCAGGTGGCGCTGCTGAGGGCGCTGGGCGCGCCGTCGCGCTTCGTGTTCGCGGTGGTCTGGTCCTTCGGCGCGGTGCTGCTGCTCGCGGGCGCGGGGCTGGGCCTGCTGACCGGGCTCGGCACCGCGGCGCTGCTGTCGCAGGTGGTAACGGCGCGCACCGGCATCCTCGTGACCGCGCCGCTGGGCTGGGCCGAGATCCACTTCCTCGCCGGTTTCGTCAGCGTCACCCTGATCCTGTCGCTGCTGCCCGCGGCGCTGGTGCTGCGCCAGCCGGTGGTGGACGGGCTGCGGGCCTAACCGCAGCCTGCGTTCTTGGCGAGCCGATGTGGTCCGTCAAGGCTTCCGCGCCGCCCGCGGTGCCAGGGCTCGCGCTGCCGGGGCTCAGGCCACTCCGGCGCGCAGTGCATCGTGGATGTGGACGAGCCCGACCAGCGTGCCGTCCGCCTCGACGGCGAACAGCGACGAGATCTTGCGCGCGTTCATCATGCCGAGCGCCTCGGTCAGCAGCGCGTCGGGGGCGACGGTGCGCGGGTTTGGCGTCGCGACCTCGCCCGCGGTGCGTTCCATCAGCCCCTCGAGGTTGCGGCGGAGGTCGCCGTCGGTAATGACGCCCTTGAGCTTGCCGTCCTCGACCAGCGCGGCGACGCCGAAGCCCTTCTGCGACATCACCACGAGGGTCTCGCCCATCGACGTGTCCGCTTGGACCGTCGGCAGTTCGTCGCCCCGGTGCATCACCGCCGAGACCCGCAACAGCTGCGCGCCGAGCGAGCCGCCGGGGTGGAACGCGAGGAAGTTCTCGCGGTCGAAGCCGCGCTCCTGCATCAGCGCCACCGCCAGCGCGTCGCCAAGCGCCATGGCCATGGTGGTCGAGGTGGTGGGCGCCATGCCGATGGCGCAGGCCTCGGGGGCGTCGGGCATCAGCAGCACATGGGTGGCGGAACGCGCCAGCGTGCTGTCGGCGCGGCGGGTCATTGCGATCATGGGAATGGCGAAGCGGGCGCAATGGGCGATCATGTCCGCGAGCTCGCGGGTCTCGCCCGAGTTCGAGATCATGATGACCACGTCGTCGGGGGTGATCATTCCAAGATCGCCGTGCGACGCCTCGCCGGGGTGCACCACCTGCGCAGGCGCGCCGGTGGAGGCCAGAGTCGCCGCGATCTTGCCCGCCACGTGGCCGGACTTGCCCATGCCCGAGACGATGATGCGGCCGTTGATGTGCAGCAGAAGGGCGATCACATCCTCGAACGAGGCTGGCAGCTCGTCGGCGAGCCGGCGCAGGGCCTCGGCCTCGGTGGTCAGCACCGTGCGTGCGATGTCGGTCGGAGTCTCTGCCGGTGCCTGGGTCATGTGCGCTTGCCCCTGAAGATCATTCCGCCTGTTATCCGGCTCTGGCCCGCATGTCCAACGGTGCGACGGTCGGGTGCCGTGCCGGACCGGGGCGGCCGTCAGTCGCGGGTCTCTTCCGCGTCCACGCCCCAGAGCGCCGCCTTGTGGGCCCAGCCCTCGTAGCCGCCGGCGGAGATCTCGCACCAGTCGACGGTGCAGTCGCCGAGCTTGGCGATCACCCCCACCGCGAGCTTGGCCTCGACCGGCATGTTGTCGCCAGGGCGGCTGTGCAGCTCGAGCATGTCGTCCTCGACCAGCACGGTGCGCACGCCGGAGATCAGCGAGTAGTGGACCCAGCCGCCGGCGCCATCGACATCGCGGACGCGGCGCCAGTGGCCGTATTCAGCGGTCACCTCTAGAGGCATGCCGCGGCGCTTGTAGACCCAGTCGATCCGGTGGGTCAGCGACGGCCCGCGCCGCACGTTGGTCTCGCCCGCCTTGAGGGAAACGAAGCGTGGAATCGGCAGGTTGGTGACCGCTCCGCGCTCTTCCGTGGCACTGGCGGCGCCTCCTGCCAGAAGGGCGGCGATCAGACCCGCAATCGAAGCTGCCTTGCTCATGCTCTGTCCTGCCCGCATTTTTTCGGCGAGGTTCTTGTGCCCCGCACGCGCATGAGACACTGTGCCAAACAGCGAGAGCCAAGGAAAGGGAGGGGAGGGGCACCATGCCTCAGAAGCGCCTGAGTGTTGTCGTTACGCGACGCCTGCCGGAAGCGGTCGAAACCCGCCTGACCGAGCTCTTCGACGTGACCCTGCGCGACGATGATACCCCCATGACCCGCGCCGAGCTGGCGTCGGCCATGTCCGGGGCGGATGTGCTGGTTCCGACCGTCACCGACCAGATCGACGCCGGCCTGATCGGCCAGGCCGGCGAGCGGCTGAAGCTGATCGCCAATTACGGTGCCGGGATCGACCACATCGACGTCGAGACCGCGCGTCGCCGGGGCATCCTCGTGGCGAACACGCCGGGCGTGATGACCGACGACACCGCCGACATGGTGATGGCGCTGATGCTGGCGGTGACCCGCCGGATGCAGGAAGGCCTTGCCGTGATGCAGCGCGGCGAGTGGGAGGGCTGGGCCCCGACCGCCTTCCTCGGCTCGCGGCTGGGCGGCAAGCGGCTCGGCATCCTCGGCATGGGCCGCATCGGCCAGGCGGTGGCGAAACGCGCCCACGCCTTCGGGATGCAGATCCATTATCACAACCGCCGCCGCCTGCGCCCCGAGACCGAAGACGCGCTCGAGGCGACCTGGTGGGAGAGCCTCGACCAGATGGTGGCGCGGATGGACGTGATCTCGGTCAACTGCCCGCACACGCCCTCGACCTTCCACCTGCTGAACGCGCGGCGGCTGAAGCTGCTGAAGCCCACGGCGGTGATCGTCAACACCTCGCGCGGCGAGGTCATCGACGAAAGCGCGCTGACCCGGATGCTCAAGGCGGGCGAGATCGCGGGCGCCGGGCTCGACGTCTACCAGCACGGCATCAAGGGCAACCCCGAGCTGGTGAACATGGCCAACGTGGTGATGCTGCCGCACATGGGTTCGGCCACCATGGAGGGGCGCATCGAGATGGGCGAGAAGGTGCTGCTCAACGTCAAGACCTTCGCGGACGGCCACCGCCCCCCGGATCAGGTCGTGCCCTCGATGCAGTGACGCACGGGCCTGCGGGCCCCGCTGTGGCAAGGATCTGACGTCCTTGCCACATTTGCGTCCAGAATCGTGTAAAACGTTCTAACGACCGTCCAGTTTCACGAAAAACTCTCGGCAAGCGCCTCGGAAACGCCGCATTCGGATGCCTTGGGCTGCCATCCACGTCCCTCACCTTCTCAGCAACTGGAAACCTTTCGGGCTGAAAGAAGGACGTGCGTTTTGGAACAGGTCTTCGGAAACTGGGCACGTGCGGGCTGGGGCGAGGCGGGCTGGGGCGATCTCCGGATCGGGGTCGAGGGCGACCCCGGCGGCGCACCGGCCGAGGCCCGTTCACTCTGCTCGGTCGCTGGGCCGGTGCGGGTGCGCGGCTATGGCGAGGGGGCGGCAAGTGACGCGCCCCGCCTCGGGTCGGAGCACGGGCTGCCGGAGCACGCGCTTGTGCTCTCGGCGGACAATGCGGCCAGCGACATCGACGAGTTCGTGCAGATGCCGACGCTGGCCACGGCCCTCGCGCATGGCGACGCGCAGGACGAGGCGGCTCACGACGAGCCACACGATTCCTCGGATGCCGAGCTTCAGCTCATCACCAGCCGTCGCATGGGGGGCGCGTCGCTTGCCCGGATGGAAACCGACGGCAGCGTGCGCAACCTGCGCAATGCGGCAGTGAGCCTCGGGCATGTGGTGACGCTCGAGATCGTCGAGGAGTTCGAGGAGGATTTCCACATCACCCCCGCCGAGGGCCAGTGGCTGATCCCGTCGTGGATCGAGCGCGGCGCGGTGTTCCCCGGCGATCCGGGGCTGGAGGCGGCGCCGGTGTCGTCGGGTTTCTCCAGTACCGATGCAGGCGGACATGAAGGGATCGAGCCGGTGGGTGCCGTGGTCGCGGCGGCGCTTGGCGTGGTGACTGCCGACACCGGCGATGACGCCCCGGCGGTCGGCGCGTCTGGCGCCCACCATCCGGTGACGCTGCAGGTTGTGCTGCACGTGGTGGGTCACGCCGGGCAGGAGCGCCCCGAGCTGGATCTCGCCACCGCCGCCGATGCGGAAGCCAAGGGTGGCCATGCCTCCGATGATGGCGTCCTGCGTCCGCTGCCGGTCAGTCTGGAGGCTGACGGCGCGCCCGTTTTCAGCGTCAGTGCCGCGCCGGTGCCGGATCTGCCCGAGCGCGCGGCAACGGTTCTGTCGCTGGTGGGTGGTACCGGCTGGGGTGGCGATGACGACGACTTCCACTTCCGCTCGCACGCGGAGGTGGTCCACCAGGCCAGCCATCCGGCCGTCGCGGCAGAGGCACCGGACGGGGACGGGCAGGGCTGGGATGCAGTTGCGGATCAGGACGGTTTCGTCTGGCGCGAGGAACCGTCGCATCCGGCGGGGACCGAGCACGCGCCCGAGGTCATGGCCGACGTCCTCGACCTCTTCGCGACCACCGCGCCCGATGCGGACGCGATGTCCTGGTAAGCTGCCTGCCAGGACGAACACCCGCCCGGATCGCGGGCGGGTGTCTTGGGATGGGGCTCAGCCCACGTCCTTGTAGCTGATTTCCTTGACGTCGCTGCCGGTACGGCTGCGGCGCACGTGCAGCCGGTTGAGCGCGTTCACGTAGGCACGGGCCGAGGCCACCACGGTGTCGGTGTCCGCCGACTGGCCGGTGGCGATCTTGCCGTCTTCCTCGAGACGCACCGAGACGGTGGCCTGTGCGTCGGTGCCCTCGGTCACCGCGTGCACCTGGTAGAGCTGCAGGCGGGCCTTGTTCGGGTAGAGCTTGCGCACCGCCTTGAAGGTCGCGTCGACCGGGCCGTCGCCGTATTCGTCGGCGCTGCGCTCTTCGCCGCCCACTTCCATCTCGAGCACCGCTTCGGCCTGGCCGGCGGTGCCGCAGATCACCTTGAGCGACACGATCTCGAGATGATCGGTCCCCTCGGTGGTCATCGCCGCAGTCACCAGCGCGAGGATGTCCTCGTCGAAGACCTCCTTCTTGCGGTCGGCGAGATCCTTGAAGCGGACGAAGATGTCCTTGAGCTGGTTGTCACCGACCTCGACGCCGAGATCCTTGAGCTTGGCGCGGAGCGCGGCGCGGCCCGAGTGCTTGCCGAGCGGCAGCGAGGTGCCGGCGAGACCCACATCCTCGGGGCGCATGATCTCGAACGTCTCCTTGTTCTTGAGCATGCCGTCCTGGTGGATGCCGGACTCGTGGGCAAAGGCGTTCTTGCCGACGATGGCCTTGTTGAACTGCACCGGGAAGCCCGAGACGGTCGAGACGCGGCGCGAGATGTGCATGATCTTGCGGGTGTCGATCTCGGTGAAGAAGGGCATGATGTCGCTGCGGGTCTTGAGCGCCATCACCACCTCTTCCAGCGCGGTGTTGCCCGCGCGCTCGCCGAGGCCGTTGATCGTGCATTCGATCTGGCGCGCACCGCCCTCGACGGCGGCCAGCGCGTTCGCCGTCGCCATGCCGAGGTCGTTGTGGCAGTGGGTGGCGAAGATCACCTCGTCGGCGCCCGGCACCGTCTCGATCAGCCGCTTGATGAGATCGGCGGATTCGCGAGGCGCGGTGTAGCCCACCGTGTCGGGGATGTTGATCGTGGTGGCCCCGGCCTTGATGGCGATCTCGACCACGCGGCAGAGATAGTCCCACTCGGTCCGGGTCGCGTCCATCGGCGACCACTGCACGTTGTCGCAGAGGTTGCGGGCGTGGGTCACCGTCTGGTGGATGCGGTCGGCCATCTCGTCCATGGTGAGGTTCGGGATGGCGCGGTGCAGCGGCGAGGTCCCGATGAAGGTGTGGATGCGCGGGCGCGGCGCGAATTTCACCGCCTCCCAGCAGCGGTCGATGTCGGGGATCTGGGCGCGGGCGAGGCCGCAGATCACCGACTCCTTGCTGCGCTTGGCGATCTCGGAGACCGCGGCGAAGTCGCCCTCGGAGGCGATCGGGAATCCGGCCTCGATGATGTCGACGCCCATGTCCTCGAGCAGCTCGGCGATCTCGAGCTTCTCGTCATGGGTCATGGTGGCGCCGGGCGATTGCTCGCCGTCGCGGAGCGTCGTGTCGAAGATGAACACGCGGTCTTTGGTCTGGTCGGTCATGTCGTCTGAATCCTGTAGTGTCTTCGTCCTGTGGGTTTCGCCGGCGCGAAACGTGCCTCCTCTGAGCGGTCGCGCCGGGACTGCGCGCTCAGAGGCGGATTAGGAGAAGACGCAGGCCAAGCGCAAGCGCCGCGCCGGGGGCACGGGACAGGATCGCATTATGGCCAAGGGTCATCATGCGGCGGACTATACGCGCTAAAGGATAAATGAAAACCCGCAAAATGCGCCGGGTGACACCGGAGTCTGCCGGGGCGCCTTCGGGGCTTGAGTGACCCGCACCCGGGGTCATATCAGGAAGGTGGGGGCCCGAAGACAGGGAGATCGGGAGTGATCGGACGAGTGATACGGGCCGCGGTCCTGGCCGCCGCGACGCCGTTGCTGACAGCGGGAGGGCCCGCGTCGGCGCTGACCGGGGACGGAGGAGCCGATGTCTACGTCTTCGGCAACAGCCTCGTTCACCATCTGGGCGACGAGGCCCATTCCAACGTGCCCTACTGGCTGGCGCAGATGGCCGACGCGGGCGGCCGCGCGCTGTCGCTCGAGGGTCAGTGGGGCTTCCTGCGCGATTTCGCCGGCGGGTTGCCGCCACGCCCGAACTGGAGCTTTCCCGGCGTCACCGGCTTCTGGGATCCGGGCCGCGGCAGCTTTGCCGACTCGGGCGTCGACGCGGTGCTGATCACGCCTGCGAACTTCATCCAGTACCAGCCGCCCGCCGCGCCCTACGAGTGGGACAACCCGCGCCACGAAAGCCCGCTCGGCACGACCCTGACGGTTGTCGACTGGCTGCAGGGGCGGGTGCCCGACGTGCCGGTCTACATCTACGAGGGCTGGGCCGACATGTCCGGCTTCACCCGGCGCTTCCCCCCCGCCGACCGCGCCCTGCGGCGCTTCCACGCGTTCAATCGCGGCGACTACCACGACTGGTACGCGCGCTACCTGTCCGAACTGCGCGACGCCCGGCCCGAGGCCGACCTGCGGCTGATCCCGGTGGCCTCGGTGCTGTCGTCGCTGCTGGGGCCGGGGGGCGCGCTGTCGGATCTCGAGGCCGAGGATCTCTATGTCGATGCCGACCCGCATGGCACACCGAGCCTCTATTTCCTCGCCGCGATGATCGTGCACGCGACCCTCTACGGCGCACCGCCGCCCGAGGGCTACGTGCCGCCCGACACGCTGCATCCGCAGATCGTCGCCGCCTACCCCGAGCTGCGCGACCTCATCTGGGAGGCGGTCTCGGGCTCGTGCGTGCTCGACCAGGCCGCACTTGGCGCCCCCGAGCCGCCGGTGCAGACCGCCGAGACCCCCGCGCAGACCCCTGCTGCGCCGCTTCCGCCGCGTGGACTGGTTTCGCTGCCCGAGGCGGGGGCCGCGCCCGAGGGCGCCCCGGCGCTGGGCATGGGGCTCAACGGCATTTCGGACTGGTCCACGCAGCAGCCCTTCGTCGACCTGATGAAGAGCGCGCGGGAATGGACCGGCCACCTGCCCGGCCAGTGGGGCGGGGTCGGCGTCGACGAGCTGCGCGCCCGCGGCGTGCTCGACGAGGACGGCTGGCCGCTGCGCATCCCCGAAGGTGTCGAGCGGCTCGAGGCGCTGCTGCTCACCGACCAGCCCGAGGCCGCCGGGCACCTGCGCGGCGACTACCGGGTGCTCTGGTCCGGCAAGGGCAGGCTCGAGATCACCGGCCGCGCGCGCCGGGTGCGCTACGGCGAGGGCGAGGCCGGGTTCAACTACAGCCCGGGCGAGGGCGCGGTGGGGATCTCGATCAGCGCCACCGACGAGAACGACCCGATCCGCGACATCCGGGTGATCCGAGAGGACCAGATGCCGCTTTATGAGGCGGGCGTGCTCTTCAACCCCGACTGGATCGCGCGCGTGCACGACCTGCGCAGCGTGCGCTTCATGGACTGGATGCTGACCAACGGCTCGCCGGTGACGGGCTGGGACAGCCGGCCCCGGATGAGCGACTACACCTGGACCGCGTGGGGTGTGCCGCTCGAGGCGATGATCGCGCTCGCCAACCAGATCGGCGCCGACCCGTGGTTCAACATGCCCCACATGGCCGATGACGACTACGTCCGCCGCTTCGCCGAAACGGTGCGCGACGGGCTCGACCCGCGGCTGCGGGCCTATGTCGAGTATTCCAACGAGGTCTGGAACCACATCTTCCCGCAGGCGGGCTGGGCCGAGACGCAGGCGGATGCGCTCTGGGGCCGGTCCGAGGTCGGGTGGATGCAGTTCTACGGGCTGCGCGCCGCGCAGGTGATGCGGATCTGGTCCGACACCTTCGGCGACGAGGCACCCGAAAGGCTGGTGCGGGTGATGGCGACCCACACCGGCTGGCCGGGGCTCGAGGAAAATATCCTCGTGGCGCCGCTCGCCTACCTCACCCTCGGCCACGCCCCGCAGGAGGATTTCGACGCCTACGCCGTGGCAGGGTATTTCGGCTACGAGCTGGGGGGCGAGGAGATGGCGGCGCAGATGGACGACTGGCTGGCGCGCGCCGAGGCCGAGGCCGAGGCGGCGGGCCGCGCGCAGGGGGTGCAGCGGGTGGCGCTGCGCGAGTTCATCCGCGTCCACCGGGACGAGGCCGCCGTAGCGCCGGTGGCGCTGGCGCTGCTCGAGGGCTCGCTTTCCGAGCTCACCGACGAGATCCTGCCCTATCACGCCTCCGCCGCCGAGGCCGCCGGGCTGCGGCTGGTGATGTACGAGGGCGGCACCCATGTCACCGCACAGGCAACGCGCGCCGAGGACGAGCGCCTCGCCGGCTTCTTTGCGTATTTCAACTATACGCCCGAGATGGCCAAGCTCTACGAGACGCTGCTGACCGGCTGGGCCTCGGCGGGCGGCACGCTCTTCAACGCCTTCGTCGACGTGGCCCCGGCAACGAAATGGGGCAGCTGGGGGGCGCTGCGGCATCTCGATGACAGCAACCCGCGCTGGGACATGCTGATGACCTACAACGCCACCGGTCCCTCGGACTGGGAAGACCGCGACGCGGCGGACTTCGCCGATGGCGTGCTGCTGCGCGCGGGTCATGGGGGCGAGCGGCTCGAGGGCACGGCGGCAGAGGACATCCTGATCGGCGGCGCCGGGGACGACACGCTGGTGGCGGGCGGCGGCGACGACCACCTGCACGGCGGCGCGGGACAGGACCGCGCGCTGCTGCCGGGCGCGCAGGACGCCTACGCCTTCACGCGCGAGGGCGCGCGGCTGGTCGCGCAGGGGCCCGGCGGCACGGTCCGCCTCTTCGCGGTCGAGACGCTGGAGTTTGACGCCGCGCCGGGCGTGACCGTCGCGGCGTCGGGGCTGTGAGCCGGGCGGCTAAAACCTGTTGCTCAGAATGGCGGGGTCCGTAGGTCCCCACCTGCACTCCCGAAACCACTTCCCGCATCGCCAGCCAAAGGCCATGGCACGGGTGGCACACCCGGGCCGCGCCCGACCCTCCCCACGGGAGGGCGCATTGGCGATGCCGCCCAAAACCTGGACAACATCTCTGCTTGCGAATGCAACGCGTGGCTCGGGCGGTCCGAAGGCGCCCACCCAGGATCGGGCGCGTCCCTCCGCGCGACGTGACGACCAAGGTGGTAGGGAAGGTTTTCGCTCCTCAGCCCCGCTCCTGCGCTGCGAGGATCTCCGAGACCAGCGTTTCGGCGCCGAGGCTGGCGCGGAAGTTGGCCTCGATGCAGGCCCGCCCGGCCTCGCCGAAGCGCAGCGCGCTCTCGGGGTTCTGCGCCAGCTCGCGGATCGCACGGGCGAGCGCCGTTGGGTCCTTGGGCGGCACCAGCTTGCCGGTGTGGCCGTCGTCGATCAGCTCGCGTACCCCGCCCGCGTCGGTGCCGATGGCGGGCACGCCGCAGGCCATCGCCTCCATGTAGGCCACGCCCAGCGGCTCGTGCCACGAGGCCAGCACGAAGACATGACACGCCATCAGCTTGGCCCGCACCGCGCCGGCGTCGATCGCGCCCAGAAGCTTGACGTGGTCCTGCAGCCGCAGCTTGCGCAGATGCGCCTCGAGCTCCTTGCGGTAGCCCTCGCCGCCGGCGTCGTCCTCGCCCGCGATCTCGAGCCGCACGTCGACGCCCTGGTCGAGCAACTGCCGCACCGCCGACATCAGGTCCTGATGGCCCTTCACCACGTTCAGCCGCCCGCAGGAAAACAGCCGGATCGGCCGGCCCTTTTCGGGCCCGAGGTAGGGCGTGTCTCGCGTCAGCATGTCGACATCGACCCCCATGGGCCGGACCACCACGCGTTCGGGCAGGGCGTCGGGCATCGCCTCCTGCATCTCTGCAAGCAGCTTGCGGGTGATCACCGTGGCGAAGGCGGCGCCCTGCCACTTGAAGCGCTGACCGGGGCCGTAATCCGGGAGCGGCCCGTGCAGGGTCAGCGAGTAGCGCGGCCCGCCGAGGCGCCGCGCGAGCGCCGCGATCAGCGCGGCGCGGCCGCAGGAATGCACGTGCACATGGTCGAGCTGGTGCTGTGCAGCATGGTCGGTCAGCGCCTGCGCGGCGGCCAGCGTCAGCGCCACGTCCCTGCCGAAACCCACGCCCTCGCGCGCGATCCAGAGCGGCAGGCCCTGCGGCAGCAGCGACCCCAGCGCCCGGAGCGCCGGCAGCGGGCGCCTGTCGCCGAGGTAGGTGGTGCGGGCGATGGCGTCGTCTGACCAGTCATGGGCGATGAGCCCGGTGGGCGGCATGCGGGTCGACAGCAGATGCACCTGGTGCCCCATCGCCTCCAGCGCGCGGACCTCGCGCCAGAAGAAGATGTGGGTCTGCCCCGGAAACTGGGGCACGACATAGCCGATCCGCAATTTATGCGACACGCGTCTCCCCCCGCCGTCTGGTTATCCGGCGCAATCTGTCCGGCTTTTTCGACAACTTCCATGCGATTTCTTTTTTTGGCCATAGTTTGATGACACGGCGTGGCATAGCGGGCGATGAAATCGCTCATGTGTGGCGGCATTGGTACGAATGATTGAGGGTTTGCACGAGAATGCCGGAACGCCCGCCGTTTCGGTGATCCTACCGGCAAGCAACGAGGCGGCGCTCATCGGGGCCTGCCTGCGTGCGCTTGGCGCCTCGCACTGGCCACACAGGAACCCGGTCGAGGTCATCGTCATCGCCAACGGCTGCCGCGACGACACCGCCGACCGGGCGCGGGCCGAGGCCCACGCCTTTGCCGCGCGGGGCTGGTCGCTGCAGGTGCTCGAGCGCGCGCGTGGCGGCAAGACCGGGGCTCTGAACGCGGGCGATGCGGCGGCGCGCGGTGCGGTGCGGGTCTATCTCGACGCCGACGTGACCGTGAGCGCAGACCTGTTGTCCCAGATCCACGCCGCTCTAGACACCGAGGTGCCGCGCTATGCCAGCGGCCGGGTCGGGATCTCGGCGCGGGGCTGGCTGTCGCGCGGCTATGCGCGGATCTGGCGGCAGGTGCCGTTCATGGCGCAATGCGTGCCGGGCTGCGGCGTCTTCGCGGTCAATGCCGCCGGGCGGGCGCGCTGGGGCGCCTTTCCCGACATCATCTCGGACGACACCTTCGTACGCCTGACCTTTACCCCGGCCGAGCGGCTGGCCGTGCCCGCATCCTATGACTGGCCGATCGCCGAGGGCTTCGACAACCTCGTGCGGGTGCGGCAGCGGCAGGACGCCGGCGTCGCCGAGATCGGCGCGCGCTTCCCCGAGCTCCTGCGCAACGACGACAAGCCCCGCCCGGCGCCGCGGCACACGCTTTCGATGGCCTTGCGCGACCCGCTGGGCCTTGCGGTCTACGCCGGCGTCGCGCTGGCGGTGCGGCTGCGCCCGGCGGCGGACGGATGGAGCCGTGGCCGATGACGGTGGCGCTGCTTCACCGCTTCAACGGCAGTTCGCTGACCGCGCGGGTCATGCGCTCGTCGCTGCTCACCGTCGGCGGCTTCGGCGTCAGCCAGGCGCTGCGGCTGGGGTCGAACCTGATCCTCACGCGGCTGCTGTTCCCCGAGGCCTTCGGGCTCATGGCGCTGGTCTCGGTTTTCATGATGGGGCTGCAGCAATTCTCGGACGTGGGCGTCGCCCCGGCCATCCTGCAAAGCCGCCGCGGCGACGAGCGCGACTTCCTGAACACCGCCTGGACGATCCAGGCGCTGCGCGGGGCGGGACTGTTCCTGCTCGGCTGCGCGCTGGCCTGGCCGATGGCGCTGTTCTACGATGAGCCGCAGTTGCTGCACATCCTGCCGGTGGCGAGCCTCGCGCTGCTGATCACCGGCTTCCGGCCGACGCGCATGGACACCGCCAACCGCCACCTACTGGTGGGGCGGCTGACGCTTCTGGATTTCGTCACCCAGACCACCGGCGTGGTCAGCGCGGTGATCCTCGCCTGGGTCACCGGCTCGGTCTGGGCGCTGGTGCTCAGCGGGCTCATCGCCGCGGTCACCGAGGTGGCAATCAACTCGCTGTTCCTCCCGGGCGAGCGCAACCGCTTCCGCTGGGAGCCCGCCGCCGCCTCGGAGCTCGTCACTTTCGGCAAGTGGATCTTTCTCTCCACGGTCTGCGGCTTCTTCTTCAGCCAGGGCGACAAGATCCTGATGGGCAAGTACCTCTCGCTCGACCTGCTGGGGATCTACAACATCGGCTATTTCCTTGCGGCCTTCCCGATGCTCTTGGGCAGCATGGTGACCCGCCGCATCCTGATCCCGATCTACCGCGAGACGCCCCCGCGCGAGAGCCGCGCGAACTTCCTGCGGCTGCGCAAGATGCGCTTCCTCGTGACCCTTGTGCTGATGGTGCTGGTGGGGGGCTTTGCGATCGTGGGCGACGGGCTCGTCGACCTGCTCTACGACCCGCGCTACGCGCTGGCGGGGGCGGTGGTGGTGATCGTGGCCTGCGCGCAGATGCCCCAGATCATCGTGCAGACCTACGACCAGGCGGCGTTGGCGGCGGGTGACAGCCGCACCTTCTTCGTGCTGGCGCTGGCGCGGGCGGTGCTGATGGTGGGCTGCATCATCGCGGGGCTCGAGATCGCCGGGCTGCTCGGCGCGCTGCTGGGGCTCGCGGCGGCCTACGTGCTGGCCTACCCGGTGGTGGTCTGGCTGGCGCGGCGCATGGGCGCGTGGGACCCGCTGCACGATGCGGTCTACGCGCTGGCGGCGGCTGTGCTCTCGGGCATCGCGGTGGCGGTGAACTGGTCCGAGATCATGGCGTTGGTCGCGTCGTGAGCTTGGGCTGCGGCGGGGTCTCCGGGCCTTGTGCGACGACCTCCGCCCCGTCGGGGGGCTCGCGGCCCGCGCAGGGGGCCAGATCCGGCGCCGCGCCCTGTGGCGCAGCACGGGACCCGCGGGAAAACTAAAAAGCGCCGCATTTTTTCCCCATTGGTCCTTTACGGAAGCTTTCGTGGTATGTGGCAGGGTAGGCGGTCATGAGCGTTCAGGGGCAGTGCGAGGGGGGCGAGAACGACATCGCCATCGTCGGGATGGCTGCCCATCTGCCGGGCGCCGACAGCATCCTGCGCTACTGGGACAACCTGCGCTCGGGGCGCAGCGCGATCCGGCGCCTGACCGAGGCCGAGCTGCTCGATGCGGGCGAGGATCCGGGCCTCATCCGCCACAAGGACTACGTGCCCTTCGCCGCCCCGCTCGACGATTTCGAGATGTTCGACGCCGAGTTCTTCGGCTTCTCCCCCAAGGACGCGGCGGTGATGGATCCGCAGCACCGCCAGTTCCTCGAGACCGCGTGGGAGGCGCTCGAGAACGCCGGCCACGTGCCCGAAAGCTTCGACGGGCAGGTCGGCGTTTTCGCCGGCTGCGGCATGGGGTCGTACTTTTATTTCAACGTCTGCTCGAACCCGGATCTGGTCGAGACCACCGGCATGTTCCTGCTGCGCCACACCGGCAACGACAAGGATTTCATGACCACCCGGCTGAGCCACGTGCTCGACCTGCACGGGCCGTCGATCAACCTGCAGACTGCGTGCAGCACCTCGCTGGTCGCGACACATTACGCCTGCCAGGCGCTGCTGAACGGCGAATGCGACATGGCGCTGGCGGGCGGCGTGACCATCGAGCTGCCGCAGCGGCGGGGCTATCTCTACCGCGAGAACGAGATCCTGTCGCCGGACGGCGAATGCCACGCCTTCGACCATCGCGCGCAGGGCACGGTGTTCGGCTCGGGCGCGGGCGTCGCCGTGCTGCGGCGCCTTGCGGATGCCCTGGCCGATGGCGACCACGTCTGGGCGGTGATCAAGGGCACCGCGGTCAACAACGACGGTGCCCACAAGGCGGGCTACCTCGCGCCCTCGGTGGACGGGCAGGCGCAGGCCATCGCCGAGGCGCAGGCAGTGGCGGGCATCGGCTCGGACACGGTGGACTACGTTGAATGCCACGGCACCGGCACCTACATCGGCGATCCGATCGAGGTGGCGGCGCTGACCCAGGCCTTCCGCCAAAGTGGCACGGGTGTCGGCCATTGCCGCATCGGCTCGGTCAAGACCAGCATTGGCCATCTCGACACTGCCGCGGGGGTCGCGAGCCTGATCAAGACCGCCCTCGCGCTCGAGGCGCGCGAGATGCCGCCGTCGCTGGGCTACGAGGCGCCGCACCCGGCCATCGCCTTCGACGGCTCGCCCTTCGTGGTCAACGACCGGCTGACGCCCTGGCCGTCGCGCGGCCATCCGCGCCGAGCCGGGGTTAACGCGCTCGGCGTCGGCGGCACCAATGCTCATGTCGTGCTCGAGGAGGCGCCCGCGCCCAGGCCTTCGGCGCAAAGCGACTGGCCGTTCCAGATCCTGACGCTCTCGGCGCGCGGCAAGGCGGCGCTCGACGAGGGCGCGGCACGGCTGGCGGCGCATCTGCGCGCCCATCCCGAGCAGCCGCTGGCGGACGTGGCCTGGACCCTGCACGCGGGCCGCCGGGCCTTTGACCGGCGCCGGGTGGTGGTGGCCGAGAGCCACGAGGAGGCCGCGCGCCTGCTCGAGGAGAACACCCCGCGCCGGGTCCATTCCCATACCGCGCTCGACCGCCCCGACGTCGCCTTCCTGTTCCCCGGCGGCGGCGGGCAATACGCCGGCATGGCCCGCGATCTCTACGAGACCGAGCCGGTCTTCGCCGACTGGATGGACCGCGGGCTCGGGGCGCTGGCCGAGATCTCGGACGAGGACGTGCGCGCGCTCTGGCTCGCCGAGGACCACGCGGAGGCCGACCGGGCGCTGACCCGCCCCTCGCTGCAGCTGCCGCTGATCATGATCACCGAATACGCGCTGGCGCAGCTCTGGATGAGCTGGGGCATAGAACCCGCCGCGCTGGCCGGCCATTCGATGGGCGAGAACACCGCCGCCTGTGTCGCGGGCGTCATCGGCTTCGAGGATTGCATCGGCCTCGTGCACCTGCGCGGGCGGCTGATGGACACGGTCGCGGCGGGCGGGATGCTGTCGGTGTCGCTGCCCTCCGAGCGGCTGCGTCCGATGCTTGGCGAGGCGCTCGACCTCGGCTGCGTGAACGGCCCTGATCTGTCGGTGGCGTCGGGCCCGCAGGCGGCGCTCGACGCGCTGCAGGACCGGCTCGTGGCCGAGGGCATCGACCACCAGCGCATCGCCATCGACATCGCCGCGCACAGCCGCCTGCTCGACCCGATCCTCGAGCAGTTCCGCGCCTACCTCGTCACCATCGACCTGAACCCGCCGCGGATCCCGCTGACCTCGAACCGCACCGGCGCACTGATGACCGACGCGCAGGCGACTTCGCCCGATTACTGGGTCGAGCACCTGCGCGGCACGGTGCTCTTCGCCGATTGCATCGGGGCGCTGGCGGCGCCGAACCGCATCTTCCTCGAGGTCGGGCCGGGCAGGGCGCTGTCGGCGCTGGCGCGGCGGCATCCCGAGGTGCCGGGCCAGAACGTGCTGTCGTCGCTGCGGCACCGGGACGACGACATCGCCGACGACAGGCACATGTTCGAGGTGCTGGGCCGGCTCTGGGCGCTGGGCGCCGAGTTCGACTGGGGGCAGGTTTGGGGCGATGCACCGCGCAACCGCGTGGTGCTGCCGTCCTACGCCTTCCAGCGCGCACCCTATTTCATCGCGCCCGGCAAGGGCCGCGCCGAGCCCGCGCCGCAATACCTCATGCGCACCGACGAGGTGGGGGACTGGGGCTGGAGGCCGGTCTGGCGCCCCCGCGCCGTCGAGATCGAGGTCGACGTCGCGGAGGGGCTGTCCGACGCCGAGCCGCAGACCTGGCTGATGTTCATGGACGAGTGCGGGATCGCCGCGCGCACCGCCGCCCGGCTGACCTCGGCGGGCCACACGGTGATCGAGCTGCGCCCGGGCGACAGCTTCTCGCGGCTGTCGGATACCTCGTATGTGTTGGCGCCCGAGCGCGGCCGCGAAGGCTATGACCTGCTGCTGCAGGATCTCGCGATGTGCGGCCACGTGCCGACGAGGATCGCGCATTTCTGGCTGGTGACCGAGGGCGAAAGTCATCGCCCCGGCTCGAGCTTCTTCCATCGGGTGCAGGAGCAGGGGTTCTACGCGCTGTTGTTCCTCGCGCAGGCGATCTCGGACGAGACCCTGCCGCGCCCGCTGCACCTGACCGTGGTGACCAATGGCGCCGCCCGGCTGCGTGACGAGCCCTTGGCCTGTCTTGCCAAGGCCACCATCGCCGGGCCCGCCCGTGTCATCCCGCGCGAGCTGCCCGGCGTCAGCGTCTCGACGCTGGACATCGCGCTGCCCGTACCCGCGGAGGGCGGCTTGTTCGCCCGGCACTCGGCGCAGGCGCGGCGGGAGGCGGCGCTCGACGGGCTGGTGCTGCAGCTGCTCGAGGAGCTGCTCTCCGAGCCGAAGAACGGGATCGCGGCGCTGCGCGGGCCGCGGCGTTTCGAATGCGTGATGAAGCCGGTGGCACTGGCCGAGGCCCCGCCGGTCGCAAAGGACGGCGGTACCTACCTCGTCACCGGCGGTTTCGGCGGCATCGGCCTGACGCTGGCGGCGGATTTCGCCGCGCGCGGGGCGAGGCTTGCGCTGGTCGCCCGCAGCCCGTTGCCGGACCGCGCACGATGGGACGAGCACCTGTTGCGCCACGCGCCGCAGGACCGGGTCTCGCGCCGCATCCGCGCGGTGCGGGCGCTGGAACAGGCCGGGGCCGAGGTCATGGTCCTCGCCGCGGATGTCTGCAACCTCAGCCAGATGCGCGCGGTGCGCGAGACGGTCGAGGCGCGCTTCGGCCCGGTGAACGGCATCCTGCACGGCGCCGGGGTGATCGACGACGGCCCGCTGCTGTCGAAGTCCCCGGCGGGTGTCGAGCACGTCTTTACCCCCAAGGTCCACGGCACGCAGGTGCTGGCCGAGGTCTTCCCCGATGGCAGCACCGAGTGGATGGCGCTCTTCGCCTCCTCCTCGACGGTGACGGCGCCGGCGGGGCAGGTCGATTACGTCGCCGCCAACGAGTATCTCAACGCCTTCGCCCAGTCCCGTGCGGGCGGCGCGACCCGCGTCGTGGCGATCAACTGGGGCATCTGGAACGAGGTCGGCATGGCGGCCGAGACGGTCGCCGCCCGTCGCGGCGAGGTGCCCGCGGCGCCGGTCGAGCCCGCCTGCGTGCCGATGCTGGATGCCAGGAGCTTCGATGCGCGCGGCAACCGTCTCTTTACCGCCCGCTACTCGGCGGCGGACTGGTTCATCGACGAACACCGCACCAGGGCCGGCGACGCGCTGCTGCCGGGCACCGGCTATGTCGCGCTGGCGGCGGAGGCGCTGCGCGCGCAGGGCGAGCCGCCGGCGTTCGAGATCCGCGACATGGCCTTCCTGCGCCCGCTGCGGGTGGCCGAGGGTGGTTCGCGCGACGTGCGCCTGCGGCTGGCGCGGCGCGAAGAGGGCTACGGCTTCGAGATGCTGGCGGATGCCACGCTCGGTCCCCGGCGCGGGTTCGCGCTGACCGCGCAGGCGACGTTGGCGCTGCTGCCCATGGCGCGCCCCGAGCCGCTGGACCTCGACGCGATCCGCGCCCGCTGCGGCCGGCCGGTCGTGGCCTCGGGCGGCGGCAAGCTCGCCACCGCGCAGGAGGTGCAGCTCGCCTTCGGGCCGCGCTGGAAGGTGCTCGACACCCGCGCGCTGGGCACCGGCGAGGGTATCGCCGACCTGTCGCTCGCCGCCAGCGCCCGCGACGACGGCTGCCTGCTGCATCCGGCGCTGCTCGACATCGCGACGGGCTGGGCGATGGAGTTGATCGCGGGCTACCAGCCGACGCATCTCTGGGTGCCGGTGAGCTACGCGCGGGTGCGGGTGCACGCGCCGCTTGGCGGGCGCATCGTGAGCTGGGTGCGCAATGCCGCCGAGAACTGCGCCGAGGCCCAGACCGCGAGCTTCGACATCACGCTCTGTGCCCCCGACGGCGCGGTTCTGGTCGAGATCAGTGGCTTCACCATCCGCAAGCTTTCGGACCCCGCGGTGCTGCAGGCGCCGCCGCGGCTCGGGGCGTCCGAGCTCGAGACCGACGCGCCCGAGGCCGCCGCCCAGCCGCTGTCGCCTGCCGAGGAACGCCTCGCCCACAACCTCTCGCAGGGCATCCGGCCCGCCGAGGGGGTGAGCGCCTTTGCCCGTGCGCTGGCGTTGGGCGTGCCGCAGGTGGTGATCTCGTCCATGGATCTCGACCAGCTCACCCGCCAGACCGCCGCCTCGGGCGCCGGTCGCGATGAGGGGCAGAAATTCGACCGCCCGCAGCTCGAGGGGGATTACACCGCGCCCTCGAACGACATTGAGCGCACCCTCGCGGGCTTCTGGGAAGACCTGCTGGGCGTGCAGACCGTGGGCATCGACGACAGCTTCTTCGACCTTGGCGGCCACTCGCTGATCGCGGTGCGGCTCTTCGCCATGGTGCGCAAGGCCTGGCGCATCGACTTCCCGATTTCGGTGCTGTTCGAGGCACCTACGATCCGCAAATGCGCTGCGCTCATCGCCGCGCAGACCGGCACCGGGACCGAGGGCCCCAGGGCCCCCGAGAGCCGCGCGCCCGAGCGGCGCTTCACCCATCTCGTCGCCATGCACGACGGCGAGGGCGGGCCGCGCACGCCGTTCTTCCTCGTGGCGGGGATGTTCGGCAACGTGCTGAACCTGCGTCACCTCGCGCATCTTCTGGGCGCCGACAGGCCGTTCTACGGGTTGCAGGCGCGGGGGCTCTACGGCGGTGCCGCGCCGCATGACAGCATCGCCGAGATGGCCCGCGACTACATCGCCGAGATGCGGCAGGTGCAGCCGCACGGCCCCTACATGGTCGGCGGCTTCTCGGGCGGCGGCATCACCGCCTTCGAGATCGCGCGGCAGCTCGAGACGTCGGGCGAAGAGGTGGCCCTCTGCGTGCTGCTCGACACGCCGCTGCCGGTGCGCCGCCCGCTCGAGCTGCGCGACCGGCTGATGATCCAGTGGCAGGAGGCCCGGGCCAAGGGCCCGGTCTACCCGCTGATCTGGGCCCGCAACCGCCTGCGGTGGGAGATCGCCCGACGCCGCGCCACAGATGAGACCGCGACGCAGCACAGCTTCCACAACGCCGAGATCGAGGCCGCCTTCCTCGCCGCCGTCGCGGCCTACGAGGTGGCGCCCTGGGACGGGCCGCTGGTGCTCTACCGCCCGCCGCTTGTCGGCAAGTGGCAGGTCTCGCAGGGGCGCATGGTCAACTCGGAACGCGCCTACGTGCTGCACGACAACGACTGGGGGCAGTTTGTGCCGCATGTCGAAGTGCACGAGGTGCCGGGAGACCACGACTCGATGGTGCTCGAACCCAACGTGCGGGTGCTGGCGGGACTGATGCGCGAGGCCATCGGCCATGCCGAGGCGCGGATGCGGGGCGCCGAGCTGGTGGCCTTTCCCGACCGCCGGGCGGCGGAGTAGCCCATGCCCAAGCTTCTGGTCATATCGCTGAACTACCGCACTCCCACGATGACGCTGCGCTCGGTGCAGCACGCGCTGCGCGAGATGCAGGGGCTCGAGGCCGAGCTGGTGATCGTCGACAACGACAGCGGCGACGGCTCGTTCGAGGCCATGCACGCCGCGCTCGCCTCCGAGCCATGGGCCGCCGGCGCGCCGGTGCGGCTGATCCAGTCCGGGCACAACGGCGGCTTTGGCGCGGGTAACAACGTGGGCATCTGCGCGGGCTGGTCCGACGGCAGCCGGCCCGACTACGTCTACCTGCTGAACTCCGACGCCTTCCCCGGCCCGGACAGCCTGCGGGCGCTGCTGCGACATCTCGAGACTCACCCCGAGGCGGGCCTTGCCGGCAGCTACATCCACGGCGAGGACGGTGCCCCCCACTACAGCGCCTTCCGCTTTCCCTCGGCGCTCTCCGAGCTCGAGGCCGCCGCCCGCTTCGGCCCCGTGACCCGGCTGCTGAACGCCCATCGCGTCTGGCTCGACCTCCCCGAGCGCGCGCTGCCGGTCGACTGGCTGGCCGGGGCCTCGCTGATGATGCGGCAGTCGGTGCTGGACGAGATCGGGCTCTTCGACGAGACCTACTTCCTTTATTTCGAGGAAACCGACCTCTGCCTGCGCGCCGCGCGTGCCGGATACGAGACCCACTACGTGCGCGACAGCGAGGTGGTGCATATCGGCTCGGTCTCGACGGGCATGAAGACATGGGCGCGGGTGCCGGGGTTTTGGCTCGACAGCCGCTGGCACTATTATTCCAAGAACCATGGCCGCCCTTACGCGGTCGCGGTGACGCTCGCGCATCTCGCGGGCGGCCTGATCTGGCGTCTGCGCCGCGTGCTGCAGCGCAAGCCCAAGGCCGACCCCGACCACTTCCTGCGCGATCTTCTGTTACACGACATCAGGGCGATGACCCGGCCGCTGCCGGGACAGCGCGGGGCGCAGCCGCGTCCCGGCTGCCGCACGCCCGAGGCCAACCCGGAGTAGACGGCATGGCGCAGCTTTCCACTGTGGTGATCGGCAATGAATCCCTTCTCGTGCAATGCGCCGAGAAGCTGCTCGGCGCGGGGCACGCGATCCGCGCCGTGGTGACGCGCAACCCCGTGATCTCCGCCTGGGCCGAGGGGCGCGGCCTTGCCGTCGTGGCGCCCGGGCACGGGCTGGCGCGCAGGCTCGAGGGGCTGACCTTCGACTGGCTGCTCAGCATCGCCAATCTCGACATGCTGCCCGCCGAGGTGCTGGCCATGCCCGCCAGGGGCGCGGTCAACTTCCACGACGGCCCGCTGCCGCGCCACGCCGGGCTCAACGCCCCGGTCTGGGCGCTGATCGCGGGCGAGCACCGCCACGGCATCACCTGGCACATGATCGAGGGTGGCATCGACGAGGGCGACATCCTCGTGTCACGCGGCTTCGACATCGCGCCCACCGACACCGCGCTGACTCTGAACACCCGAGCCTACGAGGCCGCCATCGACAGCTTCGGCGACCTGATCGAGCAGCTCGAGCACGGGCTGCGGCGGGTCCGGCAGGACCTGTCGCAGCGCAGCTACCACGCGCTGGCGGACCGGCCCTCGGGGCATGGGCTGCTCGACTTCACCCGCCCCGCGCCCGAGCTGGCGCGACTGGTGCGGGCGCTGGATCACGGCGGCTACGCCAACCCGCTCTCGGCGCCGAAGATCCGGGCGCGGGGGCGGCTCTGGCTGGTGGGCGGCGCAGTGGCGGTCGGGGGCGAGGGGGCCCCGGGCGAGGTGCTCGAGGCCAGCGACGACCACCTGACCGTGGCCTGCGGCAGCGGCGCGCTGCGGCTGGCGCATTTCACCCACCCCTGCGGCGCGCCCGCGCTGGTGGCGCGGGTTGGCCGGGCGGGCGAAGTGCTGCCGCTCGCCGACGCCGAGGAGCGCGCCGGGATCGACGCGAAGATCGCCGCCGTCGCGCGGCACGAGCGGCACTGGCGCAAGCGTCTCGCCGACCTCGCACCCGCCGAGCTTCAGGGGCTCGGCAAGGGTGGCGGCGAGATGGTGACCCGGCCGCTGGTGCTGGGCGAGGCGGTGCCCCCCGCCGCGCTGGTCGCGGCCTGGGCGGCGCGACTCGACGGGCACGAGATCTGCGACATCGCATATGCGGACGAGGCGCTTTCCGCGCTGGCCGAGGGCGGTTTCATCGCGCCCTGGGTGCCGCTGAGGGTGCACGCGGGCGGCAGCATGCAGGCGCTGGCCGAGGACGTCGGGCGCGCGCTTGCCATGGTGCGCAACCGACGCGGCTTTGCCACCGACCTTCCCGCCCGCGACCCGGTCCTGCCCGGCGCGCCCACGGTGCCGCACATCGGCCTCAGCCTCGGTGCCGGCCCGATCGAGGGCACCGCGCTTACCGTCGAACTGTCCGCCGACGGCCCGGTGCTGCACGGCGACACCGGGCACATGCCCCCGGCGCAGGTCGAGCTGCTGGCCGCCCGGCTGGAGCTCGTGGCCCGCGAGGCGCAGCCGGGCACGCCGCTTGCTGCGCTGCCGCTGCTGCCCGAGGCCGAGCGCGATCTCGTGCTCAACCACTGGAACGAGACCGCGCAGGCGCATGACCGCAGCCTCACCATGCAGGCGGCCTTCGAGGCGCAGGTGGCCCGTACCCCCGATGCCGTGGCGCTGGTCTTCGAGGGCCAGAGCCTCACCTACGCCCAGCTCGATGCCCGCGCCAACCAAGTGGCGCATGTGCTGCGCGGCATGGGTGTGGGGCCGGGCACCGTGGTGGGCCTGCACACCCGCCGCTCGGTCGAGCTGATGGTCGGTGCGCTCGGCATCCTCAAGGCGGGCGGCGCCTACCTGCCGCTTGACCCGTCCTACCCGGCGGACCGGCTAAAGCACTACATTGCCGACAGTGGCGCACCGGTGATCGTCACCCAGTCCGCCCTGCGCGCTGAACTGCCCGAGCACCGCGCCGGGCTTCTGGTCATCGACGCCGACCCGCGGCTTGCGCAGGCGCCCTCGCGCCCCGTGGGGCCGACCAGCGGGCCCGGGGATCTGGCCTACCTGATCTACACCAGCGGTTCGACCGGCACCCCCAAGGGCGTGATGATCGAGCATCGCAACGTGCTGAACTTCTACCTCGGGATGGACGCCAATGTACCGCACGAGCCGGCGGGAACCTGGCTCGCGGTGACCTCGCTCAGCTTCGACATCTCGGTGCTCGAGCTCTTCTACAGCACCGCGCGCGGCTTCACCGTGGTGCTGACCTCGGACGAGGACCGCGGGCTGATCTCCAGGGGGCCGATGCCGCTCTCGGATGCGACGATGCAGTTCTCGGTCTACTACTGGGGCAATGACGACGGCGCCGGGCGGGACAAGTACCGCCTGCTGCTCGATGGCGCGAAATTCGCCGACGAGAACGGCTTCTGCGCGGTCTGGACGCCCGAGCGGCACTTCCACGCCTTTGGCGGGCCCTACCCGAACCCCTCGGTGACCGGTGCCGCCGTGGCCGCCGTCACGAAGAACATCGCCGTACGCGCGGGCTCGGTCGTGGCGCCGCTGCACCACCCCGCCCGCATCGCCGAGGAATGGGCGGTGATCGACAACCTCACCAACGGCCGCGCCGGGCTCGCCATCGCCAGCGGCTGGCAGCCCGACGATTTCGTGCTGCGCCCCGAGAACACGCCCCCCGACAACAAGCCCGCCATGTTCGAGACCATCGAGCAGGTGCGCAGGTTGTGGCGTGGCGAGGCCGTGGCCTTCCCCCGCAAGGACGGCACGCCGCACGCGCTGGTGACGCAGCCGCGCCCGGCTTCGGCCGAGCTGCCGGTCTGGGTCACCACCGCCGGCAATCCCGAGACCTGGACCGAGGCAGGGCGGACGGGCTGCAACGTGCTCACCCACCTGCTGGGCCAGAGCATCGACGAGGTCGCCGACAAGATCCGCCTCTACCACGAGGCGCTGCGCGGCGCGGGGCACGACCCAAAGGACTTCACCGTTACGCTGATGCTGCACACCTTCCTCGCCGCGACCCGCGACGAGGCGCGCGAGGTGGCGCGCGGGCCGATGAAGGACTACCTGCGCTCGGCCGCCGGACTCATCAAGCAATACGCCTGGGCCTTCCCGGCGTTCAAGCGGCCGCAGGGACTCAACAACCCGTTCGAGCTGGATCTCGACATCCTCGCCCCCGAAGAGCTCGACGCCATCCTCGACTTCGCCTTCGAGCGCTACTTCAACGACAGCGGGCTTTTCGGCACGGTCGAGGACGCGCTGGACCGGACCGAGCAGCTCAAGCGCATCGGCGTGGGCGAGATCGCCTGCCTGATCGACTACGGCATCCCGCGGGCGCAGGTGCTGGACGGGCTGAAACCGCTGGCGCAGGTGGTGAAATCCGCCAACGTGGCACCGGCGCTGGACCCGGGCGATTTCTCCATCGCAGCGCAGATCCTGCGGCACCGGGTGACCCACCTGCAATGCACGCCGTCGATGGCGCGGATGATCGCCATGAACGACGAGGCGCGGTTCGCGCTGTCGAAGCTGCGGCACCTGTTCCTTGGCGGCGAGCCGCTGCCCGGCGCGCTGGTGCAGGAATTCGGGCGCATCACCGGGGCCAGCGTGACCAACATGTACGGGCCCACAGAGACCACGATCTGGTCCTCGACCGAACCCGCGGGACCGGGCGACGGGGTGGTCAACATCGGCCTGCCGCTGGCGAACCAGCAGCTCTACGTGCTGGACGACGATCGCGCGCCGGTGGGCGTGGGCCTGCCCGGCGAGCTCTGGATAGGCGGCGAGGGCGTGACCCGCGGCTACTGGGGCCGCGACGCGCTGACCGCCGAGCGCTTCGTGCCGAACCCGTTCCACAGCGGGCGGATGTACCGCACCGGCGACCTGGTGCGGCGGCGCGTGGACGGGCGCATCGACTTCATCGGCCGCGTCGATCACCAGGTGAAGCTGCGCGGCTTCCGCATCGAGCTGGGCGAGATCGAAGCGGCGCTCGAGTCGCAGCCGGGCGTCACCCAGGCGGTGGTGGTCGCGCGCGAGGATCAGCCGGGCGACGTCCGGCTGGTGGGCTACTACAGCTCTGAGACCGAGCTCGACGAGGCCGCGCTGAGGACGGCGCTGCGGGCGGATCTGCCGGTCTTCATGGTGCCGTCGCACCTTGTCCGGCTCGAGAGCTTCCCGCTCACGCCGAACAAGAAAGTCGACCGCAAGGCGCTGCCGAAGCCGCAGCACAAGCGCCCCGCCGTGCCGGGTGTCGCGGTGGCCGAGCCTACCGCCGTGCCGGATCTGGCACCTGCCACAGTACCGTGGCCGGCACCGATGCACGTTGGCCCGGGCCCGGACGATGGTCGGCTGCAGGCGCGCATTGCCGAGATCTGGTGCTCGGTGCTGGGCGTGGCGCAGGTTTCGGGGTGTGACAGCTTCTTCGACCTCGGCGGGCACTCGCTGCTGGCGGTGCAGGCGCATCGCGCGATCCGCGGCGAGCTGGGTGCCATGGGGCTCTCGATCACCGACATCTTCCGCTTCCCGGTGCTCGCGGATCTGACGGCGCGGGTCGCGGCGCTGATGGCAGCCGCCACCCCGGAGCCGGTGACTCAGGAGCCCGCCCGCGCCCCGGTGCAGCCCGCCGCCCGGGCGGCGGCGCCGGTCCCGGTCGAGCGCGCGCAGGCCCGCTCCGACGCCATGGCCCGCCGTCGCGCCATGCGGGCGCGGCGCAGCGCCTGAGCCGTGACGGTCGCGGCTCTCGACAGGGCGCTGGCCGCTCTGGATCTGCCCGCCGGGCTCGGCTGGGCGGTCTCGGGGCCGGTCGACGAGCTCGGGGCGCTCTTCCCCGAGGAGCGCGCCGCCGCCGCCCGCGCAGTCCCGTCGCGGCAGGCGGAGTTCGCCGGCGGACGGCAGGCCGCCCGGCGCGCGATGGCGGCGCTCGGCCTGCCGCCGTGTGCCGTGCCGGTAGGCGCCGACCGCGCCCCGCGCTGGCCCGAGGGCGTGGTGGGCAGCATCACCCATGACGGTGGGCTCTGCCTCGCCATCGTCGGACGGTCGGAGGCGTGGCAGGCCATCGGCATCGACCTTGAGCGCGATGCGGAACTGTCCCCGGAGATCGCCGCCGAAATCGCGACCGCGACCGAGCTTTCGACCCTCGCCCCACTGTCCCGCGGGCGGGCGGCGGCGCGGGTGTTCAGCGCCAAGGAGGCCGCCTACAAGGCGCAGTACCCGCTGACGGGCTGCCTCTTCGGCTTCGAGGCCATGGCCGCCCATCTGCCAGACGGCGGGATGCGCATGTGCGCCGACACCGGGCTCGGGAGAGGCGCCGCGCTGCCCATGCAGCAGCACCTCGTCGCCGGGCGGGTGCTGTCGCTGTGCCTGATGCCACGCCCCGCGGTTCACGGATGAGACACGGACTGTTTCCCATCGCCGTAGCAATTCGCATGGCAAAAAACCGGCAGTTTGGTTAACTTGTGACATGAAAGCGGCGCTTTTCCTTCGGGCCCGGCCGGGTTGCCCGGGCCATGCGGGACAGGGGTGCCGTTTTCCGTTCGCAGGGTGGGGGCCCACGTTGCGGGAGCAGTGACATGAACCAGTTCCAGTCGGTCGGCGAGCTGTGGGCGGCGCTGCGGCGTCGTGCGGCCCTGATCGCCCTGGTGGCCCTGATCGGCTGCGCCATCTCGCTGTGGGTCGCGTTCAACCAGACCAAGGTCTACGAGACCACCGCCGTCGTGCAGATCGAGGAGGGGCAGGTGCCCGACTCGCTCGCCGGCCCCTCGGCTCAGGGGCAGGACGCCTCGCGCCGCGTGCGGCTGATCGAGCAGCGGTTGATGTCGCGGGACAATCTCCTGCGCTTCATGGAAGAGCACCAGCTGTTCACCGCCGACCCCACGATGACGCTCAACGAGCGCGTCTTCCAGATGCGCAAGGCCGTGCAGATCGAAGAGATCCGCGCCGCCGGAAACAGCTACCAGCCGATGCGGGACGCGCCCTCGGGGCTGCTCATCACCGTGACACTCGACGATCCGCAGAAGGCTGCGGATCTGGCGAACGAGCTGATGGAGACGGTGATCCGGCAGTCGCGCGACCGCAGCGTCGACCGTGCCCGCGACACGCTGGCCTTCTTCGAAGAGGAGGCAGCACGGGTCGAGGCCTCTATCGAGGCGCAGGAGCTTCGCATCGCGGGCTTCAAGCAGGACAACGCGGCGGCGCTGCCGAACGGGCTCACCGCGCTGCGCGAGCAGCTCACCACGTTGCAGGACAACGAGCTCGAGCTCGACCGTGAGATCGTCGCGATGGAGGGCAGCCCTACCCGGCAGCGCGAAGAGGTGCAGGCCCGGCAGGTGGCGCTTCTGAAGGAGCAGAAGGTGCTGGTGCAGAACCGCATCGCCCAGATCGAGGAGACCATCCGCAACGCGCCCGAGGTCGAGCGCGCGCTCTCCGGGCTCGAACGCGAGCTGACGCAGCTGCAGGAGCAGTACAACGTCATTACCCGGCGCAAGGCCGATGCCGAGATGGGGCAGATGCTCGAGGACCGCCAGCAGATGGAGCGTTTCGAGGTGCTCGAGACCGCGCTGGTGCCCGAGGTCCCGGCCTCGAGCAGCCGCAAGAAGCTGGCCGCGATGGGCGCCGTGGCGAGCCTCATCGCCGGCCTCGTTGCGGGGTTCGTGGCGGAGCTCGCCAACCCGGCGATCCGCAGCGCCGCTCAGATGGAGCGGGCGCTCGGGATCCAGCCGGTGGTCGCGATCCCGCCGATCCGCACCAGCCGCGACCGGCGCGGCAAGGGGCTGCGGCGGTTGGGCCTTTTCGCGCTGCTCGCGGCGGCGCTCTGGGCGGGGCTGCATTTCTTCGGGTCGCTGGTGCCCTGGCAGGGGCTCTTCGGCAAGTGGCTGCCGCGCGCGGCGCAGGGCTGATCCTGCGGCGGTGCGGGATGATCTTGCCCCGGGGGCTGATCCAGAGGGGGCGTGGGGCTGACCTTGCTGCGCCGGCTGCGGGCGTCAGTACGTGTACTTGTCGAGGCTGGTGCCCTCGGCCTTGTTGAGCACCATGCCGAGCAGCGGGGTGTTCTTGCCGAGCAGGCGTTCGACCTCGCGGACCTCCTTGTCGGTGGTGAGCCCGCCCCCGATCACCAGCAGCACGCCGTCGAACAGCGGGCGGAAGGCCATGACGTCATCGAAATAGAGCGCCGGCGGCAGGTCGAAGAGCACCACGTCCGGCTGCAGCATGGTCTCCACCTGCCGCAGAGTTTCGGCGGTGCGCGGCGTCTGCAGCAACTCAGAGGCGTAGGGCTCGACCGCGCCGTTGAAGCCGAAGGCGATGTTGTGCCCGGCGTGGATGGCGTTCTCACCCATGCGCACGAGATGGCGCTCGGGCGGCAGCAGGCCGCGCAACATGTCCCCCATGGAGCCCGGATCGCGGAAGCCCATGATCTTGTGCAGGGTCGGGCGGCGCAGGTCGCAATCGAGCAGCAGCGTCCGGCAGTTCTGATGCCGCGACAGGCTGATCGCGAGGTTGGCAGCGGTGAAGGTCTTGCCGCAATCCTTGGTGGGCGAGGTGATGGCAACACGCTTCCAGCCATGATCGGCGAGCCCCTGCAACAGCTTGGTGCGCAGGATGTCGAAGGCGGCATGCGCCGGGTCCTGCCGCGCGGCGGTGACGATGCGGTTGCGCTCGAGATGGCGGGCATCGACGGAGAATTCCGCGAGGTCGTCCCAGCCACGCTGTTGCAGCGGCGCGGGTGACTGCGCGGTCCGGGTCGCGACGGCAGGCGCCGCCGGTCGCGGGGCGGTCTGGCCGCGACGGGCCTCGGGCCGCGCGGGCTCGGTGGAGACACGACCGGTTTCGACGCGGTGTTCGGCTCCCGTTTGGCGGGTGGTCTGGGCCATGCGCGCCGCGGCTTCCGCCTGCCGGGCCTCTGTGCGACGGCGTTCCGCCTCACGCTGCCGGCGGGCCTCTTTTTCGACCTGCTGCTGCAGGCGCGCGGCCTCGGCGACGCGCTCGGCCTCTGCACGGCGGGTCGCCTGCGCGGCGGATGTCTTGGTCTCGCGCCGGGCGAGCCGTTCGGCGCGGGTTGCGAGCGGTTCGACCGGGCTGATGTCCTCGTCGGGGAGGTCGTCCAGCGGGCGGTTCCGGCGCCGGAACCTGCGGCGTTCGGTCATCGTCATGCCACGCACCCCGCCACGACGCGGGGAGCGCCGGAACGGCTGTCCCGGCGCGCGCCCGGAGCGAAGGAATGCGTCGAGCTGACCATCTGCATCTGCCTGCCATGTGCCCGTGCAACACGGGCCTTCCGTTAACCTTGAGCCGTTAGACCAGACGATTCTGTCAAGAATAAGGTCCGGCCCGGGGGGATTGTTGACGCCGACGCGGGGCTCGGACGCTGCTCAGAACCCCATGAGGTTGGCGTGGGTGATCGCCTGCGCAACGAAGGCCGAGCGGTCGGTCTCGGGCGACCAGCCCAGCATCTTCTTGGGCTTGTCGTTGGCGAAGGGCGAGAAATGCGCCCGGCTCTTCCAGTCGGCGCGCGACGGCCGCACCACGCCGCGCTTGCGCAGGGCGTATTTCTTCAGCCCGTATTTCACCGCGTCCGAGAGGAAGAAGGCGGTGAGGTTGCCGCTGCTCACCCGGATCCGGGCGCCCAACGCCTCGTGGAGGGCATCGAAGTAGCCGCGGGCGGACAGCATCGGCTCGCCGATCAGGTTGAAGCTCTCTCCGATGGCCGAGGGCCGCGCGGCCATGCGCACCAGCCCGTCGGCCACGTCGTCGATCAGCACGAAGGGCAGGATGTTGTCGCCCGGTCCCCAGATCCGCACCGCGCCGGCGCCATGCCAGCGCCCGATGCCCCAGTGCTGCAGCGGCCCACCGTGGCCCACGACGATGCCCGGCCGGGCGATGGTCAGCGGCAGCCCGCGCTGGTGGTGCAGCTTCATCAGCTGGCGTTCGCACTCGGCCTTGGAGCGGGCGTAGAGGTTGCGGTCGGACATGTCGTCGGGAAAGGGCGTGTCCTCGGTGATGGTCACGCCCGGGTCGGACATGTCGTAGGAGGCGATGGTGCCGGTATAGATCAGCCGCTTCACCCCCGCCTGCTCGCAGGCCATGCCGATGCGGGTGGCGACGCCGACGTCGTTGACCAGCGCCTCGGCCCAGGTCCTGTCGAGCGACTTGGCGAGGTTGAAGACCACGTCGATGCCCGTCATCGCCTCGGTCAGCCCGTCGAGATCGTTGAGCGAGACGCCCACGGTCTCGACCGCGTCGGGCAGGTCGGGGAAGGGGCCGGAGCGTCCGCGCGACAGCACCCGCACGTCGTGCCCGTCCGAGACCAGCCGCCGTGTCAGGGCGCGGCCGATGAAGCCGGTGCCGCCGATGACCATGGCGGTGGGCCGGGGCTTGCGGGTCTGCACGGCGGGCGCCTTCACCGAAAGCGCCGCGGGCGGGATCAGCGCCAGCGCGTCGTCGAGCGCCTGCATCACCGTCACCGCGCTGCTGCCGCTGAACCGCGCGTCCTGCGGGCCGGAGAGCCGGGCGTAGATCGCCGCGTCCATACCCCGGAAACTGAGCGCATAGGGCCCCTTCTGGTTCAGCGACAGTGCCTGCTTCAGCGCGTTGCGGCCGCCCTCGCGCAGGTGCTGCCAGCCCAGGTCGAGTTGCTTGCGGAGCGGGTTCACCACGAGGTCCGAGCTGTTCTCGCGCTCGACCACCAGCACGTCGCTGGCGAAATCGAGCCGTGCCCGCCCCGAGGAGCCGCGCAGCGTCACCGAGCGGTCGTCCTGGGTTTCGACCAGCGACACGGTCAGGGTGATCTCGACCCCGCCGGCGCGGGCGAGAATGCGGAAGGCCTGCGGGCGCGGGTCGTCTCCGGGCAGCATCACCGGCCGGGTGGCCTCGGCGAAGCGGATCTCGGGCGCGCCGAAGAGGTCGACGGCGAAGGCCATCAGGTGCGGCCCGACCTCGAGCAGCAGGTTGCGCGGTTCCCGCAGGAGCCACAGGTTGAACGGCCCCGAGCGCAGTGGCGAGAGCGGCAGCGCGTAGCTGATCTCGCAGGCCGAGAGGCGCCCGAGCGCGCCGTCCTCGACCAGCCCCTTGAGCCGCTCATAACCCGGCAGCCCGAGGAAGTTGTGCCCGGCGTGAAAGCGGCGACCGGCGGCCTCGGCGGCGGCGAGGATCTCGCGCGTGTCGGCGGCGCTTGTCGCCACCGGTTTCTCGACCAGCACATGCAGCCCGGCGCGCAGGCACTGGATGGCCAGCGGCTTGTGCAGATGCGGCGGCGTGAGAATGTGGACGGCGTCGCAGGTGCCGCTGTCGATCAGCGCCCCGACAGAGGTGAAGGGCTGGGCGCCATGGGCCTCGGCCATGCCGCGGGCGGCGGGCTCGGAGACATCGCAGATGGCGGCGACCCGGACACCCGGCGTGGCGGTCAGGGCGTCGGCGTGCCAGGTGGCGATGTATCCGGCCCCGATCAGGCCCACGCGGATGTCGGACATGACAAAACCTTTCAAGTGCTACTTGTATTCGATGATGCGCATCTGCGCGTTCCGGCCCCGGCGCCAATGGTAGGTCGCCATGCCGATGAGGTTGGGAATTTTCGACAGCGCCAGCAGCAGGCCGTGACGCAGCGCCTCGCCGCGGGGCAGCCCCTCGCGCCGGAGGCCCCGCACGGTGCGCAGGTAGTTCGCCGCGTAGACCGCCAGCCCGAGCGGCGCGAGCGGCCACCACAGCAACCCGCCCGCGATGACCAGCGGCAGGGCGAGGCCGTAGACCAGCACACGCCTGCGTTCCTTCGTGAAATACTCCGGATGCAGGGCGCCCACCTGCGCGAAGCCGTGGCCGGTCCGCACGGCGCGGGTCCACCACTGGCCGAAGCGGTGCATGTCGGCGTCGTGGCGGGTCATCTCCTGCGGGATCCGCTCGAGCCGCCAGCCGGCCTTGCGCAGCCGGGTGCAGAACTCGTCGTCCTCGGCGGCGATGACGGTGGGATCGAAGCCGCCCACCGCGCGGAAGGCCTCGGCCCGGACCATCATGTCGCCGCCGCAGGCGAGGATCTCGCCCGCCGGGCGGCGCCATTCGAAATCCGCGAGCTGATTGTAGAGGCTGGCGTCGCGGCGGATCTCCGAGCGCCAGCCGGTCACCAGGCCGGTCTTGGGGTTGTCCTCGAGATGCGCCCGCGCCCGACCGAGGTAGCCCGGCACCAGCGCGCAGTCGCCGTCGATGAACTGAACGAACTGCGGCTCGCTTAACGCCGCGAACCCGGCGTTGCGGGCGCGGGCGGCGGTGAACGGGCAGCCGAGGTCAAGCGCGACGACCGTGGCCCCGGCGCGGCGCGCCTCGGCGAGGCTGTCGTCGGTCGAGCCGCTGTCCACGTAGACCACCTGCCGTGCGGCGCCCCGGATCGAGGCCAGCGCGGCGACCAGCCGGGCGCCTTCGTTGCGGCCGATCAGCACGACGTCGACCGGGGTCATGGCCGGGCCTCCCGCCTAGGCGGTGTGCGGCCTTCGGCATAGGCAGTGAAGAGCGCCGAGAGGCGCGCAGCCTCGCGGTGGATGTTGAACTCGGCCTCGACCGTGGCGCGGCCCGCGGCACCCATGGTGCGACGCCTGTCGGCGCTGGCCAGAAGCGCGTCGATGGCCACGGTCAGCGCCTCCGCGTCGCCGGGTGGCACCAGCAGGCCGCTGTCGCCGTGACGAACCAGCTCGGGGATGCCCGCAATCTGCGTGGTGACCACCGGCACGCCCGCCGCCATCGCCTCCATCAGCACCACCGGCACGCCCTCGGCGAAGCTCGGCAGCGCGAAGACATCCGCCTGCGCCAGCGCCTCGGCCACCTCGGACTGGCTGCGGTAGCCGAGGAAGCTCACGCTGTCGCCCAGTGGCTTTGCCTGCGCCTCGAGTGCCGCCCGCTCGGGGCCGTCGCCGATCAGCACGAAGCGCAGCGCCGGGTGACGGGCCTTCAGCGCCGCCACCGCCTGAAGCAGGATCGGCACGCCCTTCACCCCGGCGAGCCGTCCAACGAAGAGCAGCGTCTGCCCGTCGTGCGGCGCGGTCCGGTAGCGGTCGGGGTCGACGCCGCAATGGACCACGTGCAGCTTGTCCCAATGCGCAGGCGCGGCGAAACACATGAGCTGCGCGCGGCAGAAATCGCTGATGCAGGCCACGAAGCGGGCCCGCGCGGCCTTCTCGTCGATGCGCCAGAGCCGCGGGTCAAAGAAGATGTCGGGCCCGTGGATGGTGAAGCTGTAGGGGATGCCCGAGAGCGCGCTTGCCAGCATCGCCACCGTGCAAGAGGCCATGGCGATGTGGTTGTGCAGGTGCTCGACGCCCTCGCGGCGCAGCCGGGCGGCCAGCACCGCGGCCTCGGCGAAATAGATCAGGCTGTAGGCCCGGCCCTTCACGCCCCGGGGCGCAGTCCGCCACGCCAGCCGAAGGGCCGAGAGGTAGCGGCCCGGATGGCGCAGCGCCCGCAGATGAGCGCCGAGCAGTGTCAGCGGGTTGCGCGCGGCGGCGAGCAGCCTGAAGGTGCGGGCGTGTTCCTCGCGCTGTTCGGGGCCTACGAGATGCTCGGCGCCGGTGGTGCGGATCGAGCAGGTGAGCACCTCGTGGCCCAGCGCCCGCAGCTCCGCCACCTCGCGCTGGATGAAGGTGTCCGAGGCGCGGGGGTATTCCCCGGTGAGATAGGCGAGCTTGGGCAGGGTCATGCACGGCCCTCCAGCGAGCGGCGCAGCATTTCCTCGAAGGGTGCGTCGTCCCGTCCTCCGAGCCGTGCGCGCAGGGCGGTGTTGGGCCATTGCAGCGGCAGGATGCGGGCACGCAGCACCGGCTCTCGCAGCAGCCCCGGCAGGTGCGCCGAGACCGGGCGCAGCGCGCATGCGAGCCCCAGCCACGCGGTCCAGGGCAGCGACAGCGCCACCCGCGGCCAGCCCGCAGCGCGCCGGTGCGCCGCGACGAAGCGGCCACGCGTCGGCAGGTCGTCGTCCACCACGTTCAGCGCCTCGACGCCCTCGGGGGCGGTGAGAGCGGCGGAGACCAGCGCCTTCGCCACTTGCGTGACATGGGCGAGCGGCAGCGCGCCCTCGGAGGCGAGCGTCAGGTGCAGGGGCATCGCGTCGACGCCGTTGAGCGCGTGCCACGTCCGGCCCGGCCCCCAGGCCGCGCCCGGCCGGATCAGCCAGAGCGGATGCCCCGAGGCGCGGCAGAGCGCCTCCTGCGCCAGCTTGGCATTGGCGTAGGGATCGGGGCCGTGCCCCGGCGGGCAGAGCGCCGCGCCCTCGTCCAGCACCGCGCCGGGGGCGGGGAGGGAGAGGTCGTAGACCGCGATCGAACTTACCAGCACCAGCCGCATCGCGGGGGGCAGCGCCTCGAGCAGGTGCCGGGTGGCGGCGAGCGTGTCGGCGGCGATGGCCCGGGCGTCGGCGCCAGGATGGGCGGCCGCATGGATGACCGCTCCGCAGCCCTGAGCCGCCTTTGCGATGGTGGCGACCGAGGCCGGCTCGGCGAGATCGCAGGTCAGCAGCGTGACGCCCGTGTCACCCGCCCAGTCGCCGCACGTCCGGCGCACCAGGGCGGTGACCTCGAGCCCCCGGGCGCGGGCCTCGGCCACCGTGGCGCGGCCGATGAAGCCGCCGGCGCCCGTGATCAGAAGGCGGGTCACATCGCCCATGGCATCGGCTCCATCGGGGCGCAGCGCGTGGTCATGGCCTGCGCCCCCGAATGTTCGCCCGCGTTCTGGATCGCCAGCGTGACCTCGGTCATGTGCAGCGCGAACTCCGCCGAGAGCCGGCAGGGCCGGCGATCGCGCAGCGCCTCGAGCATCTCGGCGGGGCCCAGCATGAAGTTCATCGCAGCCGCCCCCCAGCGCTTCACCTTGGGATGGGTCGGGCCGCGCAGCCTGACGCGCCGGGGGAAAGGGGTCTCCATCAGCCGCCGCCGCAGGGTGAGGCGCTTCGCGAATGTCACCGGCGCTGCGTTGTCCCACGCGGCGTCGCAGCGCAGCACGCCCCTGTCACCGACGATGCGGATGGAATGGTCGTGCGGGGCCACGATCGAGCAGGTCAGCCGCGCCACGACGCCGCTTTCGAAGAACAGCGTGGCGACCGAGAGGTCGGGCGCCATCGCGCCGGCACCGGTCTTGTCGGGGATAGTCTCGGCGCTGGCCGCGACCACGGTGCGGACCGAGCCGAACCAGGCGATGAGCCAGGCGAGGTAGTAGCCCGCGTGCTCGAGCGTGCAGCCGACGCGGAACTCGTCCTCGTAGGGCCAGGGCGCGCCGGTCTCGGACAGCCACTTGCGGTGGGCGGCCTGCGGGATGAAGCCGTCGTCGAGCTCGGCATAGACCACCCGGGGCGTGCCGGCGACCCCGTGGCGCAGCGCGTGGCCCAGCGTCTGCGCCGCCTCGCCCAGCACCGAGCAGGGGGCAGAGGCCAGCAGCAGGCCGCGCGCCTCGGCCAGCGCGTACAACGCCTTGGCCTCGTCTACGTCCATCGCCAGCGGCTTCTCGGAATAGACGTGGTGTCCGGCCTCGAGACAGGCCCTGTTCAGCGCGTAGTGGGCGTCGGGATTGGTGAGGTTGAGCACAAGCGACCCCTTGGGCACCGCGGCGAGAAAGTCCTCGAGCGTGTCGGCGCGGGGCAGCTTCCAATGCGCGCAGAATCGCTCCAGCCGGGCCGGATCGCGGTCATGCACCACGGCCACCGAGATCCCCTCCATGGACTGCAGGGAGCGAAGGTAGAGATCGGCGACAAACCCGCAACCCAACAGGGAAACCTGACGCATCACGCGGTCCCTCGCGGGGCGCGCGCAATGGTGGACATCCCGCTTCTGCAGGGCGTTGGAGAGGGGGTCATGACGGTCCTACTCACGATTCCGGAGGAGCTCCGGCGTTTACCTTCCATCAAACAAATTTGACGATATTTCGGCAGAACCCTGATCCCTTTGGTGCGGCGTGACAAAGAGGGCCGGTTTTGCCCGCTACACGCGCCTCGGTCGTGGTGCCGCGCATCTTCCGTCTGGTCGCCCAACCTTCGCCTTAGTTCTTGGTTAATCGCGGTTTCGGGGGCGTGGAAGGATGCGAGTTTCATGGATTTCAGGGTATCCGGTGACCGGGTGTCAGTGAACGTTCCCACCTGGCCGGCCCTGCAGGCCCGCGTGTCCGAGCGCCTCGCCACAGGGCAGGGATTTGCGCTCGCGACGCTCAATCTCGACCATATCGTGAAGCTGCGCGGTTCACCCGCGTTCCGGCGCGTCTATGCCCAGATGGACCTCGTGACCGCGGACGGCAATCCCATCGTCTGGATGTCGCGGCTGGCCGGTCGCCGGGTCGAGCTCATCCCCGGCGCCGACACCATCCTGATGCTGGCGCGGATCGCCGCGCGGCAGGGCGTGACCGTGGCGCTGGTCGGCAGCACCGACGACACGCTCGCCGGTGCCAAGGCCTATCTCGAGGGCGAGGTGCGCGACCTGCACATCGTCGAGACCATCGCGCCGGCCATGGGCTTCGATCCCGCCGGGGCCGATGCCTCGCGGATCTTCGCGCGGCTCGATGCCTCGGGCGCGCGGCTCTGTTTCGTCGCGCTGGGCGCCCCCAAGCAAGAGATCTTCGCCGCCGCCGGTCGTGCGCAGGTGCCAGGGCTCGGCTTCGCCTGCATCGGCGCGGGGCTCGATTTCTTCGCCGGCACCCAGCGCCGGGCGCCGGGCTGGGCGCGGCGCTTCGCGCTGGAATGGCTGTGGCGAATGGTCGGCAGCCCGCGCCGGCTGGGGATGCGCTACCTGCGCTGCCTCGTGATCCTGCCGGGACAGATGCTGCGCGCCATGGTGTCGCGCTTCCGCTCGCCGCAGCACTGAGCGATTTCAGCTCAACTCAGGCGGCGCGGCCGCCTGCGCCGCAGCAGGAGCATGTCGCGGATCCGTCCCTTGAGGCCGCGCGGGGGCAGCACCTCGGTATCGCATTCGAAGACGGCCCCCGTCAGCGCCGGGTCCAGCCTCAGCGCCAGTTCGACACCCCAGCGCGCCGCCTGTTCCGGCGCCAGCCCGTCGGGGATCCCCATGTCGGTGCGCAGCATCCCCGGCATCCAGTCGCCGATGACGATGCCCGGGAAGCGGTCGCCGAGATCGGCGATCAGCGCGCGGGTGAAGATCCGCGCCGCCCCCTTGGAGACGGAATAGGCAGCGGCGGTGGGCAGCGGCGACAGGTCCGCGAAGGTCGAGACGTTGAGGATGCGGCCGTGCCCGGTCTCGCACATGTCGTCGAGCGCGGCGCGGCTGCAGTTCACCACGCCGCCGAGATTGATCGCGACGCTTTCCATGAAGCTCTCGCCGGTCTCGTCGAGGATGTCGCGGTGCGGGTAGACCGCGGCGTTGTTGATGAGCAGCGCGATGCGGCCGTGGCGCTGGCGCAGCGTGGCGAAGGCGTCGCGCACCGCGGCGGCGTCGCTCACGTCGAGCACCAGCGGGAAGACGCGGTCGGGGGCGCGGGCCTGCGTTTCCTCGAGCGCGTCGCGGCGGCGGCCGATGCCCACGACGGTAAAGCCGTGCCGCGCGAGGTCCAGCGCCAGCGCACGGCCCAGCCCCGAGCCGGCGCCGGTCACGATGGCGATGCCGTCCTGCGGGGCGAGCCGGGTCATGCGGGGTCCCTCGTGATGGCGTCCGCCACGCGCAGGGCGTTGGCGGCGATGGTCAGGCTGGGGTTCACGCCCATCGAGCTGGGCATGAAGGAGGCGTCCGCGACCCAGAGGTTGCGCAGCTGGTGCGACCGGCAATCCGGGTCCAGCACCGACTGTGCCGGATCGTGGCCGAAGCGCAAGGTCCCGCTGGGGTGGCCGAAGTTGAGCTCGGGCCCGAGCCCGAGAAACATGCGCCGCTGGCCGCGAAACGCGTGGGCAATGGCGCGGCGGAAGGCCCTGCGCCGGGCCTGCAGCTCGGGGTGGATGTCGTAGCTGACCGCAAGGCGCTCGGGCCGCGCGGGGTCGTGCAGGACGCGGTTGCCGGGGTAGGGCAGGTCTTCCATCAGCCCGACGAAGATCTGCGCGTGGCCGAAGAGCCTGGCCGCCACCGCCGCCGGGATCCGGGTGAGCGGGCGCAGCCCCGGCACGCCCGCGTAGCGCGAGCGCGCCAGCATCAGGCCGAGGTAATGCACGATCTCACCGTAGGAGGCGCGGATGCCCATCGCCTGCACCATGCCGAACCGGTTGCCGTCGCGCAGGCAGAGGTCGCGCAGGGCGATGGCCTTGCTCGGGCCGCTGTCGGGCGTGCCGCGGTGCGGCCAGAGCGCGAACATCTCGTTGAGGTGGAACATCAGGTTCCGCCCCACCAGCCCCGAGCCGTTCGCGGCGCCCTCGGGCCAGTGCTCGGAGGCGGAGGCGAGCAGCAGGTTGGGAGACCCGAGCGCACCGCCTGCCAGCACCACGTGACGGGCGGTGAAGCGGTGGGTCTCGTCGCCGATCCGGGCCTCGACGCCGGTGACCCGGTCCGCGTTGCCCAGAAGCCGGGTGACCCGGGCACGGGTGACCAGCGTGGCGTTGCCGGTGGCGAGCGCCGGCTCGACCCCGGCAGAGCGCCCGTCCATCTTGCAGCGGTTGGGGCACTTGGTGCCGAGGCAGTTGAGGCAGCCGCCGATGCGCTCGATCGCGGTGTGGGCGAGGTAGGGGTGCAGCCCGTTGGTGCGGAACGCCGCCATCAGCGCGGTGTCGACGGCCGAGGGCGGCGGCGGGGGCAGCAGCGGACCGGCGGGCTCGGGCGACAGCGGGTCGGGGCTGCCGCGCAGGCGGTAGAGCCCGGCGGCGCGGTCGAACCAGTCGCGCATGGCGTCGTAGCCCACGGGCCAGCCGCCGGTGGGGTGGGGCTGGTCGGGCAGGGCGTCGAGGTCATGCCGCGAGGGCCGCTCGAGCGTCGCCGCGTAGAACACCGACGAGCCGCCAACCCCGGCGCCGAGCGGGGCGTGGAAGCGGCTCTGCTGTCCGTCGAGCGTGACCTCCAGCGGCTCGGGCCAGAGCCCGCGGACCAGCCGTGCCTCGGGCAGAGGGGTGTCGGACAGGCCGCTGCGCTCGGCCCGGCGGCCGGCGCCGCCCATCTCGAGGAACAGCACCCGCATCCCGGCCTCGGCCAGAGCCCGGCCGGCGGTGCCGCCGCCGATGCCGGTGCCGATGACGATGGTGTCCCAGTGCGTTCCGCTCGCGGCATGGCTCACGAACCGGCGCCCCCGTCGTGGGCGAAGACCGGGGCAAAGAGATCACGAAGGTCGCGGGCGGCGGTGTTGGTCATGTGATTGTTGTCGAAGTAGTAGCCCTTGCCGTCAACCAGCGCGTGGCAGGCGAGGTCGTCGCAGAGCCGCGGCCACGGGTCGATCAGAGTGACGGCACCGGCCTCGGCCATCGCGCGCCACGGCGCTTCGGAGGCGGCGACGCGCTCGGCGAGTTCGGCGCGCAGGATCTCGGGCCGGGTCACCGGCGCCCGTGCCAGCGGCCAGTCGCGGTGGGCGGCCTCGCGCGCGGCGAGGCGGCTGTCGTACTCGGCCAGCTCGGGCGGCTGGCGCAGCACCACCACCTCGTCGAACCAGTCGAGCAGTTCCGAGACCGTGGTGCCGGCGGCGGCGTTGACGATGTCTTCCTGCAGCTCGTCGATGCGCGTCGGTGTCTGGTGCGGGTGAATGGCAATGGTGTTGGCGGCGTCGAGCCCGATGCCGGTGCCGCTGGCGTAATAGGTCCAGCGCCCGATCAGCAGGATCTTCTCGAGCCCGGGCAGGCTGCCGAAGCTCTGGCGGATCTGCCAGTTGGCGTCGCTGCAGGCGGTGTCCTCGGCCGGGGTGGCGGCGCTCTCGACCTTGTGGATGCCGAAGAGCGGCGGGCAGCCGGCGCGCCAGAGGATGAGCCCCGGCGTCGCGGCCTCGTGCGCGGCGAGGTCGAGCCCCTCCTTGAAGGCGCGCACGTGGCTGTCGCCCCAGACCAGCACCCGGGGCGGGCCCTCGGGGCCGATCGGGCAGACCTCGAGCCCCTCGAGCGGGCCGTCATCGGGCGTGTGGCAGCGGCTCCAGTCCTGCAGGAAATCCGCCGAGGCGGCGATGTGGGGGCGCACGTCGGGGCCGAAGCGGTCGGGCATGCCGTCGGTGCGGTAAAGCCAGAACCCCAGCGCCAGCGCCGCCGCCGAGGCGGTCACGGTGCCGCCGAGGATGACGAGCCCGGGGAGGCGCAGCTGCCGCGCCGGGGTCTCGACAAAGCGCCACGACAGCCAGGCGAGCAGCGCCGAGAGCGCCATCCACGCCATCGCCTCGGCAAGGTTGGCGTAGCCGCCGCGCAGGTAGAGCGACAGGGTCAGCACCGGCCAGTGCCAGAGGTAGAGCGAATAGGAGATGCGGCCGACGAAGACCGCCCTGCGGCTCGACAGCAGCCGGTTCACGTGGTTGCGGCCGCAACCGTTGGCGAGCAGCAGCACGGTGCCCAGCACCGGTACCAGCGCCAGCGCGCCGGGGAAGGCATGCCCCGCGGGCATGGCGACAACCGAGACCAGCACCAGCGCGAGGCCGAGGTAGCTGAGGAACCCCGAGCCGCGCCAGCGTCGCCCCGTCTCGCACCCCCAAATTGCAAGGAGCACGCCGCTCAGCAGCTCCCACGCGCGGAAGGGGAAGAGGTAGAAGGTCGCGGTCTGCAGGCGTGGCGTCAGCGCGATGCAGGACGCCAGCGAGGCGGCCCAGCAGGCGACCAGCGCGACCAGCAGCGCCCGCCGGTTGCGCGCGAAGAGCAGGATGAAGAGCGGCAGGAAGATGTAGAACTGTTCCTCGACCGCCAGCGACCATGTGTGCAGAAGCGGCTTTTCTTCGGACACGGTGTCGAAATAGCCCGCCTGCCGGAAGAACAGCGCGTTCGAGAGATAGACGGTCGAGGCGATGAGCTGCTTGCCGAACTCGCGGAACTCGAAGGGCAGCAGCAGGGCCCAGGCGAAGACCGCGGTGACGAAGGCCATGGTGAAGAAGGCGGGGGCGAGGCGCCGGAAGCGGCGGATGTAGAACTGCGACAGGCGGATGCGCCCGGTGCAATCGTATTCGCGCCAGAGGATGCCGCCGATCAGGAAGCCCGAGATGACGAAGAACACGTCGACGCCGACGAAGCCGCCGCCAAGGCCGGGTACGCCGAAGTGGTAGAACAGCACGCCCAGCACCGCGACGGCGCGGAGCCCGTCGATGTCGCTCCGGTAAGGCAGCGCGCCATGGCCCGCGGCAGGGGCGGATGGGTCGGTCTTGGTGGCCTCGGCCTGCATCATGATCCGCTACCCGGATTCTCCGGTCTGACTGGTGCGCGCCGATCCCCGTCGCCGCATGTTGCGGGGAGCATATGGCGAACTGGGGCAACACGAAGGCAAGGAGGCGGCGGGGCGGAGGTTATTCGGCAAGTGTTTCGCAATCGTCAACTGCCGCGGGGGCTCAGAAGACCTTTGGTGCCGGGCCTGACGGGTCCCGCCGCAGCCAGTCGTAGACCTCGGCCACCTGCGCGGCCTTGCGTTGCCATGTGAACTTGTCTTGCACCCGTGCCCGCGCCGCCGCCGCCATGGCGGGCAGACCGGAGGGATCGACGGCAAGTGCCGCGAGTGCCGCGCCCATGTCGCGGACGATGCCCTCGCGCCGGCCGCAGGGCACCTTGAGCCCGGTACCGGGCGCTACCAGCTCTCCGGGTCCGGCGTAGTCGACCACCAGCGGCACTACGCCCAGCGCCATCGCCTCGAGCACCACGCCGCCGCCGAACTCGCGGATCGACGGGAAGGACAGGAGGTGGCAGCGGGCCATGATGTCCTGCACCTCGTGGTGCGCTTTCCAGCCGTGAAAGGTCACCGCCGCGCCTGTGCCGGCGCGCGCGGCCTGCGCCTCGAGATCCGCGCGCATCGGGCCGTCGCCGATCACCTCGAGCCTGAGACGCCCGACGCGCAAAAGGGGGGCGGCGGCGTCGAGCAGCATGTCCGGCCCCTTGTAGGGCACCAGCCGCCCGACGAAGCAGGCGCGCAGCACGCCGGGTTCGGGCGCGGCAACCCGGTTGAACCGCGACGGATCTATACCGTTCTCGGGCAGGTAGATGGTCTTCGGGCGGTGGCGGGCGGGGATCTCGCCCTCGGTGTGGCGCGAGCCCACGAGCACCGCCGCCGCATGGCGCAGCGTCGCGCCGCGCCCGGGCAGCAGCTTGTAGACCGAGCGCAGGTAGCTCAGCCATTCCTTCTCCTGCCGGCGCTCGGCGTCGAAACCCTGCGGCCACGGAACCCCGCCGTTCAGCGGACCGAGCACGAAGGGCACGCCCGCCTTGGCGCAATGCCCCGCCAGCGAGGACGAGATCGTCGGCGACAGCGGCGTGATGCGGTGTACCACGTCCCACTTGCCGGCGCGGATGCCGGGGCCGAAGCGCTGCCAGACGAGGCGCTCGAACCACGGGTATGCGATGGCGTTGATCGTCTGCACCATGGTCCAGCCCTTGCCCTCGCCCATGCGCAGCCGTTCCGCCAGCGCCCAGAGCGGGCGGGCGATGGCCTCGGAATCGATGGCGGTGAAGTCGCGGCCCTCGGTAAGGCCTGCGCGCAGGAAGGCGTCGCGGTTGCGCACCTGCGTGACGATGTGCACGTCGGCGACCTCGCGCAGGGCCGAGGCGAGCGACCAGCCGACCAGCGGCACGCTCACCCATTCCGGGTTGGCCGCCTCGGCGATGGCAAGAACGCGGGGGCGCGTCGGAGAGGTCGTCACGGCCACCGGCCCCTTACATGATGGATTGCCAGCCCGGCGTCCTGCCGGGGGCGGGGCCCTGCCGCAGCCGGGCGCTGCGCAGGGTCTCGGCATAGCCGGTGAGCGCCCCCGCCAGCAGCCATGTGAGCGGCGTCAGCGTGGCGTTGGGCAGCATGTCGAAGATGTTGATCGCCAGCAGCAGCGACAGCGGCGCGATGAAGGGCGAGATGGCATCCTCGCGCGCGGCCATGGCCTCGCGCCAGAGCAGCAGGAGCGGCAGCACCAGCAGGCCGAACTCGGCGAGGAAGCCGACCCAGCCGTAGACCCCGATGACGATGATCCAGCGCCCGTCGGTGACCGTCAGGCTGGCACCCGAGACCGGGTCGAGGATCTGGTTCCGGCCCCAGCTGCCCCAGCCGAACACCGGCTTCTGGTAGGCGCGGTCGAGCAGGACGTTCTCGTTGTCGAAGCGGAACTCGAGCGAGTAGGAGCGCTCTTTGTCGAATTGCGACACCGCCGCGAGGATGCGCTCTTCGGGAACAAGGTGGGCGCCCTTCATGACCGGGTAGCCGATGGCGAGCAGGCCGATCAGGATCGCGACCTTGATCTGCATCTGGCGGCTGAAGAACACCACCATGGGGATCGCGCCCACGGCGAAGATCAGCGCGCCCAGCGACTTCGACAGCACAAGGATGAGGGTCAGGTAGAGCGCCGCCGCCACGGTCCTGAAGGTGTGCATCCGGGCGTCGAGCCGCCACAGCGCCAGCGCCGCCACGGCGGAGGTGAAGATGAAGAACGCCACCCAGAGCCCGTGGTAGAGGAACACCACGGGGCGGTAGCCGTTGGCGCGGATCGATTGCCCGAAGAGGTGCTGGTAGTAGCCGTAGATCCAGCGGTTGAGCTGCGGCGACAGGCGCATCTCGATCAGCATCGGGACCGAGTAGATCAGCCCGCAGACCATCAGCGCCAGCAGGAAGTAGCGCTGGGCACCGCCGTCGGCGAGATACTGGCGGGCAAGCAGGAAGGGCAGCACCAGCAGGAACTGCTGCACGACCAGCGCCAGCGCATCCTTGATGCCGAGCCCCGGCAGGCCGATCTGCCCGAAGAACACCGGGTCGGTGTTGGTCATCGCGGTCATCACCGGCGACAGCACGAAGGTGATCAGCAGCAGCTTGCCCACCGGAGATTGCGGCAGGATCAGCCCCTGCGGCCCGTATTTCCACAGCACGAAGGCAAAGGCGGTGAGCGCGGGGATGTTGTGCTTCACCAGCGGCGGCGCGAGCGGCAGGTCAAAGGCGGCGGGCGGCTCGGGCAGGAACAGGTAGCCCAGCATCAGCGACAGGATCAGGGCCCGGTCCACCGGCAGCCGGCGGAACAGCACGATGGTGACCACGGGCCACACGGCCAGCATGAGATAGGCCAGAGGGTTGGGCATACGGATGCTTCGCTCACACAACAACTTGCGACATTCCGATGGCCCCCCATGCCCCGGAATGCGGATTGACCATAGCAGGGGCGGCGCGGCCTGTCGCCCTCGGAAATCGGCGCACGGAGGGCGGGGCAGGGCGATGTGGCAAATTTCACCAGTCCCCCGCGGTGTCCCAAAGGGCCGCTTTGCGGGTCATGATCTTGCCGCATTGCTTTGCCAGACCCGGGACGGGACCGGAATAGTCGGGATTTGAACGGTGTCGGAGCCGCGACTGAACATCGCGTACCTGTGCGATTTCTCGCCGCTGGACCCGTACATGTATTCGGGCGGCAACAGGCATATGTACGAGGCCCTGTGCAGGCACGCGGGCGAGGTCACGATCCTGCCGCAGGGCTGGGGCGCGGCAGAGCGGTTGCGCCGCGCCGTCGCGCGCCTGCCGGACAGCATGTCCCTGCGCCTGCGCTGGCGCACGCAGTTTGCACTGGCGCCGGTGGTGGCGCGCGCGCTCCGGGCCGAGCTGTCGCGGTCCCGCTACGACGCGCTCTTCTGTGCCTATGCATTGCATTCTCTCAGCGGGCTCGCGCCGCCCTATCCGATGGTGACGGCGTTTTCCTCGGACGCGACCCAGACCATCTACCGCACCTCCGAGATCGGGCAGGCCCACCCCTCGCGCTTTCCGGGCGGGCGAAGGCTCGACGCCTGGGTCGAGGCCCGCGAGCGCCGGGTGCTGCGCGGCACGGACCTGCTGTTCTGGCCCTCGCGCTGGCTTCGCGACGCGGCCGAGGCGCGCTACGGCCTCCGCGTCGGGCAGTCGCTGGTGGTGCCGTGGGGCGCAGGGCTCAGCGTGCCGCCAGCCGATGTCAGGCCGCCGCCCATCGACCGGGACCGCCCGCTCGAACTCCTGCTGGTGGGGCGCGACTGGCGGGCCAAGGGCGGGCCCATCGCCTTCGAGACCATGCGGCTGCTGCGCGCCCGCGGGCTCGACGCGCGGCTGACGGTGATCGGCTGCGAGCCGCCCGACGCGCATCGCGACGATTGCGTCACCGTGCATCCGCAACTCGACAAGACCGTGCCCGCCGATGTGAAGACCTTCGACCGCTGCTTTTCGCGGGCGCATTTCCTCGTGCAGCCATCGTACGAGAGCTACGGTTTCGCCTTCTGTGAGGCCTCGGCGCACGGGCTGCCGTCGCTCTGTCTCGACGTGGGCGGGGTGCCGGTGCGCGACGGTGCCAACGGCCACGCCCTGCCGCCAGGCAGCGGGCCGCGCGACTTCGCCCAGCTCATCGAGAGCTACGTCGACAGCCCCGGGATCTACGGCTCGCTCGCCCGGGCGGCGCGGGCAGAGTTCGAGGAAGCGCTGAACTGGGACGCCTGGGGGCAGACCGTGGCCCGGCATCTGCGCGCGGGCGTCGCGGCGCTGCGCCGCTGAGCCGCGGGGGATCGGCAACCGCAGCGGTCGGCGCGTTTGGGCCCGTCGTCCACAAGTCGGTGCGAAGGTACTGGTCAGATTGAGTTTGTCGCCCTAGCCTCTGTCTCACGGAGGCCCCATGACCGCTGAGACGCAGATCGAGCTAGCCCCACGGGTATCGGACGAGATCCGCAAGACGACGTGCTACATGTGCGCCTGTCGCTGTGGCATCAACGTGCACCTCAAGGGCGGCAAGCTCGTCTACATCGAGGGCAACCGCGACCACCCGGTCAATCGCGGCGTGCTCTGTGCCAAGGGCTCCGCCGGGCTGATGCAGGCGACCTCTCCGGCACGCCTGCGGGCGCCGCTGCGCCGGGTCGGGCCGCGCGGGTCGGGCACCTTCGAGGAGATCAGCTGGGAGGAGGCGCTCGCCACCGCGGTGTCTTGGCTGAAGCCCCTGCGCGAGACGGCGCCCGAGAAGCTCGCCTTCTTCACCGGGCGCGACCAGTCGCAAAGCTTCACCGGCTGGTGGGCGCAGCAGTTCGGCACGCCCAATTTCGCGGCGCATGGCGGGTTCTGCTCGGTCAACATGGCGGCGGCGGGGATCTATACGCTGGGCGGCTCGTTCTGGGAGTTCGGCGCGCCCGACTGGGAGCACGCGCGCCTGCTGCTGCTCTTCGGGGTGGCCGAGGACCACGACAGCAACCCGATCAAGCTGGGGCTGGCACGGCTGAAGGAGCGTGGCGCGAAAATCGTCGGCGTGAACCCGATCCGCTCGGGCTACAACGCCATCGCCGACGAATGGGTGGGGATCACGCCGGGCACCGACGGGCTCTTCATCCTGTCGCTGGTGCACGAGCTTCTGCGGGCGGGGAAGATCGACCTCGAGTTCCTCGCGCGGTTCACCAACGCGCCGGTTCTGCTGGACAGCGATCCCAGGTCTCCGGACTACGGGCTCTTCTTGCGCGACGACGAGGGCCGGCCGCTGGTCATCGACCGGCACAGCGGCAAGGCCGCGCCGTGGGATGCCGAAGGGGTGGAGCCCGACCTGCGCGGTCGCCTGCGCCGCGCCGGGATCACCCACCGCGCGGCGATGTTCGATATTGCCGAACGCTACCTCGATCCGGTCTATGCGCCCGAGAAGGTGGCCGAGCGCTGCGGCATCGCCCCCGACCAGATCCGGCGGGTGGCGGCCGAGCTCGCCCGTGCCGCCTTTGACGCGCCGGTGGTGCTCGACCGGCCATGGACCGATTTCCGCGGCAAGGAGCACCGCACCATGCCGGGCCGCCCGGTCGCGGTGCACGCCATGCGCGGCATCTCGGCCCATGCCAACGGCTTCCAGACCTGCCGGGCGCTGCACCTGCTGCAAAGCCTGCTCGGTGCGGTCGAGACCCCCGGCAGCTTCCGCTTCAAGCCGCCCTATCCCAAGCCCGCCGAGGCCCACCCGCGTCCGCATTTCCGCGCCACCCCCGGCCAGCCGCTGGACGGGCCGCACCTCGGCTACCCGCTGGGCCCAGAGGATCTGGCGCTGAAGGACGATGGCAGCCCCGTCCGCATCGACAAGGCCTTTACGTGGGAGAACCCGCTGTCGCCGCACGGGCTGATGCACATGGTGATCTCGAACGCCGCGGCGGGCGATCCCTACCGCATCGACACGCTGTTCCTCTACATGGCCAACATGGCGTGGAACTCGTCGATGAACACGCGCCGCACGATGGAGATGCTGACCGCGCAGGACGAGGACGGCGAATATGTCATCCCGCGCATCATCTATTCCGACGCCTACAGTTCGGAGATGGTGGCCTATGCCGACCTGATCCTGCCCGACACCACCTATCTCGAGCGACACGACTGCATCTCGCTGCTCGACCGCCCGATCTCGGAGCCCGAGGCCGCGGCGGATGCGATTCGCTGGCCGGTGATCGCGCCTGACCGCGACGTGCGGGCGTTCCAGTCGGTGCTGCTGGACCTGGGCGCGCGGCTCGGGCTGCCCGGCATGACCAACGCCGACGGCAGCGCCACCTATGCCGATTACGCCGACTACATCGTCAACCACGAGCGCAAGCCAGGCATCGGGCCGCTGACGGGCTGGCGCATGGGGCCGCACGGGCTGACCCACGGGCGGGGCGGGCCGAACGCCGCGCAGCTCGACAGCTACATCGCCAACGGCGGCTTCCACGCCGAGCATATCCCGCCCGAGGCCGCCTATTACAAGCCGTGGAACCGCGCCTATCAGGACTGGGCCGTGGCCTTCGGGCTGATCGACAAGCCGCAGCCCTATCTGATCCAGCTCTGGTCCGAGCCGCTCCGCCGGTTCCAGCTTGCCGCCGAGGGGCAGGGGCCCCGGCAGCCGCCCGAGCATCTGCGCGGCCGCATCCGCAGCACGCTGGACCCGCTGCCGGTCTGGTACGCGCCGATGTCGGACGCCTTCGAGGACCCGGCCGAGTATCCCGTGCACGCGATCACCCAGCGGCCCATGGCGATGTATCATTCGTGGGGCGGCCAGAACGCGTGGCTGCGGCAGATCCACGGGGTCAATCCGCTCTACCTGCCGACCTTCTGGTGGGAGCGGCTGGCGCTGTCCGACGGCGACTGGGTCCGCGTCGTCTCGAGCCACGGCGAGATCACCGTGCCCGCCGCGCACATGGCGGCGCTCAACAAGGACACGGTCTGGACATGGAACGCCATCGGCAAGCGCAAGGGGGCGTGGGCGCTGGATGCCGATGCCCCCGAGGCCACAAAGGGGTTCCTGCTGAACCACGTCATCCACGAGCTTCTGCCCGCACGCGGCGACGGGCTGCGCTGGGCCAACGCCGACCCGGTCACCGGGCAGGCGGCCTGGTTCGACCTGCGCGTGCGGCTCGAGAAATCCGCCGCCCCCGACCAGAGCCAGCCGGTCTTCGGCCCGATCGGCTCGGTGGTGGGGCAGGGACCGGGGGAAAGACCATGAGAACGGGATCGTATTCGTCGCAAGCGCTCGATTGTTTCCCGCTTGCCGCCAAACTCCTGCCGGAAAGCGGGCGCAGCCTTGGCCTTGTCACGGCGATGGAGGTTGCGCATGAGACGGTCCGACAAGATCCGCATCGGCCGCGACCCGGAGGGGGGCGGTCGCGAGGAACCGGGCAGCTACCGGGGCGAGGGCATCTGGTCGTGGTGCCGCGAAAGCAACATCGCGCGGGAACTGCCCCGCACGGAGGAGTTCGTCGACACGCTGAAATGGGTGGGCGCGGGCTATCACGCCAGCCTGCCGCGGCTCTATCGCGACTTCGGCCTCTCCGAGAACGGCGGCGCGTGGGAGGTGTTTCCCGACCACGGGCTCTTCAAGGTCACCACCGGCTCGGGGCGGAGCTGGTTCGCCGAGTATGGCCTCGTCGCGTCGTGGAACCACGAGACCCACAGCTGGCTCTGGGCCTGGGCCTTTCCGCGCGACTGGCAGGTGCCGCCGCCGCTGATCACGGCCGCGGGCCGGACCTGCGCCGTGGGCCACGAAATGGGCTGGGCGCCGCTGGTCGAGCCGTCGCTGCTGGTCAACGAACGCGAGGCCTGGGCGCTGACGGCGCTGGCCGCGCATGTCTCGGAGCTGCCGCTGATCTACCGCGCGCGGGTGAACGAGGTGAACACGCACTACTTCGCCATGTCGACGCCGGTCTGGGCCAGCTGACCAAGCGGAGGGGGGCGCGATGACGGCGCTTCCCGACCGCACCGAACGCACGCTGGGGCTGGTCATCGACCTCGACACCTGCGTCGGCTGCCACGCCTGTGTCGTCGCCTGCAAGGGCTGGAACGATCAGGGTTACGGCGCGCCGCTCTCGGATCAGGACCCCTACGGCGCGGCGCCGCAGGGCAGCTTCCTCAACCGCGTGCACAGCTACGAGGTCACGCCCGCGACCGGCCCCGCCCAGCACGTGCATTTCCCCAAGTCCTGCCTGCATTGCGAGGACGCGCCCTGCGTCCCGGTTTGCCCCACCGGCGCCAGCTACAAGCGCGTCGAGGACGGCATCGTGCTGGTCAACGAGGACGCCTGCATCGGCTGCGGGCTCTGTGCCTGGGCCTGCCCCTATGGCGCACGAGAGATGGACCTCGCCGCGGGGGTGATGAAGAAATGCACCCTCTGCGTCGACCGCATCTACAACGATGCCCTGCCGGAAGAGGACCGCGAGCCCGCCTGCGTGCGCACCTGTCCCGCCAAGGCCCGCCATTTCGGCGACCTCTCCGACCCCGAGAGCGCCGTCTCGCAGCTGGTGGCCGAGCGCGGCGGCATCGACCTCATGCCCGAGCAGGGCACCCGTCCGGTGAACAAGTACCTGCCCCCGCGCGACCGCGACGCCTGGGGCGAGGACAGCGACGTGCTCGCGCCCTTCCTGACGCCGGTGGCAGAGGAGCCGCAGGGCTTCCTTGGCTGGCTGGACCGGGCGCTGGGGAAACTCTGATGCATCCTGCCCGTTCGTTGCTTGCCTTCACCACTCTCTCCGGCATGGGCTTCGGCCTGTTGTTCTGGCTGGGCATCGACCCGACGCCGCCTAAGGGCTGGGTGGCGCTGGCCTTCTTCGCCATCGCCTACGCGCTTTGCCTCGGCGGGCTCGCCGCCTCGAGCCTGCACCTCCGCCGCCGCGAGCGCGCGCTGCGGGCCTTCTCGCAATGGCGCACCAGCTGGCTCTCGCGCGAGGCCTGGGGCGCGCTGGCGGCGTTGTCCTTCTCGGGTGCCTACGCGCTGCCGCTGCTGATCGGGGTCGGCGTGCTGCCGCTGGGCTGGCTCGCGGCGCTGCTGTCGCTCGCCACCGTGGGCGCAACGGCGATGATCTACGCGCAGCTCAGGACGGTGCCGCGCTGGCACCACTGGTCGACGCCGGCGCTGTTCCTCTTGCTCTCGCTCACCGGGGGCGCGCTGCTTTCGGGGCGGGTGCTGATCTGCAGCCTCCTGCTGGTCGCCTCGGCGGCGCTGCAGGCCTGGGTCTGGTGGGACGGCGACCGCCGCTTCGCCCGCAGCGGCACCACGCTCGCCAGCGCCACCGGGCTCGGCGACCGCGGCACGCCGCGCGCCCTGTTCCCGCCGCACACCGGCAGCAACTACCTGCTCGACGAGATGGTCTTCGTGGTCGGCCGCCGCCATGCCGCCAAGCTGCGGGTCATCGCGCTGGTTCTGATGTCGGGCCTGCCGCTGGTGTTGCTCTACCTGCCGCCGCCGCATCTCTTCGGGCTGCTGGCCCTTGTCTCGCACGCCGCGGGCGTGCTTGTCTCGCGGTGGTTGTTCTTTGCCGAGGCCGAGCACGTGGTGGGCCTCTACTACGGGAGGCGCTGAGTGTCGTTTCTCGCCGGGTTCGATGCCCGCTGGCAGGATGCCGCGGACTACCTCGAGGCGCTGCGCCGCGATCTGGGCGAGGGTCGTCGGCTCGACCTGCTGCCGGGCTACCTTGCCGACGACGTGACCTCGCAGGACGGCGCCCGCACCCTTCATGGCCCCGAGGCGGTGGGCACCGCAATCGCCGCCCGTCTTGCCGCGCTTCCGGGGCTGAGCCTCACGCGTGAGGAAACGCTCTGGGCCGCCTCGGCGCAGAACGCCTTCGCCGCCGCGCAGCGCTTCCAGTGCGTCGGGCGCCACGACGGGGCCGGGCTCTACGGCCCGCCGACGGGGCGGACCCTGCGCTACCTGACCATGACCGAGAGCCTCTGCGCCTCGGGGCGGCTGCGGGCGGAATGGGTGCTGCGGGACGAGGCGGCGATCCTCGCGCAGATCGGCTGCAGTCTCGAGGACGGCGCGCGCTGGCGCCTGTCGCAGATGCCGGACGAGGCATCTGAGGCTCCGCATGCGCCGGCCGATCCCGGGCGCGGCAACGACGACGCCTGGGGCCACACGCTCGCCGATCTCGTGACCCGCATCATGGGCGGTGAGCTGTCGCTGATCGCCCGGCACTACGACGATGCGGCCGAGCTGCACCACCCGGGCGCGGTCACCGGCTGCGGTCCCGCCGAGGCCGAGGCCTTCTGGCTTGGGCTCCGCGCCTCCTTCCCCTCGGCCAGCTTCCGCGTCGCGCATCTGCTCGGCGCCGAGGAGCCGCTCTCCCCGCCCCGCGCCGCGATCCGCTGGAGCCTCGCCGGGCGGCACGACGGCCATGGCGCCTTCGGGGCGCCCACCGGGGCCGAGGTCACGGTGCTGGGCATGACGCAGGCCGAGTTCGGCCCGGACGGGCTGCGCCGGGAATGGACGCTCTACGACGCGCCCGGCGTGCTGGCGCAGATCCTGAAGGGGCGCAGCTGAGGCGGCCTCAGCCCTTGCGGCGGAAGAGCCCGCGGATGCGGCCGCCCGCCTCGTCGAGATTGTCGCCCACATCCTCGAGCACCGGGTCGATGCGCGCCTCGCGGAAGCGCCGCCAGCGCACCCAGATCGCCCAGCTTACCGCCACGAGCAGCGTCAGCAGCACGATGTTGAGCCAGGGGATGATGCGCACGTCGGGTCCGTCCACCGGGCGGATGCTCACCACGTTGGGGTAGACCGAGAGAAATTCGTTGCGCCAGCCGTAGTGTTTGATGACCACCCATTGCGGCGCCGCCGCGGTCGAGCGCAGGTCCGCGGCCTCGGCCTGCAGGTTCGAGGTGTCGAACTTGAAGTAGGGCGGCCAGCCCCAGCCGGTGTCCTCGTTGCGGTAGACCATGACCTTGTCGTTGTTCAGCCGGGTCTGGATGAAGAACACGTCGCGGCCGGTGAGGTTGACGTTCTCGCCGGTCGAGGCATTGGCCCAGAACAGCGCGTTCTCGCCGGGATCGATGCGCTTCTCGTAGGTGTCGGTGATCCGCGCAACGTCATGTTGCGGCAGGGTGTAGTGGAGGAATCCCGCGACCAGCACCCAGAAGGCGATGATGACGAACCATTTCACGTAGCGCATGACGGACCCCTAGTGGAAATTGGTGAGGTAGGTGATGAGCGCTATAAGGCATAGCGGCAGGATATACACGCCCAGGATCAGCTTTCTGCGCAGCGACCGGTCGTAGTGTCGCAGCCCGTCGGCGACGAAACGCTCGCGGCTGCCGGGGCCCTGCGCCTCGTCCCATTCCCGCCCGAGTCGCCGCCGCCGCACCCGGCGCGACCACAGCGAGAGCGCGGCGTAGATCACCGTGAGCACGGCGAAGCCGATCAGCAACAGGCGCAGAAGGGCGAGCATGGGGGCTCCTTGTTCGGGGAACGCTCTGGCCTTCCACCTGCACAGGCCCGGGCGCGGAAATCAAGTCGCCGCGGCGGCGCGCGGCTGGTCAGGAAAACCGCACCTTGCGGGATCACGGTCGCGTGTGCTCTCGTCGGGGCGAGCCCATTTCACACGTAGAGGTATCCCATGTACCGCAGCATTGTTCTCGCCCTTCCCGTCCTCGCGCTCGCCGCCGTGCCGCTCCACGCCGACGAGATCTCCGACACCCTGCAATCGGCCATCGAGGCCTACGAATCCGGTGACGTGCAATACGCGCTGGAAGAGCTCGACTACGCCCGCTCCAAGCTGCTCGAGCTGAAGACCGACGCGCTCTCGGGCTTCCTGCCCGAGGCCCCCGAGGGCTGGACCCGCGAGATCGACACCGAATCCAACGCCGCCATGGCGATGATGGGCGGCGGCGTCTCGGCGCAGGCGGATTATACCTCGCCCGAGGGCGAGCATTACGGCCTGCAGATGTTCGCCGACAATCCGATGGTGGCCAGCATGTCGGCGATGATCAACAACGCCGGCGCTATGGGTCTGAAGACCGACCGCATCGGCCGCCAGAAATTCGCGCTGCAGGACAACCAGACCATGGGGCTCATCGCCAACCGCATCCTGATCCAGCTCGAAGGCCCCGACGCGGACGCCCGCAAGATGCTGCTCGAATCCATGGACTTCGAAGCCATGGCAAACTTCGGCAACTGACCCGAAACCAAAGGGCGCGGCCCACCGCCGCGCCCTGCCACCTCTAAAGGCCCACCCCCGGCACACCCGACCCTCCGCCAGAGCCACCTCCACCCTTCATCTTGCCAGGCAAACTCCGGGGGAGTCCCGCAGGGACGGGGGCAGAGCCCCCTTCCACCTCAACGCCTCTAGACGACGTTGAAAGCCGGGCCGTAGGGATAGCCGGTGATGTTCTCGGCGCCCTCTTCGGTGATCACCAGGATGTCGTGCTCGCGGTAGCCGCCGGCGCCGGGGAGGCCTTCGGGGATCGTCAGCATCGGCTCCATCGAGATCACCATGCCGGGCTCGAGCACCGTGTCGATGTCCTCGCGCAGCTCCAGCCCCGCCTCGCGGCCATAGTAGTGCGACAGCACGCCGAAGGAGTGGCCGTAGCCGAAGGTGCGGTACTGCAGCAGCTCGCGCATGGCGAAGAAGGCATTGATCTCCTGGGTGACCTCCGAGCAGCGCGCGCCTGGCTTCAGGAGCGACATGCCGTATTCATGTGCGGCGACATTCGCCTCCCAGATCTTCAGCGACGCGTCATCGACCTCGCCCACGAAAAGCGTGCGTTCGAGCGCGGTGTAGTAGCCCGAGATCATCGGGAAGCAGTTGAGCGACAGGATGTCGCCGCGCTGCAGCCGGCGCGAGGTCACCGGGTTGTGGGCGCCGTCGGTGTTGAGCCCGGACTGCAACCAGACCCAGGTGTCGCGATACTCGGCGTCGGGGAAGCGCTTGGCGATCTCCAGCTCCATGGCGTCGCGGCCGGCCATGGCGACGTCAATCTCGCGCACGCCCGCGCGGATGGCGTCGCGGATGGCATGGCCGCCCACGTCGGCCACCTGTGCGCCATGGGTGATGAGCGAGATCTCGGCGGGGGATTTGTGCATGCGCTGGCGCATCGTCGCGGGGGCCACGTCGACCATGACGAGGGGCTTCAGGAAATCCTCGAGCAGGTCGCGCTGCACCAGCGTCAGGTGGTCGCCCTCGTAGCCGATGGTCCGGCCCTCACCGGTCACCGACAGGATCGCGCGCCAGTAGTTGTTCCGGGCCCAGTCGGTGTAGGTGATGTTGTCACCGTGGCAGCGCCGCCACGGCTGGCCGGCGTCGATCCCGGCCGAGATCGTGACGCTCTCGGTCTCGGTCACCACCAGCGCGTAGGGGCGGCCGAAGCTGCAGTAGAGGAAGCCCGAGTAATAGGCGATGTTGTGCATCGAGGTCAGGACGCAGGCGGCGACGCCGGCCTCGTCCATGCTGGCGCGCAGCCCGGCGAGGCGCGTGTCGTATTCCTGTGCCTCGAACGGCAGGATGCGGTCGCCCTGGTGGAAACGATAGAATTCGGGACGGTCCATGGTCGGCCCTCCTTTGAAGTCGCGGAGGGCCGGACCCGACCCTGCCGCGGTGGCAAAGCAAGGTCCCGGCGTACAGGACGGGTGATGCGGGCGTGCCTGTCTCGGCACCGGCGACGCCATCGCCTGCCCGGGCCGATGATGCGACGGGCGCCGCGATTTGGCAAGCGTCCTGCGGGGCGGACCGCGGCGTCGTGAAACGGTCACATCGTGATGGCAGAAGGGCGCGAAGCCCGGCCGGGGCGATTGCCCGGCCGCGCGGCATCGCAACGGACATGGCACGCCACGCATGACACCCCCTTCCGGGAGACCCCGCCTGTTGCTGATCGTCGGGCTGGATCACAGCGGCACGACGATCCTCGACCTTGCGCTCGGCGTCTCGCCGCAGGTCCAGGGCATCGGCGAGGCGCTGCGCATGTGCAACCCTGGCGCCGCCGTCGGCAGCATGCGCAGCCTCTGCGAGGGCAGGGCGGCCGAGGTCACATGTTCCTGCGGCGGCACCGGCGCGGAATGTCCGATGTGGTCGCGCGTGACGCCGCGCCCCTTTGCCGAGGTCTCGATCGAGACGAGTTTCCCCGAACTGGTCGCCATGGCACGCGCGCTGCGTCCGGACACGCGCTTCGTGCTCGACAGCTCGCCCAGCGGCTGGACCCATCTGCACCAGCTTCGGGGCTTCGAGCTCTGGGTCGTGCACCTGACCCGGGACGTGCGCAGCTGGACCCATTCCAAGCGCAGGCGGCGCGGCACCGGGCTGGCGGCGGCGCACTGGATCTGGTTCCGCGACAGCCGGCTGATCGAGCATCAGGTGGCGCGCCACGCCGACCACAGCATCGCGGTGGGCTACGAGGAGCTCGCGCTGCGCCCGCGCGAGACGCTGCAGCGGATCTGCGACTGGGCCGGGGTGGCCTTTGACGCGCGAATGCTGACGCCCGGCGGTCACACGGGAAGCCACGTGCTGGTGGGCAACGCCGCCTCGCGCAGCGGCAGCGGCGCGCGCGAGATCCGCTACGACGGTGGCTGGATGGCGCAGGGAGAGGCGCCGCTCTGGCAGGGGCTGCTGCATGCCGCCTGCGCGCGGCGCAACCGGCGGCTGGTCTATTCCAACGGCATCGTCCGGCGCCGCGCCTGAGCGGCTATTGGGCCAGGGCGGTCACGCCGCGCTGCCGAGCCAGAGCTTGTACTGCAGCCGGGCGCCCTCGTTCCGGGCGAGGGCGAGCTTGTGGCGGAACAGCGCGAAGGCGCGCTGCGGGTCCCGGTGATCCTCCCAGTTGTCGCCGGGGTCGTCGGCGCCGAGGATCTCCCAGCCGATGTCGCGGGGCGGTTCGTGCAGGATCATGGCGGCGGCCTCCATCAGCCGCACGCCCATGCCCCGCATCAGCGCGAAGCGCGCCAGCGCCTCGGCATGGGGGGCGGGAAGCCAGGGGGTGCCCGCGCCGGTCTGCGCCGAGGCGACCCATGCAAGCAGGGTCGCCTCGGTCGGCATGTCGTCCGGCGCCGGGCGTTGGTTCATACGCTGAGGCAGACGTATTTCATCTCGAGGTAGTCCTCGATGCCGTGGTGCGAGCCCTCGCGGCCGAGGCCGGACTGCTTCACGCCGCCGAAGGGGGCGAGCTCGGTCGAGATGATGCCGGTGTTCACGCCGACGATGCCGTATTCCAGCGCCTCGGCCACCTTGTACACGCGGCTCAGGTCCTTGGCGTAGAAGTACGACGCCAGACCGAAGATGGTGTCGTTGGCAAGTTCGATGACCTCGTTCTCGTCCTCGAACTTGAAGAGCGGTGCGAGCGGGCCGAAGGTCTCGTCGGTCGAGAACAGCATGTCCTTGGTCGCGCCGGTCACGATGGTCGGCTCGATGAAGTTGCCGGCGCCCTGCAGGGTGTCGCCACCGCCGAGGATGACTTCTGCGCCCTTGGACTTGGCGTCGGCGATGTGCTGCTGCACCTTCTCGATGGCCTTGGTGGTGATCAGCGGGCCAAGGTCGGTGCCGTCCTCGAGACCGTCGCCCACCTTCATCTTGCTGACCGCTTCCTTGAGCTTGGCGGCGAAGGCATCATAGACGCCGGCCTGCACATAGATCCGGTTGGCGCAGACGCAGGTCTGACCGTTGTTGCGGAACTTGCACATGATCGCGCCCTGCACGGCCGCGTCGAGATCGGCGTCGTCGAAGACAATGAACGGCGCGTTGCCGCCCAGCTCCATCGAGCACTTCATCACCTGGTCGGCGGCCTGCGCCAGCAGGATGCGGCCGACGCCGGTGGAGCCGGTGAAGGTCAGCTTGCGGACCTTCGGGTTCGAGCAGAACTCCTTGCCGGCCTCGGAGGCGCTATTCGACGGCAGGATGTTGAGCACGCCCGCCGGGATGCCCGCACGCTCGGCCAGCACCGCGATGGCCAGCGCCGAGAGCGGGGTTTCCGAGGCCGGACGGCCGACAAAGGAACAGCCTGCGGCCAGCGCCGGGGCGGCCTTGCGGGTGATCATGGCGTTGGGGAAGTTCCAGGGCGTGATCGAGGCGGCGACGCCGATGGGCTGCTTCAGCACCATGATGCGCTTGTCGCGCTGGTGGCCGGGGATGGTCTCGCCGTAGACGCGCTTGGCTTCCTCGGCGAAGAACTCGATGAAGGACGCGCCGTAGGAAATCTCGCCCATGGCCTCGGCCAGCGGCTTGCCCTGCTCGGCGGTCATGATGGTGGCGAGGTCCTTCTGGTTCGCCATCATCAGGTCGAACCACTTGCGCAGGACGTTCGAGCGCTCCTTGCCGGTCCAGCTGGCCCACTCTTTTTGCGCGGTGTAGGCGCCATCGATGGCACCGGCGATCTGTTCACGGCTGAGGTTGGCGACCTTGGCGATCACATCGCCGCGTGCCGGGTTGGTGACCTCGAATTCACCATCCGCGCCGGTGATCCACTCGCCGTTCACGTAGGCCTTCGTCTGCAGGAGGCTCGGGTCCTCGAGAAGCGATGGGAGATTGGTGGCGGTGTGGTCGAGCATGTCATCCTCCTGGAAATTCGCTGCTGCACAGGGCAGAGCATCTGTCGAGAAGGAAGTCTAGTATAAGCGCGGAGAATTACCATGGACCTCAGCGACGCCTACGCCAACGGGCCGTATATTGCGCAGGCCGAAACCTACCCGCCCCGCTGGAGAGAGGCCGCGCGCGGCTTTCGCGCGGCGCTGGCGGCCGAGGGGCGGCTGCGCGAGGGGATTCGCTACGGCGACGGTGCGCGCGAGGCGCTGGACCTGTTCCTGCCGGAGGGCACGCCCGAGGGGCTGATGGTCTTCGTCCACGGCGGCTACTGGATGGCCTTCAGCCGCTCGGACTGGTCGCATCTGGCCCGCGGCGCGGTCGAAAGCGGCTGGGCGGTGGCGCTGCCCTCCTATGATCTCTGCCCCGACATCCGGATCTCGGGCATCACCCGCCAGATCGCGGCGGCGGTGACGGTGGCGGCAGGCGAGGTCGCCGGGCCGATCCGCCTTGCCGGGCATTCGGCGGGCGGTCATCTCGTGGCGCGGATGCCGGCGCCGGGGGTCCTGCCCGGCGAGGTGGCCACCCGCATCGCCCACGTGATGCCGATCTCTCCGCTGTCGGACCTGCGCCCGCTGATGCAGACCGGGATGAACGCGAAGCTCGGGCTTGACGAGGACGAGGCCCGGGCCGAGAGCCCCGTCGCCATGGCTCCGCCCGCCTGCCTGGTGACGGTCTGGGTCGGCGGCGACGAGCGGCCGGTGTTCCTCGAGCAGGCGCGGTGGCTCTCCGAGGCGTGGGGCTGCAGCCTCGTGATCGACGACGGGCGACACCATTTCGACGTGGTCGACGGGCTGGAGACGCCCGACAGCGAGATGACCCGAACCCTTCTGCACAAGGCCTGAACGCAAGCAGTGAGCGCGCAACACAACCCACGGGCGGCATGGCACGCCCGGGGAGTTCCGCAGCGGCACCCTTTCGCAAATCCGTAACAAATCCGTCACGCGGGCGTCACGCCCCGGGCTCATGGCGATTTCCGGAACCAGACAGGGGAACCTCCATGACTTTCCGCACGATCTGCCTCACCTCGGTGCTGGCGTTGACGGCATCCGCCGCCGCCGCCGAGATGAACTTCAACCGCATCGCCGCCTTCGCGACCCCCGACAACATGGGTGAGGGCGAGGACAAGGCCCGGGTGAGCTCGGCCGAGATCATCTACGCCACCGAGGACGGAAACACGCTGGTCTACACCGACAGCCCGCTGGGCGTGATCGGCCGCATCGACATCACCGACCCGGCCAACCCCAAGCCGCTGGGCAACACCCCGGTCGATGGCGAGCCGACCTCGGTCTACGTCCACGGCAACACCGTCTTTGCGGGGGTGAACACCTCGGAAAGCTTCACCGAGCCGTCGGGCAAGCTGGTGATGATCGACGCCACCACCGGCGAGATCACCGGCGAGTGCGATCTCGGCGGCCAGCCGGATTCCACCGCCATGGCCAAGGATGGCAGCTTTGTCACCGTCGCCATCGAGAACGAGCGTGACGAGGACGCGGGCGACGGCCGCGTGCCGCAGATGCCCGCGGGCTACGTGGCGATCCTCGACGTGGTGGACGGCGTCGCCCAGTGCGACAGCCTCGTGAAGGCCGACGTGACCGGCCTCGCCGAAATCGCGCCCGAGGATCCCGAGCCCGAGTTCGTCGACGTGAACGGCGCCGGCGAGATCGTCGTGACGCTGCAGGAAAACAACCACATCGTCGTGCTGAACAAGGCGGGCGAGGTGCTGTCGCACTTCCCGGCCGGATCCGTCGACCTGACCGAGATCGACGCCACCGACGAGCGCGGCGCGCTGATCTTCACCGAAAGCCAGAAAGGCCGCCTGCGCGAGCCCGACGGCGTGCAGTGGATCGACGACGACCACTTTGCCATCGCCAACGAGGGCGACATGGACGGCGGTGCGCGCGGCTTCACCGTCTTCGCCAAGGACGGCACCGAGGTCTTCGAGGCCGGCAACAGCTTCGAGCACGCGGTGATCCGCACCGGACACTACCCGGACAAGCGCTCGGACGCCAAGGGCATTGAGCCCGAGGGCATGGAGTTCGCCACGTTCGGCGGGACCCCCTACCTGTTCCTGCTGGCCGAGCGCGCCTCGGTGGTCGGCGTCTACGACATGACCGACCCGGCCAACCCCGTGCTCAAGCAGATCCTGCCGTCGGGCATCGCCCCCGAGGGCGCCGTGGCGATCCCGTCGCGCGACCTCTTGGTCACGGCCAACGAGGCAGACCTCGTCGAGGACGGCGGCGTGCGCGCGCATGTGATGATCTACGAATACGCCGAGGGCGACGCCAAGTACCCGACGCTGACCTCGGAAGGCGCGGACGAGCTGATCGGCTGGGGCGCGATCTCGGGCATGGTCGCCGGTGACGACGGCATGATCTACGCGGTCAACGACAGCTTCTATGGCTACCAGCCGACGATCTTCACCATCGACCCGTCGTCGACCCCCTCAAAGATCGTTGCCGCTACCCCGGTCACCCGCGCCGGCATGCCGGCACAGAAACTCGACCTCGAAGGCATCACCACCGATGGCGAGGGCGGTTTCTGGGTCGCCTCGGAAGGCCGCAGCGACCGGGTCATCCCGCACGCGATCTACCACGTGAACGCCAAGGGCGAGATCACGGACGAGATCGGCCTGCCCGCCGCACTGCTCGCCGGCGAGACCCGCTTCGGCTTCGAAGGCGTGACCATGGTCGACGGCACGCTCTGGATGGCCGTGCAGCGCGAATGGGGCGACGATCCGAAGGACCACGTCAAGCTCGTGTCCTACACCCCCGAGACCGAGGAATGGGGCGCGGTGCTCTATCCCAAGGCCGCGCCGGACACCGGCTGGGTCGGTCTCTCGGAGATCACCGCCCATGGCGACTACGTCTATGTCGTCGAGCGTGACAACCAGATCGGCGCTGCGGCCGTGACCAAGAAGGTCTACCGCATCCCCGCCTCCGAGATGGTGCCCGCGGCGATCGGTGGCGAGCTGCCCGTGGTCTCGAAGGAAGAGGTCCGCGACCTGATCCCCGACCTGAAATCCTGGGGCGGCTACGTCGTCGACAAGGTCGAGGGCCTGGCCATCGCCGAGGACGGCACCGTCTACGTCTCGACCGACAACGACGGCGTCGACGACAGCTCGGGCGAGACCTTCTTCTGGTCCTTCCAGCTCGGGAACTGATCCCTGGGGGCGGGTGGCGCGTCTGCGCCGCCCGCGTCCCGCGGCGGTCCGCGCCCGATTCCGGGTGAGATCATCGCCAGCAGGATGGCAGGCGCGCGCGTCTTGCCGCTGCGCCGGAGCCGCCCTTGGCGCACCCCCGGACACGAAAAAGCCCCGGCCGAGGCCGGGGCTTTCCGCTTTTCAGCGGGTCGGTCAGCCGAGGGCTCAGTTCACCGTGTCAGCGTCCACCACGTCCTTCTCGATGGCGGGCACGTCGGTGCCGCGCGCGATCTCGATCCGGCGCGGCTTCAGCGCCTCGGGGATCTCGCGCTTGAGGTCGATGTGCAGCATACCGTTCTCGTGCACAGCACCGGTCACCCGCACGTGGTCGGCAAGGGTGAAGCGGCGCTCGAAGGCGCGGGTGGCGATGCCACGGTGCAGGAAGGTCTTGCCGGCGTCTTCATCGGCCTTGCGGGCGGCGACGACGAGCTGGTGTTCCTTCAACTCGACCGACAGGTCGGCGTCCGAGAACCCGGCGACGGCGATCGAGATGCGATAGGCATCGTCGGCGGTCTTTTCGATGTTGTAGGGGGGATAGCTGGGCTGGGCCACGTCGCTGGCAAGAACCCGGTCCATCATGTCGGCGATCTGGTCGAAACCGACGGTTGCGCGATAAAGCGGCGCGAAATCAAAGTGACGCATTGGTCATCCTCCGTTGAGCGATACCGTATGTGATGCGCCTTCCCGACATGGGACAGGCGGCTAATGCTCCGGAGCCCTGCTTCAGGCGCCCCGGATGGGAAAGATCTGGGAAGCCCCGGCGCGGGTTTCAAGGCCTTGCGGGTGCAGGTTCGGGTGCGCGCCGTTGGCAGGGGCTCAGGGCCGCACGAAGCGCGCGCCGATGTCGCCGCGATCGCCGCCGCCGACGGTGATTCGCCGCGCTCCGGTGCCGGCGCGGGGCAGCGCGTCTTGCCGGACGAGCCGGTCCATGAGCTCGGTCAGCAGCGGCGGAAGGGTGGGGCCATAGGCCTCGCCCGTGTCCGTGCCCGACGAGACCACCGACAGGATCCGCAGCCGCCCGTCGTCGCGCACGAAGACCGGGGCCCCGGAAGAGCCGAAGGTCACGTCGCAGTCGAAGCCGAGGATGTCGCCCTGAAAGCGCTGCGTCAGGTGGCACTCGGCCTCGCGCGAGAGCACCTCGGCCCGGCCCCGCCCGTAGGAGGCGACGCTGAGCGCGGTGCCCGGGGCGCTGCCCTGATGCACCCGGAAGGGGTCGGCCTCGGCGCTCGACACCGGCGACACGAGCTTGAGCAGTGCGACGTCGGTCGAGACCGCATCGGAGCGCGTGCCCGAGCCGTTGCGGATGGCGCCGGCGTACCGGTCGGGCACCACCCAGCGGGCGACGCGGCGGGCGGTGATCTCGGTGCCGCGGTGATAGCCCGCGCGGAACACCATGGACCCGGGCGGCAGCGGGCTGCGGTCGTCGCGGTCGAAGACGCAATGCGCGGCAGTGAGCACCACGTCGCTGGCGATCAGCACGCCGGTGCAGTAGCCGCCGGGCTGGTCGAGTCGCCCGACCGCCTCCCAGCCGAGCAACGCGCCGCGATTGTCCATCACGTCGAACACCGCGCCCTGCTGCGCGGGGACCACGGGCGCGGTCGCCGCAAGCGCCAGCAGCGCAACGGCGAGCGATGTCAGGGCTTTACGAATTTCGCCCCCGTATCACGCCGGTCCCCGGCGATCAGCGACATGCGCACGGGGTCGGCGGACAGCTCCTCGCGCAGGAGCGTCAGCGCATCGCCAAGCTCGGTGCCGAGCGAGACCTCGCGGCCCTCGGCCTCGGCCTTGGCGGAGATCACCGAGACGATCCGCGGGGTGCCGTCGTCCATGCTGAACACCGGCGAGCCGGAGCTGCCGAAATCGACCTGGCACGACAGCACCAGCATCGTGCCCTGCCGGTCCAGCACCTGGCACAGGCCCTGCAGCGACGGCGCCTCCGAGCGGTTGTGGGCATAGGAGACCACGCTGAGCGCGGCGCCGCGGTTCGGGTGCGGGCCGGTCTCGAAGGCGGTGATGGCGCTGTTGCGGATCGGCAGCTGCAGCTCGATCAGCGCAAGGTCGCGGCGCACCCGGGCGGTGGCGTCGGTGGCGGTGAAATCGTAGTCCGGGTGGGCGATGGCGCGGCGCACCCGGCGATAGGCGGCGGCGCGGCCGTTGCGCCAGCCGGCAAGGAACTGGATCTCGTCGACGGGCACCGGTTCTCCGGTGTCGACGTCGTAAAGGCAATGGGCGGCGGTAAGCACGAGGTCGGGGGCGATCAGCGCGCCGGTGCAGAAGGCTTTGCCCGCGAGCTCGAGCCGCCCGACCGCCTCCCACTTGCGGCCGTCCTCGTGGCTGTGCATCGAGAACAGCCCGTCCGCGTAGGCCGCCGGAGCAAGGCAGAGCGCGAGAAGTGACAGCAATGCGCGCACGGATTTCCCCTCGATAAGGCCCACGGCATATCAACAGCTTTTGTCAGAATTCTGGCAGGCCTGCCGCGCGCCGATTGTCGGGGGTCACCCGCCCGCGGTCAAGGCACGAGGCCGCGGTCCGCCGGTCGCCCAGTCGAGCAGTTCGACGGTGTGCACAACCGGCACGCCGGTGCCCGAGCCGATCTGCATCATGCAGCCGATGTTGCCGGCGGCGATGATGTCGGGAGCCTTGGCCTCGAGCGTGCGGACCTTGCGCGCCTTCAGCTTGCCCGAGATCTCGGGCTGCAGAAGGTTGTAGGTCCCGGCGCTGCCGCAGCACAGATGCGGGTCGGAGGGCTCCACCACCTCGAAACCGGCGCGCTTGAGCAGGTCCTTGGGGAAGGTCTTGATCTTCTGTCCGTGCTGCAGCGAGCAGGCGGCATGGTAGGCGACGCGGGTGCCCTTGTCGGCGCCCTCGGGCAGGTCGAGCTGCATCAGCAGCTCGCTCACGTCCATGGCGATGGCCGAGACCCGCGCCGCATCCGCCGCCAGCGCATCGTTGCGGAACATGTGGCCGTAGTCCTTGACCGTGGTGCCGCAGCCGCTGGTGTTGATGACGATGGCGTCGAGCCCGTCCTCGTCCATCTCGCGCGTCCAGGCCCTTATGTTGCGGGCGGCGGAGCCGTGGCTCTCGTGCTCCTTGCCCATGTGGTGGGTGAGCGCGCCGCAGCAGCCCGCGCCCTCGACCACCACGACCTCGCAGCCAAGCCGGGTGAGCAGGCGGATGGTGGCGTCGTTGATGTCGGTGTTGAGCGCCTTCTGGGCGCAGCCGGTCATCAGCGCCACGCGCTTGCGGTAGCCGCCCTCGGCGGCAAAGCTCTGCGGGTCGTCGTTGCGGCTGACCGGCGGGATGGTCTTCGGCGCCATGTCGAGCATGGCGCGCAGCCGCGGGTCGGGCAGGAGGCGCGCAAAGGGCCGGCCGATCTTGGCGCCAAGCAGCGCCATCCGGAACCGGGTGGGGTGCGGGATGATCTGCGCCAGCAGCCAGCGCAGGGCGCGGTCGCTCCACGGCCGCTTGTAGTTTTCCTCGATATAGGCGCGGGCATGGTCGACGAGGTGCATGTAATGCACGCCCGAGGGGCAGGTCGTCATGCAGGCGAGACAGCTCAGGCAGCGGTCGACGTGCTTGACGGTCTTCTCGTCCGGCACGCGCTCGTTCTCGAGCATGTCCTTGATCAGGTAGATGCGCCCGCGCGGAGAATCGAGCTCGTCGCCCAGCACCTGGTAGGTGGGGCAGGTGGCGGTGCAGAACCCGCAGTGCACGCAGGCGCGCAGAATCTCGTTGGCGCGGGCGGTGCCGGGATCTTGAAGCTGCTCGTCGGTGAAATTGGTCTGCATGGATCTGGTCTCAGGTAAGCATCGTCCGGGCGGTGGCGCGCCCGAACCAGGGAAGCGGAGTGGCGGGAAGGCCGGCGAGGGTCGCAAACCGGCGCGCCTGCGGGGCGATGCGCCGGTCGCGACGCGCGGCGGTGACCACGGCGACGGTCAGCACGCAGGCCTGCCACAGGGCAAGCAGCGAGGCCAGCCACGCCTCGTGGCCGCGTGTCAGCCGCGCCAGAACCCGCGCCGCTGCGACAACGAGCGCCAGCGCCACGACCAGCGTGAGCGTCAGCGAGTGGCGCAGCTGAAGGTCCGGTGCGGAGATCAGCGACCCGGCCAGGAAGCAGGGCGTGAAGAGGAGGACGCCGTCGCGGGTCATGCCATCACGCCGGGGTTCAGGATGCCGCGCGGGTCGAATCGCCGGCGCAGCCCCTCCGAAAGCGCCGCGACCGGCGCCGGTTCCGGTTGGAAGGTGGGCAGCCGGCCGGTGCCACGGACCCGCGTGGCGTGGCCGCCAAGCCCCGCGAGCCGCGCCCGTGCGTCGGTGCCCTCGGGCAGAAGCGCCCAGACCAGCCCGCCGCCCCAGTCGAAGAGCAGCCCCGACGCGCCCAGCCGCTCGGCGACCGCGGGGCCGTCCGAGGGCTTGCACGAAACCTTCCAGACATCGCCTGCCCGGCCGTGGAACGGCTCGACGTCGCGCACCATGCGCCAGAGCGCGTCGATGCGCTCGGGGTCGCGTTCGACCCGCGGCGCATGCCCGGCGAACATCTCGTGCAGCCGTTCGGCGCGGTAGGCGACGGACTCGGCGAACCCCTCGATCCGGATCAGCGTCAGCGGCGCGCCGTCGGGCCCCTCGGGCAGATGCGCCGCGCCGGTCACGTCGAAGGGCGAGCCCAGGGCGCTCGACATCGCCCCGACGGCGGCATCGTTGCCAAGCCCCGGCAGCAGCACCGTGGCACTGGCGGCGGGGCGCGGCAGCACCTTGAAGGCGACCTCGGTCAGCACCCCCAGAGTGCCCCAGCTCCCTGCCATGAGCTTCACCAGGTCGTAGCCGGTGACGTTCTTCATCACCCGCCCGCCGTTGCGCACGATCTGGCCGGCGCCGTCGACGAAACGCACCCCGAGCATGAAATCCCGGCAGGCGCCCACGGATATCCGCCGCGACCCCGAGACATTCGCCGCCGCCATGCCGCCGACGGTGGGCGCGCCCGAGGTGCCCAGCAGCCCGCGGTGATCCATCGGCTCGAAGGCGAGCCGCTGGCCCTCGGCCGCGAGCGCCGCCTCGACCTCGGCCAGCGGCGTGCCCGCCTGCGCCACCATGGTCAGCGCGCCCGGATCGTAGAGCGTGATGCCCGACAGCCCGCCGACATCCAGAACCTCGCCGGCCGATCGGCCCACGGCACGTGTGCCTCCTCCCCGGACCCGCAGCGGCCCCTGCGCGGCTTCGATCATGCTGGCCAGCTCGGCCTCGGTCTCAGGTCTCATGTCTTCCAATGGCTCCAAATATCCCGGGGGAGTCCCGAAGGGACGGGGGCAGAGCCCCCTCCTTGTCCGCGTGTCGCCTCCCGGCGACGGGGGCAGATCCCCTCCTTGTCCGCGTGCCGCCTCCCCGCGACGGGGCCCGCGCCCCTCCTCATCCGCTCGTCCCCTCCTGACGGCGGACCCCGCTGTCGATCTCACCGCCTCCCGGCGACACTCCGAGCCCGGACCACGCCGCCCAAACCCGTCATTCCGCGGCCAGCGTCCGCCGCGGCGCCGAGGCGTCGAGGGGGAACACCTTGGCGGGGTTCAGCAGCCACTGCGGGTCGAACACGTCCTTCACCGCCATCTGCGCATCGAGATCCACCGCCCCGTACTGCACCGACATCAGGTCGCGCTTCTCGATGCCCACGCCGTGCTCGCCGGTCAGGCAGCCGCCGACCTCGACGCAGAGCTTCAGGATCTCGGCCCCGAACTCCTCGCAGAGCTCGAGCTGCCCCGGCTGGTTGGCGTTGAACAGGATCAGCGGGTGCATGTTGCCGTCGCCCGCGTGGAAGACGTTGGCGACCTCGAGCCCGAACTGCTTCGACATCTCGCCGATGCGCTTGAGCACGAAGGGCAGTTCCGACACCGGGATGGTGCCGTCGAGGCACATGTAGTCGTTGATCTGCCCCATCGCCCCGAAGGCGCTCTTGCGGCCGAGCCAGATGCGGCCGGCCTCGTCGGCGTCCTTGGCCTCGCGCAGCTCCACCGGGTCGTGGCGCCGGGCGATCTGCAGGATCAGCCCGAGCTGCTCGGCAATCTCCGACTCCGAGCCCTCGACCTCGACGATCAGCAGCGCCTCGCAATCGGGGTAGCCCGCCTTGGCGAAGGCCTCGCAGGCGACGATGCAGGGGCGGTCCATGAACTCGATCGCCACCGGCAGTACGCCCGCCTTGATGATGTCAGAGACGCAGGCCCCCGCGACCTCGTTCGAGTTGAAGGCGATCAGCACCGGCCGGGCGCCCTCGGGCTTGCGCAGGATGCGCAGCGTCGCCTCGGTCACCACGCCGAGCTGCCCCTCGGAGCCGCAGATCACGCCCAGCAGATCCAGACCGCCCGCGTCCAGATGCGCGCCGCCAAGCTCGACCACGGTGCCGTCCATCAGCACCATGGTGACGCCCAGCAGATTGTTGGTCGTGACACCGTACTTGAGGCAATGCGCCCCGCCCGAGTTCATCGCGACGTTGCCGGCAATGGCACAGGCGAGCTGCGACGACGGGTCGGGGGCGTAGAAGAAATCGTTCTCCTCCACCGCGCCGGTGACGCTGAGGTTGGTGCGCCCGGTCTGCACCCGGATGTAGCGGTTGGGATAGTCGGTCTCGAGCACCTCGTTCATCCGCGCCACGCCGAGGATCACCGAATCCGCCGTCGGCAGCGCGCCGCCTGCGAGCGACGTGCCCGAGCCGCGCGGCACCACCGGCACGCCCTCTTCGTGGCAGACCCGCAGCACCGCCGAGACCTCGGCGGTGGACGAGGGCAGAACCGCGCAGAGAGGCGGGCAGCGATAGGCGGTGAGCGCGTCGCATTCATAGGCGCGCGTCTCGGCGATGTCGTCGATCACCGCGTCAGCGGGCAGCACCTCTCGGAGCCGCGCGACGATCCTGGATTTGCGGGCGATGACCCGCGCATCTGGGTCCGGCATCTGCATCGGACTGTCCTCCATCCCGGAATTGGTAAAGTCATATAACCAATTTGCGCAGAGCGCCAGAGCTTTTCCCGACCGGCCCAACGGCACCTTGCGCATCATGCAGAAAAGATAGCACTACTGGCCCATGGACTGGGTGAAGATCATACACATTCTCTGCGTGATGGGGTGGATGACCTCCATCTTCGCGGTGCCGCGCGCGCTGATCTACTGGAAACGCGAACATGCGCGGCTGGGCGAATTCGGCCCGCTTGGGGATCTGACCATCAGGCTCTACCGGTTCTCGGCGGGGCTCGCGGTGATCGCGCTGATCACCGGGCTGGGGCTGGCGCAATACTGGCAGTGGGCGCCGTGGATCCATCTCAAGATCGCGCTCGTGGCGCTGCTGGCGCTGCACTACGTCTGGACCGGGAAGCTGGTGATGCGCGCCAGGCGCGGCGAGTTCCGCGAATCCGATCTCTTCCTGCGGATCTTCAACGAGATCAGCGTCGTCGGTGTCATCGCGATTCTCTGGGTCGTCGTGGCGAAGCCGTTCTGACGTGATGGAGTGGGTCCAGCGCCTTGGCTATTTCTCGGTGCTCGACGGCGTGGCCGTGGTGCTGCTGACGCTGACATGGCTCGGCAGCTCGTGGATCATCGAGAACCCGCCCGCGCGGCGGCCGTCGGTGTCGAAGCTGATGACCGTCTACCGCCGCTCGTGGATGGAGCATTTCGTCACCCGCCAGCCGCGCATCTTCGACAGCCAGATCGTCGGCTCGCTGCGCCAGAGCACGGCGTTCTTCGCCTCGGCCTCGATGATCGCGATCTCGGGCATCTTCGCGCTTCTGGGCGATGCCGACCGGCTGCGTGGCGTGGCGGGCGATTTCGCCGACAGCGACGCGCCGGTGGTGGTCTGGGAGGTGAAGCTCTTCCTGATCCTCGTCTTCGCCGCCAATGCCTTTCTCAAGTTCGTCTGGTCGAACCGGCTGTTCGGTTACTGCTCGGTGATGATGGGCTCGGTGCCCAACAACGGCAGCAAGATCTCTTACACCCGCGCCGCCAAGGCCGCGGAGATCAACATCTTCGCGGCGCGCAGCTACAACCGCGGCCTGCGCTCGGTCTATTTCGGCATCGCCAGCGCCGCCTGGCTGCTGGGCGGCGAGGCGCTGATCGCGGCCACCGTGGTCACGCTGGTGGTTATCCTGCGTCGCGAGTTCGCCTCGCAATCGCGCGAGATCCTGATGCAGACCGAGCCCGAGAGCTGAGCCCGGGGCCGAGGGCCGGCGCAAACCTCTTGCAAAGGGGGGCGGAAATGCGGTCGTCTCGCCGGCACAGGCCACGCAAGGACACAGCATGACCACCGACCCCTTCTTCCATCCGATCTCGGGCATGGACCTGCCGCGGTTCGCGGGCATCCCGACCTTCATGCGGCTGCCGCTGGTGCAACCGGATCACGACCGTTTTTCCGAGGTCGGGATCGGCATCGTCGGCGTGCCGTGGGACAGCGGCACCACCAACCGCCCCGGCCCGCGCCACGGTCCGCGCCAGCTGCGCGATGCCTCGACGATGATCCGGGCGCAGCACCCGGTCACCGGGCTGCGCCCCTTCGACACGGTCGCCTGTGCCGATCTCGGTGACGTGGGTCCGAACCCCGCCGACATCCTCGACAGCATGGAGCGCATCACCGCCTTCTACAACCGGCTGACCCGCAACGGCATCCGGCCGCTCACCGCGGGTGGCGACCATCTGACCTCGCTGCCGGTGCTGCGGGCGCTCGGGCGCGAGACGTCACTCGGGATGGTGCATTTCGACAGCCACACCGACCTCTGGAACAGCTATTTCGGCGGCCAGCTCTACACCCATGGCACGCCATTCCGCCGTGCGGTCGAGGAAGGCCTGCTCGACCCCAAGCGGGTGGTGCAGATCGGCATCCGTGGCAGCATGTACGACATGGAGGACCGCGATTTCGCCGCCGCCAACGGCATCCGCATCATCCCGATCGAGGAATTCCACGCGCGCGGCGTGACCGACGTGATGGCCGAGGCGCGCGACATCGTGGGCTCCGAGCCCTGCTACGTCAGCTACGACATCGACTTCGTGGACCCGACCTTCGCGCCGGGCACCGGCACGCCCGAGGTCGGCGGTCCGAACAGCTACCAGGCGATGCAGGTGGTGCGCGAGCTCGAGGGGCTGAACATCGTCGGGGCCGATCTCGTCGAGGTTTCGCCGCCCTTCGACCAGGCTGGGGGCACTGCGTTCCTCGGCGTCACGCTGATGTTCGAGCTGCTCTGCGTGATGATCGGCAAGCCGGCCTGACGGCCGCAGCCGAAAGCCGCTGGGCCGCGGGCGGATCGGTCCGGGAGATCAGTCGAGATCGACCGGACGGATCAGCTTGCGCTCGAGCACGCGCAGCACGGTGCGCAGGTCGTGGCCACGCTTGAGCACCTGCCCGTCCATGCCGATCACCGCGTATTCGCCCTGCCGACTTCGCAGCTTGGGGCGCTTCTCGATGCGGTAGAGCGGGTTCTCCGCGGTGCGTCGGAACACCGAGAACACCGCCACGTCGCGCAGCGAGGAAATCCCGTAATCACGCCATTCCCCCGCGGCGACCATGCGGCCGTAAAGCGAGAGGATGACATTCAGCTCCGTCCGGTGAAAGGCGACCACGTCCTGCGTCGGGCGCCCGGATCCCGGAAAAGGTGTAAGGCTGTTCATTCGGCAAAGCTGCGCTTCTTGCGACGACAAATCAAGGGCCTGGCGACGATGGCGGTTAACCATTCCGTGCCGGGGAGGGGTGGGCGGCGCCGTTTCGCTCAGCGCCCGGGGGCGCCGTCCTGGGCCTCGGACGGCGGGGCGTCGGCGGGCGGCGGGGCGGGTTCGAGCGGCGCGTCCTCATCCTCGCCCACGGCCAGCGCGGCGGTCTCGGGGGTGGCGGCGCGGGCCGGCGGGCTGACCTGGAAGCTGCCCTTCTCGGCATTGGGCACCGGCGCGCGGCGGGCGATGCGCAGGAGGGTGAAGGCGATCATCAGCACATGCGCGACGATGGTGGTCAGGAACAAGCCCTGCGGACCGATCCAGCTCATCCCCACGCCGGCGATCAGCGGCCCGGCGATGGACCCCAGACCGAAGACCAGCAGCAGCCCGCCGGAGACCTGGATCGAGGTGCCCGCGGGGGCGTGGTCGTTGGCGTGGGCGACGATCACCGGGTACATGGCGAAGATCGCGGCGCCGAAGAGCCCCGCCAGCGCGAGGTTGGCGAGCCGGCCCTCGGGGGCGATCATGATGAAGGCGAGATCCGCGGCCAGCGCCCAGACCGCCGCCACCACCAGCACCTTGCGGCGGTCCATGCGGTCGCTGGCGAAGCCGAAGGGCAGCTGCGCAAGCGCGCCCGCGAGCACGGGGATGCTCGAGAAAAACGCGATGGAGGTCAGCCCCAGCCCGACCCGGTCGGCATAGACGGCGGACAGCGTGCCGAAGGAGGCGTTCGAGATCCCCACGAGGAACACCGCCGAGACCGCCACCGGCGAGTTCCGCCACAGTGCGCCGATGTCCAGCGTCACCGAGGTGAGCGGCGCCGGGCTCGACGAGGTCGAGAGCGCGGTGGGCACGAGCGCGAGGCAGAAGATGATGGCGCCGATGGCGAAGAAGGTGAACCCCATGGTGTCGCCGAGCGAGATGACCATCTGCCCGCCGGTCACGGCGGCGAGGTTCACCATGGTGTAGATGCCGAAGATCTTGCCGCGGGTGCTGGGCTGGACGTGGTCGTTGAGCCAGGATTCCACGATCATCGCGGCCCCGGCAAAGCAGAAGCCCGAGACCGCGCGCACCGGGATCCAGGCGTAGGGGGTCACCAGCAGCGCCTGCAGCAGGATCGAGATCGCCGCGAAGGCGCAGAGCACGCCGTAGGTCCGGATGTGCCCCACCGCGCCCACCATGCGGGGCGCGAGGATGCAGCCCAGCACGTAGCCGATGGCCCAGCCGGTGCCGAGCAGGCCCAGCGCGCTTGCGGTGAAGCCCTCTGCCGAGCCGCGCACCGGCAGGATGAGGCTGTTGATGCCGCCCGCGAAGAGCAGGAAGGCGGAGCCGAGCAGGAGGGCGCTGATGGGCAGGAGCTGTCGTAACATGGGCGGACCTTAGCCACGCCCGCCCTCGGAGGTAAATGCCCTCTCCGGGGAAAAGGAATCAGGGAAAAGAACCCTTAAACGTAAAGTGAGGTGCCCGACCTTCATGTCGAAGGCCGGACACCCCGTCAGCCCAGGGAAACCCGAAAGCCGGAAGCTAGGGGGTTAGCTCCGGATCCCCCAGGACTGATTCCGTCATGCGCGCCCGCCGGCGACCCGCGTCAGAGGCTCGCCCCGGTCGAGGCAGAGCTGGACGAGGTGATTCCAGCGGTCGGCAAATTCCTGTTCGGCGCCCGGTGCGCGGGCGGGGGCGGCGGTGCCGGCATCGAGCGCCGCCTTCAGCGCGAGGCGCCAGTCCTGCACGCCGTGGCCGGTCACGAACTGCGCCTCGATCCCGGCGCTGTCCTTCAGCCCGTCGAGATCCGAGACCACCAGCCGGCGCCCGGCGGCGCGCGCCTCGAGCGCGACCAGCCCGAAGGCCTCCCAGCGCGAGGGCATGGCGATCACGTCCACCGAGGCAAGCGCCTCTTCCGGCACGGCGCTGTGGCCGTGGAATTGGATGCGCGGGTCGCCCTTGGCGAGCGCGCGGAGCGCCTGCTCCTCGCTGCCGGTGCCGTGGAAGTGCAGGCTGATCTCGGGCGAGGTCAGCTCGCGGAAGGCCTCGATCAGCACGTCGAACCCCTTTTGCCGGTTGAGCCGTCCGATGGCGCCGATGCGCAGTGCCGGGCCCGCGGGGGCGGGCAGCGCGCGGAACCGCCCGAGATCGACCGCCGAGCGGATCACCTGCAGCGCCTCGCGGCTGACGAGCCCGCGGCGACGCATCCACGCCCCCTGTTCCTCGCTCACCGCGACGACCCGGTCGAAGAGCGCATATGCGTTCCGCAGCAGGGTGAAGAAGCGCACCTTGAAGGGCACGTTCAGCGCGGTGAAGGTCTCGGTGTAACTGTGCTCGACATGGACCAGCGGCAGGCCGGCATGGCGGGCACGCAGCGCGATGAGCACCGGCAGGCTGCGCCAGCTGATCGACAGATGCGAGACGATCATGTCGGCGGACAGCGCCGGGATGCTGCGGTTGCGGGCGACGACCTGCACCTCGTGGCGGGCGGTCGCGGCCATATCGGGGTTGGTCCGGATGAAGTCGAGGACACGGGTCACGCCACCGGCGGTGGTGTCGTCGACGAGGTGCAGGACAAGGGGTCTGTCGGTCATCGTGAGGTCTCCTCCGGGATCACTGGCGAACGGCCGAAAGCACGGCGGTGGCAAGGCGCATCGGGCCGTCGCCGAAGCGGGACGAGAGCCGAGCGGCGGCGATGGTGCTGAGGGTGCGGAACGGCTCCTCGTGCAGGGGCGTGCGCGATTCCGCCATGGCGCGGTCGATGAGCTCGCAGGCGGTGACGCCGTCGCCGCTGCTGATGGCGCGGCGGGCGAGGTAGCGCAGCTGGTAGGCGCGGGCCGCGGCCTCGTGGCGGGCAAAGAACGCCGGGTCGCGCGGGCGCAGCTTGTCGACCACGCGCTCCCACGCGGCGAGCTGGGCCTCGGTGCGGGCCGAGAGGCCGCCGGCGTTGACGCGGTACTCGGTGAGCAGCCCCGGCACGCCCTCGACGATCCAGTCGGTGGACAGGCAGAAGCGCAGCCAGCACTCGATGTCCTCGGACTGGCGGAAGGTCTCGTCGAAGACCCAGTCGCGGCGGGTCTCGAAATGCGGGCGCCAGGCGATGGAGGCAAGCGCCTCGCGGCGGAACACCGGGGCCGAGCCGTTGCCGATCGGGTTGCGCTTGAACACCAGCGCGGTGGTGACGTCGTGCAGGCGCGGGCGCTGGGCGTGGCCCATGCGGTGGCCGTCGGCGTCGATCATCGCCGAGCCCGAGTAGCTGATGCCGACCTGCGGCGACCGCTCGAGATGGCGGACATGGGTGTCGAGCTTCTCGGGCAGCCAGCGGTCGTCGGCGTCGCAGAACCCCACGATCTCGCCGGTCGCCGCCGCGATGCCGCTGTTGCGCGCGCCGGCAAGGCCGCGGTTGTGCTGGCGCACGACGCGGATGCGGCCGTCGGTCCGGGCCTGCTGTTCGGCGACGCGCGAGGTGGCGTCGGTCGATCCGTCATCCACGACGACGATCTCGAGGTCGCGGAAAGTCTGCGCCGACAGCGAGACGAGGGTCTCGGCAAGCGTCTCGGCGGCGTTGAAGGCGGGGACGACGATGGAGGCGTAGGGCATGGGATCGACTCCTGACTGGGACCGGCGGACGATCAGCGGGAGAACAGGCTGCGACGGAGGTCGCGCGGCAGGGACGGGGCGATCAGCGCGCCGATGGCGGTCGGCAGGCCACGCTTGAGCGGGAACAGGAAGGCGGGGACGCTGCGCCGCAGCCCCTTGGCCACCAGCGTCATGGCCTGGCGCGGGTCGGCGTCGAGCCGCAGCGCGCGGCGGGCGAGGTAGCGCAGGTGCACGGCCTCGGCGCGGGCGTCGGGGGCGTAGCCAAGCGCGCGGGCGGTGCGCAGCGCCTCGGCCCGGCCCATCTCCATCGCGACGAGATCCGAGGACAGGCCATGGGGGCTGGTGCGGTAGAGCACGTGGTCGCTGTCGAGCCCCTCGAGCTCGTAGCCGGCGCCGACGAGGCGGATGAGCCACTCGAGATCCTCGTTGTGGATCATGTCGTTGCGGAAGCCGCCGAGCGCCTCGAAGACCGAGCGCCGGACCGAGAGGTTGGACATGGTGCAGACCGGGTTCTCGCCCATCAGCATCGGCACCGTGACCGGCTCGACCGGAACCGTCGAGCTGGCGCCGAGGTTGCCGGGCTTGCCGCGGAAGAAGCGGACGCGGCCGAAGGCGGCGTCCGAGGCGCCGAAGATCAGCGCCAGGGCGACGGAGGCGAGCTTGCCGCTCTCCCACAGGTCGTCGGCGTCGCAGAACGCGATGACTTGGCCCCTGGCGACCTCGAGGGCGCCGTGGTTGCGCGCGTCGCTCGGGCCCTTGCCGGGGTTGCGCACCAGCTTGATGCGCGGGTCGCCGGCGGCGAGCCGTTGGGCTATGGCCCAGGTGTCGTCCTGCGAGCCGTCCTCGACGATGATGGCTTCCCACCCGGTCCAGGTCTGCGCGGCGATGCTCTGCATCGTCTCGGGAAGCGTGGCGGCGGCGTTGAAGGCCGGAATGACGATCGAGATCAGGGACATGGGATCAGGCCTTTGCAAGAGTGGGGACAAGGGCGAAGCGGAGCGCCGGCCAGGACATGACAAGCATCGTGACGCTGGCGGTGGCGAGGTAGCCCCACGCGATGGTCTCGAGCCCGTACGGCGCGGCGAGGACGGTGTTGAGCATCAGCGCGCCGGTCAGCAGCGCGGTGCCGAGCAGTTCGTGCTGCGGGCGGTTCTCGGCCCGCATCCAGCCGGCGGCGGCGGTCCACAGCATGGTCGGGATCGCGGCGAGGCAGAGCACCGAGACGGTGGCGCTGAGATCGGCCCAGCCGTCGCCCAGCAGGATCGGCACGTACCAGGGCGCCAGCAGCGCCTGCAGGATGACGGCGGGCCCGACGAGGCCGAGCGAGACGGCCATGCCCTGGCGCAGCGCCGCGGCGCGGTCTTCGCTGGCGCAGAGATGCGGGAAGAGCACGGCGGCGAAGGCGGTCGAGAACGAGGTCGCGAGGCTGAGACCGGCGTTGAAGGCCATGAAGTAGAGCCCGAGCGCCTGCGGCCCGAGAAGCGCGCCGACGATAAGCTTGTCGGCCTGCATCCGCGCCGCCTTGACGACCTCGACACCGAGCACTGCCCAGCCGAAATTCAGGAACGGGCGGATCGGGGTCTTGCCGGCCTCGGGGTTGCGGACCCACGGGTTCAGGCGGCGCATGGCGACCAGCCAGAACGGAGCGGTGAGCAGGCGGGGCAGGATCAGCGCCAGCGCGCTCGGCCAGAGCAGGGCCAGCACCACCGAGAGCCCGTTGGCGAGCACCGCCTGTCCGCCGGCGATGGCCGCGGTCTGCCGCAGTTTGCCGTTGCGCAGCGCGAGGCCGGCCTGCACCAGCCCGCCGGGCATGAACAGGTATTCCCCCGAGAGCACGAGGATGAGCAGCGCCAGCGGAACGTTGCCGGTCAGCGCCCAGACGCCCGTGGCCACCGCGGCCTGCACTCCGAAGAGCCCGAGGCACCAGGCCCAGAACAGCCCGTGGGCGCGGTTGCAGGTGGCGTCGAGCTCTTCGTCGCGGGCGGCGATGATGCGCTGGATGACGCCGTTTTCCGTCAGCGCCTTCAGCATGTCGCCGGTGGCGATGGCCGCCGCGGCAATCCCGATCTCGCTCGCCTCAAGCGTGCGAGCCACCGCGATCACCACGCCCAGCCGCGACAGTTTCGACGCCATTTCGGAGGCGCCGTAGGCGAGCAGGTGGCCAAGGAGGTTTTTTCGGGTTTCCGACACGGGGCTGTCTCTCTTAAGGTCAGTCTTAAGGTATAAGTAACCATACCTTCGCCGCGCCGTGCCTGTCGTGCGCGCGGCGGGAGGGGGACAAGCCGCAAGAGTGGCGCCCCCTATCCGGAGGGATAGGTTCGAACGCAGTCGCGCGAGTGTCCCTGAAGGGATTCCCGCTAGGAGAGCAGGTCTGGGCACGTCAATGAACACGCGTGAGGGTTGCATGTCGAATGCGCGCCGCAGGTCGCTCGGGGCCTGCCTCGGGCTCGGGCTGGTCGCCGGTTGCGGTCCTGCGCCGAACCCGCAGAACATCGCACCGGTGGAAAGCGGCGGCGGCTATCAGGCGCAATATCGCGACCCGCCCGCCCGCGGCGGAGAGCCCGCGATGCTGTTCTCGGCCCGGCTCAATGCCGAGCGCTGCACGCCCCATGGCGGCGGGCCCGACGGCGGCGTCAAGGGCAGCGAGCTAGTGGAATACGCGCTGCGCGGCGAGCGGCTGTCGCGCAACGACCTCGTGGACGTGCGGGTCTCGGACGATCCGACCTTTACCAGCAACTACGTGGTGTCCCGCGACGGCATGCTGAAGCTGCCCTTCCTGCCGCCGATCGCGGCGCAGGGGCGCAGCACCGACGAGATCGAGGCCGATCTCGCCGCGGCGCTGGTGCGGGCCGAGTTCTACGACGCGGCGCCCCGCGTCTCGGTGCGGGCGACGGATTTCGCCAGCGTCTCGGTCGCCGTCTCGGGCGCGGTGTTCGAGCCGCACGCGATCGAGATCGGGCGGCAGTCGGGCGACGACCTCGACCCGGCGCGGCAACTGGCGCTCGGCGCCTCGACCGAGGCGCGCAACCTCTCCGCGGCGATCCGCGCAGCGGGCGGGGTGCGGCCGGACGCGGACCTCTCGGCGGTGCAGCTGCGCCGAGCCGGTCGGAGCTACACGCTCGACCTGCGTGGCGTGTTCGAGGGGCGCAACGCCGCGGACGTGATGCTGCTGACCGGGGACGAGATCACCGTGCCCTCGCGCCAGTGCTTCCAGGACGATCTGATGCGCCCCAGCCCGCTGAGCCCGCCGGGGGTCTCGCTGTTCCTGTCGAACCTGACGCAGCCGGCGACGGGCAACGCGATCTCGGCCATCGGCCGCGAGGTGCGCGAGATGCCATGGGGCACGCGATTCATGCAGGCGGTGGTGGACACCAACTGCGTCGGCGGGGCGCGGGCGACCAGCGCCTACCGCTCGGCGGTGCTGCTGACGCGGGACCCGGTGACCGGGGTCTCGACGGTGATCGAGCGCAGCATCGAGGACCAGCTCCGCCGCGCCGACCGTGACGATTTCGACCCCTACCTGCTGCCGGGCGACGCCATCGCCTGTTACGACAGCAGCATCACCAACCTCTCCGAGGTGGCTGGCGTGCTGGGTTCGGTGGTGCCGGTGATTCCATAGCGCCGTGCGGCGCTCGTCCTACGAAGGGGGCGCTCAGTCCGCATCAGGACGCGCCGTGCTCGAAGCACGCAAAGGAGGGTGGTCAGCCGTCGCAGCAACCGTGCGGTGCTCGGCCGTCGTGGAGAAGGCGCGCCGGTGAGCCCGCGCAGTCGACCCGCGCCGTTCGAAGCGTGAGACCCGCAGCGCTCCGCCCAGGCAGACGACGCGCCGGTCAGCCCACGCAGGGGGCGGGCGCGGTTTCCCACGCGGCGCGGGCGCGCGAGATCGCGGGCGCCACGGCGTCGGGGTCGCCGGTCTCGGCGGCCTTCTCGAGCGCCACCAGTGCGTCGCGCAGGCGCTGCTGCCCGAAGGCCGCGGCGCTGCCGGCGATCTTGTGGGCGCGGTCGGCGACGGCGCCGAGATCGTCGGGGCAAGCGGCGAGCCAGTCGAAGAGCTCTTCGGTTTCCTCGAGGTGACGGCGTCCGAGCAGGGCGATCACGCTGTCGCGGTCATGCTCGGCCGCGGCCTGCGGGGCAGGTGTCGGGGCAGGCGCGGGCGTCGGCTGCACCGCCACGGGATCCGGGGCAGGGGCCGGTGCAGGAACCGGTTCGGCAGCGGGTGCCATGGCGCGGTGCTTCTTGCTGAGCCGCGCGATTACCTGCCGCAGCTCTGTGGTCTGCAGTGGCTTGCCGAGGAAGTCGCTCATCCCGGCGGCGGCGAAGCGGTCGCGGGCCTCGGGCAGCACGTTGGCCGAGAAGGCGACGATCGGCGTCTCGCGGCAGGGGCCGTCGCCGGCTCGGATCTCGCGCGTGGCGGCGAGCCCGTCGAGCACCGGCATGCGGATGTCCATCAGGATCAGGTCGAAGTGCCGCTTTGCTGCGGCGTCGACCGCCTGCTGGCCGTTGCGCGCGGTGGTCACGGTCTGGCCCATGCGTTCGAGCACCTCGCGGGCGAGTTCGAGGTTGATGTCATTGTCCTCGGCCAGCAGGATGTCGAGCTGGCGGTCGTCTGCGGCCTCGGGCTCGATCTCGGAGGCGAGCGCGGGGCGCATGTCGTCCGCGGCGGTCACCGGCAGGCGCAGCCAGAAGACGCTGCCTTCGCCCGGATCGCTCTCGACGCCGATCTCGCCCTTCATGGCGCGCACGAAGCGGCGCACGATGCCAAGACCCAGCCCGGTGCCGCCGATGCTTTCGCCCACGGCCCGCTCGACCGTCTGGAAATCCTCGAAGATGCGCTTCTGGTCTGCCTCGGGGATGCCGGCGCCGGTGTCGATGACGCGCAGCTCGAGCGCGAGCCCGCCGCCCTCGCGTTGCAGCTCGGCTTCGATGGTGACGCGGCCGTCGCGGGTGAACTTGATGGCGTTGCCGATCAGGTTCAGCAGCACCTGCTGCAGGCGCGAGGCGTCGAGCCGCAGCCAGCCGGCGGGCTCGCCGGTCCAGCCCCATTGCAGCACGTTGCCGCGGGACTGCGCGTTGCTGACCTGCGAGTCGACGATGTCCTGGATCATGTGGCCGATGTGGACCGCCTGCTCCTGCGCGGTGTCGGCGCCCGACTCGAAGCGCGCGATGTCGAGCACGTCGTTGACGTGGCGCATCAGCAGCTCGCCCGAGATCTTCATGTTCCGCACGTAGCGGCTCTGCGGCAGGCTGAGCTTGGTGTCCTCGAGCAGCGACAGGTTGCCCAGTACGCCGTTCAGCGGCGTCCGGATCTCGTGAGTCATCATCGCGAGGAACTCGGCCTTGGCCTTTTCGCCAGCGAGTGCACGGTCGCGAGCCTGAACCAACTCGTTCTCGGCGGCGACGCGGTGCGAGATGTCGCGGAGGAAGACCACCAGCAGGTCCTCGTCGCCGGCGCTGGCCTTGGCGACGGAGTATTCGGTCGGGAAGATCTCGCCGTCGGCGCGCAGCGAATCGAGCTTGAGGCGGCCCTTGCGCAGCATCTCGTGGTTGCCGGTCTCGCGCAGGCGGCGGAGGTTTTCCTCGTGCTCGGCGCGGCGGTATTCCGGGACGATGATCTCGCCGAGGCGCTTGCCCTTCACGTCCTCCGCGCTGCGCTGGAAGATCTTCTCGGCCGAGGGGCTGAAATCGATGATCTTGCCGTCGAGGTCGCTCACGATGACGCCGTCGAGCGAGGTGCCGACGATGGTGTGGAGCCGCGCGTTCGAGGCGGCGAGCTCACGCTCGCGGTCCTGGCTCTTCCGGGTGACGCGGCGGGCGTGGAAGAGCAGCGCCGCGAGCGCCATCAGCAGGCCGATGGTCAGCAGCGCGACGCGGGACAGGGTGACGGCGACAGAGGTGCGGCTGGCGTCGGATTCGAAGGCGAAGAACTCGAGCCCGGTGGTCGCCATCTTGCGGATCAGCGGGCGGATCTCGGTCAGCTCGGTGGCCATGTCCGGAAGCGCCGCCGCAAGCTCGGTGCGGGGGCCGTCGATCAGGGGGATCATGTTCTCGAGCCGCTCGCGGGCGTCGAGCAGCGGGGTGCGGAACTGCGACCACTCGCGCAGGGGCGAGTAGAGCAGGCCGGTGCCGAGCGTTGCCAGGCGGCTGTAGAAGACGTCGAACTCGATGATGACCTCATCGAGGTTCGGCGGCGGGTCGTCGGCCATCCGGGCCCGGTCGACGGCATTCTGGAATTCGAGGAATTCGACCTCGGCCTGGGACAGCGTCCAGTGGACGTTGTCCGAGTTGGCCGAGCTCAGGAAGCGCAGCTCATCGACGATCTCGAAGGACATGAAGAGGATCGCAAGCACACTGAGGCCTGCGAAAGCCCCTAGTACGGCCTTGCCGCCACGACGAATTCTGTCAGTGAGCGCCACGGTGCCCCCCACTTCGGCCCGCGAGGGGCGCCTTTATTCACTTGATCGCGAGACGATCGAGCTGCCAGATGCTCCGCGAATAGATGACCTCGGTCCGGTACTCGCTGGAGGACGAGAACGGGTAGATCACCCAAAGCGGGCCCTTGTCACGACGCGACATCAACTCTCCGTCCATCTCGTAGGCGATGATCGGGCCGGTCGGCACCGCGTCGGACATCGGGATGGTAATGGAATAGTCGTTGATGGCTGTCGCGTCGATGTTCTCGCCGTCGGCGCCGACATATTCAAGCAGCGTGCTGAGCGGCACGCCCTTGAAAACCTTCGTCCCGGGGGTCCAGATCGTCTCGGTCGTGATCTCGGTTTCGCCGATGGCCCGCAGCATGTCGATGTCGAATTCCGCGATGCCGTCGCCGTTGGTGTTCTCGATGTCACCGCTGATGGTGAGCAGGACAGTGCCTTCCGGCGCGGGCAGTTCTTCGGCCTTGACGCTGGACGCCATGGCCAGCGCGGTGAGCGCCGCGGCGGTCAGTAGTCTGAAGGAGGAATGAATCATGGTCGCACCTGTTTGGATCTTCCGCAATTCTGCCACCATCGCCGGTCAGGTTCATCCACGGATCGGGATTGAAGACCTACCCGAACGGATAGGTGACCGACGCCCGAAGGCATATTCTGTAGGGGTTTCAATAGGCTCCGCGTCCGGAAGCGACAGCGCGGGCGGTGAGGAGAAGAAGCATCACGTCCAGAAGTATGCCTCGAGAACGAACATATGCGATGTCCATGTCGACCATCTTGTCGAAGCCGATGTCGGCCCGGCCCGAGACCTGCCAGAGCCCGGTGATTCCCGGCTTCGCGGCCAGCCGCTCGAGCGCGCGGGCGGGGTAGGCCGCGACCTCCGTGGGCAGCGCGGGCCGGGGGCCGACCAGGGACATGGTGCCGAAGAGCACGTTGAAGACCTGCGGCAGCTCGTCGACAGAGAAGCGCCGCAGCAGCCGGCCGACGCGGGTAACGCGCGGGTCGTGGCGGGACTTGAAGCAGATGCCCGCGCGGTCCGAGAGCGCGCGGATCTCGGCCAGCCGCTCGGCGGCGTCGGTGTGCATGGTGCGGAACTTGAAGATGGTGAAGGCCCGGCCGTTGCGGCCGATGCGGGTCTGGCGGAACAGCACCGGGCCGCGGCTGTCGAGCCGGATCACCGCCGCTACCAGCAAGAGCGCCGGCGCCAGGCAGAGGATCAGCGCAGCGCTCGCGGTCAGGTCGAGCGCGCGCTTGGCGATGGCGTCGCGCCCCGCCATGCGCAGGGCGTGGGCCGCCGCGCGCATCAGGAAGGTGCCGTTGCCGAGCAGGTAGCGGCTCGCCAGCCGGCGCGGCTCGAGCGCGAGGCGCCAGGCCCATTCCAGCCGCGCCTTGCGGACGGGGGCGGGCGCGCGGCGCACGTTGCCGGCGAGGAAGTCGAACAGCGCGCCGACACCTAGCACCAGCCGCGGCGCGAGGTCGGGGCGGTGGCGGTCAATCCAGAGCTCCTGCATCGGCACGCCCATGGCGACCAGCAGGATGTCGGCGCCCGAGGCGTTGATCTCCTGCACCGCGCGCTCCGGATCTGCGGATCCCGCGTAGCCGTCGCGGGTGCCGGCGATCCGCAGCCCGGGAATGTCGGCCATCAGTCGTTCGGCGGCGGCCTCGGCGGTGCCGGGACGGGCGCCGAAGAGGAAGACCGACAGGCCCTGCCGGGCGGCGGCGCGCAGCAGCTCGGGGGTGAAGTCGGTGCCGTTGAGGTTCTCGGTCAGCCGGTCGCCGGTCATCCGGGCGGCCAGCTCGACGCCGATCCCGTCGGGCAGCACCACGTCGGCCCGGGCCAGCGCGGCGGCATAGCCCCGGTCGCGGGCCCGCAGGTTGGCGCAATGGGCGTTGAGGAAGAACACCGTGCGCTCGCGGCCGTCCAGCAGGGCGGTGACGCAGTCGTCGGTGGTGGCATCCACGATTGGCTGGCCAAGCACGCGGGTCATGGGAAGGCCGTGCGCCGGGGTGGCGAGTTCGGTCGAAAAGGCAGGGGGCGGGATCATCCGCATGACGTGTCTCCTCCGTTCTGAAGTCCTCACGTTCATGCGGTGGCGCAGCGATTCCGGGCAATTTCGCAACAGGTCAGCGGCGTGGAGCAAACGTTTTAACAGGCTTTCGAACGCGCCCGCCATGACGTCTCCGCGAGTGGACCTACCCGGTTGGATATGTCATCTATCCTCGCAAACAGGAAAACGGTTAAATATCGCTTAACCGGGAGGCCGTGCGCGTGTAGGTTGCGCGGATCGGGACAGAGGATGGTACGTGAAATGGGTATGAGAGTGCTGATTGCAGACGACCACGATCTGCTCAGGGACACGCTGATCGCCTTCCTCGGCGCCGAGGACGGGATCGAAACCACGCCCGCGTCGAGTTTCGAGGAAGCCTGCGAGCGCATCCGCAACGACGAGGCCTACAATCTCGTGCTGCTCGACTACAAGATGCCGGGCATGCGCGGGCTCGACAGCCTGCGCGAGGCGCTGGAGATGAAGGGTGGCCAGCGCGTCGCCCTGATCTCGGGCGAGGCCACCAAGGATGTCGCCGAACAGGCGCTTGCGCTTGGCGCCGCCGGCTTCGTGCCCAAGACGCTGCCCGCGAAGTCGTTGGTGAATGCGGTGCGTTTCATGGCGATGGGCGAGCAATACGCCCCGATCGCCTTCATGACCGCGGCCGAGGAGGAAGAGAAGCACCCGCTGGCCGAACGGCTCACCAAGCGTGAGCTCGAGGTGCTGCGTGGGCTCTCCGAGGGCAAGTCGAACAAGGAGATCGCCCGCGATCTCGACCTGACGGAGCCGACGATCAAGCTGCACATGAAGACGCTCTACCGCAAGCTCGAGGTCAACAACCGGACCCAGGCCGCCATCGTCGCGCGCGACGAAGGGCTGTTCTGAGACCCTGTCCGGACGGATAGGCGGCGGGACATCCGCCCGCCGCGCGTCTCCCGCCGCGCACCCCCGGAACGGTACACGCTGAGGTAGAAGCTTGGGCAAAGGAGTTTGCCCATGACCTCGCAGGATGCCTCGCTCGACACGCCCGCCCGCAAGCCGCGATTCCTTCGCCGGTTTACATTCCGGCGCCTCCTCATGGGGGGCGCCTCGCTCGATCTCAGCCGTCTGCCGCGGTACCTGTGGATCTTCGCGCTGGGATCGGCCGCGATCTGGGCGCCGATCACCGGCTATCTGAAATCCGCGCCGCTGCGCTACAGCAGCCAGATGTCGCTGATCCTGCCTGGCTCGGGGGCGTCGGCCTCGGTCAACCTCGCCGACATCGGGCAGGCGTCGAGCTATTCGAACTCGGCCTTCGCCAGCAACTCGATCTCGCCCACCGAGACCTACAAGCGCCTGCTCGCCGCCGACCGGGTGATCCGAGACGCGGCCGGTCGGCTCGGCGTCGATCCGCGCGGTTTCGGCGAGCCTCGGGTGCGTCTCGTCGACCAGACCGCGTTCATCCATATCGAGATGGTCGGCCCCTCGCCCGAGGAGGCGCAGGCCCGCAACGGCGCCCTGATGGATGCCTTCTTCACCGAGATCGACCGTCTGCGCGGCGACGAGCTCGACAGCCGCCAGAACGGCGGGCTCGCCGCCATGGAGGAATACCAGAACTCGGTCGCCGCGACCCGCTCGGACATCGCCGGGCTGCAGGCCGAGAGCGGGCTCCACTCGGCCGAGCAGTACCGGCGGCAGGTGCAGGAACTCGACGACCTCAAGGCCGAGATCGAGACGCTCTCCACCGAGCACAAGAGCAAGGAGGCGGCGGTGCGCCGGCTCGAGCTGCAGCTCGACACCGGTCCTACCGAGGCCTCGACCATCCTGCGGCTCAATGGCGACAGCACCTATCTCGCGCTGCTCGATGCTATCGCCGAGGCTTCGGCGGAGCTGGCCGACGTGCGGTCGCGCTATGGGCGCCAGCACCCCGAGGTGGTCAAGGCCGCCGCCACGCTCGACGCCGCGAGCAGCAAGGCCGAGGCCCGCGCCGTGGAGCTGACCGGGCAGGGGCTGCGGCTCGAACGCGCCATCGACGGTGGCCGCGCGACGCTGCTGACCGAGCTCGTCCGGCAGGACGCCGAGCGCGCGGGCATCGCGGCGGAGCTTTCCGAACTGCAGACCCTGCGCCGGACCGAGAGCGCCCGGCTCGATGCGCTGGCCCCGCTGGCGGCGCAGCTCGAGGACCTGCAGCGCGACTTCAGCGTGGCGGAGGCGGTCTTTGCCTCGGCCATCGCCCGCACCCAGTCGAGCAAGACCGACATATATGCCTCGTACCCGCTGGTGCAGGTGCTCGAGGACCCGACGCTGCCCGACCGGCCGTCGTCGCCCAACCGCAAGCTGGCGCTGGCCGCGGGTGTCGCCGCCTGCATGCTGCTGTTCTTCTCGCTCTGCCTCGCCTGGATCCGCGGCGCGCTGATCCGTGGGCTGCTGTCGGTCAAGGGGCAGGGGCAGTGAGCGCCGGTCGCAACTCCCCGGATGCGGTGATCGCTCCCCGTGGTCCTGCCGGGGCCGTGATTTGCCCGCAAGACCCTTCGGAGGCCGTCATCGCGGCGCCCCGCTCCGCAGCGGTCATTGCCCCCCGGAACCCGGCCGAGGCGATGATCTGGAAGACCATCACCTGGACCTGGCCGCTCTATGGCATCGGGGCGCTTTACGTGGTGGGGCCGGTGCTGGCCTGGACGCTGGCGATGCTGGCGGGGCTGTCGCTCTACCTCGGGCCCGCGATCCGCGAGGACCTGCGTGCCACCGGCCCGGTGCCGCCGGTGATCTGGGGCTGGGGCGTCGGCATGCTGGTCATGCTGGTGGCGCTCTGGGTCGGACATCTCGACTGGTCGCTGGGCATGAAGCAGACCATCAAGTCCTCGATCGGCTGGGCCAAGGGATGGGCGCTGCTGGCGCTCTTCCCGCTGATCGGGGCGGTGCTGCCGATCCGGCGCGAGATCCTCGTCCGCGCCCAGTGCCGGCTTGGGCTGGTGACCCTCTGCCTCGCGCCGGTGCTGCTGGCCGCCCCTCATCTCGGGCTGCCCGAGCGCATCTGGACCTCGCCGCTCAAGGCCATCGGCGGCCCGGGGCCCGAGTATTTCTCGGTCTACTTCTTCACCTTCGACCCGGCCTCGTGGACGCCGCGCTGGCAGTTCTATGCGCCTTGGTCGCCCTTTGCCGCGCTGCTCGGGGTGTCTACGGTGCTGTTCGCGCTCGAGGACACCGACAAGCGCTGGCGCGCGGCGGGGATCGCGGCGGGGGTGCTGATGATCCTGGCGTCGAAGTCGCGCATGGGGCTCGTCGGGCTGGTGGCCTGCACCATGGGGCCGCGCATGATGCCGCTGGTGCTGCGCAGCTGGGCCTGGGCTGCGGCGGCGGGGCTGACCGCCTCGCTGGCGATCACCGGCACGTGGCTGGCGCGGACCATCTCGAACGGGGTCGACGCCTTCAAGGGCGCCCGCGCCGACAGCACCCGGGTGCGCGAGACCCTGCAGCGCATCGCCGAGGAACGTTGGCGCGAGGAGGCGGTCTGGTTCGGCCACGGAACCGTGCAGCCGGGCCCGCACATCGTCGAGTACATGCCCATCGGCAGCCACCACACGTGGTTCGGGCTGCTCTTCGTGAAGGGGCTTGTGGGGCTGCTGGCCTTTGCCGTGCCGCTGATCTGGCAGACGTCGCTGGCGCTGCGCGATGCCGCCATGGGGCCGCGCGGGCGCCTGCCGCTGGGGCTCTGCATGGTGATCGTGCTGCTGACCTTCGGCGAGAACCTCGAGATCGAGGCCTATCTCCTGTGGCCGGCGCTGGTGTTGCTGGGCATCCATGCGCGCGAGCTTGCAGAGGCTCGCCGCGCGCCGGTGGCCGGGCCCGTGCGGGCGGTGGCGGCCTGAGGGCGGCTTACTTCTCGAGGTCCTTGAGCGCCTGCCTGATCTCTTCCGCGTGGGTGCGCAGGAAGAAGGCGAGGATCACCAGCCCGATGCCGTTGAACATCAGCTCGATGCCCAGAAGGATCCCGAGAAGGCTGGGCGCGACCTCGAAGAAGTTGGCAATGATGTAGCCTGCGAGCAGCACCGACAGCGCGCCCGAGAGCAGCATCGCCCAGAAGAACGGGGTCTGGCGCATCCGGAAGGCGGTGATCAGCCGGGTGACGCCGTTGGCGGCGAAGAGGATGGTGACGATCATCGTCAGCGACACCACGCCCTCGAGCGGGCGGAACATCAGCGAGATCCCGAGCAGCAGCAGCAGCAGGCCGAGCCCGAAGCTCATGACCTTGTTCGAGGTGCTGCCCTCGCCGAACCCCGCGAAGATCTGGAAGCCGCCGGCGACCGCGAAGAGGATGCCGGCGAGCGTGGTGACGGCGATCGAGGCGGCGACCGGGTTCGCAAGCACGAACAGGCCGAACAGGATCGACAGGATGCCCAGAATGAGCCATTTCACCCACATCTTCATGGTGGTTCTCCTCGCTTCTCCGCCGGCGCGCCCGGACGGCGGCGCCTCTGGCCTGGGGGCATCAATTCGCATGGCTTGGGTCGCGTCAAGCCCATTCGCCTGATCTGCGGCCGTGGCGCGACCCGCGGGCCATGGTGGCGGCTCACTCGTCCGAGGGGCGGTTCCGGGTCAGCACGAAGATCGCCGCGCCGCCCATGGCGATGCCCTGGATCAGCAGCACCCGCTCGGAGACGCCGGCCAGCAGGCTGCCGAGGAAGACCAGCGTCATCATGGTGACCGCCATGATCTTGGCGCGGCGCGGGATCGCGCGCTCGGTCTGCCATCGCAGGATCAGCGGGCCGAAGGTGCGGTGCGCGAGCAGCGCCGCGTGCAGCCGGGGCGAGCTGCGGCTGAAGGCGAAGGCCGAGAGCAGCACGAAGGGCGTGGTCGGCAGGATCGGCAGCACGATCCCGATGATCCCGAGCCCGAGGCTTGTAACGCCCAGCATGATCCAGAGTGCCCGCACCTGCCCGTTCCGTCCCAGAAGCGGCGGCCCGATGCGCCGCCCTCCTGCAGATATGGCGCCCGGCGCGCGGCTGGCCAAGGGCGATCTGACGCGGGCCGCCCGTGCAGCGGACTTGCGCGCCCGGCGGCGCCTGTGCAAATTTTCAGCGTGCCCCCATGGGTGCGGCGGCAAAAGCGCGGCGTGTCATAAATCTGACGCATGGCGCTTGCCCCGATGGGGCGGGGTGTGAAACTGCGGCGCACCACCAGGAATTTGCGACTTTACGGAGACATCCCGATGCGGACCGCGTCCTTCCTTCATCCGATCCTCGCCACGCTGGCGATCGGTCTCGCCACCCCGGCCTTCGCGCAGGACTTCGTGGCCAAGATCGGCCACTTAGAAAGCACCCAGCAAAGCCGTCACGTCCACCTCGAGAAGGTGGCGGAGCTGGTCAAGGAGCGCACCGGGGGCGCCGTCGAGTTCCAGCTCTTCCCGCAGGGCCAGCTCGGCAACCAGCGCCAGATGACCGAGGGCGTCCAGCTCGGCACGCTCGAGGCGACGGTGTCGCCAGCGGCCTTCCTCGGCGGCTTCAACCCGCTGGTGTCGATCCTCGACATTCCCTACCTCGTCCCCGAGGACACCGCCGCCGCCGCCGAGCTGCGCGACGGGCCCTTCGGCGAGGCGCTGCTCGACAGCTTCTCGGACAAGGGTCTGGTCGCCATCGACCTCTGGCCCAACGGCACCAAGCAGTTCACCTCGTCCAAGCCGCTCGACGACATCTCGGCCTTCTCGGGCCAGAAGTTCCGGGTGATGGACAGCTCGATCCTCATCGAGCAGTTCAACGCGCTTGGCGCCTCGGCCATCGCGCTGCCCTTCGGCGAGCTCTACACCGCGCTGCAGACCGGCGTCGTGGACGGCGAGGAGAACCCGCTCGACACCATCCGCGCCATGAAGTTCTACGAGGTGCAGGACTACCTCGTCGTCTCCGATCACGGCGCGATGGAGGACGTGGTGCTGTTCAACCCGATGTTCTGGGAAAGCCTGCCCGAGGACTACCGCACCATCATCCGTGACGCCTTTGCCGAGGTCATCCCCGAGCTGACCGCGCACAAGGCCGCCGCCGTCGAAGACGCGCTCGCCGCCATCAAGGAGTCGGGCACCGACGTGCGGATCGCCGACGAGGCCGAGCGGGCGAACTTCCGCGAGGTGATGTTCGAGCCCGCCTCCGCCGCCTATGTCGCCAAGACCGGCGACGCCGGGCAGGCCTTGCTCGACACCTATACGCAGGCCTATGAGAGCCTGAACTAAGGTCAGGGCGGCCCCGGCGACACGGGGCCGCCTGCATCAAGGAGCCCCGATGAAAGCCCTCCGCCTGCTCCGGACGGTCGAACGCACCGTCCTGGTCGCGCTCTTCCTGTCGATGGTGACGCTCTACACCGGCTCGGTGATCACCCGCGAGATTGGCGGCAGCTTCGCCAGCCGCTTCGCCTGGATCGAGGAGGCGGTGCGGATCATGAACCTGTTCCTCGTCTTCCTCGCGCTGGGACTGGCGCTGGAACGGGGCAAGCATGTGGGCATCACCACGCTCCGCGACCGGCTGCCGCCGGCGGCGCTGAAGGCGGTGCAGCGGCTCATCGACATCGCGGGCATCGGCTTCTGTCTCTACGTCGCTTGGCTGGCGGTGGGGCTGGTGCAGTTCGTGCTGCGATCGGGGCAGAGCTCGCCCACGCTCGGCGTGCCGATGGGGGTGATCTACATGGCGCCGGTGGCGGGCTTCCTGCTGCTGGCGCTGCGCTACGCGCTGAGCCTCTTTGGCGTCATCGACCGCTTCTCCGCGCAGGAGGAGCAGGCATGATGCTCGCGCTGATCCTGCTGTTGGCGGTGGCGCTGCTGGCGCTCGGCTTCGAGATGCTGCTGGTGCTGGGCCTGCCGGCGCTGGCCTACAAGCAGGCGTTCTGGCCTCAGTTGCCTGACGCGGCGGTGGTGCAGAAGATCGTGGGAGGCATCGACCATTCCACGCTGCTGGCCATCCCGTTCTTCATCTTCGCCGCCAACCTCATGGGCTCGGGGCAGATCGCGCGCCAGCTCATCGGCGTGGTCAAGGCGCTGCTCGGGCACACCCGCGGCGGCATGGGTCACGTGGTGGTCGGCGGCTCGATGGCCTTCGGCTCGGTCTCGGGCTCGGCGCCCGCCACGGTCGCCGCCATGGGGCGCATGGTCTACCCCGAGATGCGCCGCGCGGGGTTCTCCGAGAAGTTCAGCCTCGGACTGCTGGTGGCCTCGGCCGAGACGGCGCTGCTGATCCCGCCCTCGATCACGCTGATCGTCTACGGCTGGATCACCGGCACCTCGATCTCGCAACTTTTCGCAGGCGGGCTCGCGGTTGGCGTGGTGCTGGCGGCAGCCTTCGCGATCTTCGTGCATATCCAGGCGCTGCGCAGCGGCGTAACCGCGGACCCGCGCCTGCCGTGGGGCGCCCGGTTCCATGCCATCTGGCGGGCAAAATGGGCGCTCGGGATGCCGGTCATCATCCTTGGCGGCATCTATTCGGGTGTCATCACCCCGACCGAAGCCGCGGCGGTGAGCGTGGTCTACGCCATCCTCGTCGAAATGGTGGTGCTGCGGAGCCTCGATCTGAAGGGACTCGTGCAGATCACCGAGGAGAGCGCGATCAACACCGCGATCATCTTCGTTCTTCTGGCGGTGGGCGGGCTCATCAGCTTCTTCGTGACGCTGGCGCAGATCCCCGCCGGGATCATCTCGATGATGGAGACCGCCGAGGCCGGGCGGATCACCTTCCTTATCGTGGTGAACCTCTGCTTCTTCGTGGCGGGCATGTTCATCGACCCGAACTCGACGCTGCTGATCCTCGTGCCGCCGCTCTTCCCGGTGGCGCAGAGCTTCGGCATCGACCCGGTGCATTTCGGCATGATCGCGACGCTGAACGTCTGTCTCGGTATGATCACCCCGCCCTTCGGGCTCGACATCTTCGTGGCGAGCTCGACGCTCGACAAGCCGGTGACCGAGATCATCAAGGGCGTCTGGCCCTTCGTGGTGGTGAACCTGATCGTGTTGCTGATCATCACCTACATCCCGCAGATCTCGCTCTTCGTGCCGCGTCTGATCTTCGGCTGAGCGCCCAGGGCTCAGGCGGTGACGCTGGCGTGGCGCCGCGCCCAGAAGGGCGCGTCGGGCCAGCGCGTCTCGAGTCCGTAGAGATCCCGGCGCATGGCGAGGTAGGTCGTGAAGTCCTGCCGCACGGCGCCGGCATAGGCGTCGAGCGGCGCGGTGTCGCCGGCGAGCGCCGCCTGCACCGCGTCGGCCAGCACCAGCGCCCCCGAGAGTGCCTTCCAGAGCCCGCGCGCGGTGACCGGATCGCAGGCCGAGGCCGCGTCGCCGAGCGCCGCCCAGTCATCCCCCGCCACCCGGTCGAGGCAGAAGGACGGCGCTGCCCCGGCCCGGGGCCGTTCGTGCGCGTCCGAGACATGCTCGAGCAGGGCGCGAATGTGCCGGGTGCGCCGCAGTGCCGCCAGCCACGTCTCGGGATCCGAGAAACCATGGTCGCGCACGACGTCCGCGTCGGAGGCGAAAAGCACCAGCAGCCGGTCCGAGGGCAGTCGGCTCGCGTACCACCAGCCCTCGGGCACCGCCTCGAGCCATGTCAGCCGCGACAGGCCTGGGGCGGCTTTGCGGAAGCGCGCGGCGATGCAGTGCAGCGTGTCGAGCCCGGTGCGCTGCGCCTCCTGCCTGCGGGCGAAGGCGGCGCTGCAGCCTGTGGCATCGACCACGAAGCGCGCCTCTAGCGTCGGCGCACCGCGGAACGCCAGCCGGTGGCCGCCGTCGATGCGCTCGGTTCCCGCGAACTGCGCCCCGAGCCAGAGCTCGGCGCCCGCCTGCGCAGCGTTTTCCAGCAGCAGCTCCTCGAAACGGGGCCGGTCGATGTGCCAGCCGTGGCCGTAGGGGCGCAGCATGAAGTCGTTGTAGCCCAGCCCGTCGCTGCCCCAGCTCGAGCAGCTGCCGTGGCAGGCCATGTGGTCGTCGGCCAGGAACGCATCCAGCACGCCCAGCCGGTCGAGGAGGGCACGGCTGTCCGGCGGGATGGTCTCGCCCAGCCGGAAGGGGCGCACCTCCTCGGACTCGCAAAGCACCACGCGCCCGACCCCGGCCCGTGCCAGCGCGATGGCGCAGGCGGCGCCCGCCGGGCCACCGCCCAGCACCGCGACGTCGCAGCTTTCGAACGTGGTGTCTGCGATCATGCGGCGATCAGCCCGAGGGGTTGTCGGAGATGGTGTTCGGCCACGGGATCACCGGGTCGGCATCGTCCTCGAAGAGGCTCGCCACCTCGAGGTAGTAGTTGGTGGGATAGGAAGGATCGTAGCCCTCGATCGCCGGTCCCTGCATGACGACGCCGATCTTCTGCCAGTTCAGCAGGATGTTCTCGCGGTCCTGGAAGCGCCCGACGTTCTGCGCCGGGAAGGGGCCGGGCCCCGCGGGCGAGGGCTGCGCCTTGGTGCCTTCGCCGCGCACCGAGAACTTCTGCCGGGGCAGGGCGCCGCCGTTCGCGGCGAGGTCGTCGAAGGTGTAGACCGCCACCGGCCGCTGCGCGGGCCAGGACCAGAAGAGCGTGGTGTTGATGCCCTCGAACACGTGCGGGTCCTTGCGGCTGTTGACGTCGCCTCCGGGGTTGGGCTCGGGCAGGTGGGTAGCGCAAGAGTTGTAATCCGTGTGCCAGGGGATGGCCATGAACTTGCAGATGTCGCCAGGCTCGACCCCCGCCTGTCCCGGCCGCGTGGGGGTGTAGCCGACCCCGAGGAAGGGCGTCCCCGCCTGCGCGCTGCCGTAATCCAGCGGCGCCATGGCGATGCGGAACGGGCCGATGGCCGGGTTGGTCCAGTCGCTGTTGTAGAGCTCGGTGTCGCGCACGATGAAGGTGAGGTCGATGCCCGGGCTGAAGCGCCCGCCGAGGCAGTTCGCCAGCACCACCTTGTCCAGCCGTTCGCCCGGTCCCAGCGGCACCGGCGGGGTGGCGGTGAACTTCTTGTCGAACCACTGCATGACGAAGAAATACTGGCTGGTCGACAGCGTCAGGAAGGCCTTGCCCGCGTCCCCCAGCGACAGTGGCATCAGCGGCGAGCCGGTGGCGAAGTCGTTGCTGCCGTCGGGATCGGGGTTGGGGTTGCGGATCAGCGCCTTGACGTAGAGCCGGTTGCCGGGGTCGTCCTCGGGCGTGATGTTGTCGATGCTGTCATGCGCGGCGATGGCCGAGTCCGGCAGGTTGGTGTTCCACATCTGCAGCGAGGCGGCGCGGAAGACCGGGAAGATGTCCTCGTAGAAATCCGGCTGGTAGTCGGGCAGGTAGGCGCCGTTGGCGTAGATGCCCGGGTTGACGTCGAAATGCTCGATCCAGGTGTTGTAGATGTCGTCCCAGAGCGAGACGATGTTGAGCGTCTGCGGCGCATAGCCCGGGTCCGTCGCGACTGCCCAGGCGCTGCCCTCGAGCGGCACCTCGCTGCCGTCGTCGAGCACCAGCACCGCGGTCACCGGCCCGTCCGAGGTGTCGTCTAGCCAGCCGTCGTTGTTCACGTCGTGCATCAGCGGCAGGGCGTTGGCGCCGAAGCCGCAGGCCAGCCCGTGGCCGCCCAGAACCTCGAGCCGCCCCTTGCTGTCGGTGCGCAGTCCGCCCAGCGTGGTGATCGCCTCGCCAGAGGGGCAGACGAGGTCGGGAAAGGTCGCGGTGTCGGGGAACTGCTTGGGATAGTCCGGCAGCTCGGTCACCGCGCCGCCGACATAGGCCGAGGCCGGGGTCGCGGTGTCGAACTCGACGCTTGCGCCGGTGCCCTGGACGGTGCGGGGGCCGGCGTCGATCACCAGCTTCGCCAGCCGCTCCGGCGCCGAGGGGTCGTCGGCGCCGCCGAAGCCCGGGTTGCGGAGCGGGGGCAGGCCGCCGCCGGTGTAGGAGGCGATGCCCTCCTCGTCGACCTCGAGCCAGCAGTTGGCCTTCTTGTTGGCAAGGTGCACCGTCCAGATGATGTCGGTCACCGTGCGCCCGTCCGACAGCACCGTGCCGATGCCCACCGGCGTGCCGTCGCCCGAGGGGAAGCTGCCGAGCGGGGCGTCGTCGTATTCGAAGACGGTGAACCGCGCGGCCTGCCGCTTGAGCGCCCCGGCGCCGTCGCGCACGTCGGCGCTGGTGATGGTCTCTCCGTCGGTGTCGGGCCGGATCGGCAGGCCGCCGTTGAGGTCGGTGCCCTCCTGCGGCATGCCGGCCATGGTCTCGGGGCCGATGTAGTACTCGAGGCTGTTGCCGACGCGCGCGATGCCGATGGCCGGATGAATGCGAAATGTCATGGCATGTCTCTCCTTGCGTGTCCGGTCACTTGGCTTCGAGGTTCTGGACGTAGGCGTTCAGAAGGATGTGGCTGATGTTGAGGTTCTTGCCCGGCAGCGGCTGGTCCACGGCGTCGGGCGGGAAGACCATGTCGGTGCGGTGGCACGAGAAGCACTGGTCCTCGGAGCGCACCTTCTGGGTGAAGGTCTCGATCACCGAGTTGGACAGCTTCACCGAGCCGGTGATGATGCTGCCGTCCATCGCCATGTTGGGCTCGAGGGCGTCGACCTGGCTGAACCAGATCGCACCGGTTTCCATGTAGTTGCGCCAGACCGAGTCCGCCTCGAGCCCGGCATGCACGGTGCTGTTGAGGCTGCCGATGTTGGCGGAATTCTGGGTCGAGCCGCCGCCGAAGGGATACTGCCGGCAGACCTGCGTGACCGGCGACAGGGTCTGGGCGGCGGGATCGGTCAGGGTCAGGAAGGCGGCGTTGTTCTGGTTGCACTCACCGGCGGTGGTGCTGGCTGCGTAGAAGGTGAAATCCTGGCTGCTCACCGGGTCGTCGATGAGCTGGCCCAGCGAGAACTGCGGCGCGTTGTTGCGGTGCTCGAAGGTGGCCCAGATCGCCTCGGGGTGGCCCTTGACGATGCCGACCACGTGCAGGCCCACCAGTGCTACGGTGACCTCCTCGGTCTGGCCGGGGTCGGCGATGACGTTGCCCGCGGCGTCGGCGCTGAGCGTCTCGATGGTGGCGGGCATGGTGAAGAAGCCCGACGCGTCCTCGTCGGCGCCCATGATCTTCCACGCGGCCTTCAGCGTCACCGATCCGATCGGGTAGTTCTGGTCGGCGGGGGCGGCGAGCAGGTTGGCGGGGACGTTGTACTGGTTCTGGGTGACCACGAAATCGTAGTAGGTCTGGTTCACGTACATCGAGTAATAGACCGCCCGGCCGTTCTGATCGACGAGCAGCCCCAGCGAGCCCGCCTGTCCGACCTCGTCGAAGGTCTCGCCCATGTCGCTCTTGCGGGCGCGGGGCCGCAGCATCACCTCGTTGGGCTCGGTGTCGGGGACGCCGTCCACCACGTCCTGTGCCGGGATCAGGCTCAGGAAGCGCGGCATGCCGTCGTCGTCGTTCTGGGTGAGGAACAGGAAGGCCTGCCACGACCACAGGTGGAACGCGCAGTTGCTGTTGAAATCCGCGTTGTCGTCCGGCGGCGGTGTCTGCGCGTGGGGAAACCAGTCCGTGGGGGCGCTGCAATCGGTGCCCTGTTGCGCCTGGGCGGCGGGCACACCGAGAAAACCCGCAAGCAGGATGGCGGCGAGGCCGCCGGTACGAAATGTCATCTGGTCCCTCCCCCCGGATCGAGTCCGGACTCTCTTCTTCGTGGCTGCGCCTCAGCCGCTGGCGGCGGAGACGTGGCTGCGGGCATGGAGCATGGTGCCGTCGTCGAGACGGACCAGCGCCATGACGTTCTGTTCGCGGCCGAGGTCGAGCGGGCCGCTCATCTCGGCGCGGGGTGCGTCCGGATCGATGTCGAAGCTGGCCAGCAGCGGCTGGCGTTCGCCGAGCGCGAAGACCTGCACCGACCGCACCGGCGCCGGCGCGCTGGCGGGGTTCTCGAGCAGGACGCGGTAGCGCAGGCCGGTGCCGCCTGTCTCGGTGGTCAGCGTCAGCCGTATCGGCTCGGGCTCGGCCGCGAGAAACGGCACGGCGCCGGCGGTGCCGGCAAGGACGGTGGCGACAAGAAAGCCCCTCCGGTCCAGTGTCACTGCTGCTGTGCTGCGCATGATCCTCTCCCCCGACTCGTCCTGACACCGTGGATCGCGTGGATCCAGTTTCTCCCTAAGGTTGTCATTTCATGCTTGTTTACGCAAGGTAAATTGCGGGCGGTTTTGGCGAGTGGGGGCACTGGGCCCCGAGGGCGGGCTCTCGCAGATGCAGCATTTGGGTGCGGTGCAGAGCAGCTGAGTCCGGGGCGTTCCAAGGTGGAATCGAGGCGTCGGGCGCGGCGGAAAACGGGTGGAAAAGTTGACGCTTCGCCGGACGGATGCTTGGGAAGGGGCGGAGAGGCTCTCCGTTGAGCTTTTTATAATATATTTATCTTTCAGTATCTTAATTCAGAATTTTCCTCGGAATTGCTCTCGGAAAACGTTCCGAAATTACGCTCCTGAAAATACTTATTGACCATAACAATTATACCGAATACCAATTATCGCAGAGGAGGGACCGCATGCCGCAACTCGATAAAAGTCCGGACGACCGTGTGGGCCAGAATGTGGAGGACACGGTGCTTGGTGACCTGATCGGCTACCGCCTGAAGCGCGCCTACATGCAGATCCAGCCGGTGGCACAGCAGGTGCTCGCGGAGGACGGCCTCAGGGTGGTCAGCTTCTCCTGCCTGTCGATCATCACCGACAATCCCGGAATCGTTCAGACCGAACTCGCGGCGGCCTTGCAGATGGAGCGTTCGAACCTGGTCGTGATCATCGACGAGCTCGAGCAGTCCGGCTTCATCGCCCGCAAGAAGGTTCCCACGGACCGTCGGCGCTATGCGCTGACCGCCACGCTGCGCGGCCGCCGTCTGCGCGACCGGGCGGCCGACAAGATAAGGCAGGCCGAGGACACGATCGTCGGCTGTCTCGACAAGGAGGATCGCACCCGCCTCATGGCCGTTCTGGAACGGCTCGAGGACCAGCGGACGTGATAAGGAGGGTCGCGGTCCGTCCGGGTTCGGACGGGCGTGACGCAACACAGGGAGGAGACCCATGAAAACGCGCTTTGCCGCGAGCCTGCTCGCATGCTCGATTTCCGCCGTCGCGCTGACGGCCCAGGCGGACACCATCCGCGCCACCAGCGGCTTCGGCCCGAGCCACGCCATCGCCACCGACGTCTACCCGACGATCTTCGCCAAGCTCGAAGAGCTGACCGACGGGCGCTGGACCGGCATGGACACGCCCTCGGGGCTGGTCGCGCCGAACGAGATGTCCACCAGCCTGCGTGACGGCGTGACCGAATTCGGCCCACTGCTGATGCCCTATTTCGTCGCCGAGTACCCGGACAGCGTGCTGGTCTCCGAGCTGTCGATGCTGGGCTCCAGCGCCAAGGTCGTCTCGTCGGCGGTGACCGAGTACATCGTCACCTGCGAGCCCTGCCAGGCCGAGTTCACCCGCAACGGGCAGGTCTATCTCGGCTCCGATACCACGCCGCTCTACGACCTGCTGTCGACCAGGCCGGTGCGCACCCTCGACGACATGAAGGGCCTGAAGATCCGCAGCGGCTCGCCGTTCTACGCGGCCTTCATCGAAAGCACCGGCGGCGCGCCCGTGCAGATGCCCTCGAGCGAACTCTTCGAGTCGCTGAGCCAGGGCGTGATCGACGCCACCTTCAGCTCGCCGCACGAGATCATCGCAAACCGCCTTGGCGACGTGGTGGGCTACGTCACCGAGATCGAGCAGGGCGTGTTCAACGGCGCGGCCGTTGCCACCGCCGGCAAGATGCTCTGGGACCGCATGGACACCGCCGACCGCAAGGCGCTGGCCACTGCCTCGCAATACGGTCTGGCCGCGGGCCTCGCGGGCTTTGACGCCCAGATCGCCGAAGTGCGCGAACAGAAGCTCGTCGAGTTCATCGAGCCTGACCAGAGCCTCGTCGATGCCAAGGCCGCGTTCAACGAAGAGCGCCTCGCCAACGCCGCCAAGATCCTCGAAGAGCGCGGCGTGTCCGATGCCCAGTCCAAGATCGACCGCTACAAGGCGCTGATCGAGAAATGGGAAGGGCTCGTCACCCCCGACATGACGCCCGAGGCCCTGGGCGAGCTGCGCGCGCAGGAGATCTGGTCGCAGGTCGATTTCGCGACCTACGGCGGCTGAGTCACCGCCGGGCGCCCCGCCAACCCGGGGCGCTCACCCGCTTCACCCCGCAATTTCCCGGAGCATCGGATGCTGAAACCGATCGAAACCGCCGTGGCGCGGATCAGTATGGTATTGGGTGGCGTCGTGCTGCTGGCGATGATGCTGCAGGTCGTGATCGACGTCTTCATGCGCGCCTTCCTCGGCGCCGGCTTCCCCGCCACTGCCGATCTTGTCGGCAAGTATTACATGGTCGCGGTGAGCGTGCTGCCGTTGGCGATGACCGAGCTCAAGCGCCGCCACATCGAGGCGACGGTGTTCACCGAGAAGCTCACCGGCTGGCCGCTGCGCGCGGTGCTGCTGCTCGGGCTCACGGTCTTCGGCGCGGTGCTGGCCGTGCTGCTCTGGGGCTCCGCCGTGGAGGCAGTGAGCAAGACCGCCCGCCGCGTCTACGTCGAGGCCGGCACCATGCGCTTCCCGACATGGCCCAGCTACTGGATCCTGCCGGTGTCCTTCGGCCTCGCGCTGCTGGTCAACGTCATCCGCCTGATCGAACTCTTCACCGGGCGTTTCGCGGGCACCCAGCACGACCCGCTCGAAGAACTCGAATCCCTCAAGGAGAACGCGTGATGGATCCCGTCACCATCGGCATCCTGTCCCTTGCCGCGCTGCTCGGGCTGATCATGCTGCGCGTCCCGATCGCCGCCGCGCTGATCGGCGTGTCCTTCGTCGGCATCTGGGCCGTCGCCGGCTTCCGCCCGGCCTTCTCGATGCTCTCGACCATTCCCTACACCACCTCGGCCAGCTGGACGCTGTCGTCGATCCCGATGTTCCTGCTGATGGGCTACATCGCCTATCACTCGGGGCTGACCCGGGGCCTGTTCGAGGCCGCGCGGGTGTGGTGGGGCTGGCTGCCCGGCGGGCTCGCCATCGCCTCGCTGGCGGGGGCCTCGGGCTTCGCCGCGGTGTCGGGCTCGTCGGTGGCCTGTTCCGCCGCTATCGGCCGCATCGCGGTGCCCGAGATGGCGCGGCAGGGCTACGACCTGCGCATCGCCACCGGCTCGGTCGCCGCGGGCGGCACCATCGGGGCGCTGATCCCGCCGTCGATCATCCTGATCCTCTTCGGCATCCAGGCGCAGGTCTCGATCAACGACCTGTTCCTCGGCGGGCTCTTCGTCGGCCTCGCCTCGCTTATCTTCTACATCGGCGCGGTGCTGGTGGTGTGGTGGCGCAACCCCGCAGCCCTGCCGCCGGCCGAGCCCTACACCATGGGCGACCGCTGGAGGAAGACCGCCGAGATCTGGCCGGTGCTGCTGCTCATCGCGGCGGTCTTCGGCGGGCTGTTCTCGGGCTTCTTCACCGCCACCGAGGCCGGCGCCTTCGGCAGCTTCGCGGCGCTGCTCATCGGCGTGCTGCGCCGCTCGCTGAGCTGGGCCGACTTCAAGGAGAGCCTCGTCGACACGCTGCTCTCGTCGGGCGCGCTCTTCATCATCGCCATCGGCGCCAACCTCTTCACCCGCCTCGTGGCCATGTCGGGCCTGTCGATGCAGATGGGCGGTTTCGTGGAAAGCCTCGGGCTCGGGACCTTCGCGCTGCTGCTGGTGATCGTGCTGATCTACCTCGTGCTGGGCATGTTCCTCGAGCCGATCGGGGCGCTGCTGCTGACCCTGCCGCTGTTCCTGCCGATCCTCGCCCAGCACGGCGTCGACAAGCTGTGGTTCGGCCTGCTCGTCGCCAAGCTGCTCGAGATCGGGATGATCACGCCGCCGGTGGGGCTCAACGTCTTCGTCATACATTCGGTCGCCCGGGACTACGTGCGGCTGGAACAGGTCTTCGCCGGCATCGTGCCCTTCATCATCGCCGATCTGGCGCTGGTGGGCGGCATGCTCGCCCTGCGCGGCCTGATCTAGGGAAAGGAACGGATCATGGAGATTTCCGGACAGATCGCGCTGGTCACCGGCGCCGGCAGCGGCCTCGGCGAGGCCACCGCCCGGCGGCTGGCAGCGGCTGGCGCCAGGGTTGCGGTGGTGGACCGCGGCGCCGAGGCGGCGGAGCGCGTCGCGGACGAGATCGGCGGGCTGGCGATTGCGGTCGACGTTTCCGACAACGCCGCCGTCGAGGCCGCCTTCGCCGAGGTCGCGTCGAAGCTCGGGACCCCGCGCATCGTGGTCAACTGCGCCGGCATCGGCACCGCGGGGCGCATCCTGCCCCGCGACGGGGTGCTGCCCATCGAGGCCTTCGAGCGCACGCTCCGGGTCAACCTGCTGGGCAGCTACATCGTGCTCAGCCACGCCGCCAGGCTGATGTCCGCCGCCGAGCCGCTGGATGCGGACGGGGCGCGCGGGCTGATCGTGAACACCGCCTCGGTCGCTTACCAGGACGGCCAGATCGGGCAGGCGGCCTATGCCGCGTCCAAGGGCGGCATCGCCTCGCTGACGCTGCCCGCCGCGCGCGAGCTCGCCCGCTTCGGGATCCGCGTCATGACCATCGCGCCAGGGCTCTTCGAGACCGCCATGAGCGCCGGTCTCCCGCCCGAGGCGCGGACCGCGCTCGAGGCCGGGCTGCCCTTCCCCTCGCGCATGGGCAAGCCCGATGAATTCGCCCTGCTGGTGCAGCAGATCGTCGAAAACCCCCTGCTGAACGGTGAGGTGATCCGCCTCGACAGCGCCGTTCGCCTTGCGCCGAAATGAGGACTGACATGTTGAAAGGCACCTACACCGAGGCCCGCTACGACGAGCAGATCGCCGAGCTCGAGCTGGTCCGAGAGGACAAGCGCAACGCCATGTCCGACGGTCTCATGGCCGAGATCGAGCAGTTCTATTCTTCGCTTCCCAAGGACGTCCGCGTGGTGATCCTGCACGGTCGCGGCGGGCACTTCTGCTCGGGGCTCGACCTCGCCGAGCACGTGTCGCGCAGCGCCGAGGAGGGGGTCTACCACTCGCGCAACTGGCACCGCGTCATGGACATGATCCAGTTCGGCGGCGTCGTGACCATCAGCGCCATGACCGGCGCGGTGATCGGCGGGGGGCTCGAGATGGCGACCGCCACCCACGTGCGCATCGCCGAGCCATCGGTGATCTTCCAGCTTCCCGAAGGCCGCCGCGGCATCTTCGTGGGCGGCGGGGCGACGGTCCGGGTGGGCCGCATCCTCGGGCCGGACCGGATGGTCGAGATGATGCTCACCGGGCGCAAGTATGACGCCGAGGAGGGCCTGCGCCTCGGGCTCGCGCATTACAGCGTGGGCGAGGGCGAGGCGCTGCCGATGGCGCGCAAGCTTGCCTCCAGGATCGCCGCCAACGCGCCCATGTCCAACTACTTCATGATCAACGCGCTGACCCGCATCGGCGACATGTCCCGCTCGGACGGGCTCTTCACCGAGAGCCTCGCCGCGGCGCTCGTCCAGACCACGCCCGACGCCGAGGAGGGCCTGCGCGCCTTCCTCGAAAAGCGCAGCCCCGTGTTCCGCTGAGATCGCAGGGAGGGAGGAGCCATGAACACCCAGATCATCGAACGCGCGCCCAAGGACCCGACCGCCCGGGCCGACTGGGCCCGCCGTCACACGCTGACCCGCTACGTGCCGCACAAGGTGGTTCGCGAGGACCGCGCCGACGGCACCATCCTGCTGCGCTCGGGCTACGACCTGCCCGAGGCGGTCGCCAACACCGGCGTCTGGCTGCACGAATGGGCCGAGAAGGCGCCCTACCGCGTCGCCGTCTCGGAGCGGCCTGTCGAGGGGCCGGGCTGGCGCAACGTCACCTATCTCGAGCTGCTGCAGCAGGTCCGCGCCATCGCCTCGGCGCTGCTGGCACGGGGGCTGGGCGAGGGCGACACCATCGCCATGCTCTCGGGCAACGGGCTCGACCACCTGCTGGTCTCGCTCGCGGCGCAGTACATCGGCGTGCCGGTGGTGCCGCTGGCCGAGCAGTATTCGCTGATCCCCGAGGCTCATGGCCGGCTGATCTTCGTGCTCGACAAGGTGAAGCCCAAGCTCGCCTTCGTCGATGACGCCACCCGCTACGCCTCGGCGCTGGCCCTGCCGCAGCTCGCCGATGTCGAGGTGGTCGCCGCGCGCGGCGAGGCCGGGCGTCCGGTGACGCGGCTTTCCGAGCTGGTCCATGCCGAGGAGCGCCCCGATCTGGATGCCGTCCATGCCACGGTCGGCCCGGACACGCTGGCCAAGATCCTCTTCACCTCCGGCTCGAGCTCGGATCCCAAGGGCGTGCTGACCACGCACCGGATGATGTGCGTGAACCAGGTGCAGATGCAGGTGGCGCTTCCCTTCCTCATGGATCATGCGCCGCGCATCACTGACTGGCTGCCGTGGAACCACGTCTTCGGCGGCTCGCACAACGTCAACATGATGCTGGCCCATGGCGGCACCCTGACCATCGACAGCGGCAAGCCCACCGGCAGGGGCTTTGCCACCACGCTCAAAAACCGCACCGACCGGCCCGGCACGCTGGCCTTCAACGTGCCCGTGGGCTGGAACATGCTGGTCGACGCCATCAAGGACGACCCCGCCACGCAGGCGCATCTGTGCAAGGACCTGCAGCTGCTGTTCTACGCCGGCGCCTCGCTGCCGCAGGACGTGTGGGAGGCGCTCGAGCAGTTCTGTATCGACGCCCGCGGCGGTCTGCCGATGATGATCTCGAGCTGGGGCCTCACCGAGACCGCCCCCGCCTGCCTCATGGTGCACGAGCCCATCGGCCGCTCGGGCGTGATCGGCGTGCCGCTGCCCGGCGTCGAGGTGAAGCTTATCCCCGACGAGGACATGCGCTGCGAGGTGCGCGTCAAGGGGCCGAACGTGATGACCGGCTACTTCAACGACCCCGCCAGGACCGCCGAGGCCTTCGACGACGAGGGGTTCTTCATCACCGGCGATGCGGTGCGCTTCGTCGATCCGGACGATGCCGACCGTGGACTGGTGTTCGACGGCCGCGTGTCCGAGGACTTCAAGCTCGACACCGGGACCTGGGTGCAGGCGGGCAACCTGCGCATGACCGCGCTCAAGGAGCTCGCCGGGCTGGCGCAGGACGTGGTGATCTGCGGCCATGACCGGGGCGAGGTGGGGCTCTTCATCTTCCCCGTGCCCGGGGCCGCCGCGTCGGGCGAGGTCACGCAGGGCGCCGTCACCGACACCGCGCTGATGACGCGGGTCGAACTGCGCCTGCGCGAGATGAACGCGCATGTGACGGGCTCGGCCAAGCGCATCACCCGCGCCATGGTGCTGGCCGAGCCGCCGTCGCTCGAACACCACGAGATCACCGACAAGGGCTCGCTCAACATCAAGAAGATCCTGACCCGCCGGGCGGAGCTTCTCGAGCGGCTCTACGACAACGAAGATCCGGCGCTGATCCGCGTCTGAGGAGGACACCAGATGATCGACTTCGCCAAGATCCGCGCGATCGACTTCCACACCCATGCCGAGGAGGCGTGCGGCTGTCACGCCGATGACGGCTACGACGAGCTGCAGTCCACCATGGCCAAGTACTTCGGCGCGCCGTGGTCGCATCCGCCGACCATCGACGTCACCGCCGCGCATTACCGCGAGAAGAACATCGCCGCGGTGATCTTCCCGGTCGATAGCGAGCGCGAGACCGGCTACCGGCGCTACGACAACTACGAGGTCGCCGACGCCTGCGCCAAGAACAGCGACATCCTGATCCCCTTCGCCTCGATCGACCCGGCGAAGGGCAGGCTCGGTGCGCGCGAGGCCCGCGACCTCGTGCAGAACCACGGCATCAAGGGGTTCAAGTTCCACCCGACCATGCAGGGGTTCTACCCCAACGACCGCATGGCCTACCCGCTTTACGAGGCCATCGCCGAGGCCGGGGTGCCGGCGCTCTTCCACACCGGGCAGACCGGCGTTGGCTCGGGGATGCGCGGCGGCAACGGCATGCGGCTGAAGTATTCGAACCCGATGTTCATGGACGATCTGGCAGTGGATTTCCCCGACATGCCGATCATCCTCGCGCATCCGTCCTTCCCATGGCAGGAAGAGGCGCTCTCGGTCGCGCAGCACAAGCCCAACGTCTACATCGACCTCAGCGGCTGGTCGCCCAAGTACTTCCCCAAGATCCTCGTGCAATACGCCAACACGATCCTGAAGAAAAAGATGCTCTTCGGGTCCGACTGGCCGATGATCGCGCCCGAGAAGTGGCTCGACGCCTTCGACAAGGCCGAGTTCCGCGACGAGGTGCGGCCGCTCATCCTCAAGGACAACGCGATGCGCCTCCTGGGCATCGAGAGCTGACCGGAGGCGCCGCGCGATGATCCCCTTTCAAGCCCCGCTCGACGACATCTTCCACAGCCTCCGGACCTTTGCCGGCGAGGTGCCCGGATGGGACCCCGAGCTTTCGCAGGAGGTGGCGGGCCATTTCGCCGCCTTCGCCGAGGGCGTGCTGGCGCCGCTCAATGGGCCAGGCGACCGCGAGGGCTGCCGGCTCGAAAACGGGCGGGTGCGGATGCCCGAGGGCTTCGGTGCCGCCTATGCCGAACTGGCCGAGAGCGGCTGGCAGGGGCTCACGGCGCCCGAGGCTTTCGGCGGTCAGGAGCTCGACCACCTGACCGCGGCGGCGGTGTCCGAGATCTTCTCGGGCGCCAACCATTCGCTGCAGATGGTGACCAACCTCGTGCCGGGCGCGGTCTCGACGCTGCTGGTGCACGGCACCCCGGCGCAGCAGGAGGCCTACATCCCGAAGCTTGCCTCGGGGGCGTGGCTTTCCACCATGTGCCTGACCGAGGCGGGGGCGGGCTCGGACCTGTCGCGGATCCGCTGCCGGGCGGTGCGCGACGGCGAGAGCTGGCGCATCGAGGGGCAGAAGATCTTCATCTCGGGCGGTGACCAGGACCTGTCCGAGGGCATCCTGCATCTAGTGCTGGCGCGCACCGGGGCGCCCGAGGACGGGGTGAAGGGGCTGTCGCTGTTCCTCTGCCCCTCGGAGCGCGACGGGGTGCGCAACGCCATCACCGTCACCCGGATCGAGGAGAAGCTCGGCCTGCACGCCTCGCCCACCTGCCAGATGGAGTTCGACGGTGCCAGCGCCGAGCTGGTGGGCGCCGAGGGGCGTGGGCTTGCGGCGATGTTCACCATGATGAACCACGCGCGGCTCGACGTGTCGCTGCAGGGCGTGGCCCACGCGGCGCGGGCCCATGCCATCGCCGCGGCCTATGCCGCCGAGCGTCGGCAGGGGCGCCAGCCCGACGGGTCCGACGCGATGCTCGCCGATCACCCGGACGTGCAGCGGATGCTGGCCGAGCAGCAGGACGCCGCCCGCGTGGCGCGCGCCATGTGCCACATCGCGCTGGGCGAGCTCGAACGCGGCGACGCCCCGGCGCTGGTCGAGTTCCTGACGCCGCTCTGCAAGATCTGGTGCACCGAGGCAGGGCTGCGGGCGGCGGATCTGGGGATCCAGATCCTTGGCGGCTATGGCTATCTCGAGGAATACGGCGTGGCACAGATCTGGCGGGATGCGCGGATCACCACGATCTACGAGGGCGCCAACGGCATCCATTGCCAGACCCTTGCCTCGCGCGGGGTCCGCTTTGCCGAGGGCGCGGCGATCGAGGCCTTCGCGGCGCTGATCGCCCGGCTGGCACCGGAGGACATGGCCCTGGCCGAGCGCAGCGCGGCGTGGCAGGCGCGGGCGCGCGAACTGGCGGGCCTCGCGGACGTGCGGGTGCTGGCGCATGACTTCGCGGTCGCGACCGGCGCGCTGTTGGCCGATGCGATCCGGGTGAGGCTGGCGCGGGGCTGAGCCCCGCCGTCAGGGCCTCAGAGGTCGAGCAGCGAGGCCGCCGCATAGGCCGGCGCCAGCATGGCGCGGCGGTGGCGGTCCAGCGGGAAGCGCCGGGGCGGTGTGCTCATCGCCTCGGGCAGAAGCGCGCGCGGCGCCCGGTCCCGCACGAGGTCGGCAAGCAGCATGCCGGTGTGGCTTGCCATGGCGACTCCGTTGCCGTGGTAGCCCATCCCCGCGAACAGCCCCGGCTGGTCGGGCACTGGCCCGGCAAAGGGCGTGAGACTTGCCATGATACAGACCAGCCCCGCCCATTCGTGGCTCAGCCGGACATCGCGCCAGCCCGGGAACATCTCGGCGAAATCGCCTCGGATCTTGCGTGAGATCGAGGCCTGCGCCCGCGGCGTTGCGGTTAGCCCGCCGCGCATCCCGAACAGGAAGCGGTTGTCGGGCATCAGGCGGAAGTAGTGCAGCAGGACGCGGGTGTCGTAGGCCATCTGATACGATGTCCAGCCCTGCGCCGCCCGCTGCGCCTCGGTGAGCGGCTCGGTGACGATCACGCTCGACTGCACCGGCAGGTAGCGGGCGCGCAGCCAGTCGGGCACATCCTCGGAGGAATAGCCGTTGGTGGCAAGGATCACCCGGTCGGCGGTGAGCGTGCCGTGCGGCGTCGAGAGCATCCACTTGCCGTCCCGCCGCAGCGCCGTGACCGGGCTGTGGCCGTGCAGGGTGGCCCCGGCGGCGCGGGCCGCGCGGGCGAGCCCGGCGTGGTACTTGCGCGGGTTCAGGGCAAAGCCCACAGGAATGGTGACGGCGCCGAAGAACGGCCCGCCGAGCCCCTCGGCTGCCATCTCCTCCATCTCGAGCAGGCGCGGGGTCACGCCGTATTCGGATTCGATCTCGTCGAGCCCCGCCTTCAGCTTGCCGAAGGCGCGCGCGCTGTGGGCGATCAGCGTCTCGCCCTCGGAATGGGTGTCGGCCTCGATCCCGTGATCGGCGATAAGTCCGGCCACGGTCTCGATGGCCGCCTTCTCGGTGGCGCGCCACGCCATCAGCCCTTCCGGGCCATACTGGCGTCGCAGCTGGCCGCTGGTCGCCTTGGACCCGCCGAGACAGCAGAACCCGCCGTTGCGGCCCGAGGCGCCGTAACCTGCGTGCTCGGCCTCGAGCACGGTGACGCCCGTGCCCTCCTGCGCGAGGTGCAGCGCGGCCGATAGGCCGGTGTAGCCGCCGCCGATGACGGCGACCTCGGTGCTGCGGTCTCCGGGCAGGGCCGGCCAGTCGTCGGGCGGCACCGTATTGGCCCACCAGCAGGCGCCCTGCGGCCCGTAGGCCGGCGCTTCGTAGATGCGTTTCATTCGGTTCGGGCAGCCGCCTGTTCGTCGCGGGCCTGCGCCACTGCCGCGCGCTTGGTGATGACCGAGGCGGTGATGACGCCCACGGTGACGATGCCGATGAGGATCGTCGACAGCGCGTTGATCTGCGGGCTCACCCCGAGCCGCACCGCCGAGAAGATCTTGATCGGCAGGGTCGTGGCCGATGGGCCGGTGGTGAAGCTGGCGATCACGAGGTCGTCGAGCGACAGGGTGAACGCAAGCAGCCAGCCCGAGATCACCGCCGGTGCGATGATCGGCAGGGTGACCAGCCGGAACGCCTCGAAGGGCGAGCAGCCGAGGTCGAGCGCGGCCTCCTCCAGCGAGCGGTCGAAGCTGGTGAGCCGCGACGACACCACCACAGAGACGTAGCACATCGAGAAGGTGGTGTGGGCGAGCACGATGGTGAACACGCCCCGGTCAAGCCCGATGCCGATGAAGAGCAGCAGCAGCGACAGGCCGGTGATGACCTCTGGCATGACCAGCGGCGCGTAGATCATCCCCGAGAACAGGGTGCGGCCGTGAAACCGGCCCGCGCGCACCAGCACGTAGGCCGCCATGGTGCCGAGCAGCGTTGCGAGCGTCGACGAGAAGACGCCCACCTTGAGCGTGACCCATGCGGCGTCGAGGAAGGCCTCGTCGCGCAGGAGTTCGCCGTACCACTTGGTCGAGAAGCCCGCCCAGACGGTGACCAGACGGCTTTCGTTGAAGCTGTAGATCACCAGCAGGACCATGGGCAGGTAGAGGAAGGCGAAGCCGATCGTCAGCGAGGTGGCGTTGAACCAGGAGAAGCGTCTCATCGGCGTGCTCCCGTTCCGGTGGCGGCGCGGGCGAGGGCATTGGGAAGGGGGAAGCTGCGCATGGTCATTGGCCCTCGGCCTCTCGGGCTTTCTGTTCGTTGCGCTGGAAGAGCACGATCGGGATGATCAGGATCAGCAGCAGGATCACCGCCACCGCCGAGGCCACCGGCCAATCGCGGTTGTTGAAGAACTCTTCCCAGAGCACCTTGCCGATCATCAGCGTCTCGGACCCGCCGAGCAGCGAGGGGATGACGAACTCGCCCAGTGCCGGGATGAAGACGAGGAAGCAGCCGGCAATGATGCCGTTCTTCGACAGCGGCCAGGTCACCAGCCAGAAGGCGGCGAGTTTCGAGCAGCCGAGGTCCTCTGCCGCCTCGATCAGGCTCTCGTCCATCTTCTCGAGCGCCGAGTAGATCGGCAGCACCATGAAGGGCAGGTACGTGTAGACGATGCCGACATAGACCGCCCTGGGGGTGTTCATGATCATCAGCGGCTCGTCGATGATCCCGGTCCAGAGCAGGAAACTGTTGAGCACGCCCTCGGTCGAGAGGATGCCCATCCACGAGTAGACGCGGATCAGGAACGAGGTCCAGAACGGCAGGATGACCAGCATCAGCAGCGTCGGGCGCCACTCGTCGGGCGCGCGGGCCATGCCGTAGGCCAGCGGGTAGCCGACGCAGAGGGTGATGAGCGTCGACAGTCCCGCGATCTTCACCGAGCTGAGGTAAGACTTCCAGTAGAGGCTGTCGGTGGTCAGGAAGACGAAGTTCTCGAAGTCGAGCTCCGAGAAGAAGGCCTTGATCCCGTCCCAGCCGGTCGAGAGGTCGAGCTGCGGCATGTAGGGCGGGCGCGCCAGTGCCACGTCCGACAGCGAGATCTTGAGCACGATCAGGAACGGGACGAGGAAGAGGAGCAGCAGCCAGATGTAGGGAACGGCGATGAGGAACGCGCGACGCATCGGGCTACTCCTCGAGCACGACGCCGGCGGTTTCCGTGAAACCGATCCAGACCTCGTCCTCCCAGGTGATGTGCCGGTTCGAAAGGCGGCGGGCGTTGACCATCTGCGCCTTGATCATCAGCCCGCTGCGCAGCTCGACGTGGTAGGTCGAGATGTTGCCGAGATAGGCGATGTCGATGACCTTGCCCGGCAGCACGTTGGGGCGCTGGGGCTTGTCGAGGTCGATGGTGACCTTCTCGGGCCGGATCGACAGCGTGACCGGCTTGCCGTCGGTGTCCGGATCGCCGTTGGCGGCGATGATCGGCGGCTGGCCCTCGGCCCAGTCGATGAAGATGCCGCCGGGCTTGATGGCGGGTTCCGCCGGCGCGACCGGGGCAGGGGGCGGAGGCGGTGGCGGCGCCTTGTGCGCGGCTGCGAGCTCTTCCGGGCTCGGCGGCGGCAGCTGGCGCGGCGCGCTCTCGCGGTGGCCGAGGAGGCGGGCGAAGACCTTCTGGTAGAGCCATTCGCCGCGGGCGTTGGGGGCGGGCAGGCGGGCGTCGGTCACCACCGGCGTCGCGGGCTCGGCCGGCTGCGGCGCGGGCGCCGGGGTCTCGTCGACGGCGGGGGCCTCGGGCGCCGGGGCAGGTGCGGGCTCGTCCGGGCGCACGCGAGCCTTGCCCTCGATCAGGTTCACGTCGCCGATGAAATCCGCCACGTAGACCGAGTTCGGCGCCTCGTAGATCACGTCGGGGGTGTCGACCTGCACGAGGCGGCCCTCGTCCATCACCGCGATGCGGGAGGCGACGGTCATCGCCTCTTCCTGGTCGTGGGTCACGATCACGAAGGTGGTGCCGGTCTTTTCCTGGATGTCCATGAGCTCGAACTGCGTCTCCTCGCGGAGCTTGCGGTCGAGCGCGCCGAGCGGCTCGTCGAGCAGCAAGAGCTTCGGCGCCTTGGCGAGCGAGCGGGCCAGTGCCACGCGCTGGCGCTGGCCGCCGGAGATCTGGTGTGGCTTGCGGCGGGCGAACTTGCTGAGCCGGGTCAGGCGCAGCATCTCCTCGACGCGCTCCTCGACGAAGGCCTTGTCGCGGCTCTCGCGCCGGAGCCCGAAGGCGATGTTGTCCCAGACGGACAGGTGCGGGAACAGCGCGTAGCTTTGGAACATCATGTTCACCGGGCGCTTGTTCGGGGGCACGTCCGAGATGTCCTGGCCGCCGAGCAGGATGCTCCCGCTGGTCACCGACTCGAACCCGGCGAGCATCCGCATCATCGTGGTCTTGCCGCATCCGGACGGGCCGAGGAGGGCGAAGAACTCGCGCTCGTAGATCTTGAGCGACAGATTGTCGATGGCGGTGAAGTCGCCGAAACTCTTGGTCACGTTGCGGAACTCGATCAGTGGTTTCTGATCGGTGTCCGTCCATGGGGCAAAGACGGTCTGGGCCATGCGGGATCGGATCCTGTCAGGTCAAAACGCCCGCGCCGGATCTCCGGCGCGGGCTGTCATCGGGTCGCGGCTCAGGTGCCGGACTTGATCTTGGTCCAGAGGCGGGTGACCTCGCGCTGGACCTTCGGATCCCACGGAGTCGTGGTGAAGGTGTTCTCCATCGCCTCGGGCGTCGGATAGATCGCCGGATCGCCGATCACGTCCTCGGCGAGGAATTCCTGCGAGGCGAGGTTGCCGTTGGCGTAGTAGACGTAGTTCGATGCCGCCGCCATGTTCTCGGCGTCCATGATGAAGTTCAGGAACTTGTGGGCGGCGTCCGGGTTCGGCGCGTCGACCGGGATGGCCATCATGTCGAACCACATCTGCGCGCCCTCGTCGGGGGCGTAGTAGGAGATCTCGACACCGTTGTCGGCCTCGGCCGCACGGTCGCGGGCCTGCAGGATGTCTCCGGACCAGCCGACCGCGACGCAGATGTCGCCATTGGCCAGCGCGTTGATGTACTCCGAGCTGTTGAACTTCTGGATGTAGGGGCGGATCGGGTCGTAGACCGCCTCGGCCTTGGCGATGACCTCGGGGTCATGGCTGTCGGGATCCTCGCCGATGTAGTTCAGCGCGGCCGGGATCATCTCGGACGGCGCGTCGAGGAACATCACGCCGCAGGAGGCGAGCTTTTCCATGTTCTCGGCCTTGAACACGAGATCCCACGAGGTCACGGGCGCGTCTTCGCCGAGCACTTCCTTGACCTTGGCCTCGTTCACGCCAAGCCCGGTGGTGCCCCACATGTAGTTGATGGCGTATTCGTTGCCGGGGTCGTATTTCGAGGTCCGCTCCGAGATCACGTCCCACATGTTCTCGATGTTCGGCAGCTTCGACTTGTCGAGCGGCTGGAAGGCGCCGGCCATGATCTGACGCTGCAGGAAGGTGCCGGTCGGCACCACGACGTCGTAGCCCGAGCCGCCCGCGAGCATCTTGGTCTCGAGGACCTCGTTGCTGTCGAACACGTCGTAGATCAGGTCGATCCCGGTTTCTTCCTCGAACTTGGCCAGCAGGCTCTCGTCGATGTAGTCGGACCAGTTGTAGACGCGGACTTCCTCGGCCTGGGCCATTCCGGCCGACAGTGCGAGGATCGCGGTGAAACTCAGAAGGGGTTTCTTCATCATGTGCTCCCGTTGGACAGGGGGTCTTGTCGCCCCGTGGCCTTTGGATTTGATCAAATGTTGCGGCGCATGGCAACATGCGAGATGTTTTCATGGCCCGCCTGAGCGTGCAAGATGGGTTCGCGGGCGGTTTGGTCAAACGGGAGGCAGATGGTGAACATGCGAGCAGACGGTGCGGGACTGCCGACCCACGAGGTCGTCTACCGCCAGTTGCGGGACATGATTCTGTTCGGCGAGCTGGAGCCGGGACAGCCGGTCACGATCCAGGGTCTGGTCGAACGGCTCGAGGTCGGAATGACCCCTGTACGCGAGGCGTTACGCCGGCTCATCGCCGAGGGCGCGCTGGTGTTTCAGGGCAATCGCCGGATCATCGTGCCGGTGCTCGGCGTGGCCTCGGTCGAGGAGCTGACGCTGGCCCGCGTGGCGCTCGAGCCGCAGCTTGCCCGCAGGGCGGCATTGCGTTGTCAGGGCGGCGAGGTGCAGCGGCTGCGCGAGACCGACACGCGGCTCGACGCGGCCATCTCCAAGGGCGACGTGCACGGCTACCTCGTGGAGAATCACCAGTTTCACGCCGAACTGAACGCGGTGGCCGCGGCGCCGATTCTCACCGACCTCGTCGAGGGGCTGTGGCTGCGCTTCGGGCCGTCGCTGCGGGTGGTCTGCGGCCAGTTCGGCACGCGCAACCTGCCGGACCAGCACAAGGCGATCCTGTCGGCGCTCGAGGCCGGCGATGCCGACGCCGCGGCAAAGGCCATGGAGCAGGACGTCCGTCAGGGCATGGACCAGATCTCGGCGGCGCTGCGGGCGGTGTGACGATCGCCTCCGGCGCGCTGCCGTAACGTCCGCCCCGACGCGGCGACCGGGCCGTGAGTGAGCGATTCGATTGACAGCAAATAATTTGATCATATTCTGCCGCGCAAACCCCTCGACGATTCAGGAGACGCGGCCATGACGCTCATTTCCACCAACACCCCGACCGCCGAATTGCAGGCGCTCGACGCCGCTCACCACGTGCACCCGTTCACCACCGGGGCCGATCTGGCCAAGAAGGGCGCGCGGGTGATCACCCGTGCCGAGGGCTCGTGGCTCACCGACAGCGAGGGCGAGCGCATCCTCGACGGCATGGCGGGGCTCTGGTGCGTGAACATCGGCTACGGCCGCAAGGAGCTTGCCGCGGCGGCCTCGCGCCAGATGGAGGAGCTGCCCTATTACAACACGTTCTTCCAGACGACTCACGTCCCGGCGATCCAGCTCTCGGCCCGCATCGCCGAGCTTGCGCCGGGCAACCTGAACCACGTGTTCTATGCCTCGTCCGGGTCCGAGGCCAACGACACCAACATCCGCCTCGTGCGCACCTACTGGGCCGAGAAGGGCCAGCCCGAGCGTCAGGTCATCATCTCGCGCTGGAACGCCTACCACGGCTCGTCGCTGGGCTCGATGTCGCTCGGCGGCATGAAGGGCATGCACGGGCAGGGCGGCGTGGTGCCGGGCGTGCACCACATCGACCAGCCCAACTGGTGGGCCGAGGGCGGCGACATGAGCCCCGAGGAGTTCGGGCTGGAGCGCGCGCGCCAGCTCGAGGCCGCCATCGAGGAGATCGGCCCCGAGAAGGTCGCGGCCTTCATCGCCGAGCCGGTGCAGGGCGCCGGCGGCGTGATCATCCCGCCCGAGACCTACTGGCCCGAGATTGAGCGCATCGTGAAGAAATACGGCATCCTGCTGATCGCCGATGAGGTGATCTGCGGCTTCGGCCGGACCGGCAACTGGTTCGGCTCGCAGACCATGGGGATCACGCCGGACATCATGACCATCGCCAAGGGCCTGTCCTCGGGCTACCAGCCGATCGGCGGCTCGGTGCTGTCCGACGAGGTGGCAGAGGTGATCTCGGGCACCGAGTTCAACCACGGCTACACCTATTCGGGTCACCCGGTGGCCTGCGCCGTGGCGCTAGAGAACCTGCGCATCCTCGACGAGGAAGGCATCGTCGAGAAGGTCCGCGAAGAGACCGGCCCCTATCTCAAGCAGAAGTTCGAGAGCCTGACCGAGCATCCGCTGGTGGGCGAGGCCAAGATCGTGGGCTTCATGGGCTCCATCGCGCTGACCCCGGACAAGGCCAGCCGTGCGGCCTTTGCCTCGGAGGCGGGCACCGTGGGCTACATCTGCCGCGAGCGCTGCTTCGCCAACAACCTAGTGATGCGCCACGTCGGCGACCGCATGATCATCTCGCCGCCGCTGGTTCTGACCCGGGAAGAGATCGACGTGCTGATCGCGCGCGCCTGGAAATCGCTCGACGAATGCCACGCCCGGCTCAAGGCCGAGGGGCTGATGGTCGCAGCCAGCCGCTCCTGACCCGGATTGCGCGGCGCCCGGCAAGGGCGCCGCGCTCTGGACTTAGTGGGCCATCATCTCGGCGGCGACCTCGTTCCCGGTCAGCGACGCGGGATAGTAGGTCGGCCAGTTGGTCACCTCCTCCAGCAGTGCCGCGCGGTCCTCGCCCCAGTAGAGGTGGTAGTGCCCGGCTTTCTGCGGCGCGATGATATGGTCGCTGAACTGGATGTAGGCGGGCGCGGCCGCGTCGCCCGCGTCCTTGCGGAAGATGAACCGCACACCGCGGTTGCCCTTGGCGTAGGTCAGCACCTCGTAGCCGTCATCCGCGTAGCTCCCCGAAACCGACCCCTCCGGCCCGAAGAAGGTCACCTCGTTGCCCTCGATCAGGATGCGGTCGACGTCAGTGGCGTAGCCGGTCTCGTAATAGGCGCGGTACTCCTCGGCGCTCTTGTCGCCGTGCTCGGCCTTGTGCTGCATGACCGGGTCGAGCGTGCCGTCGCCCAGCAGCGGGTAGACCGACTGCCAGTCGCCCTCCCAGTCCGACAGCGCGCGGTTGGCGATCTGCGCGTCGTCGAAATAGCCGCGGTAGATGTCGTCATCCCCATGAGCGTGTTCGTGGCTCTGCGCGTCCGCGTGGTCATGAGCGTGATCGTGGGATTCCGCGGCGGCGGGCAGGCCCAGCAGCGAGGCGCCGAGGGCGAGGGCGAGAAGGGGTTTGGACATGGAGGATCCTTCCGGGATTGATTCCGTATGTTATATCGTAACATTCACCCGATACCCGCCACCCCGCCCCCTGGCAATCCCGCAATAAAAGGAAAGGGCGCCCGTCCAGGGCGCCCCATCCTCCATCGTCATGGCGTCACTCAAGAAAACGCGCGTCAGCTCACCAGATGTGGTGCGCCGGTCGCCATGTTGGTGCCGATGTAGGGCTTCTTGGCGCCCTTCCACGCACCGAACCCGCCTTCCATATGGGCGATCCGGGCAAGGCCCGCGTCGATCGCCCTGCGGGCCACGCGCTCGGACCGGACGCCCGAGCCGCAGTGAAAGACGATGCGCTTCTCGCTCTGTCCGGGCAGCTTGTCGGGGTTGAAGAAGGCCATCGGCATCAGGAGTGCGCCCTCGATATGCTCGAACATGAACTCCTGGGGCGTACGCACGTCGATCAGAATGATCTCGTTGCGGTTGAACGCGGCGGCGACCTCGTCCACGGTCCATGTCTCGAGAAGGGCGTCTCCGACCTGTTCGGTTTTCATCGCGCGGGTCCTTTCGGCGGTTGCGGGATATTCATTCCACAAATTGGATGTATCCGGCCCTCCTTCAAGGGCGATGCGACGAGACGGCGCGGGCGGTTCGCGTCTGGCGGGAAATGATCACGGGACGGGCAATGGCACGGGGGAATGCCTTCTCCCCGAGCGTGGGCACGCTTTTCGGGATGCGTTCGGCGTCAAACCGGGGTCTCTAAAAAGGGAAAGGCCATGGCCGTTTGCGCGGCATGCAGCACGAAAAGAACGAGACAACGGAGACGGGACATGGTGGATTTCATCGCGATGGAAGCGTGGGTCGAGTTCGCCGTGCGCTGGCTGCACGTTGTCACGGGCATCGCCTGGATCGGATCCTCGTTCTATTTCATCGCGCTCGATCTCGGCCTGCACCGCGACCGCAACCTTGCCTCCGGGGCGGATGGCGAGGAGTGGCAGGTCCACGGCGGCGGCTTCTACCACATCCAGAAATACCTCGTGGCGCCCGAGCGGATGCCGGAGGACCTCGTGTGGTTCAAGTGGGAGAGCTACGTCACCTGGCTCTCGGGCTTTGCCATGCTGGTGCTGGTCTACTACCTCGGGGCCGAGTTCTACCTCGTCGACCCGCGGGTCATGGACCTGCCGATCTGGGGCGCGATCCTGATCTCGCTGCTGTCGCTGAGCGTCGGCTGGCTGGCCTATGACGTCCTCTGCAAGTCGACGTTCGGCGACGACAACAACCGCCTGATGCTGTTTCTATTCGTGGTGCTGGTGGCGATGGCCTGGGGTTACACGCAGGTGTTCTCGGGCCGCGCGGCGCTGCTGCATCTGGGCGCCTTCACCGCGTCGATCATGACGGCGAACGTGTTCTTCATCATCATGCCAAACCAGCGCATCGTGGTGGAGGATCTCAAGAACGGCCGCATCCCGGATCCGAAATACGGCAAGATCGCCAAGCAGCGCAGCACCCACAACAACTACCTCACCCTGCCGGTGCTGTTCCTGATGCTGTCCAACCACTACCCGCTGGCCTTTGCGAGCGAGTACAACTGGATCATCGCGAGCCTCGTCTTCCTGATGGGGGTCACCATCCGGCACTTCTTCAACACCATGCACGCGCGCAAGGGCTTGCCCTACTGGACGTGGCTGGTGACGGCGCTGCTATTCCTCGCGATCATGTGGCTCTCGACGCTGTCGCTGCCGGGCGAAAGTGACTGGGACGCACAGGCCGAGGGGCCATCGCAGCGCTATGCCGAGGCGGAGGGGTTTGCCGAGGTGCAGGACATCATTCTGGGCCGCTGTTCGATGTGTCACAGCGCCGAGCCGGGGTGGGAGGGCCTCTACTGGGCACCAAAGGGTGTCCATCTCGACAGTGCGAAGGGCATCGCCGAGAACGCGAAGTCCATATATCTGCAGGCCGGTTTGAGCCGGGCCATGCCGCCCGCGAACCTGTCCTTCATGGAAGACTCCGAGCGTGACGTCATTCGTCGCTGGTTCAGGGCGGCGACGGAAGGCTAGGGCGTTTCAAAGCCCTCTGTGCGGTCATCCGCGGCAGTCGGCGGCGGGTGATCCTTGGGTCTTTCAGGTCGTGAAGCGCAGCGCGTCAGCTGTTCTTGAAAACGGCGGACACCGGGCGGAACCAGGTCTGAGCAAAGCTCTCGCCGTAGAATGCGGCGATTGTCTCGTATGCGAAGCGTGTAACGGGCATCTTGTTTCTCCAGTAATTTGGCGTTTTTTTGCTCGAGTGACGGATGCAGCAATACTGCGACCACCCTCGGCGACAGGGTAACATTGTTTCGTTAACGCTCCGACCGATACTTTGGTTCTATGGGCAACGGGCCCCGCCGCGGAGGCCGCATTCCCCCGTTTCAGAATCGCGGATCGGCTGCTAGGTATAGTGGGATGAACACCCACGCCCCCAATATCAGCCCTGAATCCCGTCCCGTCATCCGGCAGCTTGATGAGTCCGCGATCAACCGTATCGCGGCGGGCGAGGTCGTCGAACGGCCGGCCTCGGCGGTCAAGGAGCTGGTCGAGAACGCCATCGACGCGGGCGCGCGCCGAGTCGCGATCGAGATCGCGGACGGCGGCAAGACCCTGATCCGGGTCACGGACGACGGCTGCGGCATGAGCGCCGGCGAGCTGCCGCTGGCGCTGTCGCGCACGCCACCTCGAAGATCGACGGCAGCGACCTGCTCGACATTCACAGCTTCGGCTTCCGGGGCGAGGCGCTGCCCTCGCTGGGCGCGGTCGGGCGGCTGACCATCCAGAGCCGGGCCGCGGGCGAGGAGGGCGCCGAGATCTCGGTCGCGGGCGGGCAGACCGGCGGCGTGAAGCCCTGCGCGCTGAACGGCGGCACCGTGGTGACCCTGCGCGATCTCTTCTACGCGACGCCGGCGCGGCTCAAGTTCCTGCGCACCGACCGGGCCGAAATGCAGTCGATCTCCGAGGTCATCAAGAGGCTTGCCATGGCCGAGCCCTCGGTAGGCTTCACCCTGCGCGACGTGAGCGACGGCAAGGACCGCGTCACCTTCCGCGCCGACCCCTGTTCGGGCGATCTCTTCGACGCGCTGCGCGGGCGGATGGGGCAGGTGATGGGCGCCGAGTTCACCGACAACGCGCTTTCCATCGACGCCGAGCGCGAGGGCTTCCGGCTGACCGGGCTCGCGGCGCTGCCGACCTATTCGCGCGGCTCCTCGGTGGCGCAGCATCTCTTCGTCAACGGCCGCCCGGTGCAGGACCGGCTGCTGCACGGCGCGCTGCGCGGCGCCTACGCGGATTTCCTCAGCCGCGAGCGGCACCCGGCGGTGGCGCTCTTCGTCGATTGCGACCCGCACAAGGTCGACGTGAACGTGCACCCGGCGAAATCCGAGGTGCGCTTCCGAGACCCCGGCATCGTGCGAGGGCTCATCGTCTCGGCGCTGCGCCACGCGCTGGCCGAGGCCGGGCACCGTGCCTCGACCACCGTCGCGGGCGCCACGCTCGGCGCGATGCGGCCCGAGCCGCAGCCCGCCGCCGCGCCGCGGGTCTACCAGATGGACCGCCCGTCGCAGGGGGCGCTCTCCAGCGCCTGGCGGGCGCAGGCCCCGGCGCCTCAGCCCTATACGCCATCCGCGCCGCAGCCGACGTCGGGCTTTGCCGAGTTCTCGCGCGATTACTCCGGCCGGGTCGATGTGGTCGAAGAGCCCGAGCAGCCCGCCGAAGCGCTGCCGCTCGGGGCCGCGCGCGGGCAGGTGCACGAGAATTACATCATCGCGCAGACCGCAGACGGCGTGGTCATCGTCGACCAGCACGCCGCGCATGAGCGGCTGGTCTACGAGAAGCTCAAGCGCCAGATGGCCGAGCGCGGCGTCCCGGCGCAGGCGCTGCTGATCCCCGAGATCGTCGAGTTCTCGGCCGATGACCTGTCGCGGCTTCTGTCCGTCGCCGACGAGCTGTCACGCATGGGGCTGACCGTCGAGCCCTTCGGCGGCGGCGCCGTCGCGGTGCGCGAGACGCCCGCGATCCTCGGCGAGGTCAACGCCAAGGCGCTGCTCAACGACATTCTCGACGAGCTCGCGGACTACGGCTCGAGCCAGCTCGTGCAGGAGAAGATCGAGGCCATCCTCAGCCGCGTCGCCTGCCACGGGTCGATCCGCTCGGGCCGCCGGATGCGCGCCGAGGAGATGAACGCGCTGCTGCGCGAGATGGAGGCCACGCCGCATTCCGGCCAGTGCAACCACGGCCGCCCCACCTATGTAGAGCTCAAGCTCTCGGACATCGAGCGGCTGTTCGGGCGCACATGACCGAGACCCTTACGCCAGTTCTGAACGACCCGCGGCTGCTGCTGGCGGCGGTGCTGGGGGTGCTGCTGCTGGTTATGCTGCTGGCGATCCGTGCCGCCAACCGCGCCGGGCGCATGGCGCAGCCGCTGATGCAGCTCTCGCGCCGGGTCGAGGCGCTGGGCGAGGGGCAGGAGCGGCTCGCCGGGGGGCTGCACCACGTCACCGAGGCGCAGACCCAGAGCCAGACCGCGATGCTCGAGCTGATGGAGCGCCGTCTGGCGGAGGTGCAGGGCCGCATGTCCGAAAGCCTGCACGGCACTGCCCGCCGCACCGCGCATTCGCTGGGCGAGCTGCAGGAACGGCTGAAGGTCATCGACCGCGCGCAGGAGAACATCTCGCGGCTCTCGGGCGACGTGCTGTCGCTGCAGGACATCCTGTCGAACAAGCAGACCCGCGGCGCCTTCGGAGAGATCCAGCTCAACGACATCGTCGGCAAGGCGCTGCCCCCGGACAGCTTCACCATGCAGGCGACGCTGTCGAACGGCCGCCGCGCCGACTGCCTCATCCACATGCCCGAGCCGCCGGGGCCCATCGTCATCGACGCCAAGTTTCCGCTCGAGGCCTACGAGGCGCTGCAGCGGGCCGAGCAGGGCGACAGCCGCACCCGCGCCGCGCAGGCCTTCCGGCTGTCGGTGCGCAAGCACCTGCGCGACATCGCCTCGCGCTACATCATCGAGGGCGAGACGGCGGATTCCGCGCTGATGTTCCTGCCCTCCGAGGCGGTCTATGCCGAGCTGCACGCCAATCACCCCGAGGTGGTGCGCGAGGGCTTCAACCTGCGGGTCTGGATCGTCTCGCCGACCACCTGCATGGCGACGCTCAACACCCTTCGGGCGATCCTCAAGGACGCGCGGATGCGCGAGCAGGCGGGCGCGATCCGGCGCGAGCTGGCGCTGCTGCACGCAGATGTGGAACGGCTCGGAGCCCGGGTCGAGAACCTCGACCGGCATTTCGGACAGGCGGCGCGCGACGTCGCCGAGATCCGCATCAGCGCCGAGAAGGCGGGGCTGCGGGCGCGGCGTCTCGATGCCTTCGATTTCGAGGACGGGCGCGACGACACCATCGTGCCGCTGCCGCGCAACTCCTGACACCCGGCCGGCGCGCGGCCCATGTTTGAGCCGCGTGCGAGAAGTTTTGCCAGACGCCCGAACCTGCCGTACTCTTGAGCAGGATCAATGACGGGACGTGGCGGACGTGTCCTAAGTGGATCGCCACGATCAAGGAGACGGGGAAAATGGAAGAGATCAGTGTCAGGAAGGTCGCCCATGTCATCCTGCTGGCGCGCGAGATGGACCGCGGCGAAGGTGAATTGCGCGGTGTCATCGAGCACATGACGGAGGAGGAGCAGGGCGCGCTGGTGGCGATCATGTGGATCGGCCGCGACGCCTTTGAAGCCGACGAATGGCAGGAAGCCTTCGCGACGGCCATGTCCGAGGCCTCGACCCCGACCGCCGATTACCTGATCGGCACGCCGCACGTGGCCGACCACCTCGAGGCCGGGCTCGAAGCGCTTGGCTACGATCCCTCGGACGAGGAAGACCAGCTTCTGCGCCGCGGCGCCTGAGAGCGTTCCGCGGGTCAGCGCAGGGCGCGGCCCTTCATGATCGCGTCGTCGCCGAACCTTGCGCGGATCGCATCCGTGGCGCGTTCGGCCCCGGCGCGCCGCTCCGCCTGAGGGTCGAGCAGGTCGCCCAGCCGGTCGGCCTGCGCCGCCGGCACCAGTTGCGAGATTCCCGCCCCCAGCAACCGATAGGGCCCGCGCGCGCCGACCTGGTCGAAGAGCGCCCGGGCCTCGCGGTAGATGCGGTCCGCCATCTGCGTCGCGTCGCCATGTCCCAGCGCGTGGCGCCGGGTGATCAGCTGGAAATTTGCCCGCTTGAGCTTCAGCACCACGACCTGTCCGGCCAGCCCTTTGGCCTTGGCACGGTCGGCGACCTTTTCGCACATGCGCCAGAGGTGGCCGTCGAGGATGTCCGGATCGGCGGTGTCCTCGCTGAAAGTCGTCTCGTTCGAGATCGACTTTACCGGCGCGTCGCGGGTCACCCGCCGGTGATCCTCGCCACGGGCAAGGTGCCACAGCCGGTCGCCCATGCTGCCGAAGCGCGCCGCCAGCGCCTCGCGGTCCCAGCGCAGCAGGTCCTCGAAGGTGCGGATGCCGGCGCGGTCGAGCGCTTCCTGCCCGGCCTGGCCCACGCCCCAGATCATCCGCACGGGTCGTGGCCGCAAGAAGTCCTGCGTCTCGGCCTTGCCGATCACCGAGAAGCCGTGTGGCTTGTCGAGGTCAGAGGCTATCTTGGCGAGGAACTTGTTGTGCGAGAGCCCGATGGAGCCGGTGACGCCAAGCTCGGCCTTCATCCGCCTCACCAGCCGCGCCAGCACCACGGCCGGCGGCGCCCCGTGCAGCCGCGCGGTGCCGGTGAGGTCGAGAAAGGCCTCGTCCAGCGACAGCGGCTCGATGGCGGGAGTGAGCTCTTCCATGAAGCCGCGGATCTGGCGCGAGACCTCGGCGTAGAGCGACATGCGCGGCTTCAGCACCACCGCGTCGGGGCAGAGCTTCAGCGCCTGGAACATCGGCATGGCCGAGCGCACGCCGCGGATCCGCGCCACGTAGCAGGCGGTCGAGACCACGCCGCGCTTGCCGCCTCCGATGATGACCGGCTTGTCGGCAAGCTCGGGGTTCTCGCGCTTTTCGACGCTGGCGTAGAAGGCGTCGCAATCCATGTGCGCGATGCCGAGCGTCCACAGCTCGTCATGGCGCACCACTCTCGGGCGCCCGCACGACGGGCAGCGCGTCCCGTCGTCGAATTCGGTCAGGCAGTCGCGGCAGAGCGCGGGCATGGGTGGTAATTCCCGGGCGAATGTCTACCTGTCCAATATAGTGGGAAACGGTGGCCGGGGCCATGTCATGAGCTTCGAAGGTGCGAAGGTGATGCTCTTTCTGGGCGGCGATCTTCTGGTGATCCGGCGGGATCATACCGAGGGGATTCCGTGGCCGGGGTATCTCGACTTTCCGGGCGGCGGCCGCGAGGGCGACGAGCGCCCCGAGGATTGCGCGCTGCGCGAAACCCGCGAGGAAGTGGGGCTCGAGCTGAGCGAGGAGCTGCTCGAATGGGGGCACCAGCACGGCTACGCGGTGTTCTTCGCGGCGCATCTGCCCGCCGACCGCGCACGTGACATCCGGTTCGGTGACGAGGGTTATGGCTGGCAGCTCATGCCGCCCGAGGAATACGCCGCGCGCGAGGACGCGATTCCGCATTTCCGCGCGCTTCTGACCGCCTATCTCGAGGGCCGCGACTGAGACGCAGGGCCCGCGCTGGCGGGCCGCCGTGTCAGGCCGCCCGCATCCAGCGCAGCCACGCGAAGGAATCGTAGGGGTGCGAGCGCGCGGGCGGTTCGCGGAAGGGTCCCTGCGCGGCGCGCGGCATGAGCCGGGCGCGCAGCCCCTCGGAGGAATTTCTCGTCTTCATCGCGTTGGCCAGAAGGCCGCGGCGGACCCGCTCTTCGCTTGCGTCGAGCGGGCTATGAAAGCTGCTGGCAACCCGCAGCCGGCCTTCATCCGTGTGGAAGGTCACGAGCGCCTCGTAGCACTCTTCACCGGCATTGTAGGTCAGATTGCCGATCTGAGCATGGCTCTGTATCATCGGAAAGTCTCCTGCCTGTTACGCTTCGAGAACGCCGAAAACCGCGCAAGGGTTCCGGAAACCGCTTTCGCGACCCTGTGACGGTCGGCATACTGCCGCCGAATAATGAGGCGAATTTGATGAGTATCGAAGACATTCTGAGCGGGGTCCTACAGGGCGGAAATCTCGTCGTCCTGTTGCTGGCGGGCTTCATCATCCTGGCGATCCTGCTGGGCGTCCGCATCGTTCCGCAGTCAGAAAAACATGTGGTCGAGCGCTTTGGGCGATTGCGTGCGGTGCTTGGACCGGGGATCAACTTCATCGTCCCCTTCCTCGACCGGGTCCGCCACAAGGTGTCGATCCTCGAACGCCAGCTGCCCAACGCCAGCCAGGATGCCATCACGGCGGATAACGTTCTCGTAGAGGTCGAGACCTCGGTGTTCTACCGCATCCTCGAACCCGAGAAGACCGTCTACCGCATCCGCGATGTCGACGCGGCCATCGCCACCACGGTCACCGGCATCGTGCGCGCCGAGATCGGCAAGATGGAACTCGACGAGGTGCAGTCCAACCGCGCGGCGCTGATCGCGACGATCAAGGGCAATGTCGAGGAGCAGGTCGACGACTGGGGTATCGAGGTGACGAGGGCCGAGATCCTCGACGTGAACCTCGACCAGGCGACGCGCGACGCGATGCTGCAGCAGCTCAACGCCGAGCGCGCGCGCCGGGCGCAGGTCACCGAGGCCGAGGGCAAGAAGCGCGCGGTCGAACTGGCCGCCGATGCCGAGCTCTACGCCGCCGAGCAGGTTGCCAAGGCCCGCCGCATTGCCGCAGACGCCGAGGCCTATGCCACGCAGGTGGTTGCAAAGGCCATCGCCGATCACGGCCTGTCGGCGGCGCAGTATCAGGTCGCGCTGAAGCAGGTGGAGGCGCTGACCGCGCTCGGCAAGGGCGAGGGCAAGCAGACCATCGTGGTCCCGGCCGATGCGCTCGACGCGTTCCGCAACGCGTTCGGCATGCTGAAGGGGCGCAGCGAATGATCTACCTCTGGTGGGCCTGGATGGCGGCGGCGGTGCTGCTTCTGGTTCTCGAGATGCTGGCGCCGGGGTTCATCTTCCTCGGCTTCGCGGTGGGCGCGGCGGCGGTCGGGCTCTGGCTGCTGGCGGGCTACGCCGTGGCCTGGCCGTGGCTGTTGCTGGTCTTCGCGATGGTGTCGCTGGTGGCGTGGATCGTGCTGCGCCAGCTCGTCGGTGTCCGCAAGGGGCAGGTCAAGCTCTGGGATCGCGACATCAACGAGGACTGAGCGGCCCGCCCGGGTCGCCTCGGGGCAGGCCGTCGTTCCGGGGGCGGGTCAGAGCCGGAACAGCCCCAGCGCCTCCATCACCTCCTGTTTCGTGGCATCGGTGAGATCCCGCGCCGCGCCGGTGCCCTCGGCGACGATGCGCAGCACCTCGCCCGGGTCGGCGGCGTAGTCTGCCCGCCGGGTGCGGATCGGGGCGAGAAGTTCCTGCAGGATTTCCTCGAGCCGGCGTTTCACCACGGAATCGCCGAGCCCGCCGCGCCTGTAGTGGTCCTTGAGCCGCGCCACCTCCTCGCGGTCCGGGTCGAAGGCGTCGAGATAGGTGAAGACCACGTTGCCCTCGATGCGGCCCGGATCCTCGATCCGCAGGTGGTCGGGGTCGGTGAACATGGCGCGCACGGCGGCGCGAATCTCGTCCGGCCCGGCAGAGAGCGCGATGGCGTTGCCGCCTGACTTGCTCATCTTGGCCCTGCCGTCGATGCCCGGGAGGCGGCCGGCCTCGGGGATCAGCGCCTGCGCCTCGGGCAGCACCTCGCGCCCGGCGCTGGCGTTGATGCGGCGGACGATCTCGTTGCATTGCTCGATCAGCGGCGCCTGATCCTCGCCCACCGGCACGACGGTGGCCTTGAAGGCGGTGATGTCGGCGGCCTGCGCGGCCGGGTAGCAGAGGAAGCCCGCCGGGATGTCGCGCCCGAAGCCGCGGGCGCGGATCTCGTCCTTGATGGTCGGGTTGCGCTCGAGCCGGGCGACGGTGACGAAGTTGAGATAGAGCATCGACAGTTCGGCCAGCGCGGGCAGATGCGATTGCAGGCAGATCGTGGTCTTCGCCGGGTCGATGCCCACCGCGAGATAGTCGAAGGCCACCTCAAGCACGTTGCGGCGCACCTTGCCGATGTCGTCGGCGTTGTCGGTCAGCGCCTGGGTGTCGGCAAGCAGCAGGAACTGCCGGTGGCTGTCCTGCAACGCCAGCCGGTTCTTCAGGGAACCGGCGTAATGGCCGATGTGCAGCGGGCCGGTGGTGCGGTCGCCGGTGAGGATGACGGGTCTGGACATGTTGGGTCTCCGTTGTGGGGGAACGGGACGCCGCATCGGGGGAGGGGATATGAAAAAGGCCGCCCGGATGCGGCGGCCCTGTGTCGTGCATGATCGCGCTGGCCGCCCTGTCAGGAGGGCTGCCACCAGAAGCGGATATGGGTCGTCGCGCGGGTCATGCGGGTTCGGTAGACCGAACGGGGCCCGCGCGCAAGCGGCGATCAGCCCCGGTTCGGGCGCTGAGCCTGCGGCGAGGCCAGCTCTCGCTGGATCGAGAGCGCCGCGTCGCGCGGGCTTTCCGAGCGCCAGACCGGACGGCCCACCACGATGTGGTCGGCCCCGGCGGCGACGGCGTTGGCGGGCGTCGCAATGCGCTTCTGGTCGTCGTCGGCGCTGCCCGCGGGGCGCACGCCGGGGGTCACGATGAGCCGGCCCTCGGCTTCGGGCAGGGCGCGGATGCGCGCGGCCTCGTTCGGCGAGGCGATGATGCCGTCGGCCCCGGCCTCGAAGGCGCGGGCGGCACGCTCGACCACCAGGTCCGCCACCTCGCCCGTCTGGATCATGCTGGCATCGAGGTCGGCGCGGTCGAGCGAGGTCAGGATAGTCACCGCGAGGATCTTGAGATCCTTGCCGGCGGCGCCTTCCTTGGCGGCGCGGACCACGTGCGGGTCACCGTGCACCGTGAGGAAGTCGAGGTCGAACTGCGCCAGCCCGCGTACCGCGTTCTCGACCGTCTGACCGATGTCGAAGAGCTTCATGTCGAGGAAGATGCGCTTGCCGTGCTCCTGCTTGAGCTCGTTGGCGAGCGCCAGACCGCCGCCGGTCAGCATCCCGAGGCCGATCTTGTAGAAGGACACGGCATCGCCGATCTGGTCGGTGAGCTTCAGCGCCTCCAGCGCGTTCGGCACGTCTAGGGCAACGATCAGGCGGTCGTCGGTCATCGGGCGCTCCTGCTGTCTTGGGATCGTCCCCTCATGCGGCGCAGGGGCGCTGCCGTCAAGCCCGGCGGGGGCGGGCGCGCCTGCTAGCCTGGCGGATTGCCCATGCGCAGGCCGGTCAGCACGCCTTCGTCGAAAGACAGCTCTTCCTGGCCGGTGCGGTATTCCGGCATCCGCATCACCCGGTCGATGGCCCGCGAGAGGATGCGCCGGGGCAGGGCGATGCGCCATGGCGAGACCCGGGGCGGGGCCAGCAGCGCGATCTCGATCCGGCCGTTTGCGGCGACGAGCGAGACCGTTCCCGGTTTCATCCGCTCGGGTTCCGGCCCGTCGAAGCCGTCAAGGGTGATTCTCCGTACGTGCATCGCGTCAGCCTCCGTTTCCCGTGAAACTATCCGCGATACGGGTAAAGATATGATGGATGCGGATTCTGCCATCACGGATCTTGAAGCCTTTCACGACGGCAACCATCTGTAATCCGAGGCCCGAGACAGCCGCGTGCCGCCCAGGCGGGCGCGACATTTTCCCAGCGGGCGCTTATGGAAGGAGAGACACCATGAACTTGGAGAAGTTCACGGAGCGGTCGCGTGGTTTCATTCAGGCCGCACAGACCATCGCTATGCGGGACAACCACCAGCGATTGGTCCCGGAACATCTGCTGAAGGCCCTGATGGATGACGAGCAGGGGCTCGCGTCCAATCTCATCACCCGTGCGGGCGGTCAGCCGCCGCGCGTGGTCGAGGTGCTCGAGCAGAAGCTGAGCAAGATCCCCCGGGTGAGCGGCGACGCAGGCCAGGTCTATCTGGACCCGGCAACGGCGCGCGTGCTCGACGAGGCCGAGAAGATCGCGAAGAAGGCGGGCGACAGCTTCGTTCCCGTCGAGCGCATCCTCACCGCCCTCGCCATCGAGAAATCCGGTGCCAAGGAGGCGCTCGAGGCCGGCAATCTGACGCCGCAGCGCCTGAACGAGGCGATCAACGACCTGCGCAAGGGCCGCACCGCGGACAGTGCATCGGCGGAAGAGGGTTATGACGCCCTCAAGAAATACGCCCGCGACCTGACCGAGGCCGCCGAGCAGGGCCGGATCGACCCGATCATCGGCCGGGACGAGGAAATCCGTCGCTCTATGCAGGTGCTGAGCCGCCGCACCAAGAACAACCCGGTGCTGATCGGGGAACCCGGCGTCGGTAAAACGGCGATTGCCGAGGGCCTCGCGCTGCGCATCATCGACGGCGACGTGCCGGAGAGCCTGCGCAACAAGCGGCTGATGGCGCTCGACATGGGCGCGCTGATCGCCGGTGCGAAATATCGTGGCGAGTTCGAGGAGCGGCTGAAGTCTATCCTCAAGGAGATCGAGTCAGCTGCGGGCGAGATCATCCTGTTCATCGACGAGATGCACACGCTGGTCGGCGCGGGCAAGACGGACGGCGCCATGGACGCGTCGAACCTGCTGAAACCCGCGCTCGCACGGGGTGAGCTGCACTGCGTCGGCGCCACCACGCTCGACGAGTACCGCAAGCACGTCGAGAAGGACCCGGCGCTGGCCCGGCGCTTCCAGCCGGTGATGGTGCAGGAGCCGACGGTCGAGGACACCATCTCGATCCTGCGCGGCATCAAGGAGAAATACGAGCTGCACCACGGCGTGCGGATCTCGGACTCTGCGCTTGTCGCCGCCGCCACGCTGAGCCACCGCTACATCACCGACCGTTTCCTGCCGGACAAGGCCATCGACCTGATGGACGAGGCGGCATCGCGGCTGCGGATGGAAGTGGACAGCAAGCCCGAAGAGCTCGACCAGCTCGACCGCAACATCCTGCAGATGCAGATCGAGGTCGAGGCGCTGAAGCTCGAGGACGACGCGGCGTCGAAGGACCGGCTCGAGAAGCTCGAAAAGGAACTGGCCGATCTCGAGGAGAAATCCGCCGAGATGACCGCCCAGTGGCAGGCCGAGCGCGACAAGCTGGCCTCGGCCCGGGATCTGAAGGAGCAGCTGGACCGGCTGCGCGCCGAGCTCGAGATCGCCAAGCGCGAGGGCAACTTCGCCAAGGCCGGTGAGCTGCAATACGGCAAGATCCCCGAGATCGAGAAGAAGCTGGCCGAGGCCGAGGCGGCCGAGGGTGACGTCATGGTCGAAGAGGCCGTGCGTCCCGAGCAGATCGCCGAGGTGGTCGAACGCTGGACCGGCATCCCGACCAGCAAGATGCTGGAAGGCGAGCGCGAGAAGCTCCTGCGCATGGAGGACGGGCTGCACAAGCGGGTCGTCGGCCAGAACCAGGCGGTCAAGGCAGTCGCCAATGCGGTGCGGCGGGCCCGTGCGGGTCTCAACGACGAGAACCGTCCGCTGGGGTCGTTCCTGTTCCTCGGACCGACCGGCGTCGGCAAGACCGAGCTGACCAAGGCCGTGGCCGAGTTCCTGTTCGACGACGACAGCGCGATGGTGCGCATCGACATGTCGGAGTTCATGGAGAAACACTCGGTGGCCCGTCTCATCGGTGCGCCTCCGGGCTACGTGGGCTACGACGAGGGCGGTGTGCTGACCGAAGCGGTGCGGCGTCGGCCTTACCAGGTCGTGCTGTTCGACGAGGTCGAGAAGGCGCACCCGGACGTGTTCAACGTGCTCCTGCAGGTGCTCGATGACGGGGTGCTGACCGACGGCCAGGGCCGCACGGTGGACTTCAAGCAGACGCTGATCGTGCTGACGTCCAACCTTGGCTCGCAGGCGCTGTCGCAGCTTCCCGAGGGGGCCGACAGCAGCCAGGCGCGGCGCGACGTGATGGACGCGGTGCGGGCGCACTTCCGCCCCGAGTTCCTCAACCGGCTCGACGAGACGATCATCTTCGACCGGCTCAAGCGCGGCGACATGGACGGCATCGTCGAAATCCAGCTCGCCCGCCTGCTCAAGCGGCTGGCGAACCGCAAGGTCACGCTGGAGCTCGACGAGGGCGCCAAGAAGTGGCTGGCGGAAGACGGCTACGACCCGGTCTTCGGGGCCCGTCCGCTCAAGCGGGTGATCCAGCGCGCGCTGCAGGATCCGCTGGCCGAGATGATCCTCGCCGGCGACATCAGGGACGGCGACACGGTGCCGGTCACCGCAGGCTCGGAAGGCCTGCTGATCGGCGAGCGGGTCGGCGCCTCGAGCCGGCCGCGGCCGGACGATGCGGTCGTCCACTGATGCCTGACACGGGCTCCCGCCAGCGGGGGCCCGACAGGACGCCCTCGCAAGGACGTCTCACAAGACCGACAGGCCCGCCCCACCGGCGGGCCTTTTCATGTGCGCGGCGCCCGGGCGAAAGGACCCCGGCGAGGGCCGCGCTCAGTCCAGCCCGATGGCGTCGCGCACGATACCGTCGAGCAGCGACTGGATGGTCTGCATCTCGCCCTCTGGGAACGGCCGGAAGCCGATCGTGGTCACGTCGGGCGTGTCGTGCCGGACGATGACGAAGACGTTGTATGGGCAGAACATCACGTTCATCGGATCCGCCTCCATCACCTCGCGCGACAGCTGTGCCGAGCAGAAGCTGTAGACATCCGCATGATCGAACAGCACCACGTCCGAGCCGACGTCCTGCCGGGTGCGCTCGAGCATCTCTCCGGTGTGGCTGATGTGGTCGACGACCAGCCCGGCCCCGAGGATCGCGTTTTCGAGCCCGAAGATCACGTCATCGAAGCTCTGGTCCGTGTCATAGGTCACTGCCTCCTCCGCAGCGACAGGTGACGTGGCCAAGACCAGCGCCGAAATCAGTTTTTTCATCTCTCTCCTCCCCAATGGTTGCCGTTCCCGGCAACGATTGTCACGATACCGAAGTACTAAGATTCCGCCAGTCATGCAAATCAATGAATATGTGAGGGAAAGTCATGGGCGCCGCAATGTATGCTTTGCAGGTCCTCGCGTTGCTCTTTGTCGCGGTGATCGGCGCGGCCGTGATGCTGACGGCGGCGCTTTATGTCGTCGATTCGACGCAGGCCGGCGATGCCATCCGGCGCAACTACCCGGTGATCGGGCGCTTCCGCGGGCTCTTCACCAAGCTGGGAGAGTTCTTCCGGCAGTACTTCTTCGCCATGGACCGCGAGGAGATGCCGTTCAACCGGGCGCAGCGTGAGTGGGTCTACCACGCCACCAAGGGCAAGGATAACACCGTGGCCTTCGGCTCGACCCGCAACCTCAACATCCCCGGCACGCCGATCTTCGTGAACGCGGTGTTCCCGCCGCTCGACGACCAGTTCGCCACGACCGAGCCCATGGTGATCGGCCCGCACGCGCGGGTGCCCTACGTGGCCAGGTCGATCTTCAACATCTCGGGCATGAGCTACGGTGCGATCTCGCGTCCCGCGGTCGAGGCCCTGAGCCGCGGCGCCGCCAAGGCCGGGATCTGGCTCAACACCGGCGAGGGCGGGCTCTCGCCCTATCACAAGGTGGCCGACTGCGATCTCGTGTTCCAGATCGGCACCGCCAAGTTCGGCCTGCGTGACGAGACCGGCGGGCTCTCGGACGAGAAGCTCCGGAAGGTCGGCACCGATCCGCAGGTGAAGATGTTCGAGCTCAAGCTCGCGCAGGGCGCCAAGCCCGGCAAGGGCGGCATCCTGCCCGGCGAGAAGGTCAACGAGGAGGTCGCGGCGATCCGGGGCCTCAAGGTCGGGCAGGCCGGCATCTCGCCCAACCGCCACCGCGAGATCGACGATTTCGGCGACCTGCTCGACATGATCGGCCACATCCGCGAGGTCTCGGGCAAACCTGTGGGCTTCAAGACGGTGATCGGCTCGTCCGACGAGTGGGAGAACCTGTTCAAGCTGATCATCGAGCGCGGCCCCGAAAGCGCGCCCGACTTCATCACCATCGACGGCGGCGAGGGCGGCACCGGCGCGGCCCCCATGCCGCTCATCGACCTTGTCGGCATGCCGATCCGCGAGGCGCTGCCCCGGATCGTCGACCTGCGCGACCGCTACGGGCTCAAGGACCGCATCCGCATCATCGCCAGCGGCAAGCTGGTGAACCCGGCCGACGTGGCCTGGGCGATCTGCCTCGGCGCCGACTTCGTCACCTCGGCGCGCGGTTTCATGTTCTCGCTCGGCTGCATCCAGGCGCTCAAGTGCAACCGCAACACCTGTCCCACCGGCATCACCACCCATGACCCGCGCCTGCAGAAGGGGCTGGTGGTCGAGGACAAGTACGTGAAGGTCGCCAACTACGCCAGGAGCATCATCAAGGAGGTCGAGACCATCGCACACTCTGTCGGCGTCTCCGAGCCCCGACAGATGCGCCGCCGCCATGTGCGCATCGTGCAGGCGGACGGCAGTTCGATCCCGTTCAACAAGATCCGGCCAAGTTACAACCCCGACACCGCAAAGTGAGTCTTTGTTTGTTTGAGCACGCCGGTGCGTCGGCTACCTTCTGCTGCGGGGGACGCAACAGGAGGACGCCATGGCCCTGCGCTGGACAGGCACACTGAAAGACCGCGACGTGACCGATGAGGCGCTCTGGCTGAACCGCCGCGCGCTGCTGGGCGGGGCCGCGGGGCTCGGGCTCATGGGCATCGCCGGGGGCGCCCGCGCCGCCGAGGGGGATCTCGAACCCAACAGCTGGGAAGAGATCACCAGCTACAACAACTACTATGAGTTCGGCACCGGCAAGGACGATCCTGCCCGCTATGCCGAACGGCTCACCATCGCGCCCTGGACCGTGCGCATCGACGGTCTTGTCGACCGCCCCGGGGATTACGCCTTCGAGGACATCCTGTCGAAGATGACGCTCGAGGAAAGGCTCTACCGCTTCCGCTGTGTCGAGGCCTGGTCGATGGTCGTGCCTTGGACCGGGTTCGAGCTTGCCGACCTGCTGGAGCTCGCCGGGGTGCAGTCCTCGGCCAAGTATGTCGGTTTCGAGACCGTCCTGAACCGCGACGAGATGCCGGGCACCGCCTACCGTGTGCTCGACTGGCCCTATGTCGAAGGGCTGCGGCTCGATGAGGCGATGCACCCGCTCACGATCATGGCCACGGGCATCTACGGCAAGGACATCCCCAAGCAGAACGGCGCGCCGCTGCGGCTGGTGGTGCCGTGGAAATACGGGTTCAAGTCGATCAAGTCGGTGGTGCGCATCACCCTGACCGACAGCGAGCCGCCGACCTCGTGGAACAAGGCCAACGCCCGCGAGTACGGCTTCTATTCCAACGTGAACCCCGAGGTCAGCCATCCGCGCTGGAGCCAGGCCACAGAGCGGCGCATCGGCGGAGGGCTCTTCGCCGCGCGGCAGGACACGCTGCCGTTCAACGGCTATGGCGACGAGGTGGCCGGGCTCTATGCCGGCATGGACCTTTCGACGTATTTCTGATGATCGCCGACCGGATCAACGCCGCCACCCGGCGCGTCCCCAGCTGGACCCTATATATACTGTCACCGCTGCCGGCGCTCTGGTGGCTCTGGCAAGGGCTGACCGGGGGCTTGGGCGTCGAGCCGATCAAGGCGCTTGAGCATGCGCTGGGTGAATTCGCCCTGCAGCTTCTGGTCGTGGGGCTTTGCATCACGCCGCTGCGGCGCTTCGCCGGGGTGAATCTGCTGCGCTTCCGTCGTGCCGTGGGGCTGATCGCGTTTTTCTACGTATTGCTGCACCTGCTGGTGTGGCTGGTGCTCGACGTGCAGATCCCTGCGCAGATCTGGGCCGACATCGTGAAGCGCCCGTATATCACCGTGGGGATGGCGGGTTTCGCGCTGCTGATCCCGCTGGCACTGACGTCCAACAATCTCTCGGTGCGCCGGCTTGGAGGTCTCCGCTGGCGCCAGTTGCACCGGCTCACCTATGCGGCGGTCCTTTTGGGGGCGCTGCACTTCGTGATGCTGGCAAAGGGCTTCCAGATCGAGCCGCTGGCCTACCTGATCGCGGTGCTCGGGCTGCTGGCCCTGAGGCTTCCCGCGCTCGAGACCATGTCCCGCCGCCGTCTGCGCGGCTGACGCGGGGCGCGGGGCTGCCTTGGCGGGCGGGAAAAACGAGTCACTTCGCGAGTCGCAACGCCTGACGCTCTGGGATTCTCAGGCCACCTGTGGGCGCTCTTGGGTATAAGGCTGTGGGTAACGCAAGATGTGGTGGAAGCCGGGGTCGGTCCGAGGATCGCCGGGCCATGCAGCGGGTCGGCATCAGGGGGATGCACAGTTTTCCTTATGAATTAACCCGCTGAAATCACAATAATATTCTCTCAGGTGAAAAAAAGATGACGAATAATGGGAAAGGGGGCTTGCGGGTGTCGGGTGTAATCCGTAGATAGCCCCTCACCGGCGGCGCTGAGGCGCTGACGGGACGCAGGACGGAGCGGCGGCGGCGAGGAAACGAGACGCGGTTGCAGACGATGCGGACGGAACATCGAGAGGCAGGGAAAGGCGGGCGCGCCGGAAGATAGGGCGCACTGGTCTGGTTTTTGTCTCTCACGCTCTTTGACATTGATGATATCTGAAGAGATATGCGGGCGACTCTGGTTCATTCGATGGATCAAGTCTCTGTATATCGCGCTGGTAGGGGTAACCCGATGATCCAGTGTCAGCTTCACTGTTTGTACGGCTTTCGGTTT